>NZ_BMJY01000045.1 GCF_014643695.1 Microbacterium album | reverse complement strand
TGTCCAGGTAGGTTGTTGAGTCTGCTGATGGGCGGGGCTCCGATGGCGGAGTGGCGCCTGTGGTGATTGTAGAAGTGAAGCCAGCCCGGGAGGGCTGCTCGGCGTTCGGCCTCTGAATCGTAGAACCGGGCGTATGCCCAGCCGTCGGCGAGGGTGCGATGGAACCGCTCGATCTTGCCGTTGGTTTGCGGTCGATAGGGACGGGTGCGTTTGGGTGTGATGCCGAGTTCGGCGCAGGCGTCGCGCCAGGCGAATGACCGGTAACAGGATCCGTTGTCGGACAGGACGCGTTCGATGGGAACCCCGCGTTCGGCGAACCAAGCGACGGCTCGACGCAGGACAGCGGTGGCGGTGGCGGCCTTCTCATCGTTGTGGACTTCGACGTAGGCGACGCGGGAGTGATCGTCGATGACGGTGTGGAAGAACCCTGTCCCGGTGCGCGGTTTGTAGTCCTTCCCGCGGGGCAGCCCGGGGGTGTCACGCCTGTTCTGGGCCCCCAGTCGGCGGCCGACGAATCGGTGCCCGCCGCCGTCGGGGATGCGACCGAACTTGGT
>NZ_BMJY01000044.1 GCF_014643695.1 Microbacterium album | reverse complement strand
AAGACGCACGGGCGGAGGGCCCTCCCCCGCTCGTTGAGCGGAGCGGCGCAGCCGCGGAGTCGAAACGGGCTGAGCGCAGCGGCGCAGCCGCGGAGTCGAAGCCGGGGCGGACCGTCATAGCGCCTCCCCCGGGTCGCGCTGGGCGGACGCGCGGCGGCGGGCGAAACCGATCCCGGCGATCACCCCGGCCGCGGCCAACAGCGCAGCCCCCGCCAGGTAGATCGTCAGCGTCCCGATCCCACCGGCCTCGGGAAGATCCAGGGCGGGCACATCCTGCACACGGATCGTCGGGGTGCCATCCACATCGACCAGGGTCACGTTCACCGACACACCCGCGGGGAGCGTCACCGTGCCGTCGCGAGCGACCGTGAACGGCACCCGCTGCGCCAGCAGCTGGAACCCGGGCAAGGCCCTGGTCTCCTCCAACCAGTACTCGCCCTCCGTCAGCGTCGTGTCACGGAACAGCCCCGTCAGCGGGTCGCCGTCCGCATCCGTCGCCGCAGCGATCGACGCGACCACCGCAGTACCACCGGACGCAGCGTCATACACCGCCCACTCCGAACCATTCAT
>NZ_BMJY01000043.1 GCF_014643695.1 Microbacterium album | reverse complement strand
AAGACGCACGGGCGGAGGGCCCTCCCCCGCTCGTTGAGCGGAGCGGCGCAGCCGCGGAGTCGAAACGGGCTGAGCGCAGCGGGGCAGCCGCGGAGTCGAAGCCGGGGCGGACCGTCATGGTCCCTCCCCCGGGTCGCGCTGGGCGGACGCGCGGCGGCGGGCGAAACCGATCCCGGCGATCACCCCGGCAGCGGCCAACAACGCAGCCCCCGCCAGGTAGATCGTCAGCGTCCCGATACCGCCGGCCTCGGGAAGGTCCAGGGCGGGCACGTCCTGCACACGGATCGTCGGGGTGCCATCCACATCGACCAGGGTCACGTTCACCGACACACCCGCGGGAAGCGTCACCGTGCCGTCGCGAGCGACAGTGAACGGCACCCGCTGCGCCAGCAGCTGGAACCCGGGCAAGGCCCTGGTCTCCTCCAACCAGTACTCGCCCTCCGTCAGCGTCGTGTCACGGAACAACCCGGTCACCGGGTCACCGTCCCCATCCGTCGCCGCAGCGATCGACGCGACCACCGCAGTACCACCGGACGCAGCGTCATACACCGCCCACTCCGAACCATTCAT
>NZ_BMJY01000042.1 GCF_014643695.1 Microbacterium album | reverse complement strand
ACGCTGCCCGATGGTGCGGACAACTGGATCCAGACCCGCTTCGGCGGCACCTACATCCCGCGCCCCAACGGCTCGGGCCAGGGCGTCACCGCGCTGAAGGCCGCGAAGGACAGCGCGCAGCTGTCGCTCACCCGCGACGGCGTCACCTCGGTCGCCTACCGCGACGACGCGCCCTTCAGCACGCCGTTCGGCCAGAAGGGCGTGGAGGACACCACGGTCACCAACCTGGTGCCCGCCGACCTGCAGTTCGCGCGCTCCTCGAGCGCGGCGACCTGGGTGCCCGGTGGCGCGTACTCGTACATCCCGCTCGCGCTGGACGCGGTCACGTACGCGACCGCTCCCAGCACGGCCGTGCCGTCCAACATCCCGCTGGGCACGGCGATCGGTGAGGATGTCGACGGCGACGGGTACTTCGACCTGACGCTGCGCAACATCTACGGCATCAACCAGGCCAGCTTCGAGGTCAAGCTCGCGAACAGCCCCACGGCCCCGGAGCTGACGGTCGGCGCGCAGGGCACCAACGCGGACATCGTGCCGTTCATCCCGCAGGCCGGCTCGGGCACCCGCTCGTTCTGGCAGTCGACGATCGGGTCGTTCGGCCCGAGCGT
>NZ_BMJY01000041.1 GCF_014643695.1 Microbacterium album | reverse complement strand
GCGGGGGTGCTGTGGGTGCCCGCGCGAGGCGGGCACCCACAGCGAGCGTCACGGCTCAGCCGTTCGGCTCAGGTGCGCGAACGGTCAGTTCGTGCGGAACGAGGTGGTGTCGCCGGGGTGGTAGGTGACGTTGTTGATCGTGACGCCGCCCGTGAGGTCACCGAAGCCGAAGTCGGTGATCACGAGCTGGTCGATCGTGCCCGGGCGGGTGGCGGTGTAGGCCAGCCCGTCCTCGCCCGCGAACACCGCGGCCAGCGCGGCGTTCGTGGACAGCTCGGCGTGGTGCACGACCGTGAACACCGGGCGCGAGATCGGGAACGCCGTGTTGAGCTGCTCCGTGCCGCCCACCGTCACCGTCGGGTTGACACCGCTGACGCTGCCGAGCACCGCGCCGACACGACGGTCGTTGACGACCGTGCCGTAGTAGTCCTCGAGGTCCGCGCTGTTGTCCTGGGCGATCCACTGCGCGATCGAGAACGGCACGATCGCGTTCGGAACCTGGGTGGTCACGGTGCCGTCGTGCTCCTGCACGTCGTGCTGCGCACCGCCCGCGGTGTAGCTGTCGGTCACGCTCGGGCCGAACGACCCGATCGTCGACTGCCAGAACGAGCGGGTGCCCGAGCCGGCCTGCGGGATGAACGGCACGATGT
>NZ_BMJY01000040.1 GCF_014643695.1 Microbacterium album | reverse complement strand
GTTCCGATGCGTTTCGGCTACAAGGCGTCGTCCGAGCAGTTCGGGCCGCGCGAGCTGCTGGACTACGCCGTGCTCGCGGAGGAGATGGGCTTCGACTCCGTGTTCCTCTCCGACCACCTCCAGCCCTGGATGCACGAGGGCGGCCACGCCCCCGCCGCCCTGCCATGGCTCGGCGCGGCCGGAGAACGCACCCAGCGCGTCCTGCTCGGCACATCCGTGCTGACCCCCACCTTCCGGTACCACCCCGGCGTCATCGCGCAGGCCTTCGGCACGCTCGGGGCCATGCATCCCGGCCGCATGATCCTCGGCGTCGGCACCGGGGAGGCCCTCAACGAGGTCACCCTCGGCATCGAGTGGCCCGAGTCCCCCGAACGCTTCCAGCGGATGAAGGAGGCGATCACCCTCATCCGCGAGCTCTGGACCGGTGAGCGCGTGACGTTCGAGGGCACCTACTACCAGGCACACAATGCGACCATCTACGACCGCCCCGAACAGCCCGTGCCGATCTACATCGGCGCCGCCGGACCCGCCGCCACCCGCCTGGCCGGCCGCATGGCCGAGGGATGGATCACCACCAGCGGCAAAGACCCGGGGCTCTACCGCGACAAGCTCCTGCCCGCGTTCGAGGACGGCCTCGGCAAGGCGGGCCGCTCGCGCGACGACGTCGACACCCTGATCGAGGTCAAGGTGTCCTTCCGGCCCGACCTCGCCGCGGCGAAGGAGAACACCCGCTTCTGGGCACCGCTCGCCCTCAGCCCCGAGGAGAAGATGGGCGTGCACGACCCCATCGAGATGCAGCGCCTCGCCCAGGAACTGCCCACCGACCGCGCCGCGTCCCGGTTCATCGTGTCCGACGACGTCGAACAGCACGTCGACGCCATCGCCACCTACGTCGACCTCGGGTTCCGCCACCTCGTGTTCCACGACCCCGGCCACGACCAGGAGACCTTCCTCCGCCTCTACGGCGAGCA
>NZ_BMJY01000039.1 GCF_014643695.1 Microbacterium album | reverse complement strand
TGTACTTCCCCGTGAGGTTGTGAACGCGGGAGGCTGGGGTCTGGCCGCCGAGGGCGGTGTGGGGTCGGTGGTGATTGTAGTGATGTAGCCAGGTCGGGAACGCTGCGACTCGGGCGGCTTCGTTCGGGTAGAAGCGGGCGTAGGCCCATTCTTCCTCGGCGGTGCGGTTGAGGCGTTCGACCTTTCCGTTCGTCTGCGGCCGGTAGGGGCGGGTGCGGCGGTGCTTCACGCTGTCACCGAGTGCGTCGCGGAAGGCTTGTGAGCGGTAGCAGGCGCCGTTGTCGGTCATCACCGCGGTGACCGTGATGCCCGCCTCGGCGAAGAACGCTCGGGCGCGGATCCAGAACGCCGCGGCGGTCTCCTTGCGTTCGTCATCGAGGATCTCCGAGTACGCCAACCGGGAGTGATCATCGATCGCGTTGTGAAGGAACGCGTAACCGCCCCCGGCCTTGCGGTCCCGGTTCCCAGCCGCCCGGCCGAGGACGCGGTGCCCACCGCCTTCGGGGATGCGGCCCTGCTTCTTGATGTCGACGTGGACCAGCTCGCCCGGCCGTGACGCCTCGTAGCGGACCGGCTTCGGTTTACGGACGGGCAGCCCGGTGAACCGGTCCAGATGCGCAAGCAGAGGCATCCCGTACCGCGCCAGGACCCGCCCGACCGTGGAGCGGGCAAGGCCCAGGTGGTAGGCGATCTTGTGCGGTCCCCATCGACGCGTGAACCGCAGCGCGATGATCCGCCGCTCCGTGCGCTGCGACAACCGATTCGGCGACGACACCGGCCGTGATGACCGGTCCGTGAGCGGCTCGCCAGCGGCGTACCGCTTGGCCCACCTCGACGCGGTCGCCGGCGAGCAGTTGAACCGTTCCGCAGCCCGCCGGATCGTCCAACCCGCATCAACGATCGCGGACGCGAGGCGGCGACGCCCTTCCGGCGTCAAGGGCGCGTTAGCGTGAGTCACGAGGGCCTCCGTGGTGATGTGTGAGTGTGGTAACCCACATCGTCCCCGGAGGCCCTCGCCTCAGCTCACACGTTCACAACGTGTCGGGGAACTACA
>NZ_BMJY01000038.1 GCF_014643695.1 Microbacterium album | reverse complement strand
GTGAACCGTCCCCGGTTTGATGCCGCTTCCTTTCGAGTCTGGAAGGAAGATGTTGATCATGCCGAAGAGGATCCCGGAGGAGACGAAGCAGCGCGCGGTCCGGCTCGTGCTCGATCACCTCGATGAGTACCCGAACCTCACGACCGCGTGCGAGACCGTCGCGAGACGGCTCGGGTTCGGTGCCGAGTCGCTGCGCCGGTGGGTGCGGCAGGCGCAGGTCGATGCCGGCGACAGGCAGGGTGTGAGCACGAGCGATTCGGAGCGGATCCGCAAGCTCGAGCGCGAGAACCGCGAGTTGCGTGAGGCGAACGCGATCCTGCGTGACGCGGCGGTTTTCTTCGCCGGGGAGCTCGACCCCCGAAAGCGCTGATCGTCTCGTTCATCGATGAGCAGCGCGCCAAGGGCCGCGCGGTCGAGTCGATCTGTCATGTCCTGCGAGAGCAGGGCGTGCAGGTCGCCGCGCGAACCTACCGGGCCTGGAAGACCGCCCAGCCCAGCAACCGCGACCTCGAGGACGCGGTGGTGATCGACGCGATCCTCGCCGCTCGTGTCGACGAGCGAGGGAAACCGACACCCGAGTCGATGTATGGGCGGCGGAAGATGACCGCGCTCCTGCGACGCCAGGGCCTCGCTGTGTCGAAGCGGCGCGTGGACCGGCTGATGCGCCAGCTCGGGATAGGCGGGCTCGTGCGAGGCAAGCGCGTGCGGACAACGATCCCAGATCGGAACGCGCAGCGTGCGCCGGACCTGCTGGAGCGGGACTTCACCGCCGAAGCACCCAACCGGCGTTGGGTCGCGGACTTCACGTATGTGCGCACCTGGGCCGGGTTCGTCTACGTGGCCTTCGTGATCGACTGCTTCTCCCGGACGATCGTGGGCTGGCACGCGTCGACAAGCAAGACGACCCCGCTGGTGACCACCGCGCTGCGGATGGGCCTGTGGCGACGTGATCGGGCCGGCCGTCCCGCCGGTGATGGGCTCGTGCACCACTCCGATGCCGGTTCCCAGTTCACGTCGATCAGCTTCGCCGAGACCCTCGCCCTCGAGGGCATCGCCGCGTCCATCGGCAGCATCGGCGACGCCTACGACAACGCCCTCGCGGAATCCACGATCGGGCTGTTCAAGAACGAAGCCATCCGCGACGACTCCCCGTTCCGCAACGGACCGCTACGCACCGCCTGTGACGTGGAATGGGTCACCGCCGAATGGGTCGACTGGTACAACCATCGACGCCTGCACACGACCATCGGGGATATCCCGCCGGACGAGTTCGAGGCCGTCTACTACGCTGACCTCGAAACGCCATCCCACCCGGTGCTGGCACCCGCATAGGAGCGGCAGAGAACCGGGGACGGTTCA
>NZ_BMJY01000037.1 GCF_014643695.1 Microbacterium album | reverse complement strand
GGTCAAGTCCCCGGTAGTGGTGTAGCCGCTTCGTGATCCTTCGGTGCTGGGTTAGGCGCTGAGTTCGAGGATGGTGTCGGTCACCTCCTCGGTGTTTGTGTCGGGGAGGAGGTGGAGGCGGCTCTTGGCGAGGATGTCGAGGCCGAGGTAGCGGCGGCCTTCGGCCCATTCGTCGGTCTGCTCGGCGAGGACGGCGCCGACGAGTCGGATGATGGCGTCGCGGTTGGGGAAGATGCCGACGCTGTCGGTGCGGCGGCGGATCTCGCGGTTGAGGCGCTCGTTGGGGTTGTTCGACCAGATCTGCGACCAGAGACCTTCGGGGAACGCGGTGAATGCGAGGATGTCCGCCCGGGCGGCGTCGAGGTGCGAGAAGGCGTCGGGGAGCTTGTCTTCGACGTAGTCGAGGAGCCGGTCGAACTGCGCGTTCACCGCGGCGCCGTCGGGTTGGTCGTAGACGGAGTGCAGCATCGCCTTGACCGCGGGCCAGAGGCTCTTCGGCGTGACGGACATCAGGTTCGCGGCGTAGTGGGTTCGGCAACGCTGCCAGGCGGCTCCGGGCAGATTCGCCGCGATTGCCTCGACCAGCCCGGCGTGCGCGTCACTGGTGACGAGACGGACGCCGGACAGGCCGCGGGCGGCGAGGTCGGCGAAGAACTGGTTCCAAGCCGATGCGGTCTCACTGGTCGCGACCCGCATGCCCAGGACCTCTCGACGCCCGTCCGCGTTCACGCCGGTGGCGACCAGGACGACGGCGTTGATCACGCGGCCGCCTTCGCGGACCTTCATGGTGAGGGCATCGGCGGCGACGAACGTGAACGGACCGGCATCCCCGAGCGGCCGGTGCCGGAACTGGTCGACGTGCTCGTCCAAGTCCGCGGCCATCCTCGAGACCTGCGACTTGGACAGTGAGTCGATGCCGAGCGTCTTGACCAGCTTGTCCATGCGGCGCGTGGAGACGCCGGCGAGGTAGCAGTCGGCGACGACGGTGATCAGCGCAGCTTCGGCGCGCTTGCGGCGCTCGAGCAGCCATTCCGGGAAGTAGGTGCCCTTGCGCAGCTTCGGGACGGCGACGTCGATCGTGCCGACGCGGGTGTCCAGCTCGCGGTGCCGGTAACCGTTGCGCTGCGCCACCCGGTTGGGGCTGGGGTTGCCCCATTCGGCACCGCAGACAGCGTCAGCGTCCGCGGACAGCAGCGCGTTGATCATCGTCTGCAGCAGTTGCCGCATCAGATCCGGGGACGCCTCGGCGAGGGCTTCACCGAGCAGGCCGGCAGGGTCGACAATGTGAGGAGCGGTCATCGTGATGACTCCATTCGAGAGGGTTGTAGGAGATTCCTCGAAGGATCACACGGTGACCGCGCCCACGTTCACAACGGGGCCGGCCACCGAGCGGTTACACCACTATGCGGGACGCCACT
>NZ_BMJY01000036.1 GCF_014643695.1 Microbacterium album | reverse complement strand
GGGGGTGCTCCGATCAGATCAGGGCGGCAGCGCGGCGGCGGCGGACCACCAGCAGCACGACACCCGCGGCGACCAGGCCCGCGCCGACCAGGTAGAGCAGGCCCGTGCCCGTGCCACCGGTCAGCGGCAGCTCGAAACCGGCGTTGTGGGGCACGTTCTCGATCACGATGTCAACGCTCGCGCCACCCGTGGTGGCCGTGACGGTGAACGGGATCGGCGCGGCGAGCAGCTCGTGACCGTCGGGGGCGACGGTCTCCACCAGGTAGTACTGGATGAAGCCGGGCTCACCGGGCGCGACGGTCCCACCGTTGGCGAAGTCGCTGTAGCGCAGGCCCGTGATCGTCAGCACACCGTTCAGGTCCACGACCTCGAAGGACGCCTCGCCATCGATCGTGATGGGGTTGGTCTGGTTGAGCGCGTCCGCCTCCGAGGCGAAGACCTGGAACACGGCGCCGGGCAGGGCGCCACCGGCCGGGTCGACCTTCTGGATCGTCACGCCGCCCCAGCGGGTCTCGACCGACGGGGTGGTCGTCGGGCCGCCCGGGTCGCCCGGGGTGATGTTGAAGCTGGCCTCGTTCGGGTACACCAGCGCGGTGTTCACGATCTCCCCGACCTCGTTCACGGAGGTGACGACCTCCACGATGACCTGCGCGGCCTTGTTGGCAGCGAGGACCTGACGGCCAACCTCGGTGAACTCCACCGTCACCGTGTTGGTGCCCGCGACGTAGTCGATGGTGTAGTCGGTGCCCAGCACGATCGTCGCGCCGTTGGAGAGGCGGACGCTGGTCGAGACGTAGTCCAGCTTGGCGTCGAGCGGGTCGACGATCTTGTAGCCGTCGATGACGTCCTCGTTGGGGATGTCGGCGGTGATGGTGAAGGTCAGCTCGTCGCCCAGCCGGATCGCGTCGGCGTCGTTCACGACCTTACCGGCCGTGGTGATCGAGTTCTTCGGGTAGACGTGAACGTCATACATCCACGTGTTCCGGTCCGTGGGGTCGGTCATCGGGATCGACACCAGGAACGGCGCCGACGGGGTGATACCCGCGGGGTAAGACGTCTCCTCCACGAGGTACAGACCCACCGGCAGACCCGCGAACAGCGCGTCACCATCAGCGTCGGTCACCTGCGGGGGGAACGCGGTGCCGAGCGTGTAACCGGCACCGGTGATCGACGCCTCCGGGTCGGCCTCATCGAACACGCCCGCAAGACCGGACGCGTCAGCCCAACCACCGTTGGTGGCCAGGTCGATGCCCTGCACCTGACGCACCTGGAACTCCACACCCGCGACCGGGTTGAGCCCGGTGGTGTCCACCGGCGTGCCGTTGTTGTCCAGGTTCGACGGCGCCACGAACCGCTCGAACTTGTGCACCGCGATCGAACCGGTGGCCGTGGGGTCGACCAGCGGCGCGGCATGCGCCGGAGCGGCCATCCCCAACGCGGCCAGAGCCGCCACCGCGGCAGCTGCGAGACCGGCGCGGAAACCCCGCCGGCGTGCGTACTTGTTCACGAACTTCTCCTTCTGATCTGGGATAGAGAGATGGGTCTTGGGATAGAGAGGTGGGTCAGGGGGGTGGGGTCGGTTTCGACTCGCTCCGCTCGCTCAACCCGTTTCGACTTCGGCGCTTCGCGCCTCCGCTCAACGAGCAATGAAGACGCACGGGCGGAGGGCCCTCCCCCGCTCGTTGAGCGGAGCGGCGCAGCCGCGGAGTCGAAACGGGCTGAGCGCAGCGG
>NZ_BMJY01000035.1 GCF_014643695.1 Microbacterium album | reverse complement strand
GGGGGGGGGGGCGTGCACCGCCATCCTGCCAGGGACTGCGGACACCGCGGGGTGGGGACGGCCCCTCCCGCCGTCGCGTTGCGCGGTGTCCGACGGTGTGCCTGCCCGGTCGCTTACGCCAGGATGAGGCGTATGGAACCGGGGATGCGTGCCGAGCTGGAGGGGCTGCGCGCGAGGGCGTACGGGCCGGCGGCGGACATCCACCGCGATCCCGTTGCGCAGCGCCGCCTCGCCGAGCTCGAAGCGCAGCTGCGGCCTCGCCCCGTGACGTTCGCGTCCGCGCCGCCGGAGCCAGAACCCGAACCGGCGGTCGCGATTGAACGCGAGCCCGTCCCCGCAAGCGGGGCCGCGTCCGAGCTCGAAGCAGCGGACGCCGGCGCACACCGTGACGACCAGCGGCGCCGCGCGGAGTCCCGCTCGACGCGCCTGACCACGCGCGAGCGCACCGGATGGGCGGCAGCGCTCGTCCTGGCCGTCGTGATCGCCGTCCTGGTCTCGAACACGTTCGTCCAACGCGTCCAGGCGGATCCCCATGGTGTGGGTGCCACGCAGGTCACGCGGCTGGCGCCGGACACCCAGTTCGAGCTCCCGGAGTTCTTCCGAGGCGTGGAGGGGGTCGAGGGGTTCCGCACTTTTCACGGTCTGCGACCCATGCTCATTCGCGAGCCCAACGGGAACGGCGCCGGCGCTCAGGTCTGCCTGTACGTGTCTGCCGAGGAGGCGCTCGAGGCGTCCTCCGACGGCTCAGTGAGCGGGACCTACTTCCCCGGATGCGGAGCCAATACGTTCCCGGCGGTGGTGCAGTTCGTGATCGTCCCAGGTATGTCGCGAGAGCTGGACGCGGCTTACCCGGAAGGCACGGCCTTCCAGTTCGTGTTCGACGCGTCGGCAGGGGACGTCGTGGTGTACGTGTCCGAGCCGGAGCCTACCGAGGCGGCGCAGACCGATCCGCGCTGACCGTGCGTCGTCAGTCGTCCTCTGCGAGCGGGTCCCTCACGCGGCGCACCTGCCGGCCCGTCACCCGCTGCGCCCTGAAGCGCAGCCGGAGGGTGCGAGAGGTGCCGGCCCAGGGGATCACCCGGTGCGAGTCCACATGCGGTGACTCCTCGTCATCGTCCACCGCGCGCAGGGAGCCGTTCATCAGCACGCTCCACCCGACTCCGCGATGGTCGTCGTGATAGTCGACTTCGAACGCGACACGGGGGGACGCGTGCGCCAGCCGGCTGAGGATGCCGTCGCTGGATGTGCGCACCACCAGCACGCCGCGGTCCTCCACCGTGTAATTGGCGGGGATGATCTGCACCTCTCCGCCGTCGACGAACCCCAGCCTCCCGACCGACGCCGACGGCAGAAGATCCAGGCTTTCCTGCTCGCTCAACGTCCTGATCATGGTCCAACCTCCTGGCATCGCGGGATGAGTCGTCCGGAGCGGATGTCGCCCTCCGATGCTACGTCGGGCGTCGCGCCGGGGACCAGGGGCGGGGCGTCACCCGGATGGGCCGCGGGGTCGGGTGAGGGTGTTGCGGACGGGGCGGTAGATCCCGCGTCTGTCGATCCAGGGTGGGGCTTTCACCACGGGGGTGCCGTTTCGCATGCGGATGTCCCATCCGGAACGCTCGAGGTTGTGGTGGTGCCACCAGCAGACGAGGACTCCGTTGTCGGTGTGGGTGGGGCCGCCGTTCGCGTGTTCGTCGACGTGGTGGATCTCGCACCACGCGGCGGGGATGGTGCAGCCGGGGATGACGCATCCGCCGTCTCGGGCGGTGATCGCCCGGCGCTGGTGGGTGTTGAACACCC
>NZ_BMJY01000034.1 GCF_014643695.1 Microbacterium album | reverse complement strand
GAGAAGTTGCCCCGGAGGGCTGCGGCGGGAGTCGCAGGGCTGGGAGCATCCGATCCTTGAGAACTCAACAGCGTGCACTTGTCAAATGCCAAATAACCTCGTCGGCTGACCTTTTTGGTTGGTCGTTGGGATTCCTTTGGATCAATTTTGGAAGTCAGTTTTGACATCCGTTTTTGGTCAGTTTCAAACTCGCTGCTTCACTGTTTTCCCGGTGGGGTATGCATTTTTTCTTTACGGAGAGTTTGATCCTGGCTCAGGATGAACGCTGGCGGCGTGCTTAACACATGCAAGTCGAACGGTGAAGCTCCAGCTTGCTGGAGTGGATCAGTGGCGAACGGGTGAGTAACACGTGAGCAACCTGCCCCGGACTCTGGGATAACAGTTGGAAACAGCTGCTAATACCGGATACGCACCAGAGCGGCATCGTTACTGGTGGGAAAGATTTTTTGGTCTGGGATGGGCTCGCGGCCTATCAGCTTGTTGGTGAGGTAATGGCTCACCAAGGCGTCGACGGGTAGCCGGCCTGAGAGGGTGACCGGCCACACTGGGACTGAGACACGGCCCAGACTCCTACGGGAGGCAGCAGTGGGGAATATTGCACAATGGGCGAAAGCCTGATGCAGCAACGCCGCGTGAGGGATGACGGCCTTCGGGTTGTAAACCTCTTTTAGCAGGGAAGAAGCGAGAGTGACGGTACCTGCAGAAAAAGCGCCGGCTAACTACGTGCCAGCAGCCGCGGTAATACGTAGGGCGCAAGCGTTATCCGGAATTATTGGGCGTAAAGAGCTCGTAGGCGGTTTGTCGCGTCTGCTGTGAAAACCCGAGGCTCAACCTCGGGCCTGCAGTGGGTACGGGCAGACTAGAGTGCGGTAGGGGAGATTGGAATTCCTGGTGTAGCGGTGGAATGCGCAGATATCAGGAGGAACACCGATGGCGAAGGCAGATCTCTGGGCCGTAACTGACGCTGAGGAGCGAAAGGGTGGGGAGCAAACAGGCTTAGATACCCTGGTAGTCCACCCCGTAAACGTTGGGAACTAGTTGTGGGGGCCTTTCCACGGTCTCCGTGACGCAGCTAACGCATTAAGTTCCCCGCCTGGGGAGTACGGCCGCAAGGCTAAAACTCAAAGGAATTGACGGGGACCCGCACAAGCGGCGGAGCATGCGGATTAATTCGATGCAACGCGAAGAACCTTACCAAGGCTTGACATATAGAGGAAAGGGCTGGAAACAGTCCCCCCGCAAGGTCTCTATACAGGTGGTGCATGGTTGTCGTCAGCTCGTGTCGTGAGATGTTGGGTTAAGTCCCGCAACGAGCGCAACCCTCGTTCTATGTTGCCAGCACGTAATGGTGGGAACTCATGGGATACTGCCGGGGTCAACTCGGAGGAAGGTGGGGATGACGTCAAATCATCATGCCCCTTATGTCTTGGGCTTCACGCATGCTACAATGGCCGGTACAAAGGGCTGCGATACCGTAAGGTGGAGCGAATCCCAAAAAGCCGGTCCCAGTTCGGATTGAGGTCTGCAACTCGACCTCATGAAGTCGGAGTCGCTAGTAATCGCAGATCAGCAACGCTGCGGTGAATACGTTCCCGGGTCTTGTACACACCGCCCGTCAAGTCATGAAAGTCGGTAACACCTGAAGCCGGTGGCCTAACCCTTGTGGAGGGAGCCGTCGAAGGTGGGATCGGTAATTAGGACTAAGTCGTAACAAGGTAGCCGTACCGGAAGGTGCGGCTGGATCACCTCCTTTCTAAGGAGCATCTGAACCGGTTTTTCCGGTTCCAGGGCCCGCTTCGAGCGAATGTCTCGGAGGGGTTTGCTCATGGGTGGAACATTTGACATGCCGTCAGCGCAGCTGACTCC
>NZ_BMJY01000033.1 GCF_014643695.1 Microbacterium album | reverse complement strand
GGTCGGTGAGTAGCCTCGCGCCGGTGTGGAGGGTGCGGCGGGCCTTGTAGAGCGGGTCGTTCTTGCGCCCGCGCCGCCCGTGCAGGCGCTGCTGGACGCGGCGGCGGCAGACATCGAGCGCGTCGTCGGCGAGGCGGACGACATGGAACGGGTCCATCACGGCCGTCGCGTCCGGGAGCTCTTCGGTGGTGGCGGTCTTGAACCCGGTGAACCCGTCCATCGCGACGACCTCAACCCCGTCCCGCCAGTGCCGGGGACGGGACGCGAGCCACGTCTTGAACACCGCCTGGAGCGACCCTCGACCATGGCCAGCAACCTGGACGGGCCCGTCTTCTCCCGCACCGGGGTGAGATCGATGATCACGGTGACGTACTTGTCCCCGAATCGGGTGTGACGCCAGACGTGCTCGTCGACGCCGATCACCCGGACGCCGTCGAACCGGGCCGGATCATCAATCAGCACGCGCTTACCTTCGGCGAGGACCGCAGCGTTCGCGGTGTGCCAGGACACCCCGAGACCGGCAGCGACGCGGGCAACGGTGAGGTGATCGATCACGAGCGCCTCGAGCGCCCATCGCATCCCTCTGCGGGACAGCTTCCCCCGCTCCGGCGCCGCCGCGGTGATGTCCTCCCGCCAGGAGCGCCCGCACCCGGAGCACTTGTAACGGCGGACGCGGACGAGCAGCGCGGTCGGGCGATGCCCGAACGGCTCGTGCGCGAGACGACGTGTGTCCGTCCCACGCGAGAGCGCCTGACTGCCGCAGCCCCGGCACCACGGATCCGGCTCCGCGACCCGGCACTCGATCACCGCCCGATCCGGCTCGAGCCGCTGCCCAACGGCCACAAGGCCGAGCTCATCGAGACGGCAGAACACCGTCAGGTCAGGAGTCACGAAGGTAGCGTGGAGCACGTCGAGGTCTTCCGGATGGCGAGTGTAGGAACTTCCATCCTCGGGAGGCCTCGACCCCTATCCCACCATCGACGCGCTCAACCACCTACCCCCTCATCTGCGAAGAGCCCGACTACTCCCTGGAGATGACGGGCAAGGACGTGCCCGGACTCCACGAGGCGCAGGACGTGATCCCCCAGGGAACGCGCGTGAACGTCACGTTCCTCGGGAACGAGGATCTCGAGATGCGCGTGGCCGCCGCGAAGGCGGTGAAGGAGGCCGGGTTCATCCCGATCCCGCACATCTCGGCCCGCCGGCTGTCGTCGCAGGCCCAGCTCGAGGAGTTCCTCGACCGCCTGCAGCAGGTCGGCGCGACCGAGCACGTGTTCGCGGTCGGCGGCGACCCCGCGACGCCCGAGGGCCCGTACGAAAGCGCGTTCGACGTGATCCGCTCCGGCGTGCTGCAGTCGTACGGCGTGCGCGAGGTGTCGATCTCGGGTTACCCCGAGGGTCACCCCGACATCCCGACCGACGTGCTGTGGGACCACCTCGAGAAGAAGGCGGCCTCGCTGAAGGACCAGGGCCTGGGCGCGGTGATCCTGACGCAGTTCGCGTTCGACACCGACCCGGTGATGCAGTGGATCGACGGGGTCCGCGACCGCGGCATCGACGCGACCATCCGGATCGGCACCCCCGGCCCGGCGGGCATCAAGCGCCTGCTGAGCTTCGCGCGCCGCTTCGGCGTCGGCGCGAACGCGATGATCGTGAAGAAGTACGGCTTCTCGCTCACCAACCTGCTCGGCACGGCCGGCCCGGACACCTTCGTGACGGAGCTGGGCGACCTGGTCGCCGCCGACCCCAAGGCCGGTGACGTGAAGCTGCACATGTACGCGTTCGGCGGGCTGCGCGCCACGGCCGAGTGGGCCCGCGACTACCAGGCGAAGGTGTCCGCATGACCGTGCAAAACCCCGCGCTGATCGATCGCGCGTGCCTGATCGTGCACGGCCCGGACCAGCCGGGCATCGTCGCGGCGCTCGCCGCGCTGATCACGCGCCACAACGGCAACATCGTCACGCTCGACCAGTACTCCTCCGACCCCGTCGGCGGCGACTTCTTCCAGCGCGTGGTGTTCCACCGCCTGGATCTGATCGCGGCGATGGGCGACATCGAGGCGGACCTCGCGAAGACCCTCGAGCCGTTCGGCATGGAGTGGACGCTCACGGATCAGTCGGTCCCGAAGCGGATGGCGATCCTGGCCTCCAAGAGCGACCACTGCCTGCTCGACCTGCTGTGGCGTCACCGCCGCGGCGAGCTGCCCGTGACGATCCCGATGGTGATCTCGAACCACACCAACACGGCCGAGGACGTCCGCACATTCGGCGTTCCGTTCTTCCACGTGCCGTCGCAGGCGGGGCCCGACAAGAGCGAATCGGAGGCGGCGATCCTGAAGCTGCTCGAGGGCAACGTCGACTTCGTCGTGCTCGCCCGCTACATGCAGGTGTTCTCGGGCGACTTCCTCGAGAAGGTCGGCGTGCCGGTGATCAACATCCACCACTCGTTCCTGCCCGCCTTCATCGGGGCCGGCCCGTACCGCAAGGCCAAGGAGCGCGGCGTGAAGCTGATTGGGGCGACCGCGCACTACGTCACCGAGGACCTGGACGAGGGCCCGATCATCGAGCAGGACGTCGTGCGCGTGACGCACGTCGACACCGCCGAGGACCTGCAGCGCCGCGGCGCCGACGTGGAGCGCGCCGTGCTCTCCCGGGCCGTGGCGTGGCACGCGGAGGACCGCGTCATCCGCCAGGGCAACCACACCATCGTCTTCTGAGCGCGGGGAAGGGCTACGACTCGGCACTGATTCGCGCATTTTCCCGTCCTATGGCTACGGCGGGAGAGACGCTTCACGCGACGCTCACTGAAACTGAGTTCGCCGCTTTGAGGGTGCTCTCCGAAAGCACGATCCCGCTTTCCGTCCGAAGAGTCGCCGCCGCTGGGCGTGTCGCCGACGACGGCGAACAGTGCATTGTCCACATTGTCGAGCCGGATGACAGGGGAGCCTCGACGGGTCAAGCCGTACTCGACGGGCGGGGGCGGCATCCGTCTGGAGCACTCGTAGGCCGCCTGCCTCGTTGCTGCCCTCCTCGCGGG
The DNA here is from genome assembly GCF_014643695.1 of Microbacterium album. GTDB lineage: Bacteria > Actinomycetota > Actinomycetes > Actinomycetales > Microbacteriaceae > Microbacterium > Microbacterium album. Next base: position 146 of record NZ_BMJY01000033.1, on the reverse strand, counting down.
TGATGTCGGCGGCGCTCGAATTCTGAACGGATCCGGTGTTCGAAAAGTGAACGGTTGCGGGCGTGAGTGGCGTCCCGCATAGTGGTGTAACCGCTCGGTGGCCGGCCCCGTTGTGAACGTGGGCGCGGTCACCGTGTGATCCTTCG
>NZ_BMJY01000032.1 GCF_014643695.1 Microbacterium album | reverse complement strand
TGCCCGGTAAATGCAGAAGGGCCACCCAGCGTTGGGTGGCCCTTCTGTTAAAGGAAGTCCGGCGGTGTCCTACTCTCCCACAGGGTCCCCCCTGCAGTACCATCGGCGCTGAGAGGCTTAGCTTCCGGGTTCGGAATGGGACCGGGCGTTTCCCTCTCGCTATGACCGCCGAAACACTGTTGATGTTTCAGTCAAGCAAAAGTCAGTTGTTGCTTGTGTTCTCGACCGTACATCGAGAACCACTCAGTGGACGCAAGCATCGTCAGGATAGACGAGGTGTTATCAAGTCATCGGCTTATTAGTACCAGTCAGCTGCACACGTTGCCGTGCTTCCACATCTGGCCTATCAACCCAGTAGTCTGGCTGGGAGCCTCTCACCCGAAGGTATGGAAGTCTCATCTTGAGGCCGGCTTCCCGCTTAGATGCTTTCAGCGGTTATCCATCCCGAACGTAGCTAATCAGCGGTGCTCCTGGCGGAACAACTGACACACCAGAGGTTCGTCCAACCCGGTCCTCTCGTACTAGGGTCAGATCCTCTCAAACTTCCTACGCGCGCAGCGGATAGGGACCGAACTGTCTCACGACGTTCTAAACCCAGCTCGCGTACCGCTTTAATGGGCGAACAGCCCAACCCTTGGGACCTACTCCAGCCCCAGGATGCGACGAGCCGACATCGAGGTGCCAAACCATGCCGTCGATATGGACTCTTGGGCAAGATCAGCCTGTTATCCCCGAGGTACCTTTTATCCGTTGAGCGACAGCGCTTCCACAAGCCACTGCCGGATCACTAGTCCCGACTTTCGTCCCTGCTCGACCTGTCAGTCTCACAGTCAAGCTCCCTTGTGCACTTACACTCGCCACCTGATTGCCAACCAGGTTGAGGGAACCTTTGGGCGCCTCCGTTACTCTTTGGGAGGCAACCGCCCCAGTTAAACTACCCACCAGGCACTGTCCCTGAACCGGATCACGGTTCGAAGTTAGACATCCAGAGTGACCAGAGTGGTATTTCAACAACGACTCCACGAATACTGGCGTATCCGCTTCACAGTCTCCCACCTATCCTACACAAGCCACACCGAACACCAATACCAAGCTGTAGTAAAGGTCACGGGGTCTTTCCGTCCTGCTGCGCGTAACGAGCATCTTTACTCGTAATGCAATTTCGCCGAGTTCGTGGTTGAGACAGTTGGGAAGTCGTTACGCCATTCGTGCAGGTCGGAACTTACCCGACAAGGAATTTCGCTACCTTAGGATGGTTATAGTTACCACCGCCGTTTACCGGGGCTTAAATTCTGAGCTTCGCCTTGCGGCTAACCCGTCCTCTTAACCTTCCGGCACCGGGCAGGCGTCAGTCCGTATACATCGTCTTGCGACTTGGCACGGACCTGTGTTTTTAATAAACAGTCGCTACCCACTGGTCTCTGCGGCCACCACACCCTTTCGGGGCAAGCCCTAATAAGTGGATGGCCCCCCTTCTCCCGAAGTTACGGGGGCATTTTGCCGAGTTCCTTAACCACGATTATCTCGATCTCCTTGGTATTCTCTACCTGACCACCTGAGTCGGTTTGGGGTACGGGCGGCTAGAACCTCGCGTCGATGCTTTTCTCGGCAGCATAGGATCACCCACTTTTCATCCGCATCGTGTCTCAGCCTCATGACTTCCGGATTTGCCTAGAAGTCGGCCTACGCACTTGCACCAGGACTACCATCGCCTGGCTTGGGCTACCTTCCTGCGTCACACCTGTTAATACGCTAACCGCACCAGCATGGGGTCGCGCGCTCCCCCACCCGGTGTCACCCGAAGGTGACGGTGGATGGGTTCGGGCGCTTAGCACCACTGGATTGGTTGGGGCGGTTCTTCGCCGGTACGGGAATATCAACCCGTTGTCCATCGACTACGCCTGTCGGCCTCGCCTTAGGTCCCGACTTACCCAGGGAAGATTAGCTTGACCCTGGAACCCTTGGTCTTTCGGAGGACGTGTTTCTCACACGTCATTCGCTACTCATGCCTGCATTCTCACTCGTGTGGCGTCCACGGCTGGTTCACACCGCCGCTTCACTCGCCACACGACGCTCTCCTACCCATCAACACGGCTGGACCACGAAGGCCTACCAAAAGTGTCAATGCCACAACTTCGGTGGCGTGCTTGAGCCCCGTTACATTGTCGGCGCGGAATCACTTGACCAGTGAGCTATTACGCACTCTTTCAAGGGTGGCTGCTTCTAAGCCAACCTCCTGGTTGTCTGAGCAACTCCACATCCTTTCCCACTTAGCACGCGCTTAGGGACCTTAGTTGGTGGTCTGGGTTGTTTCCCTCTCGACTATGAAGCTTATCCCCCACAGTCTCACTGCTGCGCTCTCACTTACCGGCATTCGGAGTTTGGCTGACGTCAGTAACCTTGTAGGGCCCATCGGCCATCCAGTAGCTCTACCTCCGGCAAGAAACACGCAACGCTGCACCTAAATGCATTTCGGAGAGAACCAGCTATCACGAAGTTTGATTGGCCTTTCACCCCTATCCACAGCTCATCCCCTCAGTTTTCAACCTAAGTGGGTTCGGCCCTCCACGACGTCTTACCGTCGCTTCAGCCTGGCCATGGATAGATCACTTCGCTTCGGGTCTAGGACACGCGACTAAAATCGCCCTATTCAGACTCGCTTTCGCTACGGCTACCCCACACGGGTTAACCTCGCCACGTATCACTAACTCGCAGGCTCATTCTTCAAAAGGCACGCTGTCACACCTACCAGGGGTGCTCCAACGGTTTGTAAGCAAACGGTTTCAGGTACTATTTCACTCCCCTCCCGGGGTACTTTTCACCTTTCCCTCACGGTACTTGTCCGCTATCGGTCATCTGGGAGTATTTAGGCTTACCAGGTGGTCCTGGCAGATTCACACGGGATTTCTCGGGCCCCGTGCTACTTGGGATCCTCTCCACGCCAGAACACGCATTTCGACTACGGGGCTGCCACCCACTCTGGCCGGCCATTCAAGACCGTTCGTCTATACGCTTCTGTCACGTCGACCCTCCGGCAGAAGAGTCAAGAGAGTCCCACAACCCCGAACGTGCAACGGCCGCCGCCTATCACACACGCCCGGTTTAGCCTCATCCGGTTTCGCTCGCCACTACTCACGGAATCACTGTTGTTTTCTCTTCCTGTGGGTACTGAGATGTTTCACTTCCCCACGTTCCCTCTACCCGCCCTATATATTCAGGCGGGAGTCACTGGGTCGGCACGCCGCCCAGCGGGGTTTCCCCATTCGGACATCCTCGGATCAAAGCTCGCTTATCAGCTCCCCGAGGCTTATCGCAGATTGCCACGTCCTTCTTCGGCTCCAGATGCCAAGGCATCCACCGTTTGCTCTTAAAGACTTGAAATCACATGAGCCAGCAGACCTCCTTTTGAAAAAAGATCTGCCGTTCGCTATCTATAAGATGCTCGCGTCCACTGTGTAGTTCTCAAAGTACGGGCGGT
>NZ_BMJY01000031.1 GCF_014643695.1 Microbacterium album | reverse complement strand
CCCCCCCCCCCCCCCCCCCCCCCGCGGGCGCGCGCTGCTCGCGTGCCGGACGGCGCGCGCCCGCGGATCCATCCGAACGTCACGACGTCACCCGGGCGTCGTGTGTCCTACCCCAAGGGAGAACGAAATGAAGAAGTCTGTTGTGTTCCGCGGTTCCGTCGCCGCCTTCGGCGCGGCCGTGCTCATGGCCGCCGGCTCGGCCGCCGTCGCGGATGACACGGAGCTGGGCAACCAGGCCGTGGACGTGAACGTCGAGATCGAGGAGCTCGCAGCGCCCGGTTCGCTCGCGATGACCGTCGAGGCCGCCGAGACCACGCTCGTCGAGACCGAGACCTCGGGTCTGGAGCGCGAGTTCACGGGCACGCTGCCGAAGGTCACGGTCACGGACACCCGTGACGCGGAGAGCGTCGACCCGCTCGCGGCGTGGTACGTGCTGGGCTCGGCGAGCGACTTCGTCGACGCGGACTCGAACAACACCATCCCCGCCGCGAACCTGGGGTGGGCGCCGCAGTTCGTCGAGGGTGAGGGCGAGGGCGAGGACTTCGTCTTCGTCGGCGGAGACGTCGCCCCCACCGCCCCGGGCCTGATCCACCAGGAGCTGCTCTACTCGGTCGCCTCGGGCGAGGGCAACGCCGCCGGCGGCGTCTTCTCCGCCACCGCGGACCTGAACCTCGTCGTCCCCGCCGACGTCGCGGCCGGCTCGTACTCGTCGACGATCACCCTGTCGCTGTTCGAGTAAGCGCTGCTCGGGCGGGGAGGGAGCCTTCGTGCGCACCCTCCCCGCCCGCTCGCACGCCCCCTCCGCGCGTGCCGTCCCGCTCGTGAAAGGAGCCCACTCCGTGAGAACCGTGTCCTCCCTGATCGCCGCTGCCGCTGCATTCGCCGTCCTGCTGACCTCTCCGCTGCTGGCCGAGCCCGCCGTGGCCGCCACGGAGGAGGGACCGGTCACATGGTCGGTGCGTCCCGGCGATGAGAACGGCGAGGACGGACGTTCGTGGGTGGAGTGGGAGGCCGAACCGGGAGAGGTGCTCAGCGAGCACATGGTCGTCACCAACCACAGCCGCAGGGACGTGGAGTTCCGCCTCACCTCTGCCGACGGGTACTTCACCGAGACGGGCCGCTTCAACATGCTCGCCGGCGATCAGGTATCCGTCGCCGCCGGCACCTGGATCGACCTGCCCGAGAGCGTCGTCGTTCCCGCCGGCGCTTCCGAAGCCGTTCCCTTCACCGTGACGGTCCCCGACGACGCGGGCCCCGGGGACCATCCCGCCGGTGTGGCCGCGAGCATCCGCTCGGCCGGCGACGGGACTCTCGGCGTGGAGTCCCGCGTCGGGTTCCGCGTCATGACCCGGGTGACCGGGGATCTGGTGGCGCAACTGAGCGTCGCCGCGACGGGCGCCTACGCCGGCATGGCGAACCCCTTCGAAGCCGGGTCAGTGGACATCGCATACGAGGTGTCCAACACGGGCAACACCCGCCTGCGCGCGCAACCGGAGATCTCGCTGTCCGGCCCGTTCGGGATCGCGGCACGCACGATCACCGGGGAGCAGATCGGGGAGATCGCTCCGGGCGAGACGCGGCGCGGCGTGGTGCGCGTGCCCTCCGTTTGGCCGCTGTTCACCTACGACGTGACCCTGCACGCCCAACCCGAGGCCGTCTCCGACGACCTCGACTTCGACGAAGCCGCGCCCGCAACGGCGCAGGCGACGTTCCTCGCAATGCCGTGGTCGCAGCTCGCGACCCTAGGAGTGGGAGCCCTCTTGCTGACATGGACCGTGTGGCGACGACGACACGAGAAGCAGAAGACCGAACGACTCATCGAGCAGGCGCGTGCCGAGGCGCTGGCCGGCGCGTCCGCCGGGCCGCCACAGTCGGCAGCGTCCGCGCAACCGGCCGCGACACCGCCGCCCTCGCGTCGCGCGGCCAGGACGTCCGCGGGCTTGGCGCTGATCGGCCTGCTCGCCGCCGGGCAGCTGCTCCAGGCTCCCGTCGCCCAGGCGGCCGACGGCGACAGCCGTTCGGGCGTGGACCTCAACGTCGAGATCACTCCGGAGCCCACGCCCGAGCCGCCCGTCACCCCTCCTGCGACGCCGCCCGCCCCCGAGCCGGAGCCGACGCACGGCGTCGACTGCGTCTCCGCCCCCGCTCCCGCCGCCGCACAGCTGCATGACGACAACCGCGGCGCGCTGCGCTCGTCCACGCTGCTGTCCGTGCCCCAGGGCGGCACGATCACCGCTCCCGTGGGCCGCGACTACGTCGGAGAGCTCCTGTGCGGCTGGCTGTTCTCCAGCCCGACCTCCCTCGGCTCGGATACCGTGACGGCGGACGGCTCGGTGACCTTCACGGTGCCCATCGACGCCCCCACGGGGATGCACCGCCTCGTCATCACCGACACGAGCGGCACCATCCTGGCCTGGACGGAGGCCACGGTGACGCCGGCATCCGCACCGTCCCCGGCGCCCTCGCTTCCCCTCACGGGCGGGCAGATCGCCTGGGGCGTCGCGCTCGGCGCCGTCGCGCTCATCGTGCTCGGCGGGATGCTGACCGCCACCCGGCGACGCACCGTCTGAGATCGTCCGCGTCCGACGAACAGGACCCGGCACCCCTCAACCCAGGGGCACCGGGTCCTGTTCGCATGCGCCGGCACCGCAGCGCCGACCCTGTCCGCCCGACCCTCCGCCGGGCGGCGGGACGAGGACCGCTTCACCTCACCGTCATCTCGAAGACACCGACTGGCCGCCTCCGCGATCCTCGGATTCATCCGGTCTCCGTAGCGTCAGGGCACGTGACTGCTCATCCGCTCTCCGGTTCTCCCGTTCCCCGTCGCCCTCGTGGCCGCGTCGCGCTCGCGTTCGCGGTCGCCGTGTGCGCAACGATCGGCTCCGTCGGCCTCACCGCCTCCGCCGCCTTCGCTGCTGACACCCCGTACCCCGCCGCGCAGCGCTATGCGATCACCCCCGTCCCCGACCGGATCACCCTGATCCCCACCGAGGACCCCGCCACCAGCCAGCGCGTGACCTGGCGCGCGGACTCCGCCACCCCCCGCGCCCAGATCGTCGAGGCCCCCGCCGCGTTCGGCGACGTGCAGCGCTCCAACGCCGCCGCCTACGACGTGATCGAGGTCGAGGCCGCGTTCACCGAAGAGGTCGACCCCAAGACCGGATACGTGAACCGGTACCACACCGCCGAGTTCACCGGCCTGAAGCCCAACACTCGCTACTCCTACCGCGTCGGCGACGCGACCCAGCCCGTCACCAGCGGCTCGGGCGCCAGCTCGATCAACAACTGGAGCCCGTGGATGGACTTCACCACGGCCGCCGACGGACTCGAGCCGTACTCGTTCATCTACTTCGGCGACGCGCAGAACTACATCGACTCCGCCGTCCCCCGCGTCTTCCAGCAGGCCGTCAAGGACCGCCCCGACGCGCGCATCCTCCTCCACGCCGGCGACCTGATGAACCAGACCGGCACCACCGACTCCTCCCTCCGCATCCAGGAGAAGGAATGGGCCGAGTGGTACGCGGCCGCCGGTTACAGCAATCAGCAGCGCAACGTGATCGCCACCCCCGGCAACCACGAATACAACTCCTCCACCAGCATCTCCCCGTTCTGGAAGCCGCAGTTCCCCTTCCCCTCCAACGGCCCCGCCCTCGCCGACGGCACCCCCATGCCCGAGGTCGAGCGCAGCGCCTACTACGTCGACTACCAGGGCGTGCGCTACATCTCCCTCGACTCCAGCCCCCTCCAGAACGGCCCCGTCCAGGAGCACGTCCGCGCCGCGCAGAAGGAATGGCTCGAGCAGGTCCTCACCGACCCCGAGCGCCCCAAGTGGACCGTCGTGACCTACCACCACCCCGCATTCGCCGGCACCGGAACCCGCAACAACTCCCTCGTCCGCGCCGACTGGACCCCCCTGTTCGACAAGTACGGCGTCGACCTCGTCCTCCAGGGCCACGACCACGTCTACAACCGCGGAAACCTCATCACCGACGACGACCCCAACGACCCCACCAAGTCGCACGGCACCGTCTACTCCATCTCCGTCTCCGGCGGCAAGATGTACTCCCTCAACCAGGGCCAGAACTGGACCAACAACGGCGCCAACCTCCGCGTCAACGGACAGAACATCCAGCTCTACCAGCTCATCGACGTCTCCGAAGGCTCCCTCCTCTACCAGGCCCGCCTCGCCACCGGCGAGTTCTACGACGGCTACCGCGTCGACAAGCCCGGCAACGGCTGGAACAGCCCCAAGATCGTCACCGACCTCACCGACGACCCCGACACCGGCAACAACCCCCAGCAGCCGGAGGAGCCGGAGGAGCCGGCCAAGGACCTGAACGTGTCGGTGAACGCGTCGACACGCGTGATGGCGGGCATGCAGTACGTGTCCGTCGCGACGGTCAACAACGACACGGTCGCCGTGGACATGGTCATCGAGACGCCGTACGGCTCGAAGTCCTTCACCGCGGTGCAGCCGGGCAGGGCAGCCAATGTGCTGCTCAACTCGCGCCAGACGTCGATACCGGCCGGTGAGGTGAAGGTCCGTGTCACGGGTGTGGTCGACGGGGAGAGCGTGGAGGTCGAGAAGACCGCCGGCTACCCCGCGGTCGGCTGACCCAGACTTACCCCCCCCCCCCCCCCCCCCCCCCC
>NZ_BMJY01000030.1 GCF_014643695.1 Microbacterium album | reverse complement strand
GCGGGCCTGGTCGCCGCGGGTGTCGTGCTGCTGGTGGTCCGCCGCCGCCGCGCTGCCGCCCTGATCTGATCGGAGCACCCCCCGCCGGAACCCCCGGCACCGCACACGCCGGCGGGCAGCCACCTCCCAGGGCTGCCCGCCGGCACACGCGCGTCGGGCGCCGACGCTGAGCCGCGCCCCGACGCTGAGCCGCGTCCGCGCGCGGTGCCCTCACCTCGGGTGATGCCGGGGTGAGGTTCGTTGTCGCCGTCTCGCGCCCGCCACTAAGCCTGAGGTGCGGACGAGTGATCGCCCGCTCGGACGCTCTGAGGGAGACGATGAAGATGACCGTTGGCGGCCGCGCATCCAGCTGCATCACCGGGACGCACGCATGAGGCGCCGGTACGAGCCGCGCGTGGCGCGACGGACCTTCATGACCGCTTCCGGGAAGCGGTCGGCGCTGCGCAGCACGTCGGCTCTCGCCGCGCTGACCCTCGTGGGTGGCCTGCTCACCGGTGGAGCCGTCATGGCCCTGGCTCCGGCCGCGCCCGCGGCGGCTGAGGCCGGGACCGGCGACAGCGATGCGCCGAGCCAGGCGGCCGCGGTCACGGCCCAGGCGGAGGAGTTCGCGCCGATGCGGTTCGCGGAGGGGGGCACGGGGCTCTACAAGGGCTCCATCGACTGGTTCGAGTGGGGTGCCCAAGGGGAGCGCATCCCTGCCGCGGGGCTGACCAGAACGAACACCCGCGCCTTCGCCGGGGGCACGCTCGCTACGACCTGCAGCATCGGCGCCCCCACGGGACAAGGTCTCGTCGTCCAGAGGCCCGGGTCGTTCTCGGGAGACGGTCTCGACGACATGTACAACGTCGGCGGCACGGGCGCCGACAACACGCTCGCGATCGGCCTCGCCAACTTCGCCTCCGGGCCCGCCGTCGACTTCGACTTCAGCTGCTCCGCGACGCTCGATGGCAGGAGCATCCCCCTCGCCGGTCTCGTGATGGCGGATGCCGAGGCCAGCCTGGCCACCCAGGGGGAGTACGTCGCCGCGACGATCCCTGCTGGCGCGCAGTGGCGCATCATCGATCGATACCGGCCTGCTGGGTGCACCACGGACGCCGCGGTCGTGCGCGACGGCCAGACTCTGCGGTTCGCCGGGTCGCAGCCGCATAGCTGCTCTGCCTATCCGACGGGCGTCGCCTTCATGGAGGGGGCATCGTCCGCCACCGCGACGGTGGCTTCCCCCAACGGGCGCTCCGCGATCGCTCTGGGAGTCGTGCTGTTCACCGACTTCGGTGATGCCCCGGAAAGCTATGGTGACGCTGGCTCGATCTTCTCGCCCCCTTTCACCGGCGCGGCGGCAGTCACTGGGGGGCTCTTCGCGCAACCCCTGAGCACCGCTGGCCAGCCGGCCACCCGCCTCGGCGCCACGGTCACCTCCGAACAGGCTTCCCAGCCGAGCCCGCGGGCCGATGCCGACACGGACGACGCCATCACGGAGCCCGGAACGGTCAGCGTCACGCCGAACGGCAGGCACACCCTTCCCGATGTCGCCTGCACCGGCCCTGGGTATGTGCGGGGCTGGATCGACTGGAACGGCAACGGCACCTTCGATGCGACGGAGGCCTCAGATCCGGTGCTCTGCGAGGGGACCTCCGTGAGCCTCAGCTGGACGGTACCGACGGACGTGCAGTCGGGCCCGACGTTCTTGCGGCTCCGCATCGGCGTGACCGAGACGGACGTCGCGTCCCCGACCGGCATCACTACAGCGGGCGAGGTCGAAGACTGGGCGCTCGATGTTCAGGCGCTCGGACCATTCTCCTGCCTGCCCGGTGCCCCGGGCATCCTGTTCCAGCAGCAGCCGACGGATGTCCACAGCATCGACCTCGTGACCGGGGCGAGCCAGCAGATCGCCACCGCGATCTCCTCCGCCAATCTCAACGCCGCCGGGTACAACCCGATGGACCACTACATGTACGCGTTCGACCAGTTCGATGGGGAGGGGATCGTTCGAATCGGCAGCGACTGGTCGACCGAGCCGCTCGGGCTGCCGTCCAACTGGGCCACGGTCCCCGTGGGGGTCCAAACGTGGCTGAACACCGGTGAATTCGACGCCCGCGGCCACTACTGGGTGAGCAACTCCAACTCCGCCCAGCCGGGCTGGGTGGAGATCGACCTCAGCGACCCCGCGTCGCCGACGTACATGGAGGTCGTCTCGTCGGGCAACTTCACGATGCCGGCGGGGTGGCTCCTCGGCCCCGACTGGGGTTACAGCGTGAAGGACGGCAACCTCTACTCGGCCGCGTACATGAACACGGTCTCGCCGGTGCGCATCGGCCTGGTCGGCTTCGACACCGACACCAAGACGGCGTCGCTGGTGAGGGATCTCGGCCCGCTGGAGACCCCGGACGGTCGGCCCGTGAGCGCTCAGTTCGGCGCGGTGTACACCGACCCGGACGGCTTCCTCTACGCCTCCGACAACGCCACCGGCGGCATCTGGCGCATCGACATGGCCTCCGGCGACGCGGACTTCTTCGCCCAGGGCCCTGCTGCGGGCCTGAACGACGGCGCGCGGTGCTTCAACTCTCCGCTGCCGATCGACTTCGGCGACGCGCCGGACAGCTACGGCACGACGCTGGCGAACAACGGCCCGCGTCACAACATCCCGGGCTACGACGCCGACAACCACACCGCACCGCTGATGCTGGGCCGCACCATCGACAGCGAGACGGACGGGCAGCCCGGCCCCGGCGCCGACGGCGACGACACGAACGGCATCGCGGACGAGGACGGCGTGTCCGACCCGATCGGGCTCGTGCCCGGGCAGCCGACCACGGTGACGGTCTCAGCGACCAACGACACCGCCGAGCCCGCGACCCTGGTGGGCTGGATCGATCTGAACGGTGACGGATCGTTCGACAACGGTGCCGAGCGCGTGATCGTCGGCGTGCCCGCCGGATCGGGCACCGCGGACTACGTCCTGACCTTCCCGGCCACGGCCACGGTGCCGCCGGAGACGTATGCCCGCTTCCGGCTGTTCCCTGGCGACCTCGATCCGGCCGACGCGCTGCCGACCGGTCCTGCCGCCGCGGGCGAGGTGGAGGACTACACCGCGGTGTTCGCTCCGCAGGTCCAGTGTGGCCCCGGGGGCACCTTGGTCCCCGTGGACCTCATCACCAACCCGAGCTTCGAGAGCCGGACCGGCGATTTTGTGAACCCGGGGATGAGCTCGATCAACTACGCAACCGGCTGGCACGACAGCCACCCGTGGGGCGGCCAATATCACGTGTTCTCGCCGACCTTTGACTCCGGTCCCGGCCCGGAACTGATGCCGGTCAGGACGGCGGCGGACGGCTACGGATTCATGGGCGGGCACTCCGCGGAAGGTGCGGGCGAGGGAGCGACGAATACCCTCGTCGCCGCCCTCGACCCGTTGTCGACCTATGTCGGGTACTACTCGGTGGCCGCGGGCGGCTACGGCCGGCAGGGCAACGGCTACATGCAGTTCTACGGCGTCGATGATCCGAACGTCGGGTTCCTCTTGGACGTGCCTGAGGTCGTGCCGCCGACAGCGGCCAACAGCGAGCTGCTCTACAGCACGCCTGTCGTGGAGTTCCCCGGTGTGGGTGCCACCCCGCAGTGGGAGCGCGTCTCCTTCACGCTGAATGCCACTCGCCCCTGGTCGCACCTGCGGGTCGAGGTTCGTAACGAGACTCCGGCGAACGACGCCACCGTCGAGGGCCAGGTGTGGATGAACTTCGACGACTTCCACCTGTTCGAGTGCAAGTTCGACGTCGACTTCGGCGACGCGCCGGACAGCTACGGCACGACGCTGGCGAACAACGGCGCGCGCCACAACATCCCTGGCTACGACGCGGACAACTACACCGCGCCGGTCATGCTCGGCCCGTCCATCGACAGCGAGACCGACGGGCAGCCCGGCGCCGCGGCCGACCGCGACGGCTCGGATGACGGCGTGGAGTTCAACCCGGCGCTCGGGTATCCGAACCCGACGATTCGGACGGGTCTGGACGGGTCGTCGCTGCAGCCGGTGGAGAACACGCTGCGGGTGAATGCGTCGGCTGCCGGGTTCGTGAGCGTGTGGGTGGATTGGAACCAGGACGGTGACTTCTTCGACGACGGGGAGCGGGTGGTTCACGCTCAGCCGGTGACGGCGGGTGACAACGATCTGACGTTCTCGCAGGGTGTGAACCCGGCAGGCATCTCGTCGTACGTGCGTGTGCGGTATTCGACGGATGCGGACTCGATCGCCGAGCCGACCGGCGCTGCGCCCGACGGTGAGGTCGAGGACTACCGGGTGCTGTTCGAGCGGCTCGTGCTGCCCGACACCTGCGTCACCGGTACGGTCGACTACTACGCGTTCACGTTCAGTGACCCGGTGGACCGGACCGGCAATGGCGGCGTGGGCTCGACCGCGCGCTATGAGAACGTCTCCGTGATCTCCGGCGTGCCCGTCGACATGCTGGTCGAGGTCGTCGCCGGGTCGAACAGCATCCTGACGAGCGGGCCCAACGGCTTCATCACGAACCGCCCGGATGACGCCGCGTGGAGCGTGAGCAGCGATTCGACGATCCAGTATCGCTTCGTCGAGGCGGGCACCTCCGAGCCCGTGGCGGTCAATGCCGTTTTCACGGTGAACGACATGGACGGCTATGCGACCTCGCAGAGCCAGCAGTACGAGATCGCCACGTTCACGGCGTCCGATCTCGCGTCCTACGCCGTCACCAGAGGCAGTCTGGTCACGATCCAGACGACCGGCTCGTCGGTGTCGTTCCACGGCAACGGGAACAATAACGGCACACCGGAGAGCAGGTTCCAGATCGTGCTCGAAGACAAGAGCGTCTTCGAAGCCCGCTGGCAGGGCGGCGTCAACTCTGGCTTCGGAATCGATGGCAACGGGGATCTCAGCATCAGCCCGCCGGCGTGCGAGGACTTCGGTGACGCTCCGGATTCGTATGGGACGACGCTGGCGAACAACGGTCCGCGGCACACGATCGTGCCCGGCCTGACGATCGGCACGAAGATCGACTTCGATCCGGATGGCCAGCCGAGCCCCCTCGCTGACGGTGACGACAACAACCGCATCGACGATGAGGATGCGTTCTCGAGCCGGGTCGTGCTGAACCCGGGGGCGACGAGTGTGACGCTGACGGTGCCCGTGACCAACACGACGGGGCAGCCGGCGACGCTGTACGGCTGGATCGATTCGAACGGAAGCGGGCGTTTCGAGGCGTCGGAGTTCGCGTCGGTGACTGTGCCCGATGGGGCGACCAGTGTCGAGCTGCCGTTCGTCGGGATCCCGGCCACGGTCGACGGTACGACGCCGGTCATCCGGCTGCGGCTCACGAGCGATGTCCTCGTGGACGACCCGGCGACTCCCGACGTCGACGAGCGTGCGCTCGGCGCAGCGTCCGACGGTGAGGTGGAGGACCACCTCGCGCAGGTGGCGACCCTGGTCCCGATCTCGTGTGTGGAACCGTTCGTCGAGACGTTCGGCACCGGCACGGGCTATGGTGATCCGCTTCCTGCCGGGCAGACGACGTACCACCATGTCACCGGCGGCACGGTGTGGGACGGTTCCTATGCACTGCCCTCGCAGCTCCCGGGGACGTTCGGCAGCTTCTGGCACGCGGGCGGCGATCGGACAGGCGACCCCGACGGCCGGATGATGCTGGTCAACGCCGACGTCACGCCGGGGATCTTCTTCCAGCGCACGTTCACCCAGCTGACTCCCGGGGCGAGCTACGACTTCTCCGCCTGGATCACGAACGCGAACAACGCCGGATCACCGATCCTCCCGAACGTGCAGTTCCGGGTGATCGACCCGGCGACGGACAACGTCCTCGCGTCCGTCGACACCGGTGACATCTCCAACAAGAGCTCGCTGGTCTGGGAGCGGTTCGGCCTCCAGTTCACCGCCGCGCAGACGACGGTGCGCCTGGAGATCGCGAACAATGCGCCGGGTGGCGAGGGCAACGACCTGGCCATTGACGACATCTCGTTCACGCCCGTCTGCGAGTTCGGGGATGCGCCCGATTCGTATGGCACGACGATCGCCGCTGATGGTGCCGCGCATATCGCGGTGGGCCCGACGCTGGGCGTCGAGCGTGACACGGAGCCGGATGGTCAGCCCAGCCCGGGTGCGGATGGCGATGACCTGAACGGTACGCCGAACGATGAGGATGGCGTGGCGCAGCCGATCGTGGCGACGCAGGGTCGCACGACCGAGGTGACGGTGACGGCGACGAACGATTCGGATGTGGATGTGACGCTGGCCGCGTGGATGGACCTCGACGGCAATGGCACGTTCGATGATGCGGAGCGGGTGATGGTGACGGTGCCCGCCGGTACCGGGACTGCCGATTACCAGGTCTCGTTCGGGGAGGTCCAGACCGGCGCCGACACGTATGCCCGGTTCCGCATCTACGGCGGTGAGGTGACCGACCCGTCGCCGAC
>NZ_BMJY01000029.1 GCF_014643695.1 Microbacterium album | reverse complement strand
TGATGTGTGAGTGTGGTAACCCACATCGTCCCCGGAGGCCCTCGCCTCAGCTCACACGTTCACAACGTGTCGGGGAACTACAGCTAGTCAACGCCGTGGGTCGGCCGTACGGGGCGGGCGACGTCCTCGACTAGGGGGTGTCCGGCAGCGGCTGCTTGGGCAGCTTCTTCACGCGCGGGCGGCGCTTGGGGCGCTCGGGGATCATCGAGCGCATCTCCTCGAGGCGGCCCCAGCACAGCAGGCGATCCTCCGCGGCGAGCACGTGATGGCCGCCCGGGTTGGGGATGACGCCCGTGCCCCGGTGCACCGTCAGCACCGTGATGTCCCGTTCGCGCAACCCCGACTCGGTGAGCGTCTTGCCGACGAGGTCCGCGTCGCCGTGCACGACGAGCTCGGCGACGCCGTACCCCGTCGAGACGGCCAGCCGCTCGCGCACGTCGATCTGCGGGAACGCGACCTGGTTGGCGATGTAGTCGATGATCGCGCCGGCGACGTCCAGCTTCGTCGCGGTCTCGATGCCCTCGAGACCCGGCGACGAGTTCACCTCCATCACGAGCGGACCGTCCGCGCCCTCGAGCAGATCGACGCCCGCGACCTTGAGACCCATGATCTGTGCGGCCCGCACCGCGGTGCGCTGGTACTCGTCATCCAGCTGCACTGCCTCCACCGTGCCCCCGCGATGCACGTTCGAGCGGAACTCCTCACCCTTCGCGGTGCGCCGCATGGCCGCGACCACACGGTCGCCCACCACCAGGGCGCGCACGTCGCGGCCCCGGGCCTCCTTGACGAAGTGCTGGATCAGCACGTTCTGGCGGGCCGACTGCAGGGTCTCGATGATCGCCTCGGCGACCTTGATCTCGGGCGCGAGGATGACCCCGATCCCCTGCGTACCCTCGAGCAGCTTGACGACGACGGGGGCGCCCCCGACCCGCTCGATCGCCGGGATCACGTCGGCGCGGTTGCGCACGAACGCCGTCGGCGGCATCGCGATCCCGTGCCGCGACAGGATCTGATTGGCCCGCAGCTTGTCCCGCGCGTTGCCGATGCCGTTGGCGGTGTTGGGCGTGTAGACGTCCATCTGCTCGAACTGTCGCACCACCGCCGTGCCGTAGTACGTGATCGAGCTGCCGATGCGCGGGAGGATCGCGTCGTACTGCGACAGCCGCTTGCCGCGGAACTGCAGGTCGGGCTCGTCCCCGGACAGGTCGATCGCGAAGCGCAGGGTGTTGAGCACCTTCGCGACATGCCCTCGCTCGATGGCGGCGGCCCGCAGACGCTGGGTGCTGTAGCTGCGGGGAGCGCGCGACAGGATGGCGATCTTCACTTAGGTGTCCTGATCCGAGGAGAGTTCCTGCTTTGATGGGTCACGTGTCCGTCCATCATCCCTCCCGCCTCGTCGGATGGCGGGAATGGATCGGCCTGCCCGACCTGGGTGTCGACTGGATGAAGGCGAAGATCGACACGGGCGCGCAGACCTCCTCCCTGCATGCCTTCGCGCTGCACGAGTTCGAGCGCGACGGCAAAGCCTGGGTGCGTTTCGAGATCCACCCCTGGCAGCGCAGCTCCGACGACGCCGTGCAGGTCGAGCTGCCCGTCCACGATCGGCGCCGCGTGCGCAGCTCGTCGGGTCATGCGGAGAAGCGGGTGGTCGTGCTGCTCGAGCTCCGGCTGACGGACCGCAGCGTCCTCGCGGAGGTCACCCTCACGCGACGGGACGCGATGGGTTTCCGGATGCTCATCGGTCGTCAGGCGCTGCGCCAGGGGTTCTTGGTCGACTCGGCCGCGTCGTACCTCGGGGGCAAACCGCCCCGCCCCGTGCGCCGTGCCAACAACCGCCCCGCGGAAGCCTGACAGAGCGTCGGCGGGCATCACTCCGCCTTGCGGGCGCGGGACGGCTGCACGCGCGGCGGCTCGCCGGGCATCTTGGGGAACTCCGGCGGGAACGGCAGCTCGCCGAGCCCGTCGTCGAGGTCGCGCTGCCACCACTGCAGCAGCGTCTCCAGGCGCCCCGGCGCGTCCTGGATGCCCGCCCAGGGGTCGCCCTGGGCCAGCCGCTCCGGCATCGTCCGCACCGTGAAGGCGGCCGGGTCGAGGTCGTCGAGCTCCTCCCACGCGATCGGAGCGGACACCGGGGCGTGCGGCAGCGCGCGCGGACTGTATGCGCCGGCCATCGTCCGGTCGCGGTTCGCCTGGTTGAAGTCCACGAAGATCCGCTCGCCGCGCTCCTCCTTCCACCACGCGGTCGTGACCTGGTCGGGCATCCGCCGCTCGAGCTCGCGTCCGGCGGCGATCACCGCGTGCCGCACGTCGAGGAACTCCCACTCCGGCACGATCGGGCAGAACACGTGCAGGCCGCGGTTGCCGCTCGTCTTGATCCACGGCTCGAGATCGGCCTCCCGCAGCACCTCACGCAGGGCGTGCGCGGCCACGACCGCATCCGCGACGTCGGTGCCCGGCTGCGGGTCGAGGTCGATCCGCAGCTCGACGGGGTTGTCCGTGTCCGGCACGCGCGAGGCCCACGGATGGAACACCACGGTGTTCATCTGGACGGCCCACACGATCGCGGCCGGCTCGGTCAGCACGAGCTGCGGATGCCGTCGGCCGCTGTTGTAGGTCACGGTCTCGGCCTCGACGAAGTCGGGAGCGCCCTTCGGCGGATTCTTGGAGAAGAAGCTCTCCCCGCCCACCGCGTCGGGATAGCGCTCCAGCGAGACGGGTCGGTGGCCGTTGTGCGCGAGGAAGGCGTCGGCGACCGCGATGACGTACTCGGCGAGCTCGTGCTTCGTGATGCCGAGGTCGGGCCACAGCACGCGGTTGGGGCTGGACAGGCTCACCTCGCGATCGCCATGCGGGCCGGGGACGGTGAGCGTGATGCGTTCGGACGCCATGCCGCCACCCTAGGACGCCGGCCGCGCACGGAACAGCCGCTTGACGCGGCGCGTGCGGGAGCGGTCGTCAGGCCTGGGCCTCGGGCTCGTCCGGTAGGGCCATGACGGGAGCCAGCTCCTCGCGCGTGAGCGTCATGAGCGGGCCGGCGGGATCGATGATGATGCCGCCGACGGCGTCGTGCTCCCGCAGGATGCGTCCGATCTTGGCGGCGCTGAGCGGCAGGGCACGCTCCTCGCGCCCCTGCGCGGCGACCTCGAGCGGGTGCGAGTAGACCTGCAGCAGGCGGGTGCCGTCCGCGAGCCGCGCCTCCGCGATCCCGAGCTTCTCGGCGTCGTCCGCGGCCTTGCCGACCGCCACCCAGAGCGGCACGCCCTCCGCCAGGAGCGTCGCGATGCGGTGCGGCGTGTCCGCTTCGCGGGGCGCCGCGAGCGCGGCCTTGAGGCGCATCTCCGGGTCGGCCTGGCCGAGCGCGCGCTCCAGCACCTCGCGGGGCAGCACGGCGCGGTGGGGAGCGGAGTTGTTGTCGATGATCAGACCCGAGAACCCGTTGTCGACGAGGTGCTTGAGGATCGCGCCGACCGGCTGGCCCACGGCCGACGTGCTCGCATCGCCGTCGGCGCGCACGGCCTCGTGCAGCGCCTTGCCCGAGCTGAAGACGAGCATGTACGTCTTGTCGCCGTCCCGCGCGACGCCGAACGTCAGGCGCCCGTTCCCCTCGGCGAGCTGCTCACGGGCGTTGCCCTGCACGCGCAGGTACACGTGGCCCTGCATCATCTGGCGCACCACGCCGAGCAGCTGCGCGCCCGTCGGCTTCGCCGGCAGCGCCGCGAGCGCGTCGCGCAGCAGGGTGTTGTCGCGCAGGCCGGGCACCGTCTCGAGCTTCTCGGGCGGGGCGGCGGGGGCCAGCGGCAGCTCGCGCGGTGCGGGCGGCACGGGCGCGGCGGCCGGCGGCGCCGCGGCTCCGGTTTCGGCGGGGCGCTGCGGCGCTGCGGCGCCCCCCAGCCCGCGGAAGGAGGACACGGAGATGTTCACCTGGGGGGCGGCGTCGCCCGCCTGCTCCGTAGGCGCCCCGGGCTCGCGCGCGTCGCCCGGGGAGGCAGCGGAGGCCTCCGTGGGCACGCTCTCGGCCGTGGGGGCGGCGTCGACACCGGATGGCGAGTGCTCGGCCGCTTCGGGCGTCTCGGACGGCGCCGACTGACCGGCCTCGGTCTTCTTCTTCCGTGAGAACAGTCCCATGCGCCCAGCCTACGTGGGGCCCGCAACCCCTCGCCGGGGTCCTCGCTACAGCTTCGTGATGGGCGCGATCTTGATGAGCAGCTTCTTGGAGCCGGCGGAGTCGAAGCGCACGTGTGCGATGCGCTTGGGGCCTTCACCCGTGACGGCGTCCACGCGACCCTCACCGAAGTCCTCGTGACGGATCCGGTCGCCGGCCGCGAGTTCGAGGTCGCCGTTGTCGCGCACCTTGTTGGTGACCATGCCGGGGAAGCGGTCCATCGCCGTCGACTTCGGCTTGAGGCCGCCGCCCGGCGGCAGCTGCTGGGTGTTCCCCCAGCGGTCGCGTGGCCGGCGGGCGTTGAGCGCGCGCGACTGCGTGCCTCCGCGGGAGTTGACGTCGCCGGGCGACTGCCTCCAGTGGATGATCTCGGCGGGGATCTCCTGCAGGAACCGGGACGGCATCGCCGCCGAGACCTCGCCGAACTGGGCGCGCGTCATCGCGAGCGACAGGTACAGGCGCTTACGGGCGCGGGTGATGCCCACGTAGAAGAGCCGGCGCTCCTCCTGGGGCCCGCCTGGCTCTCCCGCGGAGATTCGATGGGGGATCAGGTCCTCCTCGACGCCCGTCAGGAACACGGTGTCGAATTCCAGTCCCTTGGCGGTGTGCAGGGTCATGAGCGACACGGATCCGGATTCGTCGTCGAGGTCGTCGCTGTCGGCGACCAGCGCGACCTCGGTCAGGAAGTCGAGGACCGTGCCCTCGGGGTTGTTGCGTGCGAACTCGCGAGTGACCGCGACGAGCTCGTCGAGGTTCTCGACCCGCGCCTCGTCCTGGGGGTCGCGGCTGGCTCGCAGCGCGTCGAGGTACCCGGTCTTGTTCAGCAGCACCTGCAGACCCTCGGCGACCGAGGTCGGCGGGGGCGCCTCACCGGAGGACGGCAGCAGGATCTCGGATGCCTCGGCCAGCACGTTGTGCAGCTGGGCGACGGCGCCCTGCAGCTTCGGGCCGAGCCCGAGTTCCGCGTATCGTCCGAGCGCGTCGCGGAACGTGATGCCCTCGCGCTCGGCGAACCCGCTGATCGTCTCCACGGTGACGTCCCCGATGCCACGGCGGGGCTTGTTGATGATGCGGCGTAGCGCCATCTCGTCGGCCGGGTTGGCGACGGAGACGAGGTAGGCCAGGGCGTCCTTGATCTCCTGGCGCTCGTAGAACTTCGTGCCGCCCATGATCTTGTACGGCACGGCCGAGCGGATGAAGATCTCCTCGAGCGCGCGCGACTGCGAGTTGGTGCGGTAGAACACGGCCATCTGGCCGTAGTCGACGCCTTTGCGCCGCAGCTGCTCGATCTCGTCCGCGACGAACTGCGCCTCGTCGTGCTGCGAGTAGCCCGTGAAGCCGACGACCTTCTCGCCGTCGCCCTGGTCGCTCCAGAGGCGCTTGTCCTTGCGGTCGAAGTTGTTGCGGATCACCGAGTTCGCCGCGGTCAGGATGTTCTGCGTCGAGCGGTAGTTCTGCTCCAGCAGGACGACCTTCGCGCCGGGGAAGTCGCGCTCGAACTCGCTGATGTTGCGGATGTCGGCGCCGCGGAACGCGTAGATCGACTGGTCGGAGTCGCCGACCACGGTGAGCGAGGCGCCGTCCTGCTCGTCCATGAGCGCGAGCATCCCGCCGCCGGCGTCGACGGAAGACTGCACGGGGCGCGTCAGCTCGTGGATCAGCGCGTACTGGGCGTGGTTGGTGTCCTGGTACTCGTCCACCAGGATGTGCCGGAAGCGCTTTCGGTAGACGTCCGCCACGTCGGGGAAGGCGCGGAACAGGTACACCGTCTGCGCGATCAGGTCGTCGAAGTCGAACGCGTTGGCGCGCTGCAGCTGACGCTGATAGTCGCTGAACAGGTCGACGAACATCCGCTCGGCCGGATCGTTCATGTTCGCGTCGCGCGCGTACGAGTCGGCGTCCGCGAGCTCGTTCTTGAGCTTCGAGATGCGCGACTGCACGGACGCGGGCGTGAGCCCCAGCGCGTCGGCCTCGTGCTCCTTGACGAGGCGCTTGATGAGCGCGCGCGAGTCGCCCGAGTCGTAGATCGTGAACGCCTTGGTGAAGCCGAACTGCTCGGCCTCGCGGCGCAGGATGCGCACGCACGCGGAGTGGAACGTCGAGATCCACATGCCGCGCGCGCTGTCGCCCACGAGCTGCTCGACGCGCTCGCGCATCTCCCCGGCGGCCTTGTTCGTGAACGTGATCGCCAGGATCTGGCTGGGCCACGCCTCCCGGCTGCGCAGCAGCGACGCGATGCGGTGCGTCAGCACGCGCGTCTTGCCCGACCCCGCGCCAGCGACGATGAGCAACGCCTGCCCGCGGTACTCGACCGCCTCGCGCTGCTGCGGGTTGAGCCCGTCGAGCAGCTCGTCGTGCGCGGCCCCGCGGGGGCCGGCGCCCGAGGGGACGATGATGGGGGTGGAGGACTCGCTCATGGCGCTACGAGTCTAGGCGCGCCCCCCGACACCCGGCTGGGCGCCGGAAAGACGAGCGTTACGGGACCGTGACGCGGTATCCCGCGACGCCGGCGATCTGGACCGCCATCATGAGTGGCGTACACCGCCGAAAGGACGCCCCGTGACCCGCCGCCTGCTGCCTCTCCTCGCCGTCCTCGCGCTGCCACTGACGGCGTGCGCGACGGGCACGGCTGCCGCGGGAGGCTCGCCCGCGCCCTCCCCCGAAACCTCCGCATCGCCGTCCGCTGCGCCGTCCCCATCGCCGACCGTGGAGAGCCCCGCGCCGCCGAGCGGACCGACGTTGGACGACCCCTCGACGTGGGAGATCAGCACGGCCGGCATCGGCCCCGTGCTGCTCGGCGGCGACCTGCAGGAGACGGCGGCGCTGTTCGGCCTCGAGGTCGACGGTGGCAACGGTCACCCCAATCCCGACTGCCACAGCGTCCGGATTCCCGTCGGAGACCACGAGCTGCTCGTCTCAGGTCTCGACGACACCATCGTCACGCTGTTCCTGCGCGAGCCGGCCGCGGACCAGGGGAGCCCGGCGGAGCTGGATCCGCGCGGCCCTCGGACCGCGGACGGCTTCGGCGTCGGCACGCCCGTGGCCGAGATCGAGCGCGTGCGGGGTCCCTTCACGGACAAGTCGCACGACTCGCATGCGTGGGTGGAGAACGACGGCGCGCGCCACGTGACGCTGACCTCGGGCCGCACCGATCAGGACCCCACCGCCCACGCCGTCGTCGAATCGCTCACGGTCTACGAGAACGACGCCCCGGAGTGGCCGCACTGCATCGACTGACCCCTGCGCTCCGACCTCTTCCGCATTGACTAGCTGTGATGTCCAGGGACGTTGTTTCCCGACACGGGGCTGAGCTTGTGCTGGGGTGAGGGCCTCCGGTTGTGAAG
>NZ_BMJY01000028.1 GCF_014643695.1 Microbacterium album | reverse complement strand
CCGCGAACCCGACCGCGCCCTCGGGAAGAAGGCCATGCGGGCCGTGATCGACGCGCTCACCAGCGGCGTCCCCGCCGCGCTCGTCGAACTGCGACGCCTCGGCCGCACCCTGAAACAACGCGCCGCGGACGTCCTCGCGTTCTTCGACCGGGCCGGCACCAGCAACGGACCGACCGAGGCGATCAACGGCCGCCTCGAACACCTCCGCGGCTCCGCCCTCGGCTTCCGCAACCTCACGAACTACATAGCCCGCTCGCTGCTCGAAACCGGCGGCTTCAGGCAACACCTACACCCTCAAATGCGATGAGCCGGCATACCGGTCGCGAGGGCGATTTCTCCAGCGGTACGGAACGGATGGGTGGTGTCGAACGTATCGAGCACCCTCAGGACCTTCTGCAGCGCGGACTCGCCATCCGAACGTCGAGCCATCTCATCGACCTCCGTGCGAGGTTAGCAAACCGCCTCATCCTCGTGAACCCACGCGTTCCAGGCGCGGTAGACGTGGTGTATCGCTGAATCGCTCGCCGCCTTCACCTCGTCAACCGAGAGATAGGCGCAATCGCCGAGGCTCAGCGCCCGCGTGAGCACGTCGGCGTTCAGTTCCGTGTAGACGGCACGATGCACGGCGACGGGAAGCGTCCCGCCGACGATGACGGAGCCGTGCCCTCGCATCAGCGCACCCGCGCCGTCACCACGTCGGCGAGATCTGCACCCATCGACCGAGACGTCACGAGGAGATTCTCGCCGTCCACGGCCCCCCGGGAATCGTACACCGGCAACCCGTCGCCGAGGTGCGCGGCCATGTGCCACAGCGCGCGTAGCGGCCGGTCTACAACGGAGAACGGCACAACGGACACCGAATGACTGTGGACGACCGAATGGACATCGGGGCGTGCACGGTAGAGTTCGCTGTGGATGAACCGCTCCGAGTATCCCGGCCGGGGATCATCCGTCGCCCCTTCGAGGTCGTGAACCTGAATATCCGCAGTGGACACGAAGAGAGGTGCGAGATTGCGCGACAGCAGGAAACGCCTCGGATCCTCGGGATGGCGGACGCTCACATGTCCGTAGGCATCGAGTACGCCTTTGCGCATGAGGATGCGGTTCGCGTGAACGAGATCCTCCGTCGTCTGTGCGAGGGTCTGCGCCGTCATGATTCCGCCGCTCATCCAGCGTAACGGCGGGTCACGCGCCGCTCGAGGCCGAGAAGGAGAAGTCCGGGAATCACGGCGAGGGCGATGATGAAGATCAATTGTCCCGCGGTTCGGTCCACCCGTACGTTCGTGATGTTGAGCACGAGCTCGTGTCCCAGCCCGTAGGGCGCGGAGATCATCCCGGCGAGCAGCAGGCCGAGCATGGTGAGGCCGAATGTCGTACGGATGGCAGTGACAAGCGGCGGAAGCAGAGCCGGGATGATGACCTTGGTCATCCGAGCCGGCCAGGAGAGCACCAGCGAGTCCGCGAGCAGTAGGAGCCCCTTGTCGAGCGCCGCCGTCGCCGTCATAACCAGTAGCGCCATCGGGATGACGCCATGCACGTAGGCGAACGCGACGCCGGACTGCCATGCGATCCCGAACACGATGATGAAAATCGGATAGAGCGCGACCTTTGGCACGGCGTACAGTGCTGCGAGGGGAAGCTCGAACACCGACGCCCAGAATTTCGAGAAGCCGAGCACGAACCCGAGAACCCCGCCCAGGATGACAGCGAGAACGAGAGCGAGCGCGAACTGTCCCACGGTGGCGACGATCGCGTCCCGGTACTCCTCGCGGCCGAAGTCGGCGATGAGGCCCTGTACGGCCGCGAGCGGTGTCGGAAAAACCGAGGATGCCAGCGCGGCCGCAGCGATCCACCAGGCCGCGACGACGACGGCGGGAAGCGCAACGACGGTCGCCATGTAGCGGAGCGTCCGAATGAGCGGATTCGTCGGGGTCATGAAGAGAACTTTCTTGTGTGGCGCGACATCAGGGCATCGGCGATCAAGTTGACCACCAGAGTCAACAGCACCACGATCGCGATGCCTGCGTAAGTGCGCGAATCACAAAGCGCTGGTGGGCATCGGCGATGAAGTGGCCGAGTCCGTAGGTGGACAGAATGAATTCGCTGGCGAGCACACCGATGACGCTGAACGTGAGCGCGAGTTTGAGACCGATCCCGATGTGCCGAAGCGCCGCGGGTACGAGAACACGCGTCACCTGCTGCACGCGCGAGAGCCTCAGCGCCGCGCCGAGCTTGAGCAGCAGCGGCGGCACAGAGTCGAGCCCGTCGATCGTCGACGTGATGACCGCTACGACGGCCCAGAGCGCACCGAGGATGACGATCGGCGCGAGCCCGAGCCCGACCATGATGACGAGCATCGGGAAGAGCGCGAACACCGGGATCGCGTAATAGACCGCGAGCCAAGGCTCAAGAATGCGTCGTACGACGGGAAATCGCCATGCGACGAGGTCGGGCGACCCGGTACTCGTGGATGTCTTCCGCCCCGCCTGCGGCGATCCGTGTCTCGCCATCGTCACCATGAGTCGGTACGGCAAGGATGTCGCGTGGCAGGACCGGTTCCCGCACTATGAAGCGGCCGACCAAGGTCCCGAAGCGGTGTGGGACGCCCCCTTTCCGCAATGGTGGGTGGAGCGTGGTTAAGCGGTGGTGCGCGCCGATTCGCCAGGCACGGGGAAGTCTGCCGGAGTGGCGGACCTCCTGTCGCCCGTCGAGGTCAAGGCATACGTCGACGCGATCGAGTGGGCGGGCACGCGCTCCTGGTCGAACGGTCGCGTCGGAGCGCTCGGCATCTCGTGGTTCGCGATGCTGCAGTGGCGCGCGGCGACGGAGCGACCACCGCACCTGCGTGCGATCGTCCCCTGGGAGGGCTCGTCCGTCACCTACCGCGAGTTCCTGAGGCACGGCGGGATCCTCTCCAACGCGTTCGTCGAGTTCTGGTGGCGGAAGCAGATCGAGCCCCAGTTGCGGGAAGGGGGCGGTTCCGTCACCATTCTCGACGAGGCGCGCATCGGCAACTCCGTCGTCGTGCGGGAGGCGGTGGGAGTGGTGGCCGCGATCACGCCCCGGAACTACCCGCTGCACCAGCTCGTCGGCAAGGTTGGCGGGCCTCCCCGCCGTCTTCAACCTCGTCAGCGGATCCGGCCGGACGGTCGGAGAGCGGCTCGCGGGCCACCCGCACGACGATCTCGTCTCCTTCACCGGGTCCAATCCCGTGGGATCACGCATCGCCGCGCTCGCCGCGACGAAACGACCTGCGTCCAGCCTCGAGCTCGGTGGCAAGTCGGCCAGCGTGGTGCTGGCGGATTCCGACCTCGAGCGAGCCGTGCGATCCCCGATCCACGCGGATCTCGCCCTCGTCAGCGCCCGCCTCGGCGATCGATGGGGCAACCTCGTGTATCGGAAGACCTCGCGCAACTTCGGCCCGGTGATGGCGACCGCGGCCGCACGCACCGTCGCCCAGGTGGACGAGATCGTGCCCCTCGGCGCGCTCGACACGGAGACGATCTCACGCCGGGACTGTTCGTGGATCGGATCGCGGCGGTCGGCGAGCGTTCGTGGCTGCGTGCCGGTGAGCTGATCGCGGGCATGGAGTCCGCGGGAACCCCCGTGCGCGATGCGGGAGCTGCTTCATGACGCGGATCGAGCGCGTTGCGCTCGCGCGCGGGATCGCCACGGACATCCCCGAGGGCGCCGTGGTAAACCTCGGCATCGGGGTGCCGACCCTGGTGGCGGATTGGCTTCCGGCCGAGCGCGAGGTGATCCTGCACACCGAGAACGGGCTGCTCGGCATGGGGCCGGCACCCGACGCCGACCACGTCGATCCGGACCTCGTCAACGCCGGAAGCAGCCCGTGACCGAGATGCCGGGAGCGGCGTACTTCCATCACGCCGACTCGTTCGCCCTGATGCGCGGCGGGCATCTCGACATCTGCGTGCTCGGCGCCTTCCAGGTCGCGAAGAATGGCGACCTCGCGAACGGGTCAAAGGGTGCCGCGGATGCCATCCCTGCGGTCGGTGGCGATGGACCTCGCCACCGGCGCGCGCGATGTCTACGTGAAGATGAGTCTGCTGACACGGAGCGCCGCGGCCAAACTCGTCGCGCGCTGCGACTATCCGCTGACCGGTGTCGGCTGCGTGTCGCGGGTCTACACCGATCACGGCGTGTTCGAGGTGACTCCGGACGGGTTCGGCATCATCGTGCTGTTCGGCGACAACACCGCGGCGCAGCTGCGTGAGCTCACCGGGCTGCGGTTCGCCGGCGAGCGCTGAGGAGCCATCGGCAATGACGTACGCGAACATCCTCACCCAGATCCACGGTCGCGTGGGATGGATCCGGATCCATCGGCCTGAGGCGCTCAATGCGCTGAACCGGCAGGTGTGTCTCGAGGTCGTCGATGCGGTCCAGCGTCTCGACGCGGATCAGGAGATCGGTGCGATCGTTCTGACGGGGAGCGAACGGGCATTCGCCGCCGGCGCGGACGTCTCGGAGATGGAGCACCAGACGACCGGTGAGCTGGCGGTGAACGATCCGTTCCGCGAGTGGGACGCCGTCTCCGCGGCGCGCGTACCGCTGATCGCCGCAGTGTCGGGCTACGCCCTCGGCGGCGGACGCGAGCTTGCGATGATGTGCGACATCGTGATCGCCTCGGACGATGCCGTGTTCGGTCAGCCGGAGATCGGGCTGGGGATCATCCCGGGCCTCGGGGGCACCCAGCGTCTCGCGCGCTCGGTCGGTATCACCTCGCGGCCGAGCTCGTGCTCGCCGGGCGCCATCTGCCGGCGAGGGAGGCGGCGAGCGTCGGTCTCGTGTCGCGCCTCGTTGCGCCGGCAGACCTGGAACGAGAGACGCAGCGCATGGCTGGCCAGATCGCGGGTCGATCGCTCGCCGCGCTCTATGCCGCGAAATCGGCGCTGCGCGCGACGCGCGAGACCGGACTGCAACAGAACCTGCTGCTCGAGCGCGCCCTGTTCGGGTCGCTCTTCAGTGGCGAGGATTAGAAGGAGGGCATGCGCGCCTTCCGGTAGAAGCGCGAGCCGCGGTTTCCCCAGGCGTGACGCGGAAAGGCGATCGGGCGATTTGGCTCCCGGGGTGCTCACGCAGGTCTGCAAGCTCGTCGCGTCGCGCATGTCACCGGCGACGGCGCGCGGGGTCGCGAAGATCAGCTCGGCTCGAGGAGATAGGCCGCTACCGCGCGGGCGAGTTCGGCTAGGAAGGCGTCGTCGGAGAGCGGCCTCGTGGACTCGAAGTCGGAGCCATGTGTGATGCGCCGGCTCGTCATCGAATAGAGCATCCGGAAGGCGAAGTCCGCGGCGGTTTCCGGGTCGGGGTGGCGAAAGTCATCACGGCAAGCGAGCAGAGCTGCCTCGAAGCGCTCGGCAACGCGTTGGGAGCCGGCGCGACCGCGTTCGAAGACCTCCGGATCCTCCGGGCCCCGCCGCATAAAGGCACGCAGGATGCCGGAGTTCGCGAGCATCTGCTGGGCGGTCCTCGTGACGACCGACTCGATGTGGGCGCGGGCTTCCCCGGGAGGCACGACGGTCGGAGCCAGCCAGACCTCCTCCTTGTCCATCCGTTCCGTCTCCTGAGCGTGGATCGCGAGCAGCAGG
The DNA here is from genome assembly GCF_014643695.1 of Microbacterium album. Classification (GTDB taxonomy): domain Bacteria; phylum Actinomycetota; class Actinomycetes; order Actinomycetales; family Microbacteriaceae; genus Microbacterium; species Microbacterium album. The sequence goes on along the minus strand of NZ_BMJY01000028.1, from coordinate 6,517 downwards.
GCCTCGCGGCTCGGAGCGCGAAGGTAGATGGAACCGACCGAGACGCCCGCGCGCTTACTGACCGCCTGGACCGTGAAGCCAGAGAAACCCTCCTCTTGGAGGATCTCCCGCCCCGCCTTCAGCACGCGCGCGAAGGCCTCCTGGCTGCGCTTCTGGCGCGGCTGGCGAATCTCGGAGCCGGTCGCGGACATCGGTGCCAATCGTACGGGGTGGTCGGAACCGCCTCACGGATTCGTGCTTGACAGCGTCATGAGCGCTGGTCACAATCTAACTAGAACGCACGTTCGGGTTCTAGTTCAATGAGGAACGAGGCATCAGTGATCTCCACCGACGTACCCGCGGTTGCTCCCGACGCTTTCGGTATCGGCACCTTCGCTGCCTCCGGTCAGACCTTCGTCGGCGTCCTCCGTGACGGTCGAGTCTTCGACACCCGCCCCGTTCTCGGAGCGGATGCCACGATCCGCAGGCTCCTCCCGAACTGGGATGCCGTGACCGACACTCTTGTGGAGGTCGTCCCGACGCTGGACTCGGGGCTCGCGCTCGACGACCTCGATGTGCTTCCTCCGGTGCAGCCGGCGGGGCAGATTCTGTGCGCGGGCGCGAACTACCGCGTCCACGTCGAACAGATCGTGCAGAGCACGCTTCGCAACTCCGGCGACCCGCGCAATGACGAGGAGTTGCGCGCATTCGCCCTTCAAGCAGTCGAGCGACAGGCGCAGTCCGACCCGTTCATGTTCGTCGGACTCCCATCCGCAGTCTCCGGCGGCCGTGACGATGTCGTCCTGTGGACCCCCGGCGAACAGCACGATTGGGAACTCGAGCTCGGCGTCGTCCTCAAGACGGGGGCTCACCGGATCTCGCCCGACGAGGCGTTCGATCACATCGCGGGCTACGTCATGAGCAACGACATCACGGTGCGCGACGTGATGGCGCGCTCGAACGTGCCGCTCACGGACTTCGTCACGTCGAAGAACCGCCCGACCTACTTCCCGACGGGTCCGGTAATCCTTCCCGCACGGTTCGTCCCTGACTACCGCCGGCTGAAGATCACTCTCAAGGTCAACGGAGAGACGATGCAGGACGAACTGGTCGCAGACATCATCCACGGCGTAGAGAAATGCGTCAGCTACGCGTCGCACTCGACCCGTCTCGAGGCCGGCGACATGATCTTGACCGGATCGCCGGCCGGCAACGCCGGCAAGCACGGCAATCGCTGGCTTCGGCCCGGCGATGTCATGGAGGCAAGCATCACGGGCCTGGGCACCCAGGTCACACGCTGTGTTGCGCCGCCCGAGTGAGAAATTCCGACCATCGACAAAGGAGTCACCAAAATGTCAGAGATCCTGCTGTCGCAGCTCGCCCACGTCGAGCTGCTTAGCCCGAAGCCCGAAGAGACCGTGGCCTGGATGAAGGACGTGTTCGGCCTCGAGGAGACCACGCGCGAAGGCCAGTCGGTGTACCTGCGCGGCTGGGCGGAGTGGCTGCACTCCAGCCTCATCGTCACGGAGGCGAAGGAGTCCGGCATCGGCCGCATCGGCTGGCGCACGTACGGCGCCGGCGACCCCGACATCGTGGCGAAGCGCCTCGCCGACACCGAGGAGCACGTCGGCTGGGTGGATGACTGGACGGGGCACGGCCGCACATACCAATATCGCTCAGCCTTCGGCCGGCACCTTCACGAGGTGTTCTGGGACGTGGAGCTGTACGAGGCGCCCGAGGACAAGAAGGACCACGCCGTCCCCAACCGGCCGCAGAAGATCCCGCTGAACGGCGGATCGGCCGCGCGATACCTCGACCACGTCACGATGCCGAGCGCCAACATGACGGGCGACATAGAGTTCTACAAGAAGCTCGGCGCACGGCACACCGCCGCCACCGAGGTCGAGCCGGGCTTCTCGGTGTTCTCCACGCTCACGTGCAACGGGATCCGCTCGACGCACGACATCGCACTCGTCCCCGACTTCAGCGGGATGACCGGCCGCGCGCACCACATCGCCTTCCGTGTCGACCAGCGGGTCGACGTCGAACGGATGGCCGAGATTGCGGTCGCGCACGGCACCCCCATCGAGCTCGGTCCTGGTGTGCACGGCATCGACGAGATCACGTACCTCTACATGCGCGAGCCGGGCGGCTTCCGGATGGAGGTGAACTCGGGCGGTTGGGTCAACAGCATGCCCGACTGGGAGCCCAAGACCTACCAGGCGGCCGGTGGCAACCCCGGTCAGTCGATCTACCGCAATGTGACGGTTCCCGAGTCGTTCTACGAGGCGTGGCCGGTGCCGCCGAAGGAGGCTGCGGAGAAGGAGCAGGCCGCCGTCAACGACGAGGCGCTCGCCGACTTCTTCCAGCAGAAGCCCGCGGCGCTCTGACTGTGGCGGGGCCGTTCGGCGACGGACGGCCCCGAAGCCACGTCGTCCATCGTGAATCCCGAGGTGCTCGCCTCGGACCTCTCGCGATCGACCCCGCCATAGCCGAGAACACCCTCCGCACTCGACGAAGAGAGCAGGAAATCATGAACACCCTCCCGGCCCAACCCGTTGCCGTCGTCGGCGCCGGCCCAGCCGGCATCGCGACCGCTCTCGCGCTGCACACGGTGGACATCCCCGTAAAACTGTACGAACGCTATTCCGAGCCCCGGGCGGCCGGCAACATCGTGAACCTGTGGGCTCCGGCCGTCAAGGCGCTGTTCAACATCGGGGTAGACATCGACGACATCGGCGCCGAGTGCGTGACGGAGTTCCAGAACCACAAGCGCAGGGTGCGGGCGCGCGTGCGGTTCCCGAACGGCTCGGTGGAGAAGTGGGGCGGCTTTCTCGGTCTGACCCGCCCGGACCTCTACGAGCGGATGACCGCCGCGCTCCCGGACGGCATGCTCGTCGGCAACTCCGTGGTCACGGGCGTCGCGGACAAGGGCGACCACGTTGAGCTGAGCTTCCAGGACGGATCGCGGGTCAGCACGCCGCTCGTAGTCGGCGCGGACGGCATCAACTCCGTGGTGCGAAAGCTGGTCTGGGGCGCGCCTCCGATGCGCGAACACGACCTCCACGTGATCGGCGGATACACGTACGAGATGATCGACACGGTGCCCACGGAGGAGGCGGTCGTCGCGCACTCGCGCACCATCCAGGGCAGCCACACCGGAATCCGCAGCAAAGGTCGCGACGGCTACGAGTGGTGGGTGCTCGAGGCCTGGGATCACGACAAGCCTGCCCCGGTCGACCTCAAGCGGCACGCCCTGACGCTCGCCCGTGACTTCCCGCCCGAGCTGTCGCAGATGATCCGCAGCTCGACGCCGGACCACATTTTCCGGTGGCCGATCCGCGACCGCGGCCCGGTGCCGGAGACGTGGTCGAAGGGACGCGTCACGTTCGCGGGAGACGCCGTGCACGCCACGAGCCCGTATGCCGCATACGGCGCGGGCATGTCGATCGTCGACGGCTACTTCCTGGGGCAGCTCCTGAACGGCGTGGACCTCGCGGATCGCGACGCGCTGACCTCGGCACTCAAGAAGTACGAGGGCGTGCGCGTCGCGCACACCGCGGAGCAGGTCGCCCGCGCGCACATGCTCGGCCGCATCTTCCACAAAGTTCCCGCGCCGATCCGCCCGATCCGCGACTACGTGTTCGACCACACGGGCTTCCTGCAGAAGCAGGTCGGCGACAGCAACCCGGCCGCGATCGCTGCGCAGCTCGAGGAGATGGGCGAGGACATCTTCACCCCCGCCCCGGCCCTTGCAACGGCGGCGTCGGCCCGCTCGTGAGGGCCTGCCGGGGCGCGAACGATCGTGCCCCGGCGTACGTCCCGGGCGCGCGCGGGAACCCGGTTAGATCCAAGAACTGAGAGAAGAGATTCGCCGTATGACTGCAGAACCACGTCTCACTATCGTCGCCGACGGCGTCTGGGCCTACATTCAGCCGGACGGTGGCTGGATGATCAACAACATGGGGCTGATCACCGGTGCCGACGCGGCCACTAGCGTCGACGTCACGTCGACCGAGCGGCGCACGCGTGACTACCTGCGGGCGATCGCCGGGGTGACGAAGGCGCCACTGCGCCGCGTCATCCTCACGCACTCGCATCCCGACCACTGCAACGGGGCGTCTCTCGTTCCGGACGCCGAGATCGTCGCGCACCGCGGTGCGCTCGAGGAGATGCGCGTTGCCCACCCGCTCGCTCCGCACATCTTCGAGCACTTCGACCAGGGAGCCGCTCGCCCTCGGCTGCCCACGATGGTCTTCGATGACGAACTGACGCTGGACCCGGCCGGACGGCGCATCCTCGTCCGGAATCCGGGGACGCACGCACACACCGGTGGCGATGCGTACGTGTGGCTGCCCGAGGAGCGAGTCCTGTTCGCCGGGGACCTCGTCTTCAACGGCGGCACGCCCTTCGCTCTGTCGGGATCACCCCTCGGCTGGCTGCGTGCGATCGAGCAGATGGCCGCGCTCGCGCCCGAGGTGGTGGTGCCCGGACACGGCGATGTAGGAGGGGTGGAGTTGCTCGGCCCGGTCGCGGGCTACCTGAACATGCTCATCGATGCGGCTCGCGACGCCTATGACCGTGGTCTGGGCCCGCTGGAGGCCGCTCGCGCTCTCGACCTCGGTCCGTATGGAAGACTGCTCGAGCCTGAGCGCATCGCGGGAAATCTTCACCGTGTTCTGGCCGAGCTCGAGGGCGTCGAGCCGGATTTCGCCGCCGCGTGGCAGGACATGTACGAGTACAACGGTGCGCGCCCCCTGGAGTGCCGCGCATGAGGATCGCACGCTGGACACACGGCGACGAGCTCGAAGAAGGATTCGTCATCGACGGGCGCGTCGTCCCGTTCTCCGAGCAGGCGACGGTTCAGACCGTTCTCGCCACCGGGCTAGCCGCAGCCCACGATCTTTTCGACCGGGCGGATGCCGCGACGGGAGTCCCGTTGAAGGAGGTGCGCCTGCTGCCGCCCGTCGTGCCGACGACGATCCGGGATTTCGCCGCCTTCGAGGAGCACGTGGAGGGCATGACGGCCGACGCAGAGGGCAACGGGCACGTTCCGGCCGAGTGGTATGAAGCGCCGACGTTCTACTTCACGAACCCGCACACGGTGCTCGGCCCGAACGGCACGGTGCGTCCGCCCGTCAGTGAACGCCTCGACTTCGAGCTCGAGGTAGCTGCGGTCATCGGCGGAGTAGCGGGTTCGGATGGCGCGAACCTGGATCCCGAGTCCGCCGCAGCCCACATCTTCGGCTTCACGATCATGAACGACTGGTCGGCTCGCGATTTGCAGGCGCGCGAGATGAGAGTTCTGCTGGGGCCGGCGAAGGGCAAGGACTTCGGCACTACCCTCGGCCCGTGGATCGTCACCGCCGATGAGCTCGAGCCGCACTTCGATCGCGCGGGTCTGCTGTCTGTGCGGGCCGAGGTGCGGGTCAACGGCACCCTGGTCGGTGACGACCTCGTTTCGAACATGGGCTGGACGTTTCCCGAGTTGGTCGCCTACGCGTCCCGGAACTCGCGTGTTGTGCCCGGTGACGTGTTCGGCTCGGGCACCGTGGGCAATGGAGGATGCCTCGGAGAACTGTGGAGCCGCACAGGGGTGCTCGCGCCGCCTCCGCTCACGGCGGGCGATGAGATCCGCATGACGGTCGAGGGCATCGGAGACCTCGTCGGGTTCGTCGGCGAGCCGGTGCCCGCTCCGCCGCTCCCTCCGGCCCGTCGCAACAACCGGCCCCGCCATCGGTGACTTTCAGCCGACGGAATCATGCGCCGCGTCCGTCAAGCTGGCCCCACCGCATCGAGTCGATCGGTCAGGCGCTTGCCGAACAGCGCGATCGCGTTGCCGCAGCACACTGCGCTCCGGTCGACCGGATCGCTCAGCGCGTCCTCGACCTTTTGCACGGGGTCGTCCACGCCCATGTCGAAGGGGTAGTCGGTCCCCAGCGTGACCTGCTCGGCGCCCACCGACTCCACCAGGAACCGGGGCGCGGGAGAAGTGTATACAAGTGCGTCGAACCACATGCGACGCAGTACCAGCTCGGCGGTTGAGCGCTCGTGCGCGTGTCCTCCCGCGCGTGCCACGAGTGATCGGCTCGACCGCCAGCTCGACGCCGACGTTCGCTGTCGTCGAGATCTGGACCCCGATGGCGCCGAGCTCCTCGACGGGCATGTCGCAGCTGGGTGATCGCAAGCTGGGGATGATGCAGCGCGACGCTCGCGATCGGGACAAGCCGGTCGGGCGCGAGCGCGCAGTGCTCCGCGACCACCTCATTGACTCGTGCGATGTAGCGGTCGGCCAACTCGACGTCCATCCAATGGCGTGACACCGGAGTCGCGCTCACGGCCTGCTCATCGATGCCCGCGGCGTCCATCGAGGCGAGCCTCAAATGAAGATCGGTCAGTTTGGGCTGTAGCCGCGTGAGCTGAGCGAGGTTGTATGCGGCCGAGGCGTCACCTAGGTGTGATGTCCAGGTAGGTTGTTGAGTCTGCTGATGGGCGGGGCTCCGATGGCGGAGTGGCGCCTGTGGTGATTGTAGAAGTG
>NZ_BMJY01000027.1 GCF_014643695.1 Microbacterium album | reverse complement strand
ACCGACACCATCCTCGAACTCAGCGCCTAACCCAGCACCGAAGGATCACGAAGCGGCTACACCACTACCGGGGACTTGACCGGCGCTCACCACGTGCCGATTCAGGAGTGCGGATCATCCCCGCGCATGCGGGGAGCACAGTAGCTGATCAGGAGTTTATTGCGCCATGACGGCGTACCGGCTTCACTTTCGGCCTGGTCCGGCGGATCGCGCCACGGGGCCGGCCGAGTGCGATCGCGCTGCCGCGCAGTCAGCGTGCGCGGCGACGCGCTGCCTTGCTCCACCCGCCCCGGTTTGGGGGCGCCCCCTCCGGAGGGGCTTGCCGACCTTCGCGATTCGGCCGCAGCATCAGGGTGACCCCCTCGATGTCCACAGGCTCCCAATGGTGTCCGTGCACGAGGAACGACAGCTTCTGCTCGTTTCGAGCCGAGAAGACCAGGATCGCGCGACCAGTGCGCACCTCCTGTACGGTACGTTCCCATGCCCGCTCGCGGACACGTTTCGATACCGTGCCGACGAAGACTCCCGCCGAAACCTCCAGGAACCATCGCGTGAGGTAACCGCGTAGACCCGGCGGGCATGCGGACAGGACGAGCACCATCACGGCGACTCCTCGGCGTAGCTCGTACCGCCGGCGACGGCTCGTGACGATCCATCCCACAGCCGGACCACGTTCTCGAGTTGCGTCTCCTCCCAATCCTCTTCGTGCTCATCGGGGAGAAGGAGTCGACGGATATCGCGGACACAGCGGTCAAGGAACGCACCACCGTGGAAACGATCGCGCAGCGCGCGCCTCGCCGCCGAGGCCAGATCGATCGTCGGCTCAGCGGCCAGGTCGAAAGCGAGCGGAATGGTCAACTCCGCCTTGTAGAGGTCGGCGATGTCGTACACGAACGAGCGGACGTGCCCGGTATGGATGAAGCCGAGACCGGGCGAACACCCGAGCGCCACGATGACGGAGTGGACGACGCCGTACAGGCTGGTGTTGGCGGCCGAGAGCGCTTGGTTCACCGGATCGCCGTCCTCGAAAGCCTGGACGTCGTAATCACGCCGCGACCACGGCACGCCGGTGCGCTGCGAGTGCTCGCGGTACGCACGCCGCACCCGGGCCCCCTCCCGCCCGCGCAGCTGCTGCATCGTCAGGCCCGAGGTGTCCTCCTCGGGAAACCGCATGGCGTACATCTCCCGGGCGACCCGCAGGCGGGACGATTGGTTGGTGACCAGCCTGGCTTGCGCCTCAAGCAGACGCGAGCTGTGTGCGAGGGAACGACCGTGCGCGTAATAGCGAACGCCCTCCTCACCTACCCACACGACCGTCGACCCGCTCTCCGCCGTCAGCACCATCGCCTGCTGTGTGACGGTGGTGCCGGGTCCGAGCAGCAGAGCCCCCAGGGTGGCAGCGGGGATGTGAAGGGTGCCGCGCTCGTCGGTCGCCGTGATCGCGTTCGCGTCGCGGTGGATCGCACATCGTTCGAGGTAGATGAAGGTCAGTCGGTCCTGGGCGCGGACGAGCTCGGGCAGCTCCGGTGGCTTCGCCCCCATGCCCACGTCGTCACCCCACCGGCGCGATTGTCAGCAAACCGCAGCCATATCCCTTGGCTCGCCCGACCCCGAAGCAGAGCGCCGAAATGAACGCGTCTCGGTCGGCCACGGTCAAGGTGCCCTCGTAGCTGGCGACGCGCAAGGTCACCGACGTTTCGCGACGGCGGAAGGTGAGCATCTTGCGATCAGTCACCACGACGTCCCGTTCCCCGTTCGGCAGTTCGTCGATTCGGAAGCCGGCGCGCCCCTCTCGCTGCAACAGCCAGTTCTCCTGCTGTGCGACGGTCACGTGACCGTAGGGCTTGCCGCGTTCTCCTCGCTCACCACGCGCGCTGTGCGTGGGGTTGGCGGTGAGGCGGAACCGATATCGCTGGCCAGACTCCACACGGTCCAGCAGCGGCTGGTAGGAGCGCGAGCGCCAGCTCTCCTCGAGGGACGGCCAGCCCGCCTGTTCCGCAAGATGCGTGAGGTCAGGTCTGCGGGGGCTGACGATGTAGAGGGTCGCCGAGTGCCGGATGCTGTCCAGCCGCCAGAGCACTCGACCCGTGGCCGAGGGCGAGGGGTCCGGGAACCCCGCGAGCACGGCCGCATGCAGTGCATGGGGCGAGCCCAGCAGTCGCTGCGCTCCTCGGCGGGCGGGATTGAACTGAAAACTACTCAGGTACACGTCACACCTCCTCGTCCGACAGCAGCGCTTCGGGGTCGTGATCTGTCGACGACCCGAGAAGCTCCCCCCGGCCTGCGGGACGCTGCTGTGGCGGGGTGGGATGAACTACCGTCACCGTCGACAGCGCGATGTCGCGCGAACCATACCTGCGCCGCCGAGGATCGAAGCTCTGCGGAACGTCCTGCAGCGACTCCACGATCTCGTCCTCACCCCGGGCATCAACGATGAGGTCCAACTCAACCGTCGCTTCGCGGATTCGACGTAGATGGTGCGGTCGAGCGCGCCAGGGTGCTTCTCGAAGCGCCTCCTCGAGCGGCGCCTCCACGAGCTCCGTCCGAAGCGGACCCGCCGGCGGGAAAGCCCGGCGACCGAGGTATAGGGGGTAATAGGGGCTGGCGAGAGCCCGACGATACTCGTGAAGTTCCGCGGAAGCCGTCTGGACGCCTGCGAGGAAAACCGCGTCCGCGAGGTAGAACCGGTGAGACAGCGGAAACGACGTCTGGCCATCGAGCGATCGTGTGGTCTGGAAATCGCGTTCAACGCGCCCCGGCTGGTCGATGCGCACTCCGTACCTGAGGTCCGCAAAGCGATCCAAGGGAGCCGTGCGATCCATTCCCAGCGCCGCGGCGATGAGGCCGATCACCCCGCTCTTCGTCGGCGCCAGGTCCGTCGCGCGCCGCGAGAACCGGCTGCGTGACCCCCAGGACTGTTGCGCTCCTGCCAGCTCGATGAGCAGCGTCGTCACTGCCGCCCCACAAGCCGCGAGGCAACCGTGTCCCCAAGAGACGCGACGGCGTCATCGAGCGTCGCGCGTTCGCCCAGTGCATCGAGCGCGGAAGCGGCGTCAGAGGCACGGACGACCCAGCTCGTCACCGGAGCCGTGCCGTACGCCTCATCGATCGCCGAGGCGTGCGCGGCGAGACGCTCGCTGGCGTGGCGAAGACGCGGGCTTTCGGTGATCGCTTCCTCGAAGGCACCGACGAGGTTGACGGGCTGGCTCTCGCGAACGGAGATCACGATGCCATCGGGAAGAGTACGGTTCGCGAAGGTGTTCTGCTTGCCGCTCGGCAGGCTTCGGGCGAAGCCCTGCACGAACGCCTCAACGGCACGTCGGGTCGCCTCGGTGTCGCCCAAGTTGTCCCGCAGCCGATCGACGTCAACGGTCGCGTAGCGGTACAGCGTGGAGGAGTTGAACTCCACCGTGCCGATCATCCCAGCGCCCGCGTCCTCCTCGTCGTCCTCAGCCTTGTGGTCGTCGACAGCCGTGTAGTAGTCGAACTCGTTCTCGACGGCGTGCACACTGATGGCGTGGGCGACCTGCGCCGCCGCGTCGACGTTCAGGTCGCTGGCCTCGGCCACCATTCGCCCGAACAGCGCGAGGTCGACGGAGTGATGCTCGTCGAGCGTCTTCTTGATGCCGGAGGCCTTCAAGTGCGCCGCAGCATCCGGTGCACCGTTCGCCTCGACGCACAGTTCCGCAAGGCGGTCGATCTGCCGGGCGCTCAGGAACAGCAAGTAGCCCGCCTCGGCCGGAAGCTCGTGCTCCGGCGTGGAACCGCGCGGCTTCGACACCTTGATCCCGGCGGCAGCGAACGCGAGCGTCGCGAGCTCCTGCGCCCGCTCGTCGCTGATGCTCTCCTCCTTCTTGCGAACGCGGTCTGCGACCAGCTCGATCACGCGCTTCGTCCGTGTGCCCAGATGACCACGATCGAGCAGACTGTCGAAAGCGAGCCGCGTTGCGCGCTTCCAGGCCTGGCTCGACACGCGCGCGCGCCGCACGCCCCCGTACACGGCCGTCTTGGGGCTGCCGGTGTCGTCTCGATTGATGTTCGACGGGGGCAGGGTCTGGAGGATGCTGATGTCGACGATGGTTCGGGTCATGGCGTGTCCTTCGGGTCAGGCGTTGTCGGTGTGTTCGGGTGCGGCGGAAGCGTCCGCCGCGTCGTCGCGCGGATCGTGGGTGCGGTAGAAGTCACGACCCCACGCCATGCGCACGCGGTCGGCTGCTGCGGTCTGGAGGTCGAAAAGGTCCCGCGCGAAGCGGCCATAGTCGAGCGGGATCTGGTGCTGCCGGAACTGCTGGATCAGGCCGCGCGCGTGGGTGACGGTCTCATCCCACGTGGCAGAGGTGCCGAGCGCCGTGAACCGGCGACGCACGGAGTCACGGTCGACCCGGCGTCCGAGGAGTCGCGCCGACCGGCCGAAGCCGTATGCCGCGCGGTGCATCGACGTGTCGGATCGAGACTGCTGGTGCATCGCGTACAGCGTTACCGCGGCGAACGCCGCACGCTCCTCTTCCGTGAGCTCTTCCGCGCGCGTCCGGAGTTCGTCAAGCAGGGTGCGGGGGCGCTCTTCGTCTTCGACGAGATCGTCCACCGTGTTCCCGAGCGCCAGCCCGTACAGCTCAAGGTCTGTTTCGGGCCGGACGCCCACACCTCGGCGCAGCTTCGCGAGGGCCGCAACGGCCCACGAGGCGTTTCTCCGATACCCGGACTGGAGTGTGCGGACGCGCCGCACGACGTGTTCCTCGACGAGTTGCGCGCGCTCCGGGACGACGCTCATGCTGCGGGTTCCTCTCCTGTGGGTTCGTCCGTGTGAATCTGTGCTTCGAGCCTGGCGGCGGCCTCCGCCGACGTCCGGAAGGTACGGCGCAGGGCCTCCGCGAACCAGTGGGCGGCGCGCGCTGTCGTCACCAGCTCCATCCCCGCGCGCCCTCTGACCTCGCGGCCGGCCCATGCCGCGGGTCCGGCGTCTCGGATCAGCTCGTCCCCCAGTTCGCGGAGGATGCCTCGCGCGGCCGTCTTCCACGCGTCCATGGCCGCCTGCGGCAAGGTACCGTCGCCCAGCGAAGCGAGCCATCGCCGATAGGGAGGGTCGAGCCGCGCATACGCCGCAGCACCTGCTTCCGCGCGTGCGGACTCCCCGTCCCCGCCCGCTGCCCGCACGAGGTTGCCCGCGAGGTTACGAAGCGCGAAGACCCCCTCGTCGGCGAGAGAGACAGCGTTCGTCGCCTCGGCTGCGAGTTCGGCGTTCGTGCTTTCCAGGAGCGCGAGCTGCATCACGATGCGATCATCGATCACATCGTCCACGACGGAGTTGTTGCTGCCATACGCGACGCCGACGGCGCGCACGCGCAGCCGGTACGTCGAGTCGATACCTCCGCTACGAGTCGCAAGCGCCTCGAGTATCGCGGGGTGGAGTGCGTGCGGATGACCGTCCTTGGTGCGCGTCGAATCGAGCTGCGGCAGCAACGCACCGATGCCCCGCCAGAACGCCCGATCCGCCTGGTGCGCACGTGGCATATAGGTCGGAGTCTTGAGCTTCTTCGACTGGGGCTCGCTGTATCGCCAGGCCGTCATCGGCTCGACGTGGTGTTGATTCTTGGGCTTGAGCTCATCCCCGTTCGCCAGGATGCAGCCGACGACACGGTCGCCATCCGGAATCAGGCGGATCCGCCGAGCCTGCCATGTGAACAGCCGGACGGGCCCACGGGGGTACAAGCCATCGCGCGGGGCCGGACCGTCGCACTCAAGCTCTTCCCACGGCGGGACATCTGCTTTGGCATCGAGTACGACGCCCGACTCGCCGGGGAGCACGAGATTGAGCAGCAACGTCTCGCGGAGAGTATCGCCCTCGATCATGACGCCGCCCAGGTTGCCCGCCCACGCGAGGCCGATCGGGTATCCCCTCCCGCCCTTGACACGCGGATCACCGACCGCGCCGGACTTGATCCCCGAAGGGTCGAACGCCTGGGCGTTCACGAGCCAACGCGCCGCCTCCGCGAACGACAGCCGCAGGGACGCCGGCCCGGATCTGGTCGTGAACAGTCGATTGTTGCTCGGTAGATCAAGTATGAGCGCGCCCGTGTCCTTCATCTCGTCCCTGGCTGTTCGCAACGCTGCCACCTGAAAGAACGGCCGCTCGGGATGGAAGAGGTCGAACCGATCTGCGAAAAAGTCGAGGTACTCCTCGATCAGGTCGAGAGGGAGCCCGTCTCGCCACCACTCCGCCCAGTCGGCGGTCTCCCAGCCGGTTGCGGAGCGGTCGTCTGACGTCGCGCGATACAGGATCGCAAGCAGTAGGCGTGTGATCGCGAACGACTGCGTCGGCAGTTCACCGCCGACCTCTCGTATGGAATCCGCCTCCCGGAAAGCCTGTCGCAGCGAAAGCTCGGCGACGGCACCATCGAGGCGTCGGACGACGATCCACGGGTTGTCGATCAGGTTGAATCGGAGGGCCGCGGGGGGCGTCATAGTGCCTGCTCGCTTTCTGCCTCTGTACCATCAGAGACCTCTTCGTAGGAGAGCCCATCTTCGGGTGAGTACGTGAGGACGAACGGGTCTAGCCATGCTCGCCGGTCTTCGTCGAGCACAAGCACGAGCTCGCCACGCAACGCGTGGCTCCCGTGCCAGGCTTGAACCGGGTAGCGCTCCTCGAGGTGCGCGATGTGTCTGTCGGCCAGCCGCCCTCGACATACCGCGGCCGGCAGGCGCAGACTGCAACCGAGGATGACCTTGGTCAGAGCGTGCGAAGGCGGCTCGTTCTGCGGGATCAGCTGCCCGCCCCCCTTGCTGAGCCAGGTCGGTGTGTACAGATCGTCACCGCGACGCTGGAGGACGAGGACCTCCAATGTCTCCTCGCCGTCGCGGACAGTGCCCTGTGCGAGAGCCTCGGTCTCGGGGTCGCCGGCGGATCCCGCTACCCAGCCAAGAAGGTCCTTCTCCGGCATGACGGGGGGAAGCAGGTAACCCTGGGCCTTGCCCTGTTGCTCGGCCCGACGGGCGTCGAACTCAGTACGCGCCGCAGCGATCGCCGTCTGCCACTCATCAGGCCCCTGCGGCTCCTCCCCGTACACGGTCTGCACCAGATGCGGGATGTCAGCGGGAAGGTGCAGCGTGTCGCGACCATGCAGGCTTGCCAGCGTACGCAACAGGACGTACCGCGAGTAGATCTTCTGCGATCCCCGGTGAGGTTCTGGCGGTACCGCATTCCAGTGCACCCCGGTGAGGACGAGTCGAGGTTCGCGGACAAGCGCCGGCCGGCCGACGCGATCATGACGGTGCAGGCGACCCGCGCGCTGCAGAATCAGGTCAATCGGCGCGACATCGCTGATCATGATGTCGAAGTCCACATCGAGAGATTGCTCGACGACCTGACTCGCCACGACGATCATCTGATCGGGCCGGCGGCCATTCTTTCCGAAGAGCTCCAGCAATCGCCGGTCGCGTTCGGCCCGGTCTCGGGCGAGGAACCGGGCGTGCGCGACGATCACCTTCTCCGCGCCGAAAACCCGTCGAAGGTGAGCGGCAGTCTCCTGCACACGCGACACCGTATTCCGGATCACGACGGCGGTCCCGCCGTCGGCCAGGGCTCCCCGCAGGCACGCTTCCAGCGCCTCGAGCGTGTCGTCCATCCGCTCGAGCTTCAGTTGGCGAGCTGTGTCCCCGGCCTCCGGCGTGAGAACCCGCGGGGTTCCGCGGCCATCCGCCACCACAATGGAGGGATAGCCGATGTCGCCGCGCAGAGGCGTGGCTGAGTCCGCGGGCGTACCGTCCCTACGCTCGGTCCAGGACCGGCGCTGGGGCTGGCGGCGAGTACGACTGCTCGCGCCACCGACATAAGCCTCCACGAACGCGATGCGCCGCTCCGCCGGGAGCGTGGCGGACAGCATGATGACGGGGACGTCATACGCACCGAGCCAGTGGAGGACCCGCTCGAGAAACTGACTCATGTAAGCGTCGTAGGCGTGAACCTCATCGAGAATCACGACCTTGCCGGCGAGTGCAAGGTGGCGGAGCATAAGGTGTTTGCTGCGCAAAGCACCGAACAGCGCCTGGTCGATCGTGCCGACGACGAAGTTGGAGAGAGGACCACGTTTCGGCGACGCGAACCAGTGGTGCGCGATGACAAGCTCCCGGAGGGCGCGGGCCCTCCTGTCGTCGCTCTCGCCGATCGCGCGGAAGCGCGCCTCCCACTGCATGCGATCGAAGCGATCGTTCTGGCCGGATTTCCCATGCGCGAGGTGAATGTTGCTCGGCGTGTCCAGCCCAAGCCGTTCCGCCCACTGGAGCGTGCGACCGAACAACGCATCGGCCGTCGCTTGCGTGGGTAGCCCGAAGAAGACGCCCGACCGATCCAGTCGCTCCGCGAGGATCTCGGCTGCGGCGAGCGCGGCCTCAGTCTTGCCGACCCCCATCGGAGCTTCGAGGATCATCAGCGCGGACCCTGCCGTCTCTCGCGCGGCGGTCATCATCGTCTCCTGCACCGGGCGCGCACGCACTCCGGATCCGAGCCCGAAACGACGCGCGAAGAGCTCCGCGTTGTCTTGGGGCGGGTGCGGGGACCACGGGCGTGGCAGATCCAGTCCTTCCCAGGCGCGCAGCGCTCGCTCCCGGGCACTCTCCGCAGGCTCGGTACCCGGCAAGACAGGTTCGAAGCGGTCACTGCTGGCGAGCCAATCTGCGACGATGACGAATCCGCTCAGCGGCACGAGCACGGTCAACGGCAAGGACGCACTGCGCCACATCCCCAGCGCCTCGGAGTGCGCATACAGCTCTGTCATCGCCTCGAGCAGCTCGACCCGGGTGTGCGCCCAGTGGACATCCCCGATGAACCGTGATTGAGATCGGGCAGCGCGGACCGCTGCGTGATCCTGCGGTAGGCCATGATGTGCGGCGAGCACGCTGCCGAGACGATCAGCCTGCGCCTCCGTGAAGCCATGGTGTTGAAGCCAGTCCGCTACCGTGACATGACTGACGACCTCGTGCCGGCATCGGCTGCGATCCTCGCCCATGATCGATGGGTCGCCGCGGAGACCGGCCCTCTCCATCCGCGCCGCCAGAGCGGGCACTTGGAATGCGAAAGCAGGGCTGGCCTTGCCGAGGTCGTGCGTGGCGGCGAGCCAGACCGCGAGAGTTCGCGCGGCGCCCGGGTCGCCAACGGCTTCCTCAATCGTCCGCTTGACGGCGGGCGAAAGCCAGTCGTCCCACAGCAACTTCGCGATCTCTGCAGTGTCGGCGAGGTGCTGATAGAGCGGCAACCACGTCTCCACCGCGCCGGTGACCGGATCCCGATGACTCTTCGCCCACACCGACCGCGCCGCGGGACTAAGCGAGCGGGCAATGTCGGTGACCACCGGAAGACTCCTCTATGAGACGGGCGATGGCACGACCGTATCGGCGCTAGCGAGTACCGGGCAAGACCCTCTCCTGACTCTCCCTTTAAAGTTCAACGTTCGTTCACAAGCAAGACGCGTAAAATACCGGTCCGTGCCGCACCCCTGCAACGGCAGGGAGAAGTCTGGCCCTGAAGAGTTCAACTGGTTCATCCTCGCGGGGCGAGGAGCATCCAGCGCGGCACCGGATGCGTCTGGCCAGATCCTCTATTCTCACCCACCCTGCCCGCGACGGGCCTGGTGCCGCTCGGCTGCACTACTCGGTGCCCAGATGGGAGTCGAAGGGGTACTGTCCTCCTATGAGTGGGACGTTCCATGCCGTGATGGGAGATCGAGGTCGCCTTGTGGTTCCGGCCGAGGTGCGGGCCCGGCAGGGGTGGACCACCGGGACTCCCCTGGTGCTGGTCGAGGGCGAGACGGGCGTGACGTTCATGACGCGCGAGCAGGCGAAGGCACATGTGCGCGCGCAATTTCGCGGATCGCACGCGGTCGATGACCTCATCGCGGAGCGGCGCAAGGCCGCGCAGCAGGAGGACGCCGAATGACCGTGGTGCTGGACGCGTCCGCCGTGCTGGCGTTCCTGAACGATGAAGACGGCGCCGACGTCGTCGACGGGCTCCTCCCCTCGGCCGCGATCAGCGCCGCGAACTGGTCCGAGGTCGCTCAGAAGACGCGCTCCGTCGGGGCGGACTGGGCGACCACTCGCGCCCTGCTCCTGGCCTACGACGTAACGGTCGCTCCGGTCACAGCCGACGACGCCGAGGCCGCCGCCGCGTTATGGCAGCGGGGCTCGGGCATGTCCCTGGCTGATCGCCTCTGCCTGGCCTTGGCCAACCGCCTCGACCGCATCGCCGTCACCGCGGATCGCGCCTGGGGCGAATCGTCCCGCATTCGGCAGATCCGGTAGCCGGCTCCGACACAGCACGCGGAGATATGCGCGCCTGCGGATCGGCGAGCCCGAATCGATCCGAAACGGTGCATCTTTCCGCGACGGGAGCCGCGCTCACGCCGAGCCCGGCCAGGGCGCGCGCCCACACGGGCCGGCCCCCAGCCCGCTCGACTAAGCTGGCCTGGTCCTGCTCCCCCGCGATCCTGGAGCCCTGCCGCGTGACCACCACTGCCCCCGAAGGCCGCGCCGCGGTCGCCGACACCGTCGCCAACGCCGCTGCCACGCCCGAGCGCGAGCAGCCGTACGAGGCGCTGGGCCTCAAGCCCGACGAGTACGCCAAGATCCGCGAGATCCTCGGGCGGCGCCCGACGTCGGGCGAGCTGGCCATGTACTCCGTGATGTGGTCGGAGCACTGCTCCTACAAGTCGAGCAAGATCTACCTGCGCCGGTTCGGGCAGAAGGTCTCCGACGAGATGAAGGAGCGCCTGATGGTCGGCATGGGCCAGAACGCGGGCGTGGTCGACGTCGGCGAGGGCTGGGCTGTGACCTTCAAGGTCGAGTCGCACAACCACCCGTCCTTCATCGAGCCGTTCCAGGGCGCGGCCACGGGCGTGGGCGGCATCGTGCGCGACATCATCTCGATGGGCGCGCGCCCCGTCGCGATCATGGACCAGCTGCGCTTCGGCGCGATCGACCACCCCGACACCGCGCGCGTCGTGCACGGCGTCGTGAGCGGCATCTCGTCGTACGGCAACTGCCTGGGGCTGCCCAACATCGGCGGCGAGACGGTGTTCGACTCCGTCTACCAGGCCAACCCCCTCGTCAACGCCCTCGCGGTCGGCGTGATGCGCCACGAGGACATCCGCCTCGCCAACGCGACCGGAGCGGGCAACAAGGTCGTGCTGTTCGGTGCGCGCACCGGCGGCGACGGCATCGGCGGCGCCTCGATCCTCGCGTCCGATACCTTCGCCGATGGCGGCCCTACGAAGCGCCCCGCCGTGCAGGTCGGCGACCCGTTCGCCGAGAAGGTGCTCATCGAGTGCTGCCTCGAGCTGTACAAGAACGACCTGGTCGAGGCGATCCAGGACCTCGGCGCCGCCGGCATCTCGTGCGCCACGAGCGAGCTCGCCGCCAACGGCGGCTCGGGCATGAACGTCGAGCTCACCAACGTGCTGCTGCGCGATCCGTCGCTCACTCCCGAGGAGATCCTCATGAGCGAGTCGCAGGAGCGGATGATGGCGATCGTCGCGCCCGAGAAGCTCGACGCGTTCCTGGACGTCGTGAAGAAGTGGGATGTCGAGACGAGCGTGCTCGGCGAGGTCACCGGCGACGGTCGCCTGGTCATCACGTGGGACGGCGAGACGATCGTCGACGTCGACCCCACCACCGTCGCGGTCGACGGACCGGTCTACGAGCGTCCCGTCGCCTACCCGGCCTGGCTCGACGCGCTGCAGGCCGACACCGCCGCGAACCTGCCGCGCCCCACCGAGGGCGCCGAGCTGCGCGAGCAGTTCGCCAAGCTCGTCGCGAGCCCGAACCTCGCCGACACGTCCTGGATCACCAACCAGTACGACTACTACGTGCTCGGCAACACGGCCCTCGCCTTCCCTGACGACGCGGGCATGATCCGCGTCGACGAGGAGTCCGGCCTGGGCGTCTCGATCGCGACCGACGCGAACGGCCGCTACTGCCAACTCGACCCCTACGCGGGCGCGCAGCTCGCGCTCGCCGAGGCGTACCGCAACGTCGCCGTCACGGGCGCGAAGCCCACCGCCGTGACCGACTGCCTCAACTTCGGCAGCCCCGAGAACCCCGAGGTCATGTGGCAGTTCGCGCAGACCGTCGACGGACTGTCGGACGCCTGCTACGAGCTGGGCGTGCCCGTCACGGGCGGCAACGTGTCGTTCTACAACCAGACCGGCGACGTCCCGATCCACCCCACCCCCGTGGTGGGCGTGCTCGGGATCATCGACGACGTCGCGCGCCGCATCCCGAGCGGCTGGCAGGACGAGGGCGAGAACATCTACCTGCTCGGCACCACGGCGACCGAGCTCGACGGCTCGGCGTGGGCCGGCACGATCCACGGACACCTGGGCGGGCGTCCTCCCAAGGTGGACCTCGCGGGCGAGCGCCGGCTGGCCGACCTGATCCAGGCGGCCAAGGACGAGATGCTCGTCTCGAGCGCGCACGATCTCTCGGAGGGCGGTCTCGGTCAGGCCCTGGCCGAGGGCGTGCTGCGCTTCGGCGTCGGCGCGCGCGTGTGGCTGCGCGAGCTGATGGAGCGCGACGGCGTGGATGCCGCGACCGCCCTGTTCTCGGAGTCGACCGGCCGCGTCATCGTCACGGTGCCGCGCGAGGAGGACGTGAAGTTCCGGGGCCTGTGCGAGGGCCGCGGCTACCCCGTGCTGCGCATCGGCGTCACGGGCGGCGACGAGCCGGCGCTCGAGGTGCAGGACCTGTTCACGGTGCCGATCGCCGAGCTGCGCGAGCTGTCGACCTCGACGCTGCCCGCGGCGTTCGGTCCGACGGTGTCCGAGCCGCCGGCGACCGACCCGGCCTTCCAGCCCGGCGCCTGACATGCAGGTCAACCACTCCCAGCTCGAGCCCGAGGGGGAGGCGTCCGACGCCTACTCCGAGCGCCGCAATCGGCGTGTGCGCGCCGTGGCCTGGGTCGCGATCGGCGCGCTGCTGATCACGGGCGGCGGCGCGACCCTGCTCGCGCTGCTGTTCGGCTGACAGCGCGCACCGCCGGCCGGAGCATAGGGTCGAAGGGTGGAACCGCTCCTCACCTTCCTCGGCAACTACTGGTGGCTGGTGTTCCCGCTCGGCGGAGCGGCCGCCGCTGCCGCGGGCAGCGCCGCCCAGTGGTGGTCGAAGCAGGCGAAGGCGCGACACAAGCGGCGTCTCGAGATCATCAAGGCCAAGAGCGATGCCCGCGCGGTCGAGCTCGCCGCCCGGGCGCAGGCCGAAGCGACCCGGAGCCGGTCGCTGCCGCCCGGCGTGGCGGAGTCCGACGCGCGCAGCCGCGGCGAGCGCGTGAAGCGCCTCATGGCCACGCATGACGAGGTCACCGAGCGGTGGCTCGAGTACGAGCTCGACGTCGCGAAGGTCATCGCGTTCCCCACGATGAGCGACGGCCGGAACCCGCTCACCGCGGCCTTCCTGCGCGCCAAGAAGGTGGCCGACGGCCTCCGCCCCGCGTCCCCGGACGCCAGGATCGACTCCGAGACGCTCGCCGAGTACCGCGACGCCGTGCACGACTACGAGGTCGCGTTCGACGTCGCGGAACAGGAGGCCCGCCGCGTGCGCGACAGCGGGTTCACGGACGCCGAACGCAAGCGGCTCGAGCGCGCCCAGCACCTCCTCCAGGTCGCCGTCGACCAGTCGGCCTCCGCGTCGGAGCGCCAGCTCGCCTACCGGCGCGTGCGCGAGGAGCTCGACGGCCTCATCACCCTCTCGGACGGCGCGGTCGAGAACCTCGAGAAGCGCGTCGCTCCCGAGATCGAGCATCGCCGCCCCGAGTCCCCCTGACGCTGTCTCAGGCGCGGCGGTCGACGCGGCGTCAGTCGCCCAGCACCGCCTTTCGGGCGCGCCGGGCCGCGTCGCGCGCGATCTGCGGCGCGAGGCCGACGTGGCCCGCCGGGTCGAGCAGCGCGCGGATGCGCATGGGCGGCAGTGCGGACCGCACGCGCGCATCCGCGAGCAGCAGCTCCTCGAAGTCCTCGCCCTCGGTGGCGCACCGCATGGCGGCCTCGTAGACGATGCGGTGCGCCTCGTCGCGCCCGAGCTCCTCGCCCAGCGCCAGCATGACGGCCTCGGAGCCGATCAGGTTGCCGCTGAGCTCGAGGTTGCGGCGCATCCGCTTGGGGAACAGCTCCAGCCCCTCCAGGATGACCTTGAGCCGCATCAGCATGTCGCCCATCGCGACGAGACTGTTCTGCATCGCCGCGTCGAGCTTGGCGGTCGCGCCGCCGTCAGCCTCGTGAGGATGGATGACCGCGGCGACCGCCTCGGGCGCCGTCGAGCGCACGAGCGCGGCCAGATCGAGGACATCCGCCGACAGCTTCGGGTTGCGCTTGTGGGGCATGGTCGAGCTGCCGACCGACCCGGGCGGCACCGGCTCGGACACCTCGCCGAACTCGGTCTGCATCATCGTCTCGACCTCGATCGCGATGCGCGCGCACGAGGCCGCGACGATCGCGAGGTCGGAGATGTAGCCCGACTGCGGCGAGAGGAGCGCCCGCGACGGCACGGGCATGGGCTCGAGCCCCAGCAGATCGGCGACCCGGCGCTGCACGCGCGGTCCCGCCTCCCCCAGCGACGCAAAGCTGCCGACCGCGCCCGCCATCATCACGCGCAGGCACGGGCGCACCCCGTGCTCGATCCGATCGTGCCCCCGCAGCAGGTCGTCGATCCACGTGGCCACCTTGAGCCCGAAGGTGATCGGCACCGCGTGCTGACCGTGCGTGCGCCCCGGCATGATCATGGTCGCCGAGCGCTCGGCCAGGTCTGCCAGCGCGGCGAGGCAGTCGAGCAGCAGGCGGCTGACGATCGCGTGGGCGCGCCCGATGAGGATGGCGTGTCCCGACTGCATGATGTTCTGACTCGTGGCGCCCCAGTGCACCCATCCGCCGGCGCCCTCGCCGGCCGCGTGCGCGAGCTCCTCGATCAGGGGGACGAGCGGATGCCCCTGCGCCCGCATCCCCGCGATCACGCGGTCGCGATCCAGCGACGCCAGGCGCCCGACCTGGGCGATGCGCCGCGCGGCCTCCTCCGGCACGATGCCCGCCTCCGCCTCGGCGCGTGCGAGCGCGACCTCCACGTCCAGCCAGGACTGCCAGATGCTCTCGGTCGTGTACAGCGCACGGATCCCGGCGTCGGGAACGCTGTAGTCCGTGAAGCGCTCCGCGTCGCCCGCCGCCTCGGCGATCGTGAGGTCGATCGGCGGCGCGGCCGGATACCGCGGCAGCGGGATGGGGGACGTGTCGGTCACGCACGCACCTCCGCCCGGAGCGGTCGGCGGCGGGCGGGCGTGAAGACCATGCCAGCAGAGTAGAACGCGATCCGCGCGTGGCTGAAGTCGACAGCGGATCGAGACGGAGTTGACACGAACCGGACTTGTATGGTTACTTACTCAAGTAACTAACCAACGGACCGGGGGATCAGGTGATCGAAGAGGGCAAGCCGCTGTTCGTGCAGATCGCCGAGCAGATCGAGGACTCGATCGTCGACGGGAGCCTCGCCGAGCAGGCGCAGGCGCCGTCGACCAACGAGCTCGCCGCCTTCTACCGGATCAACCCGGCCACCGCAGCGAAGGGAGTGGCGATGCTCGTCGACAAGGGCGTGCTGCACAAGAAGCGCGGCATCGGCATGTTCGTCGCGGACGGCGCGCGGGAGCTGCTGCTGTCGGAGCGGCGCGGCGCTTTCGCCGACCGCTACGTGGCTCCGCTCCTCGCGGAGGCCCGGAAGATCGGGCTCGGACCCGAAGACCTCACGGCGCTCATCCGCGAACGCGCGGCACACGACTCCACCACGGGAAGGGAATGATGAACCCCGTCATCGAGGTGAGGAACCTCACCAAACGGTACAAGGACAAGCTGGCGCTCGACGACGTGAGCTTCGACGTCCAGAGGGACACGATCTACGGCTTCCTCGGCCGCAACGGCGCCGGCAAGACGACCGCGATGTCGATCATGACCGCGCAGAACTTCGCGACGTCCGGCACGGTCCGCGCCTTCGGCGAGGAACCCTACGAGAACGCGCGCGTGCTGAGCCGGATGTGCTTCGTGCGCGAGAGCCAGAAGTACCCCGACGACGCCACTCCCCTGCACGCGTTCGCGTCGGCCCGGCTGTTCTTCCGCAACTGGGACCAGGGCTTCGCCGAGAGCCTGATCGACGACTTCCAGCTGCCGGTCAAGACCCGGATCAAGAAGCTCTCGCGCGGGCAGCTCTCGGCGGTCGGGGTCATCATCGGGCTCGCGGCACGCGCCGACGTGACGTTCTTCGACGAGCCGTACCTCGGGCTGGACGCCGTGGCCCGCCAGATTTTCTACGACCGCCTGCTCGCCGACTACGCGGAGCGCCCGCGCACCGTGCTGCTGTCGAGCCACCTGATCGACGAGGTGTCGA
Organism: Microbacterium album; assembly: GCF_014643695.1. Classification (GTDB taxonomy): domain Bacteria; phylum Actinomycetota; class Actinomycetes; order Actinomycetales; family Microbacteriaceae; genus Microbacterium; species Microbacterium album. The sequence continues at coordinate 3,021 of NZ_BMJY01000027.1, read as the reverse complement.
ACCTGATCGAGCGCGTCCTCGTCATCGACGGCGGCCGGATCATCATGGACGAGTCGACAGACGACGCACGGGCCCAGGCCACCAACGTGGTGGGCGACGCCGCGGCGGTCGAGGCGGCGATCCGCGGCCGCGAGGTCATCCACCGCGAGAGCCTCGGGCGTGTGACGTCGGTGACATTCCTCGGGCCGCTGTCGCAGGCCGAACGGGCGGAGCTCACGACCGCCGGCCTCGAGTTCGCGCCCGTCTCCCTGCAGCAGCTCATCGTGCGCCGCACGCAACGAGCGACCCGAAGCGACGACGTCGCGTCCCAGGAAGGAGCACTCCGATGACCGCGGTCCAGGAGCGCGCACAGCGTCCGACATCCCCGGCGCGCACCCTCAACGTCGTGCGCCTGCAGTTCATCAACCGGCAGACCTTCGTCTGGGTCCCGCTGATCGTCCTCGGCGGCGCGTGGACCATCATGCTGCTGATCTTCTGGATCGTGGACACCGCGTCCGGCGGCGCAGCCCGCGGCGTGGTCGTCAACGGCGCCGCGCAGGCCCCCCTCTGGTACTTCCTGGTGGTCGGCACGCAGGCGATGACGCTGACGTTCCCGTTCTCGCAGGCGATGAGCCTCACGCGACGCGAGTTCTTCGTGGGCTCGCTCGCCGCGGCCGCCGTGAGCGCGGCCGGGATCGCGGTGCTGTTCGTGCTGATCGGCCTGCTCGAGCTCGCGACGGACGGCTACGGCGTGCGAGGGCACTTCGCCTACCTCGAGTGGGTGTGGGAGGCGGGCCCGCTCGCGGCCTGGCTGGCCTACTTCACGATGACCATGCTGTTCTTCGTCGTCGGGTTCTGGTTCTCGACCCTCTACAAGCGGTTCAGCTCGGTGGGGCTGACGCTGGCGATCCTCGCCGTGACGCTATTGCTGGTGGGCTTCGCCGCGCTCGTGACGTTCCAGCAGGCGTGGCCGCAGGTCTGGCAGTGGATCCTCGACACCGGCGCCCTCGGACTGACGCTGTGGGGCATCCTGCTGACCGCGGTGCTCGCGGCCGGCTCGTACCTCACGCTGCGGCGGCTCCCCGCCTGACGGCGCAACGCGGCTCGGATCTCCGTGATCCGGGCCGCGTTCGGCGTCCCGCGGGTGCTACGGCCGCTCGTTCTCCTCGGCCCCCGCCGCGACATGGTGCCGGATGACCTCGGCCACGACGAAGTTGAACCACTTCTCGGCGAACTCCGGGTCGAGATGCGCGGCCTCCGCCAGGGCACGCAGCCGCGCGACCTGCTGCTCCTCGCGACCCGGATCCGACGCAGGCATGGCATAGCGCGCCTTCAGCTCCCCGACCTGCTGCGTCGCGCGGAAGCGCTCCGCGAGCAGATACACCAGTGCCGCGTCGATGTTGTCGATGCTGGCGCGCAGGCGCTGCAGCGTGGCCTCGGGGGTCTCGGTCGGCGCGTCCGTCATGCGTCGAGATTACCGGCTCGGGTTCTTCCGCTCCCACCGCGATCCCGCCGCGCGACGGAGTCAGCGGACGGGGAGGATGTGCTGCGGCGTCGGCACGGCGAGGCGGTGGCGGACGGGCCCGGGAACGCCCGTACGCTCGTCGATCCCGAGGGACGCGACCTCGTGGGAGCCCTGCCCGGCGACCAGGATCGTGTCGCGCACAACGGCGTGGTGGCGCGGGGTGCGGATGCCCGACTCGGCGAGCGCGACGTGCTCCAGGCTGTCGCCCTCGCCGCGCACGCGCAGCACGGCGATCGTGTCGCTGCCGCGCAGACCCGTGTAGAGGAAGACGCCGTCACGCGAACGGGCGATCTCCGCCGCCGTGTCGCCCGGCTGCGACGCGGGGGAGGCCGCGATCCCCGAGCGCAGCGACCACCGGCCGTCGGGCCCCTCGCGCAGCACGAACACCTCGCTCGAGTACTCCGTGACGACGTAGAGGTGACCGCTCGGGTGCAGCAGCAGGTGGCGCGGGCCGACGCCCAGCGGCAGCGCGACCTCGTGGTCGAGCGCGAGCCCCCGAGGCGAGGCGCGCCAGAAGCGCACGAGATCGAAGCCGAGGTCCGTCGTCACGAGCCGCCCGCCGGGCAGGTGCAGGGAGCAGTGCGCTCGCGTCACGCGCGGCTCGTCCTGCTCGTTCGCCGCGGCCCCGCCGAGCGTCATGGCGCCCGCCAGGGGCGGCTCCGGGGCGCTCGCCCCCGATCGAACGATGTCGCGCACGGCCGGGTCGTCGAACGGATCGCGCGACTGTCCCAGCATCGCCAGGATGTCGTTCAGGTCGGCGTCGGGACGGATCCCCGACGACGACGGGGACGTGGACCCGGCCAGCAGCGCCGCGAGCTGAGAGGCGTCCACCCCGCGGTCGACGAGCTCCCGCAGGTCGGCGACGCCGTCCTGGCCATCGACGAGGTCGGCGACGCCGGAGCCGGCGGGCCGAGCGATGTCGTACGGGTCCGATGCCGCGGCGGCCTCGGTGCGCGTCCCGAGGCGACCCGCGCCGTCGAGCGCGATGTGCACGACCTTGCCGTCGCCCCAGCACGCCGCGACCAGGTGCGATCCATCCGGGGCGACGGCGACGTGGCACACGGCCTCGCCCGCCTCCACGGGGGAGCCGAGCGGGGTCAGCGTTGCCTCGCCCGTGCGCCGGAACGCCGCGACGCGCCCTTGCCCCTCGAGCGCCGCGTAGACGACGTCGAGCGCAGGGTGCGGTGCGAGCCAGCTGGGCGAGGGCGCCGCGACGGCGTCCCCGGCGAGCGCGAGCGGTCCGCTCGCCAGCGGCGAGTCGGCGTCACCGGCCGTCGCGGCCATGATGCCGCGCGCCTCCCCGCCCAGGTCGACACCGCGCGCCCCGATCCAGAACCTCATGCGTCGATCCTCTCAGCCTCGTCCACCCCCGCACCGGGGGTTGACTAGCGTTCGTACCGGTTACTAGCGCGGGGAGCGCTAGTAACCCGCACCGGCGCTAGTTGTGGTGTCCAGGTAGGTTGTTGAGTCTGCTGATGGGCGGGGCTCCGATGGCGGAGTGGCGCCTGTGGTGATTG
>NZ_BMJY01000026.1 GCF_014643695.1 Microbacterium album | reverse complement strand
ACGTCGACCTCGGGTTCCGCCACCTCGTGTTCCACGACCCCGGCCACGACCAGGAGACCTTCCTCCGCCTCTACGGCGAGCACGTACTGCCCCGCCTCCGCGAGCGCTTCCGTTGAACCACGACCCCCGCACCACACCAACCTGGGCCGTCGTGGTCGCGGTCACATAGCACCGTTCGTCCTGCATCCGGCGAGCACATCGCGGCCGACTACGCGAAATCGCCGCCGGGCGCCATGTCCGCGAAGCGGGAGAAGTGGCCCTGGAACGCGACCTCGATGGTCGCCGTGGGGCCGTTGCGGTGCTTGGCGACGATGAGGTCCGCCTCGCCGGGGCGCGTGTCCTTGTCGTAGACCGAGTCGCGGTGCAGCAGGATCACCATGTCGGCGTCCTGCTCGATCGAGCCGGACTCGCGCAGGTCGCTCACCTGGGGCCTCTTGTCGGTGCGCTGCTCGGGCCCTCGGTTCAGCTGCGACAGCGCGATCACGGGCACCTGCAGCTCCTTCGCCAGGAGCTTCAGGGCGCGGGAGAACTCGCTGACCTCCTGCTGACGCGACTCGACGCGCTTGCCGCTCGTCATCAGCTGCAGGTAGTCGATGATCACCATCTTCAGGCCGGCGCGCTGCTTGAGCCGGCGGCACTTGGCGCGGATCTCGACCAGCGTCATGTTGGGGCTGTCGTCGATGAACAGGGGCGCCTCGTGGATCCGTCCGCGCGTCTGGGCCACCGTGGTCCAGTCCCGCGAGTCGAGCGTCCCCTTGCGCAGGTTCTGGAGCGGGATCGCGCCCTCCGCGCTGAGCAGGCGCATCGCGATCTCGGCCTTGCCCATCTCGAGCGAGAAGAAGACCGCGGGCATGTTGTGCTTGATCGCCGCGGCGCGCGCGAAGTCGAGCGCGAGCGTCGACTTTCCCATCGCGGGACGGGCGGCGACGACGATCATCTGACCGCCGTGCAGGCCGTTGGTCAGCTCATCGAGCTCGGCGAAACCCGTCGGCACGCCCGTCATGCTGCCGTCGCGGCCGCTGGCGGCGTCGATCTCCTCCATCGCCGCGTCGACCGCGACGCTGAGGGGCACGTAGTCCTCGGTCTTCTCGTTGCCCGTGACGTTGTAGATCTCCGCCTGCGCGCTGTTGACGAGCTCGACGGCCTCGCCCTCCCCCGCGTACCCCATCTGCACGATGCGGGTGCCGGCGTCCACGAGGCGCCGCAGAAGGGCCCGCTCGGCGACGATGCCCGCGTAGTAGCCGGCGTTCGCCGCCGTCGGCACGATCGAGGTCAGCGAGTGGAGGTAATCCGCCCCTCCCGCGCGCTGCAGGTCGCCCGACTTGATGAGCTCGTCGGTGACCGCGACGACGTCCGTCGGCTCGCCGTGCGAGTACAGCGACAGGATCGCGTCGAAGATGAGCTCGTGCTTCGGGATGTAGAAGTCGGACCCGCGCAGCGACTCGATGACATCCGCCACCGCGTCCTTCGACAGCAGCATCCCGCCCAGTGCGCTCTGCTCGGCCAGCAGGTCGTGGGGCGGGGTGCGCTCGGGCTCCCTCAGCCCTCCGAGGCGCTCGGCGGAGATGTCGGCGATCGACAAGGGGTGACTCCTTCCTCGCAGGCCCTGGACGGGACGCTGCCGCGTGTGGGGTTGGGGCTTCCGACTCGTCGGTGGGGCGGCTGTAACGAGGAGAGCATCAGGCTCCGACATCCGCTCGATCACGCTAGGTGCGCGGTTCTCCCCACGCAAACGACCCTGTGGATAACTCTGTGGAGGAGTTGCAGAAAACGCCGTCGGCAGTGTGGAAACAGTCTGTGGAGAACAGGCGCGGGACCCGTGAGGGCAAGAAATTTTTTCCTTGCTGACCTGCGAGTTGTCGTTCCCACACCCTGTGGACGACGTTGTGGTTAAACACGTGCTTGAAGGTTGTGTCGACACGCCGCGGATGTGCACAACCTGGGGATCGACACGCCGCTCGCACCGATATCCCGAGGACGTGCACACGCGGCTGCGGCACCTCCTCGAAGAGCGCGGACACGCGACAGCGGCGCGGGATCTCGAAGATCCCGCGCCACTGTCCGGCGTCCGTGCGGACTACTTCTTGAGCGCGACCACCTGGAGGGTGATGACCGCCGTGACGTCGTCGTGCAGGCGCACGACGGCCTCGTGGTCGCCCACCGTCTTGATCGGGGTGGGGATCGTGATCTTGCGCTTGTCCAACTCGCCCAGGCCGGCCTCGGACACCGCGGCAGCGATGTCGGCCGGCTTGACCGAACCGAAGAGGCGGCCCTCGGCGCCAGCCTTGACGGTCAGCTTGACCCGGGAGCCCTCGAGGGTGTCCTTCAGGGCGACGGCCTCGTCGTGCGTGGCGATCGCGCGAGCCTCGCGCGCGGCACGGATCGACGCGACCTGCTTCTCGCCGCCGCGCGTCCAGGCCACGGCGAAGCCCTGGGGGATGAGGTAGTTGCGGGCGTACCCGTCCTTGACCTCGACCACGTCGCCGGCGCTGCCCAGGCCGTCGACCTCGTTCGTGAGAATCAGCTTCGACATGGGTGCTCCTTAGCGGCCAGCGCCGGAGTAGGGCAGGAGCGCCATCTCGCGCGCGTTCTTGATCGCCTTGGCGATCAGACGCTGCTCCTGCACCGAGACACCGGTGATACGACGGGCACGGATCTTGCCGCGCTCCGAGATGAACTTGCGGAGGGTCGCGACGTCCTTGTAGTCAATGACGCCGACCCGGATCGACTTCGCGGGGGCGGCGTTCTTCGCGCCCTTCCGCGGCTTGCGGCGGTCGCCGCTCGACTTTCCAGCCATGTTGGGTCCTTAGATAAAAGTTGCAATTAGCGGGGTCTCGACTCGGCCCTGCGGGCCTCGCTCAACCTTGATCCCTCACGGATCAGAACGGGGTGTCGTCTCCGAACGACCCCGGGGTGCTCCATGCGTCGCCGCCGCCCTGGGAGCCGGGCGTCGCCCAGGGCTCCTCCGAGACCTGCTGCTGCGGGCGCTGCTGCCCGCCGCCGAACTGGCCGCCTCCGCCGCCGCTCGAGGCGGCGCGGGTGACCTGGGCGGTGGCGTAGCGCAGCGACGGCCCGATCTCATCGATCTCGAGCTCGATCGTGGTGCGCTTCTCGCCCTCGCGCGTCTCGTAGGAGCGCTGACGCAGACGGCCCTGCGCGATGACGCGCATGCCCTTCGTCAGCGATCCGGCGACGTGCTCGGCGAAGTCGCGCCACACGCTGGCACGCAGGAACAGGGCCTCGCCGTCCTTCCACTCGCCCGACGCGCGGTCGAACGTGCGCGGGGTCGAGGCGATCGTGAAGTTCGCCACCGGCAGCCCGTTCTGCGTGTATCGCAGCTCGGGGTCGGCGGTGAGGTTCCCCACGACGGTGATGACGGTCTCGCCGGCCATGGGACTTAGGCCTTCGCCGCCGTCTTGCGAGCGGCACGCGCCTCGGCGCGCTTCGCCTCGGAAGCGACCATCGCGATGGCCTCCTCGGCGCGCAGCACCTTGGTGCGCATGAACTGCTCGTTCAGGCTCAGCTGACGGTCGAGCTCCTGGGTGGCCTCGCTCGTCGCGGTGAAGTTCACGACGGCGTAGATGCCCTCGTTCTTCTTCTGGATCTCGTACGCGAGACGGCGCTTGCCCCAGATGTCGACGTTGTCGATCGATCCACCGGCTTCGGTGATGACCGTCAGGAACTTGTCGAGAATCGTGGGAACCTGGCGCTCGTCGATCTCCGGCTGCAGAATGGCCATGAGCTCGTACTGGTGCGTCACTTACCCACCTCCTTCGGACTAGATCGGCTGCCGGGCATTTCCCGACAGCAGGAGGGTGTGTTGCACGCGTCCGGGCAGGTGCAGACAGGGCTGCGCCCCGGACAACCGGATCAGTCTACCGGATGCGCTGCCCGCCCGCGATGCCGGATCCAGGGCGGGGGCGGGCACGGCCTAGGGTGATCGCATGGAGTGGACAGCCGACGTCGCCGCGGGCGACTGGATCCGTGACCGCATCGACCCGGCGTCGCGCACGATCCGCGCCGTCGTTCCCGCGGGCTTCGAGGCCTACGCCCGCATCTTCCACCCGCCCTTCCGCGACCGTCCCGTCGGGCGCGCGTGGCCGGAGGCCGGCGACCGGGCCGCATGGGACGCGTTCGAGGGCGTCGAGATCGACGGCGAGCTGACGACCTGGGCGACCGCGGCCCACGCGTTCGGCACCCGGATGCACCCGCTCGCACAGTGGCAGACGCTGATCCCCGCGGACGCGCCCCGGCGCGGCGGCGATCCCGGCGACCCGTGCGACGCCGACGGTTGGCGCTACGGGGCGCCGGCGACGGGGCGGCTCGAGCCGGAGCTCCTCGCCGCCGCGGCGCGGCACCTGGTCGCCCACACGTCGACCCCGGACGCCGGTTTCGCGGCGCTGTGGGAGGGCTGGGGCGGCGTGCTGGGCGGGATGACGGAAGGCACGGCTCGCGCGGCCCTGGCGTTCGCGTCCGACGGCCTCGATCCGCACGTCGCCGAGCGGCATCGCGAGATGCTCGGCCGCAGCGTGCGCGACCGGTTCAACCGCGTGTTCCGAAAACCCACGTGGCAGCCGGGCGTGCTGTCCGACGAGATCTCCCGCGGTCCGCGCCTCGAGCTGCCCGGCCGCGGGCACGTCCTGTTCCGCGCCGCCCCGGCGGAGTTCGCGCGCCCCGACTGGCAGGACCTGGCGCCGTGGATCGAGCCGGGCGGCGCTTCCGACGAGTCACCCAGCCTGATCTGGCCGGAGGACCGCTCGTGGCTGCTCGCGACCGAGGTGGATCACGACTCCACGATCGTTGCGGGCACCACGGAGCTGGTCCGCGACCTCTGCGCCGATCCGCATCTGGAGGCGCACGCCATCCCCTCGGACGCCGACCTCACGGCGCGGGGCGACGCCGCAGGCCGCTGACGAGGATCAGGCGATGGCCTCGTCGCACGCCCGGGCGAGGTCCTCGAAGACGCGCGTGTTGAAGTCGTACGCGACGAGCACCTCGGCGATCACGCGCTCCTTCTCCTCGTCGTCCCACGGCGCGGAGTCGAGCTGCTCGCGGTAGACGTCCTTGAAGGCGGCCGGGTCGGCGATGTCGTTGAACACGTAGAAGCCGGAGCCGTTCGTCTCGAAGCCGAACTGCCGCTTCACGATCTTGCCGATGTGCAGCCCGCCGGACAGGTCGCCGAGGTAGCGCGTGTAGTGGTGGGCGACGAAGCCGCCTGGCCAGGTCCTGCCCACCTGCGCGATGCGGGCGACGTACTCGGCGGTCGCGGGGAGGGGCGCGATCCGCTCGCGCCAGTCCGGGCCGATGAGGAACTCGAGGTCGGCCTCCAGCGCGGGCAGCCGCGTGAGCCGGTCGCTGATGAAGCGCGCGGCGATCGGATCGTGCCGCATCCGCTCCGCGGCGCTTTCGAGCGCCTGGTAGATGAAGTAGTGCTGCGCGACGAGCGAGACGTAGTCGTCCCGGGATCGCTCGCCCTTCAGCAGCGCCGACATGAAGCCGGCGCTCTCGCTGGAGGAATGCGCGGCCCGGGTGCGCTCGCGCAGCGCCGCGGAGAGGGGGATGACGGTCACGGGATCTCCTGGGGTCGGGTACCGGTCGAGGCGCCGCTCGGGTGGGGCGCCGGTCAGTGGGGTCGAGGCGTCACGCCGAGTCGCTCGCACGCCTGGTCGTAGAGGGCGACGATCTCGCGCCGCACCGAGGCGCGATCGGCGATGGGGCCGCCGGGCCACGGAACGCGGACGTGCTGCTGCGCGTCGTCCGCCGTGGAGACCCGCCAGTCGCCGCCCTCGCCGTCGAAGCCGGTCATCTCGGCCGACGTCGCGTCGACGCCGGCGAAGGCGCGCACGATGAGCAGGTTGTCCGCGGCGTGATCGGTGTTCATGTGGCGCAGGACCGCGGCGACCACGTCGGCGGGGAAGGCGGAGGTCATGAGGGAAGGCTATCCTTATCCGCGGTCGCGGCGCCATCCTCGAGCGCGACCTCGGTTCGCCGTCGCCGAATCCACAGCAGCACACCGGCTGCGATTGCGCACGCGATCAGGAGCACCGCCAGCAGCGACCACGGCACCGCCACCGCGGAGAACTCCAGGCTCACCGGCGCGAGGGCCCCCGCCCCGAGCCCCACTCCCTCGACCGCGAGCGCGACGTCGCCTCCCACCCATCCCAGGGAGATCGCCGGCACCTCGCGCACGAGCTCGACCGTCGAGCCCGGCAGGATCTCGGGCAGCGGCTCCGCGTCGGACGTCGCCCGCAGCAGACCCGCCACGGTGTGCACCGCGAGCGCCTCGGTTCCCGCGATGCGCGTGTTCCCGGTGTTCTCGACGCGGTAGACGACCCGGACCACCACCGGCTCCAGCGGATTGAGGGTGGGGACGGCATCGACCGAGACGATCGTGGCCGCCGCGTCGGGGACGAGCTCACCGGCGACGCGCACCGTGATGCGCGTGCCCAGCCGGCGATCGACCTCGAGCGGCTGCTCGGCGTCCTGCGTCGTGAGCGAGGTCACGATCGCCGCGCTGTGATCTCCCGGCCGGGCGCCCTCCGGCACCGCGATCGTGAAGGCGACGCTCGCCTCCTGGCCCGGCTGCAGCGCGAGGTGGTCGACATCCGGGGAGACCCACGCGCCGGCGCCGGTCGAGGGCGTGCCGGCGGGGAGGATGTCGATGTTGCCGGTCGGCGTCGTGAAGGCGTCGGCGGCGTACACCTCCAGCGGCAGCTCGATCGTGCCGGTGTTGCGGACGATCATCGTGTCGGAGATCACGTCGCCGGGCTGGGCCGCGTAGGAGAAGTTCGCGCGGCCTTCGCCGTTGTCGTCGCCGGTCTGGACGGACCAGGCGGCGCCGTCGGGCGCGGCGCCGGCCGCCGCGGCGGCCGAAACGGGAACGAGCAGGCTCGCGAGCAGGACGAGGGCGGCGGCTCGCAGACGGGTGCGGGGTGTCATGGGCTCTCACGCGGTCGCGTTCGATCAGTGCAGCGCGGTGATCGTGAGCTTGGCGGTGTAGTCGCCCGCCGGGGTGGTCCCGGGGATGACGAGCTGCAGGTCCGCGCCCAGTCGGGCGCTCGCCGCGGCGTTCGACTGCGCGAGCACGCTCGATGCGCCGAGGCCGGTGCCACCGAGTGTCGTGGACGTCACATCTGCGCCCTTGGTCACGCTCGCACCGCCCTCCACGAGCTTGGGCGTCCACCCGAGGTGCCCGCCCCCGAACGAGTTCGAGCCGGAGGCGAAGTCGCCGACCTGCCCCGAGATGCTCCAGCTGTAGCCGCCCGACCCGCCGGCGCGCGTGTCGGTCACGACGATCTCCGTGAGCGCACCGGTCGCGACGAAGTTCGCGCCCTGCACCGCGGCGGTCCCGAGGCTCGCGGGGGCCTGCGAGGCGAAGGCCCACCCGAAGGATCCGGTCTCGGGCTCCTCGGGCTCGCCGGTGCCGCCCGGCACGGTCACGTTGATATCGGTCGCGTCTCCGAAGGCGAGGGGCGTCGCCGTCTCGAACGGCGCGTGCACGACACCGCCGGCCGCGTAGGTGTAGACGCCGTAGGTGCCGCCGGTCTCGGCGGTGAAGCCGCCGAGCGCCTCGGCCACCGAGAGCTCCAGCTCGAAGCTGCCGTCGGGGTTCAGGAGCACGAGCTGGTTCGCCACGCTCGGGAAGTTCGTCGAGATGCTCTCGTAGCTCTCCTGCGGGACGACCCACTTCACGGCGGTGCCGTTCGGCCCGTTCAGGCGGTTGCCGGAGGGCGCGCCCTCGGACGGCTGCCACGGGTCGGCGTACTTGCCGAACGCGACGTAGAAGCCCGCGGGGATCCCCGCCACGGGCGGCCGCGTGCCCAGCACGCTGTCCGTGAAGCCGGAGCCGGTGACGGTGACCGTGTCGCCCTCGGGGTTCAGACCGGAGGTCTTCGACACGGCGACGGAGGCCGGCGTCCCGGGCCCCGGATCGGCGACCGTCGTGCTCAGCGTGAAGTCGTCCAGCGCAGAGCCCTCCTGCAGGAAGTCCTGGAGCGCCGCGGCGCCGGCCGCGGTCAGCGTGACACCGGAGCCGGAGACCGTGAGGCGATCGCCGTCGAGGTCGACGTCCACCGAGGCGACCTCGCCGATGACGATGTCGTCGCCGCCGTGGATCCCCTCGGGGTAACCGGCGTCGTTCGGCTCGATCTCGATCGCGAGGTCGCCCACGAGCTGGGCGACGCCATCGCTGATCTTCACCGCGACGTCCTTGACCGTCGCCGTGAAATAGTGCGAGGGGAAGTGGTAGACGGCGCCGCCCGCGGTCTGGACGGTCAGGTTGTCCGGGTCCGTCACCGAGCCCGCGGAGACCGGCAGGATGTAGGGCAGCGTCTCGTTCGGGTTCGAGGGCGCGTTTGCGATCGCCGGCCGGCCGTTCGGATCGAACTGCGCGGGCTCGATGAGGGTGATGCGCTGCCCGTGGGGGACCGCGCCGATGGGCGGCAGGGCCGCCGTCTGGTTTCCGACGTACTGCCGGAAGTTCTGGCGGAAGCCCCACAGGAGCTCGCCGCCCTCCACCTCCTGCTCGGCGGCGGTCGCCGGGGCCGCAGCGCCGAGCACGGCGGCGCCCGCGAAGAGCGCGCCGGTCAGCACGGTCGCCAGCGCCCGTCTCAGCGTCCTCGGTCGGGAAGGGTTGTCCATGTCGATCCTCCTTGAGATCCGTTCGGTCTTCGCCCTCGTCCCGGACACAAGCCGACCGGCCGCTCGATTTCGCGGGCCCGAACGCCCCGGGGTTAGGCGATGCTAACCTAAGCACACTCGGCGAAGATATGGCAAGGTAAGCCTTACCTCAGTGTTTCGCGCCCCTCCCCCGAAGGAGATCCATGCCCGCCTCAGCCCGACGCCGGACGCGTATGGTCGCCGCCACCGCCGTCCTGCTGATGTTCGCGCTCACCGGCTGCGAGGCCCTCCTGTCGCACGCAGACGCGGGAAGAGCGGTGACGCCGCCCCTGGCCGAGGTCACGCCGCTCGACGATCCGCGCGCCTGGCAGGGCCCCTCCACCGCGGTCGCGGCTCCGGCGTCGGCCGATCCGGTCACCGACGGCGAGCAGCGCCTGCCGGTCACTCTCGTCGACACGCAGGGCACCGAGGTCACCGTCACCGATGCCGACCGCATCCTGGCGCTGGACATCTACGGCTCCCTCTCCCGGATCGTCTACGAGCTGGGCCTGGGCGATCAGCTCGTCGGCCGCGACATCTCGAGCACCTTCCCCGAGATCGCCGACCTCCCGCTGGTCACCCAGAACGGACACGACCTCAACGCCGAGGCGATGCTCGAACTGCACCCGACCGTGATCCTCACCGACACGAGCCTCGGTCCGTGGGACACCATCCTGCAGATGCGGGAGGTCGGCATCCCGGTCGTCATCGTCGAGCCGAAGCGGACGATCGAGTCCATCGGGTCTCTCATCGGCGAGGTCGCGGAAGCGCTCGGGGTGCCGCAGCGCGGCGAGATCCTCTCCCAGCGGGTCACCGGCGAGGTCGCCGCGAAGATCGCCCAGATCTCCGAGATCGCGCCCGCGGATCCCGCGGACCGGCTGCGGATGATGTTCCTCTACGTGCGCGGACAGTCCGGCGTCTACTACCTGTTCGGCGAGGAGTCCGGCGCCGACACCCTCATCGAGGCGCTCGGCGGCAACGACATCGCCGGGGAGATCGGATGGACGGGGATGCGCCCCGTGACGGCGGAGGCCCTGGCGGCCGCCGATCCCGAGCTGATCCTGATGATGACCAAGGGGCTCGAGTCCGTCGGCGGCGTCGAGGGCCTGGTGGACCACATCCCGGCCATCGCGCAGACCACCGCCGGACGCAACCAGCGCATCGTCGACATGTCCGACTCCACGATCCTGAGCTTCGGCCCGGACACCGCGTCCGTGCTGGACGCGCTCGCCGTGGCCATCTACGCACCCGAGGAGGCCGGCCGATGAAGCCGCTCGCCCGCGCCGCGCTCGCGCTCACCGCCCTCGCGGCCCTGTCCGTCCCCGCGTTCGTCGCCGCCCCGCCCGCGCATGCCGCGGCCGGGGTGAGCGTGGTCGGCCCGTCCGGCGGCGCCACGGCCGACCCCGACTACGCGACCGAGGTCACCGTGAGCGGGTCGGGCTTCCAGTCGATCCCGAAAGGCTTCGGCGGCGTGTATGTGCTGTTCGGGTGGGCCGGCGACGGCTGGCGCCCCAGCCAGGGCGGCATCACGGGCGAGCACTACCGCTACGTGCCCGACACGGAGGCGCTCGACAACAACGGCTTCCAACGCTTCGTCGCCTTCCCCGGCAGCGACACGGCCGGCGCGGCGCACGCCATCATGGCGGAGGACGGCAGCTGGTCGGTGTCGATGGTCATCCCGGGCGCGACGTTCCAGAGCCGCGACCGGAACGGGAACGTCTCGGAGGTGGACTGCCGCGAGGTGACCTGCGGCATCATCACGATCGGCGCGCACGGCGTGAAGAACGCCAACAACGAGACCTTCACGCCGATCCGCTTCGCCGCTCCGTCCGGGGGCGGCGCGGCGCCGGCCGCCGGCGACGCACCCGCCGGGGATGACGAGGGCACCGCGGCGGTGATCGGCGATGCCCGCTTGGGGCTGGCGAAGCCCGCCGTGCGCGCGGGCACCTCGATCGTCTTCACGGGCCAGGGCTTCCAGCCCGGCGAGCAGGTCGTCGCCGCGCTCGACGACGGCGTCACCGCGATCGGTCCGCTGACGGTCGGCACCCATGGGGACGTGGCGGGCGCGCTGCCCGTGCCCGGCGACTCGCGGAACGGCACCCACGTGATCAGCCTGACGGGCGCGTCCTCGGGGCTCGTCGCCCAGTCGGAGGTCACGGTGGAGGGCGGGACGGCGCTGGCGGCCGCGCCCGACGAGCCGGCCGAGGCCCCGCGGTGGCTGATCGTGGCGATGCTCGCGGCGATCGCGGCCTCGGCGATCCTCGTGATCGCCAGCGCGATCACCTCGATCCGGCGCGCCGCCGCCCGCAGGAAGGCGAAGCGGCAGGCGGCCGGGCCCGCAGAGCCCGCCCCGGCGGCGCCGACGGCTCCGGCGCATCCGGCGGCTCTCGCGGCTCCGTCGGCTCCGTCGGCTCCGGTCGCGGCAGTGGACGCGCACCGCGACGCCGCCGCGACGGAGGTCCTCACGCCGGCGGGAGGCCCGCGATGAGGCGGAACCGGCTCGTCGCCGCGCTCGCGCTGGCGCTGGGCCTGCTCGTTCCCGGCACCGCCGCCGTCGCGAACGGTCCCGAGGACATCACGGTGACCATCCCGGAGGCGCCCCGCGGGCCCGGGCCCTCCGGCGACGGCGTGATCGAGAACGCGCAGCTGCGCTGGGGGATCAACGACGAGTCCGGCAGCGCCGCGTTCGCCGGCGGCTGCAACTTCCTCAGCGCGGGCCGGGCCGGCGACGCCGGCGGCGCCCGGGTGTGGACCGAGGCCGACGGCCTCTACCGCTCCTCCGACGGAGCGGTGCGCATCCAGAAGCCCACCTCCGCCGGCACATGGACCGCCGCGACCTGGCAGAACAGGTGCCTGGATCCCTCGGGCCGGGTGGTGTCGCTGAACAGCCGCGACAGCGTCAGCGGCAACCAGGTCGTGATCGAGGGCGGAACCGGCCGTCTGACCCCCGAGGGCCTGCGCATCGCGTGGCGAGGCTCGTTCACCGTGGTGTTCTACGGCGGCATGACGTACTGGAGCGCGAGCGATCCGGTGCTCACGCTCGACGCGCGCGGCGACGGCCGGCTCACGGCGACCGCGAACGGCTACGGCGCCTCGATGGACGACCTCACGAAGTGGGATCGGCTCCCCGAGCGCGAGATCGTCCTCGCGGAGATCCGCGGGAACCGTGTCGTGACGCAGGAGCGCGGGCTCGTCGCCACGCCCGAGTATCGCGGGGTCACCGTGTCGCTCCCCGACGGCTACTCGCAGCTGCGCCAGGGAGCCGACTGGGGGTCGTTCCCGCAGTCCTTCGTCGACTACCAGGTCCTCACCGGCCAGGCCGCGTACTGGTACTCCTCGGGCGGCGTGCGCGACCCGGCCAAGCCCGCGACCGACCTCTACGTCAGCTACGACGCCGGCGCGGCGATCGACGTCCCGCCTCCCGCGAGCGCGGGCGGCGGCTCGACCGACGACGCGCCCGTCAACCCCACGACCCGCCGGCCCACCGCCGGCGGCGGCAGCGGTGCAGCGGCAGCCGCGCCCCCGGCCGTCGAGGCCGCCGCGGAGTTCTTCTCCGGCCTCCCGCTGATGTTCCAGCCGGGGCGGGAGGGGCTCGTCCCCGACGGGTTCGCGCGGGCGATCCCTCCCGTGGTCGCTCCCCTGCTCGGCACCGCGCTGGCGCTGCTGATCGGGATCGTGGCGGTGCTGAACATGATGGGGGCGCTGCCCTGGCAGAGGCCCGGGTCCCGCTGAGCTGCTGAGCCGCTGATGCTGAGCCGCGCGGGTCCCGGCGGCAGGCGGATCAGGGCCTCGACCGGCCCCTCCGGCTCAGCGCTTCCTCGGCACGATGAGGGGGACGCCCGTGAGCGGGTGGGGGAAGACGTCGACCGGCTGGTCGTAGACGTCCTCGATCCGGGCCGCCGTGAGCACCTCGTCCGGCGTCCCCGTCGCGACGATGCGCCCGGCGGACAGCAGTGTGACCCGGTCGGCGGAGGACAGCGCGGCGTTCAGGTCGTGCAGCACGATCGCGACCGCCGCGCCCCGCGCCGCGTGCTCGCGCGCGAGGGCGAGCACATCCTCCTGGTGCTTCAGATCCAGCGCGGCGGTCGGTTCGTCCAGGAACAGGATGTCCGTGCCCTGGGCCAGCACGCGCGCCAGGGCGGCGCGGGAGCGCTCGCCGCCGGACAGCGACGGCATCGTACGGTCGGCGTGCGCGACGATGTCGGTGTCCGCCAGGGCCCGGGCGATGGCGTCGTCGTCCTCCGCCTCCCGCGGCGTGCGCGCCCAGGGTGTCCGCCCCATCTCGACGACCTGGCGCACGGTGAACGGGAAGCTCACGGCGTTGTGCTGCAGCAGCACGGCGCGCAGGCGCGCGAGCTCCTTCGGGGAATGGTCGCCGAGCGGCCGGCCGTCCAGACGCACGGTGCCGGACGTGGGCACCGTGTCGCCGGCGAGCACCCCGAAGAGCGTCGACTTGCCCGCCCCGTTCGGGCCGACCAGGGCGTGCACCTCGCCGGCGTGGATCTCCACGGCCGCGTCCTCGAGGATGGCGCGGCGCGCGCCGTCGGGCACGACCGTCACGCCGTGGGCGGCGATCCGCACGGTCATCCCCAGCCCCCCGCCCTGCGTCGGGTGCGCACGAGCAGCCAGAGGAAGAACGGCCCGCCCACGAGCGAGGTGAGCATGCCGATCGGCAGGTCGGCCATCGGCACGGCCGTGCGGGCGATGAGATCGGCCGCCGCGAGCAGCACGGCGCCGCCCAGGGCGCTGGCGATCATCAGCGGACGGTGCGCCGGGCCGATCGCCATCCGCATGAGGTGCGGCACGACGAGGCCGACGAAGGCGATGATCCCGGCGAAGGCGACGGCGGCGCAGACCAGCAACGCGACGACGACGATCACCACCACGCGCAGCAGCTCGACCCGCACGCCCAGGTGACGCGCCGTGCGCTCGCCGAGGGCGAAGAGGTCGAGCCGCGGCGCCACGGCGAATGCGACGATCAGGCCGGCGACGACGAGCGGCGCGACGACCAGGATCTGCCGCCACAGCGCGCCGTTCAGGCTCCCGAGCTGCCAGAACACGATCTGCTCGCGGGTCGCGGCGGTCCCCAGGAAGGTCATGAACGCCAGGCCCGCTCCGGCGATCGCGTTCACCGCGATCCCCGTCAGCAGGAGCGTGACCACCTCGGTGCGTCCGCCGGAGCGGCTGATCGCGTACACCGCGAAGACCGCGGCGAGGCCGCCCGCGAAGGCCGCGACGGGCGTGGTCCACAGCCCCAGCGTCGCGGCACCGAACGTGATGCTCGCGGCCGCTCCGAGTGCGGCGCCCGCGGAGACGCCGACGACGCCGGCCTCCGCGAGGGGGTTGCCGAAGATCGCCTGCATGAGCGTGCCGGCGGCCGCGAGCGCCGCACCCACCAGCAGCCCCAGCACGATGCGCGGCAGGCGGATGTCGAGCACGACCCCCGTGGCGATCGCGACCTGGGGATCCCAGGGCGTCGCGATCCCGACGCGCGACAGCAGGATCCCGATGACCTCCGCCGGCTCGAGCGAGTACTGGCCCACGCCGAGTGAGACGACGACGGTGACGGCGAGCGCGACGACGAGCGCGACGGTCAGCACGGCGAAGCGCGGCACGTGCGTCTCGGCGCGCTGGGCGGGAGCGGTCACGCGCGTCGCGGTCGTGTGGAGGGGCATGGGCGTCGGTCATCCGTCGGGGGCGGGTGCGCGGGGGCGCCCCCTTAGGTTAGCCGATCCTAATCTTCGGAGCGGACGGGGCCGAGTCGCGGTTCCCGGCCCGGGCTTGGTGGGGACGCCTGCCCCTGCGCTCGCCTCCTCCCGCGGCGGGGAGGGCGGTAGCGTGGCGGCGTGACCACCCCAGCGCACGATCCCCGATCCAGCGCCCCGGGCGGCCTCGTCGGGCCGCCCGCGCGCACCGCGCCGTTCGACGCGCGTCCCTTGACGGAGCCGGTCGACCGGGCGGAGGCGAAGCGGCTGCACGAGGAGCTCAAGCGGCGGTATCCGGCGGCGCGGCCCCACACGGCGACGATCGTCGTGTTCGCCCTGGTGGGCGGGGTGTTCCTGCTGGTGGGCGTTCCGATCGTCATCACGATGATCAGCGTGGCGTCCTCGATGGCGCGCAGCGGCTTCGGTTTCGGAGCCGTCACCCTCCTGCCCGGGCTGTTCGTCGTGGCGGCCATCGTGTTCATCATCGCGCGGCAGTTCGGCGGCGCGAACAAGGAACGCCGCTACCGGCTCCATCGTTTCGCGCAGGCCAACGCCATGACCTACCTCCCCGTGCTCAACGCGCCGAAGCTGCCCGGGATGATCTTCCGCCTCGGATCGCAGCGCCGCGCGACCGACCTGCTGCGCGGCGAGCGCCCGCGCTTCGTGGAGTTCGCCAACTACCGGTACACGACGGGATCCGGCAAGGACAGCAAGACCCATACCTGGGGGTACGTCGCGATCCACCTCGACACGCCCCTGCCGCACATCGTGCTCGACGCGCGCGGCAACAACAGCCTCTTCGGCTCGAATCTGCCCGCGACGTTCGACCGCGGGCAGCGCCTGAGCCTCGAGGGCGACTTCGACCGTCACTTCACGCTGTACTGCCCGCAGGGGTACGAGCGCGACGCGCTCTACCTGTTCACGCCGGACATCATGGCGCGCTTCATGGACAACGCCGGCCAGCTGGACGTCGAGATCGTCGACGACTGGCTGTTCCTGTACACGAAGCGGCAGGTCTCCACCACGGATCCCGCGACGTGGGCATGGCTGTTCTCCGTGGTCTCGGCGCTCATGGACAAGCTCGCGCAGTGGGGGCGGTGGCGCGACGAGCGGCTCGCGGCCGCGGCGGGAGCCGTGGGGGCGCATTCGCCCGCCGAGGGCGGCGCGGCGGGGCTGCCGGTCCAGAATCCCGCGCTCGTACGGCCTCCCAAGGGCGTCGCCCGGCCCGGTCAGCGACTCCAGCGCGGGGTCTCGTGGGGAAGCGTGATCGCCATCGGGATGGCCGTGCTCTTCTGGCTGCTGCAGGTGTTCGGCAGCGGCTTCGATCTGCTGGGGCGCTGACCTCCGCCGGCAGGGCCCGGCGAGCGGATCCCGTGCCGGGCGGCTCCGGACCTGCGCGATGGTTCAGAACACGACGACGGGCTTGAGCACGTCACCGGACTCGGAGTCGGCGAACGCCGTGTCGATGTCGGTGAACGGATACGTCTTCACCAGCCGGTCGAACGGGAAGTGTCCCGCGCGGTACATCGCGATCAGCTCGGGGATGAACAGCTGCGGCACGGCATCGCCCTCGACGATCCAGGTGACCCGGATGCCGCGCGAGAGCGCGGTCGGCAGGTCGATGACGCCCTCGCTGCCGGCGGCCGACGCGCCCAGCGCGCCCGCGTGACCGGCGACCGCGAGCGCGTCGATCATCTGACGGAACACCCGCGCGTTCCCGGTCGTGTCGAGCGCGGTCTGGACTCCCCCGCCCGTGATCTCCTGGATCCGCGCGACGGCGTCCTCCCGGGCGCCGTTGACGACGTGCGTGGCGCCGAGCTCGGTGGCCAGCTCGAGCCGGCTGTCGACGACGTCGACCGCGATGATCGTGCCGACACGGCCCGCGACCGCGGCGAGCAGGGCCGACAGGCCCACGGCGCCCGCGCCGAACACGACGAAGCTGCCTCCCGGCGCGGGGCGCAGCACGTTGATCACGGATCCGGCCCCGGTCTGGATGCCGCAGCCGAGCGGGCCGGCGAGCTCGAGCGGGAAGTCCTCGGGGATCTTCACGACGCTGCGCACCGAGGCGTTCACGACCTCCGCGAAGGACGACTGGCCGAAGAAGTGCGAGCCGACGCGTGAGCCGTCGGAGTCGGTGAACGCGCTCGAGCCGTCAGGGCGTCCGCCCGCGAAGTTGTGCGCGTAGATCTCGAGGCAGTAGGCGGGGTGACCCGACAGGCACGAGCGGCACGTGCCGCAGCTGTTGACGCTGAGCACGACGTGGTCGCCGGGCTGCAGGTGAGTCACGGCGGAGCCGACCCTCTCGACGATCCCCGCGCCCTCGTGACCCAGCACGATCGGCATGGTGGTGGGGATCCATCCGTCGCGCAGGACCGCGTCGGTGTGGCACACGCCCGTGGCCGCCATCCGCACCTGCACCTCGTTCGCGCGCGGCTCGTCGAGCACGAGCTCGCGGATCCTCAACGGCTCACCGACCGCGTCGACGACTGCTGCCTTCACGTTCATCCCGGACCTCCTCGTTCCCGCGGCGCCCCCGCGCCTGCCCGGACTCTACGCCGCGCGCGGATCCGACGCCACGGCTTGCGCACCCCGCGGCCACCGGTCAGGGCATCCGCTCGAAGGCCGGTGCGCCCCACGAGCGCGGGGGTCGCTCGTGGGGCGCACCGGGGTTCTTCGGAGGCGCGTGCGTCAGGCAGCGGTGGCGCGCCGGCGCGCCGCCAGGAGCACCGCTCCGGCGAGGAGCAGCGCAAGGGCCGCCAGGGCGGGAGCCCACGGGTCCTGCGTGCCCGTGGCCGGCAGCGCCCGCCGGTCGGAGACGGTCAGCTCGGCCCATCCGATGACGGTGCCGTCGGCAGCCGTCACCACGAGGCGGTGCGCCCCGGCGGGAACGTCCGCCGGCAAGCGGAAGGCGAGGGATCCGTCGGCGCCCACGGTCGCCGCACCGAGCGCGATCGGGTCGGAGAAGAGCCAGCCGTGCACCGTCTGTCCTGCGAACGAGGCGTCGATCAGCGCGGAGACCAGTCCGCCCGCGGCCACCGTGCCCGAGCCGACGAGCCGCAGGGAGCCGCGGTTGTCCTCGTTCAGGTCGTTCGCCGACGGGGCGACCGGCTCGTCCGGGTCACCGGCATCCGGGCCGGGCTGGCCGGGTGCACCGGGTTCACCCGGCTGGCCGGGCGCTCCGGGCTGGCCGGGCTGGCCGGGCGCTCCGGGCTGGCCGGGCTGGCCGGGCTCGCCAGGCTGGCCGGGCTCGCCAGGCTGGCCGGGCTCGCCGGGCTCACCGGGCTCACCGGGCTGGCCGGGCGCTCCGGGCTCTCCCGGTTCTCCGGGCTCCCCCGGCTCTCCCGGCTCTCCGGGCTCTCCCGGCTCACCGGTCCCGGGCGCCTCGACGACCGTGAGGGTGCTCACCGCGGAGAAGTGCGATCCGCCGAAGGGGCCCGTCGTCGCGACGTACCAGCCGTGACGTCCCACGCCGGCGTCCTCCCACGTCACCGACACGGTGGAGCCGCTGGCCACGCCCGTGAGCGCACCGATCTCGCGCGTGGTGAGCACCTCGGCCCGGAACGAGTCGGTCGCGAGGGTCTTCGTCTGGGGAGCGAGTCCGGCGACTGCGTAGGAGAGATCGAACTCCTGCATCCCCGGCGGGTCGTTGAGCGAGGGCTCGTCCGAGTTGAAGTCCTGCAGCGACGGCGAGTACGTCCGCACCATGATGCGGCCCGCCCCGTCGTCCCCGCCCGCGTTGTCGAAGTGCAGCAGGCGCAGGTAGCCCTGGCCGCCCTCCACGAGCGCCTGGTAGTTGAACAGCATCGACGTGACCGTGCGGTCGGCGATGCCGTCGCCGTCGTCGTCGAACTCGTCGAAGCGCGTGTAGGCGTCGTGGTAGTGACCGGAGCCCAGCGCGAACACGTTCGGGTTGGTCGCCACGACCTCGTTGAACACCCGCAGCGCGAAGGGCCCGAGACCACCCGTCGTGAGCATGTACTCGTGCAGGTTGATCCACACCTTGCGCTCGGGGTACTGGCGGATCACCGAGTTCATCCACGCGATGTCCTCGGAGTTCGCCGCGTCGTTGTTCGAGTCGGGCCAGCCCATGTAGAGCATCAGGAAGTCGATGCCGCCCGCCGAGATCAGGTCGTAGTGGCCGCGGTTGTTCTTGTAGGAGCCGCCGTACCAGGGGTTCTGGTTGTAGCGGTGCTCCCCGAAGTGCTGGCCGTACTCGGTGTAGTCGGCGGCGGCGCCGTCGACGTCGTGGTTGCCGGCGAGCAGCCCGTACGGGAAGCCGGCGCGGTCGAGCATGCCGTAGGCCTCGTCGGCGTTCCGCCACTGGTGCGGCTGCTTCGACACGTTGACGATGTCGCCCGTGTGCATCAGGTACTGCAGGTTGAGGTTGTCGCGCTCCCGCAGCACGAAGTCGTGGATGTTCAGCTGGTGCGGGTAGTACGCCTCGGTCTCGTTGTAGTACTGCGTGTCCGACTCCCACGCGAACGTGAAGTCGTACTGGTCACGCGGCGTGGCCTCCGGGTGGAAGGGCGTCACGACGCTCTCCCGCGTGCTGCGCGGCTCGCCCGCGAAGCCCTCCGAGTGCTGCACGAGGAACGTCGCCGTGCCGTCGACGGCGTGTCCGGCGGCCGGCACGAGCGCCTCGAGCGTGAACTCGGTCGCCGCGCCCTCGGTGGTGAGGTGCTGGTCGGCCTTCGCCCACCCGCCGTCGGCGGTCAGGGCATACAGCGTCACGCGCGCACCGGCGTTCGCCGAGCCGGACCAGGTCGCGCGCACCAGCGCGTCCTCGCCGGCGTCCGCCGGGACGGCGACCTTGAACAGCTGGTACGGCAGCGCGGTGTCCGACGAGACCTCGACCTCCACGCCGTCGGTGCCGACGAGGTCCGCCAGCTGCTCCTCCGTGAGCGCGACGGCGCCCTCGCGCGCGGTGTCATTCGACGCGCTCACGGTGCCGCTGCTGACCTCGATCTCGGCGTCGGTCGGCACGAACGCGTACCCCTCGCGGAACGACACGTCGAGCGTGTCGCCCTCGGGCGAGTCGACGGTCGCGCTCAGCTCGACCGATCCGGCCGTCGCCTCTCCGCCGTCGGCCGGGCCGACCGGCACGGCGCCGGGCCGCTCGTTGGCCACGCGGAACGCGATGTCGTGCGTCGCCTCGTTCCCCACGGCGTCGACCGCGCGCAGGGCCAGGATGTGCTCGCCCGGCGTCAGTTCCAGCGACGACACGGTGTGCGGCAGCGGGATGTGCCGCCCGTCGAGCGTGGCCGTGAGCGCAGCCAGTCCCGAGCCGGCGTCGTTCGCCTGCGCGTCGATCGTGAACTCGCCGCGGTAGGTGGCCCCGTCCTCGATGGTCGTCGTCACCTCGGGAGCGGTGTTGTCGACGCGCACCGTGCGGACGGCCTGCGCCTCGCCGTCGTTCGCGGCGACGGTGTGCTCGCCGTCCGCGACGGCCGTCGTGTCCCAGACGGTCGCGACCGAGTCGAACGCGTCATCCGGGATCGTGAAGGTGAGGCGCAGCGAGACCAGACCGGTGTCGCTGAACCCGACGCGCGTGGCGCCGTCGGCGGGGCACGTGTACGGCGCGGGCTCGGTCTCGCCGCCCCCGGCCTCCCGCGTGGTCGCGCAGTTCGTCGGGCGCAGCACTCGGCCGTCCGGCAGCGCGAGGCGGAAGTTCATGGCCGAGAAGTCGTCGTTGTTCTCGTTGACGTCCGCCTCGGGCCACGCCTTCGTGCCGGCGGTGATGGTGAGCGTCAGCGGCTCCCCCTTGCGCACCCGGTCGACGGGCACGGTCGCGTCGACCGTCTCGATGCGCGAGTAGAAGCCCTCGTCGAAGATCCGCAGGATCTCGTCGCCGAGCTTGACGCCGTTGCGGAAGAACGCGTCGGTGGCCGTCGCCTCGAACGCGAAGACGGGCGACGTCTCGAGCGACGGAACGGTGTCGGTCACCGGCTCGCCGTCGATGGACAGCACGAGCGCCTCGGGATCGCCCGCCGTCGTCGCCGCGATGCGCGCGGCGCCGCCCACGTACTCGCCGTCGCTCACGCTCAGCCGGACCGGGTCGCGGTCGCCCTCGACGAGCGGGACCCGGACGGGGCCGAACTCGGAGGTCTGGGCGCCGTCGCTCGCGGTGACCGAGTACTCGATCCAGCGCTTCCCGAACAGGTCTGCGGCCGGGATCGAGTACGTGTACAGGTCGTCGCCGGAGACCGTCAGGTTGCGGTACTCGGTCGCGCCGAGGTTGTCCGTCAGCGCGAGCCGGACCGTGCGCACGAGGACGTCGTCCGTCACACGGAAGGCCAGGTCGAAGGACGGGTCGTCCGACGGGTGCGCCGCCTCGCTGCGATCCTCGATCGCGGGACGCTCGCCGGCCGCCGGGGCGGGGACGAGGCCCGAGGGCACCTGCGCGGACGAGACCGATCCGGGGCTGGGCGCGGCGAGCCCGAGCATGGTCTGCACGGTGCCGTCCGCGGGATCCGGGCTCCACATGTGGCCGCCCGGCGCGGGGTTCCACGCGTACTGGATGCCGGTCGTGGGTGTGGTCTGGTCGTCCGTGAAGTAGTAGGCGCGGCTGATGTCGTGGCCCGTGTTGGTCTGCACCTGGATGCCCCGCGAACCGCCGTTGGCCATGCCGCCGTTGAACATCTCGACGATGCTCTCGCCGAGCACGAGGTCGGTGCCGAACTCGCGGTTGAAGTCCGCGACGGTCAGCCCAGCCTGGACGCCCGCGGGGTTCTTGACCCACAGCACGAGCGTCTTGCCCGGCTGGATGACGACATCCGTGGGCGCCGACGGCCACAGCACGGCGGAGTTGGTGACGGGACCGCTACGCGCGTTGTCCGTGTAGAGGTAGTTGAGCGTGTAGTCGCCCCAGTTCACGGGGGCGTCCGAGGCGTTGTAGACCTCGACGAACTCGTACCCGTCCGAGCCGTTCACGTTCGCGGTGTCGGGCGCGAGCTCCGTGATCTGCAGGATGGGCGCGGAGGTGAGCTCGGGATCCGTCGTGCGCTCGAGCGCGCTCGTGACCTGCTCGATCGTGATCGCACCGGGTGTGGGGGCGATCGCGTCGGCGTGCGTGTACTCGACCAGGCGCGCGTCGGCGCTGCCGACGACATCCGGGACCGCGAACTGCGCGTTCCAGGGCGTGCTGCCGTTACCGTCGTCGGCGGGCACCCACGCGCGCGTGATCGTGCCGCTCGCGTCGGTCAGGCTGAACCCGCGGTTGCCGGCGTTGGCGAAGCCCGCCTGGTTGCCGAAGCGGAAGACCGGGACGCTCTCGTCGATGTCGTAGAACGAGCGGAAGTCGGCCTTGCTGAGGCTGCGCCGGACGTCGCCCTCCCCGTAGTTCATCCAGAACAGCACGATGCCGCCGGCGGGGATCACCGCCGGAGCGTCGCCCTCGCCCTCGAGGTGGATGAGCGGCTGGACGGTGCCCGCGTTCCACTGCGACGTGTGATAGCGGATCGCGATGCCCGCGGCGTCGAGGTCGATCGGCTGGTCGGTCGTGTTGGCGACCTCGAGGTACTCGAAGTGGTCGGTGCCGACGTTGTCGCCGTTGATCTCGGTGATGACCAGCGGCGAGATGGCGCTCGCGTTCCCGTCGCTGCCGCGGACGCCCTCCGGCTCCGGCTCGGGCTCGGGCTCCGGCGTCGGCCGCACGAGCTGTGCGGGGTCGACGACGCCCGGCGTGGGCTCGCCGGCCACGTGCTCGCTCAGCAGCGCCCCCGTCGCAGGCAGGAAGAAGTGGTCCGAGAGGCCGCGGTTGGCGACCGGGCGGTCGTAGTGGGCCTCGGAGACGATCGTGGACCGGGTGCTGTCGAAGATGCGCAGCTGGCGGGCCCCGGAGTTCGCGAAGCCGGCCTGGCCGATCGCGTGGTACAGCGGGTAGGTCGAGGCCGCGTCGCCGTAGTGCGCGCGGAAGTCCTCCTCCGCCAGCTCCCACTGGTCCACGAACGTGCCGGCGGCCTGCGTGCCCACGGCGTAGCGCAGCCAGAACACGGCGGTGCCCCCGGCCGGGATGACGGTCTCGCTCAGCGCCGTCGCGGTGCCGGGCTCGACGATCGTCAGCCACGCCGAGTTGTAGTACCGGAGCTGGTAGTCGGCCAGGTCGATGTCGGCATCCGTCGTGTTGTGGATCTCGAAGTACTCGAAGTAGTCCTGGTCCCCGGCCGTCCCGGCGTTGTCCTGCATCATCTCGGTGATGACGAGCGGCGGGGCCGGCTCCCCGTCGACGGGGCTGCCGGGCTCTTCCGTGCCGGGCTCCTCAGTGCCGGGCTCCTCGGGCTGCGGGGTCTCCGGCGTCTCGGGCTCGGGGCTCTCCGGGGTCTCGGGCTCGGGGCTCTCCGGTGTCTCGGGCTCGGGCGTCTCGGGCTCGGGCGTGGTGACGGCGAGCTGCTCGGGCGTGACCGTGCCGGGCGTGGGCGCGGAGTCCGACAGGAAGGTCGCGGCTCCCGCGGCGATCGCGAAGTGCGCCGAGAGGCCCGCCGCGCCGGAACGCGGAGGAACGTGCGCGGACGCGAGGACGGTGGAGCCGTCGGTCAGCGAGAACGTCCGGTCGCCGCCGTTGGCGATCCCGTTCTGCCCCTCGACCCGGAAGATCGGAGCGGTGCCGTCGATGCCGTAGAACGCGCGGAACTGCTCCTCGGTCAGGGCGTAGGTGTCGACGAACGACGTGCCGCTGCCGGACGCGGCGTAGTCCAGCCAGAAGATGGCGGATCCCCCGGCCGGGATGGTCGCGTCGAGCGGACCGGCGGGCGCGTTGGGCTCGGTGCCGTTGCTGAGCGCGAACCGGAAGGCGACGGCCGGGACCGATCCGGTCGCGTACCCCACGCCGAGGCCGCGCTCGGCGAGATTGATGTCGGCATCCGTCGTGTTGGTGATCTCGAAGAACTCGAAGACGTCGGACGAGTTCCGCGTGCCCGTCGTGCCGGTCGGCACGGGGCTGCTCGCGTTGGGCGTCCCGTCGGTCGACGCGTTGTCCGGGTGGACCTCGGAGATGAACAGCCCGAGCTCGGACTCGGACGTGACCTGCGTCACCGCCTGGGCGGTCGCGGGAACCGTGCCGACGCTCTGAAACGCAAGCACCGAGGCGACGATGATCGAAGTGAACGCGCGGCCAACCGATCGCATCTGCTCTCCTGAAGTAAGGGGACGACCTTCCGAGGCTGGCAGCGCGGGGAACTCCCAGATGAACGACAGTGAGCCCGCGCGTTAACCACGGCGGAAGATCGGTTTACGGGGTCCGGGGGGCTCGGGGTGCGCGGGGGCTTGGGTGCGCGGGGGCTTGGGTGCGCGGGGACTGGCGCGGCCTGCTCGACCGCCGCCACGCCCTCGGAGATATGCACGTTTGCGGAGCGCGTGCGGGCCTGCCGCTCCGAAGCGGTGAACTTCTCCGAGACGGTGGCGACTTAGTTCAACTGATTCACGCGGGGATCATCCCCGTGCATGCAGGGGCACGCGTGCCCCGAACCACGGGGGGCGCACCCGACCCGGGTCATCCCGCGGATGCGGGGAGCACGGCGGGTATCAGGTCTGGATTCCAGCACGACGGGGGATCATCCCCGCGCATGCGGGGAGCACTGGGGCGCTCAAGTGGCGTCCCGCATAGTGGTGTAACCGCTCGGTGGCCGGCCCCGTTGTGAACGTGGGCGCGGTCACCGTGTGATCCTTCGA
>NZ_BMJY01000025.1 GCF_014643695.1 Microbacterium album | reverse complement strand
CCTGGCCCGAGCCGTTGGGGCGCGGGATGTAGGTGCCGCCGAAGCGGGTCTGGATCCAGTTGTCCGCACCATCGGGCAGCGTGGCGTCGTACGACGCCATCACCAGCTGGCCACCGTGCCGGACCACCGCGGCGAGGCCGTTGTTCAGGTCCTGCGTGGTGTCCGACCCCGTGCCGTTCAGCAGGCGGTACACCGGGGCACCGGTCGGGTCTGCCACGGCGGGCAGCGACCCCCCGAGCACGAGCACGCCGCCGAGGACGGTCGCGGTGGCTCCGAGGATCCAGCGGTTCTTCTTTTGCATGGGAGTGATCTCCTTGCTATCTTTTCTTCTCATTACGCCCGGCCCCTCATCTCGATTTCCTACGGCGAGGTGGGGGGCCTCCTCATCGGCTATCGGAGCCGCTGAGTGTCTGTGGGAGTTGCGCGAGGCCGGCGCGGCCGCGATCAGCTCATCCGCCGGCGTCCCTTCGCCGGAGGAGGAATGGCGAGGCGACCAGCGCTGCCGCCGCCGCGAGCATCGCCGCGCCGACCGCCCGGGCGGCGGGCGAGCTGACCGCCGCCGTCGGCACGGCGTCGACCGCGTCCGCGGCGGACACGCTGGTCTGCGACTGCTGCAGCTCGGCCGCCGCCGACTCCGACAGCCCGGCGCCGCGCGCTCCCGGCCCGCCGGACCCGGCGGGGCCGTCCACGCCGCCCGCGCCCTCGTGCGGGGCCGGTCGTCCGCCACCCTCGTTCGGGCCGCCGTCGTCGTCCGGGTCCCCGCCCTCCCCGCGCAGCGCGGCCGCGAGCTGCCGGGCCGCCGCGGTCTGCGTCTCGGTGAGGGGGACGTACCCGTCCGGCAGGCCGCCCCGCGCAGTCGCGCGAACGTTGCCCTGCCCCGCGGCGTAGTCGAGCAGGAGGGCGTAGTCGGCACGGGCCGGCGCGTCCAGGCGCGGCGAGTTGAGGTCGACGGCGGCGTACAGCGTGGTGGCGAGCGGGTAGGCGCCGGGCGGCAGGCTCGCGGCGTCGGGCACGGCCATGCCCGTGTCGGGATCGACGGTCGCGGCCGCGACGGCGGCCGCGACCGTCCCGTCGCTGTACGGCACGAACTCGCGGGCGGTGCGCACCGTCTCGGCGGTGGTCGTCTCCTCCAGCGGCAGCGCGAGCTGCGCCGCGTGCAGGCCGAAGTGCTCGGCGGCCGACGCGGTCACGGGGCCCAGGAGCAACCGCCCAGTGAGAAGCGGCAGGAGGGGCGGCTCGGCCGTCCAACCCGCGAGGCTGTCCTTGTCCCACCGGTTCGTCATCCGGCGATCGACGTTCGCGATGCGCACGGCGTTGGCCTGGAACGAGGCGGAGTAGGGGTGGAAGCTGGTGGAGTCGATCTGCATGCCCCGGTAGTCGGTCGCCGCGGTGGCGGCGGTCGGCACCAGCGACTGGTCGATCTTCGGGAACGCGTCCGGCGGGGCGCTCAGCAGGTCGTAGCCGCCGCCCGCCGCGTCATCGTGGTCGGGCGGGAGGTAGTACCGGTTCACGGTATTGCCCCACGGGTCGGGCTCGCCGCGCAGGAACGCCACCGCGTCGGCGTCGGCGAGCACGTACTCCCAGAGCTGCGCGATCGCGTCGTCGCCGTGCGGGCCGACCACGACCCAGGCGTTCTCGCCGCGGTCGACGCCCTCGCCCGGCCCCCTTGGGGCGGGAGGGTTGCCGAGGGCTCCCCACTCCTCGTCGTCCACGAGGTGGTCGAGTCTCAGCGCCGCGAACGACTCGCTCACGCGGTTGGCGGCGTTCCAGGACGCGTTGATGTACGGCACGTTGCCGCGATAGGACTGGGTCAGCAGCTTGGCGATCAGGCGGGGGGTGAGCCGCACGTCGGAGTAGACGGTTCCCTGCTGGCTCTCGGCCACGAAGCCGATCACGAGGGCGGTGTTCGCGAGCGGAGCGTAGCGCACGTCGGCCTGGGCCAGGAGCGACGGGTCGGTCGGGCCGATCGTGCGCTCCGTGAGCGGCCGGGACACGGCGACCATCCCGGTCTGGCCGGTCAGCAGCTGGGCGCGCGCGAGGTTGCCCGTGTTGGTGGTGAGGTTGAAGGCGGCGCCGTCGGCGCCGGCGCACAGCCGCGGCTGCCAGGACGACAGGGCGTCGCTGACGAGCTCGCTGCCGACCACCCCGCGTTCGGCCGAGCCCGGGGGGCACGACAGGTAGGGGTCGTCGAAGTCCAGCGGCACGACGACGCGGTTGTCCCAGAAGCTGCAGTCCGGGGAGAGCGGCTCGCCGATCTGTATCGTTGTCTGACGCCCGTACGAATTGTCGGGCAATGGACGGCCGCACACCGGGCCGTCGGGCAGGGCTCCGGAGTGGCTGCCGCGCGGCACCACGACCAGCCAGCAGCGCTCGCCGGCGGCCGACCGCCGGTCACCGCACCCGAGGTACGGCTGCGCGGCGCCGGACTGCACGACGAAGTTCGTGCGCGCCGTGCCGTCGGCGGCGACCGGGACGAAAGGCCGCTCGTTGGACGTCGAGGCGGTGAAGAAGTGCTGGATCCCCTGGGTCGGGAAGCCGCTGGTGCCGGGGCCGCCCGGGTAGATCTGCTCGGGCGCGGACACGTCGCCGGTGACGGCGCGGAACGGCACTCCCCCCCGGCCGATGATGGAGTTCGAGTCGTCGCCGAACAGGTTTCGGATCGTCGGGGGGATACTGCCGCCGACCTCCTTGTTGGAGTATCCGCCCCACTGGCAGGTCTGCGCGAAGTCGTCGGCGAGCGGGTCGGGCCCCCAGCACTGGAACACGTGCAGGTAGTTCCGCACGCCCTGGCCTGTTGTGCGGACCGTGGGAGCGAGGCCCTTGGCGGTGACGGTCACGGCCTGGTCGCGGAGCCCCCGCGTCTGCGACACCGTGACCTCGAGGTCCTTGAAGTCGTTCCAGTGGCCCGATCCCGCGTCCCCGCCGGCGCCGGCGCCGTCGCTCGTCAGCGCCGCGTGGTCGGGCTGGTAGCGCTGGAGGTCGGGCGCGTTCCCCCCGGCCCACTTCACCGTGACCGCCGAGTCCGTGGCCTCGGTCGCCTGCGCGGCGGGGGCGGGGTGGGAGAGCGATACCAGGCCGGCGGCCACCGCGGCGGCGGCCAGGAGCGCGGTCCAGCGGCGCAGGCCGGTGCGTGGGATGCGAACGACGGATGCGGTCACGGTGTGTCCCCCTTTCAGCGGGTCGGGCGCGGGGAGCCGCGGGTCGGGGTGGGCAGGAGGGTCTTGCGGGCGCGCTTGCCCAGCAGGGGCGGTGCGACGGTCGCGAGCAGCAGGCCGCTGCCGGCGCCGAGGATCGCCAGCGCGGGCACGACGCCCGGCTGCGAGAACGGGAGCTGCTGCGGGGAGCCCGACAGCACGAGCGGGCCCGACACGGCGCCCCCGCCGATCGCGTCGACGTCCGCCAGGCCGAGACCATCCACCCCGTCGCCCCCGGCGGCGTTGTCTCCGGCCCCGGGCGAGCCGCCCGCACCGCCGGTGCCAGCGCCGCCGCCCTGACGGCCTCCGCCGCCGGCCTGCTCGCCGCCCTGGTGCCCGCCCCCGGCGCCGCCGCCCGTGGGCGTGTCCTGCGCGCCGCCCGTGCCCTCCGCGCACTGCGCGGGGCCGCCCTTGCGGTCGCAGTCGGGCGGGAACGGCGTCTCGTTCGCGACGCGGTTGGTGCCGTCGGGGCTGAACGTGGGGTTGTTGCAGTCGCGCACCGGGTCCTTGACTGCGGGGTCGCCGCCGGGCACCTTGAGCACCTGCTGATAGCCGCGCTGCACGAGGTTGATCGGCAGCGGGCTGTAGCCGAGCACCTCGGCCGACTGCTGCCCCTCGCACAGGAAGTACGCGCCGAAGTCGGCGAGGGTGCGCCCCTTGTTCGCGGTGAACCCGAACTCCAGGGCCGTCGGCAGGATGATGTAGCTGTAGGAGCTGAGCGGGTACGCGCGCGGGTCCTGCGAGGTGTAGACGTTGCGAAGGTCCTGCGTAAGGTACTCCGGCGATGACTCGTCCTCGTTGATGTGCGCACTCAGCAGCCCCACCGCGACGTTGCCGGCGCGGGGCTCGACGTAGTAGCCCGATTCGTTGAGCATCTTCACGACCGGGAAGCCGGAGGCGAGCGCGTACGAGTACTCGACGAACGTGATGGCGCCCGCGGCGTGGGGCTGCGCGACGTAGCCCGCGACGCCGTCGGCGCGCGCGCGTGACACCATCTTCGAGCCGGGCGAGACGGGGTAGTTGCTCGTGACTCCGCAGTGGCCGTTGACCAGGGGGCGGCTCACCTTGCCGCAGTAGGCGTCCCAGATCGCCGGGTGCTGCTGCCGCATCCACATCGTGAACTGCGCGCTCGTTCCCGATCCGTCGGACCGCACCACGGGCACGATCGGGATGCCCGGCAGGTCGAGCGAGGGGTTGTCCCCGGCGATGGCGGGGTCGTTCCAGACGGTGATCTCATCGGTGAAGATCTTGGCGATCGTCTCGCCCGACAGGCGCAGGTTGGTCACCTTCTTGCCTGCGATCGTGAGGTTGTACATGAAGGCGGTGCCGCCCGCGACGATCGGCATGTAGGCGAACTTGCGGTTGGGGCGAGTGTCGGCCTCGTTCGAATTGACGATCGCGTAGGGGATCTCGCTGACGCCGAAGTCGGCCGTGCCGTTGGCGAACGCGTTGCGTCCCTGCGTGGAGCCGTTGCCGTTGTAGTCGATGCGCCACTGGTAGTTGCTCCACACGTTGCGCACCCACGCCTGCAGCGCGTTCTCCGACCACGTCGACCCGTAGCCGGTGATCGGCGCGTGCACCGTGCCCACCGCCTGGGCCGGGGTGAGGCCTCCGACCGCGCCCGTGACGACCATCACGAGGCCCAGCATCACGGCGGCGATGCGCCCCGGCCCGAACACGCGGGCTTCGCGCGACACGCTCATCGGTCCCCCTCCCTGCCGTACCGGGAGCGTGCTTCTCGCTCGTAGCGCTCCACGAGAAGAGGGGCGATCAAGTCAGCGTAAGCGTCCAGCTCCTCCTGGGAGACCGGCTCGTACACGAGCACCACCATGTCCGAAAGCAACTCGGTCGAGAATTGAAGGATCCGCATCTCCGGCCACTCGCTCTCGCTCATCGGCCCGCCTCTCTCGTCGGTCGTGCTTCGCCGCCAGGTGCGAACCCCGTGGGGGCGAGGTCGTGCGCCGCGCGGGCCTCGATGCGCTCCATGTCCTGCGCGCTCTGGCGCCGCACGCGGGCGAGCTGGCGGGGCGAGAGGATGCCGGGGCCCTTGCCGCCGATGATGCGGGCGAGTAGGAAGAGCAGGAACACGAGGGCCATCAGCACGGCCGCCGCGCCGAAGCCGCGCGCGATCTGCGTGGGCTCCGGGCTCTTCACCAGCGTGAACGTCGCGAACGGCAGCGACACCATGGCGCCGCTGAAGGGGTTGGCGTTGAAGAACGTCGTCCAGCCGGCGGTCAGCAGCACGGGGCTCGTCTCGCCGATGCCGCGGGCGGTGCCGAGCACGATCGCGGTCATCAGGCCCGACTTGCTCGTGGGCAGCACCACGTGCCACACGGTGCGCCAGTGGCTCGCGCCCGTGGCGAGCGACGCCTCCTTCAGCGTCTGCGGCACGAGGCGCAGCACCACGTCGGCCGAGCGGATGATGATCGGCAGGATCATGATCGTCACCGCCAGAGCGGCGGCGAAGCCCGACTGGTCGAAGCCGAACATCAGGATGTACGTGGCGTAGATGAACAGACCGCACACGATCGAGGGCAGCGCCGTCATGGCCTCGCACACCGTGCGCACCAGGCGCGTGAAGGGCGAGGGGAACTCGGCCATCATCACCGCCGTGAGCAGGCCCAGCGGGATCGAGATGGCCAGCGCGATCGAGATCATGATCAGCGTGCCGAGCGCGGCGTGCGCCATGCCGCCCTGGGTCAGCGGCTCCAGCGGCCCCGTGACCGACAGGTCCTCGACCCAGAAGTTCGGCTGCAGGAAGGCGTCCGACCCGCGCACCAGGGTGAACACCACGACCACCGACATCACCAGCAGCAGCAGCAGCGCGGCGGAGTGGATCACCACGGCCATCACGCGGTCGACGATCGTCACCCGGTCCTCGTCGAACGAGATCAGCACGACGAAGAGCGCCAGGAACAGGACGTAGGCGATCAGCGCGAACGGCAGGACGCCCTGGAAGGGCAGCAGCTGCGTGAACAGCCACCCCGTCGCGGTGAGCGCGCCGAGCGCGGCGCCGACGATGCGCAGGATGTCCTCGCGACGGATGACCGACAGGTCGCGGCGCGCCTCGGGGCGCGTGACGTGGAGGCGGCCGTCGCGGCCGGGCACGTGCGTGCGGGTGATCCGCCCGGGCAGGGTCGCCCGGCGCTGCACCCGGTCGGTGACGATGGACGACGCCGCGGAGGGCGGGGCGTCTGCGGTGATCTGCGTGGTCATGTCGGTCTTCTCAGCTCGATGCGCCCGAGCGGGAGCGGTTGACGATGAAGCCGGCAGCGAAGTTCACGGCCATGGTGATCAGGAACAGCACTAGGCCCGCCGCCATCAGCGCGCTCAGCTCGAACGGCGACGCCTCGCCGTAGCGCAGCGCGATGAGCGAGCTGATCGAGTTGGTGCCGGTGGCCAGCACGTGCCAGTTGATGACGAACACGGGCGAGATCACGAGGTAGACCGCGATCGTCTCGCCGAGTGCGCGTCCCAGCCCGAGCATCGTGCCGCCCACGATGCCGCCCACGCTGAAGGGGTAGACGACGTTGCGGATCATCCCCCACTTCGTCGAGCCGAGCGCGAGCGCGCCCTCCCGCTCGCCGAGCGGGGCCTGGCTGAACACCTCGCGCATGATCGAGGCGGCGATCGGCGTGACCATCATCGCGACCACGAGGCCCGCGAGCAGCGCCGATGCGGTGAACACCGTCGGCGTGGCCAGCGGGTCGGTGTGATCGAACTGCGGCACCGAGAAGATCGGGATCCAGCCGAGGTAGGTCGAGATCCACTGCGCGACCGGCAGCAGGTTGCCCTCGAGCCAGAACATGCCCCACAGCCCGTACACGACCGAGGGGATCGCGGCCATCAGGTCGACGATGTTCGTCAGCAGCCGCTTGAGGCCGGCGGGCGCGTACTCGGAGATGTAGGTGGCGACGCCCAGCGCGAGGGGCAGCGCGACCGAGATCGCGATCAGCGCGATCACGATCGTGCCGAACAGCACCGCGGCGATGCCGAAGCGGCCCGAGTTCGGCTCCCAGTCCGTCTCGGTGAGGAACGAGAAGCCGGCCTCCGAGATGGCCTCCGCGCCGCGCAGCGCGAGGAACACGCCGACGAGCGTCATGATCGCCAGCACGATCACGCCGCCGCCGTGCGACGCGCCGCGGAAGAAGTTGTCGGAGAGCCCGCGCACCGTCGGCAGCGCGCGGGGGCGGTCGCCGCCATCCCCGCCACCGCGGCTCTCGCCGTCACGGCGGGCCGCGTCGCACGGGGGCTCCGCGGGGGGCGCGGCGCCCCCGGCCGGCTCCGGCTCGATGCCCAGGCGGCGGAAGGCGTCGCGCTCGGCACGGATCTCGTCGGTCTCGGGCATGCTCTGTCCACCTCCCATCAGGGCGTGCGGGGGCAACGGCCGGAGACGAGCCTCCGACCGTGTGGTCTGTTTCCGGGGGAACCGGGATCTGGGTCCGAGCTGGGTAACCGCTGGGCGGGAGCTCGACACGGCTCATGTTGCCTCAGCCCGGCGGCGGTTTGCAAACCGTTTCGTCGGTTCTGCCATGACGATTCGGCAAGCGGAAGGTGAACGCCAGGGAAACCACTTTGGGCCATGCGGATTCGGCCATCCGGCGACGGAGGGCCGGATCCCGCGGGACGTCAGGCCTTCTCTCGCTCGGCGGGCAGGACGCCGCACCGACCGGAAGGTCGGGAAAAGTCTCAACCCGAACTCGAAGCGAATTGTCGCGATCGGGTCGCGTGACGGCGGTGGCGGCGTCGCGGCGGACGACTCGGTCGGTAGCGGGGCGGCCCGTCAGCGGGCGGTGGCGCGCAGCCCGGGCTCCAGCAGCGCCCACAGCGCCGCGGCGCGCCCGGCGGCGGAGCCGGCAGTCTCGTGCTCGGCCGGCAGCACGATCACGCCGAACAGCGCGTCGACCACGGCGAGCGCCGCGGCGCGGATGTCGATCGCGTCCGAGACCTCGCCGTCGGCGATCGCCTGCTGCAGCGCGCGGATCGCGAAGTCGCGCCAGGCGCCCACGCCGGCCGCGTGGCGCGGCTGCGGCAGCTCGCCCGCGATGCGCAGCACGGCGCGCGCCCGCACCTCCGCCTCCGCGTGCGCGGCCGCGCCGGCGAGGAAGCGGCCGATCGCCTCGAGCCCGCGGCCCGACGCCGACACGTCGTCGATCAGCTGCTGCCAGCGACCCGACTGCTGGTCGGCGAGCGCCTCGGCGATCTCCTGCTTGCTCGTGAAGTGGTGGTAGAGGCCACCCTTGGTGGTGCCTGCGCGGTCGAGGATCAGCTGGATGCGCGTGCCCTCCAGGCCGTGCAGCCAGAACTCGTGCGCGGCAGCGTCGAGCACGACGTCACGCGTGCGCTCGGGGTCGCGGACGCGCGCGGCGGGAGGACGCATGCTCACGGCGTCACCCCTCCCGGTCGTCCTGTCACCCGGACAGGCTATGCCATATGACGCATCGTTACGTCCGTTTGGCGCCCCAGCGCGATCCGTTTGGCTGCTCGTTGCCAGCCGTTCGGCTTCCCAGGACATCGCAGGCTCCCGGATGAGGCACGCTGTACGTGTGTTCGAGAGGATCGTCCGCGCCCCGGCGCCCGTGGATGCCCCGGCGCGCCTGCTCCTTCCTGGGTGGATGTGGGCGGCCGTCATGGCCGTGCTCTCCGCGGCCTGGTTGCTCGCCCGGGTCGCGCTGGAGACGAGCTTCTTTTCCCCCGACAACGGCTTCCCCGGCATCAGCGCCGCGAGCGTGTGGGGCATCGCGTCGCTGCACGTCGCCCAGTCGCTCGCCCTCGTGTGGCTCGCCAGGCATCCGATCGCCGTGTTCACCGCCGTGTACATCCTGCATGTGGCGGCGATCGCTCTCGTCGTCGACCGAGGCCTCGCCGTGAGCGTGACCTTCCTGTTCACGACCTTCGCGGTCACGGCGCGCACACCCCCGCGAGTGTGGCTCACCATCCTCGGAGCAGCCGTGGCCCTCGACCTGGGCATCTACCTCGGGCTGGTGCGCGTGTTCGACAGCGCGTTCGACCTGACCACGAGCATGCGCCTCATCCTGCGTATCCTGCCCGATTATCTGCTGCCGCTGCTCGCGGGGGCACTCTACGCCTCGCAGCAGGCGCGGGCGCGGGTGGAGGCGGAGGCTGCCGAGATCCGCGCGCAGGCGGCCCTCACCTCGGAGCGATACCGGATGGCGCGGGAGCTGCACGACGTCGCCACGCATCACCTCTCGGGCATCATGCTGCAGAGCAAGGCGATCGGGCATCTGCGCACGTCGAGCCCCGAGGCCGTCGACGCCGCGGTGGACGCCATCGCCGAGGAGAGCGAGCGCGCGATGCAGAGCCTGCGCGATGTCATCGCCGTGCTCCGCGACGGCGACACCGATTCGCTCAACCTACCGTCGCTGGGCAACCTGCCCGACCTGATCGACTCGGTGCGCGCGCTGCATCCGGGGCTGGACCTGCGCGTCGAAGGCGACCTGAGCCGGCTCTCCCCCGCCGCATCGCTGGCGTGCTTCCGCATCATCCAGGAGTCGCTCACGAACGCGCGCAAGCACGCCCCCGGCGCGCACGTCACCATCCGCGTGCGCCGCACGGCCCGTGAGGTGCTGGTGACCGTCGCGAACGCCCGGCCCGACACCAAGCCCGACGCCACGCCCCAGCGCCGCGACAGCAAGGGATACGGACTGATGGGTATGGAGGAACGCGCCACCATTCTCGGCGGGCGCCTGCACGCCGGACCGACCGCGGACGGCGGCTGGGAGACCCAGGCGTCGCTGCCCGCCGACAGCCGGAGCGTGCCGGCGTGATCCGCGTGCTCATCGTCGACGACCAGCCGGTCGTCCGCAGCGGGCTCGCGATGATGCTCGAGGGCCGCGCCGACATCGCTGTCGTGGGCCAGGCCGGCTCCGGGCCCGCCGCCCTCCAGGCGATGGAGCGGCTGCGGCCGGGTGTCGTGCTGATGGACCTACGCATGCCCGACGGTGACGGCATCGCGGCGACGCGCGCGATCACGAGCGGCGACCACACCGCGCACGTCATCGGCATCACGACGTTCGACCTCGACGACGAGGTGTTCGGCGCCATCGAGGCGGGGGCGACCAGCCTGCTGCTGAAGGACTTCAGCCCCGACGAGCTCGCCGAGGCCGTGCGCATCACCGCGCGCGGCGAGTCGGTGATCACCCCCTCGGTGCTGCGCCGGGTGCTGACAGAGTTCGGCCGGCGCCGCACGGGCTTGCGGGTCGACGAGCCGGCGCGCTCCGCGCTCACCCCGCGCGAACGCGATCTCATCCGCGGCATCGCCGAGGGCAAGTCCAATCGCGAGATCGCGAAGGACCTCTCGATCACGCCCGGCAGCGTGAAGAACGCGATCGCGCGCATGCTGACCAAGCACGGCCTCGCCACGCGCTCCCATCTCATCTCGTGGGCCTTCCGCAACGGCTACATCGCCTGAGCGCGGGGCGGAGACACCGGGGCGGTGCGGGTGCCGTGCGGCAGTCGGAGCCGAATGGCACGGGGGCGAGCCGAACGGATGCGAGTGAGCCGAATGGCTCACGGAGAGCCGAATGGCTCATCGAAACTGCTCACCGATGGCACGTGTCCCCGGGGAGAGCTTCCTCCGAGAATGGGTACGGCGACGCTGGCTCGAGCACCCGACGAGTACCCGACGGCGTGGCCGGGCGCGGACCCGAGCGCCGTCTCGGGCGCTTTCTGGGAGGCCTCATGGATCCGAGCTACGCGAAGTTCGCGCGCGCTCATCCGCTCTTCTACGACGTGCCCGGCCCCTCTCGTGCCGCCCCGCTCGCACCGGCCGAGGAGATCGACTGGACCGGCTGGGTCCGAGCCGAGAACGAGGTCTGGGTGTCCTGGCGTCCCGCCGACACGACGCTGCCGCCGCAGGGATGGAAGATCCACGTCGCGGCCACACCGGAGACGATCGACCGACTGCTGCGCGAGGTCTCGGCGTACTGCGGAGCCCAGGAGATCCCGTTCAAGCACCTCCGTGACCGCGAGGCCGTGCGGATGCAGAACGCGAAGGATGCGAGCCGCGGCGCCGCGGGCAAGGCCCTGACGGTCTACCCCCGTGACGACGAGCAGCTGCACCGCGTGCTCCTCGACCTCGACGCGCGCGTCGGAGGCACGCCGGCGCCCTACGTGCTCTCCGACCTGCGCTGGAAGGACGGACCCCTGTTCGTGCGCTACGGCGCGTTCATCCCTGATTGGACCCGCGACGACGACGGCCGCCTGATCCCCGTTCTGCGCGCGCCCGACGGGACGGCGCACGAAGACCGCCGCGACGCCGGATTCATGCCGCCGCCCTGGGTGGCCGTGCCCGGCTTCCTCCAAGAACAGCAGCGACTGCTCGGCGACGGCAGTCGGCCCGAGGGCTTCGCGTACCAGGACATCCGCCCGTTGCACTATTCGAACGCAGGCGGCGTGTACACGGCCGTCGACGGCACCGGCAACCGGGTCGTGCTGAAGGAGGCGCGCCCCCACGCGGGCCTCACGCCGGACGGACGGGATGCAGTGACCCGGCTGCACCACGAAGCGGCGCAGCTCCGCGCGCTCGCCGGGCCCGGCGTCGTGCCCGTGCGCGAGGTCTTCGAGCTGGACGGGCACCACTTCCTGGTGCTGGAGCACGTCGAGGGCCAGAGCCTGAACCAGCAGATGACGGCGCGCACCCCGACCATCCGCGCCGACGCCTCTCCCGGTGACTACCTCGTCTACCGCCAGTGGGCGCTCGCGATCGCGGGAGAGGTGGACGCCGCCATCCGGCGCGTCCACGCCGCGGGCTCCACCCACGGCGACCTGCACCCCGGCAACGTCCTCGTCACGCCGGACGACCGCGTCGTGCTCATCGACTTCGAACTGAGCCGCCCCGCCGGCGACAACGCCCGCCCCGAGTTCGGCGCAGCCGGCTACGTCGCGCCCGATCGCCGGGGCGGGGTCGACGCAGACCTGTACGCGCTCGCGTGCATCAAGCTCGCCCTGTTCTGCCCGCTCACCGTGCTGCTGCCCCTCGACCCGGCCAAACTCGACGAGCTGCTCTCCTACGCGCGGGAGCGGTTCGCGCTCGACGACGCGTGGCTCGACGAGCTGCGCGGACCACTGACGACACCCCCTCCGCGTGGATCCTCCCGCCTCGCGCAGGACGCCGACGCGGTGCTGCGCGCCTGGGACGTCACGAGCGACGACGGCATGCTGGGGATCCAGGTCATGATCGGACGCTCGCTCGGCGCGTCCGCCGACTTCTCCCGCGCCGACCGCGCCTGGCCGGGCGATCCCGCGCAGTTCCCCGACAACGCGGCCGGCCTCGCCCACGGCGCCGCGGGCGTCCTCCACGCCCTCGACGCGTGCGACCTGGGCGTCGATCCGATCGGGGTGATGTGGCTGAACGCGGCGATCGACGAGCAGCTCGCCGACGACGCCCCCGCACGGCTCGGGCTGTACGACGGCCTCGCCGGGCTCGCCTGGTGGGCGCGGCAGCGCGGTGACGACTGCCGCGCCGATGCCCTGCTCACCCGGATCCGCGCCGCCGAGCCGGAGGAGCTCGGCGACGACCTCTACGCCGGGCTCCCGGGCGTCGGGCTGCTCTATCTCTCCGAGCTCGCGCGCGACGCGCGCCTTCTCGGCCCCGCGCGGCGCATCGCACGCATCCTCCGCCGCCGCCGCGACGCCGCCGCCTCCGGCGACAAGCGCGGTCGAGCCGGCCTGATGTGGGGGGCGACCGGCACCGCGCTGTTCGCGCTGCGGTTGTTCGAGGTCACGCGCGACGCCGAGCACCTCCACCTGGCGATCGACGCCCTCGACGCCGATCTCGCGCGCTGCCGCACGGCGCCGGACGGATCGCTCCAGCTCGACGACGGCCGCCGGCTGCTGCCCTATCTCGCCGAGGGGTCCGCGGGCATCGGGCTTGTGGCAGCGAGGCTGCTCTGCCACCTTCCCGATTCCGATCGCTACCGCGAGGTCGTGGCGGGCGTCACGGCCGCCGCCAGCACGGACTTCACGATGGAGCCCGGGCTCTTCCGGGGCCGCGCGGGGCTCATCCACGTCCTCGTCGCCTTCGACCGGCTCGGTGTCGCCTCGCCGCGTGCGCTCGACGCGCTCGATGAGCACGTCCGCGCGCTGCGCCTTCACGCGCTTCGGCACGGCGTGGGGATCGCTTTCCCCGGCAGCCACCTGCTGCGGCTCTCCTTCGATCTCGCAACCGGATCCGCAGGGGTCCTGACCGCACTGCAGGCCTACAGCGCCCACTGCGAAGGCGCCAGCCCCGTCGGCCCCGCCTCCGATCTGATTCCACTCCTTCTCCCCGACCCCGTTCCGAGCCCCGCTCGCGAACCCGCCCCCCGCACCGCGGTGAGGAGGTGAACCCATGCGCTCCACGCAGTTCCTCCTGAACCTGCAGTCGCTCGATGCCTCGGCTGACCTGGACTACGCGCCCGCCGCGCTGAGCACGTACAGCCTGACCTGCCCGCAGCTGAGCACGCACTCGCTCACCTGCTGACGATCCCGGGTTCCGCGGCCGTCGCGTCCCGTGCGACGGCCGCGGACCTCGCGTGTCGGCCGCCTCCCGCGGCCCCCGGCACGCACCACGAGCCACCCGGGCCGGCCCCCGCGCCGCGGGGCCGGCGGGCCACGGGCCCCGCGCTGCGCGGGCCCCGCACGGGTGACATAACGCACACGGGGCGGGCTGGTCGGCAAGGGGGGCTGGGCCGCCCGCCCCGTGTGTGTCTCCCCCGCGCGCGGGGGCGCGTCCGCGTCCTTGTCACCTATCCGCGGACATCCCCCTCGCGGGCGAGGAGATGCGCCACATCGAGGACGCCCCGTCCCGAGCGACCCTCGATCCCGCGCATCTCCTCGTCCTTTGCGCGTGCGGTCCTCGGCGCGGATCGCACGGGGCCGGGCTTCGGGATCCGCCGAAGCGAAAAGCCTCTGTCGCCCGGTCAGGCTCGTGGAGGACCAGCGAGCGTGTCGCTGGCGCTCCATAGACTGTCAGCCGATAGGCGCCCCACGACGAGACGAGCGGAGGTGAGCAAGATGGCCGTGCGGGTTGACGTCGCCCCCGCCCTGCTGCACTGGGCGGTCGAGCGCGCGGGCTGGGACGCACAGACCGCCCGACGGCGCGCTCCCAAGCTCGATGAGTGGGAGGCAGGCACCGTGCGGCCGACGTTGAAGCAGTTGGAGAAGTTCGCCCACGATACTCACACCCCGTTTGGCCTACTGTTCCTCACCGAACCCCCGCACGAGGAGGTCCCGATCCCGGACATGCGGACGATCGGGAACGCGGCCGTGCCCCGCCCCTCGGCGGATCTGCTCGACACGATCTACCTCTGCCAGGCGCGTCAGGAGTGGTACCGCGCGTACGCGCAGGACAACGGCGTCGTGGGTCCGTCCTTCATTGGTTCCGCTGTGACCGACACGCGCCCCATTCTCGTGGCCGGTGAGATCCGTGACGAACTGGGGTTCGATCTGGCAGAACGACCAAAGTTCTCGAACTGGGAGGAAGCCCTGCGGAGATTGATCGACCGCATCGAGAACATTGGCGTCCTCGTGATGATCAACGGCGTCGTCGGCGCGAACACACACCGCAGGCTCAACCCCGAAGAGTTTCGGGGGTTCGCTCTCACCGACCCGCGCGCGCCTCTGATCTTCGTCAACGGCGCCGACACCAAGGCGGCGCAGATCTTCACCCTCATCCACGAACTGGCACACCTCTGGCTCGGCAAGAGCGCGCTCTCGGATGCCTCGATGACGGCGTCGGACGGCACCGCCGAGGAGCTGTGGTGCAACCAGGTCGCCGCCGAGGTCCTCGTGCCGCTGGCGGCGCTGCGCAGCGACTACCGCGGCGCGGCCACTGTCGAGGAACTGAAGCGTTTGGCCAGGAGGTACCGGGTGAGCACGCTCGTGATCCTCAAGCGGTTGTTCGATGCTCAGTTCTTTACATGGGAGGACTATCGGGCGCGCTACTCCGAGGAACGGGACCGCGTGATGGCCGAGTTGGCACGGCGCGGTGAGTCCGGCGGCGGCAACTATTACCACACGCAGCCGATTCGACTCAGCCGGCTGTTCGCTCAGGCCGTGATCGCGAGTACGTACCAGGGTTCCACCACTTACCGAGAGGCCTATCGCCTCCTCGGCACGAGGCAGCACGCGACTTTCGAGAACCTTGCGGCGGAGTTGGGAGTGACCTGATGTACCTGGTGGACGCGAACGTGCTC
The DNA here is from genome assembly GCF_014643695.1 of Microbacterium album. GTDB lineage: Bacteria > Actinomycetota > Actinomycetes > Actinomycetales > Microbacteriaceae > Microbacterium > Microbacterium album. The sequence continues at coordinate 11,170 of NZ_BMJY01000025.1, read as the reverse complement.
ATCGAAGCCAAGAATCGCTACTACGCGTTCGATATCGCGCCCGGCTTCTGGGACTGGCTCGATCGTGCCCACGATCAGTCGCTGGCCTGCAGCATCGACCCTGTCCGCGACGAATTGCTCGACGGGAAAGACGAGCTGGCCGACTGGGCGCGGGACAACCCGGCGTTCTTCCGCGCGGTCGACCAGCGCACAACAGACCACTTCGGCGACTTGACGGCGTGGGCCACGTCCCGGAACTACACCCAGGCCGCTCTCGCCAATTTCACCGGCAGCAACGCCGACTATCTTCTCGTGGCGTACGCGCGCGCCCACCAGCACACCGTCGTGACTCACGAGCGGTCTCAACCCAACGCTAGGGCCAGGGTGCTCATCCCTGACGCCTGCCTCGGCATGGGGGTCAGCGCGACCGACACCTTCGAGATGCTCCGCCAGACCGGTGCGCAGTTCGATCTGAGACCCGCCGTACCCGCCGCGTAGCCCTCCCGTCGACGAGCAGCATCGCGTGAGCTGGCTGATCAGCGAGACCCGCGATGACGTCGATGAGTGCTCGCCGCGACGTGATGATCTCGATCTCGAGGTCGTCGAAGTCCCCTGTCATGCCGACACCGCCAGCAGTGAGCGGAGCGTATCCTCAGCCTTGTCGGGCTCCCGGCCGGAGCCCGCGAAAGCGTCGAGCACGCCTTGCGCGCGTGAGACGAACCGGATGCCACCATCGGTTTCCACGCGCGCGAGTTCGTCACCACCGGGAGCGATCAGCAGGACGCCACGGCCCGCCGCGACCTCCTCCAGGCAGAGCCGGGTCACGGCCAGGCTCGGATCGTCGACGTAGATCACGGGGCTCACCGCTGTCGCGGTCGCCCGATCCGGGCGGGCGGCGATGAGCCCGGAGACGGCGTAGTCGATGTTCTCCTCCCCCAGCCGCTGTGCGAGGGCGCGCCACCCGTCGGGTGCGGCGACGTTGCGGCGGGCGACGTTGCGGCGGGCGATCTTGCTGGCGTTGCCCGCAGCGACCGCGACGCTCACCACGTCATCCGCGTCTGCCCGCTCAGACAGCCATCCTGCGCGCGCCCACCGGCCCAACCACTGGTTGACGACCGAACTCGCCGTCGGCTGGTTCCCTTCGGTCGGAGCAAGCGCGCCCGTCAGCGCTGCGGTTACGGGGGCGAGCAGCGCTTCGAGCACGGGCCGGGCAGCGGTGATCGCTGTGGGGTCGCCGGCGGAGACCACGGCATCCCCGTTGATCCGGTATCCGGTCGCTTCGAGGATGCGCGAGAGTGTCCCCCACGTCGGATCCAGTGCCCCCTGCTCGATCCGCCCGATCGTCGAGGGCGAGAGTCCAGCGAGTTTAGCGAGCTCCTTGCGGGTGACACCGGTGAGCGCGCGCACACGCTTCACGATCGTCGCCGCGTCCACAGCTCACCCTTCGTCGTTTGCGTATATGCAATCGTACCGAGGTGCGGGCCGAGTCAGACCGATTTCGTGGATATCACTTCCCCGTCAACGGGCCGGCCTGTGACCTCGCACCGCGGGATTCGAGCCGGAGGCTCACACCGCACGCGCCACGCGCAACCCCGATCTACAGGGTCGTCAGCGCCAGGAGCGCGGCGCACGCCGCGAGGAAGACCGGCAGCGCGGCCCAAGCGGCGCCGCGCGAGATCCAGCAGCGCCGTCGCAACAACCTCATCCGCTGGGTAAACTCCCGAACCGCGTAGCGAACCTCTTCACCAGCCGCCCCCACTGCCGGCAGCTGGGGGCCGCTCCGTTGCCGTCTCGGCCTCACGCCGCCGCCACGCTGAGGACGGGATGCGCGCGACGGCCGCGGGATCGTGGGGCCGGTGAGGCGCTGCGGCGCAGAGTCGCCATCCGTGCCGTTATGATTTAGGCACCTAAGTCATAATTTCGGGAGGGCCGAGTATGACTTCTTGGCCGGCCGTGACCTACGAGACGCTGCGGTGGGACCCCCTGCCCGCTGAGACGATGGGGCCAGGACTCTCCGCGTACGTCGGGGGCTCCCGTCAATACGCAGCGGCCGTCCCCCCGCCGATCGCGCGCGCCGACCTCAAGCTTCCCGCCGCTGCGCTGTCTGCAGCAGACGACGCCACGCGCGAGTTGAGCCGCTTCGACGCGGAGCTGGGCCATCGCGTGTCGGCGTTCGGCCCCGTGCTGCTGCGCAGCGAGGCCGCTGCCTCGTCCCAGATCGAGCAGCTGACTGCGAGCGCTCGCGCGATCTTCACAGCCGAGCTCGGCGCCAGACGAGCCCGCAACGCGACGCTCATCGCCGCGAACACGGCCTCCCTGCAGGCCGCGATCGAGTCAGCCGACGCGATCAGCCCTGAGGCGATCCGGCAGATGCACGCCGTCCTGATGGCCGAACTACCCCGCCACACCCCCGGTCAGTGGCGACAGGAGGCCGTATGGATCGGGGCGTCGTCACGGTCCCCGATCGGCGCGGACTACGTTGGGCCGAGATGGGACCGCGTGCCGGCGCTCATCGACGATCTCGTGGCGTTCATCCGGCGCACCGACATCACCCCACTCGCGCTCACCGCCGTGGGGCACGCGCAATTCGAGACGATCCATCCGTTCACCGATGGCAACGGCCGAACGGGCCGCGCACTCGCGCAGGCGATCTTGCGGCACCGAGCGGTGACCCGCAGCGTCGCGGTGCCGGTCTCGGGCGGCCTGTTGGCGGACGTGGACGGGTACCATCACGCTCTCACCGCGTACCGGAGCGGGGACCCGGAGCCCATCGTCGCTCGATTCACAGAGGCGAGCGTCCGCGCCGTCGCCAATGCGCGCGAACTGGTGTCCGACATCGACGAAGTCCGCGCCGGGTGGCGCGAGCGCGTGCGCGCCCGCAGCGACAGCGGCGTATGGCGTGTCCTGGAAGTGGTCGCACGGACTCCGGTGGTGGACGCAGCACTCGTCGCGCGGGAGCTCGGCATCCGGCCGCAGAACGCGTACCCTCTGCTACGCGAGCTGACCGAGCAGGGCGTGCTCACCGTGAAGGCCGAGCACCGTGCCGGCACGTTCTGGCGCAGCGACGAGATTCTGCACGCGGTCGACCGCTTCGCCGAGCGCGCAGGACGACGACAGCGCGCCGGCTCGTGAAGACCTGATCCTCGTTCGGTCGCAGAGGACCATCGGGCGCGCTACTCCGAGGAACGGGACCGCGTGATGGCCGAGTTGGCACGGCGCGGTGAGTCCGGCGGCGGCAACTATTACCGCACGCAGCCGATTCGACTCAGCCGGCTGTTCGCTCAGGCCGTGATCGCGAGTACGTACCAGGGTTCCACCACATACCGAGAGGCCTATCGCCTCCGCGGCACGAGGCAGCACGCGACTTTCGAGAACCTTGCGGCGGAGTTGGGAGTGACCTGATCCGCCGCGTAGCCCTCCCGTCGACGAGCAGCATCGCGCGGCGGATGCGAGGCCTCCGCCCACGCCGCCACGCTGTTATGACTTAGGCACCTAAGTCATAACAGCGGGCGAGCCGGGTATGACTTCTGGGCCGGCCATGACCTCCGCACCGCGGGATTCGAGCCGGAGGCTCACACCGCACGCGGCACGCGCGCAACCCCGATCTACAGAGTCGTCAGCGCCAGGAGCGCGGCGCACGCCGCGAGGAAGACCGGCAGCGCGGCCCAGGCCCGGGTGAGGGTCGGCGACGGTCGCATACGGAAGTGGGCCGGGAGCCGGCGCCGATCCAGCTCGAACGTGCCGTCCCCGGTCGGCCGGATCGCTCCGGCGGGGTCGAGGTCGCCGACCGGCAGGCGTCCCTGCGCCAACGCCTCCTCCGCCCGGCGGACGAACACCGCGGCCGTCTGCGAGCTGGCCGCGGTGTAGATCACACCGGCGGCGTACGGGACGCCGAGCCCGGCGGCCAGCATGCACAGCCAGATGCCCATGTCGGCCATGAGATCCACGACGGAGGTCACGCTCAGCACGATCACGACGGCGGCTGCGCTGATCGCCAGCACCTCCATCATCATCACGACAGTGAGGATGACGCCGCTGATCCGCGCGTGCCGCGGCGCCCATGTCGCGCGCACGATGCGGTCGAGCTGGGCGATGGACTGCGCGTCGGGGACGTCGAGCAACCTCTCGGGGACGTCCTCGACCGACCCGGGTGCCGGTGCGCGCTCCATGTCGCGGAGCGCGTCCTCGGCGTCCTGCGCGCACCGACGCCGCACGCCGCGCAGCCGCATGACCGCATAGACGGCGAGCCCCGCGGCTGCGACCATCGCGTACCCGTGCCCGATAAAGGTGACCGTGAGCGCGACCCACGCGACGGCGAGGTCGACCACGAGGCGCCCCGGACCGATGGTGCGGGCGAACACACGCTCGGTGCGCGTCTCGATGCGCCTCAGCTCGTCCGCGCGCGTCAGCGGGGCGTGCGCCTCCTCGCCGGCCGGCACCGTCGGGTACATGATGGCCGCAGCCTATCGGACGCGCCGGACCTCAGCGAGGAACAGCGCAACCTGCTGCGGGAGGCAGGAACAGCGCTCCCGATCGTGATCATCGACGGCGGCCGGGACAGCTGGCGCGGATTCCGGCCCGACAAGACCGCCGAGCTGGCGTAGCGACGTAACCGACTTTTGGACTACACTACTATTGATGGCGATCGAATGGCGAAGCAGCGCATTCAAGCACTACCCGCAGGAGGATGCAGAGCACGCGATCCGTCACCGCAAGTTCGTGCTGGAGCACTTCGATATCGACATCGAGGACGGCAAGCCGTTCGATCTGTTCATCGGCCCCGCCCGCGACGGGCGGATGCTCGAGGTCTTCATCAACAGGAGCGCTCCCCCGGTCGCCAAGGTCTTCCACGTACTGCACCTGAAAGACAAGACGAAGCGACGAGCACGCGAGATCATCGAACAGAGGAAGGGGCAAACGCCATGACCACCCAGCCCAACCCCGACGAGGAGGCCCGCTACGCGGCCTTCGCTGCGCGCATGGACGACGGTGACTTCGGCCCCGTCCTGCCCGGCCCCACACCGCAGGAACAGGCACAGCTGGACGGCATGTTGACGGACATGGACCGGCAGCTCGACGTCCGCGACGTCGACGAGATTGGCGCCCCCACTCCTCCGATGCCCCCGGCCCACGAGATCGTCAGTGAGGCCGAGGTGGACGAGCTGATCGAAATCGCCCGCGGGCTCGGCCGCCCCAGCGTGGGCAGCACGCGGCCGCGGGGCGAATCGCCCAAGCTGCAAGTGCGCCTCCCGCACGAGCTGGACGAGCAGCTGCGACGCCGCGCCGCGGCCGAACACCGCCGACCGAGCGAGATCATGCGCGACGCTCTGGCGCAGTACCTCCGCGCCTCCTAGCTCGCTGATACCTGAACCTCACGAGAAGATACCCGCGTCGAGAACGTCTACATCAGCGAGGACGAATCCGACTGTGCTGTGATCGCGAGCGACGCGGCGTCCCGCTCACAGGTGCATCTGTGCGCCGGTCTCAGCCGGGGCCGGCGTGCTCCGCGAGCTGCGCCGCCACCCGCTGCACATACTGGCGCACGAACTCGATCAGCGCTTCCTCCATCGCCGCGGGGTCGTGGACCGACTCGGGCTGGATCCACCACTCGACCGCCACGAACGCCTCCCGCGACCCTTCCCGGGGCGCTTCGGGCGCATCCTCACTCCAGAGCGGCGCCAGCGCGAGCACGATGCCGCTCTCCATCCCACCCACGCGCAGCGGCGCGTCCGGAAGCCCCGGCGAGCTCGTATCGAGGTACGCACGCATGCCGGCCTGAGCGGGCAGTTCTCGCGCGGCCGGGCGATCCGACAGGCTGGTTTCCAGACGTTCGGCGGGCGTGAGGTCGTCCTCGAGAGTGTCGAACTGAATGAACGCGCTCAGGTGGCTGCTCCTCTCCCGCACCCGGGATCCGCCGTACGAGCAGGTGGCATGCGCATGCCGGGTTCCCCGGGCGTGATGGATCAGGTAGTCGATCGCCAACGCATCGAGCACCGCCGGCTCCGGGCACGCCTCGCGCAGCTCGATCCAGCGGTCCGGATGCGGCACGGGCCGGTACGTGGGCGGCGGCGGAACGCAGCCGGACAGCACGACGGCGAGCGCGAGCAGGGCGACGATACCCCGCCAGTCGCGATTCACGCGGGTACCCTACCGAACCTCGGTGCGGCCACGGTTAATCGCCGCCCGACCCCGGCGAAAGTCCATCCAAAAGGATGGGTGTGCCCCGCGCACCGGGCGTGGAACACTTCGAGTGTTTCCCCCGACTGCGACCCGGCCGGCAGCCGCGGTCCGACCCAGGAGGCCCTGATGACCGCCCGGCCCACCGGCTACCGCACGCTCTCGATGCTGGTGGCGCTGACGCTCGTGCTGCCCGCTCAGCTGGTCCCTGCGGGTGCCAGCAGGGCAGCCGAGCAGGACGACGAGATCACCTGGGCAGACGACGTCCCGCTGATCGAATCGCCCGAACTAGAGCCGGAAGTGCCCACACTTCCAGCCGGGCGCGAGAGCGCCGGCACCTACCCCGAGCCACACGAAGGCACCAAGGACGGGGCCGCGCCCGAACCGGACCGGGTGGAGGTCGTCGAGGAGCGCGCCGCGGATCGCCGGGTCTTCGAGCTGCCTGACGGGAGCCGGGAGGTCGAGTTCTACGCAGGACCGCGGCTGTTCGAAGAACCCGATGGCTCGTGGGAGCTGATCGATACGGAACTCGTTCCGGATCAGGACGGCGCGGTGCTGCGATCAGCCGCCAACTCATGGACGGCGCGCTTCGCACCGGCGACCGAGGGCGGCCTCACGATCGAGGACGGCGAGACCTCCGTCACCCTCGATCCCGTCGCGCCCGAAGCGGTTGCTCCTCAGGCAGACGAGGAGGAGGCTTCGACGGCCGTCTACGACGATGTGTGGCCCGATGCCAAGCTCGAGTACACGGTCGGTCAGACAACTGTCCAGCAGCGCCTGGTGATCGATTCCCCTGAAGCAGGCCCGCGCTTCAACCTGGAACTGCGTGAGGCTGCCGCCCGAGCAGGTGAGGACGGCATCGAGCTCGTCTCGGGAGACCGTGTGTACCTCCTGTCCGAGTCGACGGTCACTGATGCAGAGGGCAACGATGTGACCGAGGCGGCAAAACCCACCGTTTTGATCGAGGACGAGAGCTCACTCGCGATCACACTCGACGCCGAGTGGTTGGCGAGCGCCGCCAGCAGCATCTTCCCGCTCAGCGTGTCGACGGCGCTGGTCGTGACGCTTCCCGGGCCGTGGGCGGCCCGCGCGGAGAGCTACAACAACGGCAACGCCCGGTAGTGAACGGCGACCTCTTCCGAATCGGTCGGGACGCCAATGGGCTGACCTGGCGCGGACGCGTGCTCTTCGACTATGCGGAGTATCTCGAGAAGAACGTCGGCCACAAGTACCGCGTCACCGGGGCTTCGATGCGCATCTTCCGCGACGCGAGCGACCCGACGCCAGGTGGCGGACAGGCCACTCCCTATGAATCGACGATGGGGTCCTATTTTGGCGTGACTTCCGCGCGGGTGGACAACGGCTGGGGGAACATCCCCACGCAGTACGAGGGGCCGACCGGCCGCGTCATCGTCTGGGAGGAGCCGACGTTCGAGACCTGGCTCTCGCGGCTCGTGAACGGCTGGTTCGACAAGGGCCTCGAGAACCGGTGGATCGGTTTCGTGGGCGACGAGTCCCGGAACGGCACCATGCGCACCTACTGGCCCAGCCTCACCCTGCGCATGGAGGTACCGCCGCCCACGACGCGCCTCGAAGCGCCCACTGCGGCGGTGTTGCCGACACGCACGCCGACCCTGGTGGCCACGCCCGTGTCGGCGGACCGAACCGTGTATTACCGCTTCGAAGTGTCGACGGGGCGAGGGGGCGGCGTCGCGTCCGTCGTCTCGTCGGGATGGACCACCGAGACCACCTGGACGGTGCCGGACCACGCCCTGCATGAGGGCGCCACCTACTTCGCCCGTGTGTACACGTCGTTCGACATCACGCACCCAGATCTGCCCCACGTGCCGCGGTACATCGAGCCGTTGAAACCGGACGCCGCCACGGATCGCGAGTTCCGGATCGATCTGAAACTCGGGAGCGGAGGACCGGCTCCGACCGAGGACGCCGGGAGCGTGCCCGGAGTGACGGAGACGCCGTCGGAGGGAAGCCCCGCTCCATCGGTGTCGGGCGCCTCCGTGAACGCGAATCTCGTCAACGGCAACGCGGCGGTCTCGGTCCCGACTGGCACTCTCGCCACGGTCGGCGGAGAGATCGCTCCATCACTCGTGTACAACTCACGCGGCGAGTCGAGAGCAGGGCTCGTCGGCGAGTACTTCAGCAACCCCAAGATCGCCCGCAGCTTCGACGCCCCCGGAGTGCACAAGCGGATGCAGCGGGTGGACCCCCTGATCGATTTCAACTGGCTCGATGGATCACCCGCCGTCGAGAGCCTCGGCGACGGTCCCTTCCTCGCCCGGTGGAGCGGTTACCTCAGCATGCCGCTCAGCGGCTCCTGGCAGATCGGCCTCGCAGTCACCGAGCTGCGGGGCAACGGGGGCGCGAGACTCTATCTGAACGGTGAATCCTCACCAGCCGCCGACGCGTGGGTGAGTCCTCGCGGCAGCGCGTGGGAGATCACCCATCTGGCGCCCGCACGTTCCTTCACGCCGGGCGCGAAGGTGCCCATCCGCGTCGAGCTTCGAGGCGAGGCCGGCGAGGCGTCGATCCGACTGGTGGCGAAACGGGGCAACGATGTATACGTCGTTCAGCCGGGTTGGCTGAGCCAGGACAGCGCGATGCTTCCCGATGGCTGGCAGCTATCGACAGGCGCGGGCTCCGTCGCATGGGTCGGTCTCACGGATCTCGGTGACGAAGTCGTCCTCCGCGCCGCCGACGGCAGCGGGCACGGCTTCCGCCGCACCTCCGCGCGCGGATACGCGCCGCCGGCCGGCAGCAGCGACCACCTGACCGTGGACGGCGAAGGCCGGTTCGCGCTACAGACCAGCGGACTCCTGTACACATTCCGGCCCGACGGGCAGCTTGAGCAAGTGACCAGCATCACCGACGTTCGAACCCCCGCAGCGCCGATCTTCGGGTACAGCGGCCAGATGCCCCGTCTGACGTCGGTGACAGATCCGGTCTCAGAGCGTTCGGTACATCTCGACTACGCGCCGAACGGGTGCAGCGGCCCTTCCGGCATGCTCTGCCGAATCCGCTTCTGGGACGGCGCGCAGTCCGTCCTGTCCTACGACGGCTCCGGTCGGCTCATCCGGGTCAGCAACACCGGCGACCGCAGCAACGACCCTGACGGCCGCGCACTTCTGTTCGACTTCGGCTACGACGCGCAGGGAAATCTCACCGCCATCCGGGACCCCCTCGCCGCCGACCTTATCGCGGCAGGGCTGCGGACAGACGACGACGGAGTGAGGACCACTCTGGAATACGACGATCAGAGCCGGCTGACCGCGATCTCCAAGCCCGAGCCGTCCGAGAACCAACCTCGCGCCCGCACCGACTACCGGTACCACGACAGATCGGACGACACGGGCATCGCCACGACCGAGGTCTTCCTGGACGGCTTCGAAGGTGCGCGTGACGGAGGCTGGGCGCGCCAGGTCGCTCACGATGATCGAGGACGGATTGTGCGCGACGCCAGCTCTTCCGGCGAGACGACGGTGTACGAATGGGACGATCATGACCGCGTGGTGAGCCGCACGGCGCCAGGCGATCTGCACACCGTGTACGCCTACGATGTCGCGGGCAGGCTCACCGACACCTGGGGGCCAGCGCCCAGCTCGGACTTCGTGGATGGGCGGCCTCGGGATGGTGCGGAGGTGCCGCATACGAAGAATGAGTACGACGCCGACATGACCCACCTCGCGGTGGCGTACTGGGACAACAGCTTCCTGACGGGAGCGCCGGCGGCGTACGGCACCGGTCTGCCCGGCGACACCCTGAGGGTCTCGTGGGAAGACACGTCTCCACCGGTCGACCCCGGCGAGGACGGAGGCTGGTCAATGCGGCTCACCGGCGAGATTCGCCTTCCGCAAGCGGGAAGATTCTCCTTCCGAAGCTCAGCTGCGGGGCAGGAAGTGCGCGTCTGGATCGACGATGTTCTCGTGGTCGACAGCTGGCGGGTCGGCGACTGGTTGCAAAGGGGCCTCCTGTACAGCGGCGAGTATCTCGCCGAGCGTGGCGGCTGGCATCGGATCCGTGTCGACTACCGCAGCCCCGTCTTCTATCCGTCGGCACGGCCTGAAACCGCGCTCACCTGGGTCGGGCCGGGGTTGCCTCGCCGGTTCGAGGACTCCTATATCCCTGTGGACCACCTGCGGCCCGCTTACGGCCTGCTGACCCGCACGACCGATCCAGATGGGAGAGTCACCGAGACGCAGTTCGCGGATCCGGACGCGCACATCGGTCCGGAATACGGGCTCGCGACCGCGACGATCCTCGATCCAGATGGGCTCGCGCTCGCGACGCGAGCAGGCTACGAGGATCCCACCCAGGGAGGTTTCCTGCGGCAGACGACGCGAACTCTCCCTGCTGGCAACACTTGGGCGACGGAGTACTACGACGGAAACGAGCGCCCCATCGCCTCTGTGTGCGGGGTCCGGAATGACACTCCCCAGGGGGGATTCCCCAAGCAGCGCACCGGGCCCGCGCCAGGAGGGCGAGCGGCGGAGGCGCGCGTCGAGCAGTTCGTGTACGACGCGGCGGGGCGCCAAGTCGGCTCGCGGACAGGCCTCGCCGGGAGCATCGGTTCAACTGAATGGGAGTGCAGCTACTTCGACTCCCGCGGCCGGATCCTGACCCAAACTTGGCCGGGGACCGACTACGCCCCTTCCAAGACCGTGGACTACATCTATGCGCTCGGGGGCGACCCGCTCTTGAGCGCCGTGAGGGAGGACACAGCCCCGGCGCCGCACAACGAGATCGTGAGCCGCGTCGACCTTTCTGGACGTGCCGTGAGCTACACCGCCAGCGGCTTCACAACGACCACCGAGTACGACCGCCTGGGCCGGACAGTCAGAGTGAGCGGGCCCGCCGGTGACATCGAGTACACCTATGAGAGACACACGGCACATCTCGAAAACGTCAGCGTCGACGGAGTGGCGTCCCGCATAGTGGTGTAACCGCTCGGTGGCCGGCCCCGTTGTGAACGTGGGCGCGGTCACCGTGTGATCCTTCG
>NZ_BMJY01000024.1 GCF_014643695.1 Microbacterium album | reverse complement strand
GCGGGCCTGGTCGCCGCGGGTGTCGTGCTGCTGGTGGTCCGCCGCCGCCGCGCTGCCGCCCTGATCTGATCGGAGCACCCCCGCCGGAACCCCCGGCACCGCACACGCCGGCGGGCAGCCACCTCCCAGGGCTGCCCGCCGGCACGCGCGCGTCGGGCGGTGCCGTCGGCTCCGCCCACCCCCTTCACGTGAGGACTGTTGTGACCGCTGTACCGGGCATCACCCGAGCCGAACGCCGCCCGCGCCGACGGCGGTGGTCGCCGACCAATGTGCTCGTGGGGGTCATCATCTTCGCGGGCGTGTGCGTGCTCACCTACCCCACGGCGGGCAACTGGTTCACCGATCTCGCGCACGGATCCGAGGTGTCCGGGTACGTGTCGCACGTCGAGGGCACCCCGACGGACGAGCTCGCCGACCAGCTCGACGACGCCCGCGCGTACAACGCGAACCTCCCCGCGGGCCCGCTCCGCGACCCCTACATCCTCAACGCGTCGGGCGAGGCCGTGAGCCTCGAGGAGGATCGCGCCGACTACCTCGGCCAGCTCGCGCTCGCGCCGGGCAGCCCGATGGCGCGCATCCGCATCCCCTCCATCCGCGCAGACCTGCCGATCTTCCACGGCACCGACGACGACGTGCTGCGCAAGGGCGTCGGACACCTGCACGGATCGGCGCTGCCCGTGGGCGGCGAGGGGACGCACTCGGTGCTCACGGGGCATTCCGGGCTGCCCGAGGCGACGCTCTTCACCCGCCTGCACGAGCTCACCGAGGGTGACCTGTTCTACATCGACGTGGCGGGGGAGCGCCTCGCCTACCGCGTCGACCGCATCGTGACCGTCGAGCCCAACGACGGCGAGGAACTGCGTCAGACCGCGGGCCGCGACTACGTCACGCTCCTGACGTGCACGCCCATCGGCGTGAACTCCCACCGCCTTCTCGTGCGCGGCGAGCGGATCGACGACGACAGCGCCGAGGCCGCGATCTCGTCCCTGCCGTCCGAGCCCGCCTCCCCGGGCTTCCCCTGGTGGACCCTCGCCCTCGCGGGCGGCGCCGCCGTCTCCGGCACGATCGCCTGGCCCCGCCGCCCGAAGCCCGCTCCCGCGGCCGCGTAACGGGTTCTTCTCCTCTGGGCGGCGTCCTGGGCGAGGATGCCGCGTGCAGGCATCGAGGAGATGCGCGAGCTCGAGGTCCGCACTGCCGGAGGCGCCCTCGATCCCGCACATCCCCGCGCGGTTGCCGGGGATGTCCGCTGTGCTGCGGCGGGGGAGCGGCGCGTGGCGGGTTGCCGTCCGGTGTGACGGGCCCGTGGGGCTGCTGGCGGCTGATGGGGTGGAACCGTCGACGGCGGTCACGCGCGCCCGTGAGACGGGACGCCCTCCCGAGTTTTGGACTACCATTTTACGGGGGTTTGGGAGTACAATTTAACGGTGAGCGAGAACACATGGCGGGTGATCTGCCAGGCATCCGCGCTCAAGAGGGAGTGGACGCGAATGGATGCGGTTTCGGTCATCGCGGACTGGCGACTGCGGGCGATCCCGATGGAGCCGACTCGCATCCCCGGCACCCCCGACCCGGCCGGATTCATCGGGCCGGCGCTCGACGGAACGGAACTTGAGGTGTTTGCGGACATCCTGCCCGAGAAGCGCGAGATCTCGGTGTTCCACATGATGCCGGCCCGCCCCCACGTCATTCAGAAGATCCGCAAGGCCAAGAACAAGCAGGAGAGGAAGCAGCGATGACCAACCAGCAGCACGAGACGCCCGAAGAGCGCGCAGCGCGCTACGAGCGCGGCGACTTCGAGATCTCACCCGACGCCCTGATCCAGTCCCGCGACGAGTTCCGCGAGGGCGACCCCGATTTCGAGCTGGGCCCCGCCGACCTCGCCGAGCTGCGACGACTGCGCACACCGGGCCGCCCGACGCTCAGCGGCCCGGCAGGGCTGGGCCGCTCTCCCAAGCGGCAGGTACGCCTGTCCGTCGAGCTTGACGCCGCGCTGACGCGCCGCGCCGCGGCCGAGCACCGCAGTGCGAGCGAAGTGATGCGCGCCGCGCTTGAGAAGTACTTGCAGGCGTCCTGAGCACGTCCGCCCCTTACGGGAAGGTGGCTCCCTGGTTGAGACCATTCAGCGCGAAGTAGGGCCTGGCTTTCGTGGGGTCAACGGTTTTTCGGCCTATGCCCCCGACGTCGGAGCGACGTAGGCCGGGCGCGCATCCTCAGCGAGGACTCCTCGTTTTCTGCGCGGGCAACGGGTCGCCGGCTGCGGGGTTGTGCTCGGTTTCGACTCCGCCGCTGCGCGGCTCCGCTCAACCCGTTTCGACTTCGCGGCTGCGCCGCTCCGCTCAACGAGCAGGGCGCTGAAGCCGGGCGTTGAGCGGAGGCGCGAAGCGCCGGAGTCGAAACGGGTTGAGCGAGCGCAGCGAGTCGAAACCGAGCCCGACCCCGCAGGCCGCGGGCTTTAAGCTGGACGGAGAGCACGCGGCGGCGGCGCAGCGTTGCGCCGGGGCGCGGCGGGTGGACCCCATCCCTTCGGACGGACTTTCCGGGCGGCGCTCGGCGGAGGCGCGCGGCGCCCGGGGCCGGATGGCGCGGCGGGGGCGGTCGAGGCGCGGCGGGGCGGCCCCGCCCGAACGGGCGGGGGGCGTCCGCGCGGGGCCGCGGCACGTGGTTTCCTTGACGGCGCCGCCCGGCGATCCCGGACGGCGCCCCCGACACCCGCCCCCGGACACCACCCGCCCGGACAGGAAGGAGCGCAGCGATGACGGACCCGTCGGACGTCGAGCCGCGCGACCCTGAGCCGCGCGACCCTGAGCCGCGCGACCCCGAGACGGGCGAACCCGAGCCGGGCGACCCCGAGCCGGGCGCGGGCGAGCCCGATCCGCTGCACGCGGGGGAGCGGCTGGTGCTGTTCGGATCCGGTGCCGTGGCGCAGGGACGTCGGGCGCGGCGGGCGCACGTGCTCGCCATGCGTCCCGTGGACCCGACCGAGACGGCGGCCGTCCGCTCGCGCCCACCGCGGGGGCTGCACTGGGAGTATGTGCGCGCCGACGGCATCTCGGAGTTCGTGCGCGCCGCCGACGTCGGCGACGCGGCCGGGGCGGTGCGCGACGCCGACCGGGTGTTCGCCGACCCGGATCGGCTGCGGCTGCTGTATGTGCGCGGCCGCGAGACGGGCCAGCTGTCGTGGTGGCTGGCCGACGACCGCGAGCCCGTGCTGGTCGCGCCGCGGCTGTGGCTGCCGACGCAGCACGCCGCGGTGGTGCGGCATGCGCGCCGGGCGCGCGCCGCGCTGCGCACCCAGCCCCCGTGGGGCCGCTACCTCGCCTGACCCGGCCGCATCCCCGCGCCGGTCAGGGGTTCAGCCCGCGCTGCGAGGCCCAGTGCGCGAGCTGCGTGCGGTTGGAGGCGCCGGTCTTGTCGAGCATGTTCGCGATGTGCCACTTGACGGTGTTCTCGCTCATGGTGAGCCACTGCGAGATCTCGCGGTTGCTCAGCCCGTGCGCCACGCCCGCGACGACCTCGAGCTCGCGCTCGGTGAGCAGCTCCGACAGGCTCGGCTCCCCGGATGGCGCCTGAGCCGCCGTGGTGCTGGCGGTGCGCGGGTGGCGGGCGCGGCCGCTGCGGGCGTAGTCGGCCATGAGCCGCTCGCGGATCGCGGGCGACTGCAGGGCGTTGGCGTTGACGGCCGCGCGGATGGCGGCGGGGATGTCGCCGGGGTTCTTCTTGAGCAGGAAGCCCACGGCGCCGCGCTCGAGCGCACCGTACACGTACTCGTCGAGGTGGAACGTGGTGAACGCGATGATCGGGATGGGGTCGGTCACGCCGATGCCGCTGAGCGCCTCGATCGCATCCAGGCCGTCGCCGTCGGGCATGCGCAGGTCCATCAGCACCACGTCGGGGCGCAGCGCGCGCGCGAGTTGCACGGCGTCCCGGCCGTTGCTGGCCTCGCCGATCACCTCGATGTCGTCGGTGGCCTCCAGCAGTTCGCGCACGCTCTTGCGCACGGCGCGGGCGTCGTCCACGATCAGGGTTCCGATCACGTGCGTGCTCCTTCCAGGCGGGGCCGGGGCAGGCCCCCGTCCTCCCCGTCCCCATCCTCGTCGTCCCCCGGCTCGTCGTCGGCCACGCCGGCGCGCGCCGGTCGGGCGCCGCGCACGGGCGGGTGCGGCAGCAGGGCGGTGACGCTCCAGCCGCCGTTCTGCCGCGGCCCGACGCGCAGGCTGCCGCCGACCGTCGTGAGCCGGTCGCGCAGCCCCTCCAGACCGTAGCCGAGGCTCAGCGTGACCGACCGGCCATCGGGGCGATCCGGATCGTCGTCCTCGGTCACGGCGGGCGGCGAGTCGTTCTCGACGCGCAGCAGCAGGCTGGTGCCGTCGTCCTCGAGCCCGACGCGCACGGCGGCGCCGGGGGAGTGCTTGCGGGCGTTGTTGAGCGCCTCCTGCACGACGCGGAAGGCGGTGTGGCTGCGCATGGGGCCCAGCCGCCGGTCCATCTCGTCGAGCGTCGGGTCGTGCCGGAAGGTCACGGACATGCCCGTGGTGCGGCGCATCTCGTCGACGAGCGCCGACAGCTCCACGACGTGGTGCTGCCCCGAGCGGTGCCCGGGCTGGAACCGGCCGGTGCTGGTGCGGTCCTCGGTGCGCAGGCCGTTGAGCATCCGCTCGTAGCCGGCGAACAGCGCGCCGCCCTCGTCGGCGATCTTGCGCAGCACGCGCTGCTGGGCCTCGTCGTGTCCGCCGCCGCGCTGCAGGGCGGCCGTGAAGGCGAGGATGGCCGTGAGGTGGGCCGACGAGGTGTCGTGGATCTCCTGCGCGAGCATGCGCCGCTCGGCCGCGACGGCCTCGGCGATGCGCTCGGCCTCGCCGGTGGTGGCCCGGTGCGCGAGCTCGGCGATGCGCTCGGCGCGGTCGCGCAGTTGCGCGTACCAGCGGCCGGCGGCGGCGGGCAGCAGCACCGCGGCGCTGCCGGTGAGCGCCCAGGCGGTCAGCACGGCGGGATCGTCCCACGTCGCCGCCCCGGCGGGGGCGTGCAGGGCGTGGGACGTGAGCAGGCCCGTGACGGTGAGCAGGCAGCCGGCGGTGAGCGCGATCCACACGCCGCGCCCGGTGCGCTCGGACGCGTAGGTGAACACGGCGAGCAGCACGCCGGGCTGCAGCAGCAGGCCGTCGTATCCGCCGACGATGATCGCGAGCTGCCACAGGATGACGGCGGCGAAGAACGCCGACACGGGCAGCCGGCGGGCCCAGATCAGCCAGAACGCCTGGAAGCTGATCAGCGACAGGACGGTGACGAACCGCCACGCGTCGGCCTGCGCGGTGTGCAGGGGACGGACGGCGTCGAGCACGCTCAGCGCGATCAGGTACGCGCCGATGTTGCCCGCGACCGCGAGCGGCACCGTCGCCGTGCCGAGCGCGCGCGACAGGCGGGCGGTGAGCCCCGGCCCGCGCGGGGCCGGGGGGTCGGGGCGGGTGAGCGGTCCGTCGTGGGTGGTCTCGCCCGTCAAGACCCCCTCCTTTCGGGTGGACTTTTCGCGACCGATGGTGCCACTCCCAACCCCGTTTCTGCCGGGCCCCGGCGGGGCGCGCGCGTCGAGATCCGCGGAATGACGCGGAAGTCGACCCTCGACCCGGCTCAGACGTCACCGAATGTTCACCCTGCGGTTTCCGTCCGGACCCCCGGTTTTCGGCCCCTCCGCGTTTGATGATCCGCCCGGTCGCCGCACAGACTTCCAGGCGTGACCCCCACCCGAGACCCCGATTCCGGCGCGTCTGCGCCGGGTGACGCGCCCCCGACGCAGAACGGCCTGATCGCCGAGCTCGATCGCGAGCAGCAGGCGCTGCGCGACCTCGGCTTCGAGGGCTCGCCCGCCCCGCACAATGCGCGCGTGACGCCCAAGCGGGCGCTGACGAGCCGCAGCGGCGTCGGCGACAACGTCTTCCGCGTCGCGTCGCACGGCGGCGGCGTGCTGGTGCTGACGATGATGGTCCTCGTCGGCCTGTTCCTGCTGCTGCGCGGGTTCGAGGCGATCGACGCCGCGGGCTGGTCGTTCATCACGACGCAGGACTGGGAGCCGAACTCGGGCCGCTTCGGCATCGCGGCGATGCTGTTCGGCACGGTCTCGATCGCACTCATCGCGATCTCGGTCGCGCTGCCCCTGGCGATCGGCGTGGCGACCTACATCTCCGAGTACGCGCCCGAG
Organism: Microbacterium album; assembly: GCF_014643695.1. Classification (GTDB taxonomy): domain Bacteria; phylum Actinomycetota; class Actinomycetes; order Actinomycetales; family Microbacteriaceae; genus Microbacterium; species Microbacterium album. Next base: position 22,629 of record NZ_BMJY01000024.1, on the reverse strand, counting down.
GCGATCCGGCGGCTGCTGGTCAACATCGTCGACCTGATGGCCGCGATCCCGTCGGTCGTGTACGGCCTGTGGGGCTTCTACTGGCTGCAGGAGCAGATCATCCCGGTGCAGCAGTGGATGTCGACCCACCTCAGCTGGATCCCGTTCCTCGCGGTGCCGCAGTTCGACCCGGACGACCCGACGGCGACCGTGTCGCTGTTCACGGCCGGCGCGTTCCTCGCGGGCCTGGTGGTGGCGATGATGGTCACCCCGATCGCCGCGTCGATCATGCGCGAGGTGTTCAGCCAGGCGCCCGCGGGCGAGCGCGAGGGCGCGCTGGCGCTGGGCGCGACGAAGTGGGGGATGATCCGCACGGTCGTCTACCCGTTCGGCCTCGGCGGCATCATCGGCGGCACGATGCTGGGCCTGGGCCGCGCGCTGGGCGAGACCGTGGCCGTGTACCTCGTGATCTCGCCCATCTTCGTCATCAACTGGCACGTGCTCTCCACGGGCACGAACAGCATCTCGTCGCTGATCGCCCTCCGCCACGGCGAGGCGAGCGACTTCGAGGTGTCGGCGCTCATGGCCGCGGGCCTGGTGCTGTTCCTCATCACGATGGCCGTGAACTTCATCGCCGGCATGATCGTCAACCGCTCCCGCTCCGGGGCTTCGAGCTAAGGGCCGCCCATGACCGCTCCCACGATCGTCACCGACCCGGCCCGCCGCCGCGCGACCCTGCCGGGCAAGGTCTCGCAGACCCGCGTGGTCGGCCGCGACGGCCGCCTGCACCCGACCCGCCCCGAGTCGCGCCGCAACCTGTCGCGCGTGCGGCGGGAGGACGTCTTCCGCGCGCTCGGCGCCGCCGCCGCGGCGCTCGCCACGACCTGGTGGGCCACGACCCAGGTGCTGCCGTGGCAGGGCCCGATCGTGTTCACGCTCGCGGCGTACGCGCTGTTCCTGTTCTTCTTCGTCGCGCTGATCCTGTTCGACGACGACCTCACCACGGTCGTCGACCGCGTGTGGGCGGTCGTGATCCACTCGGCGGCGGTGCTGCTGCTGCTGGCCCTGTCGGTCGTGGTGGTGTTCACGCTGTTCCGCGGGTCGGACGCGTTCCTGAGGCTGAACTTCTGGGTCAACGACCTGTCGTCGGCCGGTCCGCTGGATCCGCTCACGCTGGGCGGGATGGCGCACGCCGCGCTCGGCACGCTCATCATCATCTCGATCGCGCTGGCCATCTCGATCCCGCTGGGCCTGCTGACGGCCGTGATGATGTCGGAGTTCCCCTCGCCGTTCACGCGCGTGGTGCGCACGGTGTGCGAGGCGATGACGGCGCTGCCGTCGATCGTGTGCGGCCTGTTCATCTACGCCACGTTCATCCTGACGTTCGGCTTCGACCGGTCGGGCTTCGCGGCGGCGCTGGCGGTGACGATCATGATCCTGCCGATCATCATCCGCTCGGCCGACGTGGTGCTGCGCCTGGTGCCGGCCACCCTGAAGGAGGCGTCGTACGCGATGGGCGCCTCGCGGTGGGCGACCGTGTGGCGCGTGGTGCTGCCGACCAGCAAGTCGGGCCTGATGACCGCGATCGTGCTGGGCACGGCGCGCGGCATCGGCGAGACCGCACCGGTGCTGCTGACCTCCGGCTACACGCCCTACCTGAACACGAACCCGTTCTCGGGCCCCATGACGTCGCTGCCGCTGGCGACGTTCACGCTGGTGAAGAGCCCCGAGGTCACGCAGATCACGCGCGGGTTCGGCGCCGCGGCCGTGCTGATGGTGCTGGTGTTCATCCTGTTCCTGCTGGCCCGCCTGATCGGCGGCAAGGGCGCCGGCATCCTCTCGCCCCGCCAGCTCGCCCGCGTCCGCCGCCTCAGCTTCCACGACCTCGAGCGCTTCGAGGCCCGCCAGGCCGCGCGGGCGCTCGGCACGACCGGGCCGGCCGCCCCCGAGCCGCGCCCGGCACCGCCGGGAGGCACCGGATGATCCCGGCCGCCACCCGCGCCGCCCCCGCCACCCGGGCCGCCGCCCCGGCCACCACCGAGGCCCCCGCCCCGACCCCTTCCCGTCGCCGTCACCCCCGAACCCGCTTGGGAGCAGCACGATGACCTCGCCCCGCATCCTCCGGCCCTTCCGCGCTCGCCGCACGACCCGCGCCCCCCGCTGGGGCCGCGCGCGCCTGCTCGTCGCGTTCGTCGGCGTGGCCGTCACGGTGCTGGGCGGCGCGGCCGCCGCCGCGCCGCCCGCCCAGGCGTCGCCCGTGACCGCGGGCGTCGGCCAGATCCACGCGCCGATCGTCGGCTCGGGCTCGACCTGGTCGGCCAACGCGCTGCAGCAGTGGATCCGCAACGTGTGGTCGAACTACCAGTGGCGCATCACGTACAGCGAGTCGGGATCGACGCAGGGCCGCAACGACTTCCGCAACGGCACGGCCGACTTCGGCGTCAGCGAGATCCCCTACGCGATCCAGAACTCCAACGAGGCCGACTCCCGGCCCCCGCGCGGGTTCGCGTACATGCCGATCGTGGCCGGCGGCACGGCGTTCATGTACAACCTCGAGATCGGCGGGCGCCGCGTGACCAACCTGCGCCTGTCGGGCGAGGTGATCGCGAAGATCTTCACGAACCAGATCAAGGAGTGGAACCACCCCGAGATCCAGGCCGACAACCCCGCGCTGTCGCTGCCGGCCATCCCGATCGTGCCCGTGGTGCGCTCGGACGGCTCGGGCACGTCGGCGCAGTTCTCGATGTGGATGCGGCAGGAGCACCCCGACATCTGGGACGCGTACTGCCACGCGGTGGGCCGGCCGCTGATCAACGGGCACTGCGGCATCACGTCGAACTACCCCGTGATCCCCGGCAGCGGCTTCCAGTCGCGCGCCGGCGCGAACGGCGTGGCCGGCTACGTGCGCCAGGGCCACGCGGTCGGCTCGATCACGTTCGTCGAGTACTCGTACGCCCTCAACGCGCGCTTCCCGGTCGTGAAGATGCTGAACAGGGCGGGCTACTACTCGGAGCCGACGCACCACAACGTGGCCGTGGCGCTGCTGGCCGCGCGCATCAACGAGGACCAGAACTCGATCGACTACCTCACGCAGGACCTGTCGCAGGTGTACATCAACGAAGACCCGCGCGCGTACCCGCTGTCGAGCTACTCGTACATCATCCTGCCCACGCGCCTCGAGTCAGGCTTCACGCTCGACAAGGGCCGCACGCTGGCCGACTTCGGCGCGTACTTCCTGTGCGAGGGCCAGCAGCAGGCCGAGGTGCTGGGCTACAGCCCCCTGCCGATCAACCTGGTGCAGGCGGGTCAGCAGCAGATCCAGAAGATCCCCGGTGGCGACCCCGTGATCAAGGGCATCAACGACTGCAACAACCCCACGTTCAGCCCCGACGGCAGCAACCGCCTCGCCAACGAGGCGCCCATGCCGCCCGAGTGCGACCGGCGCGGCCCCGAGCAGTGCCTCACCGGCACGGGCGGCGCGCGCGACGTGGGCACCGACGCCTCCGGCGGCGGCTCCGGCGGTGCCGGCGGCGGCGCGGGTCCGGGCGGCGGCGCCGAGGGCGGCCGTGCCGGTGGCGGCGGCGCGGCGGGCGACGCGGCCGACGACGTGGCCGGGCCCGGCGGGCCCGCGGCCGGTGGCGTCGGCGGCGCGGGCGTGGGCGACGCGGCCGTGATCACCGCCGACGCGGCGCCGGTGACGGTCGCCGCGACGCCGCAGGCGGTGGCGGTGGCCGACTGGGGCCTGGCGTGGCTCGCGATGGCCGCCGCGGGCGCCGCGCTGCTGGCCGCCGCCGCCCTGCCCCCGTTCCTCGGCCGCCGCGCCCGCCGCGCCGCGCTGCCCGTCGACCCGTGAGCGCCGCGCCGCGCGTGATGCCGCTTCGTCCATCCCCCCGATCCCCGTTCCGATCCCCCTCAAGGAGACGCCCCGTGTCCACCCCCGCCCGCTCCCGCCTCCAGCGCGCGACGGCGATCGCCGCCGCGGTGCTGGCCGTCGCCGGCTCCGGACTGATCCTCGGCGCGCCCCCCGCCGAGGCGACCACGCCCGCCGCGTCGCCCGTGACCGTGAAATGGGCCGGCGGCAACGACCCCGAGCTGCAGCGGTACCAGCCCGACCGCGCGCACATGGTCGACAACGCCGACGGCTCGGGCCACTGGAACGACTTCAAAGACCTGGAGATCACGGTCGACCAGACGAAGGGCCTCATCGACCAGGCCGTCACGGTGCGCGCGCGGGGGATGAAGCCGACCGAGCGCCAGCCCAGCAGCACGAGGCGGCACTTCCTGCAGGCCATGCAGTGCTGGGGCGACCCGACCGACCCCGCCTTCTACGAGACGTGCCAGTGGGGCGGGTTCAACGACGCGGAGCAGGGGGCCCACGGCGGCACGAGCGTGATGCCCGCCGGCATGAGCCAGGTGCTCAACAATGCCGGGAACATCACCAGTCGAGGCGAGGGACGAGGACCGGTCGAGGCCGGGGAGTACCCGAGGTTCCGCGCCGTGACGAACCAGGTCAACGAACCCGAGCCCATAACGACGGCAGGTGGCCGCGTGCAGTACTTCCGGGGCCTGGGGGCGTTCTTCGGCCCCTCCACGACCAACGAGGAGCTCTTCCAGCCCATCCAGCCCGACGGCACGACCGAGTTCCCGTTCCGGGTGCAGTCGGCCGCCGCCCAGCCCTACCTCGGCTGCGGCGACCCGCGCAGCGGCCTGGGGGAGCGGTGCTGGCTCGTGATCGTGCCGCGCGGCGAGCACTCGGGCAACCGGCCCGGCTCCGACGCCTGCCGGTCGAACAACACGGGCTTGCACACGCCGTTCGGGCAGTACCAGGAGTACACCGGACGGTCGCCGATCGACCAGGACTGCACGTTCTGGGACAACCGGGTCGTGATCCCGCTCGACTTCGAGAACCCGTACGAGAGCTGCCCGCCCGGCGCGGCCGAGCGGCGCGTGGTCGGCAGCGAGATGCTGGCCCAGGCGATGAGCTCGTGGCAGCCGCGGCTGTGCGCGGGCGACGCGGGCGCGACGTTCAACCTGGCGACCAACTCGGGCGACCTCGTGCGCGAACAGCTCGTCGCCGGCGCCGTGGACTTCGCGGGCGTCTCCCGGCCGGCGACCCCCGAGAACCTGGGCGAGGACGGCGAGTGGCTGCTGGAGGGCACCGACCTGGCCTACGCGCCGCTGGCGAACTCGGCCGTCACGATCGCGTTCCTCGCGGAGAGCCATCGCGACTTCGGCAACATGCTGTACCGGGACGTGCGGCTCACACCCCGCCTCGTGGCCAAGCTGCTCACGCAGTCCTACCGCACGCACACGCCGTACCGGTTCACCCCCTCGGCGACCAACCAGAACGACGGCCGCTCGTCGGCCGTGCTCCGGACGGAAACGATCGTCACGGACCCGGAGTGGATCGCCCTCGGCAACCCCAGTGCCCCCGGCCTCAGGGGGGTCTCGGCTCGCAACGCCTTCATGGTGTCGGGTCCGCAGGGCGACGACGCGATCCGGCTGCTGTGGGAGTACGTGCAGGCCGACGCCGACGCCGTGGCGTTCCTGCGCGGCGAGCCCGACCCGTGGGGGAACCGCATCAACCCCTACTACCTGCCCGAGGGGCACCCGCAGGCTCCCCCGCGCGAGCTGGACGGCACCGGCGGCGGATACGAGGTGGACCTGTCGCGCCAGCCGATCGACACCTTCCCCGTGGCCGACCAGTCGAAGGCGCCCACCGCGGCGAGCGCCGCCACGCTGACGGACGGAAGGCAGATCGACGCGCTGGGCTTCAACCCGTACTCGCAGTCGCTCGCCGAGAACGCGCTGCGGGTCGCGCGCGTCGACAAGCGCACGCACAACGATTACAACCCCAACCTGAGCAACGGGCCGGGACAGCTCACCGGCCGGTTCTACCCCGCCGCTCCCCAGGCGGTGCCGGGCACCACCAACGGCCGGTTCGTCCTCGGCGCGACCCTCGCCCCGATGGCCGAGCTGTACCACCTCGACGTCGCGCAGCTCGGGCACCCGCTGCCGCGCAAGACGGGCCAGGACGACGTGCGGTGGGCGCGCGAGTTCGTGCCGTACACGCCCGAGACCGTCGCGGCGGGCGCGGCGGCGCAGCAGCCCGCGGACGACGGCATCGCGGTGCTCGACATGGAGCGGCTGCCGCCGGGCGCGTACCCGCTGGCCACCACGGTGTACGGCGCGGTGAACCTGAACTCGTTCTCGCTCGACGCCGACGCGCGCCGCGACTACGCGCACCTGCTCGACTACGTCGCCGGCCCCGGCAACGAGATCACGGGCCAGCGCGGCGGCCTGCCGCCCGGGTACGTGCCCCTCACCGGCGCGCAGCGCGAGCAGGCGCGCGAGCTGGCCGAGCGCCTGCGCACCACGGCCGACGAGCTCGACGACCCCGCCCCGGACGCCCCGGGCGACGCGCCGGCCGAGGCCGGCGGCGACGCCGGCGGCGACGGTGCGGGCGGGGGCGCGGCCGCGGCGCGCGGCGCGGCCGGCGCGGCCGGCGCGGCCGACGCGGGCGGCCTCGACGGCGGCCCGCTCACCAACCCCGCCGCCGCCCCGGCCGATGCCGACGTCACCGCCGCGGTCGGCGTGCCCGGGCAGGCCGCCCTCGGCGGCGCGCTGCTCGCCGGCGCCGCGGGCCTCGCGCTCACCCCGTTCCTGATGCGCCGAGGCGTCGTGGACGGCTGACAGACCCGGGGCGCCCGGCCACGGGCGCCCCGCCCCGGCGGCGACGCCGGTCCTTCCCACCGCAGTCCCTCACAGATTGGAACCCGGATCACCATGACATCCCTCACCCGCGCCCGCCGCGCGGGCCTGTCGCTGCTCGCCGCCGCGGGCATCGTTGTCGCCGGCCTCGCCGGCACCGCCCCGGCGTATGCGGACGACGCCGCCGGCATGACCACCGAGCGCCTGACCCAGATCATGCAGGGGCAGCGCCTCGGCGCACTCACGTTCGAGCCCACATCGGGCGTCGGCGGCGGAGGCACCGGCCCGACCCGCATCACGACCGAGCGCGGCTGCCCCGCCGATGCCGACGGAATGTCCCGCAACAAGTTCTTCTGGGCGGACGGCACGGAGTCGACCGCCTACCCCGCGGCCCTCATCACGCGGGCGACCACCGGCCTCGCCGGCACGGGACTCGATGGAAACCCCATGGAGCGCGAGGGCACGCGCGCCGGCGGCCGCTGGTGGTCGGCATCGTTCCCCGCGCCGAACTTCAAGGAGGGGCTCGCCAGCTACGTCGTCACATGCGAGCCGGCGACGTCGCCGAACCCGGTCGGGGCGGATTCCATCGTCGACGCCGCGTACTACTTCAGCGTGCCCGTCCGGTTCACGCGCACCGGATCCAACAACTGGGACTGGACGTGGGAGGCCATCCACGAGACGGCCGAGCCGCCGGCCGAGCTCATCGAGACGACCACGGCGGTCGCGATCGGCGTGGTCACGGCCGACAGCGTTGCGCTGACGGCCACCGTCGAGCCCGCCGCGGCGACCGGCACGGTGCAGTTCACGCGCGACGGGCAGCCCGCGGGCGACCCGGTGCCCGTGGTCGAGGGCATCGCGCGCACGACGATCACGGGCCTGACGCCCGAGACCGCCTACTCGTTCGCCGCGGAGTACGCGGGCGACGCCACGCACGCGGGCTCCGCGAGCACCGCGATCACGATCCGCACGGACGCCGCGGCGGCGCCCGAGGACGAGGTCACTCCGCCGATCCTGGTGGAGGTGCCTGAGGTCGACGCGCCCGACGAGCCGTCCGGCCTGTCGATCTCGGTCAGCCCGGCCTCGATCGCCCTGACCGGTGGCGCGCGCGCCGAGGGTCAGGCGTGGATCGCCGAGGCGTCGCTCGGCGGCGTCACGGTGAACGACGACCGCCGCAACGCGGGCGCCCAGAACTGGACGCTCTCGGGCCGTGCGGACGACTTCGCCGGCCAGGACGCGACGATCTCGGCGTGGCACCTGAACTGGGAGCCCAAGGTCGTCTCGTCGCCCGATGGCGTGAACGCCACGGCGGGTGCCAAGGCCGACCTGTCGGCCAGCCGCACGCTCGCCACGGGCAGCGCCACGGCGGGCACCCGCGTCGCCACCGTGGTGGACGCCGACCTGGAGCTCACCGTGCCGGCCAACACCCCGGCGGGCGAGTACCAGTCGAAGCTGACGCTCATCCTCATCTGATCCCTTCCGGGGGCGGGTCCGCACGGCGCCACCCACGCCGCGCGGACCCGCTCCCCGCCTCCCCCGAACGAGAGAGCACGCCATGACCCCGAACGCCCGCCCGTGGTCGGACCCGGTTTCGACTCGCTTCGCTCGCTCAACCCGTTTCGACTCCGGCGCTTCGCGCCTCCGCTCAACGAGCAGTGAAGAGGCGTCGCGCCTCCGCTCAACGAGCGGTGGAGACGTACGGGCGGATGCCCCCACCCCGGGGCGTGCCGCGTGGCGCGTCGCGGCGGGCGTGCTCGTCGCGCTCGTGCTGGGCGCGGCAGCGGCGCCCGCGACCGCGGTCGAGAGCGACGTGACGTTCGGCATCGCGCCGGGCACCGCCGAGGGGCCCGACGGGCGCGAGCGGCTGGAGTACACCGTCGCGCCGGGCACCGAGATCAGCGACTGGGTGAGCGTGACCAACTCCTCCGCGGCCGACGTGTCGCTGCGGGTCGTGGCGCAGGACGGCATGACCGACTACGACACGGGCGCGTTCACGCTCGTGGGCACCAGCGTGTCGTCCGAGAACGTCGGCGCGTGGACGTCCGTGGGCGGCGGCGCCTCCACGTGCCCCGCGGACGCGCCGGATGCCGCGGCGTGCCTGGACGAGCTCGGCGTCGAGGTCTCGCTGCGCCCGGGCGAGCGCGCCAACATCCCGTTCCGCCTGACCGTGCCGCACGACGCCACCCCGGGCGACCACGCGGGCGGCATCGCGGCGATCTACACGACCACCCGCGCGGGCGAGGGCGGCATCTCGACGCCCGTCGAGGTGCACGCCGGCACGCGCATCTACCTGCGCGTCGACGGCCCGCTGTCGCCGGGCCTGGCCGTCACGGGCCTGGTGTCGGGCTACGACGGCGGCTGGAACCCCTTCGCGGGTGGCACGGGCCGCCTCGGCTTCGACGTGGTCAACGGCGGCAACACGCGCCTGAGCGCCGAGCCGCGCGTGGAGCTGACCGGCCCGTTCGGGATCTCCTTCGGCGCGTGGACGCTGCCCGCGGTCGAGAACATCGTGCCCGGCCAGTCGGCCCACGTCGCCGCCGAGCTGCCCGGCATCCCGCCCCTGCTGCTGATGTTCGCCGACCTCGAGGTGACCCCCGTGCCCGGCGACGGCACGGCCGCCTCGGCCGACGAGATGCCCGAGCCCACCCGACTGTCCACGACGGCGTGGGCCGTGCCGTGGGCCTGGCTGACGATCGTGGTCGTGCTGGGCGGCGGCACCGCGCTCGTGGTGTGGCTGCGCCGCCGCGCGCGCTCGCGCCTCGCGACCGACCTCGCGGCGTACACCGAGCGCGTCCGCGCCGAGGAGCGCGCCCGCACCGCGGCCGAGCACGCCGCCGAGCAGGCGACGGCGCGACCCGCGACCGATCCGTCCCACCCGTCCGCGCCCGAGCAGGAGAGCGAGCCCGTCCGATGACCGCCACCCGCACCCGCCTTCGTTCCGGGGCCGCGGCGCTGCTCGCGGCGGCGCTGCTGATCGCCGCGCCCGCCGGCCCCGCGCTCGCCGCGCCCGCCGGAGAGGCCGAGATCACCATCACGGTGCCCACCCCCGTGCCCACGGACGACCCCACCCCCGATCCCACGCCGGACCCGACCCCCGACCCGACGCCGGACCCGACCCCCGACCCGACCGATCCGCCCGCGCCGCTGCCCGAGCCGACCGGCGATCCCGCCGACGATCCCGCGCCCGGCCCGGGCGGCGACGGCGGATCGACCGCGCTGAACCCCACCGGGGGCGACGCGACGCTCTGGATCATCGGGGGCGCGGCGGCCGTCACGGCGATCGGCACGGCGCTGCTGCTCACCTCGATGCGGCGCCGCAGCCGGAGGGACCGCGCATGACCCCCTTCCCGCCCGTGCCCGCGCCCCCGTCGGCGCAGCCGCTGCCCGCACCCCCGTCCCCCCACCGAGAGGCCCCCCACCCGATGAGCACCCGATCCGCTCGCTCCCGCCCCCTCGCGGCGCTGGCCGTGCTGCTGGGCGCGGGCGCGCTGCTGCTGGGCGGGCCCGTCGCCGCGCACGCCGAGGAGCGCGACGTGCTGGTCGTCGTGCCGGCCCCGACGCCCTCGCCCACCCCGTCCCAGCCGGCGCCTCCGCCCGCGCCGCCCGCCCCGCCCGCGCAGACCCCCGGCGGCGGGTCCGGAGACGCGCCCGGCGACACGCCCCCGGGCGACGCGCCCGCCGGTCCGGGCGCTCCGGCCCCCGCACCGCGGCCCGCCGGAGCGACGAACACCCCGGCCGATCCGGGGCCCGACGCGCCCGCCGAGTGCACGCCGACCGAGCCGCCCCTGCCCGCCGCGCCCGCGACATCCGGCGAGGAGGCGACGCTGCAGGACGGCGTGTACCTGCCGGGCGAGCGCGCGACCGCGACGGCCGAGGGCTTCGAGCCCGGCGAGCAGGTGCAGGTCGTGCTGTTCAGCGACCCGCAGCTCGTGGGCACGTTCTCGGCCGACGACGAGGGCACCGTGCGCGCCCAGTTCCCCGTGCCGGACGACACGCGGGCCGGCACGCACACGCTGCAGTTCACGGGCTGGTGCGACCGCATCGCGCAGGCCTCGATGCTGGTCGGCGCGCCCGACTCCGCCGGCGAGGACGACGCGTTCGGCGTGCCGACGTGGGCGTGGTGGGCCGGCGGCATCCTGCTCACCGGCGTCGTGCTCTACGGCGCCTACAGCGCGATCACCGCGATGCGCGCCGTCACCCCGGAGGCCACGGCATGACGATCGACACGACCCTCCCGACCGCGCGCCCGGTCGCGCCCGCGGCGCCCGCGGCGGACCCGGTGTCCGTCCCCGACGCGGCGCGCACCACCGCACCCCCCACGCGCGGCGACGGCCCGCGCCCCGGCGACGCGCCGCCGCACCAGACGGCCGTGACGCAGGTGATCGAGCGCCGCCGCTCGCCGCTGCGCGGCGCCCGCCCGCCCCGGCCCCCGCGCCCGCCGCGGCCCGACCGCGTGCGCGGCGGGCTGCCGCAGGCGCCGCGCCGGCTCGCGCCGCGCCAGACCCGGTGGTGGGTCGGCGCGACCATCCTGACCGTGTCGCTGCTGCTGCTCGGGTTCGTCGCCCACGCGACCGTGTTCTCGGCGTTCCAGCACCTCCGCGCGCAGCAGCTCGCCTACGACGAGCTGCGCACCGCGCTGGCGCTGGCCACCGTGCCCACGGGACAGGTGATCGTCGACGAGGAGGGCGAGAGCGAGCTCGTGCCGGTCGGCACGCCCGTCGCGCTGCTGGAGATCCCCGCCATCGGGCTGCGCGAGGTCGTCGGCGAGGGCACCACCGCCGAGACCCTGCGCAACGGCCCCGGCCACCGCCGCGACACCGTGATGCCCGGGCAGAGCGGCACGTCCGTGATCCTCGGCCGCCAGACGACGTACGGCGCGCCGTTCGGCGGCCTCAACCGGCTGCAGCCGGGCGACGAGATCGTCGTGACCAACGGCCAGGGCACCCACACGTTCCGGGTGCTCGGGCTGCGTCGCGCCGGCGACCCGCTGCCGGCCCCGCTCACCAGCGGCGGCCGCCTGGAGCTGCAGACGGCCGACGGCCTGGCGCTGTTCCCCTCCGGCGTGCTGCACGTCGACGCCGAGCTGGTCAGCGACGTGCAGTTGACGCCCTCGCGCGTCATGTCGTACCCCGCCCTGCCGCCGCAGGAGCGCGCCATGGGCCAGGACCCGGGCGCGTGGTTCATCGCGTTCTTCGTGCTGGTGTTCTTCGCCGCCGCCGGCGGCGCCATGTGGTGGCTGTGGCGCAACTGGGGCCGCTGGCACGCGTGGTTCATCGGCGTGCCCGTGATCGTCGCGCTCGGCGTCGCCACGGCCGACGTCGTGATGAACGCCCTTCCCAACCTTCTGTGAAACCCGATCCATCGAGGACTTCCGCATCATGACGACTCAGCCCAACGACCCCACGGTCACCACCGCCGTCCCGCCCGTCCACGACCCCGCGGGCGCCTACCGCCCCGTCAGCGCCGCTGGCGCCCCCGGGGCCACCGCCCCGCTCGCCGACGACATCACCGAGGTGCTGCCCGCCCGCCGCGGCCGCTCGGGAGCGCCGGATGCCCGTTCCGCCGCGCCGGAGGTGGTGCCGCCCGCTCCCGCGGAGACCGGTGCTGGTGCCGGTGCCGGCGCCGGTGCGCCGGTGGGGTATGCCGAGCCGGTGGCTCCTGCGGCCGGGGATGCCTCGGCGCCGTTCGATGCGCTGGTGCCGCAGGCGCCGGCGGCGTCGCTGTCGGCTCTGGAGGGTCGGGAGGTGTCGGCGTGGTTCGGGGAGCGGAAGGTGCTCGAGCGGGTGTCTCTGCGGATGGAGGCGGGTCAGGTCACGGCGTTGATCGGTCCGTCGGGGTGTGGGAAGTCGACGTTCCTGCGGATTCTGAACCGGATGCATGAGCTGGTGCCGTCGGCGTCGTTGGCGGGGGAGGTGCTGCTGGACGGGGAGGACATCTACGACCGGGGCAAGAAGCTGCAGGATGCGCGGAAGCACATCGGGATGGTGTTCCAGAAGCCCAACCCCTTCCCGGCGATGTCGATCTACGACAACGTGATCGCGGGGTTGAAGCTCACGGGGAAGCGGGCGTCGCGGGATGAGAAGGACGAGATCGTGGAGCGTTCCCTGACCGCGGCGGGCCTGTGGAAAGAGGTCAAGGACCGTCTTCGTCAGCCGGGTGGTGGTTTGTCGGGTGGTCAGCAGCAGCGGTTGTGCATTGCGCGGTCGTTGGCGGTGAAGCCGAAGGTGCTGTTGATGGATGAGCCGTGTTCGGCGTTGGATCCGACGTCGACGCGGGTGATCGAGGAGACGATGAGTGAGCTGCAGAAGGAGGTCACGATCGTGATCGTGACGCACAACATGCAGCAGGCGCAGCGGGTGTCGCAGCAGTGCGCGTTCTTCCTGGCCGCGCAGGGCACGCCGGGTGCGATCGTGGAGCACGGTGACACGGAGGCGATGTTCTCCGAGCCGCAGGACCAGCGCACCTACGACTACGTCAACGGCCGCTTCGGCTGACGGGTGCGACCGATGCGGGCACGTGAGGAAACGACGCCGGAGGCCCCCACCCCCGGGCGACGCTCACGCGCCCGCACGGGCCGGCGATCCGGGCGGCGATCCGGGCGGCGGGGCGTCGCGCTGTGGGGCGCGGTGATGCTCGCGATGCTGTCCGGGGCGCTGCACGCCGCGCCCGCGGCAGCCGCCACGGAGACGCTCGACTGGGCGGGCGTGGTCGAGATGGGCGTCACGGAGAGGAACAGCGGCCGCGATTACAGCCGCGTGGGAGAGCTGCAGGGCGGCGAGCGGCTGGAGCTGTGGTTCGAGCTGGAGTCGGAGGACGTCCCCTCGCAGTATGCGACGCACCGCGCGTACCTGATGCCGGAGGGGTATGACATCGGCGGCGTCTACCGGGGGACGACTGAGATCGTCTTCCACTACACGGTGCCCCGCGACCTCCCCAACGGCCGCTATGCGGTGGTGATCGCGACGAACCCCACTCAGGCCCAGCCGGGCTACCTCATCGGCGCCTACGTGTTCGACATGGTCGGCAACCCCGACGTGCCGCGCCCCGAGCCGCGCGAGCCCGCGCCCGACCTGCCCCGCGGCATCCGCGAAGCCGCCGAGACGCAGCGCCCCGGCTCGGTCGCGGCGGCGCCCGACCAGCCCGCCCCGGAGCCTCCCGCGCCCGAGGCGCCGGCCGAGCCGGAGGCGCCCGCCGAGCCCGCGCCCGCCGGCCCCGCGCCGGCGGCGCCGGAGCCCGAGGCACCCGCCGAGCCCGCGCCGGAGCCGGCCGAGCCCGCACCGTCGCAGCCGGCGGCGCCCGAACCGGCGGCGTACGAGTACACGGGCGAGCGCGCCGAGCCCCCCGCGTGGCTGTGGCCGGCGGTGCTGGTGGCCGCCGCGCTCGCGGTCGGCGGCCTCGTGACGCGCAAGGCCGTCGTCACCGTGCAGCGCCGGGCCAGCTACCGCCGCCTCGCCGCACGCGGCGAGGACACCGCCGACGCCCCGGACCCGGAAGGCGCCGACCGATGAGCGGCCAGCGGCTATGGTCAGGGACCGAGCAGCGCCAGGGGCACCACGGCGACGCCGTTGGCACGACGATAGGCCCGTTCGCCCGTGGTGATCACGACCACGCCTCTGGTTTACCGATTACGCCGTCTTTACTTTACGTTTTTGGATCTTCGGCTTTGACCGTTTTGACCCTCTCGACCGTATCGGGAGGCGTGTGCGCCCCTCGGGGACGGCGCGTGCCGGCTTCACGTACTCGGATGGTGCGGGGACGCGCGTCAGGCGGTGTCGTCGCCGATGACGCGGCGCGTGAGGGCCGTGACGTCGGCGTCGATCCCGTCCAGGCGCGTCTCTACGCGGTCGAGGCGGGTCTCGACGCGGTCGAGGCGGGTCTCGACGCCGTCGAGGCGGCGCTCCACGCCGTCGAACCGGGCGTCGACGGCGTTGAATCGGGCGTCGACGGCGTCGAACCGGGCGTCCACGGCGTTGAACCGGGCATCCACGGCGTCGAAGCGTGCGCCCATCTCGGCGTTCACGGCCTCGAAGCGTGCGTTCATCTCGCCGCGGAGGCCGCTGATCTCGGAGCGGACGCCGTCGATCGCGCTCGTGAGCACGCGGCCGGTCAGCCTGGTGACGAGGGTCATGCTGCCGAGCATGACGGCCGCGAAGACGGCGATGAGCGTCCATACCTGCGGTTCGGTCACGGCGATCACCTTTCTATTGTCGGGAGACGGCGCCCACGATGCCAGGGCGGGGCCGCAAGAATTCGCGATATTCCGCGGGTGTGGAGGAATCGGCGCGCGCGCCGGGGCTGTGGACGGGAGGCACGATGAGCGACCACCTCGGGGAGCTGCTCGGCGGGCGCTTCTGGATCGGAGACCTGCTGGGCGTCGGCGGTTCGGCGTCGGTGTACGCGGCCGAGGACCTGAGCGACCGCGACGAGCGGGGCGAGCCGATCCCCGTCGCGGTCAAGGTGCTGCACCCGCACCTGTGCTCGGACGACCGGGCGCGCGACGCCTTCCTGCGGGAGGCCCGGGAGGCCGAGCGGTTGCGGCATCCGAACATCGCCGCCGTCCGTGGGTCGGGGCTGCACGATGCCGGCGGGGTGACGATGGCGTGGATCGCGCTGGACCTGGTCGACGGCGGCAGCGTCGCCGACCGGGTGGCGCGGACCGGGCCGCTGCCGCCGGCGGAGGCCGCCGCGGTGGTCTCCGGGGTGCTGGCGGGCCTGGCCGCCGCCCACGAGGTGGGGCTCGTGCACCGCGATGTGTCGCCGCAGAACGTGCTGCTGCGCGGCACGACCGTCGACCGGCCCGTGACCGCCGACCAGGTGCGGCTGGTGGACTTCGGGCTCGCGGACGCGACCGGCCGCGACGCGCTGGGGCAGGACATCCTGCGCGCCGAGCGCGGTGACGGCGGGCTGGTGCTCGGCAACGCCCATTACATGTCGCCGGAGCAGGCGCAGGGCCTGCCGGTGCGAGCCGCGGGCGACCTGTATCAGGCGGGGGCGCTGCTGTATTTCCTGTTGACGGGGCAGCCGCCGTTCCCGCGCGACACGGTCGCGCACATCCTCGAGGCGCACGTGTCGGCGCCCCCGCCCGTGCCCTCCGCCCTCGCCCCCGGCGCCCGGCCCCTGGACCGGATCGTGACCCGGGCCATGACGAAGACCCCCGCGCGGCGGTTCCGCGACGCGGGCGAGTTCCGCCTCGCCCTCGCCGAGGCCGTCGCGCTGCTGACCCCCGCGGATCCGCTCAACGCCCCCGATCCGGATCCGCGGGCCCGCGACGATCTCACCGAGGCGATCGCCGCCCCCGCCGAGGGGCCGGACCCGGCCACCCGGGTGCTGCCCCTCGGCGCCGCGGAAGGCCTCGGCTACCTGGAGCCGGGCGCCGACGCCGAGTCCGAGGCGAGCAGCGCCCGCACGCGGCCCGACCTGACGGTGCCGCTCGCGCTGGCCGCGGTCGTGGCCGTGATCGGCCTCGCGGTCGCGGGTGTGTGGGGCGCGTCCGCGCTCGGGGAGCCGACCGCGGCCGGCACGCCGACCCCCCGCCCGACCGCCAGCGCCACACCCACCCCGACCGAGACGCCCACCGAGAGCCCGACGCCGCCCGCCGAGCCGACGACGGTCGAGCCCGAGCCGGAGCTCGAGCCCGAGGTCGTGACCCTCGCCGTGCCGACGCTGCACGGCACGCTCGCCGACGCCGAGGCCGCGTTGGCGGCGGCCGGGCTGCGGCTCGGCGCGGTGCACCGCACCGAATCCCCCGAGGCGGCCGACCGGGTGCTCGGTCAGCGGCCCGCGGCGGGTGAGAGCGTGCCCGAGGGCACGGCGGTGGATGTCACGGTCGCGAGCGGTCGCAACACCGTGCCGCCCGTGTCGGGACTGACGGTGGCGGCGGCGACCGCGCTGCTGCAGTCGGCGGGCTTCGGGGTCGGGACCACCCGGCCCGACGCGCAGCCCACCGACGTCGTCACGGCCACCGAGCCCGCGTCGGGCGCCGTGCTGAGCGTGGGCGTGACGGTGACCCTGCGCGTGCCCGCCGCGCCCGTCGAGCCGTCGCCCACCCCGACCGACACCCCGCCGCCCGCGCCCCCGGGCGCCGAGGAGCCGGCCGCCCTGCGCGGAGGCACCCCGTGACCGCGCCCGCCACCCGCCGCGAGCGCCGCGAATCCGAGCGTCGCTCGTTGAGCGGCGCCCCGGGGGAGTCCGCCTCTTGCTCGTTGAGCGGAGCGGAGCGGAGTCGAAACGGGTTGAGCGAGCGGAGCGAGTCGAAACCGGGTTCTATCCCGGCCCCGTTGAGTTCGGTGTCGGTTTCGACTCCGGCCGCTGACGCGGCCTCCGCTCAACGACCGGTGTCTTCCGACTCCTCGAGCGGCGCGCCGGCGGAGCCCGCCCCTTGCTCGTTGAGCGGAGCGGAGCGGAGTCGAAACGGGTTGAGCGAGCGGAGCGAGTCGAAACCGAGCTCTACCCCCGACCCCTTCAGCCCGGCCTCCGGGCAACGTTCGGGGCGTTTCGGTTTGTTCGCGGTGATCGCGGTGCTCGTGGTCGGTGCGGGGGTGTTGGTGCAGCACACGGGTCTGGATGTGCCCGAGCGTGCCGCGGCGGCGATGGTGCCACTCACGGGCGGAGCCCCGGTGGCCACGGACGTCACGGTGGCCGGCACGACGGGTGCCTCCGCCGATGCCGGTGCCTCGAACGCGACGGGCACCCCGGCGGCGGCCTCGTCGGCGGTGTCGCGCATCGACCCGGAATGGGCCGCGGGCATGGCGGCGGCGACGGGGATCCCGGAGCGGGCGCTGGTGGCGTACGCGGCAGCTCACCTGACGGTGTCGGCGGAGCAGCCTTCGTGCGGGATCGGGTGGAACACGCTGGCGGGGATCGGGCGGATCGAGTCGGGCCACGGATCTCACGGTGGTGCCGTGGTCGGGGAGGACGGGTGGGTGCTGCCCCGGATCCTCGGTGTCCCGTTGGACGGCAACGGAGTCATGGCGATCCGCGACACCGACGGCGGCGCATGGGACGGCGACACGGTGTGGGACCGCGCGGTGGGTCCGATGCAGTTCATCCCGGAGACGTGGTCGCGGTGGGGTGCGGACGGAGACGGCGACGGGATCGCGGACCCGAACCAGATCGATGATGCGGCGTTGGCGGCGGCGCGGTACCTCTGCGCGTCCGGTCCGATGACCTCGGTGGAGGGGTGGCGGGCCGCGGTGTTCAGCTACAACCACCTGGACGAGTACGTCGACGCGGTCGCCGCCGCCGCGAACCAGTACGCCGCGTGGGCCGAGGGGGCGGGCTGACATGAGCGCGCGGATCGATCCCGAGCAGCACGCGTACGAGCCCGCGCCCGGCCTCGCGCCCGCGCCGCGCCGCGAACGCCCGGTGTGGGCGGCGCTGCGCACGGCGCTCGCGACCGCCGCGGTCGCCGTGCCGCTGCTCGGCACGGGCGCGCTCGCGTTCGCCCTGCAGTCCGGGCCGCCCGCGTGGTCGACCCCCGCGGCCGCCGGCGCGTCCGACGCCGCGCTCGCGACCGACCGGGCCGAGATCGTCGCGGTCGCCCTGCCCGCGGGCGCCCCGAGCCAGGCACCCGAGCAGGTCGCCGACCCGGCCGATCCCGCCGGTGCCGCCGGCCCCGCCGCTCCCGCCGCTCCCTCGGAGTCCTCTGCGCCCGGCGATCCGGCCGATCCCGCCGCCCCGGGCGCGCGCCCGCCCGGGCAGGCCCCCGCCGATCCCCCCGCGCCCGCGAGCCCCGATGTGGCGGCCGGCGAGCTGCGCATCGGGATCGACACCCGCGGCTACCAGGACGAGCTGGACGCGTGCCTGTGGGTGCGGATGGACCTGGGCGGCGCGGTGGCGCCGATCGTCGGCGCGCACAACCACTGCGGCGGCGACGTCGTGCTCGACCTGGTCGATGGCGATCGGGTACGGCTCGCGGGCGAGGGCCTCGACGGCGTCTACGTCGTCACCGGCAGCCGCGACGGGTACCCCGGCCAGTCGGCCCGCGAGGCCACGGCCGGCATGGACGCCGCCGTCATCCTGCAGACCTGCTACTGGGACCGCGACGAGGTGCGGCTGGTGACGCTGCTCCCCGCCCGGGAAGGAGCCCGCTCATGACCATCGTCCCCCTCGGCGACGACCGCCCCGGCGACCGCTGGGACCGCGACGAGCTTCCCGAGCCGATCCTGCTCGACGGCGCGCGACGCACCGGCGGGATCGACGTGCCCCCGCCCAACCCCTCGCTGCGCAAGGGGCGCCGGCTGGTGCTGCTCGACGCCGCCCGCGAGCCCGAGCGCTACGCCGGCCGCAACCGCGTTCGCCAGGCCGTGCTGGCGATGGCGCCCGCCCTCGACGAGGAGGCCCCGCACATCCCCGTCCGCCGCGCCCGCCCCCACGGCGTGACCTGGGCCGTGCTCGGCGCGAACGGGATCACGGTCGCGCTGCGCGCCGTCGACTTCGCCAATCCCGAGCAGGCCCAGCGCGACGGGGCCCGCGCGCTCGCCCGCGCCCACGAGTTCACGCTCACCGCCGTCCACGACCGCGACCGCCGCCGCTGGTCGCTCTGGGTCTGCCTCGACGGCGACGTCGTCCTGCTCGCCGGCCACTCGTGGTCGCACCGCCCCACCCCGGCCGCCTGCCGCACCTTCCACGGCCACCTCACCGGCGCCCTCGCCTGGGGCGTCCACGAGCAGACCTCCCGCTACGGCGGCCCCCTCCGGTGACCCGGCGAGGCTGCGCGTCCGGTCCGACGGGCGTGCGGTCTGGCGGGTCTGTGGGGCTGGTGACGGGGCGTGCGGTCTGGCGGGTCTGTGGGGCTGGTGGCGTCTGCCGGGGCCGACACGCGCACATCCGTCGCGCCGGCCCGTGGGATGGGACGCGAGCGTGGGCGTGCGGTCTGGCGGGTCTGTGGGGCTGGTGGCGTCTGCCGGGGCCGACACGCGCACGTCCGTCCCGTCGGCCCGTGGGATGGGTCGCGCCGCGGCCCCGGGCACGTCGAGCGGATCCAGGCGAACGATCCGTGCGGAGATGCGAAATGGGAGGTTGTCGATTGAGTTTCACATCGTTGTTGGATGATGCGTATTGGCCGGTCACGTCGGCGATCGGGTTTGTGAATGCGCCGTTGGAGCGGGTGGCGGAGGTGAATGAGCGCTGGCGGCGTGATCTGTATGGGGATGCGGTGCGTGTGGTGCGTGCGTCGGAGGGGTTTCCGGCGGTGTTGAACCGGTTGGAGCCGTTGACCCAGGGGGCTTATCCGCGTGAGGTATGGGTGGCTGCCGGGGAGTGGTCGGCCTATTTCGACTGCGCCCGGGGAGGGACGGACGCGCGTCCGCCGACGTCGGTGATCTCGCAGCGGCTGGGGGTGCGTTCGGTGGTGGTGACGTTGGAGCGTCATGAGTGGGGCAAGGCCAATCCTCGTGGGCGGTTGGGGTCTGTGCAGTTCGCTCTGTATCGGCCGGGTGAGCCGAGTGAGCGGTTGGTGCGGTATGTGGCGGCGCATTTCGAGAGTCGTTGGGAGTGGCATGAGTGGGGGGAGGTGTTGCCGTTTGAGGAGACGGAGCAGTATGGGGCGCGTCGGGTGCGGGATCGGTTGACGTCGGAGATGGTGGGCCGGTATTGCCGGGCGTTGGGTATCGATTTGTTCGATCCGGGGTTCTATGGTCCGGAAGCGGTGTTCTTCGATACGGGGCGTCCGCCGCGTCTGGAGACGACGATCGCGCAGGTGCAGGCCGAGCGGGGCGTGGTTCCCGGTCGACCCCGCGTGCCCGTCGAATAGCAGCCCGGTGAGGCGACGGCTCACGACGCCAGTGGCCGGCCCCTCACAGGGGGTGGAACCGGGCTCGACGATGCGCTGGTGGCTCGTTCAGATGTAGCCGGCTTCGTGTTCTTCGTGGTGAGTCTCTCGCCAGCGGCGTCGTCTGAGGGCGCGTTCCAGTGTGTCGTCGAAGTCTTCCGGGGCGATGACTTTCAGGCGGAGGGATTCCTGTCGGGACAGGCCGTGGAACTCACCGGCGCGGAGTCGGGCTCTGCGGAACTCGATATAGCTGATCGCCAAGGCAGCCAGAAACGGTATCGGATGAATTAGTACGAACACGACGACGACGTCCCCAGTGAACCAGGGCACGACAATGATCAGTAGAGCACCCAAAGCGAACAGAGCGAGATGGAGAAACACGCCGAGGGTGATGAATCTCCGCGCGGTTCGATAGTGATTCATGGCGATGGGGCCCAGGCGCTTTTCGAGCGCGCGTGTGTGCGCGCGCCCGTAGAAGCGCAATTGGGGGATGAGCCAGTCGTATTTAGGGTCCATGGGGATCCCATCTATTGAGGGCGAGTGGGGAGTCCGGTCGAAATCTTCGGGCTTCCAGATCTTCAGGCGACGCGATGGCGCGGCAGGGGGAGATATCCGTTGCTCGTCTAGCATCTCGTCCCGGCACGGCCGCCGGACCCTCGGGGGCCGCCTGACCCCTGGAAGGGCGCGAGCACGGGGAGTGTGCCGGTGGCCGCAGAGCCCAGGCCCAGGAGCGTTCCGGCGCTCCAATGTCGCAGCAGCGTTCCCCCGGCGCCGAGCCCGATGCTCGCGAGACCTATCCCCAACAGAGCGCAGGAGTCTCCCTTGCCTCGCGCGAAGCAGGCGTCGATATCGAGCAAGGCCGCGCCACCGCCCAAAAGCAGGGAACCGGCGCCGAGCGCGAACGCTGCCGGGCCGAGGGCTGCCAGCGACGCTATACCGAGGCCGAGCGCAGCCACGCTGAGTGCCCAGCCGACGCCGTCTTTCCAGCAGCTGAAGGTGCCCTTGGGGTCGGAGGAGTTGATCGGGTCACCGTAGACGTAGACGTAGTCGTTGGCGCAGCCGCCTACCACGGGGTCGACGTTGAGGAAACGGCCCAGTTCAGGGTGATAGGTGCGTGCGCCCATGTCGATGATGGGGTCGAATTCGTCGACGAGGTCGGTCAGCCTGCCGTCCGTGCCGAGGAACCCCGGTTGCGCTGTGCCGTCCTGAGAGCGCGGGGGTGCGCCTTCACCCCAGGGGTTGTAGCTGGCGCGCTCGGAGACCAGGTCTCCGTGTTCGTCGAGAACTACCGCGACGTTGCCGATAAGATCCGCGTGCGCCCAGCGCTGCGTGCCGCCCGACAGCGTGACGCGAACGCCGCCGGGGAGAGAGACGTACCGCTCGATGACCCTGCCGGCGGTGTCGGCGAGGAAAGTCACGTGCTCGCCGAAGCCGCTGTAGCCATAGACGGCCGTGGTTTGCGCACCGTCCCGCCACGAGACGCGCTGCGCGACGCGGTGTACCGGGTCGCGCGTGTACTCCGTGTATCCGTCTTTGATGTCGCTGAAGGCTGCGATGAGGCGGCTTGTGGCGTCGTATGCGTATCTGTCCCAGCCGGTCGCCAGCGTGTTGCCGCGGTCGTCATACTGCAAGGCATCTGCGCTCCCCCCCTTGATGAGCCGGTCCGCTTCGTCGTAGCAGTAGGTGCGCGTTCCCGCGGGAGTGGAGACGCTCGTGCGGTTGGTGTTCCTGCCCGCCAGTGCAAACCCGCACTCAGCCTCGTCGTACCCATAGCGCTCGATGCCGTCGGGGCCGTGCCATTCGATCACGCGGCCAGCGCCGTCGTAGTGGATCTCCGCACCGCGGAGGTCGGGGAACAGGCTGTCTCCGTCCTCAAAACTCGCCAGTTCGGTAATGCGGCCGGCAGGGCTGCGAGTCGCGACGTGGGTGTCCTTGGGGAACTCTGTATTGGTGTCCCTCAAGTCCGCGGAGATCTGCCGCCCATGTCGGTCGTAGCCCAGCGTGCTCCATTGGCCGTTGGCGAATGTTACATCTGTCAGCTGGCTCGTGCCGTGCCGGTAATACGTCTGGGCAAGAAGCTCCCCGTCGACGGTCAAGTCCCCGGTAGTGGTGTAGCCGCTTCGTGATCCTTCGGTGCTGGGTTAGGCGCTGAGTTCGAGGATGGTGTCGGT
>NZ_BMJY01000023.1 GCF_014643695.1 Microbacterium album | reverse complement strand
GTGAGTGTGGTAACCCACATCGTCCCCGGAGGCCCTCGCCTCAGCTCACACGTTCACAACGTGTCGGGGAACTACAACTAGCCACAGAATCACGCGCCAGATGAGCACCAACAAGCACCCACCGGCCCGCGAATTGGGTGACGTCGGCGAAGCACCGTACTGGCTATGCTTCGGCTGTGCTACAAGACCTGGCCGCGCATCCCGATGGCGTCCTCGCGCTCGCGGTCGGCTTCCTCGCCGTTGTGATAGCTCTCACGACCGCTGTGAACGGCCGTCCTGGGCGTACTCAGTGCGGCGCGCCGACGCGACGGGGTGGAGGGTGTCGCAATCCGGTGCGGCCGGGACGGCCATGCCGTGCCGGCCACCCAGCCACCTGGCAGAACGGTCAGTACGCGACCGTCGTCGTGCTGCTGCTCGGCGCGATCGCCATTGTCGTCATGCAACCGCTCGGAACGGCACTGGCCTGACCTCGACATCTCCTCCGCACCGCCCTCTACCGCTGTACACAGCAAGACCGCTATGCCGTGTCCATAGCGACTGTTCTTGGCGGAGGGAGGCCGTCGTTACTCGAGGGTCAGTTCGGTCGCCTCGGGCCAGTCGGTGTACGTCAGCAGCAGGGTCAGGGGGCGGCCGGTCGCGTCGTCCGGGAGGGTGAGCTCGTGAGTGGTGGGCGACATGTCAGCGGTGCAGACCTCTCTGCCCGAGGGCTCGAGCGTCAATTGCACCGTCGAAGCGTCCCGCGCCTCGATGGCCGTGACCACGCGCGGGCAGGCGGAGCTTCCCCACGTCACGAGGGCGATCCGGTTGGAATCCTCAAGCCAGCTCGCCATCGGCTCTTCGGGGAGGGGATCGGCGGGTTCGGGCAACGCGGGTGAAGTCGGCAACCCACGATAGGTGCGATCCGCGACGCCGGGCGGGCCGGCGCAGCCCGAAAGCGCCATGGTCGTGCTCGCCCCGATGAGGAGGACCGCCACCGCGCCTTTCCACCGCGATAAGCGTGTCGCACGCACGACACGGCGTGCGCTCGAACCCGTAACACTCGTCACGCCGGCAGCGTAGGCCGCGACGCAGGGCAAGCACAGCCCTGCCGGCTTCGTGGTGAGTTGAGTCGGACGAGCATGGACAGTACACGCTCCCATTAATTCATGACGACGTGTACTCTCGTCACCATGCCCCCGACGCTCGCCGCCGCGACGCACACGGCCGCCCTCGCCCGTCTCGGCCACGCGCTGTCCGATCCGACGCGGGCGGGTGTGCTGCTCGCCCTGCGCGAGGCGCCGGCCTATCCGTCCCACCTGGCGGACGCGCTCGGCGTGTCGCGCCAGGTGATGTCGAACCAGCTCGCGTGCCTGCGCGGGTGCGGGCTGGTCGAAGCGATCCCGGATGGCCGCCGCACCTGGTACCGGCTGGCGGATTCGCACCTCGCACCGGCGCTCGACGAGCTGATGCGCGTCGTCCTGTACGTCGAGCCGGACTGCTGCGCCGGAGAGAACTGCACCTGCGCATGAGCATCGCCCCTGCTCCCCTGACGGACGAGCGCCGCCGCCTGCTGCAGCGCCGAGTCCGCTGGATCGTCACCGCGACGATCCTCTACAACCTCGTCGAGGCCGTCGTGGCGATCGCGGCCGGCGCCGCGGCTTCGTCGGCGGCGCTCATCGGGTTCGGGCTGGACTCCACCATCGAGGTGCTCTCCGCGGCCGCGGTCGCCTGGCAGTTCACGCGCCGCGACCCCGAACGCTGGGAGAAGGGGACGCTGCGCGTGATCGCGATCGCGTTCTTCGCCCTCGCCGCCTACGTCACCGTCACGTCCGTGCTCGCGCTGGTCCTGCAGGTCGACGTGGCGCACTCCACGGTCGGTATCGTCATCGCCGCGCTCAGCGTGGCGATCATGCCGTTCCTGTCGCTCGCGGAGCGGCGCGCGGGCCGCGAGCTCGGTTCGGCGACCGCGGTGGCCGACTCGAAGCAGACCCTGATCTGCACGTACCTGTCCGCGTCGGTGCTGGCGGGTCTGCTGCTGAACAGCCTGCTCGGCTGGTGGTGGGCCGACGCCGTCGCGGCCCTGGTGATCGCCGGCTTCGCGGTCCGCGAGGGCCTCGAGGCCTGGCGCGGCGACGCGTGCGCGACGCCGGTCGGCATGCTGCTCGAGGACGAGCACCACGACGGCCACGACCACGACCACGACCACTGAGCTTCACGCGAGGCCTTGTACCGGCGTGACACCGGAATGAGCATGTGCCGACGCGTCAGTGAGCGAGATCTCTCGCAACGACACAACCCAGTCACTGCGCTGTCTCGCGCTGGACCTTCCAAGTCTGCACCAGGCAATATTCCGTCTACCTGTTGTGGATAGCCGATGCGGAGACTCTACTCGAGCCTCGAGTAAACCCGGCGCAGGGACTAGCCAATTCCACCAGCGGGAGGCCATAGTGGTGGAACCCCGAGGTTTTGCCCACGCATTGCTCCCCATCTACCCACAGGGCGTGCCATGCGATTCGGTGCATGACGCGATCTTTTGGAGAGCTATGTCCGATGTTCCCCGCACTCGCCGTTCATGGCCTGCCTGGGTGCCGAAGTGGCCGTACCTCGTGGCACTTTCCCCAGTGCTGATCATCGGCATCAGCAGTGGTGGGCTGGGTGGCCTACTGGCGATGGTCGCCGTCGTTGGAATCTGCTGCGGAATTTACGCTCTCGCGACCGGGCGCGCCAGCCTCATGCGTCTGCCACACCGCAAGGCCGCTTCAGGCGCGCTCGCTGGCGGTTTGGCGCTCATGCTTGTCGCGGGCGGTGTCCTCAGCGCAACGGGATACGCGCCAGAGCGCTCGGAAGCAGATGTCGCCGCGCCGACAAGCCAACCGAGCTCGGACGCGAGCAACTCTGTGCCCGGATCCCCGAGCCCTTCGCCTTCCCCCGCGCCGGAGGAATACGTTGAGCCGGATGCCCCCGCCAAAGTGGTTGCCTACGTAGCAGGCCCTAGCACCGCGGAAGTCGATATCTCCCACAAGACGGCCCTCGAGGTTCTCGCAATACTGCCGGTGAAGGCACCGGCCCCTAAAGCCGGTTATGACCGCGTCCTTCACTTCGGGGAGTCCTGGCTCGATGTCGATGGAAATGGTTGCGACACCCGGAACGACATCCTTCAGCGCGACCTCGTCGACGTCACGCTTGAGGGGTCTTGCACGGTCCTGTCCGGCACGTTGAACGGTCCCTACAAAGGCGAGAAGATCTCGTTCAAACGAGGCGCCGATACGTCTCACCTTGTCCAGGTGGATCATGTCGTCTCCTTGGTGGACGCCTGGAGAACCGGAGCGCAGGATCTCACGCAGCAACAACGGGTGTCCCTCGCGAATGATCCGATCAATTTGCTCGCGGTCGAGGGCACCGTCAAGGGGCAGAAGAGCAAGGGCAACGCAGCAACGTGGCTGCCGCCCGAGACGGCCTTCCGCTGCGAGTACGTGGCCCGCCAAGTTTCCGCCAAGGCGACCTATCACCTCTGGGTGACCGAATCGGAGAAGGCCGCGATCGAGCAGATTCTCCGCGGATGCCCGGAGCAGGAGGCGTTCGTCTCACCGTTTGCACCTGCACCCCTCGTAGAGGAGCCGGCGCCCGCGCCGCCACCGCCTGCCCCGCCGCAGCCCGCGCCGCCGCAGCCTGCGCCGCCACAGCCAGCTCCCGCTCCGGTTCAGCCGGCCCCGGCCCCTGCACACCCCGAGCCGGCACCCGCGCAACCGGCCCCCGCACAGCCTGAGCCGGCGCCCGCTCCGCCGGAGCCGCCGGCACCAGTGCCGCAGACCGTGCACCCAGGGTCATTCTGCTCGAGTGAAGGGGCGACGGGTGTGACGAACAGAGGCACGGCCATGGTGTGCAAGACCACGGCGGAAGACTCCCGCCTGCGCTGGCGTGCGGCCTAGCGGCCGGTGTCCCCAGAGGACTTCTTTCGACCTTCGGCGGCCCGACGCAGGCCCTAGGTCGACCGCCCCGTCGCGAACACCGCGTAGGGTCGCTCGCCGCTGCCCTCGCCGCTCACGTCACCGTCACGTCCGTGCTCAGCCGGCCCGACACCACACGGACGCGCCGACGGTCAGTTCAGCGCGATGATGCCGATGTTGAGCGTCGAGGCGAACAGCAGCCACAGCAGGTACGGCGCCAACAGGATCGTCGCGATGCGGCTGTAGCGCCATGCCGCGGCAGTGAGCCAGGCGACGGCGATCACCAGCAGCACGATGATCGCGGCTGCGATCCACCAGGCCGCGGGGCCGAGCACCGGGTAGCCGGCGAAGAACGCTGGCGACCATGCCGCGTTCAGCGCGAGATGGACCCCGTACACCACGAGCCACGGTCGAGCGCGGTCGGCTCCCTGCCGCTGCCCCGCGCGCCACACCAGAAAGCCCGCAGCCGCGATGGCGATGTAGAGGACCGTCCACACCGGACCGAACACCGCGCCGGGCGGATTCCAGGGCACCTTGCGGACGTCCTGGTACCACCCTTCGGCGTTTCCCGAGTTCGCCAGCGATCCGACGACCGCGATCGCCGCGACGATGAGCAGCAGGATCGCCGCGACGACGATCTGTCGACGCAGGCCGGGTGCAGCTCGTGTCTCGCTCATCGGTGCCCCCTCGCCTGTCGGTAGCCGTCCACTATAGCGACCGGCCCGCAGGGTCTCTCCCCCTGCGGTTGCGGGTGGCGACCAGCCCCAGGGTCAACGCCGCACCCCAGACGGCGAACATCGGATCCCAGATCAGCGCATGGCCGATCAGACCCGGGCGATCGTCGGCCGGCGTCCCGGTCCACCCGAGCAGGACTGCGCCGGCCACGGCGGCGTTGAGCAGCCCATACAGGACGAGCGCGGGGCCGCCCACCCAGGCCACCAGCCGCCACAGCGGTCGCCCCGGGAGGTGACCGCGTTCGGAAAGCAGCGGGATCCAGGCCGCCAGCAGCTTGAGGATGCCCACACCGAGCAGGACGGCGAACGCGAGCGCAGGCTCGTCATCGACGGCCTGGACCGCCCACTGCCCCACGGTGTCCAGCAGCGCCCGTCCCCCGAACGCCCAGTAGAGGCTCCACGCCCCGTGCACAGTGCCGACCACGGCGGCGACCCACAGCGCCACCGGCACGGGATGGCGCTGTCGGACTGATCCCTCTCCCGTGGTCATACTCCCCTTCGCCGCACCGATCGGCCCTGAGCCCGCGGCATCGACGGGACGGACAGTACGCAACGCTAGCCGAGCGCACCTGCACCCGGAACCGAGCGCGGCGTGCGCCGGCCACGCCGCGCGCGAGGCCGCGACTTGCGATTATCTAGAGTCTTCGCTCTAATTAGAGCGTGAACTCTAATCCGCCACGTCCGACCCCCCGATCGGATGCCACCCGTGCCCGGATCCTCGAGGCGGCCCGCGCGCTGTTCAACGACCACGGCACGGCGGCGGTCAGCACGAACCGCATCGCGGCCGAGCTGGGCATCAGCCCCGGCAACCTCTACTACCACTTCGCCGGCAAGCGCGAGATCATCCGCGGCCTGCTCGCCGAGATGATCCGCGACCACGCGCAGGACTGGGCGGAAGGCGGTGAGGCGATCGCGGCGAATCCGCTCGGCGCGCTGCGCGCGGGCATGGTCCGCGGCGGCGCGTTGGCCTGGCGGTATCGGTTCTTCGGGCGGGAGCTCGTGGCGCTGCTGCGCGCCGACCCGGAGCTCGCAGACGCGTATCGCGACGCGTACCGCCAGCGCATGCAGGAGTGGACGGCGCTCGCGGGCCTGCTGGTCGAACGGGAGCTGCTGCGCCCCCGGTCCCCGCTGCCCGACCTGCTGGCGGCCGTGTGGCTCGTGGCGGAGAACTGGATCACGCTGCTCGAGATCACCGGCGACGCCGACGATCCCGCCGAGGTCGCCCGCCTGCTCGACCTCGTGTTCGCGGTGCTGGAACCGCACCTGACGCCGGCGGCGCGGGAGCTGTGGACGAACGGGCACGGCGATGACGAGTGACGCAACGCCTCGCGGCCGCGGACGGCTCTCCCGCCGGGACATGCTCCGGATCGGCGCCTGGGGCGCCGGGTCCGTCGCCGTCGCGGCCGCGGGCGCGCTCACCTGGCGTTCCGTGGACGGCGGGGTGTTCGCCGCGGGCACGGGGCCGGCGTACGAGCCGTGGTCCTTGCCGGCCCCGTCGGGCCCGCGGGACCTCGTCCACGCCGCGATCCTCGCCGCGAATGCGCACAACACCCAGCCGTGGATCTTCCGCGTGGAGCCGGACCGCATCGACGTGTTCGCCGACGGCACCCGCACGATCGGCACGATCGATCCGCTGCTGCGCGAGCAGCAGATCTCCCTCGGGTGCGCGCTGGAGAACCTCCTCACGGTCGCGCCGCTCGCCGGCCTTCGGGCGACCCCGACGCTGCTGCCAGACCCGTCCGACCCGGGTCACGTAGCACGAGTGGACCTCGCGCCCACCGCCCGCACCGCGTCGCCGCTGGCCGACGCGATCCCCTCGCGGCACACCGACCGCGCGGCGTACCTTGCCGAACGCCCCGTGTCGGACGCGGCGCTGAAGCGCTACCGTGACGCCGCCGAGGGCGCCGGCGTCTCGCTGCTGTGGCTCGCGGACGACGACGAACGACGCGCGTTCGGCGACCTGACGGTGCGCGCGACCGAGGCGATCATCGCGGATCCGGATCAGGCGGCGGACGACCACCGCTGGTACCGCTCGGAGTGGCGCGACATCCAGCGGCTGCGGGACGGCGTCACGATCGACGCCTCGGGGCAGCCCGCGTTCATCCGGACGGTCGCGAAGATCTTCCCGACGACGCGCGAGCAGAATCACGACGGATGGCTGCGGGGCACGCGCGACACCCAGGTGCCCACCGCGGCCGCGTTCGGAGCTCTCGTGGTCCCCGACGGGCATGACCCGGCCGCGCGCCTGGCCGCAGGGCGCGCCTACCAGCGCCTGCACCTGATGGCGACGGCGGACGGCATCGCGATGCAGCCGCTGTGCCAGATCCCCGAGCGCGTCGATCGGGAGGAATCGGCCGGGCTCGATCCGCACTTCACGCGCGAACTCGCCGACCTCGTGCCCGCCGGACACGCGATCATGACCTTCCGGATCGGACACCCCACGGTGGCCGCTCCCCCGAGCCCGCGCCGAGCGGTCGAGGACGTCCTCGCCGACGCTCAGTCGCGCAGCGGCGAGCCCGACACCGCGTACTGACTTCCGGTCATCTCCCCCGTCAGCAGCGGCATCGCTTCCGCGGGCCCGCGCGCGTCACAGCCGGGCTTCGTGTCGGCGGGGCTTGAGGCGGGCGGGGGCGTCGGACGCGGGCGGGAACTCGCAGCGGAACCAGCCCTCGTAGCCGAACAGGAAGCCGAAGGCCCGGTTGTGCACCTCGAGGTGGATGTGGAACGCCCCGCGGGCGTCGTCGTAGTGCTCCCGGAGGCGGGCGCTGCCCGAGAACAGCATCGGGAAGCGGAACGCGATCGGTCCCTCGTAGAAGCGCTGCTCCCCGGAGCGCAGCAGCAGCGCGCCGTGCTCATCCACGTCGAGGTCGAGGTCGACCGCGAGGTGCTGGTGCGTGCCGAGGTAGTCGACGACGATGGCCCGGGCCGGATCGAGGACCATCGTCGCGTCGAAGCGGGCGGGGCGGCGGTTCATGAGGAATTCCCGCACGAACGTGACCGTCTCCCGTCCGAAGGGATCGCGGTAGGCGTAGTTCTCGATCCGGAACGGGATCTGCTCGCCCGCGATCGGCACGAGGATCCGCCGCAGCCGGCCGAACAGGAGGAACGGCACGGTCCACCACGGGCCGCGGCGGACGCGGGTCATCGTGCCGCTGCCGACGCAGCCGTACCCGCCCGCGAGCGAGACGCCGAAGCGGCGCTGCAGCATCGGGTGCAGCCGTGCGAAACGCTCCTCGCCGAGCGCGGCGGCGAAGATCGGCGCGGCTTCGGTCACAGCTCCCCCAGAGTCGCGGGCGCGTCCGCCATCACGTCCCTGCGCGGGGGCGCCGTGCGGCAGCGGCGGGCGCGGGGACGGCCGGGGCGCCACCAGGCCAGCACCGACCACGACCCCCAGCGCTCGGGCGGGACGCCGGTCTCGGCCCAGATGCGCAGCCGGTCGAAGCTCCACGCGGTCATCCAGAGGATCACAGGGCGCAGCACCAGGTCCGGGATCCGACCGAAGCCGGGGACGTAGTCGTAGCCGGTGACGAAACGGACGCCCTCGGGCGTGGGGGTGTAGCGCCAGTAGCCGCGCCCGCCGCGCAGCGGCGAGAGCCGGTCGTCCGTCTCGAAAGCCAGCGCCGACGTCCGCGTGCCGTCCGAGCGTTCGCGCTCGCCGAGGGAGATCCCCGTGCCGCGGATGCGGTGCAGCGGGAGGCGACGCTCGTACCGGAACCGCACGCGGCCGCGCTCGTCTGCTGACTCCGGGACGATCGCGCTGAAGCGCAGGTCCCAGCGCGCGTGCAGCGCGGGGTCCTGCGTCAGCTGCCACACCCGGTCGAGATCCGCCCGGATCAGCGACTCGATGTACAGCGGCCTCGGCCGGCTCAGCGCTCTCATGACACTCCCGAGAAGCGACCCTATCCAACGCCGCGTGGCGTGGCCGTCAGGGCGAGCCTGCCGGCGCGCGCCGCGACGTCCAGCCGGCCTCGTGCAGGCGTTCGACGGCGTCGAGGATGAGGTCGAGGCCGAGCTCGAACTCGTACTGCTCGTCGCACCCGGGCCCGTCGGGACCGATCGCGCCCCCGGACGTCGCGACGGCGATGGCGAGGATGTTCGGGTACGTCTGGGACACGTACTGGATCATCCGCTCGCGCTCCGCCGGATCCTCGGGCACGGGCAGCGCGTCGGGGCCCTCGAAGGCCTCGGGGTTGAAGCCCCAGATCCGGTGGCCGAGCACGTGCATCGCGTGATGGGTGAGGTCGGCCGACAGCCCGCCCGCCATGAACATCCCCGCGAGCGAGTCCATGTAGCCGAGCACGACGGGCGTCCGCTTCGCCCGCGTCTCGATCACCCGCCGCGCCCACGGGTGGCGCAGCAGGACGTCGCGGGCCGAGAGGATGCGGGCGCGCACCGCCTCCTTCCACTCCAGGCCGGGCTCCGGGGCCGCGTACTCGCCGATCAGCACGTCCACCACGCCGCCGAGCAGGTCCTCCTTGTTCGCCACGTGCTTGTAGAGGGCCATCGGGACGACGCCGAGGCGGGCGGCGAGGTTGCGCATGCTGACGGCGTCGATCCCCTCGGCATCGGCGAGCGCCACGGCCTCGCTCAGCGCGCGCTCGCGCGTCAGCGGCGTCCGACGAGCCTCCTCCGCAGCCGGCATCCCGCTCCCTCCGCTCCCGGACGATTGACAGGCGTACAGCGTACACCTACGCTCATCATCAACAGAGGTGTACGGCGTACACCCACCGAACCCGAGAGGCCGAGATGTCCCACCCCCGACGCGTCGCCCTGGTCGCCGGCGCCCTCTACCTGCTCACGATCGTCACGTCGATCCCCGCGCTCGCACTGAAGGCCCCGGTGCTGGCCGACCCCGCGAGCCTCGCGCTTCCCGGCCAGGTCGACGCGCTGCGGTGGGCCGCGGCGCTCGAGGTCGTGCTCGCCGTCGCCTGCGTGGGCACGGCCGTGGCCCTGTATCCGATCGTGCGCCGCCACAGCGAGACGCTCGCGCTCGGCTTCGTCGCCGCTCGACTGGTCGAGGGCGCCGTCATCATGATCGGCGTCGTCGCGATGCTCTCGCTCCTGGACGTGCCGCGCGATCCCGACGGCTCCGCGACGGAGGCGGCGCTCGTCGCAGTGCACGACTGGGCGTTCCTGCTCGGCCCCGGACTGATCCCGGTCGCCAACGCGCTCCTGCTCGGCACGGCCCTGTATCGCTCCGGCCTGGTGCCTCGCGCCCTCCCGCTGCTCGGCATCTTCGGGGCACCGCTGCTGCTGGCCTCCACGACCGGCTCGCTCTTCGGGATGGTGGACCAGGTGTCCGGCATCGCGGCGGTGGCGGCCCTGCCGATCGCGCTGTGGGAGATCGGCCTGGGCGTGTGGCTGGTGGTGCGCGGCTTCCGCCGTGAGGCCGTCGCGCGCCTCTCCGCCGCCCCTGCGCTGCAACCCGCGAGCTGAGCGGCGCACGCCCCCGGCGCGACCTCACGAGCCCGAGCGGTCGGAGCTAGGCGCGCTCGGCCGCGCGGGTCCGTCGCCGCGTCCGCAGCCTCGCGGTCAGCACGCCCTGGCGCGGGCTGAACAGATACGCGAGCGTGAACACCGCCCCCTGCACGAGCACGACCAGTCCGCCCGAGGCCGCATCCAGCCAGAAGCTCACGTAGATGCCGACCACCGCGGCGAGCGCCGACAGCACGGGCGCGATCACGAGCATGCGCCCGAACCGGTCGGTCAGCAGATACGCCGTCGCGCCGGGGATGATCAGCATCGCGACCACGAGGATCACGCCCACCACCTGCAGCGCGACCACGGAAGTGAGCGCGAGCACCCCGAGCAGGAGC
The DNA here is from genome assembly GCF_014643695.1 of Microbacterium album. Classification (GTDB taxonomy): domain Bacteria; phylum Actinomycetota; class Actinomycetes; order Actinomycetales; family Microbacteriaceae; genus Microbacterium; species Microbacterium album. The sequence goes on along the minus strand of NZ_BMJY01000023.1, from coordinate 26,393 downwards.
GCGCCGAGCATCCGGGGCGACAGACCGATCGCGAACGCGTGCGCCGGATCGAACGCGTACAGGGTCAGGTCCCGCCGCTTGACGAGCAGCGCGACGAACGCGACGACGGCGAGCACCGCGATCTGCAGCAGCTCGGCCGACGAGACGCCGAGGATGTTGCCGAAGATGATGTGATTCAGGTCGGTCTGGCTCGGCGTGACGGAGATCAGCACCAGGCCGAGCGCGAACAGCGTCGTGAACACGATCCCGATCGCCGCGTCCTCCTTGACGCGACTGGTCCCGCGGATGAGCCCGATGAGCGCGACGGCGAGCAGGCCGAACACGAGCGCGCCGAGCGCGAACGGAGCGCCGACGACGTAGGCGATCACGACGCCGGGCAGCACGGCGTGCGAGACGGCGTCGCCCATGAGCGACCAGCCGACCAGCACGAGCCAGCACGAGAGCACGGCGCACACGATCGCCGCCACCACGGTCGCGCCCAGCGCGCGGAGCATGAAGTCGTACTGCAGCGGCACGAGGAGCACGTCGAGGACACTCACGGCGCCTCTCCCTCCGGGCGGGGCAGCACGTCGAGGCCGAACGCGCGCGCGAGGTTCTCCGGCTGCAGGGCCTCCGCGACCCCGCCGTGGAACAGCACGCGCCGCAGCAGCAGGATCGCCTCGTCGGCGAGGCTCGGCAGCGCCTGCAGATCGTGCGTCGAGATGAGCACGGTGCATCCGTCGTCCGCCAGCTCGCGCAGCAGCCGCACGATGGTCGCCTCGGATCGCTTGTCGACGCCCGCGAACGGCTCGTCCAGCAGCAGGATGCGCGCCCCCTGGGCGATCCCGCGGGCCACGAATGCGCGCTTGCGCTGCCCTCCCGACAGCCGCCCGATCTGCCGCTCGGCGAGCTCGGTCAGCTCGACCCGGGCGAGCGCCTCGTCGACCGCGTCGCGATCGACGGCGCGGACGCGCCGGGTCACGCCCTGCGACCCGTACCGCCCCATCATGACGACGTCGCGGACGCTCACGGGGAAGGCCCAGTCCACGTCCTCGCTCTGCGGCACGTACCCGACCAGGCCCCGCCGGCGGGCGACGGCGGGCGTCGTCCCGGCCAGCCGCACCGTCCCGGCCTGAGGGCGGATCATCCCCATGAGGGTCTTGAAGAGCGTCGACTTGCCCGACCCGTTCATCCCGATCAGGCCCGTCACGCCGCCCTCGGGGAGGGCGAAGGAGACGTCCTCCACCGCCGTCACGTCGCCGTAGCGCACCGTGACGGAGTCGACGTCAATCGCGGGGGTCACGGAGCGCGCCCCGTCAGGCCCGCGACGATCGTGGCGACGTCGTGGCGGATGAGGTCGAGGTAGGTCGGCACGGGTCCATCCGCCTCGGACAGCGAGTCGACATAGAGCACTCCCCCGAACTCGGCGCCCGTGGCCTCGACGACCTGGCGCATCGCGCGATCCGACACGGTCGACTCGCAGAACACCGCGGGCACGTCGTGCTCGCGCACGAACTCGATCGTCGCGGCGATCCGCTGCGGCGTGGCCTCCTGCTCGGCGTTCACGGGCCAGATGTACGCCTCGGTGAGCCCGGCGTCGCGCGCCAGGTAGGAGAACGCGCCCTCGCACGTCACGAGCGCCCGCTGGGTGTCGGGCAGCGGCGCCAACGCGGCGACGAGCTCGTCGTGCACCTCCTGCAGCTCCCCCTTGTAGGCCTCCCCCTGCTCCGCGAACGACTCGGCGTGCTCGGGCGCGAGCTCGGCGAACGCGTCGACCATGTTGTCGACATAGATCTGCACGGCCAGCGGGCTCATCCACGCATGCGGGTTCGGCGCGCCGGCTCCCGCGTCCCCGGCGATGTCGATGACCTCCACACCCTCCGACACGACGACGTGCGGAACGTCGACCGTCTGCACGAACTGCGCGAACCAGGCCTCGAGGTTCAGCCCGTTGTCGAGGATGAGATCCGCCTCGGACGCGACACGGATGTCGCCGGGGGTCGGCTCGTAGCCGTGGATCTCCGCTCCGACCTTCGTGATCGACTCGACGCGGAGGTGCTCGCCGGCGACGTTGCGGGCGATGTCGGCCAGCACCGTGAACGTCGTGAGCACGACGGGACGTCCGTCGTCGGCGCCGCCCGCATCGGTGCATCCGACGAGGGTGGCCGCCCCGAGAACGGCGACCACCGCGGCGGCTCCGGCGCGGCGATTTTTAGGCATGCCGAAAAATTAGCCGCTCGCGCTGCCGAGGGCAACTCACGCCCGGACGGGCGTCAGAGCTCGCCGGGCTTCATGGCCTCTTCGTCGATGACGCGGATGATGCGCTGGCCCGCCGTCTCGGTGCCGGGCTCGCGGGGGCGGCGCGGGGCGTAGACCACGAGGGAGTGGAACACGAAGCGGGCGACGAACGCGACGGCGAGCGTGATGGCCGTGCCGAGCACGCTCGAGATCGCCCAGGTCTCCACGAGGAACGCCAGGACGGGGATCCGGATGGCGGCCTCGGCGTTGTTGAACGTGAAGGACGCGAGGAACCGCCGGCGCAGGCTCGCCGCGCGGCCGCGCATATCGGCGAACACGAAGCGCTCGGCGAGGAGGAAGTTGGCGATGATCGTCGTCTCCGCCGCGATGATCGCCGCCCAGATGTACCCCATGCCGAGCGTCGTCAGCAGCCACACGATGGCGATGTTCGCCACGGCGCCCACCGCGCCGATGAGCGCGAATGCCGACATCTTCCCGAACCGGAGGCGGGCGAGGTGTGCCAGGAACGTCACGCCCTGACGCATCGTCGCCTTCGAATCGCCCTCGCGCCGCTCACCGAACCGCATCGGCACTTCCGCGACGCGCAGGTCGCCGCGCACGAGCAGCTCCAGCAGGATCTTGAACCCGCTGGGCCGCAGGGCCTCGAGGTCCACCCTGCTGCGGTCGACCAGGAAGAACCCCGTCATGGGATCGCTCGTGCCGTGCAGGCGCAGGGGGAACATCGCCTTGGTCACCAGCGTGGCGGCGCGCGACACCCCGAAGCGCAGCGTCGTGCCGAGGCCCGCGGAGTCGCCGCCGCCGATGTAGCGCGATGCGACGACCGCGTCGGAGTCGCCGCGGGCGTGGCGGTCGACGAGAGCCGGGACGAGCGCGGGCGGATGCTGCAGGTCGCCGTCCATGACGACGCACACGTCGGCCGCGGCGGCTCGCAGCCCCGCGACGACGGCGCCGCCCAGGCCACCCGTCCGGTGCCCCGCCGGACGGTGGACGACCCGGACCGGCAGCGGCGCGTCGGCGGCGATGCGCTCGACCTCGTCTGGCGTGCCGTCCTCGCTGTCGTCGACGAACAGGATCTCGGCCCGGCGGCCGGCGAGCGCCTCGCCCAGCTGCCTCACCATCTCCGCGACGTTGGCCCGCTCGTTGCGCGTCGGGACGATCACCGTGACGTCGCAGCGGTGCGGGGGGCGGCCCCGGGCGCCGGCGCGGTCGGCGCTCGTCGCATCGTCCACGTCCCGTTCCTCCCTGTGCGCGGCGTCCCGCTCCCCGGCGGGTCCCATCCATCGTGTCATGCCCCGCACCGGCCCCGATCCGTCCTCCCCAGCGGCGAACGCGCTACCGGGCCATCGGCGGGCGTAGCCTGGACGCATGACCTCCGTCGACAGCACCCGCATCACGATGTTCGGCGCCGACTGGTGCCGCGACTGCCGCCGCACCAAGGCCCAGCTCGACGACCTCGGCGTCGACTACGCCTACATCGACCTCGAGGCCGAGCCGGCCGCGGCCGACGTGGCGAAGGACATCTCCGGTCGCACGAACATCCCCGTGGTGGTCTACCCCGACGCGACCCACCACGTCGAGCCCAGCAACGCGGACGTCGAGGCGAAGCTGCGCGAGCTCCACCTCATCTGACGACGGGCACGGAGCCCACACCTCTGCCATCGCACAGCGGGACACGGCACAATGGTCGTGTGGTCCGAGCCCGGGTGGCGGACCCGGGGAGCATGAGGGAGCGGACGTGGCGGAGACGCTGAGCCAGGAGAGCGGACCTTCGGAGGGCGTCGAGCCCGCGCACGCGCACACCGCCGTCGCGTGCCCCGTGTGCTTCACGGAGTTGCAGGAGGACCGCAACTGGTGGCGCGCCCGGCCCGTGGGCGCCCGACTGGTGGGGCTCGTCGTCGCGCGCGACGACATGCCCTCCGTGGTCCAGCAGCGGGAGGACCTCACGCGGTTCGGCGTCCCGATCGAGGGCTTCCGGCACCCCGCGCCCGAGACCCTCGAGTCCTGGGAGCGGCGCCTGACACGCCTGTTCGAGACCCTCAAGCCGGGCGACGTGCTCGTCGTGACGAGCGTGCGGGCCCTGGGACGCGACATCGACGAAGGCACGCGCACGATCACCGCGCTGTCGCGCCGCGGCGTCGTCGTGAAGGTGCTGTCCCACGGGGCTCCGCACCTGCGCGCACCCGCGGACTGACCGCCCCCTCCGGGGACGTCAGTCCGGCGCGCAGATCGTGACGGGCTGATCCGTGTACCGGCCGTTCTGCCGCACGAGCGTCACGTCGATGCACACCCGCTCCGCATCGGCCGGGATCGTCACCGACGTCTCCTCGGTCGTCTCCACCGCCTCGGCGCCGTCGATCCGGTTGCGCTGCCACAGGTAGTAGTCGCCGGGCTGCGGATCCGGATTGCCCCAGGTGAACACGACCTGGTCGCCCTGCACCACGCCCGTCCCGTCGGTGACGCGCGGCACCGGGTCCCCGCGGGGATCCTGCGGTGCGACGACCGGCGGCTCGCTCGGCGCCGGCTCGGGCTCGAGCAGCCCCGGCGCGGAGAGCGCCGCGACGGCGACCGCGCCGGCCACGACCACGCCCGCGGCGACCAGCCACGGCCACCGGCGCCTCCGCTCGGCGACCGCGGCGCCCCCGTCCCCGGCCGCGCGGGGCTCCGGCGCGGCGGGGGCGGCGTCGGGCACGGGCGCGCTCCACGGCTCCGCGGGCGCGGGCCGCGCGGCCGGCGCGGCGGCCGAGGCCGGCGGACGCAGGATCGTGGCGTCGTCGATCGGGTCGGCGGGGCGCGGGTCGCGCAGGATCGTGACGTCGTCGATCTGCCCGGGCCGGCCGTCGGACGGGCGCGGCGCGGACGGCGCGAAGGCACGGTGCGCCGCGATCTCGCCCGCTCGAGCCCCGGGCACCTCCTCGGTCGTCGCCGAGGGTCGCGTCGCGGTGTCGCCGGGGGCGATGTTGGTCACGCTCCGCACCCGCGTGAGACCGCCGTCGTCGTCCTCCGGCAGGTCGTCGAGAGGCCGGTCGTCGAGGATGTCGACCGGCGTCACCGAGTGCGCGAGCTCGATCTGCACCTTCTGCAGCGCCCGCGCGAAGGTCACGGCGCTCGGGTATCGCTCCGCCGGGTCCTTGGCCATCGCGCGGCGCAGCACCGCCTGCAGCGACTCGGGGATGTCCGGGCGGTCGATCGCGGGCAGCGGCATGCGCTCGATGCGCTCGATCAGCTCGGCGCTGCCGTTGCGCTCGCCCGGGAGCTCGAACGGCGAGCGGCCCGCGAGCAGCGTGTAGACGGTCGCGCCGAGCTGATACACGTCGGTGCGCGGCCCGCTCTGCGGCACCTCGGCGAAGGCCTCGGGCGGCGACCACGGGATGGACATCCCGGTGCTCCCGCCCGCACCGTGCGACGTGGACGCGATGCCGAAGTCCGTCAGCGCGGGGCGGTTGTACTCCGTGACGAGGATGTTGGCGGGTTTGATGTCGCGATGGAGCACGCCCGCGCGGTGGGCCGTCTCCACCGCGGCGGCGACGGGAATGCCGACGCGCAGCGCCTCGGCGACCGAGAAGGGCTCGCGCCGATAGCGCACCTGCAGGTTGGGGCGCGGGCAGTACTCCATCACGAGGTACGGTCGGCCGTCCGAGGCGACGCCCGCCTGGTAGATCGTGACGATGGCGGGATGCGTCGACAGCATCGCCATGACGTTCGCCTCGGCCGAGAACTGCTCCGCCGATCCGGAGATGCGGTCGGGAAGCAGCACCTTGACCGCGACGCGGCGGCGCGGGAGCTCCTGCTCGTAGAGGTAGACGTCGGCGAAGCCGCCCGAGCCCAGCAGCTCGAGCGGGGTCAGGCCGGGCAGGGCCGGCGGCGGCGCGGGGGGCCGCCTCTGGTTCACGGCAGCTCCTCGAACGCGACCGTGACGTCGTCGCCGAGGTCGATCACGTCGCCCGTCACGACCACGGTCTGCTCGCCGGGATGCAGCCGCACGGGATCGGCGCCGCCCCGCAGCAGCGTCGTGCCGTTCGTGGTGTGCAGGTCCGTGACCACGACGGTGTGCCCGTCCGAGGAGATCTCCACGTGGTTGCGCGAGATGTCGTTCTGGGGGCTCTCGACCGCCAGCAGGCGCGGCAGCTCCGCGCCGGTGGTGCGCGACGAGCGCGGCCGGCGGCCGATGACGACGGGGCGGTCCAGCTCGGCGACCTCGCCCGTCGACAGGCGGATGCGCCCGTAGGTCCTCGGAGGAGCAGCCGGTGACTCGGGGGCCCAGATGGCCGGCTCGTGCGCGACGGCGATCGTCGCCCCGTCGTGGTCGCCCGCGCGGGCGGCGGCGAGCTGGGCGGCCGAGATGGTCGCGCCGTCGTGATCTCCCTGCGGCTCCTCCTCGGATCCCCCGAGCGCGTCGTCTCGCGCGGCGGAATCCGCCGCGTGCTCGCCCCGGGTCCGCCGCGGCGGCACGACGATCGTCTCGGCGAACGCGTCGTCGCCCTCCCCCGCGTCGTCGGGCAGCAGCGTGTCACCCGGCACGTGGTCCGCGTCGGCGGGGTCGACCTCGAAGAAGACCGCGCGCACGCTGCGGGCGAGCACGGCGCCCGAGGCGATCGGCAGCTCCGATGTCGTCGCCGGTGCCGCAGCGGCGGGCCGGACGAGCACCGACAGCGCATCCTCGAAGCGCCGCCCCGTCGGGTCCGAGCCGCCCTCGTCGCTCAGCACGACGGAGCCGGAGATCGTCTCGATCTCCAGTCGGAGATCCCCGCGCACGGCGGCGCGGACGTCCTCGCCCTCGGCGACGGCCACCGCGAAGGGGGGCGGCGTCTCGGAGTCGCCGAACGCCTGCCGCACGGCGTCGATCACCGCCTCGACGCCCTCGCCGTCGTCGAGCGCCTGCCACACGTCGTCGATCCGGTCCTGCGGCAGCCCGTTCTCCAGCACCGCGATCCCGGTCTCGGCGACGATCGCGAGCATCCCGCCCGGCTCGTACGTCACGCGCATCAGCGTCTCCCTCCCACCGTCTCGCGCGGCAGCGTGTCCGAGTCGGCGTCGGACCCGGTGCCCTCCGGGGCGCCACCGCCACGCCGCGCGACCGCGACCGCATCGACGACGATCGCGGTCACGTTGTCGCGTCCGCCGCGCATCACCGCCTCCTGCACGAGCCGCGTGGCAGCGGCCTGAGGATGGGACTCGACCAGCAGGATCGCCTGGATCCGCTCGGCGGGAAGCTCCCCCGGCAGCCCGTCCGAGCAGACGAGAATGCGGTCGCCCGCCGCGGCCGGGATCATCCAGAAGTCCGCCTCGGCCGCGCTGCCGGCGCCGAGAGCGCGCGTGATGACGTTGCGCCGGCGATCCCGCGCCGCGTCCTCGGGGGTGAGCTCACCCCGGTCGAGCATCTCCTGGACGATGGAGTGGTCCACGCTGATCTGCTCCAGCACGCCGCCCGCGAACCGATAGGTGCGCGAGTCGCCCACGTTGAGGGCGAGCCAGTACCCCTCGCCTGCGACCTCGGCGATCACGACCCCGCTGAGGGTCGTCCCGGCCCCCGCTGCGGCGCCCTGGGACAGGCCGTCGACGTCGGCGCGCGCCCGGGCGAGGGCCTCGCGCACGTCCTCGATGCCGAGGCTCGCCCGACCGGCGAAACCCTCGAACGCCGCGATCGCGGTCGCCGCCGCGACCTCCCCGCGGTCGTGCCCTCCCATCCCGTCCGCCACGAGGAAGACGGGCGGCACCGACAGGAATGCGTCCTCGTTGAGCGGTCGCCGCAGCCCGGCGTCCGTCGCGGCGCCGCTCATGGCGACGATGGGGCACGTCATCTGCCCGCTCCGAACGTCGCGATGCGCTCGCCCATCTCGAGCGCGTCGCCCGAGCGCAGCACGACGGGCCGACCGGGAGGCGCCGTGATGCGCTCGCCCGAGCGCACGATCACGACGCCGTTGGTCGAGTGGCGGTCCACGAGCACGGCGCCCTCCTCGGTGAGGTCGATCTCGAAGTGGGTCTTGGACAACGAGAGCGTCTCGTCGCGCACCGCGACGCTGGCGGCGCCCTCCTCGTCGACCGGGTTGCGGCCGAACAGCGTCCGGGCCGACACCGCGTGCCGCGTGCCGTCGTCCCACTCGAGCTGCACGGTCCGGCGCGCGGTGACGCGGGTCTCGTCGAGGTCCGGCTCGTCCCGCCGCACGATGATGGTGTCGTCGACGAGGTCGTCGTCGCTCGGCGCCGCGGGGGCGGGCGCCACGGGCGCGGCGGGCGCCACGGGCGCGGCGGGCGGCACGGGCGCCGCGGGCGCCACGGGGGCCACCGGGTCCGCGGGGGCCGCCGCGGGCGCGGCCGGGGCGCTCTCGGATCGAGGCCCCGGCTGATCCGGTCGCTCCTGCGTGATGCCGGGCACGAACGCGATGAGGTCCGCGCCGTCGCGGGAAGGATCGCCCGCGTTGGCCGCAGCGGGCGCTGCCGTCGAGGGCGACGACGCTGGGGTGGGCGACGCGGGGGGCGCGGAGACCGTGGTGCTCTCGGGCACCGCGGGCGCCGCGGGAACGACCGGAGCCGCCGACTGCTCGCCGGACGAGGGCGCGGCCGGCCACGCGGGCGGAGCCGGACGGGGCGGGACGGCGATCGACGGGGACGGGGCGGACGGGTGCGGCGGCACGTGCGACGGCACAGCGCCCGCGGGCGGCGACGCCAGACCCGGATAGGCCGGCGGCGGGACGGCGGCGGAGGGCGCGAACGCCTCGCGCGTCTGCTCGGCGCTCGCGGCGCGCTCGTCGCGCATGAACGCGTTCGCGACACGGTCGTGCCATCCCTGTCGGCGGCGGGAGCCGTCGAACAGCACGGAGAAATAGCCCACGACGATGGCGGCGGCCAGCCCCCAGACGATGTTGCGCAGCAGCGCGCGTCCGAAACCGAGCGCCTGCCCGCCGTCGATGCGCACGAGTCGCAGTCGCATGAGGCGCATGCCGATCGAGCCCGCGCCAGCCTGCATGGCGGTGTAGACGAGCGCCCAGGCCAGCAGGGTCACGAAGATCAGGACGCCCGCAACCAGCAGGCCGAGCCCGCCGATGGACTCCATGAGCAGGGCCCCGACGAGGGCGCCCAGCGCGCAGAGGAGCGCGACGACGATCGCATCGATCGCGTACGCGGCCACGCGGCGGCCCACGGCCGCCGGCTCGCCGGGAAGCTGCTCGCCAGGGAGCTGCGCGGCGGGAGCGGTTCCGGGCTGTCCCGAGGCGTACGGGGCAGGCTGCGGGAAGACGCCGGTCTGCGGTGCGACGGCGGGAGGCGGAGTCCCCGCACCCGGGTAGGGGTTCGGTGTCGTCATGTCGGTTCTCCCTTCCCGTCGCGCGCAGCCGTCCTCCGCGCGTCGCGAGACGCGGGCCTGCCGCCGCGGCGGGCGGCGACGGGCTCCGTCACGGCTCGGCGCAGTCCGGCCGTGGCGGCGCCCTGCAGCTGCGTGCGCCTCTGTGCCACGGACTCTCGCAGGTCACGCGTGCGCGTGGCAAGCCTCGACCCCGCGATCAGCGTGCGCACGTTGAGCCGCGCCCGCAGCCGCGCCCAGAACGACGCCTTGCGCGTCATCCCGCCCACGATCTGGTCCACCTCGTTCCAGAACGCGTCGATCTCGGTGGGCGACGGATCGCCCGGGCCGAAGACGCCCGCGTCGGCGCGCACGGCGAGCGCCGTGATGCGCGGCTCCTCGATCGCGTCTCGGAGGCGCAGCGACTGCTCGTAGCGCGTGGCGCCCACCGGAACGGTGCGCCCGAAATCGGCCGCGCGATCCATCAGCTCGTCCCAGCCGCCGCTGAGCCGGTCGGCCGGAGCGGGGGCCTCGCGCCGCTTGCGCCGACGCGCGGCCTTCAGCCCGCCGATGATCACGAACGGCGCGAGCAGGAGCAGGATCGTCCCGAGCCCGATACCGCCCACCGCGAGCAGGAGGCCCAGGAACGCCGGCAGCGGCTCGGCCTCGTCCTCCGTCTCGCGCTCGTCCGGCACGAGCGGCGGCTCGTCGGCTTCCTCCTTGGGCGGCGGCGGGGGCTGCAGGGGCATGGGCTGGGGATCGGCCTGCGGCTGCGTCGTCTGGTCCTTGGGGTCCTTGTCCTCGTCGGGCGTCGGGTCGAACGCGACCCAGCCCGCGTCGCGGAACGGCACCTCCACCCACGCGTGCAGGTTGTCGCCCGTCGCGACGAGCTCGCTGCCCGTTCGCTCATCCGAGTGGAAGCCCATCACGACGCGGGCGGGGATGCCGACCTCGTGGGCCATGAGTGCCATGAGCACGGCGTACTGCTCGTCGTCGCCGACCATCTGGTCGCCGCCCGTCAGCATCGCGATGCGCGCCGAGCCGTGTCCCGAGGGCGAGAACTCGCCGTCCTGACCGTGGCTGAAGAAGCCGGACTCGACGAGGTAGGTCGCCAGCGCCTGCACCTTCTCGACCGGCGTCGAGGCCTCGGCGTTGGAGATCGCGTCGGCCGCGAGCTCTGCGATGCCGTTCGGCACCGAGCGCGGCTGCGGCACGTCGACGGGAGCGAACACGTCCTCGGCGAGGACGGCGTCGCTCGGCTCCGGAGGCAGCACCGCCTGCAGCGTGTAGGCGTCTCCCTCGCGCAGCCCGGGGGTCACGACCCCGGTCCCCGTCGCGGGGTTGTAGTACGTGCCCCGGCGCAGCTCGTCCGCGCGCGGCCCGTCGTAGGTGAGCGCGTCGATGCGGCCCACGCCGGGAAGCCAGACGTCGTCGTACCCCTGCACCACGACCCGGAGCTCGACGGACTCCCCCTCGGCGTCCGCCGCCATGTTCGACCGCAGCGGGGTGAACGCGCTCGACGCGTCGGAGACGTTGTACACGACACCCGAGTAGGCGTCCATGGCGCCCAGCCGCACGCGCGCGCCCTCGGGCAGACCCGAGACGGTGAAGAGCGGCTCCTCGGCGAACTTCTCGACGTACAGCCGGAAGCTCTGCAGGGGGCTGGGGTAGTCGCGGATGTCGAAGGGCGGGATGATCACGTCGCGGAGCACGTACCTCACCTCGTTGGCGGGTGCGAGCAGCGTCGATGCGGCGCCGACCGCGGCGGCGACGCCGAGCACTCCCGCCGCGGTGGCGATGCGGCGGAGCAGGTGAGCGCGGTCGGCGGCCGGGGCGTCGTCGGTCCCCACCGCAATGGCGCTGCGCGCGGGCGCCCACGCGTCCCGCACGGCGAGCCACACGATCGCGACCACGGCGAGCAGGACGCCCTGGACGATCGGCACGGCGGGCTCGGACGTTCCGAGGGCGATCTGCAGGGCGAGGCACGCGACGGCCGGCACGAGCGCCCAGGCCGCGGGCATGACGCGGAGGGCGAGGCTGGCGGCGAGCGTGCCGAGCACCAGCACCAGGAGGAACGGCACCAGCAGATGGCCGTCCTCCGGCGCGACGGGAGCGACCGTCGTCAGCAGCGACTTCCACGACTGCACGGCACCGGCCGCGAGGCGCCGGAACGTCTCGACCGTCGGGATGACGCCGCCGATCGCGGTGTGCGGCAGCGCCAGCGGCCCGCCGAGGACGAAGTAGGCGGCGACGACGGAGGCCGCGAGCGTGAGCACGCCCCAGCCGCGGCGCGCGCCGAGCGCGGCAAGGCCCAGAGCGACGGCGAGTCCCCCGATTCCCGGCAGCAGCACGATGGGCCCGTCGAACGTGGGCCAGAACCCGATGACCGGTACGAGCAGCAGGAGCGCGACGGCCCCGAGATCGAGGGCCCAGCGGCGCGCGTCGAGGGGCGTACGGGCGCGACGCGTCGCTCGCCGTCGCGGGGCGGGCGCCGGGGGCGAGGCCTCGGCCGAAACCGGGGGTGTCATCGTGGCGGTCATGCGAGCACCCTCCGCAGTGAGGGGGGCAGGTCCTCGAGCGTGCCGATCGTGATCACGTCGGCCTCGCCGATACGGCGCATGCCCGCCTCCTGCCCCGTGGCGGCGATCACCGCGAGGGTGCGCACACCGACGGGCAACCGGGAGAAGGCCGCGCGGAGCTGCGTCGCGCCGATCCGGCTGCCCCCGACGAGCACGACCACGCTCGCGGCCGGCGCCGCGGCCGCGATGGAGCCCGCCAGCTCGCCCACAGCCCCGTCGCGGGGACGCGAGTGCTCGACCCCGGAGAGCGCGTCGAGCAGGTGCCGGGGCGTCTCAGTTCGCAGCTTGCCCCGCTGCGCGCGGACCTCGACCCGGTGGGAGTCGCGCAGCGCGCGCAGCCCCATCGACCCGACCGCCGAGATCGCCAGCTCGAACTCCTCCTCGTCGGCGTACTCGCCCGGGTGCGTCGTGAGGCCGATGACGAAGTGCGAGCGGCGCGTCTGCTCGTACGTGCGCACCATGAGCGTGCCGGTGCGGGCGGTCGAGCGCCAGTGGACGTGGCGGAGGTCGTCCCCCGGCTGATACTCCGACAGGGCGTGGAACGCGATGTCGTCGCGAGCCAGCTCCCGCGAGGTCATGCCCTCGAGATCGCGCACGAAGCCGAGCGACTGGCCGTCGAACCGCACCGTGCGAGGGTGCACGTACAGGTCGACCGGCTCGTCTCGACTGTCGACGCGCTCGAACAGCCCCAGCGGATCGCCCCGGACGATGCTCACGGGGCCCACCGGAAGCACGGCGCGCCGCGCGGTGGGGATCGCGAAGAGCTCCTCCGCCTGCTCGCCGGGAGCCAGGCGCCGGATCCCGAACACGCCGCGGCCCGTGCCGACGGGGAGCACGACGCGCGAGGGCAGGATCGTCCGGCTCCCCGAGTTGGAGAGCGTCAGCGCGCCCACCGCGCGCTCACCCACCACGACCCGCGTGCGCGTGAGGTCGAGCGAGACGTCATAGGCCGTGCGGCCGATGAGGAACAACAGGCACAGCAGCACGACCACCGTGATCACGACGGCCGCGACCGTGACCTCCCACCAGCCGAGCCGCGGACCGCTGAGCCACAGCACGGTCGCGAAGCCGATGAGCACCCAGCCGATCGGCCGGACGACCTTGGTCGCGGCGCGCAGCCGCGCCGCGGCCCGCGTGAGCAGGTACAGCGCGACCTGTCGCCAGCTCGCCTGTGCGGGCGCGGCCGGAGCGGGCTCTGAGGAAGCGGTCATGGATGCCGATCGAACGGGTCTCGGCGTCAGGAGACGGTACGGGCCTGCGGCGCGTCGACCTTGTCGAGCACGCGCGAGATGACGGTCTCGGGCGTGGTGCCCACGAACTCGGCCTCGGGATCCATGACGAGACGGTGAGCCCACACCGGCTGGGCGAGAGCCTTGATGTCGTCGGGGATGACGTAGTGGCGCCCCTGCGCCGCCGCCCAGACCTTCGCAAGCCGCACCATCGCGATCGCACCGCGCACCGAGACGCCCAGGCGCGTGTCCTTGTCCTCGCGCGTCCGCTCAGCGAGCTCGGCGGCGTAGCGCAGCACGGCGGGCTCGACGTGCGCGGTGGCGGCGAGATCGGCCATGTCCGCGACCGCGCTGGTCGTGATGATCGCCTTCAGGTTGGCGGAGGGGTTGCGCTCGGCCGAGCCGGCGAGGATGCGCTCCGTCACCTCGAGCGTCGGATACCCGATCGTCGTCTTGATCAGGAAGCGGTCGAGCTGAGCCTCGGGCAGCTTGTAGGTGCCGGCCTGCTCGATGGGGTTCTGCGTCGCGATGACGAGGAACGGGCGGCCCACCTCGTGCGGCGCGCCGTCCACCGTGACGCGCGACTCCTCCATGACCTCCAGCAGCGCCGACTGCGTCTTGGGCGAGGCGCGGTTGATCTCGTCGGCCAGCACGATCGAGGCGAACACCGGCCCGCGGTGGAACTCGAACGTGTGGGACTGCTGATCGTAGATCGTCACGCCGGTCACGTCGCTGGGAAGCAGATCCGGCGTGAACTGGATGCGGTTCGACGTGCCCTGGACGGTCGCCGCGAGGGCCTTCGCGAGGCTCGTCTTGCCCGTGCCCGGCGCGTCCTCGAGCAGCACGTGGCCCTCGGCGAGCATGGCCGCGAGCACGAGGCCCACGACCTCGCGCTTGCCCATGAGCGCCTGGTCCACGTTGTCGACCAGGCGCGTGAAGGTGCCGTGGAACCAGGTCGCCTGCTCGGGGGTCATCGTCATGTGGTCATCATCCTTGTCGAGTCGGGAGGTGCGGCGCGGCGGAGCCGGTCACTGCCGCCACTCCCACCAGGGGGTCCAGAAGTCGATGCCGTTGGGACCGGCGATGTGCAGGCGCACCCGGTTCCCGCCGTAACCGTAGAAGCAGTTCATCCGCTGGCTTCCCTGCCCCGAGAGGCGCCCGTTCCATGCGCTGAAGCCGTTCGCATCGCTGTCCTGGTCGAAGCACGTCACCCGGTAGTTGCCGGTGGGGAAGTGCTGGTAGTTCAGCTGCATGTAGTAGCAGTTGCCGGTGCTGCACCCCGACACCCGGCCGGTTCTGTCGCCGGAGTTGCTGACGGTCGCGGCGGGTGCGGGCGGCGGAACCGTCCGCTGGGAAGCGGAGGCCGTCACGGTCTGCCCCGCGGTGTCCGTCACCCTCACCTCGATCCGACCCTCGGTGTCGTGGCCGTACCCGCGGGTCGTCGACCCGTTGGCGGAGACGCCCTGCCACCCGCCTCCGCCGGAGAACCGTACCTCGACCGAGCGGATCTCCCGCCCGTTGCCGGAGTTGCGGGCGTCCCACCGGAACTCGATCTGCGTGCCGTCGCCCACGCGCGAGGCGCGGACCTCCGGCGCGCGCATCGGGCCGTAGGACGTCGCGGAGTTCGACGGGGCGGACGCGTCGCTGCGATAGGTCGCGCCGTCTGCGGTCGTCACGGCGCGGATGCGCACGGTCGAGGCGGTGCCGTTGTTGCCGTTGATCTGGCCCGACCCGTTGCCGCCGCTGGCCCAGTTGCCGCTCCAGTCGCCGCCGTTGACCGAGTACTCGTACCTGACCTGGTCCGCCCGCGCGCCGTTGAGAGATCCGGGGGTCCACGTCACGTGGATGCGGCTGTCGGCCTGGGGCGTGGATGCCGAGACCCTGGTCGGAGCGCCGGGCACGCCGAACGCCTGGCGCGGCGCGGACGGCGCGCTGTGCGCGCCCCAGCCGGCCTTGTTGTGCGCCCTCACGCGGAAGGTGTAGTCGCTGGAGTCGGCCGGCACGGCGACGGTCTGCGTCCTCGTTCCGGGCTGCACCTCGAGCGTCTGCTTGACGGATCCGCCGCTGAGGACATCCAGCTCGTACAGGTTGATCGGGTCGCCGTTCGCCGCCGGCGCGTTCCACGACACCCGGAGCTGGGCCTCCGTCCCCACGGGTTCGAGGCGCTCCGTGGTCGGCTGGGCAGGCGCGTCGGGCGGGGCCGCGGGCACGTTCGCCACCGACCAGCCGCTCCAGCTGGAGGGGTCGGGAGCGGCGTTGTGTGCACGCACGCGGAACTGGTACGACTCGCCGTTGCGCAGACCGTCCCACCACAGCGACGTGCCGGTCACCTCGGTCTTCGTGGCGATGCCGTTCGGCGGCGCGGGCGAGATCTCGACCGTGTACGACGACACGGGCGATCCCGCCGTGTTCGGCTCGACCCACGTGACCTGCAGGCGTCCGTCGCCGAAGTCGGGTGAGCGCGGCGGCACGGGGGTGTCGGGGCGGACATCGGGACGCGCGGTCTCGCTGGGCAGCGACCCCTGCGACTCGCCCACCCGGTTGATCGCCACGACGACGAAGTTGTACTCGACGTTGTTGGTCAGGCCCGTCAGGGTGCAGGTCGTCGCGGGGCAGGTGGTCTCGTAGTCGCCGTTCGTCGACCGCACGGCGTACTCGGTGATGCGCGCGCCGTTGTCGGCGGGCGGCGTCCACGACATCGTCACGCGTCGGTCCTGCACGCTCGTGACGACCGGTCTGCCGGGGCGATCCGGCACGCCCTGGACCGTCACGAAGATCCGGCCCTCCACCATGCGGTCCTCGTCGCCCGTGGCATCGGCGATGCGGTAGCGCGCGACGACGCGGCCGTGGAACGTGCTCGCCGGCGTGATCTCCACCCGGTCGCCGGCCACCCGCACGTCCGCGTCACCGGTCTCCGCCGTCGCCGAGACCACTTCGAGCGGCTGCCCGGGGAACGGGTTGACGTCGTTCTCCAGCACGGCGAGCGACAGCGTCTCGCCCTGGTTCCACTCGTCGACGCGGTCGTCGGTGGCGACGGGCAGCTGCCGCGTCGAGGACGTGACGGTCACGTGCACGGCCCCGGTCACGGGATCCGTCTCCCCGTCGGACACCCGGATCTGCAGGGCCGCCGTCGCGCCCCTCTGATCGGGATCCGCCGTCACGCTGAGCGTGGAGTCGTTGACGATCTGGGCCTGCATGCCCGACGGTACGCCGCCCGCGATCTCGAACTGCAGGGGGTCGTCGTCGATGTCGGTCGCGAGCGCGGCGAGATCGACCGTGGCCGGCTCCTCGTCGCCGGCGCCGACCGTGAGCTCGGCGTCGACGAACACGGGCGGCTCGTTGGCCGGCGGACGCACCGTGATGGGCAGCGAGAGCGTGGCCGTGCGGCCGTCCGGGTCGTCGGGGCCGGTGCCGTCCGTCACCTCGAACGTGATGGCATCGCTGCCGAAGTAGCGGTCGGCCGACGTGTACACGAGCGTGTGCGCGTCCACGACGAGCGAGTCGCCGTTGCCGTGCGCGGCGACGACCTTCGCCTCCTCGGTGATGCGCACCTGCTTGCCGCTCGCCACGCGGACGTACTCATCGAGCGGCAGCTCGCGCGTCTCGCCGCTGTCGACGACGACGGGCTCGGTGCTGATCAGCGTGGGACGCAGGTCCTCCGTGCCGGGCACGTGGATGAAGGCGGTCGCGCTCTGGTCGTCCTCGTCGGTGATCGTGTACGCGATGAGACGACGCCGCTCCTCGATGCCGACCCGCACGACGCCGTCCGCGAGCAGCTGGGCGCTGTCGTCGGGCTCGAGCTCGATCGTCAGCGCCTCGACCGTGCCGTCCGGATCCTCGTCGTTCGCGAGCAGCTCGACCTCGGCGGTCAGGTCGTCCTGGATCGACTCGACCAGCACGCGGTCGTCGCGCGCGATCGGGGCCTGCAGCGGCACGTCCTCGTCCACCGAGATCTGCACGACGCCCTGCGCCTGCGCGCCGCGGCTGTCCTCGATCGTGTACTGCAGCGACGTCTCCATCGGCCGGTCCGGCGACGTGATGACCACGCGGTTGCCGAGCACCTCCGCTTCCAGGCCGTCGACGTCGGGCAGGATGAGCCCGTCGGGCACGAGGCCGATGCGGTCGCCGTCCGGGTCGGAGTCGTTGTTGAGCACCGGCACCGCGACGACCCGGCCCGGGCGCATCGCCACGTTGTCCCGGACGGCGTAGGGCGCCTGGTTGCGCGTGGTGGCCGGCGCGATGCCGATCCGCACGGTGGCCGTGCCCTCGGCCCCGAGGCGGTCGCGGACGCGGTACACGAACGTGTCGACGCCCTTGGCGTCCGCGAACGCCTCGTAGACGAAGCGGTCGGCCCCGGTCTCCACGATCTTCCCCTTGCCGGGTGCCGAGGCCAGCCCGACGAGCTCGACCGAGTCGCCGTCCGCGTCGATCCCGTCCAGCGGCACGAGGATCGTGGTGGTGGAGGAGGCCAGCGCGCGGGCGGTGAGGTCGCGGGGCCGCGGCGCGGCGTTGTTGCCCTCCTCGATCGGCAGGACGTCGATCGTGATGAAGCCGGCGTCGCGCTGGCCCGTGCTGTCGACGACCTCGTACGTCGCGTAGTGGGTGCCGGGCTCGGAATCCGCCCGGAACCGGACCGTGTTCTGCGACACGAAGATCTGCCCCGCGGAGGGGTCCGGCGTCTCGACCAGCTCGGGCGCGACGTGGATCTCGTCGTCGTTCGGGTGGTAGTCGTTGTCCAGCACGGGGATCGTCACGACATCGCCCACGCGGACGACGGCGGTGTCGTCGTTCGCGACCGGCGGGCGCAGGGTCTCCGCGGCCGGCACGGGGATCACGATGACCTCGCCCTCGGCGCCCTGGACGCCGTTCGAGATCCGGTACGTGATCGTGGTCTGCTCGCTCAGCACCGCCCGGTCCGAGATCCGCAACGTCTCGTGGCCGAGCACGGAGACCGAAAGCCCGCTCGACGGATCGGCCGTCACGGACTGCACGACGAGCACGCCGCCGCCCGGGTCGGAGTCGTTGTTGAGCACGTTCACGAGCACCTCGCCGCCCGCCGGCAGCAGCGCCACGTCGCGCACGGCGACGGGCGGCAGGTCGCTCGACGTCGGCTTGACGACGTCGACGCGCACGAGGCCCGGCACGGCGTTGGGCCCGGTCGACGCGAGGTACTGGACGTAGTAGGTGCCCTCGGTGCCCGACTCGAACGTGAAGGTCTTGGCGGCGAAGTCCGCCACGATCGTCGCGCCCTGGACCTCGTCGACGCGCGTGAGCCGCAGCGGCTCGGCGCTCGCGCTGATGTCGTTGGCGAGCGGGGATACGGTCACCTGCTCGCCCACGCGCGTGACGACGTGGTCGGCGGTCGTGATCGGGGGCGTCGTGCCGGGCGGACGCACGTCGAGCTTCAGCACGCCCGCCGTGCTCGTCCGGCCGTCCGACACCGCGATGGGCACGTCGAGCGGACCCTGGGAGCCGGAGATCGCGCGGTAGGTGATGCGTCCGTCCGCCGTGAAGTCGGCCTCGTCGCCCTCGGGAGGGTAGACCGCCTCCAGGTAGATGTTGTCGCCGTCCGGGTCGATCCAGTCGGGCAGGACGTTGTACGTGACGGTGCCGCCGGTCTCGACGGGGATCGTGAGCTGCCGGTTCTGCCGCGGGCCGGCGTTGCGGCTGTCGGGATGGACGTCGAGCGTGACGGTGGCGCGGTCGGTGCCGCCGCGTCCGTCGTCGACCTGGTAGACGAAGGAGTCGGATCCGCTCGCCCCGGAGGGCACGACGATCTGCAGGGCCGTTCCGTTGTGGATGAGCTGCACGTCGCCGAGGCTCGGGGAGCCGTCGGGCAGGGTGACCGTGAGGACGTCGCCGTCCGGATCGCTGTCGTTGTCGAGCACGGGGAGGACGGTGGTCTGGCCCGCCCGGACCCCGAACCGGTCGGCGTTCGCGATGGGGGGCGTGTTCTCCTCCCCGCGGTCCGGCGGGCTCGGGTCGGGGACCTGGACCGTCGTCGGATCCGGGTTCTCGACGCCGTCGCCCTCGGGCGGCGTCAGGTCGTCCCAGTTGTCGACCTTCTGGAGCAGGTCGCTCGCGAGCCACGCCGCGCCGCTCAGCACGTTGTTGAGCATGACGACGTCCCGGTTCACGCGGAAGCGCAGCTCCCCCTCCACGTCGTAGTCCGCGATGGGCATCGCGAGGTCGTGCTGCTCGCCGATGCAGTCGCGCACGAACCAGCCGGCGTGCATCCACGCGCCGTACGCGCAGCCGTCGAGCCATACGGGCTCGGTCGGCAGCCCCTCGGGTCCGTCCGTCGGCGTGACGTCGATCGCTGACCCGTCGAGGGGCACGCGCAGCAGCTCGCCGCGGGTCGCGACGATGACGGAGTCCGACTCCGCCGCGTCGAGGGCCAGGCGCGCGTCCTCCGCGTCCGGCAGCTCGATCGTCGGGCCGCCGGCGACCACGAGGGTCCCGGTCTGCGCGTCGAGCACGACCGGCACCGAGCCGACGGAGGTGATCGTGACGTCCGACGTCTCGCCGATGCCCTCGACCGCCCGCTCGCGCGGATCCTCGGGCTCGCCCTCGCGCGTGACCGGGACGGTGTAGACCATGGCGTCCCGCACGGACACCGCGTGCACCGTCCCGTCGCGGCCGACCGTGACCGCGGCGCCCTCCCCCAGCTCCAGGACGGGCTCGGCCTCGGCGGGCGAGAACGCCGTGATCCCCGCCAGCGGCACGACGTACAGCGCGCCCTCCCGGGGATCCAGCACCGCCACGGTCTCGCGCGCATAGTCGACGACCGCGCCGGGCGGCAGCTCCGTGCGGTTGCCGAGCGTGACGGCCGCGGGATCGATGAGGGCGAGGGAGTTGTCCCCCCGGTCCTGCACGAGCACCCGGTCGCCGTCCTGGAGGACGTCGTAGTCCATGCTCGAGACGATCAGCCGCCCGTCGAGCAGCTGCGATCGGCTGTTGAAGTGGCCGACGAACTGCTGGTCGGCCTTGGTGATCCAGACCGACCCGTCGTGCAGGTCGACCTCCGTGGTCGGGTTCCCCTCGTACGCGACGGCCATCGTCGTGACCCCGATCGCGGCTGCGGTCACGATCGCAGCGCCGGCGAGCGTGCGAGGACGCCCACTCAGCCACGACATCGCCTTCATCGGACTGGGCCTCCCCCTGGCGGCTCGGGTTCCTGCGTCCGCACGGCACGGGTCGGCGGCCTCGTGCACGTAGCGGTGTCTTCAGGTTATCCCGGATGGCGGCGTTCTCCCGACCGGGGGCACGGGCACCTCTCCCCGGGTCCCGCGCTCGCGCCGCAGCAGGACCGGATCAGCGCGAGGCGGGCTTCTTCTCCTTGGGCGGCCGCTGCCCGCGGGCCTCGAGGTCGGCGTAGTGCGCGGCGGCCTCGTCCTGACGTGCCTGCTCGGCACCCGACGCGATGGGGGCGCGCACGTGCTCCGGCTCGTAGCCGAAGGCGTCCACGAGGTCCTGCGCGTGGGGCCGCAGGCGACGGCAGAGGCGGTCGATGTAGCGGGTCACGGCCATCGCCCGCTGGTGGGAGAGCCGCCCGTGCAGGAGGTACCACGACAGGTGCTTCTCGATCAGGCCCAGGCCGAACAGGTCCCGCAGCCAGCCGAGGATCTGGGCGGTGTCCTCGTCCTCGATACCGGCCACCGCGTCGGCGAACGCCTCCCACTGCAGCAGTTCGCCGTGGGCGCGGGCGGCGTCCAGCAGGGCCGTCTGGTTCTCGTTGAACAGCTCCGCCGCCGCCTCCGGTGCCAGCTTCGTCGCGGGCCGGAGCCGGCCGGCGACGTCGGCGACCATCTGCTGCACACGGTCGGTCAGCAGCTCGTGCTGGTCCTTGGCACGCAGCCCGAGCTCCACGGAGCGGGCGGTGGATCCGAAGTCCGCGACCGCCTGGCCGAGCTGGCGCAGGCCGGCGCCGTGGAACACCTTGCCCGCCGTCTGCCCGACGACGAACGCGGCGATCTCCTTGGGATCCTTGCCCTTGAACTGCTTGGCGTAGTCGCCCAGGAGGCGCTTCCCCACCAGCTGCAGGAGCACGTTGTTGTCGCCCTCGAACGTGACGTACACGTCGAGATCCTGGCGCAGCGTGACCAGACGGTTCTCGGCGAGGTAGCCGGCACCCCCGCACGCCTCGCGCGCCTCCTGGATCGTGTCGAGCGCGTGCCAGGTCGACAGGGGCTTCAGCGCCGCGGCCAGGGTCTCGAGGTCCTCGCGGTTCTGATCCGTGTCGGCCTCGCCGCCGAAGACCGCGTCGAACTTGCAGAGCAGCTCGTCGTGGGCGAAGGCCTGCGCGTACGTCGTCGCGACGCGCGGCAGCAGCCGGCGCTGGTGCTTCCCGTAGTCGAGCAGCACCGTCTCGGCGCCCGAGGCGCCCGCGAACTGGCGCCGCTGGTTGCCGTAGGTGACGGCGATCTTGAGCGCGAGAGCCGCGCCCCACGTGGCGGCACCGTCGAGCGACACGCGGCCCTGGACGAGCGCGCCCAGCATCGTGAAGAACCGGCGGCCGGGACTCGCGATCGGGCTGCTGTAGGTGCCGTCCGCGGCCACGTCGCCGTAGCGGTTGAGCAGGTTCTCACGCGGCACGCGCACGTGGTCGAAGTGCAGCCGCCCGTTGTCCACGCCGTTGAGGCCGCCCTTCACGCCGTCGTCCTCGCCGCCGATGCCGGGCAGGAACTCGCCGTCCTCATCCCGCAGCGGCACGTAGAAGCAGTGCACGCCGTAGTTGACCCCGCCCGTGATGAGCTGCGCGAAGACGGTCGCGGCGCGCCCGTGCACCGCCGCGTTGCCCAGGTAGTCCTTCCACGCGCCCCGGAAGGGCGTGTGGATCACGAACTCCTCCGTCTCGGGGTCGTACGTCGCGGTCGTGCCGATGGCGGCGACGTCCGAGCCGTGACCGGTCTCGGTCATCGCGAAGGCCCCCGGGATCTTCAGCTCGATCACGTCGCGCAGCCACTTGTCGTGGTGCTTCTTCGTGCCGAGCTGGTAGATCGCCGAACCGAACAGGCCCCACTGCACACCGGCCTTGATCTGAAGGCTGGGGTCGGCGAGCACGAGCTCCTCGAAGCTCGCCAGGTTGCCGCCGTTGTTGTTCTCCCCGCCGTACTCGACGGGGAACGCCCGCGCGATCGAGTTGTGGGCCACGAGCTTGCGCAGCTGCTGGAAGACGCGCTCGCGGTGCTCGTGGTGGGTGAGCCCGTCCTCTCGCCACAGCGCGGGGTCCTTGAGCATCGCGCGCGACGTGCGTCGCACGTCGGCCCATGTGCCGAGCAGCTTGTCGGTGACGAGCGGCACGTCGATCCGGGGGGCGCCGGCCTCGGGTCGCGGGCCGGAAGCGGGCTCGGCGGGGACGTCCTGGGGGCGAACAGCGGTGTCTGCCATGGCTGCCTCTCACGGGAATCGGGCACGGTTGTGTCGCTCCCACCGTAGGTCCCCGACAAGCCGGGGCGAAGCACCTTGTCCGGGGGCCACAGGAATCCGTGCGCCCCGGGCGCCCGTGGATTGTACGGGCGCCACAGGGCGACGGTCCCGCGCACCCAGCCGAAAGTGTCTGTCGCGGGGGGATTCCGCCGAGGGATCAGCGGCGCCCGGCGCCCGCGAGCGCGCGGGCCTCCTTCTTCTCACGCGCCGGCCGATGCGCGGGCGCCTCGTCGTCCGAGCTCGGCGGCGGCGCCTGTGCGTCTGCGTCGCGTCCCGCGCGGCGCCAGGCGTCGCGTACGGCCCGGCCCATCTTCTGCCAGGTGACGTCGCGGACGAAGATGGCATCGATCGCGACCATGGCGAGCGAGAACCACGGCAGCCCCATCAGCACGCCGATCGACACGTGGAATCCGAGGATCCCGACGAGCGCGATCACGCGCGTGAAGCGATGCAGCAGCATGAAGGGGAACGACATCTGCAGCAGGATGGACCCCCACGACGCGAGGACCACCGCGGGCGCCCACGCCGTCACGAGATCGCTCAGGAACGGCCAGGTGCCGAACTTCGCGACCTGCAACGGGGCGTAGACGGCGATCCCCTCGGCCCAGGGATCGCCACCGGCCTTGTACAGCGCGCCGGCCGCATAGATGAAGCTCACCTGCGCCGTGAGGATCACGAGGACCAGGTTGTGCGCGGTGTTACCGAGCCAGGCCGGGAGCAGCCTCTCGCCCTGCCACGTGCGGACGAACCGCGAGCGCGAGGACGGGCGGCGGTCTCGTCGCCGCGCATCGAGCGAGAGCCGGCCGGCAGAGTCGGCGAACATCAGCCAGAACAGGCAGATGCGATACGCGTTGTCGCCCTGGTCCCCCGACGCGTCGTTCAGCTCGATGAGCCCGATCCACAGCACGAGGAAGATCGGCAGCACGATGCGGGTGCGCCATCCCAGGATCAGGAGCGCGGCGAGCGCCGCGACCAGCAGATAGTAGAACGTGAAGGCCATGAGGTCGCCCGCCAGCGCGCGCCCGAGCCCGAACAGCCAGATGTCGGGGAACGCGCTCTTCGGGGTCTCGTGCTCGCCGTTCCAGAACGACGCCGGCCCGTACAGGTAGGAGCGCGCCGTGAAGTTCGACAGCAGCAGCCCCAGGCCCGTGAAGCCCAGGATGATCCGCATGACGGCGATGCCGTATCGCGCGTGCTTGGCCTCGGTCAGCCAGGTCTCGCAGAACGCCAGGATACGGCCGACGAGGGCGATGCCGCCCGCCAGCAGCGTGCGGATGGACAGGAGGAGGAAGCGTCCCGCACGGGCGGCGACGGCGCCGGCCCGCTGCATCAGCACACCTCCTTCGGCGCGGAGCAGAAGAAGTCGCGGAACTGCGAGCGCGACTGGCCCTCGTTCTCGGCCAGGCCCCGCCATCCCGTCTCCCGCACGACCGCGGCGGGCCGCTCGGCGTCCGGGTCGTTGCGCTGCTCGAACGGCACGACCGGCTCGCGACTGACCTGGAACTGCACGCGCGTGACGTCCTCGCCCCAGACCGCGAAGGCGACCTGGGTGGCGTACGCGGCCACGACGCGCTCGGCCGACAGGTACGCGGCCGGGTCGTCCCCCGCGTCCGCGAGCGCCTGCTCGAGACGGCCGTACCAGTCGTCCTTGAAGTAGTTGAGCTCGACGATCTCCTTCTGACCGTCGCTGAGCCGGCCGTGCGCGGAGTAGAGGGCACTGGCGGCCGAGACGGCGATGCCGGCCGCGCGCGGGGGCGTCAGGTTGTAGCGCGAATAGGACAGCTCGACGTCCGTGGCGCGCACCCAGTCGGTCTCGACGAGTTCGCCCCCGTCGTCGACCAGCGCCCGCACATCGAGGTGGTAGTCGGCGTTGATCGGGCTGGGCGCGAACACGCTCCAGCTCTGGCCGAACATCGGCAGCATGTAGGAACGCAACGCGTCCCCGGGGATCGCGTCCCGCGCGGGTGACGCCGGTGCCACCCACAGGAACGTGGCGAGGATATGCCAGGCGGCGAACGCCGCCATTCCCGCGACGACGATGCGTCGGAGGGACTTGCTCTTGGTCTTCATGAGCCCTTCATCGTCGGGTCTTGCGTCCGCTTACGGGACGCGCCACTGGCGACCCGGGGTCCCCCGGGCCGCCAGTGGCTTCACGAACGCTCGGCGTTCGCGTCACTCATGGGAGTGCTCTCGCTCTCCCGTGTGCTCAGTCCGTCGCCTGAGACGTGACGGGCTTGCGCCGCGTCGCGATCAGGAGCAGGGAGCCGAGCGCGAGCAGCAGCACCGAGATCGGCACCACGGTCGCAGCGGCGTCGCCGCCCGTCGCGGCGAGACCGCCGCCTCCGGTTGCGTACACCTGGAAGGTGGCGTCGACGCTGCCGGAGACATCCCCGACCAGCTCGACACGGTGCTCACCGACCGAGATGTCGGACGCGATCGTCCACGTGAACGTCACCTCGCCCTGGGCGTTCGCGACCTGCGTGCCGAGCGCCTGCGGCGTCGAGTACAGCGTCGCGGTGACCGTCTCGCCCGGCTGGAAGCCGAAGCCGTAGGCGATCTGCTGCTGACCGTGCGTGCGACGCTCGTGCTCGAGCTCGATCCAGATGCCGCTGCCGTCCGCGCTGCCGTCGGCCGTGGCATCAGCAGTCGCATCCGCGGTCGCGTCAGCCGTAGCGTCCGCAGTCGCGTCAGCCGTGGCGTCAGCAGTCGCATCAGCCGTAGCGTCAGCAGTCGCATCAGCCGTAGCGTCAGCAGTCGCGTCAGCCGTAGCGTCCGCGGTCGCATCAGCCGTGGCATCCGCCGTAGCGTCAGCGGTCGCATCAGCCGTGGCATCCGCCGTAGCGTCAGCGGTCGCATCCGCAGTCGCGTCAGCCGTGGCGTCAGCCGTAGCATCCGCAGTCGCATCAGCCGTCGCGTCCGCAGTCGCGTCAGCCGTAGCATCCGCAGTCGCATCAGCCGTAGCATCCGCAGTCGCATCCGCGGTCGCATCAGCCGTAGCATCCGCAGTCGCATCCGCGGTCGCGTCAGCCGTAGCGTCCGCAGTCGCGTCAGCCGTGGCGTCAGCCGTAGCATCCGCGGTCGCATCAGCCGTGGCGTCAGCAGTCGCATCCGCGGTCGCATCAGCCGTAGCGTCCGCAGTCGCGTCAGCCGTAGCGTCGGCAGTCGCATCCGCAGTCGCGTCAGCAGTCGCATCCGCAGTCGCATCAGCCGTAGCGTCCGCAGTTGCGTCAGCCGTAGCGTCCGCAGTTGCGTCAGCCGTAGCGTCAGCGGTCGCATCCGCCGTAGCGTCCGCCGTCGCATCCGCCGTAGCATCCGCGGTCGCATCCGCAGTCGCGTCAGCCGTAGCGTCAGCAGTCGCATCAGCCGTAGCGTCAGCGGTCGCATCCGCCGTAGCGTCCGCCGTCGCATCCGCCGTAGCATCCGCCGTAGCGTCCGCAGTCGCGTCGGCCGTAGCATCCGCGGTCGCGTCCGCCTCGACGACGGTGAAGTCGTCGGTGGCGACGTCCGCGCCGACCGCCGGGTCGGTCGCGACGAGCGTGAACTCGCCCGGCTCGACATCCGCCGGCAGCGGGAACGTCGTACCCGCGGGGATCCCACCCTCGGGCGTCGTCGTCACCGGAACCACGACCGGGTCGCCGTTCT
>NZ_BMJY01000022.1 GCF_014643695.1 Microbacterium album | reverse complement strand
CACTACAATCACCACCGACCCCACACCGCCCTCGGCGGCCAGACCCCAGCCTCCCGCGTTCACAACCTCACGGGGAAGTACAACTAGCCGTCGTGCTGTTTACTAGCGCGGGGAGCGCTAGTAAACAGCACCGGGGCTAGTCGAGGACGTCGGCCAGGTCGTACGCGGCCGGCACCTCGAGCTGCTCGAAGCGGCAGGACGTCGGGTCGCGGTCGGGACGCCAGCGCTCGAACTGGACCGTGTGGCGGAAGCGGCTGCCCTCGAGCTGGTCGTACCGCACCTCCAGCACGCGCTCGGGGCGCAGCGCCACGAACGACACGTCCTTGTTGGACGAGAACCGCGAGCGCTCCGTCTCGCCGCGGGCCGCCTCGCCCGACGCGTCGCGCTCGACGAGCGGCTCCAGCTCGTCGAGCAGCTCGAGCCGACGCTTGTCGCTGAACGCCGATACCCCGCCGACGTTGTGCAGCACGTCGTCCTCGCCGTACAGGCCGACCAGCAGCGAGCCGACGCCGCGACCGCTCTTGTGGATCCGGTAGCCGACCGCGACCACGTCCGCCGTGCGGGCGTGCTTGATCTTGAGCATCGTGCGCTTGCCCGGTGCGTACGGGGCGTCCGCCGGTTTGGCGACGACGCCGTCCAGGCCCGCGCCCTCGAAGCGGTCGAGCCACTGCCGGGCGAGTTCGGGATCGTCCGTCGTGCGCGTCAGGTGCAGCGGGTGGGGGACATCCCGCAGCAGCTCCTCCAGGCGCTCCCGCCGCTGTCGGAAGGGCTGCTCGAGCAGCGATTCGTCTCCCACCGCGAGCAGGTCGAACGCGACCAGCATGGCCGGCGTCTCGACTGAGAGCTTCTGGATGCGCGACGCGGCCGGATGGATCCGCTGCGACAGCGCGTCCCATGACAGACGCTGCGATCCCGGATCGCCCGTCGCGACGACGATCTCCCCGTCGATCAGGCACGGCTCAGGCAGAAGCCGGGCGAGCGCCTCCACCAGCTCGGGGAAGTACGGCGTCAGCGGCTTCGCGCCGCGTGAGCCGAGCTCGACCGTCTCGCCGTCCCACGACGCCAGCACGCGGAAGCCGTCCCACTTCGGCTCGAACACGAGCCCGCCGGCGTGCTTGGCGGGATCCGGGATCTTCGCCACGGCCTTGGCGAGCATCGGCGCGGGGATGTCGTGGGGCATGGCCTCATCCTGCCCCTCGAGGCCCTGCCCCGCATCCCCCTTGCGGAGACCGCCATCCCGGCCGCCGCGGAATCGGAGATGTCCACCGAATCGGAGCCGAACGCGGGATCCGGCCCGAAGGGGTGGATTTCTCTTACGCGGTGGCGGGCGGGTCAGCCAAACAGGTCGGACAGGCGCGCGGGTTCGCCGGCGTCGCGTAGAGCCGTGCGGGCTGCGTGCCAGCCGGCCATGCCGTTGACGCCCGGGCCGGGCGGGGTCGCGGAGGATGCGAGGTAGACGCCCTTCATCGGCGTGCGCCACGGCGCGGTCGACACGACGGGCCTGCGGAGCGACTGCAGCAGCGTGAAGTCCCCGCCCAGCACGTCGCCGCCGATCTCGGCGGGGTTCTCGGCCTCGCGGGCGGAGGCCGGAACGGCGTGCGCCGCGAGGATGCGATCGCGGAATCCCGGCGCGAAGCGCTCGATCTGCCGCGTGATGTGCTCGGTCGGATCGAGCGTCGAGCCGTGGGGCACGTGCA
Source organism: Microbacterium album (assembly GCF_014643695.1). Lineage (GTDB taxonomy): Bacteria > Actinomycetota > Actinomycetes > Actinomycetales > Microbacteriaceae > Microbacterium > Microbacterium album. The sequence continues at coordinate 44,281 of NZ_BMJY01000022.1, read as the reverse complement.
TGTACGTCCAGAGCACCGCCTTGCCGGCCGGTGCGCGCGACGGATCCAGGATCGACGGCTGCACGGCGAGCACATACGGACGATCCACGACGTGCCCGCGCGCGACGGCGTTCTCGCTCGCCTCCACCTCGGCACGCGTACCGCCCACGTGCACCGTGGGGGAGCGTCGCACGTCCGGGTTCTCCCACGGCACGGGGCCGTCGAGCGCGAAGTCGACCTTCGCCGCGGCCGGGCCGTACCGGTAGCGCCGGATGGCCGCCGCGTAGCGGTCGGGGATGTCCGGATGCGTCAGGGCGAGCCGCGGCGAGGTGTCGAGCAGCAGCAGGTCGCCGGCGTCCGGGTCGCCCCAGTCGAGAGAGGACAGGTCGGTGACGTACTGGCCCGTCTCGATCCGGCCTCCGTGCGCGCGGAGGTCGTCGGCGAGGGCGTCCGCGATCGCCTGCGCCCCGCCGATCGGGTACGCCCAGCCGCCCTCGGTGTGCGCGAGCGAGGCGAGCATGAGGCCTGCGCCCGCCGACGCGAGCGAGGGCAGCGGGGTGTTGGCGTGCGCGATCACGCCGCTCAGCAGTGCCGCGGCCTCCTCCGTGCGGAAGGTGCGGCGCGACAGCGCGCTGGCCGTCTCCAGCACGCGCAGGCCGAAGCGCACCGCGGTGACGGGGTGGCGCGGGATCCGCAGCAGCTGATTTCCCGTGAAGTCGAGCACGCCGTCGGCGTGACGTGCGAGCGGCCGCAGCATCGCGAGCCACGCGCGCTCGTCCGCTCCGAGCTCCGCCGCGGTGCGCTCGATATCGCGCCACGCGATCGCGGCACGGCCGCCGTCCAGCGGCTGCGCGAACGACGCGTCGGGCACGACCCAGCCGATCCGCTCGTGCAGCCCGAACGCCCGGAAGAACCCTGACGTGAGCGCCGCGGGATGCACGGCGGAGCACACGTCGTGCCGGAACCCCGGCAGCGTCAGCTCCGCGGTGCGCGTGCCGCCGCCGATCGACCGCGCCGCCTCCAGCACGGTGACGTCATAACCGGCGCGCGCGAGCGCGACAGCGGCGGCAAGACCGTTCGGCCCGCTTCCGATCACCGTCGCGCGCGTCATGGAGCCAGTCTTCCAGGTTCTTATGCTCTTTTCTTTTTCCTCCCACGCGTCGGGCCCCGAGGGGCCGCTCTGCGAGGGAGGCGCTTCGCTTCGCTTCGCGCGCCGGCGCTTCGCGCGCCGGCGCTTCGCGCCTGGTTGGCGGGCGCACTCGCGCTCTCTTCTTTTTCTCCCACGCGCTCGGGCCCCGGTGGGGCCGCTCCGCGAGGGAGGCGCTTCGCTTTGCTTCGCGCGCCGGCGCTTCGCGCCTGGTTGGCGGGCGCACTCGCGCCCGCACGCTCGCGCTACGCGCTCTGTTCTTTCTTCTCCCACGCGTCGGGCCCCGGTGGGGCCGCTCCGCGAGGGAGGCGCTTGCGCTTCGCTTCAGCGCGCCGGCGCTTCGCGCCTGGTTGGCGGGCGCACTCGCGCCCGCACGCTCGCGCTGCGCGCTCGCACCGGGTTGAGGTGGGTAGGGGTAGGGGTAGGGGTAGGGGTAGGGGTAGGGGTAGGGGGCTTGTGGTTGCTCGTTGAGCGGAGCGGCGGAGCCGCGGAGTCGAAACGGGCTGAGCGAGCGCAGCGAGTCGAAGCCGGGACGCAGGCGTCAGACGAACGCGCCCACGCCGGTGATGTCGCGGCCGATGATGAGAGCCTGCACGCTCTCAGTGCCCTCGTAGGTGTGGATGGCCTCGATGTCGGCGAGGTGCTGCATCACCCGGTTCTCGAGCAGGATGCCGTTGCCTCCCAGCAGGTCCCGGGCGGTGCGCGCGATGTCGCGTGCCGTGCGGGTGTTGTGGTATTTCGCCAGCGACGCCTGCGTGGGGCGCAGCGCCCCGGCCTTCTCGAGCTCGGCCAGTCGACGGCAGTACAGCTGCATCGCCGTCAGCTGCGACAGCATCCGCGTCAGCCGTTCCTGCACCATCTGGAACCTCGCGAGCGGCTTGCCGAACTGCACGCGCTGGGTCGCGTACGACAGGGCCGCCTCGTAGCAGGCGGTCGCGTGCCCGAGCGCCGACCACGCCACCCCGGACCGCGTGGCGAACAGCACCGTCGAGGTGTCCTTGAACGAGTGCGCGCCGGGCAGGACCGCGGAGGCGGGCACGCGTACGTCCTCGAGGCGGATGTGCGCCTGGTGGATGCCGCGCAGCGACAGCTTGCCGGTGATGACCGTGCCCACGTAGCCCGGCGTCGACTGCTCCACGAGGAAGCAGCGCACCTGCCCGTGGTCGGGGTCGCCCTCCCGGTCGACGCGCGCCCACACGAACGTCACGCCGCCCGAGGCGCCGTTGCCGATCCACTTCTTCGCGCCGCGCAGCACCCACTCGTCGGTCTCGGGGTCGAAGCGGGCCGCGGTCTCGAGCGAGGTCGAGTCGGAGCCGTGGTCGGGCTCGGTGAGGGCGAAGGCGCCGGGAACCTCGCCGCGGGCGATCGGCTCGAGCCAGCGTTCCTGCTGCTCGGGGCTGCCGAACAGCGCCAGGGTGCGCAGCGCGAGCCCGCCCTGGACGGCCACGACCGTGCCCAGCGATCCGTCTGCCCGCGACAGCTCCATGTTGACCAGGCCGGCCGCGAGGGGCGACATCGTCGTCAGCCGCGGATGCTCGATACCGTCGACGAACAGGTCCGCCTCGCCGAGGATCCCGAGCACCTCGAGCGGGTACTCGGCGCGGTCCCAGGCCTCCGCCATCCGTGGGGCGAGGCGCTCACCGACCTCGCGGGCGCGCGACCACTGCTCCCGGTCGGCGCCCCCGACGTCCGCGAACGCCGCGTAATAGTCCGTGTCGAGCGGGGATGTCACGTCGTAGGAGAGGATGTTCTCTCCGGGGAGGAGCTCCGGTGCCATGCCGAACAGGGTAGGACGGTCCGCGGACGTGGCGGCGGTCGTTTGTCGGACCCCGCCAACGCGAGAATCCGTTCACGCGCCGACAATGCGCGGCTCGCACGCATTGTCGGCGCGGAGGGGGATTGTCGGCGAAGGGGCGGATTGTCGGCCGTGCTCGCCCCGGTTCGAGGTGGAGGGCGACGTGCGGCTAAGCTTGAGGGCGGAGTACCCCGACGGCCAGCCTTCTGGGACGTTCTCAGGCACGGAGGTTCAGATGTTCATCATTTCGCTGCTGCTGTTCCTTGGCGGCATGGCGCTGTTCGGCGTGGCGCTCAACCTCGAGGCGTTCCAGGGCCTCGTGTTCACGGCGGGCATCCTCGCCATCTGCCTCGCGATGGCGCTCCCGATGCACTTCAGCAAGACGTCCCGGTAGTCGCCGAGACTCTTCCCGATCGCGATCCGCCGCTCCCGGCGGGTCGCGATTCGCGTTTCCGGGAGCTGTCTGCGGGCGGCATCCGGGCGGATCGGGGCTCTCGGGTTGCGGTAGTAGGCTGAGATCTCGGTCGAGATCTCTCGACGTCGAGACGTCCAGCGTCTCCTCCCGTGGCCCCATTCGAAGGAATGCAACGTGGACCTGTACGAGTACCAGGCTCGAGACCTTTTTGAGAAGTACGAGGTGCCGGTGCTCGCCGGCATCGTCGCCGACACCCCCGAGGAGGTGAAGGCAGCGGCCGAGAAGATCGGCGGCGTCGTGGTCGTCAAGGCCCAGGTCAAGACCGGCGGGCGCGGCAAGGCCGGCGGCGTGAAGATCGCCAAGACCCCGGACGAGGCGTACGAGGCGGCGAAGTCGATCCTCGGCCTCGACATCAAGGGCCACATCGTCAAGCGGGTGATGGTCGCGCAGGGCGCGGACATCGCCCGCGAGTTCTACTTCTCGGTGCTGCTCGACCGCGCCAACCGGTCCTACCTGTCGCTGTGCAGCGTCGAGGGCGGCGTGGAGATCGAGCAGCTCGCGGTCGAGAAGCCCGAGGCGCTCGCCCGCATCGAGGTGGACCCGCTCACCGGCATCGACCGCATCAAGGCCGTCGAGATCGCGAAGGCCGCGAACTTCGACGACGACCTGATCGACAAGGTCGCGGACGTCTTCGTCAAGCTGTACGACGTCTACAAGGGCGAGGGCGCGACGCTCGTCGAGGTCAACCCGCTCGTCCAGACCGGTGCCGGCGAGATCATCGCGCTCGACGGCAAGGTCACGCTCGACGAGAACGCGAGCGAGGTGCGTCACCCCGAGCACGCGGACCTCGAGGACAAGGAGGCCGCCGACCCGCTCGAGGCGAAGGCGAAGGCCACCGGCCTCAACTACGTCAAGCTGGACGGCCAGGTCGGCATCATCGGCAACGGCGCGGGCCTGGTCATGTCGACCCTCGACGTCGTCGCGTACGCCGGCGAGAAGCACGGGGGCGTGAAGCCCGCCAACTTCCTCGACATCGGCGGCGGCGCCAACGCGCAGGTGATGGCCAACGGCCTCGACGTGATCCTGGGCGACTCGCAGGTCAAGAGCGTGTTCGTCAACGTCTTCGGCGGCATCACCTCCTGCGTGGCCGTCGCGGAGGGCATCGTGAAGGCCCTCGAGATCCTCGGCGACTCGGCGACCAAGCCGCTCGTCGTGCGCCTCGACGGCAACCAGGTCGAGGAGGGCCGCGCCATCCTCGCCTCCGCCAACCACCCGCTCGTCACCCTTGCCGCAGGCATGGACGAGGGTGCCGACAAGGCCGCCGAGCTGGCGAACGCCTGAGCCGCACGGATCGGATAAGGAACCAGGAAGATGTCGATCTACCTCAACAAGGACTCCAAGGTCATCGTCCAGGGCATCACCGGCGGCGAGGGCACCAAGCACACCGCCCTGATGCTGAAGGCCGGCACGAACGTCGTCGGCGGCGTGAACGCCCGCAAGGCCGGCACGACCGTCACGCACGAGAAGCCCGGTGAGGGCGAGGTGGCGCTGCCCGTCTTCGCCTCGGTCGCCGAGGCCATCGAGAAGACCGGCGCCGACGTGTCGATCGCGTTCGTGCCGCCGGCGTTCACGAAGGACGCGATGATCGAGGCCATCGACGCCGAGATCCCGCTGCTCGTCGTGATCACCGAGGGCGTGCCCGTCGGCGAGACGGCGGAGGCGTGGGCCTACGCGAAGTCGAAGGGCAACAAGACCCGCATCATCGGCCCGAACTGCCCCGGCATCATCACGCCGGACGAGGCGCTCGTGGGCATCACGCCCGCGAACATCACGGGCAAGGGCCCGATCGGCCTCGTGTCGAAGTCGGGCACCCTGACCTACCAGATGATGTTCGAGCTGCGCGACCTCGGCTTCTCGACCGCCATCGGCATCGGCGGCGACCCGATCATCGGCACGACGCACATCGACGCCCTCGAGGCGTTCGAGGCTGACCCCGAGACCAAGGCGATCGTGATGATCGGCGAGATCGGCGGCGACGCGGAGGAGCGTGCGGCCGAGTTCATCAAGGCCAACGTCACCAAGCCCGTCGTCGGCTACGTCGCCGGCTTCACCGCCCCCGAGGGCAAGACGATGGGACACGCGGGCGCGATCGTGTCCGGCTCCGCCGGCACCGCGCAGGCGAAGAAGGAGGCCCTCGAGGCCGCCGGCGTCAAGGTCGGCAAGACGCCGAGCGAGACCGCCGCCCTGATGCGCGAGATCATCCAGTCGCTCTGATCACTCCCCGGTGCCCCCGTCCTACGAAGGACGGGGGCGTCGTGCTTTTCATCCGCACGGTTCTTTTTCCGTTTTCTTTTTCTCCCACACGTTCTTCTTTTTCTCCCACGCGTTCTTCTTTTTTCTCCCACGCGTCGGGCCCCGAGGGGCCGCTCCGCGAGGGAGGCGCTTTCGCTGCGCTCCAGCGCGCCGGCGCTGCGCGCCTGGTTGGCGGGCGCACTCGCGCCCGCACGCTCGCGCTTTGCGCTCGCACCGGGTTGAGGTCGGTGGGTGGGGCAGGGGGCTTTCTCGCCTGCTCGTTGAGCGGAGCGGCGGAGCCGCGAAGTCGAAACGGGTTGAGCGGAGCGCGGAGCGCGGAGTCGAAACCGAGTGCTACCCCTCGCCGGCGGGGCGGTCAGGGTCCGCGCGGATGGCGAACACCGGATGCCGGTGCGCGATGCGGATGAACTCCGACAGCTCCGCATCCGGGGACGCCGCCACGTGGGGGCGGACGATGGCGATCCGCTGCACGTAGTGCTTGAGCACGGGGGCAGCCGCCTCCGGCGCTACCTCCTCGACCGCGATGCGCTCCCGGCGCCTGCCGCGCTGGAGCGTCGCCTCACCCGCCGCGCGCAGGTTCCGGACCCAGCCGACCGGGCCGTACGGCGCGACGAGGTACCGGCGGCCGTCGACGACGACCGGGGTCACCGGGACGGTCCGCGGCGTTCCGCTGCGCCGCCCGACCACCGTCAGCGACGCGATCCCTCCGGGCGCGATCCCGCGCCGCCCGAGGGCGGCGATGATCCGGTCGACCGCGCGGCGCGCGGGAGTGGTCTTGTAGCTGCCGGCCATGTCGCCAGCGTATTGCCCAGCCTCCCCTCGCGCACCGCCTGGCGCCGGCCGTCCCGCTCCCGATGTCCCAGTTCAGGTCGGTTTCGGGGCGCTATACCGACAGGAAGTGGGACATCGGTCGACAGGAAGTGGGACATCGGTCGACAGGAAGTGGGACATCCGACGACGGGAAGTGGGACATCCGCCGACGGGAAGTGGGACATCCGCCGACGCAAAGTGGGACACCCGACGGGAAGCGGGACGCCCCGCCGGTCAGGCGCCGATGAGCGCCTGGATCGGGCCGCGTGCGAAGAAGATCAGGAAGCCGCCCGCGACGATCCACAGCAGCGGGCTGATCTGCTTCGCGCGCCCGGAGAAGGCCTGGATCACGACCCAGCTGACGAAGCCCGCGCCGATCCCGTTCGCGATCGAGTACGTGAGCGGCATCACGGTCGCCGTGAGGAACACGGGCAGCAACACCCGGAAGTCGGTCAGGTCGATGTGCGCGATCTGCGCCATCATCATGGCGCCCACGATGACGAGCGCGGCGGCCGCGATCTCCGTGGGCACGATCGAGGTGAGCGGCGTGAGGAACATCGCCAGCAGGAACATCACGCCCGTGACCATGTTCGCCAGGCCCGTGCGCGCGCCCTCGCCGATGCCTGCCCCGGACTCGATGAACACCGTGTTGGAGGACGACGAGGTCGCGCCGCCGACGACGGCCCCCACACCCTCGACGATCAGCGCCGGCTTGATGCGCGGGAAGTCGCCCTTCTCGTCGGCCAGGCCGGCCTCCTTGGCCAGGCCCGTCATGGTGCCCATCGCGTCGAAGAAGTTCGAGAACACGAGCGTGAAGACGATCATCACGAGGGCCACCACGCTCACGCGCCCGAGGTCGAAGCCGAAGTCCACGGCGCCGATGAGGCTCAGATCGGGCAGCGCGAACGGCGAGCCGGTCAGGGCGGGCACCGTGAGTCCCCAGCCGCCGGCGCGCCCGTCCGCGGCGGCGCCGAGGTGCCACACCGCCTCGGCGATCACCGCGAGCAGCGTGCCGGTGACGAGGCCGATTAGCAGCCCGCCCTTCACGCGCAGGGCGACGAGGATGCCGGTCAGTACGAGCGTCACGACGAACAGCAGCGTCGGGACCGTCGCGACCGAGCCGCCCGCGCCCAGCCCGACCGGCGGGGACGCCTCGCCCGTCGCGGTCACGAAGCCGGAGTTGACGAAGCCGATGAACGCGATGAACAGGCCGATGCCGACGGTGATCGCGAGCTTGAGCTGGAGCGGCACGGCGTCGAAGATCATCTTCCGTAGCCCGGTCGCCGCGAGCAGCACGATCACGAGGCCGTTGATCACCACGAGAGCCATCGCCTCGGGCCACGTGACCTGACCGACGACCGAGAACGCGAGGAACGCGTTGATGCCCAGCCCCGACGCGAAGCCGAAGGGCAGGCGCGTGACCAGGCCGAAGACGATCGTCATGACGCCGGCGGCCAGGGCCGTCGCGGCGCCGACCGCGGGGAACGCGAGGGTGTTGCCGTCGATGTCCGCAGAGCCCGACAGGATGATCGGGTTCAGGATCACGATGTACGCCATCGTGACGAACGTGACCAGGCCTCCCCGGATCTCGGCCCCGAAGGTCGAGCCGCGGGCCGTGACGGAGAAGAAGCGGTCGATCGCGTTGCGGGGCGCGGTCGTCGACGGGGTGCCGGAATCGGCGGGCGCAGTTGTCATCGGGAAAACCTCCCCCGAGAACCTACCCTGCCCGCGACCCGTTCGCGGACGCGCCCGCCGTCGGCTCCTGGCGCTGAGCGAGAGGCCTCCCGCGAGAGGCCGATCCGTCATAGCCTTGTCGCATGCCACTCACCGGGGAATATCTGCCGAGCACCGCCGAATGGGCGCGCACGCAGGCCGAGACGTACGAGGCGACGGGCGGGGCCGAGGCGAACACCCTGCGGGGTGTTCCCGTGATCGTGCTCACGACCGTGGGGGCCAAGACCGGCGGACTGCGCAAGACGGCGCTGATGCGCGTCGAGCACGAGGGGCGCTACGCCGTCGTGGCCTCCAAGGGCGGGGCGCCGGAGCCGCCGCAGTGGTACTGGAACATCCGCAAGAACCCACACGTCGAGCTGCAGGACGGCGCCGTGAAGCGCGACTACACCGCCCGCGAGCTCGACGGCGCAGAGTACGACGAGTGGTGGGCGCGCGCGGCCGCCGTCTGGCCTGACTACGACGAGTACCAGAAGAAGACCGACCGCAAGATCGCGGTCTTCCTCCTCGAGCCGCTCGCGGACTGAGCGCCCCGCGCGGCCCGCTCCGCACGGGGCGGCGGAGGATCCGGATGACGCGGAGCGCCGTGAGGGGCCGGAGCGGCCGGGCGAAGTAGGGTCGAGCCGATGCCCCGTCTGCTCGTCGCTCTGCTCGCCGCCCTGGACGCCGCCGTGGCGGCGGGAGTGGGCATCGCGGCGGCTCTCGCGCCGCTCACCCTGATGTGGGTGTTCACGCTGGGCGGGGTCGCGGACTGGCCCGCACTGTGGCCCGCGAGCGCGCGCATCTGGCAGCTCGGCAACCTGGTGCCGCTGACGATCGAGCTCGATCCGACGCTCCTGGCCGAGCTCGCCCTGCCGGAGGAGGCGGGGTCCTTCGCCGTGTCCATCGCGCCCCTCGCCTTCGCCGTGGGCGTGGCGCTGTTCGCGGTCCGCTCGGGCCGGCGTGCTCAGCGCGCAGGGCGCTGGTTCACGGGCGTAGCCAGCGGCACGCTCGTCACGCTCGGCGCCGCGGCGCTGGTCAACGTCACCGCGGGCAATCCCGTCGCCCATGCCGACGCACTGCCCGCCCTCCTGCTGCCCACCGCGGTGTACGCGCTGCCCGCGCTCGCCGGAGCGATCTCGGCAGCCTGGAGCGACGGCGACGCGGGCATCGTCGACCGCGTCCACGACGCCCTCGACCGCCTGCCGGCCGCCTGGCGCGAGGTCCCGTCGCTTATCGTCCGGGGCGGCGCCCTCGCGCTCGTCGCCGTCGTGGGCTTCGCCGCGCTCGCGGTGGCGGTGTCCGTGCTCCTGCGCGGCGGCGACATGATCGCCCTCTATCAGGCCTCCCAGGTCGACGCACTGGGCGTCATCCTGGTCACGCTCGCTCAGTTCGCCTACCTGCCGACACTCATCGGATGGACGGTCGCCTGGATCGCGGGCCCCGGCTTCGCGCTCGGAACGGCGACCGCCGTCACCCCGGCGGGCACGCAGCTCGGCGTGCTTCCCGGCATCCCGGTCCTCGGCCTGCTGCCCGAGCACGGGTCGCCCCTGCTCGTGCTGTGGGTGCTCGGTCCCGTCCTCGCGGGCGCCCTCGCCGGATGGGGCATGCGGATGGCGTTGCGGCACGAGCTCGGGCCGCTCGGCGATCGCGAGGAGCCGAGCGTCCCTCGAGCCGTGATCGCGCTCGGGATCGGCGTGGCCGCCGGCACGGGCGGCGCCCTGCTGGCCGTGCTGACCTCCGGCGCGCTCGGCCCCGGCCGCTTCGTCGAGGCGGGGCCGGAGCCCGGCGCCGTCGCCCTCGCGCTCGGCCTGGAGGTTCTCCTCGGGGCGGCGATCACGCTGCTCGGACCGCGCGCCGCCGAGACGCGCCTGCAGCGATTCCTGCCGCGGCGGGACGTCGACGAGGCGGAGGCAGTCGCCGGGGGCGACGCGGCGCGGGACGTCGCGGACGCCGACGGGCGCGGGCGCAGCGCGCCGCTAGACTAGCCGTCGTGCTCACCAGGCCCGCCCTCTCGGTCGCCGTCCTCATCTCGGGCACCGGCTCCAATCTCCGTGCCCTCCTCGAGGCCGCGAGCGAGCCCGGTTTCCCGGCGAGGATCGTCGCCGTCGGCGCCGACCGCGACGCGGACGGCCTCGCGCACGCGCGTGACTTCGGCGTGCCGACCTTCGTCGTCCCCTTCCGCGACCACCCCTCGCGCGAGGCATGGGCCGAGGAGCTGGGCAGGCGCCTGGACGACATCGCGCCCGGCCTGATCGTGCTCAGCGGCCTGATGCGGCTGCTGCCTCCCGCGCTGGTCGCGCGGTGGTCCCCCCGGATCCTGAACACGCACCCCGCGTACCTCCCCGAGTTCCCGGGCGCGCACGGCGTGCGCGACGCGCTCGCCGCGGGAGTCTCGCAGACGGGCGCGAGTGTCATCGTCGTCGACGACGGCGTGGACACGGGCCCGATCCTCGCGCAGGAGCGCGTGCCCGTGCTCCCCGACGACACCGAGGACTCGCTGCACGCCCGCATCAAGCCCGTCGAGCGCCGCCTGCTGATCGACGTCGTGCGTCGCATCGCCACCGGCGAGCTCGACCTCGCCGCCCCCGCGCACACCTGACCCGGCGCGCTGCGCCCGAACCGAATCCCGAACCGCCAGACCGAAGGAGCTCCCATGGCCGGCCCCCGTCACGACCCCTCGCTGTACCGCGATCGCGATGTGGTGCCGATCCGGCGCGCGCTCGTCTCGGTCAGCGACAAGACCAACCTGGTCGCCCTCGCCGAGGCCCTCGCCGGCGCGGGCGTCGAGATCGTCTCCACGGGCTCCACCGCAGCGACCATCCGCGACGCCGGCTTCGCCGTGACGGACGTGGCGGACGTGACGGGCTTCCCCGAGTCACTCGACGGCCGCGTGAAGACCCTGCACCCGGGCGTGCACGCGGGCCTGCTGGCCGACCTCCGGCTGGAGCACCACGAGGACCAGCTCGGCGACCTCGGCATCGCCCCGTTCGAGCTCGTCGTCGTCAACCTGTACCCGTTCGTCGAGACCGTGCGCTCGGGCGCCGAGAGCGACGCCGTCGTCGAGCAGATCGACATCGGCGGCCCCGCGATGGTGCGGGCGTCGGCGAAGAACTTCGCCAACGTCGCGATCGTCGTCTCCCCCGAGTCGTACCCCGGGATCATCGAAGCCGTGAGCGCGGGCGGGACATCGCTCGTGCAGCGCCGCGAGCTCGCCGCACGGGCCTTCGCCCACACCGCCGCCTACGACACGGCCGTGGCGCAGTGGTTCGCCGAGGAGACGATGTCGGGCGGAGCCGCCCTCCCCGACCACCTGACGATCCAGGCCGAGAAGCTCTCCAACCTCCGCTACGGCGAGAACGCCCACCAGCGCGCAGCCATCTACAGCCGCGTCGGCGGCCACGGCATCGCGCAGGCCACGCAGCTGCAGGGCAAGGAGATGTCCTACAACAACTACGTCGACGCCGACGCCGCACTGCGCGCCGCGTACGACATGGTGCTGCCCGCCGTCGCGATCATCAAGCACGCCAACCCCTGCGGCATCGCCGTCAGCGCCCCGAACGCGCTCGACCCCATCGCGAGCGCGCACCTGCGCGCCCACGAGTGCGACCCCGTCTCGGCATTCGGCGGCGTCATCGCCGCGAACCGGCCCGTCACGCTCAAGATGGCCGAGAACCTCCGCGACATCTTCACCGAGGTCATCGTCGCGCCCGACTTCGAGCCGGCCGCGCTGGAGCTTTTCAAGGACAAGAAGAACCTGCGCCTGCTGAAGCTCCCGGACGACTGGCGCCAGGAGCGCATGGACGTGCGCCTCGTCTCCGGTGGTCTGCTCCTGCAGGACGCCGACCGCTTCCCCGACGACGACTTCGAGTCGGTCGCCGCGAACTGGCGCATGGTGTGCGGCGAGCTGCCCGACGACGTGACCACGCAGGATCTCGTCTTCGCATGGAAGTCGTGCCGCGCCGTCAAGTCCAACGCGATCGTGCTCGCCCGCAACTCCGCGACCGTCGGCATCGGCATGGGCCAGGTCAACCGCCTCGACTCGTGCCGCCTGGCGGTCGAGCGCGCGGGCGACCGCGTCGTCGGATCGATCGCCGCCTCGGACGCCTTCTTCCCCTTCTCGGACGGGCCGGAGGTGCTGATGAACGCTGGCGTGAAGGTCATCATCCAGCCCGGCGGCTCGGTGCGCGACGAGGAGACCATCGCGCTCGCGCGCGAGCGCGGCGTGACGATGTTCTTCACGGACGAGCGGCACTTCTTCCACTGAGTCGCTTTTCTCCTTTTCTTTTTCCCCCACGCGTCGGGCCCCGAGGGGCCGCTCCGCGAGGGAGGCGCTTCGCGTTGCTTCGCGCGCCGGCGCTTCGCGCCTGGTTGGCGGGCGCACTCGCGCCCGCACGCTCGCTTCGCTCGCACCGGGTTGAGGTGGGCGAATGGGGGTAGAGGGCTTGTGGTTGCTCGTTGAGCGGAGCGGCGGAGCCGCGGAGTCGAAACGGGCTGAGCGGAGCCGTGTAGCGGCGGAGTCGAAGCCGGGGAGGGGTGCAGCTCGGTTTCGACTCGCTTCGCTCGCTCAACCCGTTTCGACTCCGCTCCGCTCCGCTCAACGAGCGGGGTTCGGCGTCTCCGGTTGTCCTCAACGAGCGGGGTGGCTCTTTCGTGGTCGTTGAGCGGAGCGGCGGAGCCGTTTCTTTTTTCTCCTTTTTCTTTTTTCTCCCACGCGTCGGGCCCCGAGGGGCCGCTCCGCGAGGGAGGCGCTTGCGCTTCGCTTCAGCGCGCCGGCGCTTCGCGCCTGGTTGGCGGGCGCACTCGCGCCCGCACGCTCGCGCTGCGCGCTCGCACAGGGTTGAAGTGGGTGGGTTGAGGTGGGTGGGTAGCGGTAAGGGGGGCTCCCCCCGGTCGTTGAGCGGAGCGGCGGAGCCGCGGAGTCGAAACGGGCTGAGCGGAGCCGCGGGAGCGGCGGAGGCGAAGCCGGGGGCGACCCCGCGGGCGGAAACGGTACCGGTTCTGCCACCCGCACTGCGTTGTCCGAAAACCGCCAGTCCGGGGGCGGTGAACGTGTGAGGCTGGGGGCATGAGCGTTGCCATGACCTTCGCCGAGCGCTATCGCGCGATCTCGGCGCGCGACGCCCGTTTCGACGGGCAGTTCGTCACGGCGGTGCGCTCCACGGGCATCTACTGCCGGCCGTCGTGCCCCGCGCGCACGCCGCGCGAGTCGAACGTCACGTTCTACCCGACGAGCGCCGCGGCCCACGAGGCCGGGTACCGCGCATGCAAGCGGTGCCTGCCCGACGCGGCGCCGGGATCGCCCGAGTGGAATCTCCGCGGCGATGTCGCGGCCCGCGCGATGCGGCTCATCGCCGACGGCGTGATCGAGCGCGAGGGCGTGGCCGGCCTGGCCGCCAGGCTCGGGTACTCCTCCCGCCACCTCACGCGCGTCCTCGCCGCCGAGCTGGGCGCCGGTCCCCTGGCCCTCGCCCGCGCGCACCGCGCCCACACCGCGCGCCTGCTGCTGGTCGAGACCGACCTGCCGGTCGCGGACGTGGCGTTCTCGGCGGGCTTCTCGAGCGTGCGGCAGTTCAACGACACCGTGCGGGAGGTGTTCGGCCTCACGCCCACCGCGCTGCGCTCCCGCCGCCGCACGGCGGACGCCCCCGCCCCGGCCGGCGTGATCGACCTCGCCCTGCCCTTCCGCGCGCCGTTCGATGCGACCGGCCTGTTCGAGTGGATGCACGTGCGCACCCTCCCCGGCGTCGAGGAGGGCGGCCCGGCGTCCTTCGCCCGGGCGCTGCGGATGCCGGGGCACGACGGGACGGGCCGCGCGGCGTGGTTCCGCCTGCGCGTCGAGCGCGACCGGCTGCGCCTGGAGGCGCGCCTGGAAAGCGTCGCCGACCTGTCCGTGCTCGTCGCCCGCGCACGGCGGCTGTTCGATCTCGACGCCGACCCGGTCGCGATCGACGCCGCCCTCTCGCGGCACCCCGAGCTCGCGCCCCACATCGCGGCCGTTCCCGGCATCCGGCTGCCGGGAACCGCGGATCCGCACGAGCTGCTCATCCGCGCGATGGTCGGACAGCAGATCTCGGTCGCCGCAGCCCGCACCCACCTCACCCGCCTCGCCGAGGCGCTGGGGGAGCGGGTCGAGCTCGGCGGGCAGACCCGGCTGCTGTTCCCCACGATGGCCGCCATCGCCGAGCACGGCGGCGAGGTGCTGCGCGGTCCCGCAGCACGAATCCGGGCCATCACGGGCGCCGCGGCGGCGCTCGCGTCCGGCGAGCTCGAGCTCACCCCGGGCGACGACGCCGCCGATCAGCGCACTGCCCTCCTGGCCCTCCCCGGCATCGGGCCCTGGACCGCGGACTACGTGCGCATGCGCGTGACGGGGGATCCGGACGTGCTGCTCACGGGAGACGTCGCGTTGCGCGCCGGTGCCGCGCTCGCCGGCATCCCCGCCTCCGCACGCGAGCTCGGCGCCTGGGCCCAGCGTCTCGCGCCCTGGCGCTCGTACGCCTCGATGCACCTGTGGCGGCTGTCCGCGCAGGCCGCACGGACCCCAGCGGCCGCCGCAACCGGCGCGGCTGCGCCCGCACCTGCGGCCACGCCGACCCCCGCCGTCCCGCTCACAGGCCCTGCCGCCGATCCGGCGCCGCATCAGCCGCACGAGCAGTCCCCCGTCCCATCCGCCCTGTGAGAGGCACGCCATGACCGCGATCCTGCACACCCTCGACACCCCCGACGGGCCCTTCACGCTCGTCGCCGACGCGGACGGCGCCGTGCTCGCGTCGGGCTGGACCGCCGACCGCGACGCGATGCTGGCGCGCATCCATCCAAACCTGCGCCCCGCGGAGGTCCGGAAGGGCCGCGCGGAGGCCGCCGAGGCCGTGGCGGCCTACTACTCCGGCCACCTCGACGCGATCGACGCCGTACCGGTGCGGCAGCACGGCACCGAGCTGCAGCGCGCAGGCTGGGCGGCCCTGCGGCGCGTGCGACCGGGCAGCCCCCTCACCTACACGGGGTTCGCCGCCGCGCTGGGCTCGCCCCGCGCCGTGCGGGCCGCCGCGTCGATCTGCGCACGCAACGCGCCGGCGCTGTTCGTGCCCTGCCACCGCGTGCTGCGGGGAGACGGCAGTCTCGGCGGATTCGCGTGGGGGATCGACGTCAAGCGTTCTCTGCTGGCGCGCGAGGTCGCGCCCGCGTGAGCCGGCATGCCCCGGAGCGCGGTACGTTCGTTCCATGACTGAGTTCTTCGACCGCGAGGGCGACCGCGCCTACACCAAGGTCTACAAGGAGACGACGCCCGACATCCTGACCGCGTTCACGCAGTTCGACGCGGCGGTGTTCGCCTCCGAGGGCCGCGAGATCCCGCTCAAGTACCGCGAGCTGATCGCGCTCGCGGTCGGCATCACCACCCAGTGCGTGTACTGCATCGACGCGCACGCCAACAAGGCGAAGGCTGCGGGCGCGACCGAGACCGAGC
Organism: Microbacterium album; assembly: GCF_014643695.1. GTDB lineage: Bacteria > Actinomycetota > Actinomycetes > Actinomycetales > Microbacteriaceae > Microbacterium > Microbacterium album. The sequence goes on along the minus strand of NZ_BMJY01000022.1, from coordinate 28,644 downwards.
TCGCGGAGACGGCCTGGGTCGCCACCGCGATCCGCGCGGGCGGCGGTTTCGCGCACGGCCGACTGGCCTTCAAGCTCGCCGAGGGCCACTCGCACTAAGCACCGGATCGTTCGCCCCTGGGGGTGAGTCGCACGCGCGGCTCACCCCTCCTTCACGTATCGGCACGGCGTCGGCCGTGTCGATTGCCGCACCCCCGCACCGGGCATAGGCTGGACGGCTTGCCCGTCTCGGCAGCCCCCGCTCTCCATCGAGGACCATGACCACCACGACATCGCGCCTGTCCACGCCGCGCGCCCTGGCGCGGCTGCTGGCGTTCGCGCGTCCCGTGCTGCCGCGGCTGGCGTGCGGCGGACTGAGCGCGCTGGCCGCCGCGGTGGTCTCGCTCATGATCCCGCTCGCCCTCGAGCGGGTCGTGGCCGGGCCGATCGCATCGGGGGAGACCCGCGCGATCGCGTGGGGAGCCGCCGCGGTGCTCGCACTGGCGCTGTTGGAGGCGGGACTGGTGTATCTGCGACGCTGGCTGGTGCTGGGGCCGGGCACGACCGTCGAGTTCGAGATCCGGCGCACGTTCTACAACCGGCTGCAGCAGCTTCCCGTCGCGTTCCACGACCGCTGGCAGTCCGGTCAGCTGCTCAGCCGGATGATGCAGGACCTCGGGCTCATCCGCCGCTGGATCGCCTTCGGGCTCATCCTGCTGATCGTCAACGGGCTCACGGTCGTGATCGGATCGGTCCTGCTGTTCCAGTGGCACTGGGCCCTCGCGACCGTGTTCGTGCTGTCGGGCGTTCCCCTGTGGATCCAGGGCTACCTGTTCGAGCGGGAGTACGGCGTGCTCACGCGGCTCAGCCAGGACCAGCAGGGCGACCTCGCCACGAGCGTGGAGGAGAGCGTGCACGGCATCCGCGTGCTCAAGGCCTTCGGCCGCGGGCCGCATGCGCTGCGCCGCTTCACGCGCCAGGCGGAGAGTCTCCGCGACACGGAGATGCGCAAGGCCCGCTCGATCGCGACGATCGACTTCTGGCTCGTCCTGCTTCCCGAGCTCGCCTTCGCCGCGTGCCTCGTGATCGGGATCTGGCTCGCGTCGGCCGGCCAGATCACGGTGCCGCAGCTGTTCGCCTACTTCGCGATGGCGACGATCCTGCGCTGGCCCATCGAGTCGATCGGGTTCTTCTTCGCGTTCACCCTCGACGCGCGCACGGCGACCGACCGCGTGTTCGAGGTGCTCGACGCGCCCAACACGATCGGGGACCCGGAGCGTCCCGTCGCCATCGAGGAGCCGCGCGGCGAGCTCGCGTTCGAGGGCGTGCACTTCCGGTACCAGGACGCGGGATCCGCCGAGCCGGACCTGCTCAACGGCGTGGACCTGTCGCTGCGGCCCGGGGAGACGCTGGCGGTCGTCGGGTTGACGGGGTCGGGCAAGACCACGCTCACGACGCTGCCGACACGGCTGTACGACGTGACCGGCGGGCGCGTGACGATCGACGGAGTGGATGTCCGCGACCTGCGGCTGGTCGACCTGCGGCGCATCATCGCCACGGCGTTCGAGGACGCCACCCTGTTCTCGGCCTCGGTGCGCGACAACGTGCTGCTGGGCCGCGACGACCTCGACCCCCGATCCGTCGAGGCGGACCGCGTGCTGAGCGAAGCGCTCGCGGTCGCTCAGGCCGACTTCGTGGAGGAGCTGCCGCAGGGCGTCGAGACCCTCATCGGCGAGGAGGGACTGTCGCTCTCGGGGGGACAGCGGCAGCGCCTGGCCCTCGCGCGCGCGGTCGCGGCGCGACCACGTGTGCTCGTGATGGACGATCCGCTCTCGGCCCTGGACGTCGACACGGAGGAGCGCGTGCAACGGGAGCTGCGGCGCGTCCTGCGCGGCACGACCGCGCTCGTCGTCGCGCACCGTCCGTCGACCGTGGCCCTCGCGGATCGGGTCGCGCTGCTCGAGGTGGGCCGGGTCACCGCGCTCGGGACGCACGCGGAGCTGATGGCCTCGTCCCCGCACTACCGCGCCGTGATCTCCAGCTTCGAGCGCGAGGAGCGCGAGGAGCGCGCGTGGCGGAACGACGCCGCCGTCCTCGCCGGCACGGCCCCCGACGACGTGCAGCGGGAGGACACCCGCGCGGGGGACGCCACGGGCCCCGGCGCGGATGAGGAGGCGCCCCGATGAGCGACAGCGTCCACGGCACCGCGGGCGAGGACCGGTCCGACTACACGCGGGAGGAGAGCCGCGCCATCCGGCAGCGCTCGTGGCGGCTGCTGGCCTCGCTGCTGCGCCCGCTGCGCGCACAGGTCGCCCTCGTGGCGTTCGTCGTCGTCGCCCAGACCGCCGTGCGCGTCCTCGGCCCCGCGCTGATCGGGATCGGGTTGACCTCGGCGCTGCCGGCCGTCGTCGAGCACGGCGACTGGGGTCCCGCGTGGCTCGTCGGCGGCGCGTACGTCGCGAGCACCATCGGCGGGGCCGCCCTGCTGGCGTGGTACGACCTGTTGGCGGCGCGCGTCACGCAGAACGTGCTGCTGGACCTGCGCACGCGCGTGTTCCGGCACACGCAGCTGCTGAGCCTGGAATTCCACGAGACGTACACCTCGGGTCGCATCATCTCGCGTCAGACGAGCGACCTCGACACGATCCGGGAGCTGCTCGGATCCGGCCTGCCGCAGCTCGTCAACGGCGTGCTGTACGGCGTGTTCACGTTCGTCGCACTCGTCATCGTCGACTGGCGGTCGGGGCTCGTGCTGGCCGTCGCCGCCGTCCCCCTGGCGCTGCTCATGCGCTGGTTCGCCCGCGCATCGCAGCGGACGTACCGCGTCTCGCGCGTCGCGAGTGCCCGGGTCATCGTGAAATTCGTCGAGACCATGACCGGCATCCGTGCGGGCAAGGCGTTCCGGACCGAACCGCGCAACGAGGAGGAGTTCGGCGGCCTCGCGCGGGAGTACCGAGACGTCAACGTGCGTTCGATCCGGCTCTTCGGGATCTTCGAGCCCGGGCTCATGGCGATCTCGGCGTTCGCGCTCGGCGCCGTCCTGCTGTGGGGCGGCGTGCGGATCGCGGCCGACGAGTTCTCGGTCGGGCTGCTCCTGGCCGCCGTGCTGTACGTCCGCAACTTCTTCAGCCCCCTCCAGCAGGTGGCGATGTTCCTGAACTCATTCCAGTCCGCGTCCGCCGCGCTCGAGAAGGTGTCCGGAGTGCTCGAGGAGCAGCCGACCGTGCCCGACCCGGCCGCGCCGGTATCATTGCACGACCCGCGCGGGCACGTCCGGTTCGAGGACGTGACCTTCGGCTACGGCGCGCACGGATCGGCCGAAGCGCAGGCGTCGCCGGTCGTGCTGCCGCGCTTCGGGCTCGACATCCCCGCGGGGCAGACCGTGGCTCTCGTCGGGACGACCGGCGCGGGGAAGTCGACGCTCGCGAAGCTCGTCTCGCGCTTCTACGACCCGGTCGCGGGCCGCATCACGCTCGACGGGATCGACCTGCGTGAACTGCACCCGCGCGACCTGCGCCGCGCGATCGTGATGGTCACGCAGGAGGCGTACCTGTTCAGCGGCACGGTCGCGGACAACATCGCGCTCGGCCGGCCCGATGCCACGTTCGACGAGATCGTGGCGGCGGCGGAGGCCGTCGGCGCCGACGCGTTCATCCGCTCCCTGCCGGACGGATACCACACCGACGTCAACAAGCGCGGCGGCCGCGTCTCAGCCGGGCAGCGCCAGCTCATCTCGTTCGCGCGCGCCTTCCTCGCCGACCCGGCCGTGCTGATCCTGGACGAGGCGACCGCATCGCTCGACATCCCTTCCGAGCGGATGGTGCAGAAGGCGCTGCAGACGCTCCTCTCCGAGCGGACCGCGATCATCATCGCGCACCGCCTGTCGACCGTCGCGATCGCCGACCGCGTGCTCGTCATGGAGAACGGCCGCGTGGTCGAGGACGGCACGCCCGACGAGCTCATCGCCGGCACCGGCCGCTTCGCCCAGCTCCACGCGGCCTGGCGCGACTCTCTCGTCTAGTTTTCTCCCACGCGTCGGGCCCCGGTGGGGCCGCTCCGCGAGGGAGGCGCTTCGCTCTGCTCCGCGCGCCGGCGCTGCGCGCCTGGTGGCGGGCGCACTCGCGCCCGCACGCTCGCGCTTCGCGCCGTTTTCTTTTTTCTCCCACGCGTCGGGCCCCGAGGGGCCGCTCCGCGAGGGAGGCGCTTCGCTTCGCTTCGCGCGCCGGCGCTGCGCGCCTGGTTGGCGGGCGCACTCGCGCCCGCACGCTCGCGCTTCGCGCTCGCACCGGGTTGCGGTCAGTGAGGGGGGAGGGGAGGGCAGCAGCCCGTCGCCCTCAGACCTTGATTTCGGCTACGACTTCGCCGTATTCGGTTTCGCCGACGGGGCTGAAGCCGACGCGGTGGAAGAACGCCTCGGGGCCGCCCTCGCCGGCCTCGTAGATGACCGTGAGGTGGTCGAGACCGCGCCGACGGACCTCCTCGACCAGCGCCTCGACGATGAAGCGACCGATGCCGCGGCCCTGATCGTCGGCGTCCACGTTGATGCGCAGCAGCACAGAGCGGAAGTGCTCGGTCGGCGCGTCCGGGTCGAAGCTGGCGCTGACGAAGCCGACCACGTCGTCGCCGTCGACGACCACGCGCTGCCAGGACGTCTGCGGGCTGATCACGGTCGCCGCGATGCCGTACGACACGGGCGCGAGGAACTGCTCCTGGCCGGGCTTGAGCGACAGGGTGTTGACCGCGACGATCGTGTCCGCGGAGAGCTCGACCAGTTTCAGCGACATAGCCACAGGCTAACGCCTCCGCGGAGGGGGTGCATCCGCGCCCGCTCCGCGGAGGTTTCGTGGCTCAGTCGTGGACCCAGACCTCGGTGCCCACCTGCGCGAAGCGGTACATGTGCTCCGCGGCGGCGTTCGTCATGTTGACGCAGCCGTGGCTCATGCGCGCCCCGGGCCCGAAGTTGTTGTGCCAGTAGGTGCCGTGGAAGCCCTGGTCGCCGTTGAAGTAGGTCACCCAGGGCACGTTCGCGGTGCAGTAGTCGAACCGGCCGCCGGGCACGAACCGGCCCTGCGAGTCGCACGAGCCCATGTGCTGGATCGTGAGCTGCCCGTACACGGTGAAGTGACCGGTCTGCGTCTCGTACTGCCCGCCCGTGCCGAGCGCGACCGGGTAGGACGCAACGAGCTTCTCCTGGCCGGGCTCAGGACCCTCGTACAGGTAGGTCATGCCCGCGCTCTTGTCCACCTCGACGCGGCGGAACAGCTCGATGACGTTGTGCTTGACGACCTCGCCCTGCAGCTCGAAGCGCAGGTCGCCGGCCGCGAGGGAGGCGGTGACCTCCTCAGCGACGCCGTCGGTGGACGAGATGCCGAAGCCGTCCTGGCCCTCCTGGATGGTGCGGAGGTGGTCGCCCGCGGAGTTGGTGACGACGCGCGCGTCGATGACGTCCTGGTTCACCTTCTCGGGCAGGTCCTTGATGGCCTCGGCGATGGCCTGCTCGTCGGCGGTGACGATGAAGTCGCCGGTGACGGGATCCGACGAGATGTCCATCCATGATGCGACGGTCGGGAGGTCGACGCCGTGGGCGCGGACATCCTCAAGATAGAAGCCCGCCGTGTCGGCCTGGTCGTTGAGCTGGGCGGCGAACGCCTCGGCATCCTGCGTCGTGGCGGGCGCCTCCACCTCCGTGAGCGTCGGCTCGACCGACGTGCCCCCCGCCGCGAGAGCCGTCGTCAGCTCGGCCGCGAGGGCGTTCACGTCGACGCCCTGTCCGGGCGCGGAGGGCTCGACCGTGAAGCGTCCCGCCTCGCCGTCGAAGACCACGCGCGCGTTCGTGTAGTCCGTGTAGAGGTCGGGGAGCGCCTGGCGGAGAGCCTCGGCCGCGCGCTCGGCGTCCAGCGTCACGGGGGCCTCGATGTGCGTGGGGCCCCACTCGCTCAGCTTCCACATGGGCGCCGTCTCGAACGCGTCGCCGGCGGCCGCTTGAGCGTCGACGGAGAGTCCGAGCTGCTCGCCCGTGAGGGTGGCGTCTCCGATCGTGAACTCCGTGGTGGCGAGGCGTTGGGTGACGGCCTCGGCGGCCATGCCCGGGGTCATGCCGCCCACCGGCGTGCCGGCGACGGCCGTGCCGGGAGCGATCAGCACGAGCGACGCGACCACGGCGCCCGCGAGCACGAGGCCGCCGGGGATGCCCAGCCACAGCGCGAGCCGCTTCTTGCGCGGCTTCGGCTCCGCGGGCGCCCACTCGAGGCGCGGCGGGTCGCCGGGCGCGCCGTCGCCCAGCGCAACGGCGGTGGTGGCAGTGTCGTCGCCACCGTCGATCACGTTCTCGGGCTTGGTCGCCACATCGGTCACGGTTACCCCCTGGAGTCGGCAGAGAAGCCGTCAAACATAGAGTAGGGCCCTATACCGCGTGGCGGGCGATCCATGGATCACGAACTGACTACGATGCGCTGAGCATCCCGGTAAGACCGCTCACCCGGTCCACGCGCTCTCCCCCGGTCGGCCTCAGGTGTCGAAGACCTTGCCCGGATTCAGGATCCCACGGGGGTCGAACACGCGGACGATGTCGCGCTGAAGACGCCACTGGTCTTCGCCGAGTTCGTCGGCGAGCCAGCGGCGTTTCAGCAGCCCGATACCGTGCTCGCCGGTGAGTGTCCCGCCGAGGCGCAGCGCCGCGCGGAACAGGTCGTCCGCGGCCTCCCACACCACCGCGGGAACCTCGTCCGGAGCGTCCGGGTCGGGCGTGAAGACGAAATTGGGGTGCAGGTTGCCGTCGCCCGCGTGCGCGATCGTCGGAATGGTCACGCCGTAGTGCTGCTCGACGCGGGCGATCTCGTCGAACATCGCGGGCAGGGCGCTGCGCGGCACGGAGACGTCCTCGATCAGGGAGCGGCCGAGCGATTCCATGGCCGCGTGCATCGAGCGGCGGATGGCCAGCAGCCGGTCTCCCTCCGCGCGATCGCTCGTGACGGCGACCGATGCGCCGAGGGACGTCAGCAGGGTGGCGATCGCCTCGGCCTCCGCCACGGCGGCGGGTCCGTCGGTCTGGATGGCCAGCTGGGAGGCGCCCGGTGTGGGCGGGACCAGCCCCAGCAGACCGTAGGCCGCGGCGAGGCTGGCCGCGTCCATGAGCTCCATGATCGACGGCTGCGCGCCGGACGCCGTCACCGCCGCGGATCCCGCGGCCGCCTCCCGCACGCTCGGGAAGGTCGCCGTGAGGGTGCACACGTCGCCGGGGACGAGTCGGCGGAGCTTCAGGGTCGCCCCCACGATCACGCCCAGGCGGCCCTCGGATCCGATCATGAGCGAGGTCAGGTCGAGCCCGGTCACGCCCTTGACGCTGCGATGGCCCATCCTGATGAGTCGTCCGTCGGCCAGCACGACGTCCACGCCCAGGACGGCGTCGCGCACGACGCCGTACTTCGCGCACAGCAGCCCGCCGGCGCCCGTGGCGATGTTGCCGCCGACGGTCGACACGGCGCGGCTGGCGGGATCGGGCGCCCACCACAGGCCGTACGCGGACAGGTGATCGTTCAGCTCCGCATTGATGATGCCGGGTTCGACGACCGCGAGCAGATCCTCGGGCGACACCTCGAGCACGCGCGTCATGCGACGCACCGACAGGGCGATCTCGCCCCGGCCGGCGTTGGCGCCCCCCGCGCAGCCCGTCCCGGCTCCCCGCGTGACGACCGGCGTGCCCGTGGCGCTCGCGATGCGCAGGGTCGCCTGGACGTGCTCCACGCGCTCGGCGTGGACGACCGCGAGCGGCGGCTCCGCGGCCCGGTGGCCCGACTTGTCGGCGCGCGCGGCGTCCCGCGACTCGGGCGAGGTGTCGACGAGGTCGCCGAGTTCGGCGCGCAGGAGGGCGACGACGTCCGGGGAGTCGGTCACGACACTGCTCGCCGACCGTGCAGGACGCCCACGAGGATGCAGACCGCGCCCACGGCCAGGCCGATCCACGGGTGGCCGAGAGACCACCATGCGACCGTGGCGGAGAGGAAGACGAGCAGCTCCACCAGCGCGCGCGCGAACGGGTGCACGCCGAACACGGCCTTGGGGGAGACGAACAGGGCCCACAGGACGACCGCCAGTGCCGGCGCCGCGATCGCGACGACGATGTTCCACGGCAGCGGCCACGACAGCGCCCCCCACGCCGCGAGGCTCCCGACCGCGAGCAGCTCGGTGAGCAGACGCAGGACGTCGAGGACGGTGATGCGGGGACGGCGCACGTCCGCGGCGGCCGGGGAGGCGGTGTGGGACATGGATTCCAGTCTACGGCGCGTCCCCCGGCCGCCGGCGAGGCGGCGTCCGTCAGGCGTGCGCGCCCGGCTGACCGCGGTCGGTGTCCGCGGGCGCGTCGCCCGAGACGATCTCGGAGACGAGGCGCTCGATCTGCTCCTCGTCCGCGCTGATCCCGGCGTCCGTGAGGCGCCGCTCCAGCATCGGTCGCACCTCCGACTCCGCGAGGCGATCCGTGCCCAGATCGGCCTGGACCTGCACCAGGATGCCCTGCACGCGCTCGTCCACGTTCGTGTCGTTCAGGTCCTGGCGCGTGCCGGTCTGCAGGCCGGCGCCGCCGGGGCCGACGGCGTCGGGGATGCCCGCGATGGACGGGTCGTCCGAGCGGTGCGCGGTGGGCGCGTCGTCCGCGGCGTTGGGCGACGCCGTCGCGTCCGCCGCGGCGTTGCCGGGCCCGGGCTCGACCTGTGCCTGTTCCCGGGAGGCCCGCGCCAGCGCCGCGTCTCCGGGGTCGGTGCCCTCGCCCGGGGCCACGCCGGCGAAGTCGTTCTGGCTCGACCGCTCCACGTCGGGGCTTGCGGTGCCCTCCACGTCGACGCTGTCCACGGCGCCCGCGTCCGCGCCCTCGCGTCCGGCCGGCACGCTGCCGTCGGCCGAACCCGTGTCGTCGTCCGTGGCGGGGGCCGCTTCGCGCTGGCCCACTTCGTCCTTGCCGGTGAGCGCGTCCGCGCGGTCACGGTTGCCGCGGCTCTCGCGCTCGCCCAGGCCGCGACCCTCCGGCGTCGCCTCGGTGTCCAGACTGCTGTCGCCGGTCGCCCCGGGCGACGCCATCGAGTCCGTCTGCAGTCCCGTCTCCTCGGAGCGGAAGTCGTCGGCGGGGCGGGGAGCGGTGTCCACGTTGTCGCCGCCGTAGATGACGTCGTCGGGTCCGGGAGCCGCGCTGCCGCCGTTCGTGGATCCGACCTCGTCGAGCGGATCGCCGCCGGCGCCGTCCTCGTCCACGATCGAGCCGTCGAGCGCGGCGGCGGGGCCGCCCTGCTGCGGCAGGTCCTCGGGAGCGAGGTCGCCCTGACCCTCTTCCCCGAGCTCCGCCTCCACCGGGTCCATCCCCTGCGTGTCGGGCTGCTCGTTCATGCTCATGGTCCGCCTCCTGTGTGTTCGGATCGGTCGTCCGTCTCCATGCTGGAACGCGCTCCGCTCGACCTGAACGGGCTTGACGGGCCGGTCGGCGGCCCCTAGGACGCCGCGCGGGACGCCGATTCCGAGGCGCCGGCGTCGGCGACGGCGAGCGCTCGCCGCAGCCGATCGGACCGGGCGCAGGCGGGATACCCGGGGCCGTTCGGAGTGTCAACCCCCTGGAACCCGGAGGGGTGTGCGGGGAGGCTGAATGCGGAGGTGTGACTCACCATGGATACCTTTCACCAGCTCGAGCTCGTTCCCCTCGGAGACGGGGCTTGGCGCGTGTGCGACCGCAGCGTGGCGGCGTGCGATGCGGCCAGCGTGATCGCCTATGTGGAGCAGATCGCGAGAGACGAACCGGACGAGCTGAGCTACGAAGCGGTCTGGGTGTCGGGCACGCGCGGCACCACTCGGCATGGCTCGATCGAGAGCGTTCTGCTGTTGGCCGCGGACGTGCTGGCCGCCTGCGCGAGCACCGGACCGCGCCGGCCGAAGCAGATCGCGCACTTCCAGCCCGCGCGACCCGTGACGCCCGAGCGGCGCGTGGCCGCGGCCGGAGCCGGGTGACGCACGTGAGCCCCTCGGATCGGTGAGCGTCACGTGACGGATCATCGGATGGCGGATCCCGCGCGGTCGCTGTGGCGGCTGACGTCGCCCGTCATCGACACGGATGGGGACTTACCCGCGCGCGCCGACGTGGTCGTCATAGGCGCCGGGCTCGCAGGCCTCACGACCGCCGTGCTGCTCTCGCGCAGCGGGCGGCGCGTCGTCGTCCTCGAGGCCCGGGACCCGGGTGCGGTCGCCACAGGGAACACCACGGCCAAGCTCAGCCTGCTGCAGGGCCAGGTCATGTCGCAGCTGCGCGAGCACGCCGGCCAGGAGGCCCTGGAGGCGTACGTCGCGGCGAACCGGGCCGCGCAGGAGTGGGTGCGCGCCGAGCTGTCGGATGATCCCGACGCCCTCGATCGGCGGGATGCCCTCACCTACGCCACGACCCCGGAGGGCGACCGTGCCGTCGACCAGGAGGCCGGCGCACTCGCCTCCGTCGGGCTCGACGTGGACCTGCTCGGCCCCGGCCAGGATGCCGGCCTGCCCTACGCCGTCACGAGCGCGCTGCGCATGCGCGACCAGTGGCAGATTCACCCGATGCGCCTGCTCGCGCGCCTCGCGGCCGAGGTGCGCGAGCGCTCGGGCGCGCTGCTGTCGGGGTGCCGCGTGCGCGGTGCGGACGTGGAGGCGGAGGACGTGCTCGTGCGCACCACGCGCGGGACGGTGCACGCCCGGTCGGTCGTCGTCGCGAGCGGTTCACCCGTCATCGACCGCGCCGCCTTCTTCGCGCGGCTGAAGCCCTCGCGCTCCCTCGTCGCCGCCTACCGTGTGCCGGGCGAGATCCCGCGCGGGATGTACGTATCGGTGGATCCCGAGACGCGATCGCTGCGCACCGCGCGCGATGGTGCGGGGCGTGAGCTGCTGCTGGTCGGGGGCTCCGGGTTCACTCCGGGGCGGGAGCGCGACACCGACCGCCTCCTCCGCGAGCTCGACGCCTGGACGACGGCCGCGTTCCCCGGTGCCGAGCGCGCGACCTGGTGGGCGGCGCAGGACTATCGCACCGTCACTCGCGTGCCGTTCGCGGGGCCCATGCCGGGAAGCGACGGCCGGATCCATGCCGCGACGGGCTTCAACAAGTGGGGGATGACCAACGCCGTCGCCGCGGCGATGACGATCGCGGGCGACATCGTCGGCGAGCCGACGCCGTGGGCCGAGGCGCTGCGCTCGCCCGACCTCGGAGTGCGTGACGGCGTCGACCTCGTAGCCGCCAACGCGTCCGTGGCGGCCAACCTCGTCACCGGCGTCGTCCGCGCCGTCCGGCCGGAACCGGGAGAGCCGGCCGAAGGGGAAGGGCGCGTCACGCGCGACGGCATCCATCCGATCGCCGAGGCACGCGTGGGCGGAGAGATGTGCCGTGTCTCGGCGGTCTGCACGCACATGGGCGGGATCCTCGAGTGGAACCGCCAAGAGCAGTCGTGGGACTGCCCGCTGCACGGATCCCGCTTCTCGCCCGACGGAGACGTGCTCGAGGGCCCCGCCGTGGAGGATCTCGAGCCCCGCTAGGCGCGCCGCCTCAGGCCGCGTCGGCCTCCGCCACGTCGCGCTCGACCTCGAGCTTGAGGGCCTCGAGTCCCTTCTCGAACTCGGGGCCCATGACCTTCTCCATGGGCATGAGCAGCCGCGTGACGAGGCCGGTCAGGCCGCGGTGCTCGCCGTGCATCGTCCAGGTGACGGTGCTCGCCGCACCGCCCGACGGGGTGACGGCGAAGACGTGCCGCGTCGAGGACGTGAACGGGCGCACGAACTCGAGGTCGACGTACACCTGGCAGGGGGTGACATCCGTGATGGTCATCACGCCCGCGCCGGCCTTGTCGTTGCCCGACCATTCGTAGACGGCGCCCGTGCCCTCGTCCGGCCCGCGATACTCGCGTGCGAGCGCGGGATCGGCGTTCTCGAACGGCGACCAGCGTGTCCAGTTCGAGAACCGGGTGATCAGCGGGAACACCTGCTCCGGCTCGGCGTCGACGATGACCGACCGGCTGACGGTGTACGAGGCCATGGGGCGTTCTCCTCCTCGGGGTCTGAAGGCCGCGGGCCACGTTAGCAGGGTTCACGTGCGAGTGGCAGGGCGGTGCGGAGACCCGACCCACTGCCGTGGCAGGGGCTTGCGTGCCCGCTCGCGGGGACCTCGGTCGTGAGGGAGAATCAGACCATGCCCACAACGCCCGAGCGGCCGATCGAGCACGGCAAGGAGGGGCGCGCGCGGCGGTACGCGACCCTGGACGAGGCCTTCCAGCGGCACGGGACTCCCCTCGCCAACCAGGCTCTCGTGCGACGGATCGTCGAGAGTGCGGACGTCGCGGGCTTCGTCGGCTACCGCACGTACTTCAAGATCGAGCGGGGGAGCGGCCCCGCGCTCGAGGTCCACGACGGCTACACCAACGGGTTCCGCTCGGAGGCGGATGCGGCCCGCCTCGCGGGCGACGCCGAGAGGTGGCCCAGCCGCAGGTTCCAGGGCGCCTGGGGTGTCACGCACCCGGACGCGGCGCCCCGCCGCGAGCCGACCCGGCGCCGCGCGTCGGCGCGCAACGCACCGACCGGGAATGCGCCGACCGGAAATGCGCCGACCGGCAGTGCGCCGCCCCGCAGGCCCTCCGCCCCCGAACGACCCCCGGCCGCAGTGTGCCCCACATGTTTCCAGGTCTTGCCGCTGACCGGCGTGTGCTCCACCTGCGACTGACGCGCATCCTTCCGTAGCGCTGCGCGGGGGCGGGCGCGCCCGACACGCGCCGGCCCCCGCGCGGCCTCAGCCCTGACGGCCCTTGAACCGCGGGTTGAGCTTGTTGATGACGTAGACGCGTCCTCGGCGACGCACGACCTGCGCTCCCGGCTGGTTCTTGAGGGACTTGATCGACGCGCGCACCTTCATACGACACCTCCTAGTGAGAACGATTATCAGTTACGGTAGTCAATCACACTCGCAGGGCATCCGTGGAATGGAGGCGGCACATGAACGAGGTGGACGTCATCGCTGTGGTCGGCGCGTGCGCGCCGGAGCGTCGGGAGCAGGCCGAGCGGCTGGCGGCCCAGACTGCGCGCCCGCTCGTTCCGGCCGATCGGGTCAGCGGCCTGTCCGCGCCCGTCGACGATGCGGTCGCCCTCTTGGCCTGCCGCGAGGCGGCGGTGATCGAGTTCCCGACCGAGACGGCGGTCACGACGCTGATCGGGTCGCTGGCCGACCCCTTCGGCGGTGTACGGCTCTCGGAACTCGTGTGCGTCGTCGACGCGGCTCACATCCTCGCGGATCTCTTCCGCGAGGACGACATCGTGCGTTCGGCTCCGGACGGTCGAGCGCTGCACGTCGCGCGAGCGCACCTCGCCGTGAGTCAGCTCGAGTTCGCGTCCACGATCCTCGTGGTCGGCTGGTCGGGGCTGACGACGCCGGAGCTGTCGAGCCTCATGGCGCTGCTGAATCACATCTCGCCGCGCGCGCGCCTGCGGCTGCAGCGTGATGCCCTCCGGCACGCCGCGCCGCTGGGAGAGTACCGCTACGCGCCGCAGCAGGACCGCCCCGGCTGGGTGGCCCTGCTCAACGGCGAGTTCCGTCCCCACATGACGGATCCGCGTGTGAGCGCGTTCCGCTATGAGCAGCATCGCCCGTTGCATCCGGGCCGGCTGCAACGCCTGCTGGATGAGCGGATCGAACCGGGCGAGTTCGGCACGGTCGTCCGATCCGCCGGGTTCTGTCGGCTCGCGACGCGCCCGCACATCACTGCGCGATGGGATCACACCGGGCGCACGATCGCGTTCGATCCTCTGGCGGTGGACGACGACTTCACGGAGGGGGACGAGCTGCTGACGTTCGGCCAGGACCTCGGGTTCATCGGTCTGGGCCTCGACGCAGCGTCCCTCACCGCCGCGCTCGATGAGGCATCGCTGACGGACGAGGAGTTCTCGGCAGGCCCAATCGCGTGGGCTTGTCTGCCGGACCCGTTTCCGGCGTGGGTGGTCGCACGAAACCCGGCCGAGTAGCGCGTCCGCGTTCGGGTGGATTTGACTCCACCGACGTAAATGAGAATCATTATCACTGTCCGGGCGCCCCATCCGCGCGGACGGCTTCACCCAGGAGACAGGATCCGCGCCGCGTGGCGACGTGATCCGCAGACCGGCGCACCGCGCCTGGAAAGGGACACCCCATGACGGTCCTCACGCGCAAGCGGGGAGCAGGGGCCCTGGCACTGCTTGTGTCAGCGGCGCTGCTGATTCCCCAAGCCGCGTATGCCGCGGGCGATACGCCCGTGGTGTACGACGATCCCCAGCGATTCACGACGGGTCACATCGACGCCTTCAACTTCATGGTCGATGCGGACGGCAGCCCGCGCCTCGTGCTGAAGGAGGACGTGACCGGGTATCACGTGCACCGCACGCCCGAGTCGGTCGAGCTGTACGTCAAGAGCCAGGCCATCTCGAAGAACGTGCCTGCCGGGGGCGTTCCCGCGGGCGCCCCCGGCGAGCTCTACTACCTGCCCCTCTCGCAGGACCACAGCCTGATCTGGCCGGGCTGGGACAACCAGGCCGTCGCCTCGTTCTACGGCGCGGGCACCACGACGGACATCAACATCACGAGCGTCGAGGGCCCCGGCGAGATCTACCTCTGGACGCAGGGCACCTTCGGCGGCACCCAGCAGCTCCTGACGGACTCGTGGAAGCTGCCCGGAACCATCCACCAGACCTTCGGCGCGCACGTCCACGCGAACTGGGGCTTCACGCAGCCCGGTGAGTACACGCTCACCGTGCAGGGCTCCGTGAACAGCGCGGACGGCACGCAGAGGACCCTCACGAACACCGCCACCTACCGGTTCGTCGTGGCCCCGGAGCCGACCGCGGTCGAGATCCGCGGCGCCGAGAACGTCGTCGAGCCGGGTGCGGAGGTCACGCTCACCGCGGCGCAGCTGCCCGAGGGCGCCGACTTTCCGACCTACGAGTGGTACACGCGCGCCTCCGATTCGGAGCAGTGGGAGCGCGTCACGGGCGCCGCGCCGTCGATCACGGTGCAGGCGATCGACGGCGCCCAGTACCGCGCGGTCGTCGCAGGAGGAATGGACTATGCGACACGGGCGCCGCTGCGCGTCGAGTCCGCCCCGGTCACCATCCAGGCGCCCGCCGCGCCGACGCCGAGCGTGACCATCGGCCGTCTGGCCCACCACTACCACAGCGGCTCGCCGATCGTACTGACGGCGACGGCCGAGCACGCTCCGGAGGGCGCCGCGTACCGGTGGACCCTGCAGCGCACGGACCAGGACGCGCCCGTCGTGCTGGAGCAGACGGGCGCCGAGGTGCGCCTGACGGCCGAGCAGGCGCTTCACGGGGCGGTCGCGCGGGTCTCGCTCGTCGACGGCGAGACCGTGCTCGCGGAGTCGCAGGCCGCGACGATCGACGTCGACGACCACGGTGCGGCCCCGCTGCAGAAGATCGCCATCCAGGGCGTCGCCGACCACTACCACACAGGCGACACCGTGTCGCTCACGGCGGTCGTGGACCCGGCGTCGGTGCTGACGCGCTTCGAATGGTACGTCCAGAAGCAGGGCCAGACCGCGCCGGAGCTCATCGAGGGCGAGAACGGAAGCACGTACGCCTTCGAGGCGACCGAGGAGCTGGTGGGCGCGGCGGTGATCGCCAAGCTCACCTTCGACAACGGCGAGGTCTACGTGGAGTCGCCTCCCGTGCTGATCGCCCTGGACGATCACCACGAGGAGCCGGTTGCCACGACGCTGATCGTGGAGGGGCTCGCGGACGAGTACGCCGTGGGGGACACGGCCACGTTGACGGCGGTTCAGGACCCGGAGACGGGTGAGGATCACTACCACTGGTTCATCAAGCGTGCCGGTGACGCGGAATACTCGGTGATCCGCGGTGCCCTGTCGGCGACGCTGGAGCACACGGTGACGGCGGAGGACGCCGGTGCGCTGATCGTGGCGAAGCTGTACGACCACGACCACGCGGTGATCGCGGAGTCGGAGCCGGTGGCGCTGAACGTGGCCGTGCCCGGCGGGCAGGAGCCCGAGCCCACCAAGCCGGCCGAGGCGCCCGCGCCGCAGACGGGCGCCGCGCTCGACGGCGTTCCCGCCGGCGGCATCCAGCTGTCCGACACGACGGCTGCGCCGGGTCAGGTGATCACCGTCCAGGTGGGCGCCGAGCGCGCGGGCGAGTGGATCGCGGCCTGGTTGTTCTCCGACCCGGTGCTGCTGGGCGGCGACTGGCTGCGGGTCAACGCCCAGGGCGCCTTCGCCGTCACGATCCCCGCCGACGCGGAGCCCGGCGAGCACCGGCTCGCGGTCTTCGCAGCGGACGGCACGCTCGTCGGCTGGGAGACGCTGCAGGTCAGCGCGCCCGTGACGGGCGGTGCGGGTGACGACGCCGCGGACGACGACACGGCCGCGGCGCCGCGCGACAACGCACTCGCGGTCACGGGTGCTCAGGTCGGCGGCCTGGCCGCGTCCGGCCTGGCGCTCGCCCTGCTCGGCGCGGCCGTGGTGCTCGCGGCGCGCCGGCGCCGGGGCGGTCGTGTCCGAGTGATCGCCGCAGCCGAGTAACCCCGAGCGAGCCGGCTCCGGGGGGCGCGTCGGAAGACGCGTCCTCCCGGGGCCGGCCCCGAAAAGTGAAAGCCCCTTCGTGCGCCCCACACGCTCCCTCCCCCTCGTCCTCCTCACCGCGACGGTGGCGCTCTCGGCATGTGCGCCCCTGGAACCCTCGGCCTCGGCCGCGAGCGACCGTCTCAGCATCGTCACGACGACCGGCATCCTCGCCGATCTCGCGCGCAACGTCGCGGGCGACCGGGTGGACGTGCACTCGCTGGTGCCGGAGCACGGCGACCCGCACAGCTACGAGCCGTCCCTGCGCGATGTGCGCGAGATCGTTTACGCCGACGTGGCGTTCTCGAACTACCTGATGCTCGAGGAGCAGAGCATCATCAAGGCGCTCGACACCAATCTGCGCGACGGGGTGCCGAACATCTCGCTCGCCGAGGAAGCGGTCAAGTACGCCGCGGAGATCATCCCGCTCGTCGAGGACATGTCGCTCGACACCATCTGGCTCGGGCTGCGCGTCGCCGGCGATGGCGCTCACCACGGCGCCGACCGCACCTCGGACGTCCTGCTGTCGGCGACGGGGGTCGATGGCCCGGGTGACCTCATCGCCTACCTCACCGGCAGCTTCGGCGACATCGACACGTACTTCGACTCCTCCGACGGCTTCGACGCCGCGCGAGGGTACCGGGACGACACGGTCACCATCCCCCCGGACGCGCACACGCACCTGAGCTGGGCGTTCACCGCGCCCGGCTATTACACGCTGGACGTCCAGGGGAAGCTGCAGGTCGCACCCGACCAGAGGCCCATCGACATCGCGACGGGGCAACTGGTGTTCGCGGTGGGCGTGGACCCGTACCGGGCCCCCGGCCGAAGCGGCGCGACGGTGCTCAGCGCGGGGCACGCTGACGTCACGCTGAACCTCGACGACGGCGTCTTCGAGCTGCTCCTGGACCACGAGCACGGCACCTCGGACGTCCACCAGGAGTTCTTCGCCGTGGAGGACGTGGTCGTCGAGGTGCCGAACAACGCGCTGCACGAGATCCCGGGCGACCCGGCGTACCGCTTCCTCGGGCGGGCCGGGGAACCGGTCTACCAGCTGCCGCAAGCCGTGCTCGGAAAGCACGTGCACGGAGAGATCGACCCGCACCTGTGGCAGAACGTGCGCAACGCCATGTCGTACGTCGAGATCATCCGCGACACGCTGATCGAGGTGGACCCGGCGGGGGGCCAGGAGTATGCCCGCAACGCGACGGCCTATCTCCGTGAGCTCGCCGCGCTGGATCAGGAGGTGCGCGACACGATCGCCGAGGTGCCGCGCGACCGCCGCACGCTCGTCACCACGCACGACGCCTTCGCCTACCTTGCGCGCGCCTACGACCTGTCGATCTCCGGCTTCGTGACGCCGAACCCCGCCGCCGAGCCGTCGCTGGCCGACCGGAAGCGCCTGACCCAGACCATCCGCAACCTCGAGGTCCCCGCGGTGTTCCTCGAGCCCAACCTCGCCGCCCGTTCCTCCACTCTCGTCGAGGTGGCCAGGGAGCAGGGCGTCGGCGTGTGCCCCATCCACGGCGACGCCTTCAGCGAAGAGGTCACCACGTACGTGGAGATGCTGCGCTTCAACGCGCGTTCGATCCGCGATTGCCTCGCACCCGTCAAGGAGAACGAATGAGCCCCCGTCCCCGCAGCCTCCGGCGATCCCTGCTCGCCGCCGTCGCCCTCGCCGTCCTCGTACCCGCCGGCGCCGCGGTCGCCGACACGGGCGACGACGGACTGGGCCAGGTGATCGACCCGAACCAGGCCCAGGGCACCGGTCAGGTCGTGCTCGACCGCGGCCACATCGACTTCGGGCCCACGCTCAACACCGGCGAGTGGATCATCCAGATCCATGACGACACCAGCACTCCCACGTACTGGCGACACCTCAGGGACGTCGTGGCGAGGGTGAGCGACGCGGCCAAGCGACCGATCCCCGACAACGAGCAGTACGCCTTCCTCGGCCAGGAACCGGGCAAGGAGGTGTGGGTGATCCCGCAGACCCAGGAGCCGGACGTCATCTGGACCGGCTGGAACACCCAGGAGCCGAACGTGCTGGACAACC
This sequence comes from Microbacterium album, assembly GCF_014643695.1. Lineage (GTDB taxonomy): Bacteria > Actinomycetota > Actinomycetes > Actinomycetales > Microbacteriaceae > Microbacterium > Microbacterium album. The sequence continues at coordinate 10,009 of NZ_BMJY01000022.1, read as the reverse complement.
TCAATCTCGGCGCGACCCTGCGGGTCCTCGGCGTCGACGGGCCCGGCGACGTGACGGTGTACCTGCAGAGCGGGAACTTCGGCGATCCGCAGCCGCTGTGGTCGACGCTCCAGCCGTTCCCGCAGGAGGCGTGGATCGAGGTCAACGTCCACACGCACGCGAACTGGGTCTTCAGCGAACCCGGGATCTACCTCGTCGAGATCGAGTTCGCCGGAGAGCTCCGCGACGGCACATCGGTCTCTGCCCGCGACTCGCTGCGCTTCGCCGTCGGCGACGAGACGCCCGCCGAGGACGCTTTCGCCGCGACCTTCGACGACAGCCAGCTGGAGGAGCAGCCGGCCGGGCCGGAGGATGTCGAGGACACCGCGGCATCCGCACCGGAGGACACTGAGCCCGCCGCGGGCCTGGGCGCGATCGTCGGGATGGTCGTGGGGATCGTGGCGGCCGTGCTCCTGATCGCGATCGTCGCGGTGATCGTGGCCACCAACCGCGCGAAGGCCCGTGCCCGCGCGGCCCGGAGCGGGGACGACCAGCGATGAGCCCCTCCACCGCACCCGCGCTCCAGGTCAGCGGTCTCAGCGTGCAGCTCGGGGGACGTCGCGTGCTCCGCGACGTGAACCTGCGGATCGACACCGGCGAGTTCGTCGGCATCATCGGGCCGAACGGCGCCGGCAAGACGACGCTCCTGCGCTCCGTGCTCGGCACGATCCGCACCGAGCGCGGCGACGTGCGCATCGACGGCGAGAGCCCAGCGCGAGCGCGAGCGCGCGTCGGGTATGTGCCCCAACGGCACGAGTTCGCCTGGGACTTCCCGATCACGGTGGAGGACACCGTCATGACGGGCAGGACCGCGCGCATCGGGTGGCTCCGCCGGCCGGGCCAGCGCGATTTCGAGGCCGTCGCCGAGGCGCTCGAACGCGTGCACATGGATCACCTCGCGGCCCGCCCCGTCGGAGAGCTCTCGGGCGGACAGCGACAGCGCGTGCTCGTCGCGCGTGCCCTGGCGCTCCGGCCTTGCCTGCTGCTCCTCGACGAACCCTTCACGGGCCTGGACATGCCGACGCAGGAGCTGCTCATGGAGCTGTTCGCGGAGCTCTCGCGCGAGGACAAGGCGGTGGTGATGACCACGCACGACCTCATCGGTGCGCTGCACGACTGCTCGCGCCTGTGCCTGGTGAACCGCACGATCGTCGCGGACGCGGCACCGGAGCAGCTGACTGATCCCGCGATCTGGATGGAGACGTTCAACGTGAAGGCCACCAACCCGCTCCTGAGGACGATCGGAGTGGCCGCCTGATGCTCAGCCCGATCGATTTCATCCAGGACCTGATGAACCCGGACCTGCGCTTCCTGCCCAAGGCGCTCGTCATTGCCGTGATGTCGAGCATCGTGTGCGGCGTGGTCGGGTGCTACGTGGTGCTGCGCGGCATGGCCTTCATCGGCGATGCCGTCGCCCACGCCGTCTTCCCCGGGCTCGCGGTCGCCTTCGTCATCCAGGGCAACCTCGTGCTGGGCGGCGCCGTGGCCGGAGTGCTGACCGCCATCCTCGTCGCCGTGTTCTCGCAGAACCGGCGCATCAAGGAGGACAGCATCATCGGCGTGTTCTTCGTGGCGGCATTCGCCCTCGGCATCGTGATCATCTCCCGCGCTCCGGGATACGCCGGTTCCTTGCAGCAATTCCTGTTCGGCTCGATCACGGGCATCCCGGACGAGGACATCTTCACCGTGGCGATCACGGGTCTCGTGCTGCTGATCGTCGCCTTCCTGTTCCACAAGGAGTTCGTCTCCGTCACGCTGGACCGCGAGATGGCCCGCTCCACGGGCATTCCCGTCTTCGCGCTCGACCTCGTGCTGTACGTGATGGTGGCTGTGGCGATCGTCATCTCGATCCAGACGATCGGCAACATCCTCGTGCTGGCCCTGCTCATCACGCCGGCCGCCGCCGCCCGACTGCTCACCGACCGTCTCGCGATGATGATGCTGCTCGGCCCGATCATCGGCGGCGGATCCGCGCTCGTCGGGCTGTACCTGTCGTGGAGCCTCGATCTGCCGGTCGGCGGCACGATCGTCCTGATCGCGACGCTCGTGTTCCTGCTGGCCTGGTTCCTCGCCCCGCGCCACGGGCTGCTGATCCGCTACCTCCGCCGCCGGGCCCGGCCCATCGAGGGCGAGGACGACGAGGACCACAGCGACCGGGGCGCCCTCGCGCCTGCCACCCCCGTCCTGGAGAGCGCACTGCGATGACCCGACCGTTCACGCGTATGAGAAGCGCCGCCCGTGCGGGCGTCGCGTTCGTGGCCCTGCTCGTCCTGACCGCGGCGCCGCTCCCGGCGTCCGCCACGAACGGACCCGCGGGGGCTCCGAGTGACGTCGAAACCGCCGTCTCGGGGACGCCCGCCCCGGCGGCGACGGACGCACCCGATCCGCTGCCGACGCCGACCCCGCCTGGCGAGGAGACGCCAGAGCCCGAGCCGAGGGATACACCGCCGCCCGTTCCGGAGCCCTCGTCCACTGCGAGTCCCGCCCCCGAGCCGTCGGCGACCCCGAGCGCGTCTCCGACACCCTCCCCGACGTCCTCCCCGAGCCCCGGCCCGACGCCGACGCTGCCGTCGCATCCGCCGGGCCAGGCCGCCGGCCCCGCACCCCCCAGCTCGCAGAAGCGTGTCGTGGAGAACATCCACACGGACACCGTCTCCGCGTACCTGGACGGCTCCACGTTCGTGCTGTCGAGCAAGGCCGACTTCGACGCGAACGGCGACGGCGTCGTCGACGTCGGCACGCGGATCGATCCGCGGGAGACGCTCTTCCATCTCTCGGACGTCGGGCGCGTGGAGCTGCCCGCCGATCCGGCGTTCCGGTTCATCGGGGCGCCCGGGCAGACCGTATGGCTCGCTCCGCAGATCCAGAATCACGCGTTGATCTGGCCCGGCTTCAGCACGGAGGATCCGAACCTGCGCGGAAAGGTCGACGGGAACCGCCTCACTGTGCGGCTCGTCGGCGCGGAGGGTCCCGGGGACGTCGAGCTGTTCCTCGGCACGGGCTCCCCCGAGCGCACCTTCAGCTCGCGGACCAGTCTGCCGCCATGGACGATCGGCGTGCCGCAGCACGTCCACATGAACTGGGCGTTCAGCCGGCCCGGCACCTACCGGCTGACCTTCGAGATGAGCGGCACCGTCGACGGGCGGCAGCAGACGGCCCGCAACGACTATGTCTTCGTCGTCGGCGATCTCGCCGCGCACACCCGCGAGACGTCGACGAGCCTCACCGTCGACCGGCGCGAGGCGGCAACCGGCGAGCCCTTCCTGTTCACGGCGCGGGTGTCGCCGTCCGCCGAGGGCGCGATCCAGTTTCGCGACACCACGACCAACGTCGTGCTCGGACACACGCCGGTGCGTGACGGACGCGCCTCGTTCCGCGCCGACGCGCTCGTGCCGGGGGAGCATCGGATCGTCGCCGAGTTCGTGCCGACGTGGTCCAACGACTTCACGCGCTCCGCCTCCCCGCCCGTACCCGTCAGCGTGAGCGGCGAGGTCGCGCAGCGGCCGGACGCGGACGACACCCTCCCGGTGTCGGACGTACAGCTCGGCACCGCATCCCCGGGAACCGCGGTTCAGGTCACGACCGGCGGCCGGGTGACCGCGGGCGGCACGGTGGGGCTGCGGATCGGTCCCACGCGGCACGCGGGCGAATGGGTGTCGGTGTGGCTGCACGCTCCCCGTCCGGCGTGGCAGGGATGGGTCCAGGCCGACCTGCGCGGCGCCCTCAGCATCGACATCCCCGCGGGCACGCCCGCCGGGGAGGCGCGCATCGTGGTGAAGGACCGCGAGGGATCGCTCATCGGCTGGGATCGCGTGATGATCGCGCGCCCGGCGAGCGCGGGGGGCGGCGGCTCCGTCCCGCCACCGCCCGCGGGAGGCACCGGTCAGAGCCCCCCGCCCGCGCGCGCCCCCGCCGCCGCGCCACAGCAGTGCACGCCCGGGCTGGTGCTCGACAACGGGCACATCGATGCCTTCAACGTGTCCGCGGCCAACGGGAAGGCCGTGCTGCAGCTGAAGGAGGACGTCACGGGGCACCAGGTGATCCGCGAGGCCGAGACGGTGCTGTTGCGCGTGAAGGAGTCCGCGTTCCGCTCGAACATCCCCGCGGGCACGCCGGGTGCGCCGAGCGGCTACGTGCTGCCCCTCACACAGGACCCGAACCTCATCTGGCCGGGCTGGGACACGAACCGCACCTCGCCCAGCGGGCACACCGACGTCTCGATCCACATCACCGGCGTGGACGGGCCGGGCCGGATCCACCTCTACAGCCAGCAGCCGTTCGGCGGGCTGCGTTCCCTCCTCACCGACGGGGGATACACGCTGCCCGGAACGATCCGCGAGCCGGTGCCGGCCCACACGCACGCCCAGTGGGTGTTCACCGAGAAGGGCATCTACAAGCTGACGGCGCACGCCGTGGCGACCGACCCGCGGACCGGTACGACGCTCACCACCGGGTCTCACACCTACACCTTCCAGGTCGGCGACGTGCCGCTCGGCGACTCCCTGTGCGGGCTCGCCGCGACCGGCGCGGCGGTCGGTGCGGAGGTGCAGGCCGCTGTCGCGGCGGCCGCGGCGGCGGCCATGGCCGCCGACCAGGCCCGTGAGATCGAGGAGGCCGAGGCCCGTGCCGAGGATTCGGACTCGGATAAGGCGAAGGGCGCGCGCGCGGATACCGAGCGCGACGAGGCGGACAGTCCGCTCGCGCTGCTGATCGGCGAGGGCACCGATCCGGTCGCGCTCGGGCTCGTCGTGGGCGGCGGCGTGCTGGCCGTGGCGGGCATCGCCGGGGCGACGGTCTGGTACCTGCGCCGCCTGAGGGCGGCGACGAGCGGCGCGAATGCGGCGAGTGCGTCGTGAGGAGGTGGATTCCGGTGCGCACCCGAGCGGCGCGCCGGATCCGGGCGCGGTCGAGGGCGGCGACGGATTCGACGCGCTCCTCCGCGCCACCGGCGACGCTCCCGCGGACCGCGCGCTCATTCCCGCCGCCCGACAGAAGGGGCGCGGCTGGTTGGCCGGATCCATCGGCGCCGTCCTGGTCGGCGTCGTCGCGATCGCCGCGGGGCCGATGCTCCCTCGCGGCGCTCAGGCGCCGAGCCCCGCCGCGGCGGACGACGCCGTCGCGCCGCCTGCCGCGGTCGCACCGCCCGTGGCGCCATCCCCGTCCGCTGCGGCGGAGTCCAGCCCAGCGCCGCTGCGGATCTCCGAGCTCGTCGACCGGGTCTGGGTCGCCGAGCTGTCGGCGCGCACCGGGATCCCGTTCCGGCCCCTGCGGGCGTATACCGGCGCGGCGGCCCACCTGGCCGTCGAACGGCCCGAGTGCGGGCTGGGCTGGAACACGCTCGCGGCCATCGGCCGCGTCGAGTCCGCGCACGGCACGATCGGGGGCTCCTGGATCGACGCGGACGGCGACGCGGTCGTGCCGATCATCGGCATCGCACTGGACGGTACCGCCAGCGAGGTGATCCGCGACACGGACGGCGGCGCCCTGGACGGGGACTCCGTGTGGGACCGGGCGGTGGGCCCCATGCAGTTCATCCCCTCCACCTGGGCCGAGTGGGGCGCCGACGGCAACGGAGACGGCATGGCCGACCCGCAGAACATCGACGACGCCGCGCTCAGCGCAGCCCGGTACCTCTGTGAGGCGGGCGGCGACCTCACCGTGCCGAGCCGATGGATCGCCGCCATCGCCGCCTACAACGACACGATCGAGTACAACCTGCAGGTCGCCGAGGCGGCGAACCACTACGCCCGGCTGGGCTGATTCTCCATCCCGCGCGGGATTCCGCAACCGCCTTGCCGCGCCCGGCCCGCCCACGTGGACTGGGGACATGGGGGAGCGGTGGGATGCGATCGTGATCGGCGGCGGGATGGCGGGACTGTCGGCCGCGCTCATGCTGGGCAGGGCACGGCGCGCCGTGCTGGTCGTCGATGCGGGACAGCCCCGGAACCGGTTCGCCGCGCACATGCACGGCGTGCTCGGTGCGGAGGGCACGGCGCCGGACGAGCTGCGACGGCGCGGACGCGCCGAGGCGGCGAAGTACGGGGCGCGGTTCCGAGCCGGCCGGGTGGAACGGGTCGACGTCGACCGCGACACGGCGACGGTGCGGACCGAGGACGGGGACGCCCTGCCGGCCCGGGCCGTCGTCGTGGCCTCGGGCATGACCGACCGTCTGCCCGAGGTGGATGGCCTCGGAAGCCGCTGGGGCAAGAGCGTGCTGCACTGCCCGTACTGCCACGGCTGGGAGGTGCGGGACCGGCGCATCGGCGTGCTAGCGACGTCCGAGCTCGCGCTCCATCAGGCGGAGCTCGTGCGGCAGTGGAGCGATCGCGTGGTCTTCTTCGCCGCGGAGCTCGGCACCCTGGAGCCCGACGTGGAACGCCGGCTGCGCGCGCGGGGCGTCGACGTCGTCACGTCGCCCGTCGTCGAGGTCGCCGGCGAGGGCGACGACATCGCGACCGTGCGGACCGCGGACGGGGCCGAGGAAACCGTGGAGGCGATCTTCACGATCCCGCACGCCGAGCCGCACGACGGTTTCTTGTCCCACCTCGGCATCGAGCGCGCCCAGACGCGCATGGGGAGCTTCCTCGCCGTCGACACCGCGGGCAGGACGAGCGTCGATCGCATCTGGGCCGTGGGCAACGTCGTGCGCCCGGCGGCGAACGTCCCCGCCTGCGTCAGCTTCGGCGCGACGACCGGCATCGAGGTCAACATGGCCCTCGTGACGGAGGACTTCGACCGGGCTGCCGGTCGCCGCGCCGACGCCGGTTAGAGGGCCGCCGCGCGCTGCGTCTGCGTGCCTCGAACCATGCCGCGCGGAGGAATCCACGGATTCGGAGGACCGTCGCGGAAACGCTCCGAATTCGTGGATGTCTCCTACGCTGTGGCGCGTCAGTCGCGGGGTGAGGCGGCGGGCTGCAGGCCGGCGGGTGTTTCCTGCAGGAGCGTCAGCTCCGTAACATCCGGCCATCCCGGCAGCTCGTGGACGCCTCGGCCGGCGTCGAACCAGGCGACGTGATCGGCTTCGCTCCAGTCGCTCGCCTCGCTGATCGACAGGCTTCCGAGACGCCCCTCCAGGACGGACAGGTAGACGTCGAAAGTGCGTCCGCCGAGCGCCGAGTAGCGGCCCAGCACCGGGAAGTTCGCGTCTCCCGGTACGGCGCGCGGCAGATCCTCCGGCACGTGGAACCCGATGCCGGGCCAGAAGCTGCCTTCCACCGGCCCCTCGTACAGCACCGCCCGCGCCTGCTCCAGCTGGGCGCGCAGCTCCGGCGCGCCGTATGCGTCGGTGGCCGTCAGCAACGCGGCAGTGAGGGCACGGACATCGTCGGGCAGGTCGATGATCTCCTCCGCGTACTCCTCGTCTGCCGGTCCGTCGGGGGCAGCGTCGGATCCAGCCGCGCGACGTCCGAGCCACCACGACCCGGCGGTAAGGGCCGCCCCGGCCGCCGCCATGAGCAGGCGCGGCCGGCGCAGGCCGTTGCGCTGCAGAGCATCCTGCATGCGGCCGTCCACGGTCTCGGCGGCCTCCGCGACGCCGAGCGTCAGGCCGGCCGCAGCCGCTGTCAGCCCTGCGCGCGTGGCGGGTGCGACCGTCTCCCGCGAGGTGGTGCGCAGATCCGCCCACAGGATCCACGCCGCGACCACGGCGCTCGCCGCGCGGTACGCGAAACGCGCGCCCGGCCGCAGGCTCCGGTGGTCGACGAGTGTGAGCGCCGCGCTGAGGGCGGTGATCGTCGCGCCGTGCGCGACGGTGCGGGAATCGGCGAGGTCGGAGAGGACGCGTCGAGGCGAGAAGGACATGTCCTCACGCTATCCCGCGGGGCTACACGCGCCGAGCCGCGCGGCGGGCGCCCTCGCCGAGGGCTTCGAGCTTCGCCCACGCGATCTGGGGGTGGACGCGGCCCCCGAGGCCGCAGTCCGTCGAGGCGATGACGCGGTCGGGGCCCACGATGCGCGCGAAGCGCTCGATGCGCTGCGCGACGAGATCGGGATGCTCGACCAGGTTCGTCGAGTGGCCCACGACCCCGGGAACCAGCACCAGGTCATCGGGGATCAGCCCGCGCTCGGCCGCGTCCGCCCACTGCTCCCACTCGTGCTCGTGCCGCGCGTTCGCGGCCTCGAACGAGATGGAGCCGACTCGAGCCTGCAGCACGACGGGCAGGATGTGCCTCACCTCGATGTCCGTGACGTGTGGCCCGTGCCACGAGCCCCAGCACAGGTGCAGGCGCAGCCGCTCCTTCGGCAGGCCCTCGATCGCCCGGTTGATCGCCTCCACGCGGATCCGTGTGAACTCCTGGTACTCCTCGATCGTCGGCTCGGGATTGATCTGATCCCAGTTCTCCGCCAGCGACGGGTCGTCGAGCTGCACGATGAGGCCCGCGTCGACGATCGCGCGATACTCCTCCCGCAGAGCATCCGCCCATGCGTCGATGTGCTCCTCGTCGTCCGCGTAGAACTCGTTGCGCACGCGCGCGGCCGATCCGGGCGCGATCGCGGTGAGGAAGCCCTGCTCGCCGTCGCGCAGCGCGGCGGTGAGGTGCGCGATGTCGGAGGCGACGGCATCCTGCCCGCGGTACGCGAGGGGTCCGGTCGTCGTGGGGAACGCGGTCGCGGTGCGTCCGGTCGCGATGCCCGAGTCCGGGTCGGAGTACGCGTCGGCGAACAGGTGGCGGTCACGACGGTCCAGGAAGCTCGTCAGCACGGGCTTGCCCGGCTCGGAGCGTCGAGGCGGCTCGTTGAACACGTTGACCTCGGTGAGCGACAGCCCGTTCACGCGCTGGAACGAGTAGCTCCACCACGCTCCGTAGTCGACCGCACTCGACATGGCCTTGCCGAACTCGCCATCGCCCGGCAGGGTGATGCCCGCCTCACGCTGGCGCTCCACCAGCTCGGCGACGGCTTCCCCGACCAGTGCGTCGAACTCCGGCGTCGATCCGAGCGTGAAGCCGTCCTCCGCGAGCGGACGGGCCGCGTTCGCCTCGATGAGTGCCGCGGTGCGGGGCAGGCTGCCGGATGTCGTGGTCTGGATCTCCGTCACGGGCTCTCCTCTGTCGGATGGGTGCGCCGTTCACGCTAGAGAGGTGCGCGGGCGGCCCGCACATCCTGTTGCACTCCGTGACAAAAGTCCCGATGAAGATAGGTAACCGGGGTAGGCAAGCCGGTCCGCTCGGTCGGGTGGCGTGGATGCGGTTGACGAAGCGTCAGGAACCTGTTCGACTGTCCGCGTGGCAATCCTCTGCGCGGTCCTGATCTTCCTCGGAGCCGGCTTGCAGGCGGCGTCGCTCATCATGACGCTTCGCGCGAACGCGGATGCGACCGTCCCGTTCTGGAGGAACGCCCCGACGATCCCCCGCGGCTCGGTGGCGCTGCGCGCCGCGGGCGCCGGCGCGCTGGTCTTCGGGGCGGCTTACGGCGCGCGCGAGTTCGGATACTGGGGGGCGGTTGTCCTCGTCGCGCTCGTCCTCGTCGGAGCCGCGGCGATCGCCCGACACAACCGGCGCGTCTGCGTTCAGGGAGATCGCTCGCCGCAGTCCCGTGCCGAGGGGGTGTCGGCCATCGGATAGGATGGCCAGGTTGTTCCCGGGTGACGTGTCCGAGCGGCCGAAGGAGCACGATTGGAAGTCGTGTGTACGGTAACCCCGTACCGTGGGTTCAAATCCCACCGTCACCGCCATCCGAAACCCCCGCAGAACCCTTGGAAACACTGGGATCGCGGGGGTTTCGTCGTACGTGCATCAGACATCGTGGTAACACCGTGGGAGGCTTGTCGGCCAAAAAGAGTGGATGGGGTCGGGCGTGTCAGTGGTCGCCGATCCATCCTGAGCGAACCCGTCGCCCCGCAGGGGTGGGGGCCCGTCAGCCGAGGACATCGATGACTCGGCGGCTCTGTGAACCGTCCCCGGTTCTCTGCCGCTCCTATGCGGGTGCCAGCACCGGGTGGGATGGCGTTTCGAGGTCAGCGTAGTAGACG
>NZ_BMJY01000021.1:22585-46447 GCF_014643695.1 Microbacterium album | reverse complement strand
GGTCGGTGAGTAGCCTCGCGCCGGTGTGGAGGGTGCGGCGGGCCTTGTAGAGCGGGTCGTTCTTGCGCCCGCGCCGCCCGTGGAGGCGCTGCTGGACGCGGCGGCGGCAGACATCGAGCGCGTCGCCGGCGAGGCGGACGACATGGAACGGGTCCATCACGGCCGTCGCGTCCGGGAGCTCTTCGGTGGTGGCGGTCTTGAACCCGGTGAACCTGTCCATCGCGACGACCTCAACCCCGTCCCGCCAGTGCTGGGGACGGGTGGCGAGCCACGTCTTGAACACCGCCTTGGAGTGGCCCTCGACCATGGCCAGCAACCTGGACGGGCCCGTCTTCTCCCGCACCGGGGTGAGATCGATGATGACGGTGACGTACTTGTCGCCGAGGCGGGTGTGTCGCCAGACGTGCTCGTCGACGCCGATCACCCGGACGCTGTCGAACCGGGCGGGATCATCGATCAGCACGCGCTTGCCTTCGGCGAGGACCGCAGCGTTCGCGGTGTGCCAGCCGACGCCGAGACCGGCGGCGACGCGGGACACGGTGAGATGGTCGATCACGAGCGCCTCGAGCGCCCACCGTATCCCTCCGCGGGACAGCTTGCCCCGCTCCGGCGCCGCCGCGGTGATGTCCTCCCGCCAGGAGCGCCCGCACCCGGGACACTTCTAGCGGCGGACACGGACGAGCAGCGTGGTCGGGCGATGCCCGAACGGCTCGTGCGCGAGACGACGTGTGTCCGTCCCACGCGAGAGCGCCTGACTGCCACGGCCCCGGCACCACGGATCCGGCTCCGCGACCCGGCACTCGATCACCGCCCGATCCGGCTCGAGCCGCTGGCCAACGGCCACAAGGCCGAGCTCATCGAGACGGCAGAACACCGTCAGGTCAGGAGTCGCGAAGGTAGCGTGGAGCACGTCCAGGTCTTCCGGCAGATGGGCAGCGTAGGAACTTCCATCCTCGGGAGGCCTCGACCCCTATCCCACCATCGACGCGCTCAACCACCTACCCCCTCATCTGCGAAGAGCCGCTTTACTGCGACGCCACCTTCGTCACCGTTGATGCTGTCACCCGCGGGATAGCCGAACCCCCTTGGTTCAACATCGACCGAGCTACTCAACGTTCAGGGGCCTGAGCCCGGTTCGATACCGGCTCAGGCCCCTGAACGGCTTATCCTCGCTGTTGCTGCTCGTCCAGCTCCAGGGAATCGAAGAAGTTCCCCCACACTAGATAGTGACGCAACCGGTCCCTGACCGCTCCTCCGCAAATATAATGCCCCAAACCCAGGATACGGTCACAGCGAGACAGTACGTGCCGCGGCCGCGGTTAGGCACGGCGACGCCGTAGCCCGGGTACGTACCGGCCGCACGGTGCGTATACGTGATCGTCGAGTGTCTCCCATCGGAGTATCCCTGGATGGTCAGCACCGATGTCGCACCATCGCAGCGCGCTCTTGGAAACAGGATTATGTTCCCGGATGATCCATCGACCTCATGTGTCACACTTGGCGTGCAGGTTGTCGCTGCGGCATGCGCCGCCGAAGGTGTGAATATCCCTGCTCCGACCGTCGCGGCGATGACGCCGTAGATCCAGAACTTTCTGCGCAAGCTCATGAATTCTCCCACTCTTATTAGAAAGGACACCCGGTGCCTGCGGAAACGCTATCTTGGCGACTTCCGGTCGGCAGGGTGTAAGATGCGATTGTTCGGGCGCATACGCTGTTTCCGGATACTGCGGCACTGACGGTTGCTCCGTTGCAGACCAGTGTGCTCTGCTGAGATGAGCACTCTCGATAAGATGAACCCTGGTTCCAACCATCAACGTACAGAACAATCGTCACAGATACTCGTGTTCCCGCAGGAAGGCGGCAGTCGGCTAGTCCTGTGGCTGTCTTGACGGCTCCTGTTCCTACAATGGCCCTTGGGGTGCACCCATGTTGGAATGCGGTTAGTGCGGGCGGGCTACTTTCGGGTGTTGCAGCCGTCGCCTGCGCTGCCGGCGCCGCCTGGAGTAGTGCGAGTGCAATGGCGCCGATTAGAACAAGAGCCGCCAGTGGCTTCTTTCGAAGGGTTTTAAGGGACTCGTCTGAAGTGATTGACAATGCGCGATCCGCTCCTCGTTGTGCTGTGGCTAGCCAAGATCATCCGTGCGTTATCCGCTGCGCGTCGAGCTGGCTTCGTTTCCTTAGTTACGCACAGTGCCAGAGGTAGAACGGGGGCGTCAAGAGTCGGTCTGGCACGAATTTACGAGGGGTGCGAGATCCCGGCAACCTCGGTGCGGTCGACCGCGCCGCCGACGCGGCGGGAGTCGATGCCGTGGTGCTCACAGGCCGCACGGTCGACCTGTACAAGTCCGAGGTTGTCCGGCTCTTCACGAACGAGGGTGTAGGCGGGGTCTGAGGCCGCCGGTCTCGAGCAGGGATCTCGCGACCCCAAGTTGATCGACCCATGCGGATCTAGCGGGCGCTCACGTTCCCCGCACGTTGTCGGGCGTATTGGTTGGCTGATCGACAGTGCGGCGTGGAGCGAGGAGGGCACGCCTTCACGCTTGCGCACGCTTCGCGTGTTCGCGCCGGTTATGCAGAGTCTCTAAACTAGTCATGGTTGCCAGCATCTGTCTGTACGATCTCGCGTCGAAGTGCGGCGGACGCTGTCCAGAGGCCCGGCGGGGCTGGGGAAGCCAACGGCACGGGCACGTCGCTTCTGATTCTCGCACGCGGAGGCCGGCGGGGCCGTGAGGCGATGGGAAGCGCAGGGGCTGACTGAGGCGACGCGCTGACGTACCTCGCGAGGGTCTGATCATCAAGTAAGCGCTTGGCGAAGTGCTCGCGCGGATTCGCTCCTTCGGGTAGTTCTGCCCGATCACGAATCGGTAAAGCTGAGTGGAGTGGCGGGTGAGCAGGCGAACGCGAGCCTAGGGTGTACGCATGGCAGAGCCCCTGGTCGTCATGGAAGACGTGCAGAAGCACTACGGAGATTTCCACGCGCTGAAGGACATCGACCTCACGGTGCACCGCGGCGAGGTCGTCGTGGTGATCGGTCCCTCCGGCTCCGGCAAGTCCACGCTCTGCCGCACCATCAACCGCCTGGAGACGATCACAAGCGGCTCTATCAGGATCGACGGCGCTGAGCTGCCCAAGGAAGGGAAGGCACTCGCCGACCTGCGTGCAGAGGTGGGCATGGTGTTCCAGTCCTTCAACCTCTTCGCCCACCTGACGATCCTCGAGAACGTCACGCTCGGCCCCATCAAGGTGCGAGGCCTGAAGAAGGCGGATGCCGAGAAGGAGGCGCGGGCTCTTCTCGAGCGCGTCGGTGTCGGCCACCAGGCAGAGAAGCTGCCGGCGCAGCTTTCGGGCGGTCAGCAGCAGCGCGTGGCGATCGCGCGCGCCTTGGCGATGCGTCCGAAGGTGATGCTGTTCGACGAGCCCACGAGCGCCCTCGATCCCGAGATGATCAACGAGGTGCTCGACGTCATGATCTCGCTCGCGAAGGACGGCATGACCATGATCGTCGTCACCCACGAGATGGGCTTCGCGCGAAAGGCCGCCAACCGCGTCGTCTTCATGTCCGACGGACAGATCGTCGAGGAGGCCCCGCCCGAGCAGTTCTTCACGAACCCCCGCAGTGAGCGCGCCAAGGACTTCCTTTCGAAGCTGATCACGCATTGACGTGCAGTCGCGGCTCCTCCGCGGCCATGACGACCTCACCCAACCAAGGAGGAATCACATGAACAAGTCCCGCATCTTGACGGGCGCCGGGCTCGGGCTGACCGCCCTGCTCGCGCTGACCGCCTGCAACAGCGGATCGCCGACCGCCCCCGGCGGCGCCGGCGAGGAGCCCGGCGGCGAGGGCCTCTGGGATGTCGCGGAGGACGTGAACCTCGAGGGCAGCCCCACGTTCGAGCGCATGAGCCAGGCCGGCGAGATCGTCATCGGCGTGAAGAACGACCAGCCGGGCCTCGGCTACGAGGACCCCGTGTCGGGCGATCGCACCGGCTTCGACGTCGACATCGCGCGCTGGATCGCAGCATCCCTCGGGTTCGATGAGGATGCCATCGAGTGGAAGACGATCCCCTCCGCCAACCGCGAGCAGGAGATCATCAACGGCGGCGTCGACTTCTACGTCGGCACCTACTCGATCACCGAAGGACGCGACGAGGTCATCGACTTCGCCGGTCCGTACTTCATCACGGGGCAGGGGCTCCTCGTGGCCGCCGATGACGACTCGATCAACGGCCCGGACGATCTCGCTGACAAGACCACCTGCTCGGTGACGGGTTCGACCCCGCTGCAGCGCATCCGCGAGGAATACGGCGGTGACGTCGTCGAGCGCGGCACCTACTCCGAGTGCGTCGAGAACCTCCTCCAGGGACAGGTCGACGCCATCACGACCGACGAGGCGATCCTCGCCGGCTACGTCGCAGAGCGCCCCGACGAGCTGAAGCTCGCCGGCTCGCCGTTCAGTGAGGAGCGCTACGGCGTGGGCATCGCGGAAGGCGACACGGCGCTGCAGGACCACATCAACAACCTCTTCACCGAGGGCGGCGACGTGTGGACGGCGCTGTACGAGCGTTACCTCGAGCCGGCCGGCGTCGAGGCGACCCAGCCGCAGGTCGACTGATGCGGTGCGGGGCGGTTCCCCCGCGGACCGCCCCGCACACCCTTCTCTGCTGATCCTCTGCTGAGAATCCGAGACGCGCGAAAGGAGCGGCGTGGGCGTCATCACGGATCACCTCGACCTCTGGGGCGAGGCGTTGCTCGGCACCCTGAAGCTCTTCTTCGGGGGTGGGCTGCTGGCCATCCTGCTGGGCACCATCGTCGGCGCCATGCGCGTCTCTCCCATCCCCATCGCCCGTGGTGTCGGCGCGTTCTATGTCAACACGATCCGGAACACCCCGTTGACGCTGGTGTTCTTCGGGTTCTCTTTCGCGTTGCCGCCCTTGCTCGGCATACGCCTGGACTTCACGCTGCTCGGCATCTTCGCGCTCGGTGTCTACACCGCGACATACGTGGCGGAGACGATCCGTTCCGGCATCAACACGGTCCCCGTCGGGCAGGCGGAGGCGGCCCGCGCCATCGGCCTGAGCTTCGGTCAGGTGATGGGCCTCGTGGTGCTCCCCCAGGCGTTCCGATCGGTGATCCCGCCGATGATGAGCGTCTTCATCGCTCTCCTGAAGAACACGACAGTGGCCGCCGGATTCTCCGTGCTCAACCTGGGCTCCCTCCGTGACTGGATGAGCGAGCGCGGCGAGAACCAGCTCGTCGTGATCCTGTGGGTCATGGTGGTCTTCGTCGTCCTGGTGGCCCTGCTGTCCTGGGCGCAGAACACCCTCGAGAAGCGATGGGCGGTGGCCCGATGAGCGGCAGCGTTCTCTACGACGTCCCCGGACCGCGCGCGGTCCTGCGCAACCGGGTGCTCGGCATCGTCACCGTCCTGGTGCTGCTGGCCATCCTCGGATGGCTGCTCTGGAGGCTGTGGGCCACGGGGCAGTTCACGGCGTCCAAGTGGGAGGCGTTCACATATACGCAGGTGTGGGCGCAGGTGTGGGCGGCGACGCTGCGCACTCTCGCGGCGTTCGGACTCGCTGCCGTGGGGGCCCTCGCGCTCGGCTTCGTCCTCGCGATCGGACGCCTCTCGGACCACGCCTGGTTGCGCTGGCCGGTCACCTTCGTGACCGAGTTCCTCCGCGCCGTGCCGGTGCTGGTGATGATGTTCCTGCTCTATTACGGCCTGCCGGTGATCGGCATCCGAATGGACAATTACTGGGTGGTCGTGATCGCCCTCGTGGCGTACAACGGCTCCGTGCTCGCCGAGGTCATCCGCGCCGGGGTCGAGGCGCTACCGCGCGGCCAGCGAGAGGCCGGGTACGCGATCGGCCTGCGCAAGTCGGGAGTCATGCGTCTGATCCTGCTGCCGCAGGCTATCCGCGCGATGATGCCCGTGATCCTGGCGCAGCTCGTCGTGACTCTGAAGGACACCGCGCTCGGCTTCATCATCACGTATGAGGAGCTGCTGTTCTACGCGCGCTTCATCGGGTCGCGCGCTCCGCTCGACTCGCCCATCGTGCCGGCCACCATCGTGGTGGGAGCCATCTACATCGGGCTCTGCCTGATCCTCTCGGGAATCGCTCGTCTCGTCGAGAAGCGCATGCAGAAGTCGCCCCGCGTGCGTGCTGCACGCGAGGCTGTGGGGCCGCGCCTGCACGAGTCGACCAACACCGAGCTGCTCGCGGCGCAGGATCTGAACGAGCTCACACGCACGAGTGCTCCCAGCGAGTCCGGAGACGAGCCGCCGCGCGGGCGCCCGCGCTGATCGCGGCGCCTCCGTAGGACGGGGAGCGAGACCCGGGAGGGGCGCGCTCGCGGACGCCCGTCAGCGGGCACGCGGCGTGCGCGGGCCGCGGATAGACTCGGTTCTCGTGCCTGACGTTCCCGAGATCACCCCCGAGGCGGTGGAAGCGGCGGTCGCCGACGCTCTCGCCGCGTTCGCCGCGGCCCCCGACACCGCTTCCCTCAAGGCCGCCCGCGCGGCCCACGCGGGGGACGGCTCCCCGCTCGCGGCGCTCAACGCCCAGATGCGGCACGTGCCGAACGAGCGCAAGGCGGAGTTCGGGAAGCTGATCGGCGGCGCGCGCGGTCGGGTCGCCCAGGCCCTGGCGGCGCGCGAGGCCGAGCTGGCCGAGGCCGAGACGGCCGCGCGGCTGGAGGCCGAGCGCGTCGACATCACGGCCGTCGCGTCGCGCACCCGGGTCGGTGCGCGGCATCCCATGAGCCTGCTGCAGGAGCAGATCAGCGACGTCTTCGTCGGCATGGGGTGGGAGATCGCGGAGGGACCGGAGCTCGAGCACGAGTGGTTCAACTTCGACGCGCTGAACTTCGACGAGGATCACCCCGCCCGCCAGATGCAGGACACGTTCTTCGTGGATCCGGTCGCCCGTCACCTCGTGATGCGCACGCACACGAGCCCCGTGCAGGTGCGCTCGATGCTGGAGCGCGACCTGCCCATCTACATCCTGTGCCCCGGTCGCGTGTACCGCACGGACGAGTTCGACGCGACGCACCTGCCCGTCTTCACGCAGGCCGAGGGTCTCGTGGTCGACAAGGGCATCACGATGGCGCACCTCAAGGGCACGCTCGACCACATCGCCAAGGCGCTGTTCGGCGCGGAGGCGAAGACGCGCCTGCGCACCAACTACTTCCCGTTCACCGAGCCGTCGGCCGAGTTCGACCTGTGGCACCCGACCTTCAAGGGCGGCGCGCGCTGGATCGAGTGGGGCGGCTGCGGCATGGTCAACCCGAACGTGCTGCGCGCGGCGGGCATCGACCCCGAGGTCTACTCCGGGTTCGCCTTCGGGATCGGGATCGAGCGGGCGCTGATGTTCCGCTCCGACGTGCAGGACATGCGCGACATGGCCGAGGGCGATGTGCGCTTCAGCGAGCAGTTCGGGATGGTGGTGTGATGCGCGTCCCCCTGTCGTGGCTGCGTGAATACGTGGACGTGCCGACCGAGGCTACCCCCGAGGACATCCTCGCGGCGCTGGTGTCCGTCGGGTTCGAGGAAGAAGAGGTCATCCGCTTCGAGCTGAGCGGACCGGTCGTGGTCGGCCGGGTGCTCTCGTTCGAGGCCGAGCCGCAGAAGAACGGCAAGACGATCCGCTGGTGCCAGGTCGACGTGGGCGAGGCGGAGCCTCGCGGCATCGTGTGCGGTGCCGGCAACTTCTTCGAGGGCGACAAGGTCGTCGTGTCGCTGCCGGGCGCCGTGCTGCCGGGGCCGTTCCCGATCTCGGCGCGCAAGACCTACGGGCACGTGTCGGACGGCATGATCGCCTCGGCGCGCGAGCTGGGTCTCGGCGAGGAGCACAGCGGCATCCTGCGCCTGGCGGAGCTCGGGCTGGACCCCGAGCCGGGCGTCGACGCGATCGCGCTGCTGGGTCTCGACGACGTCGCGGTCGACGTGAACGTGACGCCGGACCGCGGCTACGCGATGTCCATCCGTGGCATCGCGCGCGAGTACTCCCACGCGACCGGCGCGGCCTTCCGCGATCCCGCCGTCCGCGACGACCTCGGCTCCGGTTCGGGTTTCTCGGTGTCCGTCGACGACCCGGCGCCCATCCGGGGCCGCGGCGGCGTGACGGAGTTCGTCACGCGCGTCGTGCGGGGGGTCGACCCCTCGCGCCCGACACCGCCCTGGATGATCGCCCGCCTCGCGCTCGCGGGCATCCGGTCGATCTCGCTGCTGGTCGACATCACGAACTACGTGATGCTCGAGCTCGGCGGCCCCATCCATGGGTACGACCTGAGCAAGCTGACGGGCGGCATCACGGTGCGCCGCGCGCGCGAGGGCGAGACGCTCGAGACGCTCGACGGGCAGGTGCGCCGACTGCACGCGGAGGATCTGCTCATCACCGACGAGTCCGGCCCCATCGGCCTGGCGGGTGTCATGGGCGGCGCGAAGACCGAGATCGGCGATGCGACGACCGACGTGCTCATCGAGGCGGCCGTGTTCGACACGGTGTCCATCGCGCGCACGGCGCGCCGGCACAAGCTGCCCAGCGAAGCCTCCCGTCGGTTCGAGCGCGGCGTCGACCCGCTGCTGCCGGCGGCCTCCGCGCAGCGCGTCGTGGACCTCATGGTCGAGCTCGCGGGCGGCACCGCCGACGCGCTGGGCAGCGCTCTGGGCGCGTCGTACGCGCCGCACCCGATCGCGCTGCCCGCGCGCTTCGTCCAGGGGCTCGTCGGCGTGGACTACGCCGCGTCGCGGATCGCCGAGACGCTCACGCTGATCGGGTGCGAGGTCGTCGAGACGGCGGAGGGGTGGACCGTCGCCCCGCCGTCGTGGCGCCCGGACCTGACCGACAAGTGGACGCTCGCCGAGGAGGTCGCGCGTATCGACGGGGTCGACAAGATCCCGTCCGTGCTGCCCACCCCGCCCTCCGGTCGCGGTCTCACGCCGGCGCAGCAGGGCCGTCGCCGCGTGGCGAACGCGCTCGCCGCGGCGGGTTTCGTCGAGACGCCGTCGTTTCCGTTCGCGTCGCAGGAGCAGAACGACCTGCACGGGTCCGCCTCCGGCGAGAGCCTGCCGGCCGTGCGCCTCGCGAACGCGCTGGACGGCCAGACGCCGTTCCTGCGCCGCTCCCTCGTGCCGGGCCTCCTGCAGACCGCGCACCGCAACGTCGCGCGCGGCCTGACGGATCTCGCGCTGTTCGAGGTCGGCGCCGTGTTCCTGCCCCGGCCGGGCGTGGAGTACGGCACGTCCTCCGTGCCCCCGCTCGCGGTGCGCCCGGACGATGCCACGCTCGCGGAGCTGAACGCGTCCATCCCGCCGCAGCCGCGCCACGTGGCGCTCCTGCTGGCCGGCGCCGTCTCGACCAAGCAGCCCGGCCGCGACGCCGAGCCGGCCGGGCTCGAGGTCGCGCTCGACGCGGTGCGCGTCATCGCCGCCGCGGCGGGCGTGGAGATCGAGGTCGTCCAGGCGCGGCGCGCGGCCCTGCATCCGGGACGCACGGGCGCGCTCACGGTCGCCGGAGCCGACGGTGAGCGCACCGAGGTGGGCTATGTCGGCGAGCTGCTGCCCGCCGTCGCCGCCGACGCGGATCTGCCGGGACGCGTGACGGTCGCCGAGCTCGACCTCGACGCGATCCTCGCGCTGGCCGGCGAGCGCGTGACCGTCGCGTCCCTGTCGACGTTCCCGGCCGCGACGCAGGACGTCTCGCTCGTCGTGGACGCCGCGCTGCCCGCCGCGGAGCTGCGCCGCACGCTCGTCGAGGGGGCCGGCGAACTGCTCGAGAGCATCCGCCTCGTCGACGACTACCGCGGCGCCGGCGTGCCCGACGGCGCCAAGAGCCTCACGTTCGCGCTGCGCTTCCGCGCATCCGACCGCACCCTCACGGCGGCCGAGGCCTCCGAGGCCAAGCTGGCCGGCGTCGCGCTCGCCGCCGACCGCCACGGCGCCACGCTGCGCGAATAGCCCTCCCGACGCCGAGAATCCGTCCCCGCGCCGAGCATGCGTGTAACCGACGCATTGCCGGCGCGGGGACGTATTGTCGCGGGGAGCGGGCGCGTCACGCGCGGAGGGCGGAGCGGAGCGAGAGCAGGGGCGCGGCCGAGCGCGGACGGACGCGCGGAACGCCGGCGCCGAGCAGGATGGCCTCCAGCTGCGGAGGATCGTTCACCTCCTCGGCGCCCCAGCGCGCGAAGCCCGCGGCGGCACGACGCAGCTCGTCCTCGCGCCGTTTCTCGCGCCAGAGGCGCCGACTGTCGTCGCCGAACGTCCCGTCGTATTTGATCCGTCCGTCGGCTTCGCCGATCACGTCGGGGCCGCGCCAGTACATGTCGCTGCGATACTCGCCGCCATCCGCGGCGGGGAAGGCCACCTGAAGCTCGGGCTCGGGGAACCCGAGCCACTCCACGATGGCGCGGCTCAGGGACTCCAGCGCCGTCTCCGCGAGCGGAGTGGCGCGCTCGATCGCCCAGCGTGCGCGCGCTCGCCCTCGAGAACTGGCCCTGCTCTCGTTCGTGTCGGCGAGCACACCCGGGTCGGACCGCCCTGTCAGCCGGAGAGTTGCGTCGGCCGCCATGAGCGCGACGGCGGGATGGCGGTGCCGAGCGAGGTCGACGGCGGTGTCCTCCGCCGACAGCAGGAGCAGCCCGCCCTCGGACACCACGTCGCGCTCCTCGCTCGTGACGTGCAAGCGGACGTCCCCGACCCGGCGGCCGGCGGTGCTCCTGCTGAGCACGTGGATCTCGGCGAGCGATCCGGTGACCGGCAGCCCGAGCAGCACCGCCGCCGACTCGAGGCAGTACACGGCGTTCGGGCACTTCAGCGCGTGCGCGTGGACGCGGGCGAGGTAGCGCTGCCACGGCGGCAGCGGATCCCACAGGTGGGAGGGCGCGTAGACGCCGTGGGCGACGCGGCGGACCTCCCCACGCCGGTGCGCCACATCCAGGCGCATCGCGGCGAGGTCCGGACGCAGGAGCGGGACGGGGGAAGGCAGCAGGGCCGGAGGTGCGATTCGTGTGTCACTCATGTCCAGCACGCTGGCCCGCGCACGCGCGTCGTAGGCCCCGGGGCGCCCGATCCGTGCACTTCGCGCGCCGATTTCACGCCTGTGAGCGAGCCGTCACCGCTCGCCACGACAATTCGTCCCCGCGCCGACAATCCGTGCCCGCGCCGAGAATGCGTGGACCACACGCATTCTCGGCGCAGGGACGGATTGTCGCGGGTGGGGCGGTGGGTGGGCGTCAGCCGGTGCCGTGGGCGCCGCGGAGCGGGACGAAGCGGACCGCGCCGAGGTCGTCGACCGTGACGTCGGAGCCGTGCTTCGTGACGCGGACGAGCTGCTGCCAGCCGGCGCTGCGCTCGAGGGGCATGACGATGCGGCCGCCCTCGGCGAGCTGGTCGATCCAGGGGCGGGGGATGTCGGGGCCCGCGGCCGCGGCGAGGATCGCGTCGAACGGCGCATGCTGCTCGAGCCCGAGCGTGCCGTCGCCGGTCACGACGTGCACGTCGTGGACCCCGGCGGCCGCCAGCCGACGCCGAGCGTCGTCGGCGAGCTCGGGGACGAACTCGACCGACCAGACCTCGCCGACGATCGCGGCGTAGACCGCGGCGGCGTAGCCCGAGCCGGTGCCGACGTCCAGCACGCGGTCGCCCGGGCGCAGGCCCGCCGCCTCGGCGGTGAGGGCCACGATGTAGGGCTGCGAGATCGTCTGTCCGCCGCCGAGCGGCAGCGGGGAGTCGGCGTACGCGTCGCGGGCGAGAGCGGGCGGCAGGAACGCCTCGCGCGGCACGGACCCCATCGCGTCCAGCACCCGCCGGTCGCGGATGCCGCGCGCCTCCAGGTGCCACTCGACCATCCGCCGACGCTCGGCCGCCCGTTCGGCTGCCGGCGCGGCTTCCTGCTGCGCCGCGGGATCGGAGGAGTGCTCGAAGGCGTCTGCGGTCATGGCCTCACCGCCATCAGGCTACGCTCGCGGCCGCGCCCGCGGTAGTCAGCGCGAGGGCCAGCGCCATGCCGGCCGGTCGAGCGGCTCCTGCCCCTCGATGCGCGTTCCGCCGCCGTCCGAGCGGAAGCCGACGACGTCGGCGCCCGCTGCGGCGAGCGCATCGCGCAGCTGTTCGGAGTGCGTCACGACGAGCACCTGAGAGTCGTCCGAGGCAGCGATCACCAGCTCCGCGAGGGCGCCCAGGAGGTCGGGATGCAGGCTCGACTCGGGCTCGTTCAGCACGACGAACGGCGCGCGACGGGCCGGCAGGAGCGCCGCGATGAGCAGCAGGTACCGCAGCGTGCCGTCGGACAGCTCGGACGCGTCGAGCGCGCGCAGGAGGCCGGGCTGGCGCATCGTCAGCCGGAAGCGGCCGGCCTCGGCTTCGATGCGCACCCGCCCGCCGGGGAACGCGCGGGCCACCTCGCGCTCAAGCTGGGCCGCATGGCCCGCGTCCTCGGAGGAGGCCCAGGCCGCGGCGAGGTCGGAGCCGTCGTGCGCGAGGCTGGCCGTGCGCGTGCCGATCTGGGGGCGCCGGATGGGGGAGTCCCGATCGGTGCGGAAGTGATCGTAGAAACGCCATCCCGACAGCTGGCGCCGCAGCGCGAGCAGCTCGAGCGTCGCGTCGGCGTCGGCCGTCTCGGTCAGGATCGACTCGTGCGGCGCCAGGTGCTGCGTGAGGCTGCGCCACGTCGTGTCCCGCACGCGGACGCCCCCGCGGTCCCGGTCGACGAAGAGCGTCGCGGGCTTCGCCACCGGGCCCGCGAACACCTGCTCGCGCTTGATCTCCGGGTCCCGCGCGAAAGGCGAGGCGCCGTCCGTCTGCGGCAGGCCCAGGTCGACGAGGTAGCCGAGCTCGCTCGAGGCGAAGCCGAGGCGCAGCGAGACGGGCCGGGTGCGCACCGTGCCCTGCACGCTCGCCGACCCGCCCCCCGTGAGGTCGACCGGGCTCTCCGGGCCGGCCCACAGCGCCGAGTCGAAGCCGCCCTCGGCCGCGATCGCGGCGACGGTCCGACCGGATGCTGCCGCCGCGAGCAGCTGGAGCGCGCGGTACAGGCTGCTCTTGCCGGATCCGTTCGGTCCCGTCACGACGGTCGCCCGCCCGACCGGCATCACGAGGTCCACGAGGGAGCGGTATCCGGACACGGCGAGCGTCGTGATCATGGCTCCATCCTGCCCGGGGCCACAGACACGCGCCCCGGCCTGCGGGCCACGGACGGTCGCCCGTCCGGCAGGCCGCGGGCGCGCCCGCCCGACCACCCGCGCACGCCGCGGCACCCGCCGAAGTTGCGGCGCCCCCACGCGCCCGCTACGCTCGCCGCATGCCGACCGGTGCCGCGATGCCTCCGCTCCCCGTGAGCGTCGTCGCGCGCCGACGTCTCCGTGGCCGCCGAATCTCGGCGACGCCGCTGAGCTCTCGCGCCTGAGCGCGATCGAGCAGGCCTCGAGGGGCCCGGCGGTGTCGCCGCCTCCGGCCCCCGCCCACGGACAATAAGGTAGAACCCATGACCTATTCGGTCGCCGTCTCCGGCGCTTCAGGCTATGCCGGCGGTGAGCTGCTGCGGCTCCTCGCCGCTCACCCCGATGTCGAGATCCGCACCGTCACCGCGCACTCCAACGCCGGTCAGCCGCTCGTCGCGCACCAGCCCCACCTGCGCTCGCTCGAGCACCTGACCCTGCAGGACACCACCCCGGAGACGCTCTCCGGCCACGACATCGTGTTCCTCGCGCTGCCGCACGGCCAGTCCGGCCAGTACACGGATGCGCTCGAGGACGTCTCGCTCGTCATCGACTGCGGAGCGGACCATCGCCTCACGGGGCAGGACGACTGGGACGCCTTCTACGGCGGCGCGTTCAACGAGCCGTGGGCCTACGGCGTGCCCGAGCTGCCGGTCGGCGCGGTCGGGGGAGGGACACCGACCGGAAAGCAGCGCGACCGGCTCGTCGGCGCGACGCGCATCGCCGCGCCCGGCTGCAACGCCTCCACGGTGAGCCTGAGCCTGGCCCCGGGCGTCGCCGCGGGCGTCATCGACGCCGGCGACATGGTGAGCGTGCTCGCGGTCGGACCGTCGGGCGCGGGCAAGAGCCTCAAGACGCACCTGCTCGGCAGCGAGATCCTCGGATCTGCCAACCCGTACGCGGTCGGCGGATCGCATCGGCACATCCCCGAGATCCGCCAGGCCCTGCGCGAGGCGGGCGCGACCGGCGACATCCGGCTCTCGTTCACGCCCGTGATCGTGCCCATGGCGCGCGGCATCCTCGCCACCAGCACCGCGCGCATCGCGCCCGGCGTGACGGATGCGCAGATCCGCGAGGCGTGGGAGGCCGCCTACGGCGACGAGACCTTCGTGCAGTTGCTGCCCGAGGGCAGCATGCCGCGCACGGCCGATGTGCTGGGCGCGAACACCGCGCTCATCGGGCTCGCGGTCGACCGGGCGGCGGATCGCGTCGTCGTGGTCACGGCCGTCGACAACCTCACCAAGGGCACCGCGGGTGCGGCGATCCAGTCCATGAACATCGCGCTCGGCCTGCCCGAGGGGCGCGCGCTGAGCGTGAACGGAGTCGCACCGTGAGCGTGACCGCCGCCCAGGGGTTCGAGGCGGCCGGCGTCGCCGTCGGCCTGAAGTCCACCGGCGCGAAGGATGTCGCCGTGGTCGTGAACCGGGGACCGCTCAAGACGGGCGCCGCCGTGTTCACGACGAATCGCGCGAAGGCCAACCCGATCCTGTGGTCGGAGCGCGCCGTGGCGGACGGCGTCGTCGAGGCCGTCGTGCTCAACTCCGGCGGGGCGAACTGCTTCACGGGCGCGTTCGGCTTCCAGACCACGCACCAGACCGCCGAGCGCGCCGCGGAGCTGCTGGACGTCGCCGCGGGCGACGTGCTGGTGTGCTCGACCGGGTTGATCGGCACGGGCGACGAGGCGTTCCGTGCGAAGGTGCTCGAGGGCACCGAGGCCGGCATCGCGGCGCTGTCCGCCGCGGGCGGCCAGGACGCGGCCGAGGCCATCATGACCACGGACACGGTTCCCAAGACGGCCGTGCGGACGCGCGACGGCTGGACGATCGGCGGCATGGCCAAGGGGGCGGGGATGCTCGCGCCGGGCCTGGCGACGATGCTCGTCGTGATCTCGACGGACGCGGTGCTGGACGCCGCGCAGGCCGACGCGCACCTGCGGGCGTCGACCCGCGTGAGCTTCGACCGGCTCGACTCCGACGGCTGCATGTCGACGAACGACCAGGTCACGCTCCTGGCCAGCGGCGCGTCGGGCGTGGAGCCGGACGAGGCGGCGTTCCGGGAGACGCTGATCGACCTGTGCCGGGAGCTGGCCCGCAAGCTGCAGGACGACGCGGAGGGCGCCAGCCACGCCATCACGATCGAGGTCGTCGGCGCGGCGAGCGAGGAGGACGCGGTCGAGGTCGGGCGGTCGGTCGCGCGCAACAACCTCTTCAAGGCCGCGAT
Organism: Microbacterium album; assembly: GCF_014643695.1. GTDB lineage: Bacteria > Actinomycetota > Actinomycetes > Actinomycetales > Microbacteriaceae > Microbacterium > Microbacterium album. The sequence goes on along the minus strand of NZ_BMJY01000021.1, from coordinate 31,012 downwards.
CTTCGGCAACGACCCGAACTGGGGCCGCGTGCTCGCCGCGATCGGCACCACGCAGGCCGCGTTCGACCCCTACGACGTGGACGTGTCGATGAACGGCGTGCGCGTGTGCACGAAGGGCGGCCCCGACCGGCCGCGCGAGGAGGTGGACCTGACGCCGCGCGCCACGCACGTCCTGATCGACCTGTGCGCGGGCGAGGCGACCGCCACCATCCTCACGAACGATCTGACCCACGACTACGTGCACGAGAACAGCGCCTACTCCTCATGAACCACGTCGATCTCCAGGACACCAGCCCCGAGGAGGCCGCCGCCAAGGCCGCCACCCTCATCGAGTCGCTCCCGTGGGTGAAGCGCTACCGCGACGAGATCGTGGTCGTGAAGTACGGCGGGAACGCGATGATCAGCGAGGAGCTGCAGGACGCCTTCGCCCAGGACATCGCATACCTGCGGTACGTGGGGGTGCGGCCCGTGGTCGTGCACGGCGGCGGCCCGCAGATCTCGAGCATGCTCGACCGCCTCGCGATCCCGAGCGAGTTCAAGGGCGGATACCGCGTCACCAGCACCGAGGCGATCAGCGTCGTCCGCATGGTGCTCACCGGGCACATCAACCCCCAGCTCGTGGCGAAGATCAACTCCCACGGGCCGCTCGCGACCGGCCTGAGCGGTGAAGACGCCGGCCTGTTCGGCGGCCGGAAGCGCGGCGTCGTGATCGACGGGGTGGAGGAGAGCCTCGGCCGCGTGGGCGACGTCGTGCGCGTCGACCCGACCGCCGTGCTCGACCATCTCGACGCCGGCCGCATCCCGGTCGTCTCGAGCATCGCGCCCGACCTCGACAACCCCGGCCACTCGCTCAACGTCAACGCGGATGCCGCCGCCTCGGCGCTCGCGGTCGCGCTCAGGGCGCGCAAGCTCGTGGTGCTGACGGATGTCGCGGGGCTCTACGCCGACTGGCCCAACCGCGACTCGCTCGTGTCCCATCTGACCTCGACCGAGCTGCGCGCGATGCTGCCGAAGCTCGAGTCGGGGATGATCCCGAAGATGCAGGCGTGCCTGGATGCCGTCGAGGGCGGCGTTCCCACCGCCGCGATCATCGACGGCCGCGTGCCGCACTCGGTGCTCGTCGAGCTGTTCACGAGCAAGGGCATCGGCACGGAAGTGATGAAGGGATAGCGATGATGACGACCGGTTGGCAGGAGGACGCGGCGCGCGACCTGCTGAGCCTCGGCGGGCGGCTCGCGCTGCTGACCCGCGGCGAGGGCTCGCACGTGTGGGACGCCGACGGCCGGCGCTACCTCGACTTCCTCGGCGGGATCGCCGTCAACTCGCTCGGGCACGCGCACCCCGTGTTCGCCGAGACGGTCGCGCGTCAGGCGCGCACGCTGGCGCACGTGTCGAACTACTTCGCCACGCCGCAGCAGCTGGAGCTCGCCGCGCGCCTCAAGGAGCTCGCCGGCACCGGCCCGCAGGGGCGCGTGTTCCTCGCGAACTCGGGCACCGAGGCGAACGAGACCGCCATCAAGCTCGCGCGCCTGCACGACCGCGACGGACTGATCGTGAGCCTCGACGGAGCCTTCCACGGCCGGTCGACCGGCGCGCTCGCGCTCACCCCCAAGGAGGCGTACCAGGACCCGTTCCGGCCGCTGCTGCCCGGCACCCGGCACATCGCTCCCACGGTCGAGGCGCTCGAGGACCTCTTCGCCGCGGGCGAGCGGATCGCAGCGCTGTTCGTCGAGCCGATCCAGGGCGAGGCCGGGGTGCTGCCGCTGCCCGACGGGTACCTGCGGCGCGCCCGGGAGCTCACGTCCGCGCACGGCGCGCTGCTGATCCTGGACGAGGTGCAGACCGGCATGGGCCGCACCGGGCACTGGTTCGCGTTCCAGGCCGAGGGCATCACTCCTGACGCCATCACGCTCGCCAAGGGCATCGCGGCCGGGTTCCCGCTCGGCGCGCTCGTCACCTTCGGTGCGGCGAGCGAGCTGTTCTACCCCGGCACGCACAACTCGACGTTCGGCGGCAACCCGCTCGCGAGCGCCGTCGCGAGCGCCGTCATCCAGGAGATCCAGGACCGGGGCCTGCTCGACAACGTCACGGCGCGCGGCGCCCAGCTACGCGACGGCGTGGCGCGGCTGCCGCTCGTCGCCGGCACGCGCGGCGCGGGCCTGCTGATCGGGATCTCGTTGACGCACCCGGTCGCCGCCGAGGTGCGGGCCGCCGCCCACGAGCGCGGCCTCATCGTCAACGCGCCCACGGACGACACCATCCGCATCGCCCCCGCGTACACGATCGGCGACGCCGAGGTCGAGGAGTTCCTCGCCCTCTTCTCCGCGGCGCTCGACGAGGTCGCCTCGACCCACGCGGCGACCGACTCCCGCACCCCGGACTCCGACACCCCCGCCTCCCGCACCCCCGACGACACCTCAGACGACAAGGCCTCCGCATGACCCGGCACTTCCTGCGCGACGACGACATCACGCCTGCCGAGCAGGCCGAGATCCTGGATCTGGCGGCCCGCCTGAAGAAGGACCGCTGGGCCGACAAGAGCCTCGCCGGCCCTCAGACGGTCGCCGTGATCTTCGACAAGTCGTCGACGCGCACGCGCGTGTCCTTCGCGGTCGGCATCGCCGACCTCGGGGGATCGCCCCTGATCATCTCGACGGCCAGCAGCCAGCTCGGCGGCAAGGAGACCCCCGCCGACACCGCTCGCGTCCTCGAGCGCCAGGTCGCCGCCATCGTGTGGCGCACGTACGCGCAGTCGGGCCTGGAGGAGATGGCGCAGAACACGATCGTCCCCGTCGTCAACGCGCTCAGCGATGACTTCCACCCGTGCCAGCTGCTCGCCGACCTCCTCACCATCCGCGAGCACAAGGGCAAGCTGGCCGGCCTCACGCTGTCGTTCTTCGGCGACGGGCGCAGCAACATGTCCCACTCGTACGCGCTCGCGGGCGTCATGGCGGGCATGCACGTGCGGATCGCGTCGCCCGAGTCGTACGCGCCGCGCGAGGACGTCGTCGCCGACGCGGACCGCATCGCGCGCGAGACCGGCGGATCCCTCACGCTGCTCACCGACCCCGTCGAGGCCGCCGCGGGCGCCGACGTGATCGTGACGGACACCTGGGTGTCGATGGGCAAGGAGGAGGAGAAGCTGGCGCGCCTGCGCGATCTGGGCGCCTACAAGGTGACGCAGGAGACGATGTCGCTGGCCGATCCCGAGGCGATCTTCATCCACTGCCTCCCCGCCGACCGAGGCTACGAGGTGGACGCTGACGTGATCGACGGTCCCCAGAGCGTCATCTGGGATGAGGCCGAGAACAGGCTGCACGCCCAGAAGGCGCTGCTGGTGTGGCTGCTGCGGCAGGCCTGACCGGCTGGATCTCCTCGCGTCGGGCGCGGCTCGACGGGCACGGGCGCGAGCCCGGGGTCGACCTCGCCCGGGGTCTCGCCGTCATCGGCATGTTCGCGGCGCACCTGCTCGACACGAGCGCGCTGGTCTGGGACGACCCGGAGACGTGGACGGACGTGGTCAACGGCCGTTCCTCGATCCTGTTCGCCACGCTCGCGGGCGTCTCGCTCGCCCTCCTGACGGGCGGGGCCCGGCCCGCCGACGGTGCGCGCCTGCGGGAGGCGCGGATCCGGATCGCGGTGCGCGCGGTCTGGGTGTGGGCGCTGGGGATGCTGCTCGTGCAGCTGCAGACGCCCGTGCTGGTGATCCTGCCGGCGTATGCCATCCTCTTCCTCCTCGCGCTGCCGGCCCTGCGCCTGCGGGCGCCGTGGCTGTTCGCGCTCGCGGCCTTCGTGGCGGTGACGATGCCCTTCCCGGTCTTCGCCATCAACGGCTGGAGCGGATGGGGAGCCCCGGGCGGCGAGGAGCTGGCCCACGCCCTCGGATGGCACTATCCGTTCCTCCTGTGGATCGCGTTCGTGCTCGCGGGCCTCGCCGTCGGCCGGATGTCGTTCTCCCGCCCCCTGACCGCGGGGCTGTTGCTCGTCGCGGGCATCGTGCTCGCGGGCATCGGGTACGGCGTGGTGGGGCGCTGGGGCGCCCTCGCGCTGGCCGACTCGCTGTGGGGCGGTGCGCTCTCGGGCGCCGCCCACTCCAGCGGCGTGGGTGAGGCGCTCGGGTCGGGGGGCTTCGCGATCGCGGTCATCGCGCTGTGCGCGCTGCTGTGCGCGACGCCCGCGCGCTGGCTCGTGCTGCCCCTGCGAGCCGTCGGCGCCATGCCCCTCACGGCGTACACGGCGCAGCTCGTCGCCTGGGCCCTGCTGCAGCCGGCCCCCCAGCCGTGGGGGCCCGACATCGAGGCGTTCCGCGCGACGGAGCCCTTCTGGCCCTTCACGATCGCGACGATCGTGGGATGCACGCTGTGGTCGCTGTTCGTCGGCCGCGGCCCGCTCGAGTGGGCCATGATGGCCACCGCCCGCCTCGCGGCGCGCCCGTTCGCGGCGACCACGCGGCGGGACCGATAGCGGCGCGGACCGCCCGCGTCCACCCCCTGCCGCCGGCAGCCGAACGGCGCGAGGGTGGGGCGATGAGCAGCACCCGCCCCTCGCGCCTCGCGGCGAACGCCTGGTCGGGCGCGCTCTTCGGCGTGGGCCTGGCCGGGTTCTTCGACGAGGTCGTCTTCCATCAGCTGCTGCGCTGGCACCACTTCTACGACCTGGGGACCACCGCCGCGGGCCTGATCTCCGACGGCCTGTTCCACGCCTTCAGCTGGTTCGCCACGATCGCCGGGCTGTTCCTCCTGGCCGATCTGCGGCGCACCGGATCGCTGTGGTGGCGGCGCTGGATCGGCGGAGTGCTGACGGGTGCCGGCGCCTTCCAGCTGTACGACGGCACGATCCAGCACAAGGTCATGCGCATCCACCAGATCCGCTACGTCGACGACCTGCTGCCGTACGACCTCACGTGGAACCTCATCGCGGTCGTCCTGCTCGCCGCCGGCATCGGGCTGCTCCTCGCCACGCGCCGGCGCGCGAGGCCAGGCGGCGACGCGAGGGGCGATGCGGCCAGGGCCGGCGAGGCCGGGGCCGGCGGGGAGCGCGCGTGACGGGGGAGGCCCTCGCCGCCGCCCACGCGGGGCACGGCGGGCTGTCCCTGGACGCCGTGCTCGTGCTGTGCGCGGCGATCGCCACGGCCGCGTACCTGGCCGGCACGGTCGCCTCCCGTCGCCGTGGCCGTCCCTGGCCGCTGCACCGGGCCGTCCTGTGGTGTGCGGGGATCGCCGCGGCGACGATCTCCGTGGCCGGCCCGCTCGCCCAGGCGACGCACGAGAGCTTCGTCGCACACACGTGGGCACACCTGCTGGGCGGCATGCTCGCACCGCTCCTGCTCGCGCTCGCCGCACCCGTCACGCTCGCGCTGCGCTCGCTGGCTCCCACCCCGGCCCGCCGGATCTCCCGCCTGCTGCGCAGCCTGCCCGCGCGCTTCCTCGTCCATCCGGTGACGGCAGCGGTGCTGACCGCCGGGGGACTGTGGCTGATCTACCTCACCCCCGTCCACGACGCCATGCGCGCCAGCGCTCTCGTGCACATCCTGGTGCACGGCCACCTGCTGCTCGCCGGCTTCGTCTTCGCCGTCGCGATCCTCAGCACCGAGCCATCCCCGCACCGGGCTCCGCGCGTCCTGCGAGCGGTCGTGCTCATCCTCGCCGTCGCGTCCCACGCCATCCTCGCCAAGCACCTGTACGCGCATCCGCCCGCGGGCCTCGCGGTCGACGACGTGCGCGCGGGCGCGCAGCTGATGTACTACGCGGGCGCAGGGATCGAGGCCGCCCTGATCGCGCTCTTCTGCGCGGGCTGGTACCGCGAGGCCGGACGCGCCCGCACTCGGGGCGGGGAGGGACGGGACGCACCGCTCGCTAGGCTGGACGGGTGACTACAGGCGAGCAGAACGGGACGTCCCCCGGCCCGATGGACGGCGACACGGGTGGCGGCGAGACGGATGGCGGCGAGACGGGGGACCGGCGCAAGACCGTCGAGGGGGCGCTCTGGGGCGCACGCTTCGCGACCGGGCCCTCGCCGGAGCTGGAGGCCCTGAGCCGCTCGACGCACTTCGACTGGCAGCTCGCGCTCTACGACATCGCCGGCTCCCACGCCCACGCGAAGGCGCTCGCCGCGGCCGGCTACCTCGAGCCGGACGAGGAACGCCGCATGCACGAGGGGCTCGACGCGCTCGCCGCGGCTGTCGCGGACGGGAGCCTGGTCGCGCGCCCCGGGGACGAGGACGTGCACGGTGCGCTGGAGGCCGCGCTCATCGACGTCGTCGGCGCCGACCTCGGAGGCCGCCTGCGGGCCGGCCGCAGCCGCAACGACCAGATCGCGACCCTCGTGCGCATGTACCTCCTCGATCGCGCCCGCGTCATCGCCAAGGACGTGCTCGGACTGATCGACGCGCTCGTGGCGCAGGCCGACGCCCACCCGCGCGTCATCCTCCCCGGCCGCACGCACCTGCAGCACGCCCAGCCCGTCCTGCTGGCCCACCACCTGCAGGCGCACGCGTGGCCCCTCGTGCGCGACCTCGAGCGCCTGCGCGACTGGCGCGCCCGGGCCGCCGTGTCGCCGTACGGCGGGGGAGCGCTCGCCGGTTCCACGCTGGGTCTCGATCCGCAGCTCGTCGCGACCGAGCTGGGCCTCGACCGTCCCGCCGAGAACTCGCTCGACGGCACGGCCGCGCGCGACGTGGTCGCGGAGTTCGCGTTCATCGCCGCGCAGATCGGCATCGACGTCTCGCGTTTCGCGGAGGAGATCATCCTCTGGAACACGCGCGAGTTCGGCTTCGTCACGCTCGACGACGGCTACTCGACGGGCTCGAGCATCATGCCGCAGAAGAAGAACCCCGACATCGCCGAGCTCGCCCGCGGCAAGGCCGGCCGGCTCGTGGGCAACCTGACGGGCCTGCTGACCACGCTCAAGGGCCTGCCGCTGGCGTACAACCGCGACCTGCAGGAGGACAAGGAGCCCGTCTTCGACTCCGTCGCCACGCTCGAGGTGGTGCTCCCCGCTTTCACGGGCATGGTCGCGACCATGCGCTTCGACGCCGATCGGATGGCCGAGCTGGCCCCCCAGGGCTTCTCACTCGCGACGGACGTCGCCGAGTGGCTCGTCAAGCGCCGCGTGCCGTTCCGCGAGGCGCACGAGATCTCCGGCGCGCTGGTACGCGCCTGCGAGGAGCGCGGCATCGGCCTCGAGGACGCGTCGGACGAACTGCTCGCCGCCGTCTCGCCGCACCTGACACCCGAGGTGCGCGAAGTCCTCTCGATCGAGGGCTCGGTCGCCAGCCGCAACGGCGTCGGCGGCACCGCGCCCGAACGCGTCGCGGAGCAGCGCGCCGAACTCGTCGCCCGGGCCCAGGCCGCCGCGCACGCCCTCGGGCACTGATTTCAGTTTTTTCCGCGCTCTTTTTCTCCCACGCTGTTTTCTTTTTCTCCCACGCTGTTCTTTTTTCCTCCCACGCTGTTCTTTCCTCCCACGCTGTTCTTTTTCCTCCCGCTCGTCGGGCCCCGAGGGGCCGCTCCTCGGGGGAGGCGCTTCGCTTCGCTCCGCGCGCCGGCGCTGCGCGCCTGGTGGCGGGCGCACTCGCGCCCGCACGCTCGCGCTTCGCGCTCGCACCGGGTTGAGGTGGGCGGGTTGAGGTGGGCGGGTTGCGGTGAGGTGGTTCCTCTCCCGGTCGTTGAGCGGAGCGGCGGAGCCGCGGAGTCGAAACGGGTTGAGCGGAGCCGCGCAGCGGTGGAGTCGAAACCGAGGTGGGAGGGGCGGGTGGGGCTTGGCTTCGACTCGCTGCGCTCGCTCAGCCCGTTTCGACTTCGCTTCGCTCCGCTCAACGACCGGGTTCGGGGTCTCCGGTTGCGCGCTCAACAAGGGAGCGTGGTGGGATGGTGCTCAGGTTCCGCTCGTTGAGCGGAGCCGCGCAGCGGTGGAGTCGAAACCGGGGCGGGAGGCGCGGGGCGGGCCCGGGGCTTTGTCTGCTCGTTGAGCGAGCCGGAGGCGAGTCGAAACGCGGCCCCGAACTTGCGCCGGGGGCTGACCGTATCCGGTGGGGCGGCCCCCGCACTCCTCGTCCCCAACACGCGTCCGGGGCGGGTTGTCCACGGGTTCGGTTTTCGGGTGTGGATCGGCGGTTTCCCCGGGTCTCGAATGTCGGTGGCCCCGCCTACCGTGGGGGGTATGGAACAGCGGTACGCGACCAGTGACGAGGGGCGGGACGTCCTCGCTTCGGTCGGCGCGTTGCGTGCCCTGGTTCAGCAGACCGGGGCTCTGGCGGACGCCGATCTGGTCGCCGCGGTGGGCACGGTGGAGGCGTTGGGGCGGATGGTCGACGCCGCCCGAGTGCGTCTGGCCGGCGAGGTGGACGTCCGGTCTGCCCGCGACTCCGAGGACCGCCTCTCGGCGAAGTTCGGGTGCCGCAACGGGGTGGAGCTGCTCGAGCGCACC
>NZ_BMJY01000021.1:0-22575 GCF_014643695.1 Microbacterium album | reverse complement strand
GGGTGTCGGCGAAGACGATCAACGCCCGTATCCGGTTGGACAAGCGCACCCGGCCCCGGGTGTCGTTGACCGGGGAGGAACTGCCGGCCCGGTTCTCCCACGTCGGTCAAGCACTACGAGACGGAGTGCTCGGCGTGGATACTGCGCACGAGATCACGACCGTGCTGAGCAAGGTGGAGGACCGCTCCGACCCTCAGCAGCGGGACGCGGCCGAAGCCACCACCGTCGCGTACGCCACCGGCGCCCTGGAAGAACAAGCCGGAATGATTCCGCCGACGTTCGGTGAGGTGCTGGTCCACGTCGGCACGTGGGCGGCGTACCTGGATCAGGACGGCCCCGAACCCGACGCGGAACGTGCCGCCGGCAACCGAGGCCTCACCCTCGGGATCCCGCGTGACGGATTGGTGTCGTTGCGCGGGTCCCTGCTCCCGGAAGTCGCCGCCGGGCTGCAGCGGCTGCTGGACGCGCACCTGAACCCCGCCGTCCGCTTCCACCTCGCCGACCCCGAAGACCGGGACGAAACCGAGGGCTGGTCACAGGACGAGGCGGTGCACGACCCCCGCACGAATACGCAGAAGCGTCACGACGTGCTCGCCGTGATCATCCAGACCGCCGCGAAAGCCACCGACACCCCGACATTGGGTGGCGCTGCCCCGACGCTCGTGGTCACGGTCGCGCAGGAAGACCTCCACGACCCCACTGCCGCGGCGAGGATCGACGACACCCGCGTGCCGGTGTCCACTGCTCACCGGATCGCGTGCACCGGGGCCGTGCAGAAGGTGATCCACGACCGCACCGGAAGGATCATCCGCCTCGGCAGCCCCGAGCGGGTGTTCAACGCCCACCAGCGCCGTGCGATCACCGCCCGCGACGGCGGGTGCGTCATCCCCGGGTGCACGATCCCGGCGGCGTGGTGCGAGATCCACCACGTCGACGAACACGCGACTGGCGGCCCCACCCACACCGACAACGGAGTGCTCGTCTGCTGGTGGCACCACCACAACCTCGACCGCTCCGGGTGGGACATCCGCATGCGAAACGGCACCCCGGTCATCAAGGCCCCGCCCTGGATCGACAGACGCGGGATCTACCGACCCGCACCCAATGCCCTTACCCGAAGACCGAGCCCGCGGAGCCGTTCCGGATGAGGCACCCGGCACGGGTTTACAGGTCGTTACAGATCGGGCAAGCTGTAACGACCTGTATCGGGGGATTCATGCAGCTCAATCCATATACGCCGAGCGACCGTCCGCGCGTGTTCGTCGGGCGGGAGCAGGAACGCACGCGCCTGCGCGACCGGCTCGCACGCGTGATCGCGTACGGCGAGATGATGGGGCCGCTCACCATCGTGACGGGTCCGCGGGGACTCGGCAAGACGTCGCTGCTGCGCGACGTCGCGGATCGCGCGGCGAGCGACGGATTCGTGGTGGCCTGGTCCGCCGGGATCAAGCAGCAGCCCTTCCTCACCGACGTGGTCGACCGCGTGACGCGCGCCCTCCAGCGCGCGGATGTCGGTCCCCGCGACAGCCGCTCCAAGCGGCGGATCGAAGAGCTCGGCCTCGAGGTGAACCTCGGCATCGCGAAGGTGTCCGCGAAGCTCGGGACCGCCCCCGGCGCGGACGAGCGGGACCGGCCTGCGCCGGCGCTGCTCGGCCCGCTGGAGGACTTCCTCCACGAGACCTCCACCATGATCCGGCAGCGCGGGGGAGCGGGCCTGCTGGTCGTGATCGACGAGCTGCACGCGCCGCTGGAGTCCCGTAGCGCGCGCGAGTACGCGCCCGATCAGCGGGCGCAGACGGATGCCGCGGTGCTGCTGAACGTCGTGCAGAACATGGGCGCCGAGCGGGAGCGATATCCGGTCGCCGTCGTCGGCGCGGGGCTGCCGCAGACCAAGGAGCTCCTCACGCGTGCGGCGACGTTCGGCGAGCGCGTGGACGAGATGGTGCTGAGCGGGCTCGGCCCCGAGGCATCCGCCGCCGTGCTGACCGAGCCCGCGCGTCAGCTCGGCGTGACGTGGGAGGCCGATGCGCTCGAGGCCGCCGTCGCGGGCGCCGGGGGCTACCCGCAGGCGCTGCAGATCGTCGGATCGGCGGCGTGGGAGGCGGCGCGGCCCGAGAACGGCGACGCGATCTCGCTGGCGCACGTCGCCGCGGGTCGCGCGGCGGCCCAGGCGGCGATGGACTCGCTGTTCCTCAGCCGCTGGCGCGTCGCGTCCGAGACCGAGCGCGCGTTCCTGCGAGCCATGGCGAGCCTGCCCGGTGCGTCCGTGCGGCGCGGGGCGATCGCCGCACAGCTGGGCGTCCCGACCGAGTCCCTCGGCGTGACGCGGCAGAGCCTGATCAACAAGGGCCTGATCGAGGCCCCCGCGCACGGCCGCCTGCGCTTCACGATCCCCGGCTTCTCGGAGTTCGTCCGCACGCAGTCCGGCGACGTGCGGCGGCCCTGACACCGGCGCGGCACGCCCGTGCGAACGCCATAGGCTAGAACGCGTGACATCTGAGACCACCGTTGCCGCACCGGCGATCGATCCGACCTTCGACACGATCTGGGATGAGCTCGCCTGGCGCGGCCTCGTGCACGTGTCGACCGATCCGGACGCCCTCCGCGACCTGCTCGCGGGACCGCCGATCGTGTACTACTGCGGCTTCGATCCGACGGCTCCCAGCCTGCACCTCGGCAACCTGGTGCAGCTGCTGACGATGCGCCGGATCCAGCTCGCCGGGCACCGCCCGCTGGGCCTGGTCGGCGGATCCACGGGCCTCATCGGCGACCCGCGTCCCACGGCGGAGCGCACGCTCAACACCCCCGAGACGGTCGCGGAGTGGGTGGCGCGGCTGCGCGCGCAGGTCGAGCGCTTCCTCGACTTCGAGGGCGAGAACGCCGCCCGCATCGTGAACAACCTCGACTGGACGGCGCCGCTCAGCGCGATCGACTTCCTGCGCGAGATCGGCAAGCACTTCCGGGTCGGCACCATGCTGAAGAAGGACGCCGTCGCGGCGCGCCTCAACTCGGATGCCGGCATCAGCTACACCGAGTTCAGCTACCAGATCCTGCAGGGCATGGACTTCCTGGAGCTGTACCGGCAGTACGGCTGCGTGCTGCAGACGGGCGGCAGCGACCAGTGGGGCAACCTCACCAGCGGCGTCGACCTCATCCACCGGGTCGAGGGTGTCTCGGTGCACGCCTTCGGGACGCCGCTCATCACCAACAGCGACGGCACGAAGTTCGGCAAGAGCGAGGGCAACGCGATCTGGCTCGACGCCGAGATGTGCAGCCCCTACGCCATGTACCAGTTCTGGCTCAACACCGACGACGCCGACGTGATCGCGCGGCTCAAGGTGTTCACGTTCCTCACGCGCGCCGAGATCGAGGAGTACGAGCAGCTCGTCGCCGAGGAGCCGTTCCGCCGCGCCGCGCAGAAGCGCCTCGCGCGGGAGGTCACCACGACCGTGCACGGCACGGAGGCGACCGCCGCCGCGGTCGCGGCCTCCGAGGCGCTGTTCGGCGCGGGCGATCTGACGGCCCTCGACGCGGGCACGCTGGCGGCGGCGCTGCGCGAGCTGCCCCACGCGCAGGTCGCCGCCGGGTCCGGCGTGGTGCAGGCGCTCGTCGAGACGGGGCTCGTGTCGTCGGCGTCGGAGGCGCGCCGCGCGATCGGGCAGGGCGGCGTGTCGCTCGACGGGCAGAAGGTCGAGTCGGACGACGCGGTCGTGACGGGCGGTCTGCCCGGCGGGGTCTCGGTGCTGCGTCGCGGCAAGAAGGCGCTCGCGGGGCTGTTCATCGCTCGCGGATGAGGTGAGCCCCGGCGGTCGGCGGTAGCCGGCGGCCGCCGCCTGTGGACGATCCCGAACCGGTGTCGCATCTATGCAGTAGCGTACGTGCGAGACGGAGGGGGACCGTGTGGTGGATGTGCGCACTGCCGTGGTGATCGACGAGGACGCCGCGACGCGGCGACTCGTCGCCGAGGTGCTGGGGCACTCCGGCCTCACCGTGCACGGCGCAAGCAGGGGCGCGGCCGGCGCCGAGCTGGTGACCCGGCACGATCCGTTCGTGACGACGCTCGAGCTCGACCTGCCCGACATCGACGGCCTCGAGGTCATCCGGCGCATCCGGCAGTCCAGCTGGACGCACGTCATCGTGATCACCGGCCGGGCGGCCGAGGTCGACGTGCTCCAGGCGCTGGACGCGGGCGCCGACGAGGTCCTCGGCAAGCCGCTCCAGCCCCGGCTGCTGCGCGCCCGGGTCGATGCGATCCGGCGGCGAGCAGAATACGCGCCGCGTCTCGGGGCGGGCGGTCCGGGGGTGTCGAACGAGGTGCTGCGCCACCGCGGCCTCGAGCTGTTCCCCGCCTCCCGCCTCGTCCGGGTCGACGGCGTCCCCGTCGACCTGAGCCGCAGCCAGTTCGACATCCTGCTCCACCTCCTGCGGGCCGGCGCCCGAGTGGTGAGCAAGGCCGAGCTCTCGCGCGTCCTGCAGGAGGGGCGCACGCTCGGCCCGGCCGCGCCGCACGGGGGCCACGCCGTCGAGGTGCACGTCGCGAACCTGCGGCGCCGGCTCGGCGATTCGGCGCGGCGCCCGCGCTGGATCGAGACGGTGCGGGCCGTGGGCTACCGGCTGGCCCGCGCGTCAGAACGCGGGGGAGCGGCGCCTCAGGGCAGGACCCACACGATCCCGCTCAGCGTCGCGGACGTCTCGCCCGCGAGGGCGTCCACCGGTTCGCCGCCGCCGCTGAGCGAGACCCGGTGGAGGAGCGTGTAGCGGTCGCCGCGCTGCAGGCCCTCGACGAAGGAGCGTACGCCGTTCGCGTCGCCCGCGATCGAGATCTCGACGGGGATCGCCGTCAGCGTCGACGAGCCCAGCCGCCCGTCCCATGCGGAGGTGTCGACCGTGCCGGCCGCGGCGGGGGGAGCATCGGGGGCACTGGCGGGGGGCGCGGTGTCGGCGGGCAGCGCCGGGTCGGCGGGGGCCGTCGGGGCGGGCGCGGCGGCGGACGGCACGTAGGGGCGTGCTTCCGCGGGGCGCACCGACTGGATGCGGACCCCCGTCCCCGTCGCCAGGTCGTGCAGCTGGTCGAGGTACGCGTCCAACGCGTGCGCCGGAGGGATCTCGCGCTGGAGCTCGGCGAGCTCGCCCTGCCGCGCGGCGAGCTGTTCGCTCTCGCTCTGGAGCTGGGCGATGCTCTGCTCCAGCAGGGCGTTCTGGCCCTCGATGCGCGCGGTCTCGTCCTGCGCGGTCGCGGCGTTCTCCAGCAGGGGACGCACGCCGAGGAGGAAGCCGATCAGGAGGATGCCTCCGCACAGCGCGCCGAAGACGAGGTGGGTGAAACGGATCCGGTTCACTGCGCACCTCCCGCGTCGTGGAAGCGCTGCTCGTCGAAGCCCATGGTCATCTCGACCGTGTAGCCCTCTTCCTCGGTGCCGTTCAGGGAGACGAGGGTGGTGTCGACGTGGCCCGTGATCTCGGCCAGCCGGTGCATCCATGCCGTCGTGTCGGGCAGGCCGCGCGAGTGCGCGCTGAAGGTGATGGATCCGATCCGCGCGCCCTGCAGCGGGCTCGTGGGCTGCGTGTGCGGGTCGAGCGGCGTGGCCACATCGGCCGTGAGAGACGTCACCCGCACTCCCTCCGGCAGGGTCGCGTGCAGCTCGGCGAGGAACCCGGCCCAGTCGACCTCCGACGCGCCCGCCACCCCGCGTGCCGCGCTGAGCGCGTCGATCTGCCCCTCGATGCCCCGCACGCCGACGTACGTGGCCTGCAGCTCGGTGAGCTCCGTGAACCGGGCCTGGGCCGCCTCGCGCTCCTGCTCCGCGCCCGTGGCGTAGAACCGCACGGCGCCGAACACGGCGACCACGACGAGGATGCACACGAGCAGCCCGAGACGCCACTGCGCCTGCAGCTCGCGCAGCTCGCGCGCCATGCGCAGTTCTCCGGGCATCAGATCGACGCGCGGGACCCCGCCGACGTCCAGGTGGTTGCGGTCGGCGCGCGCCCGTCCGCGCGGAGCCCGCCGCGCCTCCGGTACGGCGATCGTCTCGGTGCTGGTGCTGCGGTCCGCCGCCTCGTCCACGGACGCGGGCTGGTCGCTCGTGGGGGACTGGGCGTCCTGAGGTGCAGCGGTTGCGACCGCGGGTGCCCCCGCCGGTGCGATCGTCGGCGTCGGCGCGGTCATCCTCCGCTGACCACGCCGCGATCGCGGCTGCCATCGCTGCGGGTCGTCCGGGGTGGGCTCGCCCTGTGTCAGCTCGCCCTGTGTGGGCTCACCCGGAGTGTGCTGGTCGCTCACGCGGCACCTCCCATCGCCAGGCCGATCGCGACCGCCGGCGACGATTCCAGCAGCTTGTCGCGGTCGATCCGGGGGTGGACCTGCAGCTGGTACAGCGGGTCGGCGTAGCTGACCCAGGTCTCCGAGCGCAGCTCGAGCTGTTCCCGCACACCGGGCATGCGCGCGCCGCCGCCCGTGAGGTACACGCGCGCGAGCTTCTCCGCGGGATGCGTGTTGGCGTAGTAGTACAGCGTGTTGTTGATGGCGTTGACGAGGGGAAGCGTCGCGCGCTGGAACGCGTCGCGCACGTGCGGCTCGGAGTCGTCGCGCGACAGGAACAGCCGCTCGGCGTCCTCGTCCTCGAGCTCGAGGGCGACCGCCAGCTGGCGCTGCACCTCGTCGCCGCCCGAGGGGATGAACCGCAGAAACTGCGGCACGCCGTCGCGCACGATCATGACGCTGGTGGTCGTGCGCCCGATCTCGATCTGCGCGGCCGTGCCGACCGCGTAGCGGCCCTTCAGGTAGACGCGGGCGAGCGCGAAGGGGATGAGGTCGACAGCCTGGGTGTGCAGCTTGGCGCGACGGACGGCGCGGATGCTGTCGTCGACGCTGCCCTTCGCGGCGGCGATGAGCAGGCCGCGCACCTTCGCGGGGTCGTCGGGCACACGCTCGCTCGGGTAGAAGTCCATGAGGGCGTCGGCGGCGGGGAAGGGCAGCAGATCCTCCACGAGCATCGGCAGCGCGGCCCGCACCTGTGCGGGGGGAGCGTCGTCGATCGTGATCGGCCGCGCGACGACGCGCCCGCTGCCGATGCCGATCGCGACATCGCGGGTGCTGAACTTCGCGCTGCGCCACAGCCGCTGCAGCGCGTCGGCCACGGTGTTGGGCTCGGCGACCTCGCCGTCGACGATCGCGCCGGTCGGCAGCCGCACCTCCCCGAATCGCTCGATCCGCGGCTCGGGCTTGTTCAGCCTCGACATCTCGATGGCGCGGATGGCCCTCGACCCGAAGTCGAGTCCGATCACGTTGCCCATGGTGCTCCCTCAGCTGCGGTGCGGCGGACGCACACCCCTCCATCATGCCGCGCGCTGACGGCCGCCCCCGTCCGGCGCGTACGTGCGCCGTTCATGCGGCCAGTCCGAACAGGCTCAGGTAGGCGCGCGCGAGCGGCTCGCCGGCGAGGATGCCGATCCACGCGCCCCCGATCATCCAGGGGCCGAACGGGATGCCGCCCTTGCGTCCGATGCGCCGCACGAGCATGAGCACGATCCCCACGACGGCGCCAAGCGCGAACGCCGCGATCGCGCCCACGGCGAGCGCGCCCCACCCCGACCAGCCGAGGAACACGCCCAGCGCCGCGGCGAGCTTGACGTCGCCCGCGCCCATCCCGTCGGGCCGCACCAGGTGCAGCACGAGATAGACGGCGAACAGGATCGCGCCGCCCGCCAATGCGCGTACGGTCGCGCCGAGGTCGCCCGACAGCGGACCCGCCACCGCGAACGCGACCACCCCCGTTCCCAGCAGCGGCAGCACGAGCGCGTTCGGAAGCCGCTGGGTGTCGAGGTCGATCGCGGTGAGCGCCACGCCGAAGCCCGCCAGCGCGAGGTGCGCGGCGAGCACGACGATCGCCGCGGCGGCCTCCGCGGGGGAGCCGGCGCCTAGCACCGCGGGACCGAACGCGAGCGCGACGACCGCGAACAGCGCGCCGGTCGCGAGCTCGACCAGCGAGTAGCGCGCCGCGATGCGCGCCCCGCAGTCCCGGCAGCGCCCCCGCAGGACCAGCCACGACAGCACCGGCACGTTGTCGTACGCCCGGATGGCGTGCCCGCACGCGGGACACGCGCTCCGCGGCGCGACCACCGACTCACCCCGCGGCACGCGGTGCGCGACGACGTTCAGGAACGACCCGATCGCCAGCCCGAGGAGGCTGACCACAGCCGCGAGGGGCGCGGCCAACGCGGCCAGGGGCGCGGTCATCGCGGCCAGCGGCGCGGTCACCTCACGTCCCTGTAGACGAGCGGGGCGTTGCCGAGGACGCCGCCCGTCCCCGTCTCGGGGGAGGTTTCGCTTTGGCCGCTGTCGCTCCCGTCGCCGGCGCCCAGGCCCACGTCCTCCGAAACCAAGACCGAGTGGCCGCTCTGAACGGTGACGTTGCCGCCGACCAGCTGCCCGCGCCACTCGCTTCCGTTGTTCTGCACGATGCTGCAGGGCGAGTAGATGAGCGCGGAGATCCTCTCGCGGACCCGGGCGCCGTCCTTGATCTCGAACGTGCCGTTGTGCCCGCAGGTGGGCTTAGCGTCCTCCCGGTTGGCGTCGTTGTGCACGAACCAGAGATCGTGGTCGGCGCCGCTGGCGGACTCGAAGACGGTTCGTGACATCGCGACGTTGGCGGGGGTCAACACGATGACGTCGGCATTGAGTCGCAGCGTGAGGTCGCTGCCCTCCATGTCGAGCTTGCTGCAGGCCCGTGCATCGATCACCGTCTTCATGCTGCGGCCGAAGTGCGCCTCGTACAGCTCGCGGAGCCCATTGCCGTTAGCGGGCCGGCACTGGTCGGACCGGAGCACGACGACGTCGTAGCCGAGGGCGGCCAGGTCGGGCGAATTCATGGACATCTCCGGCCATGTCGGCGCTACCGGCAGTGCAACAGTGAGGTCGTTGAGGCGGGCGGATGCACGTCCGCCGCTGGTGAGAACGTTCTGCGAGACGAGCTCGTCCAGCGCGGCCGCGTCGCTACGGCCCTGAGACTTCAGGCCGCCTCGGGCGAGGATCGTGCCGCCGATCGTCGTGCCGTTGCTGACTGTTACGCTCGTGCCAGGATTCGCCAGAGAGTACACGTTGCCCTCGACGCGAGAAGGGTTCTGGACGAGCACCGTTCCGCCAGCGCCGACATCGCCCCGCACAGTGCAACTCTGCAACTCCAGATTGCCGGTGGTCACCATCAGCGAGCCGTCGATCGCGCTTGACCCCTGGCACTTCAGGGTCGTACCAGTGGTGATGTTCACGTAGACGTCTGCGGCCATGTCGCCTCGGATGAGGTTGCCGCCCTCGAGGTTCAGGGCCGTCCCAGCGAAGATCGCGCCGGAGAAGATGGGGTTGCGCGGCGGGTCCGTGGTCTCTGACGTGTACTCGTAGATTGCCTCGACGGTACGGGATGAGTCGCCGTAACCGCCGAAGCCGGTCGAGGTGAGCCTCACGAAGTTCGCGCCCGAGGCGGCTCCCGGGCATGTGTCAGACCGCCACCCCTCCGGGGACGCCACCGCCTCTTCGATGGTCGCGCTCGTGCTGAAGGATATCTCGATCACGAAGGCGGGATCCTCGTCGCGGAGGTCGGCCGAGCGGATGCCGTTGCCGCAGAGTTCACCGCCGTGGAAGTTTGCCACTCCCCAAGCGATACCGGCTTCGGCAGCGGCGCTGGCTTGTACAGATGCACGGGTCGACTGGGTGGTGCGGAGCGAAGACACCGTGAGGCTCGCCACGAGCAGCGCGAGGACGAGCACGATCGCCGCGATACCGATGACCGGGACGAGCACGGAGCCGCGGTCGCGCGAGTCCACGCATCCGAGCTGTCTTGGCACTCTCAGGCGGCACATGGGTTCGAACCCCCTTCAGGCCAGCGGGGCCGTATCTGCGTATCGATGACGGTGGGTGATGCACCGGTATCCGCGGCGAAGAGCACCCGCACCGCCTCGATAGTGTTGGGCAGAGCCGGGAGCTCTCCTGCCTCCGCTGATAAGAACGGCGCATCGTCGTGGCGCTCGATGCCGGTGGCGAGCAGGATCCAGCCGGCGCGGCCACCGGCATCGTTGCCTGGCCCGGCCGAGATCGCCTCGGCGGACCCGGCCCTTCCCCATACGGCGCCGTCGTCCTCGAACGACCAGGCTAGGCAGTTCTCGCTGGTCGCGTCACGCATGACGATGAGCGTCGGCGTGGCCGAAAGATGCGACGCGTTGCGCACGGCGGACGCGACGGTGCGCATCACGGTCTGCGCGTCGCGCGCAGCATCAGACGAGCCCTGCACGAGCGTCGTGGACCGCATGCCGTTCACGAACAGGCCGCCCGCGACGATCAGCACGATCGCCATCAGCAGCACGTAAACCAGCAGCTCCACGAGCGTGAATCCGCTGTCCGGCCGTGCCGGTCGTGGGGTGCCGTTAAGCATGCTTCCGAATCCAGGCAGAGTGTCAGGGGACGGGGACGAGTTGCACGATCGTGGTTGCCCCCGCAAAGACGCGCTCGGCGTCCTGATGGATGCCTCGCACCGATACGCGGAGGGTCATGGTGCCAGCCGCAACGCCCCCCGTGCAGAGCTCCGACGGGTCGCTGCTCAGGTTCCGGTACTCAATGGTCACCGGCGTCCGGTCGTTGAGGAGCGGGCCGGAGCCAGTCTCCTCAACGAAAGTGTCGTCCTGCCCGGTCACGAACGGGTGGAGCGGGCTGTCTGGGTTGGCCGCGTCGGCGCACGTCCATGGTGTTCCAGCAACCGCGGTGATCTTCTCGTTGACCAGTTGCGCGGCTGCCGCGGCCTTCGTGTTCAGAGCCGCAGCGCTCAGTCCCTGGACAAGCAAGGGCAGGAAGGCGAGCGCGATCAGGGCCACGATGAACATGGCGATGAGGACTTCGACCATGCCGAAGCCCTCGTCGCGTCCTGTTCGGGTCACCATGCGGTCTCGGATCGTGTCAGCGGTCCGCGATACGCGAACCGCTGACACGATCATTCAAGAGGAGGTGCTTAGCCTTCGCCGCCGCCCCCGGTCGTTACTCCGTTGGAGGTGGTGAAGGTGACGTTCACCGGAATTCCCTCACCTGTACCTTCGGCCTCGAACTGGACCTCGTTCGCGTTAGTGGAGGTGATCGTCGTCGCGCCATCGGGCATGACGACACTCACTCGGATCTCGGTGCTGCTGGACTCTGCCGCCGCCTCCTGCGCTGCGGCGGTCAGGTCATCCTCTCCGGAGGCGCTGAGGTCGAACACCTTGGTAGCGAAGACGGCCTTCGCGTTGGTCGCGGCGGCCTTCACGGCGTTCTCCTGCGCCGTGGCAACCGAGCCCAGGTAGATCGGGATGGCGATCGCGGCGAGGACGCCGATGATCAGGACGACGACGAGCAGCTCGATGAGCGAGAAGCCCTTGTCGCCCTTCTTCAGGTTGGTTCGACGCTCGATGAGCGCATCGGCGGTGCGCATGAGGGCGCTGGGGGACTTGAACATTCTTGAGACACCTCGTGGATCGGGGCTTAGCGGGGGTGGCTGTCGCTCCCGGAGAGTCGGCGGCTTCGGCAGGCGGCGCCGAGGCCGCCGAGCAGGGCCGATGTCAGCGCATGGTGCATCGTCGTCGTCCCCGTTCGGCATGCACCCATCACGCCGGCCTGCGTCACCCGGGAGATTCACCGAGGATTAACAGGTACTGCGAGACTAGCACTCAGGTGCCCGCGATTGCGACAGATTCGCGTCGGCGCCGACGCAAATCAGGCGGTCTGCTGGATCTGCTCGAAGATGCCGAACATCGGCAGGTACAACGACACGATCATGCCGCCGACGATCACGCCCACGATCACGATCATCAGGGGCTCGATCATGGCGGTGAGGCGCTGCGCGGTGAGCTGCACCTCGCGGTCGGTGAACTCCGCGACGCGCCGCAGCATCGACGCGAGCGCGCCGGTGTCCTCGCCGACGGCCACCATGTTGCTCACGAGCGGCGGGAAGACCTCCTCCGCGGCGACCAGCGCGGCGAGCGAGCGGCCGCGGCCCACGCCGTCGGCCACCCGGCCCACGGCGTCCTCGACGAGCGCGCTTCCCGCGGTCTGCTTGACGATCGTCAGCGCCTGCATGATCGGCACGCCGGCGGTCAGGGTCGTCGCGAGCGTGCGCGTGAAGCGGGCGATCGCGACCTGGCGGAACAGCACGCCGAACACCGGCACCCGGTTGCGGGCAAGGTCGATGGCGCGGCGCACCTCCGGCACCTGGCTGTAGCGGCGCCAGGCGAGCCACGCACCGAGCACCAGCACGAGCAGCAGCGGGCCGAACCACCACATGTTCTGCGACATCACCACGAGCACCTGCGTCGGCAGCGGCAGCTCGCCGCCGAGATCCGCGAACATCTTCTCGAACACCGGCACGATGAAGATCAGCATTGCGATGACGGCGAGGATCGCCACGATCAGGACGATGACGGGGTACGTGAGCGACGCCTTCACGGTGTCGCGGATCTTCAGCTCGGCGTCGAACGCGTCCGCGGCCGATTCGAGCGACTCGGCGAGGAATCCGCCCGCCTCGCCGGCCTTGACGAGGTGGATCATGAGCGGCGGGAAGACCTTGCCACGGCGCTGGAACGCGTCCGACAGCGTGCGCCCCCGCTCGATGTCGATGCGCACGTCTCGGAACACGTCCGCCAGCTTCGGCTGCTCGGCCTGCTCCTCGATGATCGTGAGTGCCCGCACGAGCGTGAGCCCCGCGTTGAGCATCGTCGCGAGCTGGCGCGTCGCCACCGCGACCTCGCCCAGGCCGATCTTGCGCTGGAACCCGCTGAACTCGAGGTCGCGCGTCAGCCAGCTGCCCTTGGACTCGGTGATGTGCGTCGGCACGACGCCCATCTGCCGCAGCCGTGCCGCCGCGAGCGTGCGGTTCGGCGCGTCGACGGTCCCGTTGTGCACCTTGCCCTCGGCGTCGCGCCCGATGTAGTCGAACGCCTGTACGTCGCTCACCGCCGGCTCCGTCGCGTGGGCGTCGAGAACGCGTCGTTGAAGTCGATGTCCACCGGCTCCTCCGAGATCGCGCCCTCGCTGCGGCGGGTCAGCTGACGCAGGGCCTCCCGGTCGGAGGAGAACTCCTCGGCCGCGCGGTGCGTGACCACGCCGCTGTCGACGAGCCGGGCCAGATCCTGGTCGAGCGTATGCATGCCGTGGATCGCACCCGCCTGCATGATGGCCGGGATCTGGTAGGTCTGCGCCTCGCGGATCAGGTTGCTCACGGCGGGGGTGGTGACGAGGACCTCCGTCGCGACCACGCGCCCCTCGCCGTCCGCGCGCGGGACGAGCGACTGGCAGACGACGCCGCGCAGCGTCGAGGCGAGCTGCGTGCGCACCTGCGTCTGCTGGTGCGGGGGGAACACGTCGATGATGCGGTCGATCGTCTGCGGCGCGCTCTGGGTGTGCAGGGTCGCGAACACGAGGTGACCGGTCTCGGCGGCCGTCAGGGCGACCGAGATGGTCTCCAGGTCGCGCATCTCGCCGACCAGGATCACGTCGGGGTCCTGGCGCAGCACCTGTCGCAGCGCGCGGTGGAACGACTCGGTGTCGTTGCCGACCTCGCGCTGGTTGACGATCGACGTGCGGTGCGTGTGGAGGAACTCGATCGGATCCTCGATCGTCATGATGTGCGCCTGGCGTTCGCGGTTGATCTTGTCGATCAGCGCCGCGAGGGTCGTGGTCTTTCCCGACCCCGTGGGCCCGGTCACCAGCACGAGGCCGCGGGGGAGCTCGGCGAACTTCCCGACCTGGCCCGGCACGCCCAGCTCGCGGAGCGTGCGGATCGACACGGGGACGTGCCGGAACACCGCGCCGACCGAGCCGCGCTGGCGGTACACGTTCACGCGGAAGCGGACGAAGCCGCCGCGCTCGTCGCCGCCGAGCGTGAGGTCGCGCGGATCCAGATCCAGGGCGTGCGCGAAGTCGAGCTCGCTGTCGCGCTCGAACTCCTCCCGCTGCTCCTCGGACATGAGGCTGAAGACCTCGCGACGCACGTCGTCCGGCCCCCACGGCAGCGCGCCGGGCAGCGGCACGAGCGAGCCGTGCCGGCGGATCATCGGGGGCACGCCGACCGTGATGTGCAGGTCGGACGCGCCGGAGCCGACCATGGCCCGCAGCGCCTCGTCGATCGTGATCGCGCGCTGGGTGCCGGGGGCTGTGGCCTCGCTCATGTGGGGTCCTTCGTGGGGGAGGGGGGTTTCGACTCGCTGCGCTCGCTCAACCCGTTTCGACTCGCCTTCGGCTCGCTCAACGAGCGGGGGTGGGGGAGGTGGGGGTCAGGCGACGACACGGAGGATCTCCTCGAGCGACGTGCGGCCCGCGAGCACCTTCTGCCAGCCGTCCTCGCGCAGCGTGACCATGCCCTGCTCGCGCGCCGCCCGGGCGATGTCGGTGCTGGATGCGCGCTCCACCGCGAGCCGCTCGATGGGCTCGGTCACCGTCATCACCTCGTGGATCGCGAGGCGTCCGAGATACCCGGTGCCGGCGCAGTGGTCGCAGCCGACGGCGCGGTAGGCGATGCGCTCGTCGCCCGCGTCGCGCGCCAATCCGAGCGGAGCAAGGTCGACCTCGGCGAGCTGGTCGGGCTGCTTGCACCGCTCGCACAGCTTGCGCACCAGGCGCTGGGCGACCACGACGTCGATCGCCGACCCCACCAGGAACGGCTCGACCCCCATCTCGATGAGCCGGGTCACGGCGCTCGGGGCGTCGTTCGTGTGCAGCGTCGACAGCACCAGGTGCCCCGTCAGCGCGGACTCGATCGCGATCGACGCGGTCTCGGGATCGCGGATCTCGCCCACGAGCATGACGTCCGGGTCGCTGCGCAGGATCGACCGCAGCGCGGTCGCGAAGGTCAGACCGGCCTGCGTGTTGACCTGCACCTGGTTGATGCCGGGGAGCCGGTACTCGACGGGATCCTCGATCGTGATGACGTTGACCTCGGGCCGTGCGATCTCGGCGACCGTGGAGTACAGCGTCGTCGACTTCCCCGAGCCGGTGGGGCCGGTGACGAGGATCATCCCGTACGGCTTGGTGTACGCCGTGCGGAAGGCCCGGAGGTTCCGCTCCGACAGGTCGAGGCTGCTGATCGCCAGCGCGGTGCCGGCCTGGTCGAGGATGCGCATGACGATCTTCTCGCCCCACACCGTCGGCAGCGTGGCCACGCGCAGGTCGATCGTGCGGCCCTGGTGCGTCACGGAGATGCGCCCGTCCTGCGGGATCCGCCGCTCCGCGATGTCGATGTCGCTCATGATCTTCAGGCGTGACGTGAGTCCCGCCTGGATCGTCTTCGGGGCGCTGGGCATCTCGTGCAGCACGCCGTCGATGCGGTAGCGCACGCGCACGCGGTCCTCGGCCGGCTCGACGTGGATGTCGCTCGCCCGGTCCCGGATGGCCTGGCTCAGCATGAGGTTGACGAAGCGCACGATCGGCGCGCCCTCGTCGTCGCCCGTCTCGCCCACGCTGAACGCGCTCTCCGCGGCGGACGACGGCGCGTCCTCGAAGTCGGCGAGCGTCGAGGAGAGCTGGTTCAGCTCGCTGTCGGCCCGGTGGTGGCGGTCGATGCAGC
This sequence comes from Microbacterium album, assembly GCF_014643695.1. GTDB lineage: Bacteria > Actinomycetota > Actinomycetes > Actinomycetales > Microbacteriaceae > Microbacterium > Microbacterium album. Next base: position 7,006 of record NZ_BMJY01000021.1, on the reverse strand, counting down.
GCTGGATGTCGCCCGCGGTGGCGACCACGACCGACACGGGCATGCCGAAGGCGACCTGCACGTCGTCGATCGCCACGACGTCCTCGGGATGCGCCATCGCGAGCAGGACGTGCGGCACCCGGTTCTGCTCGGTGACGGTCACCGGCACGATCTCGTGCTTGCGGGCGATCGCGGCCGGGATCCGCGTGACGACCTCGGGGTCGACCGGCTGGTCGTCGAGACGGACGAACGGCACCCCGACCTGCGCCGCCCGGGCGGCGCCGTAGCGCGCCTCGGAGATCACCCCGCGCGCCACGAGCGCGCGGACGCGCTGCAGCTCGTCCGAGGCCCCGACCAGCTCCGTGACACGGTCGGCGCGCAACGCCCCCTGCTGGACCAGGATGTCGGTGAGGGTCGGCATCAGAGCTCCCCAAACCTTGGATGCGCGAGTGCCCGCGCGGGACCGGAACGGCCGCCCGGGCGAGGCCCGCGGCGGCTGCGGTCAGGATACACCGGCGGGGGCGGACCCCCCGGGGTCGCCGGCCTGGGAGCCCTGCCGACGCGGGCTCTGCCGGGCGCCGGGCCGCAGACGCGCGATGACCTCGGGAACGCTGTCGGCCGGGGCGGGCCGTCCGATGTACCAGCCCTGCAGCTCGTCGCAGCCCAGGGCGAGCAGGTGATCCCGCTGGGCCTCGGTCTCGACCCCCTCGGCGACGACGCGGAAGCCGAGGCTGTGGGCGAGCGAGATCGTCGCTCGCACGATCTTGTCGTCGTCCGGGCTGTCCGTCAGGCGCTCGATGAACACCTGGTCGATCTTGATCGCGTGCGCGGGGAAGGACCGCAGGTAGCTGAGGCTCGAGTAGCCGGTGCCGAAGTCGTCGATCGCGGTCGTCACGCCTCGGCGGGAGAGCGTGTCGAGCGCGGATGCCACCAGCTCCGGATCCTTCGCCATCACGCTCTCCGTCAGCTCGATCTGCAGCAGCTCGGGCGGGACGCCGCTCGCGTCGATCACGCCCGTCACCTCGGCGACGAGGTCGTGGTACAGGATCTGCCCGGCCGAGACGTTCACCGCGATCGGCGGGAGGGGGACTCCCGCGTCGAGCCAGGCGCGCGCCTGCCGGCACGCCTCCCGCAGCACCCAGCTGCCCAGCTCGATGATGAGCGTCGACTCCTCCGCGATCGCGATGAAGCGATCGGGTGACACCTCTCCGTACTCGGGGTGGTGCCAACGTGCGAGCGCTTCCAACCCGGTCAGCTCGCCGGTCGCCGCGGCGACCTTGGGCTGATAGTGGAGCCGCAGATCCCCCGCCGCGATCGCGGCGCGCAGGCCCGTCTCGAGCGCCACCGCCCGCTGCCGCTCCTGTGCCAGCGCGGCCGAGAAGAGCTGGAAGCGGTCTCGCCCGTTGCGCTTGGCGTGGTACATCGCGATGTCGGCGGCCTGCAGCAGGGCGTCGACGTCGCCGCCGTGCGCCGGCCAGAGCGCGGCGCCGACGCTCGCGGACACGCGGACGGCGCGGCTCCCGACCCTGAGCGGGCGGGGGAGGCCCGCCACGACCACGTCGAGCGCGCGGGCGGCGTGCGCCTCGTCCTGCACCTCGGGCAGGAGGGCGAGGAACTCGTCGCCGCCGAAGCGGGCGAGCGTGGCATCGGGCACGATCCCCGAGAGCAGCTCCTGCAGGCGCTCGCCGGCCGCCTTCAGCACCGCGTCGCCGAACGGGTGGCCGTACGCGTCGTTGATGTCCTTGAAATTGTCGAGATCGACGTTCAGCACCGCGAACGGGCGACCCGCGGCGACCGCCTCGGCCATGCGCGTCTGGATGAAGCGTCGGTTGGGCAGCTCGGTGGCGGCGTCGTAGTTGGCGAGGCGCTCCGCCTGCCGCTCGGCCGCCCGCTGCTCGGTGATGTCTCCGTACACCCACGTGCGCCCGTAGTACTGCTCTCCGTCGTCCTTGATCGGCGCCGTGTGGTAGCGCAGCGCCGTGCCGCCGCGGAGGGCGATCTCGCCGCTCAGCACCGCGTCCGGCGCCTGGAACGTGGTGCCGATGGCTTCCGCGACCGCGCTGGGGTCGACCATCTGCGCCATCATGTGCGCGTACAGGCGGTAGAAGAAGTCGTCCTGCCCGGCGGCCGCGGCGAGCTCCTCGGGCACGCGCCAGATCCGCGCGAAGACCCGGTTGATCGTGATCGTGCCGTCCGCGTCCACGATCATGACGCCCTCGAGACTGTTGTCGAGCTGCGCGCGCAGGAGCGCCGACTCCTTGCGCAGCCGTCGCTCGGCCGCTCGCTGCTCCGTGAGGTCGAGCCCGATGCCCACCAGGCCGATCTTGCCGTCGCCGTATCGGAAGCTCTGGCCGGTCAACAGGTACGGTGCCGTGCGGCCGTCCGGCATGTTGACGCTCGCCTCGACCTCACTCGTCCCGTTCTGGAACACCTCGGCGATGCTCGCCCGCACGCGCTCCAGCTCCTCCGGCTCGAAGTGGAGGTCCACGGGGGAGCCGGCGAGCTCGTCCGCGCTGTACCGCGAGATCTCCTCGAGGTTGCGGTTCCAGCGCAGCAGCCGTCCCTGCTCGTCGTAGTGATAGAAGAGCCCGGGGAGGCTGTCGATGATCGCATCGGAGTACTCGCGTTCCTCGCGCAGCGCCTGCTCGAACCGCCGGCGGCTCGACAGGTCGCGCAACTCGCACTGCATAACGGTGCGGCCGTCCACGATCGTGGTGATGAGGTGCGCCGCGACCTCGATCCCGTCGCCATCGCGCTGGGGGAGCGTCAGCTCCGACTCGATCACCACTCCCGGCTGCTGTTGCGAGGTCTCGATCTGCGCGGCTCCCGCCCGCCGCTGCGACGGGGGATAGAGCTCGATGAGCTCTCGGCCGTGCAGGTCCTCGGGCCGCAGCGCCCCGAGCATCTCGGCGGCGCGCGCGTTCGCGAAGACCACGCGATCGTCCTCGGACAGGATCAGGCCGTCACCGGTCTGCTCCGCCATCGTGCGGAATCGGCGCAGGTCGTGCCGCAGGCGGGCGATCATCGCCTTCTGGCCGCCGACGTCCTCGTCGCTGTCCATGTCGTCCTCTCGTGCGCGTGCGCCGCGACGTCGTGCGGTCCGCACCCGTACGCGCGCGTACCGCCCGACGCTTCGCGTCTCCCCCGCACGCGCCCTGTGCTGTCGCCGAGGCGCGTCACAGGCGCGACTGTACCGGCATCCCGGCGTCCGCGCCTCACTTTTCACGTGCGTCTCACGTGCGTCTCACGTGCGTCTCACGTGCGTCGCTCGGCATGTTTCGGCGCGGCGTATGCGACCTCACGTCCACGACGCCGCCCCGCACCCGCCGCGGGGCCGGGGTGGCGTGCTTTTCGGGCGCCCCGCATGTCGTAGCCTGAATGGGCGCCGGTGGCACCCTCACGTCCGGTGCGGGACGGGAGCACGGCGGATGATGGTGCGGCTGGCGCGCGCGACGCCGCGATATCTCGTCTTCGTGGCATCCGCGCTGCTCCTCGTCGCATACCTCGGGGCGCTGGCCGCGGCGACGCCGTGGCCCGCCCTCGCAGACGACGGCGTGCTCATCTTGCTCACCATCGTCGGCGCGGGGCTCAGCGCGGGCGTACGCGTCCCGGTCTCCTCGATCGCGCCCGCCGTGCACCTCGGCATCGTGGCCGCGCTGCTCGGGGCGGCTGCGCCGGAGGCGCCCGGGCCCGCTCTGCTGCTCGCGTGGAGCGTCGGGGTGATCATCGGCCTGGTCCTGTTCTGGGGTCCCACACCGCGCGTCGTCGAGACGGGTGCCGCCATCGCGCTCGGAGGACTTCCCTACCTCCTCGTGTGGCGCGCCGTCACCGCTGCGGGGCTGCCCGACGTCCTCGCCTGTGTGCTGGCGACGGCCGCGTACGTGGTCGTCCGGCTGGCGATTCCGGTCGCGGCATGCGTCGTCCGCGGCTCAGCGCTGGGTGAGGTGCTCCGCTCGCTGTCCCCGGGTCGCATCGCGACGGCCGCGCTCGCGAACGTCGTGCTGACGATGGTCGCCCGCGCGGCCGGCGGGGCGCTCGAGAACCTCGTCGTCGAGCTCACGGCCCCGCAGATCGCCACGATCGTCCATGGTCTGGTCGGGACCGTCGCGCTCGCGATCGTCGTGCGGGCGGAGGCGATCGCGGGGCGGGTGCGACTGGACGCCGTGCTCGCCGCGGCCCGGCAGCTGCCGTGGCCCGAGCAGGCGGACGACTTCGCTCTCGCGCGCGAGTACGCGGCCGCCGCCACCGGCGCCGACGAGGTGCGCATCGCCCAGGAGAGGACGACGCGCAGCAGCGAGCTGAGCGCCGCCGTGCGCGCGCCCGGCGAGGACGAGCGATTCCTCGTCGTCACCCGCCGGCGTGGGCGCCCGCCCTTCCGCAGTGACGACGCGCGGGCGCTCGAGGCGGTCGCGAGCATGGCGACCGAGACGCTGCGCGTGGGGCGGCAGGTGCGCGACCTGCGCGCCGAGGCCCGGACCGATCCGCTCACCGGCCTGCCGAACTATCACGAGTTCCAGTCGGCCGTGCGACGGGCGAACGAGACTCGGCTTCCCGGGCGGGGCATCGCCGTCCTGTCGATCGACCTCGCGGGATTCAAGGCCGTCAGCGCCCAGCACGGGCGCGACTTCGCCGACCGCGTCCTGCAGGTGTTCGCCGAGAGGCTGCGCGGGTCGGTCCGACCCTCGGACACGGTCGCTCGCGTCGGCGACGACGAGTTCGGCGTCGTGTTCCACGACCTGGCCGACCGTGCGGACGCGGAGCTCGTCGCGGGACGGCTCCTGCACGCGGCGGGCGCGCCGTTCACGATCGACAACACGGTTCTCGCGCTCACCGTCACGTCGGGACTCGCGTACTCGGCGGAGCGCGAGGAGGATCCGGGTCGGCTCGTGCGGGACGCGGGCGACCGCTCCTTCACGGCGCCCGGTGTCTCCCTGGTCGGCGGTCAGGCGTGGTCGGTCGTGACGCCGCTTCCCGAGGGCGTCGTGACCGGGTCGGACCTCAGCCGTGCGATCCGGGAGAGCATCGACAGCAGCGACTTCGGGCTCGCCTACCAGCCGATCGTCGACAACGTCATGGGCACGGCCATCGGGCTGGAGGCCCTGCTGAGGTGCCGGCCCCACGGCTTCGGCGACGTGTCTCCCACGCTCGTCGTCCACGAGGCGCGGCGCCTCGGCAGGCTCGACGCGCTCACGGGACGGATCCTGGAGCGCGTGCACGCCGACGCGGCGTCGTTCCGCGAGCTGGCGCCCGACCTCGACGACGTGCACGTCAACGTCGAGGTGGATCAGGTGCTCGGCAGCGAGCTGCGAGAGACCATCCGTGCGCTGCGGGCGGAGCATCCCGGCACGCGCCTGACGCTCGAGCTCACCGAGAACTCGCTCGGCCGCACCAGCGACGCCGTCATGGACGGCCTCCAGGAGCTGCGCGAGCTCGGGGTGGTGTTCGCGCTCGACGACTTCGGTCAGGCGTACTCGACCATGCTCGCGATCGTGGAGTTCCCGTTCGACGTCCTCAAGATCGACAGGGCGCTCATCCGCGACCTGTCGGCCCAGAAGACCCAGCACGTGATCCGCTCGCTCGCCCTGCTGTCGCGGAAGCTGAACGTGCGGATGGTCGTCGAGGGCGTCGAGACGATCGAGGAGCGCGATCGGCTTGCACGCCTCGGTGTGCGCTACATGCAGGGCTACTTCTTCCAGCGGCCCGTGGACGCGGACGTCCTGCGCGGGCTGCTGCGCGAGCGCGGCGCGAGCGTGCCCAACGCCACGCGGCCCGACCTGGTCGACTGATCCGAGCCGCACGGCGACGGCCCCCTACGGTATACCGGTCGGTTACCATGTGCGGGAGGGCAGCGTCGGGCATCCGGCCGGCGGCGCCCGACGGCAAAGGAGCGAACGCGCCGGGCCGGCGTGGGGGAACGGAGGCAGCGTGAGGGAGCGCCGTGTCGCCGTCGTGGTCGAGGACGACCCGGACGTCAGGCTTCTGATCGTCCAGGTTCTCGAGCAGCTCGGGTTCGTCGTGCATACCGCGGCCAACGGTCTCGACGGCGTCGACCTCGTGTCTCTCCACGACCCGGTCGTGACCACCCTCGACATCGGCATGCCCGGCATCGACGGCTTCGAGGCGGCGCGACGCATCCGCCGCAGGAGCGCCACGTATCTCGTCATGGTGTCGGCGCGCGCGACCGGAGAGGATCAGCTCGCCGGCTACCACGCGGGCGCGGACGACTTCGTCGCGAAGCCGTTCAGCCCCCGCGTCCTGCGCGAGCGGATCGAGTCCCTCGTGCGCCGTCCCTGTGCCCTCGCGCCGGGCACGACGGCCGGCGAGCGGGAAGTCACCGACGAGCTCGCGCATGGTCCGTTGCGCTTGCGCCCGGAAGCGCGCCGGGCATGGGCGGCGGAGGAGGAGCTCCGGCTGAGCCGCGGCGAGCTCGATCTCCTCGAGGTGCTGATGCGCGCGGGTTCGCGGCCGATCTCCGCTCACCGGCTCGCCCTCGCCGTGCGCGGACGTACCGAGGGGGACCTGCCCGAGGCCGCCGTGCGCGCCGCCGAGATCCGGATCGAACAGCTGGCCGGCGCGCTCGGCCACCGCGCGGACGGCACGCCGCGGATCGAGCACGTCGCGGGGGGCGGGTATCGACTCGCGGAGGCCGACGACCCACGCGCCGCCTTCGACGGTGCGACACGCCCGGGGGCGTCGCAGCTTGCCCGCAGCGCCGGATCCGCGTAACGTATTCACTTGTCGCCCCAAAGGAGCGAGTGAGACCGACGGTCTCCCCTCCTCAAGCGGGACCACCCCCTTCCGAACCTCTCACCTTGAGTGCGATCGACCTTCGGCCTAGGATGGGGGACTCAGCTCATCGGTCGCCCGACCCGACGCAGCGAGCGCTTCTCCCCGGAGAGCGCAGCGGCGCGTCGGATTGACAACGCGGCAGGATGAGCTAAGATAGAGAAGTTGCCCCGGAGGGCTGCGGCGGGAGTCGCAGGGCTGGGAGCATCCGATCCTTGAGAACTCAACAGCGTGCACTTGT
>NZ_BMJY01000020.1 GCF_014643695.1 Microbacterium album | reverse complement strand
CACAACCGGAGGCCCTCACCCCAGCACAAGCTCAGCCCCGTGTCGGGAAACAACGTCCCTGGACATCACAGCTAGTCAACGGTCGAGGAGGTCGCGGCGGACGATCACGGCGTCGCGGCCGGGGCCGACCCCGATGACGGAGATGTGCGTGCCGCTCATCTGCTCGAGGGCGAGGACGTAGTCGCGCGCGGCCTGCGGGAGGTCCTCGAACGTGCGCGCGCCGGAGATGTCCTCGTGCCAGCCGGGGAACATCTCGAGGATCGGCTTGGCGTGGTGGAAGTCGGTCTGGTTGACGGGCAGCTCGTCGAAGCGGCGGCCCTCCACGTCGTACGCGACGCAGACGGGGATCTCGTCCAGCCCCGTGAGGATGTCGAGCTTGGTCAGCACGAGATCCGTGATGCCGTTGACCCGCGTGGCGTAGCGCGTGATCGGCGCGTCGTACCAGCCGACCCGGCGCGGGCGGCCGGTCGTCGTGCCGAACTCGAACCCCCGCGCGCGCAGGAAGTCGCCGCTCTCGTCGAACAGCTCGGTGGGGAACGGCCCGGACCCGACGCGGGTGGTGTACGCCTTCACGATGCCGACGATGCGGTCCAGGCGCCCGGGTCCCACGCCCGAGCCGGTCGACGCCCCGCCCGCCGTCGCCGACGAGGACGTGACGAACGGATACGTGCCGTGGTCGACGTCCAGCATGGTCGCCTGCCCGCCCTCGAACACCACGACGTCGCCCGCGTCGAGGGCGTCGTTCAGCAGCAGGCCCGTGTCGGCGACCAGGGGCGCGAGGCGGTCGGCGTACGACAGCAGGTCCTCGAGGATCTCGTCGCACGTGATGGCCCGCCGGTTGAACACCTTGACCAGCAGGTGGTTCTTCTGATCGAGCGCGCCCTCGATCTTCTGGCGCAGGATGCTCTCGTCGAACAGGTCCTGCACACGGATGCCCACGCGGTTGATCTTGTCCGCGTACGCGGGGCCGATGCCGCGCCCCGTCGTGCCGATCTGGCGCTTGCCGAGGAAGCGCTCGGTGACCTTGTCGAGCGTGCGGTGGTAGTGCGTGATGAGGTGCGCGTTGGCGCTGACCTTCAGCCGGGAGACGTCGATGCCGCGCGCCGAGAGCGCGTCGAGCTCGGCGAACAGCACCTCCAGATCCACCACGACGCCGTTGCCGATCACCGGCGTCACGCCGGGCGACAGAATGCCCGAGGGCAGCAGGTGCAGGGCGTACTTCTCGTCGCCGACCACGACCGTGTGGCCGGCGTTGTTGCCGCCGTTGAACTTCACGACCCAGTCGGTCCGCTCCCCGAGCAGATCCGTGGCCTTGCCCTTGCCCTCATCGCCCCACTGGACGCCGACGATGACGATGCCTGGCATGGAAATACCCCCTGATGGGATCGGTGTGCCCGGGTGCCGGAGGCGGCGTCCGGGAGGGCCGCGAAGGCCCCGGTCAGTCTACCGGCGGGCCCGGCGATGCTCGGCGTCTCCCCCTCCCGGTAGCCTGGAGGGCGGAGGGGCGGCGCCGTGACGACCGCGGCCGACGGGGCATCCGGACGGGGCCCGCGACGCACCTTCGCGAGCGAGGGGGACCGCGCCGGATGGAACTGCAGCAGGAACAGCAGCGGCAGGGCGAGCCGTCGATCCACGGGGACGGGCGGGGCGCGCCGTCCGAGGCCGAGCTCGCCCGCGCGGCAGACGTGCTGCGTGGGATCTCCGAGGCGTACTCGGCCAAGATGGTCGGCCAGGAGCGCCTGCGCTCGAGCCTGCTGGTCGCGCTCATCGCGGGCGGGCACATCCTGCTCGAGAGCGTGCCGGGCCTGGCGAAGACCACCGCCGCCAGCACCCTCGCGGACACGGTCAGCGGCCGCTTCAAGCGCATCCAGTGCACGCCCGACCTGCTGCCGAGCGACATCACCGGCAACCAGGTGTACGACGCCAGCTCGGGCAGCTTCCGCACCGTGCTCGGGCCCGTGCACGCCAACTTCGTGCTGCTCGACGAGATCAACCGCTCGAGCGCCAAGACCCAGAGCGCGATGCTCGAGGCGATGCAGGAGCATCAGACGACGATCGGCGGAGAGGTGCATCGCCTGCCGAAGCCGTTCCTGGTCATGGCGACGCAGAACCCCATCGAGCAGGAGGGGACGTACGCGCTCCCCGAGGCGCAGCTCGACCGCTTCCTCCTCAAGGAGATCGTCGAGTACCCCAGCCCGCAGGAGGAGTTCGCGGTGCTCGAGCGGATCGACACGGGCGCGCTCGACCCCGAGCATCACGTCCGCAGCACCGCGACGCTCGACGACGTGCTCATGCTGCAGGACATCGCGCGGCGCATCCACGTCTCCCCCGCGATCCGCAACTACATCGTGGGTCTCAGCTACGTCACGCGGAATCCCGCCGCGTACATCGGCGAGGAGCGCGCGCGCTACGTCAAGTACGGCGCCAGCCCGCGCGGGAGCATCGCGTTCCTGCAGTGCTCCCGCGCGCTCGCGCTGCTCAACGGCCGCGCGCACGTGCTGCCGGAGGACATCCAGACGCTGCGGCACCTCGTGCTGCGGCACCGCGTGCTGCTGACGTTCGAGGCCGAGGCCGACGGCGTCCGCAGCGAGGAGCTGATCGACGCCGTCTTCGCCGCCGTGCCGACGCCGTAGGACGCCCCGTGGCCACGCTGCTCACGCGGGTGAAGAGCCGCCTCTTCATCCCCTCGTCGCGCAAGTCGCTGCACGCGCTCGAGGGCGCGCACGCGTCGCTGCTGCGCGGACGCAGCCTCGACTTCGAGGACCTGCGGGCCTACGAGCACGGCGACGACATCCGCGACATCGACTGGAGGGCGACGGCGCGGCTGTCGACGCTGCTGGTCAAGCGGTCGCGCGCCACCCGGATGCACACGGTGCTGTTCGTGGTCGACACCGGGCGCGGCATGGCGGCGCTCGCGCCGGACGAACGCCCCAAGAAGGACCTCGCGATCCTCGCGGTCGGCGCGCTCGGCGTGCTGACGCTCCGCCACGGCGACGACTTCTCGGTGCTGCACGGCGACGCCGCGGGCGTGCGCCGGACCCCCGCGCGCCGGTCGGAGGGCGCGCTCGAGCACGCGCTCAGGGCCATCGACGCCGCCGCGGCGCCGCACGCCGCGGCGAGCGCCCGCGACGAGCTGCTGCGCGCCGTCGTGCGCAGCGTGAGCCGCCGCATGATCGTGGTCGTCGTGACCGACGAGCAGCCGCTCGGCGACGAGACCGAGCGGCTGCTGCGGCGCCTGCGCGTGCAGCACGACCTGCTCTGGATCACCGTGCGCGACGCCGATCCCGTGCTCGCCGCCGCGCCCCGGTCGCCCGCGCGGGCGGAGCGGCGCGATGTCGACAGCGGCTGGGCCGTGCCCGCCTTCCTGCACGGCGACGACGCCGTCGTGCGCGAGCTGCGGGAGCAGCGGGAGGCCGAGGACGCCCGGCGGGGCGCGGCGCTCGACGCGCTGGGCATCGGGCACGCGGCGCTCGGATCGCACGACGACGCCGTGCCGCAGCTGCTCCGCCTGCTGCACCGGAGGGCTGATGTCGGGACCCGATGAGCTGTACCCGCCGGCCCAGTACGGCGTCGGGTGGCTGCTGCTGGCGCTCGGGATCCTCGCGGCGCTCGTCGCGCTCGCCTGGCTGGTGGTGCTGCTGACCCGGTCGCGTGCCGAGCGGCAGCCCCCGCCCGCACCACCCGCCCCCGTGCCGCTCGACGTGCTCGCGCAGCTGCGGCACGAGTACGGCGAGCGGATCGACCGGATCGAGCAGGCGTACCGCGCCGGCGAGCTCGACCCGCGCCGCGCGAACGCGGAGCTGAGCCGGGCGGTCCGCGAGTTCGTCAACGAGTACTCGGGCCTCGAGGCTCCGGTCATGACGCTGCAGGATCTCGCGGCGCGCGGGGTCCACCCGGCGCTCCTCGATGCGCTGCAGCGCCACTACTACCCCAGCATCTTCCGCAGCGGCCCTCCGGTCGACCCGATCGCGGGCGCGGCAGCGGCGCGAGAGGTGGTCGCGGCATGGCACTAGCGACCGTCTGGCCCCTGATCGCCGTCGCCGCCGCAGTGCTCGCCGCGGCGGGGGCGGGGCTGGCGTACGGCTGGCGTCGCCGGCCGGGCCGGGACGGCACGGTCGACGCCGCGCTCGTCGCGCGCGCCGAGCGCGTGCGGGACCTGCCCGCCGTGCGGCGCGCCACGCGCCGCCACGCGGCCGCGGTCGCCGGGCTCTTGGCGCTCGCGACCACCGCCGCGCTGCTGGGCGGCGTGGTCGGATCCCGCCCGCTCGCGGAGCAGACGATCGTGCCCGAGAACACCAGCCGCGACATCATGCTGTGCCTGGACGTCTCGGGGTCGATGAGCGAGGTCGACGTCGAGGTGATCACGGTCTTCGAGGAGCTGCTGGAGGGCTTCGAGGGCGAGCGCATCGGGCTGACGATCTTCAACAGCTCCCCCGTGCAGGTCTTCCCCCTCACCGACGACTACGAGTTCGCGCGCGATCAGCTCGCGAGCATCCGGCGCAGCTTCGACTACGTCGACGACGTGCCGGAGCACTGGCTCGGCACGCTCAACGGCGCGGGGGCGTCGCTGATCGGCGACGGGCTCGCCGCCTGCGCCCTGCGCTTCGACCACAGGGACGAGGAGCGGTCCCGCTCGATCGTGTTCGCGACCGACAACGAGGTGAACGGGGCGAGCATCGTCACGCTCGAGGAAGCCGCGGGGCTCGCCGCCGCGGCGGGGGTCCGCGTCTTCGCGCTGAACCCGGTCGAGGGGAAGGACGCCGACGTGAGCGCTCAGCTCGCGGCCGCGGCGGCGAGCACGGGAGGCGCGGCGTACGCGCTGCGCGGCGCCACCACGGTCGGCGACATCATCTCCGAGGTGCAGCGGCAGGAGGCCACCGCCCTGATCGGGCAGGCCCGCGTCGTGTGGGCCGACGAGCCGACCGTCTGGATCGTGCTGCTGCTGCTCACCGTGCTGGGCGGCGTCGTGCTGATGTGGAGGGCACGCCTGTGATCCTGCAGCCTGTGATCCTGCATCCCGTGATCCTGCAGCCTGTGCTCCCGCCACTCCCGCTCGCGGTGATCGTCCTCCCCGCGCTGGGCGTCGCCGCGTGGGCGCTCGTGCGATCGCGCACGGCCTCCTCGCGCCTGGCGTGGGCGCTGCGGGTGCTGCTCGTCGTCGCCGTGGCCGTCCTCGCGCTGCGCCCGGGGATGCCCGGCGGCACGGCCCAGACCGTCGCCACCGACACGGATGTGGTGCTGGTCGTGGATGCGACCTCCAGCATCACCGCGGAGGACTGGGGCGACGGCTCCCCGCGGCTCGACGGGGTGCGCTCCGACGTCCAGGCGCTCGTCGCCGCCTACCCGGGGGCGCGCTTCGCGCTCCTCACGTTCGACACGAACGCCGAGCTGCGCCTGCCGCTCACGACCGACGTGGACGCGCTCATCACGGCGATGGAGGTGCTGCGGCCGCCCGTCACGCAGAACGCCCGCGGCAGCTCGATCGGGGTCGCGAGCGCCATGCTCGCCGACACGCTGCGCGCGGCCGCGACATCCTCGCCGGAGCGCGCCCGCATGGTCTTCTACCTGGGGGACGGCGAGCAGACGGCCCCCGGCGCCCCGGAGTCCTTCGCCGACAGCGCCGCGCTCGTCGACGGCGGCGCGGTGCTCGGCTACGGCACGCAGGAGGGCGGTCGGATGCGGGCCGTCACGGGTCGCGGCGACGACGACGCCGCGCCGTACATCCTCGACGGCGCCGAACCGGCGCTGTCGCGCATCGACGAGGCGGCCCTGCAGACCATCGCGGACGAGATCGGCGTGCCGTACCAGCACCGCACCGCGGAGACCGCGCCGGAACTGCCGCCCGCGCCGGCCGCGACGTCCGTGGTCGCCGAGGCGCGCACGCCGGGCAGCACGATCGAGCTGTCGTGGCTCGTGGCCCTGCTCGTGGCCGGCCTGCTCGCGGTCGAGGTCGCGCGCGGCGCCGCCCACCTCGCCCGCACGCTCCGCCTCGCCCGCCCGGGCCGGCCGGACCGGGCGGGCGGACGACCCGAGGACGGGAGACGCGCATGAACCGTCACGACGCCCCCCGCGCGGACACGCGACGGCGTGTCCGCCGCTGGATCCTGTGGGGCGGCGCGCCGTTCGCGCTGGTCGCGCTCGTCGTGGTCGCCAAGATCCTGAGCATGTACGCGTTCGCCCACCAGACGATCACGTCGACCCTGGCCGACGACGCGCCCGCCGCGATCCGCGCGGCGCAGGGGCAGGCGCCGCTGAACTGGTTCGAGCCGTACAAGGCGCCGTACAACCTCGGCGTCGCCCTCGCCGCGGCCGAGCGCCTGCCGGAGTCCCGCGCCAAGCTCGAGGAGGCCCTCGCGCTCGCGAACGGGCTCGAGGAGTGCCCCGTGCGCGTCAACCTCGCGCTCGTGATCGAGCGCCTCGGCGACGCCGCCCGGGGCCGCGGGGAGCCCGACGCGGCCGCGGAGCTCTACGCGGAGGCGATGGACGTCACGCTCGCCACGCCGGACGAGTGCCGCACCCCCGAGGCCGACGAGCAGTCGCCGGATCCCGAGCGCAGCACCACCGAGAGCCTCGAACGGCTCGAGGACCGCCTGCTCGAGAAGCAGGGCGAGCAGCAGGACCGGCAGGACCAGCAGAGCCCCCCGCCGTCCGACCCGCAGCCCGAACCCAGTCCGCCGACCCCGTCGCCCGATCAGCTCCAGGAGCTGGAGGACCGGCTGACGGACGGCGCGCGCGAGCGGGAGGAGCGCGGCGAGGAGCCGCCCGGAACCGGAGTGGAGCGGCCATGGTAGGCGGCGCGTCCGGCATCCCCCCGCGGGATCGCTACCGGGGCGGCACGGACGGCGCTCCCCCGCTGCCGCCGCCGGGCGGCTATCGCGGCGCGCGGCGCATCCCGGTGCACCCGGATGCCGCCGCCATCCCGGGCCTCGGCACCTTCGCGGCCCCGCCCCCGCGACCGCGGCCCCGCGCCCATCCGCTCGGGTGGATCGCGCTCGCCGGGGCGAGCCTGTTCGCCCTGGTGCTCCTGGGCATGCTCGCGTTCGGCGCGACCGACGCGTTCTACGGAGTGACGGCCCTGACGATCCAGCTGCTCGTGGCGGCGGCGATCGTGGCGGCTTTCGTGGTGCGCCGCGGGCGGACGCTCGCGGGGATCGCGCTGGCGCTGACCCTCCTCGTGAACGTCGCGACCGTCGGCGCGCTGAGCGCCGTGCACACCTCGGCCGCCGGCACCTATCCGGGCGCGAGCGACCCGCGGGCCGCGTACCCCGGTGTGCGTGGCGTCGACCCCGACGACATCCTCGCGCGGCGCTCATTGGAGCAGGTCCGGGACGAGACCGACGCGCTGCTGGAACGCGTGCGCGACCGCCTGAGCGCCGAGTACGGGTACACCTGGGTGCAGGCGGGAGGCGAGGATCTCCGCCCCGAGCGCAACGGATACGGCGGTGAGTCCCTCCTGGTCGAGTACACGTCGCCGAGCTGGGCGACCGTCGAGCCGATCACGGACGTCTCCCGCAAGTACGCCGTGATGGCGACGATCGACGAGGTGCTCGTGAGCGGGGGGTACTGGAACCTCCTGCCGCTCAACGATCCGCGCTCCGGCATCGACCCGGGTGTCCTCACGCGCTTCTACGGCAGCGACGACCCGGACACGCAGGCGATGTGGGAGTGGTACAGCTCACGCATGGACGACCGGCTGAGCCCGGACCGCGGCGAGACGACCCTCTTCTACGCCACGCTCCACGATCTCTCGCGCGATCCCACGGGCGACTTCCGCGCGGCGCGCGAGGCCCAGCACGCCCGCACGGGCGAGCCCCTTGAGGGCCTGCAGCTGACGTTCCTCGCCCCCATGCTGCTGAGCGAGGCGGACCGCGAGGCGTTCGAGCAGGGCATCCGCGACCATCCCGGCGGCTGAGTTCCCGCGGCGGCGCGGATCCCGCATGATGGAGGCATGTCGACGAACAGCGCACGCGTGACCAACCGCACCGCCTGGGCCGCCTTCTGGGTCGGGCTCATCGGGCTCGTGCTGATGCCGATCCCGCTGTTCGTCGGGCTCGTGCTGGGCGGCGGCCTGTCGCTCGTGGCCGCCGTGCTGGCGGTCATCGCTCTGCTGAAGGGCCTCAGCCGTCAGGGCAAGGGCATCGCGCCCGTCGTGTTCGCGGGCATCTTCGTGGCCCTGACGTGGGCGGGCATCTCGGTCGGCGGCGGCGTCATCTGGTGATCCGCGCCGGGCGGCGGCCGGACGCCTCGCGGCGGGACGACACGGCTGCACGCCATAGGATTGTCAGCATGTCGAAGGTCCTCGAATCCCTGCCCGTCGGCGAGCGCGTCGGCATCGCCTTCTCCGGGGGGCTCGACACCTCGGTCGCGGTCGCCTGGATGCGCGACAAGGGCGCCGTGCCGTTCACCTACACCGGCGATCTCGGCCAGTACGACGAGGACGACATCGCGTCGATCCCGAGCCGCGCGCTCAAGTACGGCGCCGAGGCGTCGCGCCTGATCGACTGCAAGCCGATGCTGGTCGAGGAGGGCCTCACCGCGCTCGCGTGCGGCGCCTTCCACATCCGCTCGGCCGGACGCACGTACTTCAACACCACGCCTCTCGGCCGCGCCGTCACGGGCACGCTCCTGGTGCGCGCGATGAAGGAGGACGGCGTCGAGATCTGGGGCGACGGCTCGACCTACAAGGGCAACGACATCGAGCGGTTCTACCGCTACGGCCTGCTGGCCAACCCCCGCCTGCGCATCTACAAGCCGTGGCTGGACGCGACGTTCGTCACGGAGCTGGGCGGGCGCAAGGAGATGAGCGAGTGGCTCGTCGCGCACGGCTTCCCCTACCGCGACTCGGCGGAGAAGGCCTACTCGACCGACGCCAACATCTGGGGCGCCACGCACGAGGCCAAGACGCTGGAGGAGCTGGACGTCTCGCTGGAGATCGTCGAGCCCATCATGGGCGTGCGGTTCTGGGACCCGGCCGTCGAGATCCCCGCGGAGGATGTCACGATCGCGTTCGAGGGCGGGCGCCCCGTCGCCATCAACGGCACGGAGTTCGCCGACGCCGTCGCGCTCGTGCAGGAGGCGAACGCGATCGGCGGCCGCCACGGGCTCGGCATGAGCGACCAGATCGAGAACCGGATCATCGAGGCCAAGTCGCGCGGCATCTACGAGGCGCCCGGCATGGCGCTGCTGTTCATCGCGTACGAGCGCCTCGTCAACGCGATCCTCAACGAGGACACGCTCGCCACATACCACGAGCAGGGCCGGCGCCTCGGTCGCCTCATGTACGAGGGCCGCTGGCTCGAGCCGCAGTCGTTCATGCTGCGCGAGTCGATCCAGAAGTGGGTCGGGTCGGCGATCACGGGCTCCGTGACGCTGCGCCTGCGCCGCGGCGAGGACTACACGATCCTCGACACCTCCGGTCCCGCGCTGTCGTACGCGGCCGAGAAGCTGTCGATGGAGCGCGTCGGCGACGCGGCGTTCGGTCCCACCGACCGCATCGGCCAGCTCACGATGCGCAACCTCGACATCGCCGACTCGCGCACCCGCCTGGAGCAGTACGCCGGGCTGGGCCTCATCGGGGGGCCGACCGCGGAGCTGGTGGGCGCGCTCGAGTCGGGCGGCGCGGCGCAGATCACCCACTCCGCCGAGCCGGTGGGCCTGGGCGAGGGCGAGCTGGCCGAGGCCGTCGACCAGGCGAGCGAGTCGGCCGCCTTCGACTCCGGCACCGACTGACCGGAGGGGCGGGACCGACCCGAGCGGCGGGCTGTGCGGCTCAGCCGCGCTTCGGCTTGTCGTCCGGGGCCGCCCCGTCGATCAGCGGGACACCGCCGTCACGGGCCGCGGAGGCGAGGCGCCGGTCGAAGGTGACGAGCGGCACAGCGAGCGACAATGCGCTGGCCAGCACGACGGCATCGGGCATCCTCAGTCCGCGGGACCGGGCCACCGCGATGTCCTCGGGCGATGGCGCGCCCTCGTCGATGACCGCGAAGCCCGCGCGTGCGAGCGCTGCACGCTGCAGCGCCGCCTCCTCGCGGCCGCCGCGTCGCGCCGGGTGGACCAGCACTTCGCTCAGCGTGAGCGGATGGACGTGTTTCGGCCGCCCGACCAGCGTGCGCAGCACGGCCGCGGCCTGCTCATGCGTGGCGTCACGGGCGTCGAGGAGCGCGATGATGACGTTGGCGTCGACGACCACTCCCGCCGAGCTCACTCGGGCCACTCCTCGCGGAGCTCCTCGAGGTAGCCCCCCGGATAGGAGGAGGAGCCGATGAGCTCCTCGAGAGCGCGCCGCTCGGCGTCATCCCGTTCCCGCAGCTCCTCCGCCCGCTCCACGGCGAGCGCGACGATGAGCCGGGCGCCGTCCAGACCCGCGTAGTGCCGCCGCGCGATCTCCATCGCCTCGGCGAGCTCGCCGGTCTCCGTCACCATGTGACGCTTCTTCGCGGTCGGCATGAATCAAGTGTTGCACTTTCATCAGCACGGAGCAACACCCATGGGTGTGCCGGCGCCGTCCCCGACGCGTCCGGGTCAGCGGCGCAGGATGCGCCGCGCGAGCCAGTTGCCGAGGCCCTGGACGATCTGCGTGATGATGACGATGATCACGAGCGCGGACCAGGTCACGACCTCGTCGAACTGCCGGTAGCCGAAGGCGAGCGCGTAGTTTCCGAGGCCGCTGCCGCCCGCGATGCCCGCCACGGCCGACATGTCGATGATCGCGACGGTCGCGAACGTGAAGCCCAGGATGAGCGGACCGAGCCCCTCGGGCAGGATCACCGTGAGGATGATCCGCCACGGTCCGGCTCCGGCCGAGCGGGCCGCCTCGATCACCCCCGGGTCGACCGTGACGAGGTTCTGCTCGACGATGCGGGCGATGCCGAACGTCGCGGCGAGCGAGAGCGTGAAGATGATCGCCTCGTTTCCGATGCCGCGGCCCACGACCATCCGCGCCAACGGCTGCAGAGCGACCAGGAAGATGATGAAGGGGATCGGCCGGATCGTGTTGACGAGAGCGTTGAGCACCCAGTACACGACCGGCTGGGCGAGGATGGCGCCGGGTCGCGTGACCGTGACGGCGGTGCCGACGACGAGGCCGCCGAGCCCGCCGAGGACGAGCGATGCAGCCACGAGCCACAGCGTGACACCCGTCTGCTCGAGCAGAGCGGGAGCGAGGCCGACGAGGCGGTCGAGGAGCTCGGTCATGCCGCGACCTCCGTGATCGTGACACCCGGGCCGACCGCGGCGAACGCCTCCTGCACGGCGGCGTCATCGCCGCGCACCGCGATCGTGAGCAGACCGTAGACGCGACCCTGGATGTCGTCGACCCCGCCGTGTACGAGGTTGAAATCGACCCCCGCGCGGGCCAGCGCACCGAACACGCGGGCCTCGGAGGCGCCGTCGTCGGTGAACGAGATCGTGAAGAAGCGGCCCTCGTGCTGGCGGCGCAGCGCCGCCAGCGCGTCCCCGTCCGGCAGGGCGCGGACGACCGTGCGGACGAAGCGCTGCGCCGTGTCGCTCTGCGGGCGCGTGAAGACGTCGTACGTCTTCCCCTGCTCGACCACGCGACCCCGTTCCATCACGGCGACGCGATTCGCGATGCGGGAGATTACGTCCATCTCGTGCGTGATCACGACGGTCGTGACTCCGAACTCGCGATTGATCCGCGCGAGTAGGTCGAGCACCTCGTCGGTGGTCTCCGGATCCAGGGCGCTGGTCGCCTCGTCGGCGAGCAGGATCGCCGGCTGCGCCGCGAGAGCACGGGCGATGCCGACGCGCTGCTGCTGTCCGCCGGAGAGCTGCTCGGGGTACGCGGTGGCCTTGTCGGCGAGCCCCACGAAGTCGAGCAGCTCAGCGACGCGCTCGCGGCGCTGCGCCCGTGGCATCCGCGCCACCTCGAGGGGATACGCCACGTTGCCGCGGATCGTGCGCGAGCGCAGCAGGTTGAAGCGCTGGAAGATCATGCCGATCCCCTGCCGCACGCCGCGCAGCCGGCGCTCGGGCAGGGTCGTGATGTCGACGCCGTCGATCTCTATCGACCCGGACGTGACCGGCTCCAGCCCGTTGATGAGCCGCACGAGCGTCGACTTGCCGGCCCCCGAGTAGCCGATGACGCCGAAGACGTCTCCCCGCTCGATGTCGAGGCTCACGCCGTCGACGGCGGAGACAGCCTCGCCCCCGCGTCGGGGCGCGGGATAGACCTTCGAGACGTCGCGGATGCGGATGTGGGTCATGGCTCCTCGCGCGGACGATGCTCGGCACGACGGAGGGCGCGTGCGCGATCCATTGTCGCGCACGCGCCCTCGTCGGATCAGCTGTTGGCCCGGATGTCTTCCTCGACCGTGACCAGCGCGGCCTGCAGCTCGGACTTCGGGGTCGTGAGGAAGACCGCCGTGCCGCCCGAGACGTCCTGCACGCCCTCGAGCACCTCCGGGGTCGACTGGTAGATCTCCACGAGGCGGTTCAGCACCTCGTTGTCCACGTCGTCGGCGCGCACCGCGAAGATGTTCACGTACGGCAGCGCGGACGGGTCGGCCGGGTCGTCCTGCGCGATGGCGTCGGTCGCGTCGAGCCCCGCGTTGCCGAGGAAGTCGTTGTTGACGATGGCCGCGGCGACGTCCGGCAGCGAGGTGACCGTCAGCGCCGCGTCGAGCGCCTCGACCGCCACGCGCGATTCCGCCTCGATCACGTCCTCGAGCGTCGAGAACGGGCTTCCGCCGTCCTCGAGCGCGACCAGGCCCGCCGACTGAAGCACGAGCAGGCCGCGCGCCTGGTTGACCGTGTCGTTCGGCACGACGACCGTCTCGCCGTCGGGGATGTCCTCGACACTGTCGTACTTGTCGGAGTAGAGGCCGAGCGGGTAGATGGCCGTGGCGCCGATCGGCTGCAGGTCCTCGCCCGCGCTGACGTTGTAGTCGCCGAGGTACTGGATGTGCTGGAACTGGTTGATGTGCAGCTCCCCCTCGGTCAGAGCGGGGTTCAGCTGGGGGTACTCGGTGAAGCCGACGATCTCGAGTGCGATGCCCTCGGCTTCCACGGCCTCCTTGTAGACATCCCAGTAGGGGTCGCTGGCCCCGACGACGCCGAGGCGTACCGGGTTCTCCTCCGTGCCGAGCTCGGCGTCGGAGGCCTGGCCGGCGCAGCCGGCGAGCGCGAGAAGGCTGAGGGCGGCGAGGGGCGCGAGTGCGCGGATGGCGCGAGACATGGTGACTCCTTCGGGTGCGGTGACCCCACGCTAAGCGCCCGCCGCACCCACGTTCCAATCCGCACGACACACGCCGAAACAGTCCAGCCCTCACCCTCCAGCCCGACCACCGCGTCGGAGAAATCCACCGCGTCGGAGTGGGATCGCCGGATCGCTCCGAAGGCGTGGATATCTCCGAATCCGTGGCGCCGGATCCGGCCCCGCGAGGGGTCAGCCGCGCGCGGCGCCGGGCCGAGCCCGGTGCAGACCCTGGGCGATCGCGGTGGCGATGAGGTCCTGCACGGTGACCCAGTCCTCGAAGATCTGGCGATAGCCGATGCGGATGACGTGATAACCCATGAGAGTGAGCCGGGCGTCGTGCTCGTTGTCGGCGAGTCGCTGCGCGTCGACGTGGTGGCCTCCGTCCACCTGCACGACGAGGCGTTCGCCGATCAGCAGGTCCACCCGGCGGCCGGCGATCCACACCTGGCGCCGCATGGGCAGGCACATCCAGCGCAGGCGCGACATGACGACGGTCTCGGTGCCGGCGTCGGCGAAGGGGCGGGCGTCGGCGAGGACGCGCCGCGCATCCGGACCCAGCGGAAGACGACGCATCACGTCGAGATCGAGAAGGCCCTGACTCAGCGCGGACTCCCACACTGCGAGGGCGTGCTCGTACGGCTGGCATGCCGCCAGGATGGCCAGCGCGTTGACGAGGGAGTCCTCGATCATGGTCGGGTCACGGGGCACGAGCGCTGCGGCCCAGTGCACGCGGGCCGCCGTCTCGCGCATCAGGCGCGCGTGCGGCTCGGCCGCGACATGAACGGCCTGCGCGCGTTCTGACCACAGCCCGCGGCGCCGCGCCAGGGTCACGCAGCTCAGCACGACGCCGAGCTCGGCCGCCGCGCGCAATTCCGGGTCGACGTCCGGCACGCAGAACCAGCCCGGCCGGATCCGCTCCACCGCCCCCGCCGCCAGCGCGCGGCGCAGCGCGTGACGGGTCACACCCCGCCGGGCGAGGGACTGCGCCCGGGCGACCCCGCCGAGTCCTGTCAGCACCACCACCGGATCCATGCCGCCAGGCTCGCTCCGCGACACCCCCGCGGAACGCTCCAACACCGCCAGCGGGGACAACTCTCCCCCTCGCTGCGCCTGGGGACGACCCGCGCGCCGCACCACCGCGTCGGAGAAATCCACCGCGTAGGAGCAGGATCGCCGGATCGCTCCGAAGGCGTGGATATCTCCGAATCCGTGGCGCC
Source organism: Microbacterium album (assembly GCF_014643695.1). GTDB lineage: Bacteria > Actinomycetota > Actinomycetes > Actinomycetales > Microbacteriaceae > Microbacterium > Microbacterium album. Next base: position 32,865 of record NZ_BMJY01000020.1, on the reverse strand, counting down.
GGGACGCCGGGACGCGGGGCTCGTCAGGGCTGGTCGCGGCGGTCGCGGAGCTCGTCGAGCACGAGCGTGTCCTCTTCGACCGTGCCGTTGCGGTAGGCCTGGCGGCCGACCATGTGCGCCGACAGCGGTGCGGTCGCCAGCTGCATCAGCACGATCGGCACGAGCGCGGCGGCCACCGCCCAGGAGCGCAGCGCGAGCGCCACCGCGGCGACGATGAGCAGCAGGCCCAGCACCTGCGGCTTGGTCGCGGCGTGCAACCGGGACGGCACGTCGCGGAAGCGCAGCAGGCCGATCGCCGCCGTGAGGCACAGCAGCGCGCCCAGGAGCACCAGCACGAGGGCGACGATGTCGAGGATCTCGTTCATGTGTGGGTGTCCCTCCGCGCGACGAAGCGGGCCACCGCGATCGAGCCGAACACCGCGATCGCGGACACGACCAGCATGGCGGGCAGCGTCCGCGTGTGATGGTTGATCACCATCTCGGCGCCGAGCAGGCACAGCACCTCGGTCAGCAGCACGTCGCTCGCCACCGCGCGATCGAGGATCGACGGTCCCTTCACGATCCGCACGATCGTGAGCGCCGCCGCGATCACGAACACGACGACGATCACCGTCAGGAGGATCCCGCTCAGGCTCATGCGGTGGCTCCCTTCCGGCTCCCGTACGCCGCCCGGATGGCCGCGAGGTCCGCGCGCGAGCCGACGGCCCGCACGATGCGCGCCTCCCAGCGCAGCACAGCGTGCCGCTGCGCGTCGGCCTCCTCGGCGTTGCCGACGCCGAGGACGTGCAGGTACAGGACGCGGCTCTCGCGGTCCGCCTCCACGATGAGCGAGCCGGGCACGAGCGAGGCGGTGATCGCCGTGTGCGTCATGACCAGGTCGGAATCCGTGCGCAGCGGGACGGCGATGATCGCGGCGAGCGTCTCGCGGGGCCGGATCGTCTGCCAGGCGACCACGACCGCGCCTCGCACCAGGGCCACGAGGAAGGCCAGGATGAAGACGAGGCCGTACCAGAGGTTGATGCGACCCGACAGCTCGGCGGTCGGCAGACGGAACACGGTGGTGACGAAGATTGCGACCGCGATGCCGGTCACGACGGCGAGCACCGTGAACTGGCCCCACAGCATCATCCACAGCACCACGAGCCACACGAAGAAGGGCAGCTGCGTCCAGAAGTGCCGCAGCGGGCTGCGCGCGTCGGGGCCCATCACGACTCCCCCTCCAGCTCGCCCAGCTCGACGAGCGAGATCGGCTGGAGCAGCGCCGACCCGATCCGCTCGCAGATGTCGTACAGGGGGCCCGCGAAGACGGTCAGGCCCACAGACAGGGCGACCATCCCTACGGTCGCCGCGGTCATGATGCGCGGGATGGCGCGCCGCTCGGTGACCACCTCGGCCGCGGGAGCCGCGCCGAGATACTGGATGCGCGCCTCGGTCTCGACCGAGTCGTCCTCCTCGCGCCAGAACGACAGGTTCCATGCCCGCATCAGCGCGTACAGCGTCAGCAGCGAGGTCACGACGCCCGCGACGATGAGCGTGTACATCAGCGGCGTGCCCACGGCCGCGGCCGCATCGAACAGCGCGTACTTGCCGATGAAGCCCGAGAACGGCGGGAGGCCGCCGAGGTTCAGCGCGGGGATGAGATACAGCACCGCGATCACGGGCGCGGCCGCCAGCATGCCCTTGACCTTGAGGATCGAGGTGCTGCCGGCGCGGCGCTCGATGAGACCCACGGCGAGGAACAGTGTGGTCTGCACGACGATGTGGTGGACCATGTAGTAGATGGTCGCGCCGATCGCCGCTTCCGTCGCGATCGCGAGCCCGAAGATCATGTAGCCGACGTGGCTGACGAGCGTGAACGACAGGATTCGCTTCAGCTCCGCCTGTGCGACGGCGCCGAGCACTCCGACGATCATCGTCGCGAGCGCCACGATCAGCAGCAGCACGTTCACGTCGCTGTTCGAGAACAGCTGCGTCTCGGTACGGATGATCGCGTAGACGCCGACCTTGGTCAGCAGGCCCGCGAACACGGCGGTGACCGGCGCGGGTGCCGTGGGGTACGAGTCGGGCAGCCAGAACGACAGCGGGAAGACGGCCGCCTTGATCGCGAACGCGATCAGCAGCAGCAGATGCAGCACGAGCTGCACGTTCTCGGGCATCTCGGCCATGCGCTCGGCGATCTGCGCCATGTTGACCGTGCCGAGCGCGCCGTAGATCACCGCGATCGCGGACAGGAACAGGATCGACGACACGAGCGAGACGACGATGTACACCACGCCGGCGCGGATGCGGGACTCGGTGCTGCCGAGCGTGATCAGCACGTACGAGGCGACGAGCAGCATCTCGAAGCCGACGTAGAGGTTGAACAGGTCGCCGGCGATGAACGCGCAGAAGATGCCGGCGGCGAGGATCAGATAGGACGGGTGGAAGATCGACACGGGCGTGTCGTCGTCGCCGTCCGCCGCGCCCTGGCCCACCGAGAAGAGCAGGACCGCGAGCAGCACGACGCTCGACACCGCCACGAGCAGAGCGGACAGCCGATCGACGTACAGGACGATGCCCAGCGGCAGCGGCCACCCCGCGACGGACACCGCGAGCGGGTTGCCGCCGTCGACCGCGACGAACAGCGCCACGGCGATCACGAACGTGATCGTGAGGGTCACGATCGAGACGGCGACCTGAAGGCGGCGGTGACGGCCGGCCACAAGCGTGGCGGCGGCGCCGATGAGGGGCAGCCCCACCAGCAGCGGGATCAGCAGGCTCATCGTCATCAGCGGACCCCCTCGCCCGGATCCATCGGGCCCGCGTCGTCGCGCGGAGCGTCCGAGCGGTCCCCGGCCTCCTCGAGATACGCCGCCGACGGGGTGTCCACGGGCGCGTCGGCGACCAGGCCCATCGACTCGGCTTTCTCGAACGACGTCAGGGGCGAGCGAACGACGTCGACGAAGTCGGTCGCCGCCTCCTCGGCGCCTCCGGCCTCCTCGTCCATCGCCTCCTTGGCCTCCGCGGCGCGCGCGCGCAGCGCGACGTCCTCCGCGTCGTCCTCGACCGTGTCCGCCTGCCCCAGCTGCCAGGAACGGTAGATGAGGGCGAGCAGGAACGCACTGATGGCGAACGTGATGACGATGGCCGTCAGCATGAGCGCCTGCGGGAGCGGGTCGCTGTAGGGACCCTCGTCGCCGTAGAACGGCGACACCCCGGGGAAGCCCATCGCGATCAGCAGCAGCAGGTTGCTCGCATTGCCGAGCAGCAGGAACCCGATGAGCACGCGCGTGAGGCTGCGCTCCAGCATCGCGTAGACGCCCGCGGCGTAGAGCGCGGCCATGATGATCACGAGCGTGAGCGACACGTTCATCGGGCGCCCCCCGTCCGCTCAGTGGCCCGCCACCGCGGCGGATCGTCCTTCAGCTGGCGGTCGACCTCGGCCCCGAGGCTGCGCAGCACGTCGAGCACGAGGCCGATCACGACGAGGTAGACGCCGATGTCGAACAGGGTCGACGTGACGAACTCGACGTGGCCCAGCACGGGCACCTCGGCCTCCCAGATGATGCGGGTGAGGGGATCGAGGCCCATGAACATCGGCGCGACGGCCGTGCCGACCGCGATCAGCATGCCGACGCCGAGGATCTGCCCGGCGTCCGTGGGTGCCGCGACGCCGAGCTCGTACCGGCCGCCCGCGATGTACCGCATCACGAGCGCCATGCCCGCGAGCAGGCCGCCGGCGAACCCTCCGCCGGGCAGATTGTGGCCGGCGAACAGCAGGTAGAGGGAGGCGACGATGATCGAGTGGAACAGGATGCGCACGACCACCTCGAGGATGATCGAGCGCGACTCGGCGCTCATCCTCTGACCGCCCAGCAGCCACGCGCGCGGCCGGTCGCTGTTGCCGCTCGTCTGCACCTGGATGCCCTCGGTCGTCTCGACGAGGGGGCGGGTGCGGGCTGCGCGCCGCTTCGCGGCGGACAGGCGGGGCGCGAGGCGCTGCAGCGTGTCGGAGCGGTGGGTCACGAACACCAGGGACGCGACGCCGGTCGCGGCCACGATGAGCACGGAGAGCTCCCCCATCGTGTCCCACCCGCGGATGTCGACGAGCGCGACGTTGACGACGTTGCGGCCGTGGCCGATCTCGTACGCCAGCTCGGGCCAGCTGACCGACACGGGCTCGTGGATGCGCGCGCTGGTCGCGATCACGACCACCGCCGCCATCGTGACACCGACCGCGACGGCGATGAGGGCGCGCAGCAGCGGGCGCGAGGATCCGTGGTGGGCGCCCATGCGCGACGGCAGTCGCCGCAGCACGAGCGCGAACGCGATGAGCGTGACGGCCTCGATGACGACCTGCGTCAGGGCCAGATCGGGAGCGCCCATGGTCGCGAACAGCACGATCATGCCCAGGCTGGTCACCGACACGAGCACGACGCCCGTGTATCGCTTGCGCGCGACGATCGCGACGATGCCCGCCGCGATCATGAGCGGCGCGACGGCGAGCTGCGCGGGATGCTGCCAGTCGTCGAGCGCGAGCCGCCATTCGTGCCCGCCGATGAGCGCTGCGGCCTCGCCCGCCACGAGCACGACGAAGACGGTGCCGACATAGATCGGCAGCGAGCCGCGCTGGGTGAGGCTCGTGACCGCGACGGAGAGGCGGTCGACCGCGCGCGTGACGCCGTGGTACGCGTCCGCGGCGGTGAACGGCAGCACGCGGCCCGTGATGTCCCAGCCCGTCGCGCGCGTGATCCAGTGGATGCCGATGCCGACGAGCAGGCTCAGCAACGACAGCAGCAGCGCGAGCTCGAATCCGTGCCACAGCGCGAGGTGGTACGGGTAGTCGGCCACGGGGGCGATCGCCGCCGCCGTGTCGGCGTAGGGCGCGAGCAGCGTGTCCACCATGGGCGCGACGAGTCCGGCGGCCAGGCCCAGCGTGGCGAGCACCAGCGGCACCGCGAGGAAGCCCAGCGGCGGGTCCGGCCACTCGGTCCGCTCGCGCGGCGCGCCGTCCCGGCCGTGCTTGGTCCAGAACGCGCCCCACACGAACCGGATGCCGTACGCCACCGTGAGCGCGGAGCCGATCACCACGCCGACGAGGGCGATCGTGCCCCAGATGTCGCCCGCGCGCGCCGCGCCGAGCAGGCCCGACAGTGCGGCCTCCTTCGCGACGAACCCGATCGTGGGCGGCAGGCCCGCCATCGACGCGACCGCGATGAACGACGTGGCGGCCATGACGGGCGCCTGGCGCCCGACGCCGGAGAGGGCGTCGATGTCGCGCGTCGAGAGCTGGCGGTCGATCACGCCGACCACGAGGAACAGGGCCGACTTGAACAGGGCGTGGCCGAGCAGCAGCGCGACGCCCGCGAGCGCGGCGTCCCGCGTTCCGAAGCCGACCACCACCGAGATGAAGCCGAGCTGGCTCACGGTGCCGAACGCCAGGATGCGCTTGAGATCGACCTCGCGCAGGGCCTGCCATCCGCCCAGCAGCATCGTGAAGATCCCGAGGATCACCACGATGGGACGCCACGGCTCGGCCTCGGCGAAGGTCGGCGCCAGACGCGCGAGGAGATAGATGCCCGCCTTCACCATGGCGGCCGCGTGCAGGTAGGCGCTCACGGGCGTGGGAGCCGTCATGGCCCCCGGCAGCCAGAAGTGGAACGGGAAGATGGCCGACTTGCTCAGCGCGCCGACCAGCAGCAGCACGAGGGAGACGTTGACCAGGACGCCCGTCGGCGCCAGCGCGAGGATCTCGCTGACGCTCGTGGTGCCGCTCTCCACCGCCAGCAGCACCACGCCGATGAGCATCACGAGGCCGCCGAGCGTCGTCACCAGGAGCGCCTGCAGCGCGGCCCTCCGGCTGGCCGCCCTCAGGTGATAGTGGCCGATCAGGAGGTACGACAGGATGCTGGTGATCTCCCAGAACATGACCAGCATCACGATGTCGTCGGTCAGCACCAGCCCGTACATCGTGCCGGCGAACGCGAGCAGCACGCTCGAGAAGCGTCCGAGGCCCTCGGTCTTGCCGCGGAAGTACCAGCGGCAGTAGAGCAGGACGAGCGCGCCGATGCCCGTGACGACGAGCGTCATGATCCACGACAGCGTGTCCATGCGCATCGAGATCTCGACGCCGAGGGGCTCGATCCACGGATATGAGTCGAACGGAATGTCTCCGCGCAGCACCCGGCCCGACGCGAGGACGGCGTGCACGAGGGCCGCGAGGGGGAAGATCGCCGCGACGTAGAACACGCGTGCTCCCAGCGGCTTCGCGAGGAACGTCAGCGCGAGCGATCCCACCGCGAACGCGAGGAGGAGATAGAGCATGCGTCTCCTCAGGCTCGTCGGTACGTGGGCGGCTCAGCAGGCGGCGGTATGAAGTGTCGGCCTATTCTACCTGCCGCACGCACGCGGCCCGGCGGGCTGTTCAACGGGCCGGCGCGCCCGCGTCACGCCTCGGCGGCGGCCGCCGCCCGGGCCGCGCGCGGCAGTGCCTGCGCGATGCGCTCCAGCACGGCGTCGTCGTGGGCCGCGGTGAGGAACCACGCCTCGAACACGCTCGGCGGCAGGGACACGCCCTCCTCCAGCATGGCGTGGAAGAACGGCCGGTATCGCCAGGCCTCCTGCGCCTGGGCCTGCGCGTAGTCGGCCGGCGCCGCGGGTGCGAACACGAGCCCGAAGAGGTTGCCCGCCCGGGGCACGGCGTGTGCGACGCCTGCGGCCGCGAGCGCGTCCGACAGGGCGTCGGCCACGCGGGCCGCCGCGGCGTCCACGCGCGCGTACACCTCGGGCGTGGCCAGCCGCAGAGTCGCAAGCCCCGCGGCGACCGACAGCGGGTTCCCCGACAGCGTGCCCGCCTGGTACACGGGCCCGGCCGGAGCGAGCTGGTCCATGATCTCCGCGCGCGCCCCGAGCGCCGCGAGCGGCATGCCTCCGCCGATGACCTTTCCGAACGTGAAGATGTCGGGCTCGTACGACGAGCCGCGCTCCACCTCGAGGCCCCAGTATCCGGCCGGGTGCACGCGGAAGCCGGTGAGCACCTCGTCCAGGATCACGAGCGCCCCTGCGGAGTGCGCGATCTCGACGAGCCCGGCGTTGAAGCCCGGGGCGGGAGCGACGACGCCCATGTTCGCGGGCGCGGCCTCCACGATGATCGCGGCGATCCGGTCGCCGTGCTCGGAGAACACCGCCCGCACGAGGTCGAGGTCGCCGTAGGGCACGACCAGGGTCTGCGCCGCGATCGGCGCGGGCACGCCCGCCGACCCCGGCAGCGCGAGCGTCGCGACGCCGGACCCCGCCTCCGCGAGCAGGCCGTCGGAGTGCCCGTGGTAGTTGCCCGCGAACTTCACGAGCAGATCCCGTCCCGTCACGCCGCGAGCGAGACGGATGGCCGTCATGGTCGCCTCGGTGCCCGTGGACACCAGCCGGACGCGGTCGATCGGCTTCAGCCCGCCCGCCGTCACGCGCTGCGCGACGAGCTCCGCCAGCTCGACCTCCCCCTCGGTGGGGGCGCCGAACGACAGTCCGAGCGACGCCGCCTCGCGCACGGCCTCGACCACCTCGGGATGCGCGTGGCCCAGCAGCGCGGGCCCCCACGACGCGACGAGGTCGATGTACTCGCGGCCCGCCGCGTCCGTCACGTACGGCCCCGCGGCCTTCGCGAGGAACCGCGGCGTGCCCCCCACCGATCCGTAGGCGCGGACCGGTGAGTTCACCCCGCCGGGGATGACCTCGCGGGCATGGGCGAACAGGTCCTCGTTGCGATCGGGCATTCTCTTACTCTCGCAGCCACGCGGCGGCCTCGGCGGCCCAGTACGTGAGGATGGTGTCGGCGCCGGCGCGGCGGATGCCGAGCAGCGACTCGAGGACGGCGCCGCGGCGGTCGATCCAGCCGTTGGCCGCGGCGGCCTCGATCATCGAGTACTCGCCGGAGACCTGATACGCCCATACCGGCACGTCGACGGACGCGCGCACGTCCGCGAGCACGTCGAGATAGGGCAGAGCGGGCTTGACCATCACGACGTCGGCGCCCTCCGCGACGTCGAGCAGCGCCTCCTTGACGCCCTCGCGAGCGTTGGCCGGGTCCATCTGGTAGGTGCGGCGATCGCCCTGCAGCTGGGAGTCGACGGCCTCGCGGAAGGGGCCGTAGAACGCCCCGGCGTACTTCGCGGAGTAAGCGAGCAGGAGCGTGTCCGTGAAGCCCTCGTCGTCGAGCGCCCGGCGCACGGCCGCCACCTGCCCGTCCATCATCCCGGACAGCCCGAGCAGTGCCGACCCGGCGCGCGCCTGCGCCAGCGCCATGGCGGCGTACCGCTCGAGCGAGGCGTCGTTGTCGACGGTCCCGTCGGCAGCGAGCACGCCGCAGTGCCCGTGGTCGGTGAACTCGTCGAGGCAGAGGTCCGTCTGCACGACCAGCGCGTCGCCGACTTCCGCCACGACGGCCTCAGTCGCGACGTTGAGGATGCCGCGCGGGTCGTCCGCGCCGGAGCCCACCGCGTCGCGCACGACCGGCACGCCGAACAGCATCAGGCCGCCCACCCCGACCTCGGCGGCGGCGACGGCGGCGGCCCGCAGGGAGTCGAGCGTGTGCTGGCGCACGCCGGGCATCGACGAGATCTCCCGCGGCTCCGAGATGCCTTCGCGCACGAACAGCGGCAACACCAGCTGCGAGGGCGCCAGGTGCGTCTCGCGCATCAGGCGGCGCACCGCCGGCGACTGCCGCAGGCGCCGCGGGCGGTGGGTGGGGAAGCTCACGAACCCGCTCCCTGGGGCGCGTCGGCGTCGTCGATCCGCTCGATCGCCCCCGTAGGGAGGGCCTCGGTGTGCGCCGTCCCCGCCGCGACGCCACCGGTCGGAACCGTGCCGGTCGGCACGGGACCCGTCTCCGGCACCGCGCGCGCCTCCGCGGACGGCTCGGGGACGGGAAGATCCGCGAGCACCTCGATGAGCGAGTCGATCGTCTGCGCGGGCGCGATCACGCGGATGGGCAGGCCGAGGAGGTCGGCGTCGTGCGCCGTGCGCGGGCCGATCGCGGCGATCACCGTGTCGTCCGGGATGTCCGGGAACTGCTCGCGCACCTGCTGCGCGACGGATCCGCTCGTGACGAGGATCGCGTTGATGCGCCCGTTGAGCACGTCGCGCACGACCGAGTCCTTCGCGGGAACCCCCACGGTGCGGTAGGCGACGACGCTGCGCACGTCGTGCCCCGCGGCCACGAGGGAGTTGGTGAGCACGGGCTTGGCGAGCTCGCTGCGCAGCGTGAGGATCCGGCGCGGCTGCGGCTCGAGCTCGTTCATCTGGCGCGCCATCCCCGCGGCCGAGTTGTCGCGGTCGGGAACGAGATCGACGCGGTAGCCCACGGCGCTGAGCGCGGCGGCGGTCGTCTCCCCCACGGCGGCGACCTTCGTCGTCTCCGGGATCTTGGCGTTGTAGGCGTAGAGCACGTCCACCGTCGTGGCGCTGGTCACCGTCACCCAGTCGAACTGGCCGGCGGCGAGATCCGCGAGCGCCTGCTCGAGCGTGGCCAAGTCATCGGTGGGGGCGAAGTTGATGAGCGGGGCGATCACCGGCACGGCGCCGCGCGCGCGCAGCGTGGCCGCGACGCCGTCGCCCCACGGGCCGCCGCGTGGGACGAGCACGCGCCAGCCGGCGAGGGGCTTGTCGGGACGATTGTGGGTGGCTGTGTTCATGAGGGGAGCTCTCGCGATACAAGATCGGCCGCCCCGCGTTCGAGCAACCGATGTGCGATACCTGAGCCGATATCGCGCGCGCGGTCGATCTGATCCGCGCCACCGGCAGCATCTGCACCGTTGCCACTGCCTCCGTCCCGAATATACCCCTGCTCGGGCAGAAGTACGGCCCCGTCCTCGACCAGCCGCTCCCCTTCGGCCCCGTAAACGGCCGCACGTATGTGCAGCCGATCCCCCTCATAGTGGGCGTGCACGCCCACCGGGGCGTGACATCCGGCCTCGATCCCCGAGAGCACGGATCGCTCCACCGTGACGGCGATCCGCGTGCGGGCGTCGTCGAGGCGCCGGATCGCGTCCCGCAGCTCCGTCTCGGCATCCTCGCGCGTCTCGACGGCGAGAGCTCCCTGCCCCGCCGCGGTCGGCCACTCGTCGAGCGCACGGGGCTCGAGCCGGAGCGGCGTTCGCGTGTCGAGCCGGTCGAGCCCGGCGGCCGCCAGCACGATCGCGTCGAGCTCGCCGTCGATGACCCGCTGCATGCGCGAGTCGACGTTGCCGCGCAGGTCGTGCACCGCCAGGTCGGGGTTGGCGCGCAGCGCCTGCGCGATGCGGCGGGGCGACCCCGTGCCGATGAGCGCGCCCGGGCGCAGCCGCTCCAACGGGGTGCCGTCGCGCGTGAGCACGACGTCGCGCGCGTCGGCGCGAGCGGGCGTGGCGGCGATGACGAGCCCGGGAGCGGGAGCGGTGGGCAGGTCCTTGAGCGAGTGGACGAGAAGGTCGCACTCCCCCGCCCGGAGCGCCTCCCGCAGTCGCGTGGCGAACACGCCCGTCCCACCGAGCTGCGACAGCGAGCCGCGGTTGGTGTCGCCCTCGGAGACGATCTGCACCAGCTCGACCGGGCGGCCGGACACCTCCTCGAGGGCGCGGGCGACATGGCCGGACTGCGTCATGGCCAGCGCGCTGCGGCGCGTGCCGAGACGGATGGGCGGTCCGGCGAGCGTCACGCCGCTGCCCCACCCGTGGAGTGGGTGACCACCGCCGCGAGTCTCACTGCAGGATCTCGGGGATCTCGGCGACCTCGATGCGGCGACCCGTGAAGAACGGCACCTCCTCGCGCACGTGGCGACGGGCCTCCGTGTAGCGCAGCTCGCGCATCAGGTCCACGAGCTCCGTGAGCTCGTCCGACTCCAACGGCAGCATCCACTCGTAGTCTCCCAGCGCGAAGGACGCCATCGTGTTGGCGGTCACCCCGCGGAACGCGGCGCCCTTGCGCCCGTGGTCCGCGAGCATCGCCCGGCGCTCCTCCTCGGGCAGCAGATACCACTCGTAGCTGCGCACGAACGGGTACACCGTGAGCCACTGCTTCGGCGCGATGCCGCGCAGGTAGCCCGGGACGTGCTGCTTGTTGAACTCCGCGTCGCGGTGCACGGCCATCGCGTTCCAGGTGGGAAGGAGCGGCCGGAGCAGGTCGGTGCGGCGCAGGCGCCGGATGGAGCGCTGCAGCTCCTGCGGCTGCGCACCGTGGACCCACACCATGAGGTCGGCGTCGGCGCGCAGCCCGGAGACGTCGTAGAACCCGCGCACCGTGACTCCCGCTTGGGAGAGGTAGCCCACGATGTTCTCGAGCTCTGTCGCCTCATCGGACCAGACGGGCTGGGCGGGATTGCGGCGCCACACCGCCCAGAGGCTGTAGTCGTCACCCACGAGCTCGCGCTCGTCGGCGTCAGTGGCGGCGTCACCGGCAAGGGGGGAAGTCGAGTGCTCGGCCATGCCTCCCATCCTCCCCCGGGGACCCGCCAGTGCCAAACGCGCCCGGTCAGCGCGGAGGCGACTCCCACGAGGCGGGACTGCACGCCCGTCTCGACACCGCGACCGCCCGTCTCGACGTCGCGACCGGCGCGCGGTTCAGCGCGAGATCAGACGCGCCAGCCCCCACATCGCCGCCCCCACGGCCAGGGCCGCTGCGACGGCGGCGCCGGCGGCGGCGACCGGCGAGCGCCGCGCGAAAGCGCGGGCGCGCACGGCGCCCAGTTCGGCGGCCTCCGCGGCGCGTCGGGGCAGGTTGGCCTTCTGCTCGATCGCCGCCAGCGTCGCCGCCAGCTCGGCCCGGGCACGCTCCACGGGGTCCGTGATGCCGCTCGGCACGATCGTGCGCGACTGGTCGTGCGCCGGCGTGCGGGGCGTCAGCTCAGAACTCATCCGCGACCTCTCTCACGATCTTGACGTCGGTCTTGGCCGCCTGCATGGGGCCCTCGCGCTTCCCGATCCGTCGGTAGAACACCATGCCCGCGAGCGCCACCGCGATCGCCAGCAGCACTCCGACGCCCATCACGATCAGCGCGGCCGCCCACACCGGCAGCCACAGCGACAGGAGCGCGACGAGGAAGGTCAGGAACAGCGGCACGACCCACGCGATGAAGAACAGGGCCACCAGCATCAGGCCGGTGCCGATGCCGGCGTCCCTGGCCGTCTTGACGAGCCACCCCTTGACGGCGTTGAACTCCGCGACGACGAGGTTCCTCACCAGCTGCGGAACGTCGCCGATGAGCCTGAACAGGCCGTCGTCTGCGCGATCGCGCAGCGGTGACTTCGCGGTCATCGCGGGCCAGCCGCCTTCGTCACATCCTCGTCCGTCGCCTTCTTGACGTCCTCGGCCGCGTCCTTGGTCGCGTCGAGGGCGGCATCCAGCTTCGCGCCGGGCGAGCCCTGCTTCGACACGGCCTTGGCCACGCCCACCGCGCCGCCCCACGCCGCGCGCGGGAGCGCCATCGCGCTCGAGGAGGCGACCTTGCGGACCTTGGCGACCTGCTCCTGCACGGGGTCGAGGCTCCACACCTTCAGGGCCTGCGTCTTGATCTGCTCGTACCTCTGACGACCCGCTCGGGCGCCGAGCACGTAGCCCGCGCCGAGTCCGATCACGAGTCCCAACTTTCCGCGCATGGGTTCTCCTCACGTCGTTTGCGGGTACTGCACCGGGTCCAGAGTATCCGCGCATTCCGACTTCGGCATCCGTCTTGCGGCGGGCCGCCGGACACGCTACGGCGCGGGATCGGAGCCGGGCGCCTCGGGATCGGACCACAGCGCCGCGCGGCGCACCCGGTCCGCCTCCTCGACGGCGTCGGGTACGACCTGCGCCAGGCCCGTGCCCGCAAGCCACGCCCCCACGACGCCGAGGGCGGGCACGGCTCGGATGCGCTCGCGCACCCGCCGGGTCTCCTCGCGCAGTCCGATCGTCGCGGCGGGCTGGGACTGGGTGAACCGCTCGATCCGGCACCCCACGAGCTGCTCGGGGGTGAGGGGCACCCCCAGCAGCGCCGACGCCTCCGTCAGCGCGAGCCGGGTCGCGTCGGGCTCGTCGAGCCCCTCGGTGGCGGGCTCCTCGCCCTGCGCGCCGAACGACACCCGCACGACGTGCCGCCCCTGCGCATCCCGCCGCAGCCACTCCCACTTCGCGGTGGCGTGGGTCAGCGCCTTCGCGCGGTGCGAGCCCGGAACCGTGAGCACGCCGGTGCCGCGCGGGGCCGCGTCGAGCGCGGGCGCCTGAAGCACCAGTGTGACGACGTGCACGACCGGCCCCGGGCGGGCGGGGCGCTCGTCGAGCCCGGGCACGTGGGCCGCCAGCAGACCGCGGGCCGTGCCCTCGTCGGTCGCGACGATGACGACGTCGGCCGTGTCCGCGCGCGCGCCGTCGCCGTCCGCCGGGTCCTCCCCGGAGACCGGGGCACCTTCCGGCGCCGGGGCGTCCGCGGACGCCGGGATACCCTCGGCCGCCGCGGGCCGCTCGGCGACCTCGGAGCCGTCGGCGCCGTCGGCGTCGAGCTCGACGACCCATGCCTCGCCCTCCCGGCGCAGCCCGGTGACGCGCGTGCCGGTGCGCAGCACCACGCCGCGCTCGGACAGGTCGGCCGCCAGGGCATCGACCAGCCGGCCCATGCCGCCGTCGATGCCCTCGACGGCCGTGCCGGGCGCCCCCCGGCGGGCGGCGGCCAGCTCCACGACGGCTCCCGTGAGCGAGCCCGCGCGCGTGAGCGCCGCGTTGAGGCCGGGCGCCGCGATGTCGGTGTCGATGTCGTCGGGACGCGCGGAGTAGACGCCCGTCGTGACGGGAGCGACGAGGCGCTCGAGCACGGCCTCGCCGAGGCGTGAGCGCACGAGCCGGCCGAGGCTGTGCTCGTGGCCGATCGTGAGCGGCGGCCGGACGCGATCGAGGTAGGCGCGCCATGCGCCCCGCCAGCCGATGACGCGCCGCACGTCCTCGGCGAAGGGGTTGGCGGGGATGCCGAGGATGCCTCCGCGCGGCAGCGGAGCCGCCGCCGAACCGCCGCCCTCGCCGCGTCCCGGAAGACCCGCGACCCAGGCCCCGCCCGCGCCCGGCGTCACGACCGCGTCGCCCAGGCCGAGCTCGTCGACGAGCCGCCGCACGTGCCCGCCGCGCGTGGCGAAGCTCTCCGCACCCAGGTCGAGCCGGATGCCCGCGATCTCGCCCGTGCGGATCGCGCCTCCCGGCTCCTCACCCGCCTCGAGCACGGTCACGCGCATCCCGACCTTGGCGCACTCGCGTGCCGCGACGAGCCCCGCGATGCCGCCGCCGATCACGACGACGTGCGTGGCGCTCGCCTGCTCGTACAGGTGCCCGAGGTCCATCACAGACCGTGCGCCAGCTCGACGATGCGGGTCAGCACAGCGGGATCCGTCTCGGGCGGCACGCCGTGGCCGAGGTTGAGCACGTGTGCGCGCGCGGCGCCTCCCCGACGCAGGACGTCCCGCACATGGGCCTCGAGCACGGGCCACGGCGCCCCGAGCAGCGCCGGGTCGATGTTGCCCTGCACCGTCGTCTCGGGGCCGAGCAGTGCGGCGGCCTCGTCGAGCGGCAGGCGCCAGTCGACCCCCACGGCCGCCGCGACGCCGTCGAGCCGCATGTCGGCGAGGAACGGGCCCGTGCCGACCCCGAAGTGGATGACCGGCACCGGCAGGTCCGCGACCGCGGCTTTCGAGTGGGGTGCCACGAAGGCGCGGAAGACGTCGGGGGCGAGCGACCCCGCCCAGGAGTCGAACAGCTGGACCGCCGCGGCCCCGGCCCCGATCTGGGCCTCGAGGAACGCGCGCGAGACGCGCGAGAGCCACCCCGCCAGGCGATGCCAGGACTCCGGATCGGCCTGCATCATCGCGCGGGCGCGGAGGTGCTCCTTCGAGGGGCCTCCCTCGACGAGGTAGGCCGCGAGCGTGAACGGAGCGCCCGCGAAGCCGATGAGCGGGGTCCCGGTGGCGTCGAGCTCGGCGACCACCGCCGCGACGGCCTCGCGCACGGGTCCCGCGGCGGCCGCCACCTCCGCCGGGTCGGTCGCGACCACGCGCGCGACATCCGACGCGTCCCTCACCGGGTCCGCGAACACGGGGCCACGCCCGGGCTCGATCTCGACCTCCACGCCCGCGAGCCGCAGCGGCACGACGATGTCGCTGAAGAAGATGCCCGCATCGACCCCGTGACGGCGCACCGGCTGCAGCGTGATCTCGGCGGCCAGGTCGGGAGTCAGGC
Organism: Microbacterium album; assembly: GCF_014643695.1. Lineage (GTDB taxonomy): Bacteria > Actinomycetota > Actinomycetes > Actinomycetales > Microbacteriaceae > Microbacterium > Microbacterium album. The sequence continues at coordinate 17,667 of NZ_BMJY01000020.1, read as the reverse complement.
ACGCGTCGAGCATCCGCGTGCCGACGCGGAGCTCGCGGTACTCCGGCAGGGAGCGTCCGGCCTGCCGCATGAACCAGACGGGAGTCGTCTCGGGCCGGTCGCCGCGCAGGGCCCGCAGCAGGGGGGCGTGAGAAAGAGCCATGCCCCCTATTGTCCTCCGCCGGCGCCTGCGCGATTCCCGGGGGCCTGCCGTCCCCGGCCCGGGCGCCGTCCCCAGAGGTTCCGCTCCGCGCCGTCAGGCTTCGCCCTGCGCGGACACCACCGCCTGGTACGCATGGTAGAGGTCGGGTTTCCCCGGCCAGACCCGCGCCGACGGGCGGCCCGCGGCGTCGAGCTCGTGATGCCACGATCCGGCCGGGTCCGCGAAGCGCGATTCGATGTCCGCCCAGATCCGCTCGCCCCACACCGCCGCTCCCGGAACGCCGCGCCGCGCCAGCGCGGCTGCGGCTCCGGCGGCCTCACTGACGACCCAGTGCAGGCGCGCGTCGACGACGACCCGGTCCTCCCAGTCGAGCGAGTAGACGAAGCCGGCCCGGCTGTCCGGCGACCAGCCCACCTCGAGCGCCCGCTCCCACAGCGCGGTCGCCGCGTCCCCGAGCCACCGGGGCGATTCCCGGCCACACGAGGAGAACGCGTCCGACAGCTGCACCAGCAGCCGCGCCCACTCGAAGGAATGCCCCACGAGATAGCCATACGGACGGAACTGATCCTCCGGACGGTCGGCGTTGTAGCGGAGAAGCGGCCTCCAGTGCTCATCGAAGTGCTCCGGGATCCGCCAGCCGTGCGAGCGCGCGGCGCCGTGGATCAGTCGCTCGGCGATCCGGCCGGCCTTGCGGAGCCAGTCCGCGTCGGCGGTGGCGGCCCACGCCGCGAGGAACGCCTCCACCAGGTGCATGTTCGCGTTCGCGCCCCGGTAGGGCTCGGGATCGGACCAGTCCGCGGCGAAGGAGTCGGCGATCGCGCCTTCGTCGGCTCGCCAGAACCGCTCCTGCACGATGGCGGCTGCGGCGTCGAACAGCGCCGCTCCCTCCGTCCCTGCGTCGCGTACCGCCGCGGCCGCCAACAGAACGAAGGCGTGGTCGTAACCCGACTTGCGACCCAGCGGTCGTTCGAGCTGGGATACCCAGCCGCCGTGCTCCCGATCGGGAAAGCGGTCGAGCAGCGCACGGACGCCGTGGTCGCGCAGGCCGGCTGCGTCGGAACGGCCCCGCCGGGCTGCGATGGCGAACACGTACGTCATGCGGGCCGTCACCAGAAGCGGATGGCCCGCGGTCTCGTCGATCCGGCCCGTCGAGTCCAGATAGCCGAACCCGAGATCGTCCACCGCCCGCGCACCCCAGTCAAGCAGCCGCTGCTCCTCCGCGCGCAACCAGCGGACGCGAGCGTCCGGCAGTCCCGGCGCCGGTCCGAGCGGGGTGGTCATCCGAGCGGCCTCAGGCTCGACACGAAGAACCGCTGGCACGCGAGGAACAGCACGATCGTCGGCAGCGACACCGCGATCGCCGCGGCGAGCACGACCGGCGGACCGAGGCTCGAGAATCCGTTGCTCACCTCCGCCAGCGCGGCCATCACCGGTCTCGCGGTCGGCGTCGCGGTCAGGGTGATGCCGAACAGGAGGTCGTTCCACACCCAGGTGAACTGGAAGATGAACGCCGCGAACAGCGCCGATTTCGACAGCGGAAGGTGGATGCGGGTGAACAGCCGCCACCAGCCCGCCCCGTCCAGCTGAGCGGCCTCGGACACCTCCTTCGGGAGCGTGGTCAGGAAGTTGCGCATGATGAAGAAGGCGAACGGTACGCAGATCGCCGCGTAGATGAGGATGAGCCCGAGATGCGTGTCGTAGATGTCGAGCGCCACGTATCCCCGGAACAGCGGGATGAGGAAGATCTGCAGCGGCAGCAGCGTACCCATGTAGATCACCCAGAACCACAGCGTCCGGAAGCGGGTGCGCATCACGACGACGGCGAAGCCTGCTGCCGCGGCGGCGAGCACGGCGGCGCCGGCGGACACCGTCGCGTACACGAGGCTGTTCAGGACCCCGGCGCCCAGGCCCGAGGACGTCCACGCGATGCTGAGGTTGTCGAAGAACCCGAACCCGTTGGGGACCCACGTGGGCTGACCGCTGTACTCCGCCGACGGCGTGAAGGCGTTCACGACGAGCAGGTACAGCGGGATGAGCCACAGCACGGCCAGCGCGCCGAGGACGAGATAGCGGATGATCCGGCCGGCCATGTCACGCCTCCTTCGGCATCTGACGGCGCAGGTACGCCCACGAACTGAGGACGACGATCACGGCCAGGACGACCGCGACACTCGCGCCGTACCCGTAGTCGGTGAGGATGAAGGACTCCCGGTACATCGTGACCGCGAGCGTCTCGGACGAGCCGCCCGGGCCGCCCTTCGTGAGCAGCCATATGAGGTCGAAGACGCGCAGGCTGTTGGCGAGCGACATACCGATGACGACGACGGTCACCGCGTGCAGCTGCGGGAAGACGATCGAGCGGAACAGCCGGAATCCACGGGCCCCGTCGAGCGTGCCGGCCTCGACCGTCTCGGGCGGGACCGACTGCAGGCCCACCAGGAACAGGATGACCGCGACACCGACCGCCTGCCACGTGTTGGCGAGGATCATGACGATCGTGTTCGTGGGCCACTCCAGGAGGAAGCCCGCGCGCGACGGCTCGCCGCCGAAGAACGCGATCGCCTGGTTCAGCGCACCGTCGGAGCGGAGGACGAACCCCCAGATCACGGCCGTGGCGGTTCCGGACAGGGCGAACGGAAGGATGAAGGCGATGCGCAGCCAGCGGCCACCCTTCAGACCGTTGGTCATCATGGCGATCGCGAGACCGAGCCCGACCGGGAGCACGAGCGTGCCCACCGTCCACATGACGGTGTTGATGATCGCCTGAACGAAGTTCGGGTCGCGCACGAGTGCCGCGTAGTTCTCGAACCACACGAACGACGACATGTAGCCGTTGTCGTTCGTGAAGCTCTGCGCGAACGTCACCGCGAACGGTACGAGCAGCAGGGCCCCGACGAGCGCGACGGCGGGGAGCAGGAACGCCGCGGGGGCGACGGCTTCGAGAGGACGACGGCGCACGGGCGGCCGGGAGGTGCCCGGTCGCCCGTGCGCCGTGTCGACGGTCGAGACCATCAGCGGGTGGCCTCCCAGGCGGCCCACTCGGTCTCGGCGAGTTGCTGGAGCTTCTCGAGCGTCGGCATGATGTTGCCCTCGCTCGGGTTGACCATGAACGTCGCGAAGTGCTGCACGGCGGTCTCGATCAGCTTCGGCGGGCTGGCCTCCCAGTACCGCTCGAGCTCGATCGGCGTGGAGGCGTTGACCTGCTCGGTGACGGAGGCCAGGATCGCGTCGTCGGTGACGACCTGCGGGTTGGCGGAGGTGTCCTTGATGGAATCCACCCACACCTGCTGCACGGACGGGTTCAGCCACTCGGCCATCGTCTCGATCGCCGCGTCGCGGTTCGGGGCGTTCTCGGCGACCGCGAGCACCCCGGACTCGGTGATGACGGACTGCGGGGCGCCGTCCTCGATCATCGGCAGCAGGTAGGCGCCGTAGTCGTCTTCCGTCATCCCGTTCTGAGCGAAGATGCCGTTCCGCCACGTGCCCATGGGCACCTGGGCGACCGTGCCCTGCTGGAACAGCGCCGGCTCGTTGTCCCAGGCCACGTCCGGAGCGGTGAAGAAGTCGGCCTCGTACAGTTCGGACCAGATCCTCAGCGCCTCCTGGGCGGGCTCGTCCGTGTACGACGCGTCGCCGTTCATCAGGTCGATGTAGAACTGCGGGTCCAGCCGCGAGAGGATCTCGCCGAACCAGATGAAGGACGTCCAGCCGGCCTCCTGCGTCGCGAACAGCGGCGTGATACCGGCGTCGCGGATCGCCTCGTTGTTGGAGACGAACTCGTCCCACGTGGTCGGAGGCTGGAGACCGAGATCCTCGAACACGTGCTTGTTGTAGTACACGACCCAGTAGGACTTGTACATCGGCAGCCCGTACACGGTGCCGTCGTAGCTGAAGCTCGGAGCCGTGTCGGGATTCAGCCAGCCCTTCTCGACCGCCTCATCCCACACGTCCGTGAGGTCGGCGAGGCCGCCCGCACGCGCGAGGTCCTGGAGGCGGTAGCCGCTCCACCACTTGACGATGTCGGTGGTCGAGTTGGTCTGCAGCGAGGAGCGGATGACCTGCTGATAGTTCTCGGTCGAGGGGACGTTGCGCGCCTCGATCCCCTGGGCGCCCGCCGCTTCCAGCGCCTGCGATGCCGCCTCGTACGCCGGAAGGAAGTCGGCGCGGTCGCCGTTGAGGGTCACCGCTCCGGGCGAAGCGCCGGTCTCATCCGACGGCCCGCCGCTGCATGCGGCCAGAAGCGCACCGGCGGCGACCAGCGCGGTCGCCACGGCCGGCCACCGGGGCCGACGACGGGCTGTGGTCTTGCGTGACATGGGATCTCCTTTGATCGATTTCGGGGGTCAGGGAGCCTCGCTGGTCGCCGTCCCGCGCACGTACGCCTTCACGGTGGCGAAGCGCGTGGCGGAGGCGCCGGGAGCCGGGGTGATGTCATAGGCGCCGACGGCAGCGGGGACGATGAACGTCTCCGCGTAGTGGACGACGAAGTCGTCGAACGAGCCCGAGGGGCTGGAGACGACGACCTCGTCCCCTTCCACGAGGTTGAGCACGTTGACGGTGCCGTGCGTGTGGTGCGGCGTGCGTCCGGTGAACCAGTGGCGGCGCACCTCGATGAACTCGAGCTCGTGCAGGCCGGTGCGCTCCTCCGTCCAGCCGTCGCCCGAGGCGATCGGCTCGACGCCGGAGAGCTGGGCGATCCACTCGGTATCGCGATCCCACTGGATGTTGCGCAGCCCGTGCTCGAGGTGGACCGGCCGCGGCAGCCCGTCGAGCCCGAGCCGCCCCCAGTCCCACAGCTTGAACGTGAAGATGTACGGGGTGGCCGAGATCTCCAGCACGAGCGAGTTGGCGCCCGAGCAGTGAACGGTTCCGGCCGGAATCGAGAAGTGGTCGTGCTTGCGGGCCGGCAGGATGTTGACGAACTCCTCCGCGGGGAAGGGTGCACCGCCCGCCTGCGCCTCCTCGAGGGCCGCCGCGAACGCCCGCGGGTCGGCCCCGGTCTTCAGCCCCAGGTACACCGTCGCGTCCTCGTCGGCGTCGAGCAGGTAATAGCTCTCGTCCTGGGTGTACGGCATGCCGAAGCGGTCCTGGATGTAGCCCGTGAGCGGGTGGACCTGCAGGGAGAGGTTGCCCCCGCCCATGGTGTCGAGGAAGTCGAAACGAATGGGGAACTCCGGGCCGAAGCGCGCGTGCGTCCGCGCGCCGAGCAGCTCCCGGGGGCGCGTGAGCACGACGTCGATCGCCGGCAGCTCCAGCACGCGCTCGCCGTCGGACAGGAGAATGCTGTTCTCCTCCGGAACGCAGTCGAACGCCCACGCATAGTTCTCGGGCCCCTCGGGCAGCCCCAGCGCCTCACGCATCCACTGCCCGCCCCAGACCCCGGGATCGAAGTAGGGCACCACGCGGAAGGGCGAGGAGACCGCCGCCTCCATGCCCGCGCGAAAGGCCTCCGCCGTGATCGCGAGCGCGTCGGCGGGGGCACGGTTGCCGTCGATGACGAGATCGGCGCGCGGGTAGAGCGTGTCCTGCTTGTGACGGTCGGCGATGCGCCACTCCACGAAGAAGCCGCGCTTGATCTTGCGGAGGACGTCCTCATCCCCGTTGTCCGTGCGCCAGTTGCCGAGCCCCGCTCGGTAACGGAGGGTGATCTCCCAGCGCGCGAGCTCGATCGACACGATCGCGGCGTCGTCTGAGGCGACGAGCGCGGCTCCCCATCCGAGGAGGACGACGGGACCCTGCCGCGCTCCGACCTCGTCACGGAGTGCGGACAGCTTCCCCTCGTCGTACACGGCCTCGATGCGGTGATGGCTCATGACGCCGAACACGCGGTCGTCGGTGAGGTTCTGTCGGAACAGTTCCTGGAGCTCGTCGGTGTCGAGCGCGGCGCGCTGCTCGACGTCGATGAGCGCGGCATCGGGATATGCCTCGGCGAGCGCGGCTTTCCAGGCCTGCAGATCGACGCCCGGGTAGGCGTCGACGACGACGAGGGGGCGGCCGGGGGCCCGCTCCTCGGCGATGGCGCGAGCACGGGCGAGCGCCTCCCCCGCCTCCAGGATGCGGCGGTCGCCCCCGAGTCGGATGGTCGGCTGCAGCTCGTAGTTGCCGGGGAACATCCTCGAGGGCTCCGAATTGCGCTGAGCGTTCATGCAGTGGCCTCCGTGGGGGACTGGGTGGGGGTCGTGTCGGCTCCGCCGTGCCCTCGGGTCTCGGCCGCCTCTCGGGCGAGCACGGCGAGGCCGAGGAGCACGGAGAACTCGGGACGCGCGGCGACGACGACGCGCGGGCGATGGGCGGACGACCACATGAACGCGGCCTGGTGCCTCTCGATGGCTTCGGGCACGAGCGCGCCGGCGCGCAGGACCCCTCCGGCGAGCACGAGGACGTCGGGGTCGTACGCGTGGCACAGATTCGTCGCCGTGGCTCCCCAGGCGAGCAGCGCCTCGTCTCGCAGCGCGATCGCGAACGGGTCTCCGTCGGCCGCGCGCTCGAACACCAGCCGGTAGTCGGCGGTTTCGATCCGCGCCTCCCACGCGGCATCCGGGGCCACGGCCAGCCGGCGTCGGATCCGGCCCGGAAGGGCCCAGGAGCCGCCGACGGTCTCGCCGCAGCCGAGGTTGCCGCAGTTGCAGCGCTCGCCGAAGAGGTCCGTGGTCAGGTGACCGCCGAGCACACCCGCATGATCGTGCGCTCCGCGCAGGAGACGCCCTCCGATCAGCGCCGCGGTGCCGATACCCGTGCCGAGCGAGAGGGAGACCACGTCGGTCTCGCCTCGGGCGACGCCGTAAGTGACCTCGCCGAGGAGCGCGGCGCGGCCGTCGTTCTCGATCTCGGCCGGGACCCCGAACCGCTCACGGGCCCACGACCGCAGATCCCGGCCGTGCAGGTAACCCTGCTTGCCGTGCGCGGCGGCGAGGGTGCCGCGTCGGCGGTCGACGATGCCGGGCACCGCGATGCCGACGCCGGCGATCGCTCCGTCTCCGATCAGCGCACGGGCCTCGTGCTCGGTCCGTTCGAGGTCTCGCGGAGTCGAGGTGCTGACGAACTCCGTCGTGCCCGACAGCTCGCCATCGGCGACCACGCCGACCTTGATGGCGGTCCCGCCGAAATCAACGCTGAGCGTCGGCATGTCTCGTTCTCCGTCCTTGGCTGTTGGTAACGATACCAGCTTCGGCATCGAGCGCAAGCCGCAGCGCCGGGGCACGGTTTCAGGCCTGCACGGACACGGGCAGCTCGACGAAGCGCGGCGGGCCGTCGAACCCGTCGAGCCGTTCGAACAGCATCCGCGCCGCGATGCCGCCGAGCTCGCGCGCGTCGTGGGACACCACCACGGTCGGCGCCGGCACGAACTCGATGAGCTCCACGTCGTCGAAGCTCGCGAGCGCCGGGGCCTCGGCCAGCCGCCCGTCGGCGAGCCGGCGGGCGATGACCTGCAGGGCGCCGATGGTGTTCCGGTTGTTGGCGGCGAACACGGCCGTCGGGGGCTCCGCGAGATCGAGCAGCCGGGTCATCGCGGCGCGCGCCGCTTCCAGGTCCTGCTGGCCCGCGGAGGCCAGCGCGGGATCCTCGGCGATCCCGGCGGCCTCCAGCGCGCGCCGGAACCCCTCGTAGCGGCGGCCGGCCGTGAACATCGACACGTTGTTCCCGAGGAATGCGATCCGCTCGTGCCCGAGCGCGACCAGTCTCTCGGTCGCCTGCCGCGCCCCCTCGACATCGTCGAGCAGCACCGCGTCCGCATCGATGCCCCCGACCTGGCGGGAGGCGAGGACGACGGGCAGGCCTCCGAGCGCTTCGGCCCGGAGGTGCTCCCCCGAGGGCCCGGACGGCACGACGATCAGTCCCTCGACCTGCCGGCCGACGAAGTCGGACACCAGCTGCCGCTCGCGGTCCAGGTCCTCGCCGGTGTTGCCGAGCAGCACCCTCCGCCCGCGCTCGGCGGCGACCTCCTCAACGCCCAGCGCGAAGTTCCCGTAGTACGGATTGCCGATGTTCGTGATCGCGACGCCGATGAGTCCCGAGTGCTGGCCCGGGCGGATGCTGCGCGCGTTCTCGTTGCGGCGGTACCCCAGCCGCGCGACGGCGTCGAGCACGCGCTGCTGCAGCTCCGGGCGCACGTTCCGGCCTCCCGCGAGTGTGCGCGACACCGTCATCGGGCTCACCCCGGCTGCCTGCGCGACCTCTCTCACGGTGGGGGCATGGCGATCCGATCCGCCGTCCGACCCGCCTCCCGCGCGCCGTTGCCCTGCACCCATTGGTCAAAGATATCGCTGCGGGTCGCCGTGACTGGGGACCGGGCCGAGCACGCCCGGCGACGACACGCGATTCGGGTCGGCCGGGATCATGGATCACTCAGGAAGCGTTTCGACGAGCTGTAGAATATCGACGTGCTGCTGTGTGTCACCGCGAGTCATAAGACCGCCCCGTTCGACCTCCTCGAGCAGCTCAGCAGCCCCTCGGCGGAGGCCGTCGCCCCGCTGATCGCGCGCACCGCGCCGGAGGTGCGCGGCGCGGTCGTGCTCGCCACATGCAACCGCTTCGAGGCCTACATCGAAACCGGCGACGACGACAGCGCGGGCGTGCAGGCCGCCCTGGGGGCGATCGAGGCCGCCACCGGTGTGGCGCGTGACGACCTGGCCGGCTCCTACGAGGTAAAGCGCGGCGGCAAGGTGGCCGAGCACCTCTTCGCGGTCGCCTCCGGACTGGAGTCGGTCGTGATCGGCGAGGGCGAGATCGGCGGCCAGGTGCGTCGCGCGCTCGCGCAGGCGCGCGCGCAGGGAACGACCTCGAGCGAACTCGAGCGGCTGTTCCAGCGCGCCACCGAGACCCAGAAGGGCGTCAAGAACACCACGGCCCTCGGGCGCGCCGGACGATCGCTCGTGCGCCTCGCGCTCGAGCTCGCCGACAGCCGCCTGGCGGACTGGACGACGCAGCGTGTCCTGCTCGTCGGCACCGGCGCGTACGCCGCCGCGACCCTCGCGGCGCTGCGCGACCGGGGCGTGACGGACATCACCGTGTTCTCGCCGTCCGGCCGCGGCCAGAAGTTCGCCGCCAAGCACGGCATCGCCTGGACCACTCGCGAGGACTACCCGGGGGCCGCCGCCGCTTCCGACCTGGTCATCACGTGCACCACGAGCGAGGACCCGGTCCTCGACGCGGCGCTCCTGCGTGAGGGCGGTCTGGACGACCGCCTGTTCGTCATCGACCTGGGCCTGCCCCGCAACGTGGACCCGGATGTCGCGGAACTCGACCACGTGACCCTGCTCGACCTCGAGACGATCCGGCTGCACGCTCCGCTGGAGGAGCTGCAGGCGACCGAGACGGCGCGCGCCATGGTGAAGGACGCCGCCGCGCGCTTCCACCTCGTGGGCCGGCAGCAGAGTGCGCAGCCGGCCGTCGTGGCGCTGCGCGAGCACGTGTTCGGGCTGCTCGAGGACGAGATCGCACGCGTGAGGCGTCGCAGCGACGCGGCCACCGCCCGCCAGACCGAGCAGGCGCTGCGTCACCTCGTGGGCGTCCTGCTGCACGCCCCGACGACGCGCGCGCAGGATCTGGCCGTCGAGGGCCGCGCGGACGAGGTGTTCGCGGCCGTCGAGGCGCTCTTCGGCGTCGACGTCCGCGGCGCGGAGCAGGCGGAGGGCGACGCCGCGACCGGCTGCCCCTTCCCCGGCGAGGCGCGCAGCGCCTGATCCGGCTGTCGCGTGCGGACTCCGCCGCACGCGCGCGTCACCGGCCCCCGGAGAACCCGCCGCCTCCGCCGCCGCCCGAGAAACCGCCGCCCGAGAAACCGCTGCCGGAAGACGCCGACCCGCCGCTGGGCGCGAAGCGCGACGGCGCGAGCGTCGCGTTGGTGGACGACATCGCCCCGACGAAGACGCCCGTGCGGAAGCCGGCGCCGCCGTCGCTCCACCACGCCGGGGCGCCGAGCGCGTCGTAGCGCGCGGCGAGCGCCTCGCTCCACGAGCGCTCCTGACCGAACAGCACGGCCCAGGGCAGCAGCCGCTCGTACAGACGCACCAGCTGGCGGTCATCGCCCACGTCGATCCGCTCGGCCCCCTCGACCGACTGCAGCATCCGTAGCCGGTCGGCCTCGGCGAGCTCGATGAACTCACGCAGGCCCCGAAGGTGCTCGAGCGCCCGGCTTCCCCGCTCGGTGCGCAGCTTCGGCGCGGCGCCGAACGTGAGCGACAGGACGACGTGCAGCAGCGTCACGATGAAGACGGCGAGAAACGCGCCGCCCGCACCGATGATCGCGCAGGCGGCGAGGAGCGCCACCCCCACGACGCCGCCGGCGAGGGCGGAGAACCGCCCGATCCGCGCGGGGATGCGGTCGGCCGGCTTCTCCAGGAATCCGCGCGTGAGCCGGACCCGGTCCAGGCGCTGGATCCGCGCGTAGAGCTTCTCGTCGCGCCGGTCGAGCGCGTTGACGCGCTCGCCGCCCGGGAACAGCGCGTCGTACGCCGCGCGCAGCGTCTCCGCGACCGAACCCTCGCCGGCCGGCGGGTCGCCGGCGCGCTCGACCTCGAACGTCGGCGTGCGTGCACCGGGATCCGTCACGACCAGACGCACGGACCCGGCGACCGCGAGCGCGACCACCTCGGCGGGGAAGACCCGCGCCTTCGTCGCAGATCCGCCCAGCAGCGCCGCGGCGAGCCGGAGCGGGACGTCGGGCTCGGGCTCGTACTGCGCGATGACGATGCCGCGGCCCGGCGCATGGCGCCAGCGCCGCTTCGCCGTCACGGCCACGAATCCGGTGGTGAGCGCGGCGAGAGCGCCCCACACCCATCCCACCGCCCGGGCGAAGGGCGTCTCGCTGCCGATGAAGGGCCGCGTGAACGTCCCCGGCTCGAACTGGACGGCGACGGTCCACTCCTGGCCGGGGACCCGCTCGCGGAGTTCGGCCTCGAGGACGAGGCCGCCGCCGGAACCGCTCTCGGTGACCTCGCACGGGTCCGTGGAGCCGTGCGCGCCCGTGAAGCAGAGCAGCTCACCCGTGTAGCGGGCGGCGACGTCCGGATCGACCGTGATGGTGGCCGTCGCCACACCGATGGGCTGCGGGGTGCCACCGGGCAGCAGGTCCCAGTACAACTCGTCGGGCGTCCCCTCCTCCCGGTCGGGCGCGAACGCGACGTTCTCGAGCGTGTACGAGATGACGTAGGTGGTCGTGCCGTGCTTGAACGTGTCGTCGTCGATCGACAGCACCCGGTAGTCGATGCCGTCGATCTCCTCGTCGTCGGACTCGAACACGACCGGGGCGCCGCTGCCGTCCGTCACGCTGACGTCGGTGGGCTCGGTGGGCGCACCGCGGTAGTCGGTGGGGATGCCGCGCACGATGCCACGGTTCTGGTCGTGGTCGGGGAACTCGGCGACCCACGTCTCCGTGACGTCGAGCCGCGCCCGGCCGTCCTCCGTCGTGCCGAGGTGCATGTCGACCTCGTAGCGGGAGTAGGAGAAGTCGTCGACATCCGCGAAGGCGGAGGGCGCGAGGGCCACCGCGCCCCCGGCCGCGGCGAGCGCGGCGGTCGCCGCCAGCACGGTCCGTCGGGTCATCACCCCAGCTTACGAACCGCGTTCGCACGCCGCCTCCGTCGCGAGAGGGATGCGGTGGGAGGATGTACCCATGGCACTGACGATCACCGGTGACGAACGCGCGGACGCGCTGCTGACCGACAACCCGCTGGCGCTGCTGATCGGCATGCTCCTCGATCAGCAGATCGCCATGGAGACCGCGTTCGCCGGGCCCGCGAAGATCGAGGACCGCGTCGGTGCCGTCGACGCCGCCACGATCGCGGACTACGACCCGGAGGCGTTCACCGATGTCTTCCGGCAGACGCCCGCGGTGCACCGGTTCCCGGGCTCCATGGCCGGGCGCGTGCAGACGCTGTGCCGGACGATCGTCGACGAGTGGGACGGCGACGCGGCCGCGATCTGGACGCGCGGCGAGCCGACGGGCGCAGAGGTGCTGCGGCGTCTCAAGGCGCTTCCCGGGTTCGGCGATCAGAAGGCTCGCATCTTCCTCGCCCTGCTGGGCAAGCAGTGCGGCTTCGACGGCGCGGGATGGCGCGAGGCCGCGGGCGCCTACGGCGAGGAGGGCGCGTTCCGATCGGTGGCCGACATCACGAGCCCCGAGTCGCTCGCCAAGGTGCGCGAGAACAAGCGCGCGGCGAAGGCCGCCGCCAAGGCCAAGTAACCGCGGCCCCTCCGCAGGTCAACCCGGGCGCGGGGCCTGGCCTTCCGTCCCGGGATCCGGCATGAAGCGGACGACCGGTGCGGGAGCGGTGGCGACGGTGCGGCCGGTCGGAGTGGTCCACTCGAGCACGCCGCCGGCACGGTGCGTCACCCGCCACGGCGAATGGTGTTTGAGCATGTGGTGGGCACGGCAGAGCGCGGCCAGGTTGGTCACCGCTGTGGCCCCGCCGTCGGCGTAGGCGGTCGTATGGTCGAAGTCGCAGCGCCGAGCCGGTTGGATGCAGCCGGGGAAGCGGCAGTGCTCGTCCCGCGCGGTGAGGAATCTCTTCTGCTCGGCCGTCGGCGTGTACGCGTCGACCGTGCGGAGGCACCCGGTGTCCGCGTCCACGAAGAGCCGGGCCCACGTGTGCGTCCCGCCCGCGAGCCGACGGGCGGTCTCGGGGTCGATCGGGCCGTATCCGGCCAGGACCGCGGGCCGAGAACCGCCCGCGATGGTGTCGGCGGGGATCGTGACCTGCACCGTCGCGCGGATCGCGCCGAGGGCGTCCCCCACGGACCCGGCGCTGGCCGACGGATCGGGGTGGCCGGTGAGGACGAGTTCGGCGAACGTGTCGGCCCGCAGCTGCGCGAGCGTACGGTCGTCGGTCGGCAGGGGCGCGTCGTCGTCCTCGTCGAGCTCGCCGAACGCCGTCCCGGCCGCCGCGCGGGCGGCGCTCTTCACGGTCCGGGCGAGCTGCGTCACTCGATCGTGCATGCCGTGGGCCAGCGTCGACTCCACCAGCGCGCTGAACACGCTCATGCCGTCGCCGACGTCCTCCACCCAGACGCGCCGCTGTTCACGCGCCGCCTCGTGGCGCTCGACGAACGTCGTGGGCTCGACCTGCTCGGCGACGTGCTTCGCGACGGGACGCAGCTGGGCCGCCGAGAGCCCCGGCGCCCGGTCCAGCAGGCGCTGCTCGTACGCCGTGCGCGCCGCCGCGTCGGCAAGCCGCAGCCCCTCCTGGACCACGACCGAGGCGTGCGCCCGGGAGATCCGCCCCTGGGACAGCGTCGCGAGCGTGGCAGGGAACTTGTCGACCAGCACAGCCGCCTCGTCCATGCGGCCCCGGATCGACGCGTCCGACGCTGTTGTGGCTGCGGCGATCTCCGCCGCGATCGCGCGCAGCGGCAGCTGGTAGCTCGACGGGCCGCCGAGCTCCGCCATGATCTGCAGGGCGAGGTCCTGGGCGCCGGCGAGAAGGTGCGCCTTCGCGGCCTCCAGCTGGGCGATCATCCGATCCGCCGTCGCAACGCCCTCCACGACGGCCGACAGCGCCGCCCGCCGGTGGGGGTCGAGTTCCCACCGCTCCGCGAACGACTGCCTGGACATGCCTCCAGCATGTCACGAGCCTCGGACATTTGTTCGAATGTCGCTGCGCCTGTGGATGCCTGGGCTCCACCGCCACGGTCAGTCGTCGTCGCCCTCGCCGGCTTCCTCGCCCTCGAGCAGACCGAGAGCGGTCGCGCGGCTCAGCGCCTCGGTGCGGGAGCCCACGCCCAGCTTGCGGTACAGCGACCGCAGCTGCGATTTCACGGTGTTGCGGGAGACATACAGCCGCGCCGCCACCTCGTCGACCGACCCCGCCTCGGTGAGTGCGCGCAGCACCGCGAGCTCGCGCGGGCTGAGCGACTCGGGCGCGTCGTCGGGCAGGACCGAGGGGCGGGGCTCTCGGAGCACCGCGGCCTCCACCACGCCCGCACGCTCCATTCGTTCCGCCATCGCCAGACGGTCGCGGCTGCTGACGAACATGAGCGGGGCGCGCAGGCCCGTCTCCCGCAGCAACCCGGCGACGCGGAGGAGGATGAGGTCGGCGTCGTCGGCGCGCCCCGTGCGCAACGCGATCGCCGCAGCGAGCAGTTCGGCCTCCAGGCGCCCGCGCGGGTGGAGATCCGGCGTCGCGAGGACCGACCCGACCCTCGCCATGGCCTCCGCCTCGCGCCCCAGCGCGAACTCCACCCGCGCCAGCGCCAGGACCCCGGCCGCGCGATGCCGCGCCCCGCGCGCAGCCAGGCGGCGCGCGTGCGCCAGGTCGCCCAGGGCGAGGCGCAGATCCGCCTCGGCGATGTCGAGCAGGCTGCGGGCCCCGCTCGTGGTGGGAGCCTGACCGCGGCGGCTCCGCAGCGCGCGCAAGCGCATCAGCCCCGTCGCGGCGTCGCTCGCGGCGATGTCGCGCCTGGCCTGCACGATCGCGAACATCGGCCAGTGCTCGACGATCTCGGCCACGCGCCCCGCCTCCTCGAGCCACGCCTGGGCGGCATCGGGATCACCGTCCTCGACCGCGACGATCGCCATCCCGAGGTGGAAGAAGTCCGCCGGGCTGGACGCGCGCCACCCCGGCGGCCACTCGGCCGCGTCCGCCTCCGCCAGCAACTGGCGCGCAGCGGGCAGGTCGCCCTGCCACGCGGCGAGTCCCGCGCGCATCGAGAGCGGGTCCACGACATCCGCGCGCCCCGCCTCGCGGTGCTTGGCGTAGCCGATCTCGAAGCACCACTGCGCCAACCCCTCGTCGCCGAGGTACATCGCGCTGATGCCGAGGTGGACGTACAGCATGGGACCGAGGCGGCCGAGCGACTCCATGTCCGCAGGCGCCAGCGCCGTGTAGTCGTCGATCGCGCGCCGCAGGAGTGGCAGCGCGTGGTCGGCCAGAGGCGTGACGCGCAACGCGCAGGCCTCGAACGCGCGGTACATGACGCGATCGCGGTGCGATCCGCGACTGGGCTGCACCCGCTGGAACACCGACTCGGAGGCGAGCAGCTGCAGCGCTCGCAGCCGCGTGCTCGGCATCATGTTCGACAGCAGCGCCCGCATGACGATGAGAGCCGGGTATCCGCGCAGGTCGGAGCCCGGAACCTCCGCGAACACCGCGTACGTGTCATGCAGCTGCTCGAGCAGGTCCACCCAGTTCGCGAAGGCCACGGCCGTGGCGAGCTCGAAATCCCGCAGCCCCAGCGCCACGCGCAGAGCGGCGAGCGGCTGCGTCCGGATGAGCGACGCGTGCACCGCGTCCGTGAGGAGGCGTCGCCGGTGCGCCGCGGGCAGCGCCATCTCGGCGTCGGGCGCGAGCAGGCCCCGCACGAGCGGGGTGAGCCCGACCGTGTCGCCATCGGAGGTGGCGAGCCCCGCGTCCTCCGCCTCCATCGCCGCGGCCCAGGGCATGCCCCACGCTGCGAGGACGTCCGGGTCCACACGCTCGAGAAGCGTCATCGCCAGGACGGCATCCCGGAGCTCGGGCCGCTGGGCGAGCTCGTCGAGCAGGCGCCGCCGCAGCCGGGCCCTCGCGACATCGCCGCCGTCGTCGAGGGCGGCGCGGACGGCCGTGACGGAGCCCTCGGAGTCGGCCAGGAGCGCGTCCCGCTGCGCCGCGGGCATGTCCGGCGCGGCCTCCGCGAGCTCCTCGGACGTCACCCGCAGCTCGTCCGGGCCGATGCACGTCACCGGCGCGTCGCACGCCTCCGCCATGTGCCGCGCGGTGCGCGCACTGCGCGTCGCGAGCGCCACCCGCACCCTGCGGTGGGAGTCGACGAGCCGGCCGAGACGGCCGATCGCGTCCTCCGAGAGCCGCTCCGCCCTGTCGACGAGCAGCACCGCGCCGGTCGCGGCCTGCTCCTCGATCACGTCGAAGGGGAGATCGCCGTCGTCGCCGGGCTCATGCCATGCGACAGGGTCCGGCAGCGTGCCGGCCCACTGGACCAGCAGAGTCGTCTTCCCGGCGCCCGCCGACCCGTGCAGGATCGCCACCGCCTCGGTCTCCGCGAGGCGTCGCAGGAGGGCATGACGCGGCAGTTGCGGGCGCGCGATGCGCGGCACCGCTTCATGCGTCGTGATCGGTCCCGTCATGTCGACATCCCTCCGCGCGCACGGCTCGGGCCCGTCGCCGCACCGCGGAGCGACGACGACCGGCCGCGGATGAGTCCACGCTACCGGTGCGCAGGGGGGCCGACGGCCCGATTCGGGCTCCCGGGCGATCTCTGTGGAAAACCGTCCCGATCGGCCCCGGGAGGCGGCGAGGTCGAGCCAGCGACGCATGCCGCCGCTGAACTTCGCGATCGGACGGGACGCGGCCGCCGTAAGCCAGAATGCCTCCAGCAGCTCGGAGGCTTTGCGCCTGGCCTCCGAGCGGGACAGCCGGAGCAGCCGCGCGAAGATCATGAGGTTCTCGGTCGCCGACAGCGTCTCGTCGACCGAGACGAACTGCCCCGTGAGCCGATGATCTGCCGCACGGCGTGTGGCTCGCTCGCGACGTCCCGTCCGAAGAACTCCGCGCGGCCCCCGTCCGGGCGCAGCAGCGTCGCCAGCGTGCGGATCGTGATTTGACGTTCTGCGATGACCCGCGGCCCTCAGTCCATTGGCTGCTCTATTCGCGGTGGGCGGCCAGCCGCTCAAGACGAAGTATGAGCGGCATGACAGCGGAGGGACCTGGACAAGGGCAGGAAGAACACCACATCGGCAGTGCACCGTGGCATACGCGCGGATCGCAGCAGGCCGCTGCCGACGTTGCTAGGCCGCGCTGACGGTACGTCGCGTCATGCGGATTGACCACCCCACCGGGGGCATGGCGCCCAGAATGACGCTGGTGCCAACTCGGTAGATTCGGCAGAAGCCAACCTCCGAACTGGTGACAACAGCCGGACCGGCAGGCCCGACTCAGCCGAACATCGCGGTCTGTTAGGTGCGCTTGCCGCCCGCCGAGACAGCGACGCCGATCTCCTATCGGTCGCTCGGCTAGACCGAGCCCGCCAGTCTCTGGGATCGATGGTCGCTCGTACCTGCCTCCGCGCCGCTCCAGTTCGGGCGGTCACCTGGCCGCCGCCCATCATTGACCGAGCCCCCGCTCACCTCTCGGAGCGGGACTCGCTACGTTGCCGCCGAATGGAACGGTGCGCACTCGCGGACGGGCAAGGGCATGGTTGCCATGGATGGCTCGTGCACCTCTGCATGAAGACGGCCTCTTTGCCCGGCTTTGTGCCAGAAAGTGCGTGAGACATCCCGAATCGGTTGCTTTCATGGATTCTCAGCCGTGCCGGGCCGTCAAGGATTTGTTCACTAGCTAACCTTCTAAGTTGCGCACAGAGGCTATTGACCTGCCTTTTTACGCAGCTTGGCCGCAAGGAACAACTATGTTTGATGCATGCATGGATGCAACTCAGAACGGACCTTCTTGTGATCACCCATCGCGGCAGGTATTCTCAGCAGCCCACCACGTTATAGGAGTGCTGCATGGGGTCAAGTCCCCGGTAGTGGTGTAGCCGCTTCGTGATCCTTCGGTGCTGGGTTAGGCGCTGAGTTCGAGGATGGTGTCGGT
>NZ_BMJY01000019.1:6819-49546 GCF_014643695.1 Microbacterium album | reverse complement strand
CACAACCGGAGGCCCTCACCCCAGCACAAGCTCAGCCCCGTGTCGGGAAACAACGTCCCTGGACATCACAGCTAGTCAACGGAGCCGTTACGCCGGGTGCGGAGGTGGGCGCGGATCCGGATGAAGAGGAACACCGCGACGGCGGCCGCGACCGCCACGAGGACGACGTTCTGGAACGTGTCCATGTACGGCGCGACGATGTGCCAGGACTCGCCGAGGTACCAGCCGACGAGCACGAAGGCGGTGTTCCAGATGAGGCTGCCGAGCGTCGTCAGCAGCGCGAAGCGCCACAGCGGCATCCGGACGACGCCGGCGGGGATCGAGATGAGGCTGCGGAAGATCGGGATGAAGCGTCCGAAGAACACCGCCTTGCCGCCGTGCCGGTCGAACCACGCGACCGTGCGATCCACGTCCTGCACCTTCACCAGCGGCATCCGGTCGGCGATGCGACGCAGCCGCTCGAGCCCGAACCACGCGCCGATCCCGTACAGGAGCAGAGCGCCGGTCAGCGACCCCACGGTGGTCCAGAGGATCGCCTCCCACAGCGCGAACGAGCCGCGCTGGGCCGCCAGGCCGGCCATCGGCAGGATCGCCTCGCTCGGCAGCGGCGGGAAGACGTTCTCCGCGGCGATGGCGATGCCGGCGCCGTAGGGGCCGATCACGTCCATGAGCGCGACGACCGCGTCGACGAGGGAGGACAGCCACCCGCCGCCCGACGCGGCCGCGGTGCTCATGACTCCGCCGAGGCGGAGACCGGCGGGCGCGCCGTTGAGCGCTGGAGCCGCGACTCCACGACCAGCAGCACGGCGACGATCGCGGCGCCCAGGAGCGCGAGCAGGACCGGGCCCGCGAGCGGGTCGCCAGGCGGCAGCAGCACGCCCACGCCGTCGGTCTCGCCCGAGCTCGACGTCTGCCACGGCCACAGGGCGCGCAGCGATCCCAGCATGAGCCCGGCCATGGCGATCAGTGTGATGCGCCGGTGGCGGGTCAGCAGCCAGCGCACGACCTTCACGATCGACACGAGCCCGACCGCCGCGCCGAGCGCGAACACGGCGATGTAGCCGAGGTCGCGCGCGTGGACTGCCTGCAGCGTCGGCGAGTAGAGGCCGATCGCCAGGAGGAAGAAGGAACCGGAGACGCCGGGCACGACCAGCGCGCAGATGGCGACCATCGCCGCCAGGAACACCGCCCACAGCGGCGGATCGGCGACCAGGCCGCCGTCCGCGAACCCGATCAGCAGGAACGCGACCGCGGCCGCGGCCAGGAACAGCACGACCTCCCCGACGACGCGCGCGGGCGCGCGCGAGGACAGCCGCGGCAGCAGCTGCAGGGGCACGATGATGCTGACGGCGACGAGACCGAAGAACAGGCCGCGGGCGTTCTCCGGGTTCGCCGCGACGAGGCCCTCGACCAGCCCCGCGATCGTCAGCACGGCCGCGGCCATGCCGAGCACGACGGGACCGACGAGCCACCAGTCGGTGCGCCGGATCTCCGTGCGGAAGCCCGCGATGCGATCGGGGCCGAAGATCAGCCGCTTGAACGCCGACACCACGTGGGACGCGGCCTCGATGAGCTGCTCGTACACGCCCGTGATGAGCGCGACCGTGCCGCCCGAGACGCCCGGGATCAGCTCGGCGAGGCCGATGAGCGCGCCGCGGACGGCGTTGAGCGCCACCCGCACGGGGCGGAAGCGGTGAGGGGACTCCACGAGGCCGGTCGTCATGCAGAAGACGTTACCCACGCACCGCCGCCCGCGCCTGGGAGCACGCCCGTGGCGGACGATCCGCCGCCCGTAGACTGTACGGGTTCCCTGCCCCCGACCGGGGCCTCCCCGTCTCCCCTCCAGGAGGGTCCACAAGTGCTTCGCACCCACACCGCCGGCTCGCTGCGCGCCGAGCACATCGGCCAGACCGTCACCCTCACGGGCTGGGTCGACCGCCGTCGCGACCACGGCGGCGTGGCGTTCATCGACCTCCGCGACGCCTCCGGGATCGCCCAGGTCGTGATCCGGGACGAGGAGATCGCGCATCCGCTGCGCAACGAGTTCGTGCTGAAGGTGACGGGCGAGGTGTCGCGCCGCCCCGACGGCAACGAGAACCCGAACCTCCCCACGGGCGAGATCGAGGTCATCGCCGCCGAGGTCGAGGTGCTCAACGAGTCCACCGCGCTGCCGTTCCAGGTCTCCACGGCCATCGCCGACACGGAGACGGTGGGCGAGGACGTGCGCTTCACGTACCGCTATCTCGACCTGCGCCGCCCGGGTCCGGCCGCCGCGCTGCGGCTGCGCTCGAAGGCGAACGCCGCGGCCCGCGAGGTCCTCGCCGGTCACGACTTCGTCGAGATCGAGACCCCGACGCTCACGCGCTCGACGCCCGAGGGCGCGCGCGACTTCCTCGTGCCGGCCCGCCTGAACCCGGGCACCTGGTACGCGCTCCC
Organism: Microbacterium album; assembly: GCF_014643695.1. GTDB lineage: Bacteria > Actinomycetota > Actinomycetes > Actinomycetales > Microbacteriaceae > Microbacterium > Microbacterium album. The sequence goes on along the minus strand of NZ_BMJY01000019.1, from coordinate 47,110 downwards.
CCAGTCGCCGCAGCTGTTCAAGCAGCTGCTCATGGTCGCGGGCATGGAGCGCTACTACCAGCTCGCCCGCAGCTACCGCGACGAGGACTTCCGCGCCGACCGCCAGCCGGAGTTCACGCAGCTCGACATCGAGATGAGCTTCGTCGACCAGGAGGACGTCATCGCCCTCGGCGAGGAGATCGTCAAGGCCCTCTGGCGCCTCATCGATGTCGAGGTCCCGACCCCGATCGAGCGGATCACGTTCGCCGACGCCATGCGCCTGTACGGGTCGGACAAGCCCGACCTGCGCTTCGGCAACGCGATCGTCGAGCTGGGCGAGTACTTCGCGAACACGACGTTCCGCGTCTTCCAGCAGGAGTACGTCGGCTCGGTCGTCATGCCGGGCGGCGCCTCGCTCCCCCGCCGCCAGTTCGACGCGTGGCAGGACTGGGCCAAGTCGCGCGGCGCCAAGGGCCTCGCGTACGTCACGTTCGGCGAGGACGGGACGCTCGGCGGCCCCGTCGCCAAGAACCTCACCGACGCGGAGCGCGACGGTCTCGCCGAGGTCACCGGCGCGAAGCCGGGCGACGCCGTGTTCTTCGCGGCCGGCAAGACGAGCGAGGCGCGCGCGCTGCTCGGCGCGGCGCGCGTGGAGATCGCCAAGCGCACGGGCCAGATCGACGAGAACGCATGGTCGTTCGTGTGGGTCGTCGACGCCCCGCTGTTCAAGCCCACGGGCGAGGACGACGACGTCGACCTCGGCAACTCCGCCTGGACGGCCGTGCACCACGCGTTCACCTCGCCCAAGCCCGAGTGGGTCGACCGGTTCGAGGAAGACCCCGGCAACGCCCTCGCCTACGCCTACGACATCGTGTGCAACGGCAACGAGATCGGCGGCGGCTCGATCCGCATCCACCGTCGCGACGTGCAGGAGCGCGTCTTCGACGTCATGGGGATCGGACCGGAGGAGGCGCAGGAGAAGTTCGGCTTCCTGCTCGACGCGTTCGCGTTCGGCGCCCCGCCGCACGGCGGCATCGCGTTCGGCTGGGACCGCGTGGTGTCGCTGCTGGCGGGCGCCCCCTCCATCCGCGAGGTCATCGCGTTCCCGAAGACCGGCAACGGCTTCGATCCGCTGACGTCGGCGCCCGCGCCCATCACGCCCGAGCAGCGCGCTGAGGCCGGCGTGGACTTCGTCCCGGAGGACGCCGAGCGCGCCTGACCTGCGCCGCGGCGTGACCCTTCCAGAGGGCGGCTGACCCGCACCGGCGAGCGCCGGATACCGCGCCGCGGGGGCGCGTCGCAAGGTGCTTGCGGCGCACCCCCGCCGCGTCGGTACCGTGGCTGTCCCACCGCAGAGGGAGGCCCATGCTCGATCCGTGGCTCGAGTTCGCGCTCGTCTTCGCCGCGTGGATCCTCGGCGCCGTCCTGGTGACGGCGCTCATCGCCCTGGCGATCCGGCTCGCGGCGCGGCGCAGGGAGTGGCCTCACCTGCTCATGCGCCGGGCGCGCGTGCCCTTCCGCCTGCTGCTGATCCTCATCGCGGTGTGGATCGCGTTCGTCCTCGAGTTCCCCGCGGCGGAGGCGGCGGGGCTCGTGAACCAGATCATGACGATCGCCGTGATCCTCCTGTCGGCGTGGCTGCTCGCCGCGCTCGTGATGTTCGCGACGGATCTCGCGCTCGGGTACTACCCGATCGATGTGCCGGACAACCGGATCGCCCGGCGGATCCGCACCCAGACCCTCATCCTGAGACGGCTCGGGATCGCCGTCGTGGTCGTCATCGCGATCGGCGCCGTGCTGCTGACGTTCCCGGCCGTGCGCGTGGTCGGCACCAGCCTGCTGGCCTCGGCCGGCATCCTGTCGGTGATCGCGGGCCTGGCCGCGCAGTCGGTGCTCGCGAACATGTTCGCCGGGATCCAGCTCGTCTTCAGCGACGCGCTCCGCGTCGACGACGTAATCGTGGTCGAAGGCGAGTGGGGCCGCGTGGGCGAGATCACCCTGAGCTACGTCGTGCTGGACCTGTGGGACGACCGCCGCCTCGTGCTGCCGTGCACGTACTTCACGACCAACCCGTTCCAGAACTGGACGCGGCGCGGATCCGAGCTGCTGGGATCCGTGGAGCTCGACGTCGACTGGCGGGTCTCGACGCAGCGGATGCGCGAGCACCTGGACGCGGTCCTGGCCGACACGCCGCTGTGGGACGGCCGCGCATCGGTGCTGCAGGTCACGGAGGCGACGGGAGGGCTCGTGCGCGTGCGGATCCTGGTCACGGCCCGGGACGCGCCCACGCTGTTCGACCTGCGCTGCGTCGTGCGGGAGGCGATGGTCGCGTGGGTGCAGGAGCAGAACCCGGCGGCGCTGCCCGTGCAGCGCGTGATGCTGACGGAGCCCGCCGAGGGCGAGCCCTCTCCCGCCGCGCCGGGCGAGCATGTCGCGCCGACCGGCGCGGGATGGTTCAGCGGCAGCGAGGAGGCCGAGGAGCGCGCGAGCCTGTTCACGCAGTCGACGCCGATCGTCGACCGCGGCGACGACGCGCCCCGGCGCGGGTGAGCGGCGTCAGACCTCGAAGTCGATGGCCGCGCGGCCGCTGCGGATCGTCCCGATGTATGCCGCGACCTTCTCGTGCTCCGGGTGCACCTGATAGGCCTCGAGAGCCGCGAGGTCGTCGAAGTCGGCGACGAGCATGAAGTCCATGTTCGCGCCCTCGTAGGCGCCGTTGCGGGTCACCTCCATCGACCGCAGGCCCGGCACGACCCCGACGAGGGCCTCGAGCTCGGTCTTGGCGCGCGCGACCTGCGCGTCCTTCTCGGCGGGATCGCTCGAGGCGAGCTGGAACATCACGATGTGGCGGATCATGCGGGTCTCCGGTCGTTCGGGCGGGCGGCGGTCAGGCCGTGGGGGCGACGGCGTCGAGGAGGGCGGCGCGCAGGCGGTCGGGCGAGACGCGCCAGTGGCCGTGCAACCGGTCGTCGATCAGCACGACGGGGATCTTCTCCCACCACTGCTCGTGCAGGGCGGGATCGTCCTGGATGGAGACCTCGCGCACCTCGATCCGGTCGGCGACGGCATCCGGCAGCTCGGCGACGACCCGGTCGACGACCTCGCGCGCGACGTCGCAGAGGTGGCAGTCGGGCTTGCCGATGAGCGTGAGAGCGGTCACCGCTCGATCTCGTAGCCGGCCTCGCGCCAGGCGCTCGTGCCGCCGGCGACGTTCGTGACCTCGTAGCCGCGCTGGCTGAGGGCCTCGACCACGCGCCCGGATCGTCCGCCGACCTCGCAGATCACGTCGAACGGCTCGTCCGGCAGGTCGCCGATCCGCTCGCCGATCTCCGACAACGGGATGTTGACCGCGCCCGGCACGTGCCCGGCCTCGAACTCGTGCGGCTCGCGCACGTCGACGAGGGGCACGCCGTCTCGCGCCCGCAGCTCCTGCACGCTGATCTCGTTCATGCTCTCAGTATCCCCCGCGAGGCATCCCCCACGGGCATCCGGGAGCGCCGCGGGGATGGGTCCCGGCCGCGCGCCCGCGCGGGCGCGGGAACCAGAAACGCCGGACCCGTGCGGGACCGGCGTTCGTGGGGCAGCCGCTTACTTCTTGTTGCGGCGCTGGTGGCGAGTCTTGCGAAGCAGCTTGCGGTGCTTCTTCTTCGCCATGCGCTTGCGGCGCTTCTTGATGACAGAACCCACGGAAACCTCACAATGTCAGGGGCTGGAGACCTCGCGCGACGCGGCACGGGAATCCGGGAACGGGCACAGCGGAAAGCCGGCCTTCGGGACATTCTACCGTATGCGACCCGGCGCATCCGGCGCGGGACGACTCCGGCGTTCGTCAGCCGGCGTCGGCGACGGGCGGCTCCTCCGACACCGGGCGCTGCAGCACGGCGGTGACGGCGGACTCCGGGACGCGGTAGCTGCGCCCGAACCGCACGGCAGGGAGGTCGCCCGAGTGCACGAGCCGGTACACGGTCATCTTCGACACCCGCATGATGTCTGCGACTTCCGCCACGGTCAGAAACCGCACATCCGGCATCTCGGCCACGGGCCTCCCCCTCTTCTACTGTCGTTCACCTTAGGGCCATTCCGGGTCCGATGTAAACCTGAGTGACCCTTGTCAACCCCTGTGACGACGCCGCGGGGACGCCTCGCATCGCGCCCGGGCGGTGGCGAGCCGGGGCGCCGAGGCGAACGCGGCGGAGAGGTGGCCTAGGCGCCGAGCCGCTTGAGCGCCGACTGCACGACGTTCTTGGCCGACGCGGCCGCGCGGCCGACCGCCTCCGCGGCGCGCGCGGCGGGCTCCGGAAGCTGCACCGGCTCGAGCTGCGCGGCGACGTCCTCGAAGTCGCCCTCCTCCACGAAGAAGGGCACGAGCCAGTCGTCCACCTGCTCGAGCGGCTCGGGCGACAGGCTGTAGAACCGGTGCTGCCCTTCCTCGCGCACCGAGACGAGCTCCGCCTCGCGCAGCACCTTGAGGTGCTTCGAGACCGTCGGCTGGCTCACTCCGAGCGCGGCGACGATCTGCGAGACACTCGTGCCGGTGTCGGTCTCCGACGAACGCCTCAGCAGCAGCTGCAGGATCTCGCGCCTCGTGCCGTCCGCGATCACGTCGAAGATGTCCGCCATGGTGCATAGGCTAGCCGCGACCCCGCCGGAGTACCATGTCACCGGCCCGGGTCTCTGACCGGGCGGGCGCGGATCCATCCTCGGCGGGCGCGTCGCATGACCTCGGCGGTACGCTGCCGAGCACGAAAGGGGAATCGATGGCGCCGTCCGCAGGCTCCGTGCCGCGCGCGGCATGGAATCGCACGTGGCGGGCGATCGGCGGATTCTTCCGCGACTTCGCCATCTCGTCGCCGGCGCGCTTCGCGATCCTGGTGTTCGTCAGCCTCATCCTGATCTTCACGGCGCTGCTGTCGCTGCCGATCGCGTCGGCGGACGGGCGCGGCACGCGCCTCGCCGACGCGCTGTTCACGGCGGTCTCGACCGTGTGCGTGACGGGGCTCGTCACGGTCGACATGGCGACGCACTGGTCGGCGTTCGGCAAGGCCGTCATCTTCGTCGGCGTCAACATCGGCGGGATGGGGGCGCTGACGCTCGCGTCCATGCTGGGCCTGATCGTCTCGAAGCGGCTGGGGCTGCGCGCCAAGCTCCTCGCGGCCGGCGACACCAACCCCCTGCGCTCGCACGGCGGCCCCGTGAGCGAGAGCCAGACCGTGCGGCTGGGCGAGGTCGGCCAGCTGCTGCGCACCGTCGCGCTGTCCACGATCATCATCGAGGCCGCGGTCGCGGTGCTGCTGTACGTGCCCATCATGCGCGCCGGGTACAGCTGGCTGGACGCGCTGTGGATCGCGCCCGAGTACGCCGCCATGTCGTTCACGAACACGGGCTTCACGCTCAACGAGGGCGGGCTCGAGCCGTTCCAGTACGACTACTTCTTCATGACGGTCATCATGGCGAGCGTCTTCCTCGGCAGCATCGGCTTCCCCGTCATCTACGCGCTCTCGAAGCAGCTGCTCGTACCCCGCCGCTGGGCGCTGCACGTCAAGCTCACGCTCGTCACCACGGTGATCCTGTTCGTGGTCGGCGCCGGCGCGTTCCTGGCGCTCGAGTACGAGAACCCCGGCACGTTCGGCACCCGCGACGCGTGGGACACGACGTTCCAGGCCTTCTTCCTGTCGGCCATGACCCGCTCGGGCGGCTTCTCGGTGATCGACATCGGCGAGCTGAACGGATCGTCCATGGTCGTCGGCTCGATGCTGATGTTCGTGGGCGGCGGATCGGCGTCCACAGCGGGCGGGATCAAGGTCACGACGCTCGCGGTGCTCGCCCTCGCCGTCTGGTCGGAGGCGAAGGGCCGCACGAGCGTGGAGGCGTTCGGCCGCCGCATCCCGAGCGACGTCCAGCGCGTCGCGGTCGCGGTTCTCGCCTGGGGCGCGACGATCTGCGCGCTGGCGACCATCACGATCGCGCAGATCACGAAGGCGCCGATCGCCGAGGTGCTGTTCGACGTGATCTCGGGCTTCGGCACCGTGGGCCTGTCGACGGGGCTCACGGAGCGGCTGCCCGACCCGGCCGTGTACGTGCTCGCGGTCACGATCGTCATGGGCCGGGTTGGTACAGTGACACTCGCCGCCGCGGTCGCGGCGACGTCCCGCTCGCAGCACTACTCGCTGCCCGTCGAAAGGCCGATCGTTGGTTGAGCAGATCCGCAGCGACGCACCGGTGCTCGTCATCGGGCTGGGACGCTTCGGAGCCGCCTGTGCCGGCGAGCTCGACCGCCTCGACCGGGACGTGCTCGCGATCGACGAGGACCTCGGGCTCGTGCAGAAGTGGTCCGAGCGCGTCACCCACACGGTGCAGGCCGACGCGCGCAACATGGAGGCGCTCAAGCAGATCGGCGCGCAGGACTTCCAGGTCGCGGTCGTCGCCGTGGGCTCCAGCATCGAGGCGTCCGTGCTCATCACCGCGAACCTCGTGGATCTCAAGGTGCCGCAGATCTGGGCGAAGGCCGTCTCGCAGTCGCACGGCAAGATCCTCGCCCGCGTGGGCGCCAACCACGTGATCTACCCGGAGCGCGAGGCCGGCGAGCGCGTCGCGCATCTGGTGAGCGGACGCATGCTCGACTTCATCCGCTTCGACGACGACTTCGTGCTCGCGAAGATGTACCCGCCGCGCTTCGTGCGCGGCGTGGGCCTGAACGAGTCGGGCGTGCGCACCAAGTACAACGTCACCGTGGTGGGCGTGAAAAGCCCCGGCAAGCCGTTCCGTTACGCGGAGGCCAACACGGTCGTCACCAACCACGACCTCATCATCGTCTCGGGCTCCAACCAGGACGTCGAGCGCTTCGCCGCCCTCGACCGCTGACCCCGCGCGCGGCCCCGGGTCCGACGTCCCCTCCGGGTTGGACGTCCCCCGGGGCGGGATGTCCCACTTCCTGCCGGAAAGCGACCCCTATTGCGGCACGAACTGGGACATCCGGAGCAGCAAAGCGGCGGGAAGTGGGACACCCGGAGCAACAGAGCGACGCCGCTCCCGCGCCGTCCGGACCGTCCGCAGCCTGACCTCCGACCCAGGTTCGGATGTCCCACTTCGTGCCGGAATCCGACCCCTATTCCGGCGAGAAGTGGGACATGCGGAGCAGCAAAGCGGCGGGAAGTGGGACATGCGGAGCACCAAAGCGACAGGAAGTGGGACATCCGGAGCAGCAGAGCGACGCCGGAGCCGACCCCGGCGAGCCACCACCGAGTTGGGATGTCCCACTTGGCGCCGGAATCCGACCCCTATTGCGGCAGGAAGTGGGACATGCGGAGCAGCAGAGCGACAGGAAGTGGGACATCGGGGCAGCTGGCCCCACCGCAGCCTGACCCCGTCCGGACGCACGCCGCCCGCAGCCACGCACCCCGCCCGCCCGGTTGGATGTCCCACTTGACGCCGGAATCCGCCTCCTATTGCGGCAGGAAGTGGGACATCCGGAGCACCAAAGCGGCGGGAAGTGGGACATCGGGGCAGCAAGCGACGCCGGAGCCAAACCGGGCCCGGCACCCGGTCCCCGGTTTGATGTCCCACTTGATGCCGGAATCCGCCTCCTATTGCGGCAGGAAGTGGGACATGCGGAGCACCAAAGCGGCGGGAAGTGGGACATCCGGCGGTTGCCCGGGCGGACGCCCCCGGGCGGACGTGCGGGTCAGGCGGGGTCGGGGGAGGCTGCGCTCTCGGCGGCGAGCTCGCGCGCGCGGGCGAGGGCCGCGGAGGTCGCGTCGCGGAAGATCCCCTGGAGGCCGGCCGCCTGCAGCACCGCGATGGCGCGCTCGGTCGTGCCCTTGGGGCTGGTGACGCGGCGGCGCAGCTCCGCCGGGTCTTCCCCCATGGCCTCCAGCAGGGCGGCGGCGCCGATGAACGTGCCCTCGGTCATCCGGCGCGCGTCGGCCTCGTCGAAGCCCTGGTCCATGGCGGCCCGGGTGAGCTCCTCGATCAGCAGGTAGACATACGCCGGGCCCGATCCGGAGATCGTCGAGAGGGCGTCGATCCTCTCCTCCGGCACCTCGATCACGGTGCCGACCGTCTCGAACAGGCGGCGCGCGATGCCGAGCTCCTCCGGTCCGGCGGCGGGGCCCGCCGCGAGCCCCGTGACGCCCTTGCCCACGTGCGAGGGCGTGTTGGGCATCGAGCGCAGCACCGCGACGCGGTCGCCCAGGATCGACGAGAACGTGTCGATCGTCACACCCGCGGCGAGGCTGATCACGATCGCGTCCTCGCGCACGTGCGGCGCGATCTCGCGCAGCAGCGCGGGCACCATGCCGGGCTTGACGCCCACGAGCAGCACGCGCGCCTCGGCAGCCGCGCGCGCGTTGCCGTCCGGCTCGCGCTCGAGCGCCACGCTACGCACGCCGTCCAGCCCGTCGAGCTCGGCCGCGCGGGCGGCCGTGCGGTTCGTCGCGACGATGCCGCCGTCGACGGGGATCCCGGCCGCGACCACGCCGCGCAGGATGGCGCCGCCCATCGAACCGGCACCCAGGAACGCGAGCGAGGGAAGGGATTCAGGCATACGCCCATCCTAGGATCCGGGTCCCCGGCACCGTCCCGCACCTGCCTTCGACGCGTCGGAGGCTGGGCCTAAACTCGTGCCATGAGCGCACACGGCGGCGGCAAGGCGATCCTGGCGGCATTCCTCGCCAACCTCGGCATCGCGATCGCGAAGTTCATCGGCTGGCTCATCTCGGGCTCGGCATCGATGCTCGCCGAGGCGGTCCACTCGGTCGCGGACGCCGGCAACCAGGTGCTCCTGATGCTGGGCGGCCGCAAGGCCCGTCGCGCCGCGGACCGCGAGCACCCGTTCGGGCACGGGCGCGAGCGCTACGTGTACGCGTTCGTCGTGGCGATCATCCTGTTCTCGGTCGGCGGCGTGTTCTCGATCTACGAGGGCGTCGACAAGATCCGCCATCCGCACGAGCTCGAGAACGTCTGGCTGCCGATCGTGATCCTGGTGGTCGCGATCGTGCTGGAGCTGTTCTCGCTGCGCACCGCCGTGCGCGAGAGCAACCTCGTGCGGACGAAGGGCCAGTCGTGGACGTCGTTCGTGCGGCACGCGAAGGCACCCGAGCTGCCGGTCGTGCTGCTCGAGGACATCGCCGCCCTCACAGGCCTCGTGTTCGCGCTGTTCGGCGTCTCGCTCACCGCCATCACGGGCAACTCGTTCTTCGACGCGCTCGGCACCCTCATGATCGGCACGCTGCTGATCCTCGTCGCGATCGTACTGGGCATCGAGACGAAGAGCCTGCTCGTGGGCGAGGGCGCGTCCGAGAGCGACTTCGACAAGATCGTCGCGGCGATCGAGAAGGGCCCGGAGGTCGAGAAGCTCATCCACATCAAGACCCTCTACGTCGGCCCGGAGGAGCTGCTCGTGGCCGCGAAGATCGGACTTCCCCAGGACAAGCTCGTCGCGGACGCCTCCTCCGACATCAACAGCGTCGAGGCGCGCATCCGGGCGGCCGTGCCCGCCGCGCGGATCATCTACCTGGAACCGGATGTCTACCGCCCCGCGCATCGCGCGCAGCCGGAGACGGATGCGATCATCCTGAAATCGGCCGACTGAACGGCGCCTCCGGCTGACAGACTGGGCGCATGGAGTACTGCGTCTTCACCGAGCCCCAGCAGGGAGCCACCTACGACACTCAGCGGGTGTTCGCGCAGAGCGCCGAGCGCCTCGGATTCGACGGGTTCTTCCGCTCGGACCACTACCTCGTCATGGGCGGGCGCGACGGCCTGCCCGGGCCGACCGACGCGTGGACGACCCTCGCGGGTCTGGCCCGCGAGACCGAGCGGCTGCGGCTCGGCACGCTCGTCTCCTCCGCCACGTACCGGCTGCCCGGGCTGCTCGCGATCCAGGTCGCCCAGGTGGACGAGATGTCGGGCGGACGCATCGAGCTCGGCCTCGGCACGGGCTGGTACGAGGCCGAGCACCGTGCGTACGGGATCCCGTTCCCCGAGCGCCGCTTCGACCTGCTGGAGGAGCAGCTCGCGATCGTGACCGGCCTGTGGTCGACGCCGCTCGGGCAGACGTTCTCCTTCCACGGCCGGCACTACGACCTGACCGACTCGCCCGCCCTGCCCAAGCCGACGCAGGAGCGCATCCCGCTGATCGTCGGCGGTCGCGGCCCGCGCCGCACCCCCGCGCTGGCGGCGCAGTACGCGACCGAGTTCAACATCGGCTTCCAGCCCGAAGAGGTGATCGCCGACCGGTTCGCGGGCGTGCTCGCGGCGGCGGAGCGCATCGAGCGCGACCCCGCCACGCTCAAGCTCTCGGTGGCGCTGCCGACGCTCGCCGGCCCGACGGACGCCGAGCTCGCGCGTCGCGCGGCCGCGATCGGCCAGGACCTGGCGACCTTCCGGGGCGACACCAACATCTGCGGCTCGGCCACGGAGATCGTCGACAAGGTCGGACGCCTGGCCGAGCTGGGTGCCGAGCGGGTGTACTTCCAGCTCATGGACATGACGGACCTGGATCAGCTCGCCTACCTCGGCGAGGAGGTCCTCCCGCAGCTGCGGTGACGGCCGGGCGGAACGATGCCATGTGGATCGGCTGGATCGAGTTCGACCTGCTGCTGGGCGACGTGCACTCCCTCAAGGAGAAGCGCTCGGTGATCCGCCCGATCCTCGCGGACCTGAGCCGCCGGACCGAGGCCGCCGCCGCGGAGGTCGGCGCGCACGATCTGCACCGCCGCGCGTCGCTGGGCGTCTCGACCGTGGGCGCCGACGCGGCGCACGTGCGCGACGTGCTCGACCGCGCCGAGCGCCTCGTCGCCGAGCGCCCCGAGATCACGCTGCTGTCAACCCGCCGCGGCCTCGCCGCGAGCGACGACTGACCGCGCCGGCGCGGCGTCTCAGCGGGAGCGGCGGGCGACGTCGCGGAGGGCGGGAGCCAGGTCGGGCCAGCGGAAGCGGTAGCCGGCTGCCGTGAGGCGCTCGGGCACCACCCAGCGGCTCTTGAGCACGAGCTCCGGCTCCGTGCGCAGCACCCACATCGCCGGCTCCAGCATGAAGCGCCACGCGGGAAGCCCGAAGGGCATGCCGACCGTCCTGCGCAGCGCCGCCATCAGCCGCCGGTTGTCCTCCGGGTGGGGAGCGGCGAGGTTGACCGGCCCGGCGATGTCGTCGCGGTCGATGAGGAAGCGGATCGCCCCGAGCGCGTCGTCGAGGTGGATCCAGCTGAACCGTTGCCTGCCGCGCGTCCTGTGGCGGGGCGCGCGGCCGTCACCCGAGGGATCGGGGCCGATGCCGCGGTGGCGGCGGTGCGGGAACCAGGGGCCGTCGATGTGCGGCCCGCCGAGCCCGAGACGCGCGAGCCGGAACAGCATGCTCGTCGCCGGGCCGTCGCCCAGCACGATCGCCATCCGCAGCGCCACGCGCCGCGTGCCCGGCAGGTCGCCGGCGAACAGCTCGCGCTCCCAGGTGCGCGCGACGTCGACCGAGAAGCCCGTGCCGAGCTCGCCCGCGCTCTCGGTCTGGGGGCGGTCCATGGCGTGCCGGTAGATCGTCGCGGTGCTGGCGTTGAGCCACACGCGCGGCGGCGCGGCGGCGGCCGCGATGGCCTCGCGCAGCGCCCGGGTGGTCTCGACGCGCGAGCGCAGGATCTCGTTCCGGTTGGCGTCGGTGTAGCGGCAGTCGACGGACTTGCCGGCCAGGTTGATCAGCACTTCGGCGCCGTCGACCGCCGAGGCGATCGCGGCGGCGTCGCCCCACGTGGCGTCGTTCTCGGCGGCGCGCCCGATCGTGCGGATCCGGTATCCGTCCGCCGCGAGCTCGGCCCGCACCGCGGTGCCCACGAACCCGCTGGCGCCCGCGACCACCGCGATCGGCGCGCCGCGGGTCATCGGCGCTCCTCGAAGAAGGAGCGCAGCAGCGCCCGCGACTCGTCCTCCGCGACGCCGCCGACGACCTCGGCGCGGTACGGCAGCCGACGGTCGCGCACGACGTCGTACAGCGATCCGGCGGCGCCCGCCTTGTCGTCCCACGCTCCGAAGACGAGCCGCCCGATGCGCGCCTGCAGGAGCGCGCCGGCGCACATCAGGCACGGCTCGAGCGTGACGACGAGCGTGCAGTCCTCGAGGTTCCAGCGCCCGCGCGCCCGCGCAGCGGCGCGCATCGCGACGATCTCCGCGTGCGCGGACGGGTCCGCGTCGGTCTCGCGACGGTTGCGGCCCTCCCCCACGGCGGCGCCCGCGCCGTCGAGCACGACGGCGCCGACCGGCACCTCGCCCGCGCGCGCCGCCTCCGCCGCGAGCGCGAGCGCGCGCCGCATGGCGTCGACGTCGCGCTGATCCGGGGTCACGGCTCCGAGCCTACGGGCCGCGCCCGACGCGTCCGCGCACGCGGGGCCGCGCCGCGCTCAGCGGCCCTGCGGGCGCCAGCGGCTACCCTGTCGTCATGCGCTTGCACGTCGCCGACCACCCGCTCATCACCCACAAGCTCACGGTGCTCCGCGACAAGCGCACCTCCTCGCCCGTGTTCCGGCAGCTGACGGAGGAGCTCGTGACGCTGCTGGCCTACGAGGCCACGCGCAACGTGCGGGTGGCGCCGTGCGAGATCGACACGCCCGTGACCCGCACGACGGGCGTGAAGATCAGCGACCCGCGCCCGCTCGTCGTGCCCATCCTGCGCGCGGGCCTGGGCATGCTCGAGGGCATGGTGAAGCTGGTGCCGACCGCGGAGGTCGGGTTTCTCGGCATGGTCCGCAACGAGGAGACGCTCGAGCCGGCCACCTACGCCGAGCGTCTCCCGGACGACCTGAGCGACCGGCAGTGCTTCGTGCTGGATCCGATGCTCGCCACGGGCGGTTCGCTCGGCGCGGCGATCGACTTCCTGTTCTCGCGCGGGGCGCAGGACGTCACGGCGGTGTGCCTGCTCGGGGCGCCGGAGGGCGTCGCGGCCATCGAGCGGCAGGTCGACGGCCGGGATGTCACGCTCGTGCTCGGCGCCCTGGACGAGCGCCTGAACGAGAAGGGCTACATCGTGCCCGGCCTGGGCGACGCCGGCGACCGCCTCTACGGCACCGTCTGAAGCACGGCCTCCCCCGCCCCCACGAGCCGCGCGAACGCGCTCATGCGCGCCACGCCCTCGGGCGTGCGCGGCAGGTCGTCGAGCAGCGCCGGGGAGTGGACGAGGTAGGCGGCGACCATCGCGCGGGAGACCGCGACGTTGAGGCGGTTCTCCAGCAGCAGGAAGTCGCTGCCGCGCGGGGCGTCCCTTCCGCTGGAGGCGGCGAGCGTCACGATCGACACGGCGGCCTCCTGGCCCTGGAACCGGTCGACCGTGCCGACGCGCACGTCGGGGCAGCCGGCCGCGCCGAGCGCCTGCTCGACGCGCTGCTGCTGGGCGTTGTACGGCGTCACGACGATCACGTCGGCCTGCGTGAGCGGGCGGTCCGGGCAGCGCGTCGCCGTGCCGTCCTCGTGCATCACGATGTCGGTGAAGGCGCGCCCGAGGACGTCCCGCACGATCCGCACGACCTCGGCGGCCTCCTCGGGCGAGTCGGTCGCGTTGCCGTGGTGGCGCACCGGCACGACGTGGACGCCCGGATCGATCCCCGCGATGGCGCGGTGGCCGGCGGGCTCGTACGCGGCGAGCCGCCCCGCGTACGACAGGTCGGACACGGCGCGGGCGACGCGCGGGTGCATGCGGCGCGAGCGGGCGAGGAAGTAGCCGTGCGTGGCGGGGATGACCTGCTCGCCGTCCATGACCCACCCGAGGGCCGACGTGTCGACCGGCTCGGGGTGCGTGCCCTGGCTGACCTGCGGCAGCTGCTGCGGGTCGCCGAGCAGGAGCAGGCGCGGCGCCGCGAGCGAGACGGCGATGGTCGAGGCGAGCGAGAACTGGCCGGCCTCGTCGATGACGAGCAGGTCGAGGCTACCGCGGGGCACGCGCGCCTCGTGTGAGAAGTCCCACGCGGTGCCCCCGATGACGTGCCCGTCGGGGTGCTCCGCCCGGAAGGCGGCGACGCCGTTCTTGGGGATGACCGTGAAGGCCGGCTCGGCACCGCTCGCGCCCGACTTGAGCGCCTTGCCGACGCGGCGCGGCTCGACGCCGGCCGCGACGATCCGCTCGAGCATGTGCTCGACCACGGCGTGGGACTGGGCGACCACGCCGATCGTGAAGCCGTGCTCGCGCACCAGCCGTGCGACGACGTGCGACCCGACGTACGTCTTGCCGGTGCCGGGCGGCCCCTGCACGGCCAGGTAGCTGCGGTCGAGGTCGCGCACGGCGGCGACGATCGCGCCGACGTCGTCGCCGACGGACGGGGGCAGCGCTCCCGAGAGCGTGCGGGGCGCGCGGCGGCGCAGGATGTCGCTGGCGGGGTCGAGCGGGAAGCCCGGTGCGGCGTCCAGCACCGCCTCGGCCCACGCGTCGATGGCGCGCTGCTGGTTGCCCGCGCGCGGCGGCGCGGAGGGCGTGACGGCGAGGGGCAGCGCGTCCCACTCCTGCCCGCCGACGGAGGTCTCCTCGACGACGACCCCGTCCTCGAGCTCGGCGACGACCCGCACGCTGCGGGGCACGTGGATCCACCGCGACGACGTCTCGCTGTCGAACGGGGCGGGGCGGGCGTACAGCACGAAGGGGTCCGCGCCCTCCTTGAGCCGGGTACCGGGCGCGAGGTCGCCGCGCAGCTCGACGATGCGCCGGACGGCCCGGCTGCCCTCGGGCACGTGCCATCCGCTCAGCACCCGGCTGCGCGAGGCGTCCACCGCGATCACGTCGCGCGTGTCGCTCCACAGGGACAGTGGTTCGCGCAGCCGCTGGAAGTGCGCGTGCCAGAAGCTCTTTGCCTCGCGGGGGTAGTAGTCGATCGCGGCGGCGGCGAGGCGCAGCGCGGCCCGGTCGGGATCGGCCGGATCGAGTGTCTCGGCATCGGCGGGACCCGCCGCGGACGCGCGCGCCGACAGCGCGACCGCGAGCGGGGACGGCTCGTACGCCAGGCCCTCCTGGTCGTCGGGCGGTGCGGGCAGCACGCGGGCCTCGCGCGCGCGGTCGACGAGCCAGTCCCGCAGGCGCCGGGTGGAGACGCAGTCGTACCGGTTGTAGTCGGCGAGGTCGTCGAGGATGAGGCGCGCGGCGGCCTCGTCCCCGGCATCGAGCAGCTCACGCGCCTCGACGTAGCGCAGGATCGAGTCGCCGCCCTGCTGCACGTCCTGCGTGCGCACCTCCTCCCCCATGTAGAGCGGCTCGAGCTTCTTGATCGAGTAGGAGCGCGAGCCCACGCGCAGGGCACGGCGCACGACCGGGTACAGGTCGACGAACAGCTCGTCGCGCAGCATGCGGTCGACGTCGGCCTCGCGCACCCCGTGGCGCGCGGCCATCGCCGCCAGGTGCGTGGGCTCGTACGGCGCGTAGTGGTAGATGTGCATGCCGGGGTGCGCGGCGCGGCGCGCGGCGACGAAGTCGCAGAAGCGCTCCAGCGCCGCGCGCTCCTCGGCGAACGTGTGCGCCCACAGCGCGGTGTACTGCTCCTTCAGGTCCACCCAGCCGAACAGGTAGTCGATGCCCCAGCGGTCCCGCGCGCCGGTCGCGCCGGGCTCGCTGTAGAGCGGGTCGCCCTCGAAGTCGAAGAAGATGTCGCCGAGGTCGGGGCGCGGCAGGGTGGCGAGCGCCTCCGGCTGCACGACCTCGTACAGCGGGGCGTCGCGCGGGTCGGGCTCGCGCGCGGGGTCGGGCACGCCCGCCGGACTGGCGACCTGCAGCCGCGCCTGCGTGCGCAGCCCCTCGAACGTGTCGGGGTTCATCGCGGGCGGCGGCGCCGCGGCGGCGGCGAGCTCGTCGATCGTGCGGATGCCGGCCGCGCGCAGCCGCTCGCGCTGCACGGGCCGGATGCCGGCCACGAGCAGCACGTCGCGCGCGGCGACCGCCTCCTGCTCGCACGTCGCGCACCGGCCGCACGCCACGACGCCGAGCTCGCCGCGCGGATCGCTCCATGCGATCGGCTCGCCCGCCGCGCCCAGCTCGAGACGGCGGTCCGCGACGAGCGCCCGCAGGCGCGCCCGTCGCACCCGGAACAGCGGCAGCAGGTCGGACACGGCGTGGGTGCTCGTCGTGCCGTCGCCCAGCAGCAGGTCCACCTCGTCCGACCGCGGCACGCCCAACCGGTCGAGCTGATCGGCGTAGGCGGCGAGCTGCATGAGCGCGGTCACCTTGGCCCGGCGCGCGAGCTTGGAGTCCTGCACGCGCCAGCGCCCGTCGGGATCGCGCACCAGGAAGTCCGCGAAGCCCACGAACTCGTCCGTCGCGAACGCCGCCTGGAACACCGCGCGCGCCCCCGGATCCGTCAGCGCGGCGAGCGTCGCGTCCACCGCCGCGGTCATCCCGGCCGCGTCGCCCGAGCGCGTCGCGGCGATCTCCACGAGACCGGGGCCGAACTCGGCGCGGTACGCGGCGAGCACGCGCAGCTCGTGTGCGTCGCCCAGCCGCGCGGCGCGCTCGAGCATCTCGTCCTCGGGCTCCTCCACCGCCGCGATCCGCCCGAGCTTGGCGTCGAGCGCCCGCAGCCACGCGAACTCGCACTCGGCGGCAACCTTGAGGTCGCTCGCGCTCCAGACGACGCGCTGCTCGGACTCGATGTATCGCACGCCTTGAGGCTAGCCGCGACCCCCGACATCGTATGATCTCGGCCGGGCGCGGCCCGTGAGCCCGACGAGTCCGACGACGACGAGGACCGCCCCGAGCAGGACGAGCGCGCCCACGCCCACGGTGACCTCGTCGGCGGCGAGCAGTGCCTCCGTGATCGCCGCGATCCCGGCCGCAAACCGGTCCGGATCGATCGTCCACCACCATCCGGCCAGCGAGAGGACGAGCACCGCGGCGCCCCCGGCCACGGCTCCCCACCGGACGCGCGGGCCGTCGGATGCTCCGCCCCGCGGCGTCTCCGTGGGCGCGGCGGTCGGTTCCAGGGGCGGCGCCGCGCCGCCGTCCTCCGTCTGCGGATCCCGGCCGGCCTCGCGCGTCGCGTCGTTCATCGCATCCCCTCGATCCTCTGGATCACCACGGCGCCCGCGCGCTGCTCGAGCCGCACCGTCCGCTCAGCGGCGGGCTCGGCGCCGCCGCTCTGCCGCCAGTGGTACGCGCCGTCGGCCCCACGACGGACGCCCTCCCACGTCTCGTTGCCGAAGGCGTCGTATCGGACGACGCTCACGTCCGCGTCGGTGGTCTCGACGCGCACGTCGGCGGCGACGTCCTCGCCGACCGTGATGTACGTGGTCCCTCCGCCCTTGCGGAGGTGGAGAATGCCCCGGCCGCCGCCGTCGGCGAAGAGCGCCACCTCGAGGTCGCCGGCGATGTGCGTCAGGCGCTGACTGCCGGGGCCCGGCACCGTGCCGTACGACCCCCAGCTCACGTCGGATCTGACCGCCGCGCCCGTCACGGACACCGCCGCGATCAGCAGAACGCCGATCAGCGCGGCGAGGAATCCGCTGCGCCGCCGCGCGAGGCCGGCGCCGACCATCGCCAGCGACAGCACGGCGGCGGCGGCGCACAGGGCGGCGATCACGATCTCGCCGCGGCCCCCGGCCTGCCATCCCACGGCGACCGTGGCGCCCGCCGCGATCAGCGCGGCGCCGACCGCCATGGCGCCGTACGCGACCGAGATCCGCGGGCGCTCGGCGCGTCGCTCGGCCCGCACGCGCGCGGCCTCCTGGGCGAACGCGGCCCGCTCGGCGTGGCGGCGGGCGCGTTCCTCCTCGCGCGCGAGCCGCTCGGCGTCGGCCTGGCGGCGCCGCCACTCGTCGTGCTGCGCGCGCCAGGCGGCGTGCTGCTCCTTCCACGCGGCGAGGTCGCCCGTCTCCGTGAGCGGCGCGGGCGGCTGCGGCGGCGGCTCGCCGAACGCGCCCGGCGGCGGGGCCAGCGGCGTCGTGGCGTGCGGCGTCGTGGCGTCGAGGGGGCCAGCCGGCGCGGAGGAAGGGGGCGGGGAGGCGCTCTGTGCCCCGACGGCGAGCGCCGCCCCGCCGACGACGGCGGTGCCCGACACCCCGCCGTCATCCCCCCGAGGGGGGAGCTGGATGCCCGCGCGGCGCTCCCGCACGAGCCAGATGACGACCGTGGCGATCCCGCCCACCACGGCGAGCCAGAACAGCGCCTCGAACAGGTTCGACAGGAACCTGCCGGGCGCCGCGGCCCACGCGAACGTCCCGAGGACGGAGTGTCCCGCGACGGTGACGAGCAGCGCGACCGCCAGGGTCGCGAGGATGCCCACCCACGCCGGGTCCGCGCCCGAGCGCAGGCGCACGGGGATCCGGCCGCGCTCGTCGGGCAGAAGCGCCCAGCCCAGCGCGTAGAGCCACAGCGCCGGAAAGCCGAGCACCGCCGCGACGACGAACACGCCGCGGATGATCAGCGGGTCCACGCCCGCGCGGTCGGCGATCCCGGCGCACACCCCGCCCAGCCAGCCGTGATGTCGCACGACTCCGAGCGAGCGCACCCACAGGAAGAAGGATCCCTCGCGGCGGGCGGACGCGCCGGGGCCGGCGGGCGCGCCGGCGGCCGGACCGGCGGGCGCGCCGTCCTCGGCGCGGGGCGGGGTCTCGCCCGGGCGGGCGTCCGCCGCCGCGGCGTCGGAGGGGAGCGGCATCGTCTGATCGGTCACTCTTCGATCTTGGGCCGGGGATCGCGCCGCGGCCATGAGGGACCTCCCTGATCCGTCCCTGAAACCCCCTCCCGGTGTCGGTGGCGGGTGGTTGGATGCTGACATGACCGCGTTCCCGGCCCCCGCCGCTCCCCTCGTGCGACCCCGCGCGATGGTCGTCTCCGGCGTCGCGCGCGGCGTGGCCGATCATCTGGGCTGGCGGCCGGACGCCGCTCGTGCGCTGTTCGTCGCGAGCTCGGCGGTGTTCGGCGCCGGCGCGCTGCTGTACGTGTGGCTCTGGGCGTTCACGCCGCTCGAGCGCGGCGCCGCGCGGGTGACGCGCCGCGTGCCGGTGGCGTGGGGGCTCCTGGCCGCCGCGGCCGTGTCGTACCTGGCCGCCGTCGGCCGCGATCACGGCAACACGACCGTGGGCGGCCTGCCGCCGGCGTCGCTCCTGCCGGTGTACCTCGCGATCGCGCTGGCCGTGGCTGCGGGCCTGTGGTCGGCCCTGGCGGATCGGGCCGATCCCGAGCGCGGGCCGCGCCAGGACGTGATCGCGCGCTCGGCCGCGACGGTCGTGCTGCTCGCGACGGTCCCGATGCTGCTCGATGCCGCCGCGGGCAGCTCCGGCGAGCTCACGCTCGTGCTGCTCGCCACCGTGCTGCTGGCCGTCCTCGGCGTCGCGGTCGTCTGGTCGTCGGTCCTGGTCGCGCGTCTGCGGGAGCTGCAGGCGGCGCGCGTCAAGAGCATCCGCGACGAGCACCGCGCCGAGATGGCCGCGCACCTGCACGACTCGGTGCTGCAGACGCTCGCCCTCATCCAGAACCGCGCGGGCGCGTCGAGCGAGGCCGGCCGGCTGGCCCGCGCGCAGGAGCGCGAGCTGCGGGCGTGGCTGTACGACGGCGACACGCCCGCCGACAGCGACCTCGCGACCGACCTGCGCGACTACGGCTCGGCGCTGGAGCTGGACTACGAGTGCGTGTTCACGGTGGTCTCCGCCGGCACGTCGACCGAGCGCGCCAGCGGCGAGGTGGCCGCGGCGGCCCGCGAGGCGATGCTCAACGCTGCCCGCCACGCGGGCGGGGACGTCTCGGTCTACATCGAGGGGTCGCACGCCGCGCACGCGGCGGGCGGCGCCGTCGACGTCTACGTGCGCGACCGCGGCCCGGGCTTCGACCCGCAGGCGGTGCCGCCCGACCGTCTGGGGGTGCGGGAGTCGATCGTGGGGCGGATGCGCCGGATCGGCGGGGCCGCGACGGTGGGCGTCGGCCCGGGCGGGGTGGGCACGCAGGTGCACATCCGCTACCCCGCGGCCCCGGCGCAGGGAGGCGCACGTGGCTGAGCCGCTGTCGGTCGTGATCGTCGACGACCACTCCATCTTCCGCTCCGGGCTGCGGCACGACCTCGACCGCCGGATCGAGGTCGTGGGCGAGGCCGCCGACGTGCTGGAGGCGGTCGCGGTGATCTCGGAGCGCCGGCCCGACGTGGTGCTGCTCGACGTGCACCTGCCGTTCTCGCGCGACGTCCGCGCGGACGGGGAGGCGACGGGCGGTGAGGAGGTGCTGCGGCGGGCGGCGCCGCTGTCGCCGGGCACGCGCTTCCTGGCGCTGAGCGTGTCGGACGCCGCCGAGGACGTCGTGCGGGTGATCCGCGCCGGGGCGCGCGGCTACATCACGAAGGGCGCCTCCGGCGGCGAGGTGTCGCAGGCCGTGCACGCGGTCGCGGACGGCGACGCGGTGTTCTCCCCGCGCCTGGCCGGGTTCGTCATCGACGCGTTCGGCGCGGCGGCGGGTGAGACCGCGGCCTCGGACGACGAGCTGGATCGCCTGTCCGCGCGCGAGCAGGAGGTCATGCGCCTGATCGCCCGCGGCTACGCGTACAAGGAGGTCGCGGCCGACCTGTTCATCTCGGTCAAGACCGTCGAGTCCCACGTGTCGGCCGTGCTGCGCAAGCTCCAGCTCTCCTCGCGCCACGAGCTCACGGCGTGGGCGTCGGCCCGCCGCCTGCTCTGACTGGCGCACGCGCCTAGCGCAAGCCCCGGATGATCGGCGGGGGTGCGTGCCAGACTGGACGGGTGAGCGACCTCGACTTCGTCAGCGCCTACCGGCACGGATTCGCGCGCGTCGCCGCGTGCACCGTCCCGCTGGCCATCGCCGATCCGGCCGCCAACGCGCAGGCCGTGCTCGAATCCGCCCGCGCGTGCCACGACGAGGCCGTGGCCGTGGCCGTGTTCCCCGAGCTGTGCCTGTCGGGCTACGCGATCGACGACCTGGTGATGCAGGATCCGCTGCTCGACGCGGTGCAGGACGCGATCGCCCGCATCGCCGCCGCGTCGGCCGGCCTCATGCCCGTGCTCGTCGTCGGCGCGCCGCTCGCGCACCGCAACCGCCTCTACAACTGCGCCGTCGTCATCCACCGGGGCGCCGTGCTCGGCGTCGCGCCGAAGTCCTACCTGCCCACGTACCGCGAGTTCTACGAGCGCCGCTGGTACGCCGCGGGCGACGACGAGCGCGGCACGATCTCGGTCGCGGGGTTCGAGGTGCCGTTCGGGCCCGACCTGCTGTTCGACGCGGTCGACGTGCAGGGCCTGACGCTCCACGTCGAGGTGTGCGAGGACGTCTGGGTGCCGGTGCCGCCGTCGTCGGCCGCCGCGCTCGCGGGCGCCACGGTGCTGGCCAACCTGTCCAGCAGCCCGATCACGGTCGCGCGCGCCGAGGACCGCAAAGACCTGTGCAAGTCCCAGTCGCTGCGCTGCCTCGCCGCCTACGTGTATGCCGCCGCGGGCATGGGCGAGTCGACCAACGACCTGTCATGGGACGGCCAGACCATGGTCTACGAGGGCGGCAACCTGCTCGCCGAGACCGAGCGCTTCCCGGACGGGCCGCGCCGCTCGGTCGCCGACGTCGATCTCGACCGGCTGCGCCAGGACCGGATCCGCCAGGGCACGTTCGACGACAACCGCCGCACGGTCCTGGGCGGGGCGGACGAGAGCCCGCGGTTCCGCACGATCCCGTTCCGGCTCGACCCGCCGCGGGGCGACGTGGGCCTGCGCCGCCACCTCGACCGCTTCCCGTTCGTGCCGGACGACCCCGCCCGCCTCGCGCAGGACTGCTACGAGGCGTTCAACATCCAGGTGTCGGGCCTCATGCAGCGGATGCGCGCGATCGGCGACCCGAAGCCCGTGATCGGGCTGAGCGGTGGCCTCGACTCCACGCACGCGCTGCTCGTCGTGGCGCGCGCGATGGACCGCATGGGGCGCCCGCGCAGCGACATCCTCGCGTACACGATGCCCGGCTTCGCGACCAGCGATCACACCAGGTCGAACGCGATCCGCCTCGCCGAGACCGTGGGCGCCTCGATCGAGACGATCGACATCCGCGCGGCCGCGACCGAGATGCTGCGGCAGATGGGCCACCCGGCCGGATCGGGCGAGGCCGTGTACGACGTCACGTTCGAAAACGTGCAGGCCGGCCTGCGCACCGACTACCTGTTCCGCCTCGCCAATCACCACGGCGGCATCGTGATCGGCACGTCCGACCTCTCCGAGCTGTCGCTCGGATGGGCCACGTACGGCGTGGGCGACCACATGAGCCATTACGCCGTCAACTCGGGCGTGCCGAAGACGCTCATCCAGCACCTCATCCGCTGGGTCATCGCGCACGGATCCGAGCACGGCGTCTCCCCCGAGCAGGCCACGGTGCTGCGCTCGGTGCTCGACACCGAGATCAGCCCCGAGCTCGTGCCCGCGGGCCAGGACGGCGAGGTCCAGTCGACCGAGAGCACGATCGGCCCGTACGCGCTGCACGACTTCTCGCTGCACCACATCCTGCGCTTCGGGTACCGCCCGTCGAAGATCGCCTTCCTCGCGATGCACGCCTGGTCGGATCCGGAGGCCGGCACGTGGCCGCCCGGGTTCCCGGACGAGGATCGCTACGGCTACGACCTCGCGACGATCGTGAAGTGGGAGCAGGTGTTCCTGAAGCGGTTCTTCGGGTTCGCGCAGTTCAAGCGCTCGGCGATCCCCAACGGGCCCAAGGTCGCCCCGTCGGGCTCGCTGTCGCCGCGCGGCGACTGGCGCGCCCCCTCCGACGGCAACGCCCGCGCGTGGCTCGCGGAGCTGAAGGCCGCGCTGCCCGACCTCGTCGACTGACGCGACCCGGGCGACGGGGCTCAGTCGTCCGGCAGGCCGACCGGAGGCACGATCACCCGGCGCCGGTCGCGGATCCAGTGCACGCCGTGCTCGCGCCGCTCGGCACGTGTCGCGAACCGGTAGCGGTACGACACCACGCGCACGGATCGCGGCCGCCGCCCGTCGAACGGGTCGTGCGCGAGCAGCCGCAGCGTGGGGCGGTCGGCCTCCAGCAGCCGGACGAGCAGCGCACGGAACCAGTCCTCGAGCGAGCGCCCGAGCGGCAGGAACCACATCATCCAGTCGAGCCGCAGGTGATACGGCGCGAACTGCCGCGGGCGCCGGCGCTCGTCGCCCGGCTTGCCCTTGAAGCCGTACTCGCGCCAGTCCGCGGTGTCGGGATCCGCGTCGGGCGTGCCCTCGACGATCCATTCGATCCGCTCCTTGGTCACCGTGCCGAACGCGCCGTAGGCGTTGGCGAGGTTCCAGCGGTTGAAGCTCGCGTTCATGAGCTGATCACGCGCGAACAGGTTGCGCGCCGGGCGCCAGCTCAGCACCGCGTACAGCGCGGTGACGGCGAGCGTGACGATCAGCCACCACAGCGGGATGTCGGCGGTGGGCGCCGGCACGGCCGGCACGGCGATCGCGGAGGCGCCCAGCACGATGGTGGCCCAGTTCAGCCACGCGAAGTTGCCGGTCACGACGAGCCACAGCTGCGAGGCGATCACGATGGCCCCCGCGACGGTGCCGATCAGCTGCGGCACGGCATCCGGCAGCCACAGGCCCAGCAGCGGGGCGAAGAGGAACCAGGGCACGATCAGCTGCGCGACGTGGTTGCCCAGCACCTCGCCCTTGTGCACCCAGCGGGGCAGCAGGTGCGCCTGACGGCTGAACGGGCCCGGCATCGGCTGGGTCTCGTGGTGGTACGTGAGCGCCGTGAGGTCGCGCCACTCGCGACCGCCGCGCATCTTGATCATCCCGGCGCCGAACTCCAGCCGGAACAGCAGCCACCAGAACAGCACGATGACGTGCGTCGGCGGGGGCTGGTCCTGCGACCCGAGGAAAGCGGCGAGGAACCCCGCCTCGAGCAGCAGCATCTCCCAGCCGAAGCCGTAGAACGTCTGCCCGATGGACGCCACCGACATGTACCCCAGCCAGAGGGCGAGGAAGCACAGCATGGGCAGCCACGGCGGGCCGAGCTGCGGCAGGCCGGCCACGAGCAGCCCGGCCAGGACGATCCCGCCCGCGCACAGCGCCACCAGCCGGCGATCGGTGTACCGGATGTACCGGAACAGGGTGGGCCGCAGCATGCGCTTCGCCCGGTCGGACGACCGCGCCCACGCCAGCAGCTCGGGCGCGGGCAGCAGCCCCCGCTCGCCCAGCAGCGGCCGGAACTGGTTCAGGGTCGAGACGAACGCGATGAGGAACAGCGCCGCGATGCCCCGCTGCAGCACCTCGCGCGCGACCCAGAAGTCGACAGCCGCGAACCCGTCCATGCGCTCAGGCTATGCGCGCCGCGCGGTGTCGGGCTCGGTTTCGACTCCGCCGCTGCGCGGCTCCGCTCAACCCGTTTCGACTTCGCGGCTGCGCCGCTCCGCTCAACGAGCGGGAGAGCGCGCACCCGCTCGTTGAGCGGAGCGAAGCGGAGTCGAAACGGGTTGAGCGAGCGAAGCGAGTCGAAACCGACCCCCACCCCCCTACCCTTACCCACCCACCTGAACCCGGTGCGAGCGAAGCGAGCGTGCGGGCGCGAGTGCGCCCGCCAACCAGGCGCGAAGCGCCGGCGCGCGAAGCAAAGCGAAGCGCCTCCCTCGCGGAGCGGCCCCTTGGGGCCCGACGCGTGGGAGAAAAAAGAAACACACCCCTACCCCGCTCGTTGAGCGGAGCGAAGCGGAGTCGAAACGGGTTGAGCGAGCGAAGCGAGTCGAAACCGACCCCCACCCCTACCCCAACGGGGCGTCCGCGTCGCCGCCGGGCTCGGCGCGGTCGCGGAGGCCGATGCGGTCCGGGACCTCGAAGGCGAGGCCCGGCAGCCACGTCGCGGGCTCCGGCCAGGGGCGGGATGCGGGCAGCGCCTTGAGCAGCCCGCGCACGGCGGCGTCGAGGGGCGAGTCGGGTGTGCGCGCGGGGAGGATGCGGCGCGGCGCGCGGTGGCCGAGGGCGCCGCACCACCAGTGCCGCCACGTGTCGGGCGCGTCCTCCGGCTCGAGCACGATGTAGTAGTCGGGCATGAGGGCGGTGCCGCCCGCGAAGTGCGCGAGCGCCTGCTCGATCTCGACCTCGAGCACGCCGAGCGTGGATCGCTCCTCGAAGAGCTCGACCCAGGCGGCGGCGACGTGCTGGAGGGGGTCGGCGTCGTGGACGATCCACGGGCGCGTGGCGGCCGCGATGCGGTGCGCGGCGATCGCCGGTTCCGTGTCTCGCAGCGAGAGCGTCTCGACGCCCTCGAGCCCTTCGAGGTTCGCGAGCACGCGCTCGGCCGCCGAGGGGTCGGAGGCGGGTCCGACGACGCTGACGATGGTTCCTGGGGTTCCTGTCGTGTTCGCCATGCCCCACTGTATGACCGATGCCGGCCGACAGGGGAAGCCCCTTGCCGCGATCGCTCAGCCCGGATCCGGGATCCGGGTCGCGCGGGTCAGCTGGTGCGGTCGGATCGCTTGAACAGGGCCCGCAGGGCGAAGAACACGATGACGGCGACGACCGCGACCGCGCCGAGCTTGGCGACCCAGAACATGAGGCGGAACAGCGCCTCGATCACGAACCAGGCGATCATCACGGCGGCGATCACGCCCAGGACGGTCCAGATCGAGCTGTTCTTCATGCCTCCAGCGTAGAGCGTCGGCGGGGCCGGAATGGCCGCCCGCGGTTCAGACGGTCAGCGCGGCGTCCTGGGTCACGACGCTCCAGCCCTGCGGCGTCTGCTCGACGCGCAGCTGCGCGGGGATCTGCTCCTTCATCGCCTCGACGTGGCTGATGACGCCCACGGTGCGGCCGCCCTGGCGCAGCTCGTCGAGCGTGCGCATCGCGGTGTCGAGCGTCTCGGCGTCGAGCGACCCGAACCCCTCGTCGATGAAGAGCGTGTCGAGGCGGATGCCGCCGGCGCGGCTGGTGACGACCTCGGCCAGGCCCAGCGCGAGGGCGAGGGAGGCCAGGAACGTCTCGCCGCCGGACAGGGAGTGCGGGGGCCGCGCCCGTCCGGTGAAGCGGTCCATGACCTCGAGGCCGAGGCCGGACGCGGCGCCGCGGGCGGCGAGCGCGTCGGTGTGCTGCAGCAGGTAGCGGTCGCCGGACATCTCGGCGAGGCGGAGGTTCGCGGCAGCGACGATCTCCTCGAGCTCGGCGGCGAGCACGAAGGTCTCGAGCTTCATGCGCTTGGCGTTGGGGGCGCGCCCGGCGACCGTGTCGGCGAGGCGGCGGATCGCGGCGGCCTCCTCCTCGAGGGCGGCGATCTTCTCGTGCTCGGAGCGGATGCGCTCGACGCCGTCCTCGAGCGCGCGGGCGCGTTGGGCGGCCTCGGTGTGCGCCTTGACGGCGTCGCCCCATGCGGCCTTGGCCGCCGCGAGGGCGAGCTCGCTCTCGACCGTGTCGATGGGCTCCTCGGGCAGGATCTCCAGCTCGAGGTCCATGAGCGTGGCCTTGGTGGCCGCGAGGGCGGCGTCGTGCTCGCGGATGCGCGCGTCGAGCGCGGCGCGCTCGGCCGCATCGCGCAACGCGGCGAGCGCGGCGTCCGCGCTGTCGAAGCCGGCCGCCTCGACCGCCTCCTGCAGCCGGTCGCGCGCGTCCACGGCGGTCGCCTCGGCCCGCACGGCCGCGCGCTGTGCCTCGGCGTACGCCGTGGCGAGCGCGACGAGGCGGTGCTCGACGTCGATGCGCGCGGCGACCGACGCGAAGGCGCCGCGCGCGGCGGCCACCGCCGAGCGATCGCGCTCGAGCGCCTCGGCGCCGGCGGCGATCCGCGCGTCCAGGTCGCTGCGCTCGGCGATCAGCGCGGCGCGCCGGTCGTCCTGCTGCTGCCGCTCGGTCTCCAGCCGCGTGCGCTCGGCCGCGAGGCGCTCGCGCTCGGCGGCGGCGTCCTCCGCGGCGGTCAGTCCGGCCCGCGCCGCTGCGATCTCGGCCTCGAGGTCCGCGGCGGCGCGCCCGCCGGCGCGGCCCTCGGCCTCGCGCAGGGCGAGCTCGGCGGCGCGGCGCGCCCCGGCGGCGGCGTCCTCGGCCTGCACGGCGTCGGCGCGGTCCCGCTCGGCCGCGTCGATCGCGTCGGACGTGACGGGGTCGTGGCGGCGTGGCGCGGGCGACGGGTGCTCGGTGGCCCCGCACACCGCGCACGGCTCGCCGTCGGCGAGCTGCTCGGCGAGCTCCCCGGCGATGTCGGCGATGCGGCGGCGGTGGAGCTCGTCCAGCCGCGCCTCCGCGGCGTCCTTGCGCGCCTTCGCCTCCTGCGCGGCCGCGACGGCGGCGGCGTAGGCCGCGGCGAGGTCGGCGACGGCGCGTGCGGCGTCGAGCTGCGCCTCCCGCAGCGCCAGGGCCTGCCGATGCGATTCGGCGGTCGCGGCCGTGGCCGTGGCGCGGTCGAGCGCCTCTTCGATCCGCTCCCGCTCGGCCGGCAGCGCGGCGGCGCGCTCCTCGATGCGCGCGGCCCGCGCGGCCGCGTCCGCGGCGCGCTCCCGCAGGTCGGCGAGCGCGGCGGCCGCGTCGTCGAGCCCGGCCTCCACGTCGCGCACGGGCTGCCAGGCGCCGATGCGCTGCTGGGCGGCCGAGACGTACGCGTCCAGCGCCTCCGGGTCGGCCGGCGAGGGCGCGTCATCCTCGACCTCGCCGCGCATCTCCCACGCGGCGCGCGCAGCGTCGAGGGCATCGTTCGCGGCCTCCAGCGCGGCGAGCGCCCGTAGCGCGCCGTCGCGGGCGGCGCGCACGGGCTCGGCGCGCTGGGCGGCATCGAGCTCGGCGCGGAGCGCGTCGATCGCGGTGGCCTCGGCGTCGAGCCCGGCGAGGGTCGCGCGCGCCGTGTCGCGCCGGCGCTGCTTGTCCCGCCGCGCCGTGCGGGCGCCGTGCTCGGCCTCGGCGGCCGCATGGGCCTTGGCCGTCTCCTGCTCGGCGGCGTCCGCCTCCTCGGCGACGTGCCGCGCGCGCAGCGCGGCGCGCTCCAGCCGGGCGATGCGCTCGGCCAGCCCGGGCTCGCTCCCGGCGGCCGCCGCCTCCGCCCGTGCGCCGTCTCCACCCTCGGTTTCGCCCGTCGCGATACCCGCGTCGATCCCCGCGTCGAGGATGCCCGCCGCGGTGTGCTCGGCCTGCTCGATCCGGGCGATCAGCGCCTGGCTCCCCCGCTCGACGTGCGCGACGGCGTCCTTGCGGCGCTGCTCGAGCGCGGCCGTGTAGTCCTCGAAGCGCTGCGTGCCGAACAGCGTGCGCAGCAGCGCCTGGCGCTCGTCGTTGCGCGCGAGGAGGAACCGCGCGAAGCGGCCCTGCGCGAGCAGGATCACCTGGAGGAACTGCTGCTGGCTGAGCCCGATGACCTCGTCGACGAGGTGGGCGACGTCCACGGGGCGCGCGGCGCGCCCCTCCCACGCGCCGTCGACGCGCTCGAACATCCGGGCGGTGGCGGCCTGGGGGGTCATCCCGTCGCCGCGCTTCTTGGGGCGCAGGTAGTCGGGGCTGCGCTCGATGCGCCACGTCCGCCCGCCGGTGGTGAACTCGAGCGCGACCTCCGTGCGGTCGTCGGGCTCGGCGTGGTCGCTGCGGAGGCGCTTCTCACCCTCCTCGTATCGCGGCGCCGATCCGTAGAGCGCGAAGCAGACGGCGTCGAGGATGCTCGACTTGCCCGCGCCCGTGCGCCCGGAGATGAGGAAGATGCCGTCGCCGGCATACGCGTCGAGGTCGATCTCCTGCCGGGCGCGGAACGGCCCGAACCCCTCGATCTCGATGCGCTGGATCCTCATGCGCCCACCACCGCCGGGCTGTCGGCGCGCTCCTCCGCCGCGCGCCGCGAGACCACGTCGGCGATGACCGCGGTCTCGCTCTCCGTCGCGCCCTCGCCCTCGCGCACGTGCGCCAGGAACGTCTCGATGAGCTCGTTGTCGGAGCGGGATGCGGCGACGCGCGCGCGGTAGCTGAGCCCGTCGTCCTCGGGACGGTTCTGCGGATCCGGCTGGATGGTCGCGCAGTGGGGGAACCGCTGCTGCAGGCGGCGCATCGGCTCGGGCTGGGGCGTGGCGTCGGTCAGGACGGCGCACACCCACGCGTCGACGTGCGCCTCGTGCGCGGGGGCGGCCAGCAGCTCGTCGAGCGTGCCGCGGAGCGTCACGAGCGGGCGCGGCACGGGCAGGTCGAGCCACTCGACGCTCGCGAGCCCGTCGGCGTCCAGGTCGACGAGCCAGGACCCGCGGGGCTTGCCGGCCTCGCTGAAGCTGTAGTGCAGCGGCGCGCCGCTGTAGCGGACGTGCTCGGCCAGGCGCGAGCGCCCGTGGATGTGCCCGAGCGCCACGTAGTCGGGACCCTCGAACGCCGACAGCGGCACGACGTCCAGCGATCCCTGCCGCAGGTCCTGCCGGATCTCCCGCTCGACCCCGGGGCTGGCCTCCACGCCCGCCGCGAAGCAGTGCGCCGCGACGACCGACCGTCCGCCGCGCGCCGCGCGGTCGGCCGCGACGAGGCCCATGGCGTGCGTGAGCGCCTGCTCCTGCGTGCGCAGCCCGCCGGTCTGCCACACCGAGCGCACGACGATCGGCTCCAGATACGGGATGCCGTAGAAGTGCACGGGCCCGTGCTCGTCGTGGAGCGTCACGGGCGTGCCGACCGTCGCGGGATCCGTGATCACGTGGATCCCGTCCCGCAGCAGCGGCGCCAGGAAGCCCAGCCGCGCGGCGTTGTCGTGGTTGCCGCTCGTGAGCACGATCTGCGCGCCCGTGGCGCCCAGGTCGCGCAGCACGTCCGTCAGCAGGGTGTAGCAGCTCGCGGCGGGCGTCGCGGAGTCGAACACGTCGCCCGCGATCACGACGACGTCCACCGCGTTCTCGCGCACCTGCTCGGTCAGCGTGGCGAGCACGCCGCGCAGCGCATCGAGGGTCTGATGGCCGTGGAACGACCGCCCGATGTGCCAGTCCGAGGTGTGCAGGATCCGCATACCACCCACGGTAAGGACGGCCTCCGACATTGCCCGTCAGGCGCCGCGCGGGTCGCGCACACGGGCCCGGCGCCCGCCGCGCGGGTCGCGCACACGGGCCCGCAGCCCGCCGCGCACGCGGGCCCGCCGCCCGGGGGTCAGCCCGCGCGCTGCTCGAGGATGCCGGCGCGCTCGGGGTGCTCGGCGAACCAGTCCGAGACGTACCAGCACACCGGCAGCACCGTGCGGTTGCCGGCCGCCTCGAGGTCGGCGACGGCCCGCTCGGTGATCTCGCCCGCGTAGCCGTGCCCGCGGAACGCCGGGATCGTGTACGCCCGCGTGAGCGCGACCGTGCGTCCGTTGTCGCGGTAGTCGAGCACGCTGACGAGGTCGTCACCCCGCCGCAGCTCGTAGCGCGAGGCGTCCTTGTCGTTGGTGAACGTCAGTTCAGTCACGACGCCAGGGTACGTCCTCCCGGCGCTGCGCGGATCCGCCCCACGACGGATCCGGCGCAATCGGTCAGCGGGCGCGGGCGAGGCGCGAGGGCCACCAGATCGCGCGGCCGATGTCGGTCGCGAGCGCGGGCACGAGCAGCGAGCGCACCACGAACGTGTCGAGCAGCACCCCGAACGCCACGATGAACGCGATCTGCACCAGGAACAGCACGGGGATCACCGCGAGCGCCGTGAACGTCGCCGCGAGCACGAGGCCCGCCGACGTGATGATGCCGCCGGTGAGCCGCAGCCCGCGCAGCACGCCCTCGCGCGTGCCGTGCGCGAGGGCCTCCTCCCGCACGCGCGACATCAGGAAGATGTTGTAGTCGATCCCGAGCGCCACGAGGAACACGAAGCCGTACAGCGGCACGGCGGGGTCGGCGCCGGGGAACCCGAGCACGTGCGTGAACACGACGCCCGCGACGCCCATCGCCGTGCCGAACGACAGCACCGTGGTCGCCACGAGCAGCACGGGCGCGAGCACCGACCGCAGCAGCAGCATCAGGATCGCCAGGATGACCACGAGCACGAGCGGCACGATCAGCGTGCGGTCGCGGATGGACGCGTCGTTCGTGTCGACGTCCGTCGCCGTCACGCCGCCGACGAGGGCGTCCGGCACGGTGTCGTCGAACGCGGCGCGCAGCGCGCGGACGGTGTCCTCCGCGGCGGCCGAGTCCGCGGCGTCGGTCAGCGTCGCCTGCAGCAGCACCGCGCCGTCCGACACGACGGGCTCGGGCGCCGGCGTGCCCGGCGGCCCGAACGCGCCGATCCCGTCCTCGGTGACGGGGGCGGTCCGGCCGCTGCGGTCCACCGCGACCGCGACGTCCGCGATCCCGTCGTCCGCGAGCAGCACGGCCACGGCCTCGTCCATGCGGTCCTCGGGCACGAGCACCGACGCGGGGCTGCCGGATCCGTCCGGGAAGTGCTCGCCCAGCACGCGCTGGCCCTCGCGCGCCTCGGACGCACCCAGCACGAGCTCCGACTGCGGCACGCCGGAGGCCTGCAGCTGCGTCACGCCGACGCACCCGAGGGCCAGGACGGCCGCCGTGGCGATCCAGATCGGCCGGGGGCGCCGCGCGATCCACGCGGCCAGGCGCGCCCACACGCCCGTGCCGCCCGCCTCCGGGGCGTGCGGGTCGTAGGCGGGCCGGCGCGGCCAGAACGCCGCGCGCCCGCACAGCAGCAGGATCGACGGCAGCAGCGTCAGCGCCGACAGCATCGCGAAAACGATGCCGATCGAGGCGACCGGGCCGAGCGAGCTGTTGGAGCGCAGGTCGCTCAGCAGCAGGCACAGCAGCCCGGCGATCACGGTGCCGCCCGATGCCGCGATCGGCTCGATCGATCCGCGCAGTGCCCGCAGCGTCGCCGTCCACGGGCGCGGGGTGCGCACGAGCTCGTCCCGGTACCGGGCGACGTACAGCAGCGCGTAGTCGGTCGCGGCGCCGATCACCAGGATGAACAGGATGCCCTGGGTCTGCCCGCTCAGCAGCAGGACGTCGGCGTGGGCGAGCCACCAGACGGTCAGCAGCGCGACGCACAGCGCGAACATGCTCGTGGCGAGCACCGCGACAGGCAGCAGCAGCGACCGGTACACGAGCACGAGGATGACCAGCACCGCGGCGAGCGCGACGCCCAGCAGCAGGCCGTCGATGCCGGCGAACGCCGAGGTGAGGTCGCTCGTGAAGCCCGCCGGCCCGGTCACGAACACCGCCACGCCGGCGGGCGCGCCCGCGGCCAGCGTCTCGCGCAGCTCGGCGGTCGCCTCGCCGACGCCGGCCGCCCCGTCCAGCGGCACGAACGCCTGCGCGGCGAGGCCGTCCTCGGACGGGATCGGCGGCGATACCTCGCCCGCGACGGCGGCCGTGTCGGCGGCGTCGGCGAGCGCGGTCGCGATGGCCTCGAGGTCCTGCGGCGTCAGCTCGTCGTCGGCGGCGAAGACCACCACGGCGGGGATCGCGTCGCCGTCCGCGAAGCCCGACAGCCGCTCCTGCACCTCGGTCGCCTCGGCCGTCGCGGGCAGGTACGCCGTGCGGTCGTTGGACGACACCTCGTCCACCCGCCCGAAGTACGGACCGCCGATCGCCGCGGCCGCGAACCACACGACGATCAGCACGGACGGCAGCAGCACGCGCAGCCAGGCGGGCGGCGCCGCCGGCGGCGCCTCGGATCGCGCCTCGCGGCGGGTGCGGGGGATGCTCATGCGGCTCCTCGGGCTGGGGGCGACTCGGGGCGAGCGGGTGGCTCCGGACGGGGTGACTCGGGACGGGGCGACTCGGGACGGGGCGGTTCGGGACGGGCCGGTTCGGCCGGCGGGGCGGCGCGCTCCCACGCCGCGACCGGGCCGGGGACGACGACGAACAGCGGGTGCGCGCGGGGCGCACCGTGCCGCCGGTTGCGCGCGTGGACCTCGGGCGCCCGCGCCGCGAGCTTGTCCTGGAGGTGCCGCCACTCGAACTCGAGCTGCCCCGACGGCAGCGGGATCCGCGCGACCGGCGTGCCGGGCATCCGCACGATGCGGGTCGCGTCGAAGCGGTAGCCGCGCCGCAGGGCCTCCTCGCGGACGCCCGCGAGGTACGCGCCGACCGCGGCGAGCGGATCCGCGTGCTCCCGGAACCGGACCAGCTGCGGGTGTGCCGTGTAGCCGCGCGTGCCGCCGCCCAGTACCGCCTGGGCCAGCAGCGCCTCGCGCCAGCACGCGGTCAGCCCCTGCCGGTCCAGCAGGCCCGGGTGCAGCGACCACAGCCTCATGTCGGCACCCTGTCATCTTTCGTCACAGCGGCACGACAGCGGGCCGCCAGGTTGACATATGACGACACGCCCGGTCACAATGGGGCCCATGCCTGCTCACGCCACGCTTCTGTCCGCCCGGGAGGCGAACGGGACTGCCGGGATGATGATGCCCGGTCGCGCTGGCATGTGCTGTCGAATGTGTCGCTGAGCAGAGACTCGCTGCGCGTCCTCACGGACCCGGCTCTCACCGCCGCTGGATGCCGCGGTGATGGAGCCCGAAGCGACGGAATCCCCGCGCTTCGCCCCGCCGAACGGTGCCCCCGGCACCCGGCACAGGCCTTCGCCATCTGAGCGCGAACGCCGCCCCCGACGCACAGACGCACCCGGATCCGGATCCGCGGTGCCGCCCCGAAGGATCATCCCCATGTCGAACACCTCCGCCCTCCTCGACCGCCCCGCCGCCCGTCCGTCCGCCCGCCCCGCCGCCCGTCCGTCCACCGCTCCGTCGGCCGCGGATGCCGGTGGCCGCCCGGTGCGTCACCTCCGTCCGCTGCCCCAGCTGGTCGATCCGCGGTCCGACGCGGTCGCCGAGCCGGCGGATGCGGCCTCGTCCTCCAAGCCGAACGTGGCGCCGCGCGGCTTCGCCCTGTACGTGGGCCTGGACGAGCTGAAGGCCGCGGCCGACGGCGTGAGCCTGCCGGTACTGGTCGACGCCCTGCGCCGCACGCTCGCGGAGCTCGCACCGAGCGCCGAGACGTACGCCGCCGTGGCGCTCGCGCCGCAGCAGACCGGCGGCCGCGACGTGGACGTCGTGCGCCTCGCGCTGCACGAGCCCGGTGCGGTGGCCCGCACGAAGGCCGCGGCGGAGGAGCAGGCCGAGGCCGCCAAGGGCGTGGTCGTCGACATCTCGCGCAAGCGCGTCGTGATCGACGGCGAGTCGGCCGCCCTGACGTTCAAGGAGTTCGAGCTGCTGCAGTACCTCGTGCTGCGCGAGGGCCGCACGATCGAGCGCGCGGAGCTGGTGGCATCGCTGTGGGACGCCTCCGACGAGGACGCCCCGGGCGAGCGCACGATCGACGTGCACGTGCGCCGCCTGCGCTCGAAGCTCGGCGCGTTCCAGGACATCGTGCGCACGGTGCGCGGCGTCGGCTACCGCTTCGACCGCCACGCGGACGTCTCGGTCCGCTACGGCGCCGGCGCCCCCTCCCCCGACCGCTTCTGACCCCGGCCAGCACCCGCGACGGAGAAATGCACGGATGCGGATCGGATCCACGATTCCGATCCGCATCCGTGCATTTCTCCGAATCCGTGGCGTGACCCGCGGTCGTTGAGCGGAGCGAAGCGGAGTCGAAACGGGTTGAGCGAGCGGAGCGAGTCGAAACCGACCTCTATACCGCCGGGGGCGCCGTCAGGCGCCGGGGGCGGGGATGAGGGCGCCGCGGCGGTCGCGGCGGGGGGCGCGGGCTTCGCGGTGGAGGCGGAAGGTGGGCGGGGAGGCGGTGCCGAGCAGGTCGCCGGTCTCGGCTGGGAGGTTCGGACGCGCCGCGAGCGCGCGGAGCGCGTTGCGGGCGAGCACCGCCGCGCGGGCCGCGGGGCCGACCAGGCTCGCGCCCGTGAGGACGATGTCGTTGCCCCGCACGATCCAGAACGAGTGGCGCCCGGTGTCCGCCTCGCGCACGACCACCGCGGCGAGCCGGTCGGAGGCCACGAGCGTCTGCGCGTCGGCGACCGCGCGTTCCCCGCGACGGAAGTCCCGCACGCGCGCGGCCAGGCACACACCGTCGCGGCCCACCAGCTTCCACGTGAGCGATCTGCCGCGGCGCGCGACCCCCGGCGCACGGAACTCCACCGCGCGATGGTCCTCCTCGACCGGGGTCATGCGCAGCACGCGCTCGCGCACCGCCATCCTGTCGGCATGCTCAGCAGCACTGCTGAACAGCAGACGGACCGCCGAGCTCGGCCCCGGGGGCAACGGCTCACGCCGGATCGGTTCGAGTTCGGGGCTGGACAGCCCGTCGGGTTCGGTGCTCATCGTCCCCCTCCCTTCCTCAGTTGTGCCGTCACGAGCCGTGTCGTGCCGGTGTCCCAATAACAGGTCTGCAGAATCACATCGCCGGTCAGGCCGGCGGTCGCGACCGATACGTACTCGCCCGTGCGCACCTCACGGTCACCGGTGACGACGTACTCCCCGTCCAGACCGTGCGCGGTCAGGACGACGATGTCGCCCGGCTGCAGATCGAGCAGCACATCCCCGCCGCAGTAGTTGTGCGCGCCGACGATCGGCACATTCACCGCCTGGAAATCCATCCGCACCCACAGGCACTGATCGATCTCGGCCTGATAACCCAGCGCGTCGATATCGATCCGGATGCGCCGCGGCTCGACGGTGCCATCGGTCACCGACGGGGACGTGCGCGGGGTGCCGTCCGCGGGCGGGGTGCCGTTCTCGGGCGGTGCGGTGGTCTCGGGGGGCGCGGGATGCTGCGCGAGCCCGTCCGCTGGATCAGGTGCGGGCAGCGTATCGCCCGCCCCGTTACCAGCCGCAGACTCGCCCGCACCGGGCTCCCCCGCACCGGGATCACCGGACGGCGGCGCCTCAGCTTCCGCGTCCCCCGGGCTGGCCTCGGCCCCGGCGACGCGCTCGGGCGCGGCCGCCACGGCCGGCACCCCGCCCGACGCGACCGCGGGCGCCATCATCGCCCCCACCAGGCCCGCCGCGAGCACGGACAACACCA
Organism: Microbacterium album; assembly: GCF_014643695.1. Lineage (GTDB taxonomy): Bacteria > Actinomycetota > Actinomycetes > Actinomycetales > Microbacteriaceae > Microbacterium > Microbacterium album. The sequence continues at coordinate 11,349 of NZ_BMJY01000019.1, read as the reverse complement.
CCGCCCGCCCCGCGGCCGCCGCCGCCCGCGCCCGGTGGTACGGGCCGAACGGATCGGTCCCGCCCGACACCCCTGCCCGGGCCATCACCGCCATCCCTCAGCCCACGCGGCATACTCATTCGCCGCCGCGGCGACCGCGTCGACGTACTCCTCCAGGTGGTTGTAACTGAACACCGCGGCCCGCCATCCCTCGACCGAGGTCATCGGACCGGACGCGCAGAGGTACCGCGCCGCCGCCAGCGCCGCATCATCGATCTGGTTCGGGTCCGCGATCCCGTCGCCGTCTCCGTCCGCGCCCCACCGCGACCACGTCTCCGGGATGAACTGCATCGGGCCCACGGCGCGGTCCCACACGGTGTCGCCGTCCCATGCGCCGCCGTCGGTGTCGCGGATCGCCATGACCCCGTTGCCGTCCAACGGGACGCCGAGGATCCGGGGCAGCACCCACCCGTCCTCCCCGACCACGGCACCACCGTGAGACCCGTGACCGGACTCGATCCGCCCGATCCCCGCGAGTGTGTTCCACCCGATCCCGCACGAGGGGTCCTCGGCGGACACGGTCAGGTGGGCTGCCGCGTACGCCACCAGCGCCCGCTCCGGGATCCCGGTCGCCGCCGCCACACCCGCCGCCCACTCCGGATCGATACGCGACACCGCCGACGAACCCGCCGCCGCCGGAGCGCCGGCTGCAGGGTCGGATCCGGTGCCGGTGGTCGTGCCGGTCACGTGCGATACCTCCACGCCGCCGGGCACCGCGCCGTCCAGCAGCCGCGCGCCCGGCGCGACCGCCGCCACGGCACGCTCGGGCACATCCAGACCCGTGTGCTGCACCAGCACCCCCGCACCGACCACAAGCACCGCGATCACCGCGAACAAACCGAAACGCCCCGAACGCTGCCCGGAGGCCGGCCCGAACGAGTCCGGGGTAGCACTCGGTTTCGACTCGCTCCGCTCGCTCAACCCGTTTCGACTCCGCTCCGCTCCGCTCAACGAGCAAGGGGCGGACTCCACCCGGGCGCCGCTCGAGGAGTCGGAAGACACCGGTCGTTGAGCGGAGCGGCGCAGCCGCGGAGTCGAAACGGGTTGAGCGGAGGCCGCGTCAGCGGCCGAAGTCGAAACCGACACCGGGGCGAACGGGTCCGGGGTAAGACCCGGTTTCGACTCGCTCCGCTCGCTCAACCCGTTTCGACTCCGCTCCGCTCCGCTCAACGAGCGAGAGGCAGACTCCCCCGGCGCGCCGCTCAACGAGCGACGGGTGGACTCCACCGGGGCGCCGGTCGACGAGCCGGGGGTGGACTCCACCGGGGCGCCGGTCGACGAGCGAGGGGTGGACTCCACCGGGGCGCCGCTCGAGGAGCCGGGGGTGGACTCCACCGGCGCGCCGCTCGAGGAGCCGGAAGGCACCGGTCGTTGAGCGGAGCGGCGCAGCCGCGGAGTCGAAACGGGTTGAGCGGAGGCCGCGTCAGCGGCCGGAGTCGAAACCGACGCCGGGCCGAACGGGTCCGAGGTAGAACCCGGTTTCGACTCGCTCCGCTCGCTCAACCCGTTTCGACTCCGCTTCGCTCCGCTCAACGAGCGAGGGGCGGACTTCCGCCGGGCTGCGGTCGAGGCGCGGGAGGCGGCGGGCAGGGCCTCGGGCGTGGGGGTGGGTTCCGTGGGGGTCGGGCCGGGCACCGGCGGCGGGTCGGGGACGGTGAGTGTGACGGTGACGCCCACGCGCAGCACGGTGCCCACGCCCGGCTCGACCGAGAGGACCACCTCGTCGGGGCGCGCGTCGGGGCGGGAGGCCTCGGCCGCGAAGCCGGCCGACTCGACCAGGGCGCGCGCCGCGGCGAGCGTGAGCCCGGCGACGTCGGGCACCTGGTGGCGTCCGCTGGCGACGGTCACATCGACCGCGGTGTCCGGCTCGACGCTCGCGCCACCCGCGGGCGCCTGGCCGAGCACCCGGTCGGCGGGCTCGGCGGAGTCGGCGCGCGTGACCTGCCCCAGGCGCAGCCCGCGGGCCGCCAGCGCCGCCTGCGCGTCCGCGAGGGTGCCGTGCAACACCGGCACGGTCACGACCTCCGGCTCGATCGGCTCGTCAGGCTCGGACGGCGGATCGGACGCCGGGACGCTCGGGGGCGGGGTCGTGGGCGGCGGGCTCGGGGACTCGGACGGCGACTCCGTCGGCTCCGGCGCCGCCGAGGCCGACGGGGACGGACCACCGGCCTGAGGCCCGTCGAGCGCAGAGACGCCGAGGGCACCGCCGATGGCCACCGCGACCACGACGACCGCGACGATCGCGCCCGCGAGCACACCCCCACCGCGCGGGGACGACGCCGGCTCAGGCACCTCCGCCTCCGCATGCAGATACCCCAGGTCGTCGGACGCACCGAGCGGCAGCACCTTCGTCGCCGGATCCGGCGCTCCCGGCGCCGTGAGCAGCGCCTCGGTGAGATCGCCGGGGCCCGCGGACCCGGACGGGGCGATGCCCGGACCCGCGGGAATCAGCGCCGCCACGGCCTCGGCCAGGGCGAAGCGGAACTCGCCCGCGTCACGGAACCGCCGCGCGGGCGTCTTCGTCATCGCCCGGGTCACGACCCGGTCCAGAGGCCGCGCCCCGGGCGCGAGGGCGGACGGCACTGGCGGCGGCGCCGACACGTGCGCCTCCAGCACATGCGCGACCGTCGCGCGCGGGAACGGCGGCTGCCCCGTCAACAGGAAATACAGCAACGCCCCCGCCTGATACAGATCCCCCGCGGCCCGCACCGGCAGGCCCTGCGCCTGCTCCGGCGACATGTAATGCGCATTGCCCAGCACCAGCCCACCGTCACCACGCTCGGCACGCAGAATGTCCCGCCCCAACGCATCCCGCCCCGTCGCATCCGCCAGCCCGAAGTCCACCAGCCGCACCTGATCCTCGGCGACCGGCCGCCCCTCGGCCGCCCCATGCAGCATCACATTCGCCGGCGACACGTCACGGTGCACGAGCCCCACCTCGTGAGCAGCGGCCAGACCCGCCAGCAGCCCCGACACCACCGCGGCCGCCTCCGCCGGCGGCAGCGGCCCCGTCCGCGCGACGCGGTCAGCGACACTGCCGCCATCCACGAGGTCCAGCGCGATCCACGCCATCGTCACCCCGCCGGCATCGTGCAGCCCCGACCCCCGCACCGCAGCGATGTTCGGATGCCGCAACCGCTCGGCCTCCCGCGCCTCCCGCAGGAACGCCTCCCGCGCGCGGTCGTCCGAGCACAGGTGCGGGTGCAGCACCTTCACCGCCACCCGCACCGGCGCCCCGCCCTCGCCCCGCTCGGCCAGGTCCTCCGCCGCGTACACCGACGCCGAACCACCCACGCCCAGCAGTTCGCCGATCCAGAACCGGCCGCCGAGCAGCTCCCCCGCGTGCTCGCTCATGGCGATGTCCGCTTCATGGTCGCTCCGCGAGCCGTCGGATGCTGGCGCGGCGCTGCAGCGCGGCGACCGTGCGCCGCGCCACGGCGGCGGCGATCGCGAGGGCCACGGCGACACCGGCCGCCGGCAGCAGCCAGGCGGGGTGCTCCGCCGCCGCGTCGCGCACCCCGGCAGCCGCGGGGGCAGGGGCGCCGGCGCCGCTGCGCTCGGGCTCGGAAGCGGCCGGGGCGGGCGGTGCCGACGCGTCGGCGGGCGGCGGGGGCGCGTCGTCGACGGGCGGCGCCTGGGGCGGGGCCGGCGGCTCCGGCGCGGGCTCGCCCGGCCCCGGGTCGGCGGGCGGCGGCGCGGGCAGCGCGGTCAGCGCGGGGCCGGGCACGATCTCGGCGGGCACGTCGGCGGGGTCGGTGTGGGGCGGCAGCACGACCAGCGGCACCATCGCGATGAAGTACCCCGGGCCGCCGTCCAGCGGGTCGGCGGTGAGGGCCAGGACGAAGCCCCCGCCGGTGCCGTCGGGCACGCGGTACTCGGTCCACATCTCGCGGACGTGCTCGCTGTACTCGGGGGCGGCGAGATCGACGGGCGCCCACGGCCCCGTGCCGCCCTCGAGGTCGGCCACGCGCACGAGCGTGGTGCGCAGGGTCGACCCGAGCGGGGGCATATCGCGGAAGACGAGCTTGGCGCGCACCTCGATCGTCTGCCCGGGGTTCAGCACGGCGACGCCCTCGTACCAGTTCGGGATGGCGCGGGTCGCGGTGTCGATGACGCGCGTCCACTCGCTGGGGGTGCTCGCGTAGTCGAGCCACTCCGGCGGCACGAGGGATTCGACGTACGCCGGCGGCACGGGCGTGACGTGGGCGACCGCGGTCGGCGCGGTGGTCGCCGCGGCGGCGCCGAGCAGGGACGACAGCGCGAGGGCGCCCGCGACGACCCGCGCGACGCGAGGCCGGGCCCCGGCGTCGCGTCGCGCGGTGTGGTCGACGGGCGTGCCCACGCGGTTACCCGAAGCGGCCGTTGACGTAGTCGTACGTGCGCTGGTCCTGGGGCTCGGAGAACATCGCCTCCGTGTCGCCGTGCTCCACGATCGCACCCGGGGTGCCCTGCGCGGCCAGGAAGAACGCGCACTGCTGGCTGACGCGCTGG
>NZ_BMJY01000019.1:0-6654 GCF_014643695.1 Microbacterium album | reverse complement strand
CCATCAACAGCACCTTCGGCTTCACCGCCAACGACCGCGCAATGCACAACCGCTGCTGCTGACCACCCGACAAACCACCACCGGGCTGACGCAACCGATCCTTCACTTCCTTCCACAGGCCCGCCGCGGTCAGAGACCGCTCCACGATCTCGTCCTTCTCATCCCGAGACGCCCGCTTACCCGTCAACTTCAACCCCGCGATCACGTTGTCGTAGATCGACATCGCCGGGAACGGATTCGGCTTCTGGAACACCATCCCGATGTGCTTCCGCGCATCCTGCAGCTTCTTGCCCCGGTCGTAGATGTCCTCCCCGTCCAGCAGCACCTCCCCCGCCAACGACGCCGACGGCACCAGCTCATGCATCCGGTTCAGAATCCGCAGGAACGTCGACTTCCCACACCCCGACGGACCGATCAACGCCGTCACCTGACCCGCCTCCATCCGCAACGACACCCGCTCGAGCACCTTCCGCTCACCGAACCACGCCGACACCTCCCGACCCTCCAGAGCCGACAGGGTCGTGGTCGGGACCGCGGGCACCAGAGGGTCGGGCTGTCCCGTCGAAGGGGACAGCGGCTCGGTGTATCCGGCGGGCACGGATGCCGTGCCCGGGTCGCCGGCCTCCGCCGGAGCGGGCGGGACGACGTCCGGCGCGGCCGAACGGCCACGGCCCCGGCGGGCGGGCAGAACCTCGGTCACGTCGTCCGCAGGCGCGGACGTAGGGGCGACGGCGGCGCCGCGGGCGGACACCGACGGGTGCACGTCGGTGATGTCGTCGGCCGCGGGCGCGTCGGCGGCGCCGCTCGCCGCGGTCGCGTCGGCCGTGGCGCCCGCGCGGGGCACGGCGGCACGCGGGGCGGGGTGGACGTCGGTGATGTCGTCGGCGGCCAGGGATTCGGGTCGGGAGGTCATGGCTGTGTGAGGTCCTTCGGGTAAGGGTCAGATCAGGTTGGGCAGCGCGTTCATCACCTGGTCGGCGGTCGCGATGCCGAAGAAGACGAGCAAGGGCACGCCGATCACCCAGGCGTGCCACCGGCCCCAGGTCGTCCAGAGCCACCAGGTGCCGATGCCTCCGGCGACGAAGAACACGAGCAGGAAGAAGGCCGTGAACCAGCCGCTGTGGTCCTGCCCCATCGGGAGCTCGCCGTCGCCGAGGGCGTAGACGGTCAGCACCCGCGCGGGGTTCTGCTGGGGCTCCGAGACGAGCGTCGCGTCGACGTGCAGCACGCCCGAGGCGAACAGCGGCAGGCCGTCGGCCGTCAGCAGTTCCAGGCGTCCCTCGCCGGCGCGCGGCGGGTCGGGCATCGGATCGCCCGCGCGGCGCACGCCGAACACGCGATACGTGTGCGTGCCCTGTCCGGTCGTGATGGTGAGCTCATCGCCGGGCTCGAGGCGGTGCAGCTGCCCGAACGGCCCGCCGTAGGTGAGCTGGCGGCCGAACACCATCGCCGTGCCGGCCTGCCCCGGCATGACGCTGTCGCGGCGCAGCCCGATGCCGCCGCGCAGGGTCTGCGCGTCGGTGCCGTTCACCACCACCTCGGACAGTCCGATCGCGGGCGCCTCCAGCAGCGCGACCGGCGTGCCGGGGGCGACGGCGCGCTCGTTCAGGTCGAGCTGGCCCACGGGCGCCTCGGCCTTGGCGAGCGACGTGCGCAGCTCGTCGTACGCGATGGTCTGCGCGCGGTAGTGCTGGAACGCCGACAGCAGCGCGGCGTGCAGCACGAACCCGGCCAGCAGCACCGCGACGGTGAGCAGCGCGGCCCCTGTCCACCACCGGAGGTCGCGCGGCGCGGGCGACCGGGGGGCGGGATCGGGCAGCAGGCGGCGCCGGCGTCCCTTGCGCGGGGGCGTCCCGCCGGCCGCGACCGGCCGGCGCGGGCCGAGGGGCCGCCGCCGCGGCAGGGGCGCCGTGATCTGGGCGTCGGGTCCGGCCCCGGGCGTCGCGCCGGGGGCGGGCGGCGGCGCGGCCGCCGGGGCGGGCGAGGGGTCGTGCCGCGTGGGCGGGGCGATGGTGTCGTCGACCGCGGGGCGGGGCGGCGCCTCCGCCGACGGGCGGGTATCGATGCTCACGACGCCACCGCCGCCTCCGGGCCGGGCGCGCGCATCAGCCGCACGACGTACCAGCCGGCCCAGAGCGTGGCCGGCACGAGCAGGGCGCCGCCGACCCACCAGAACCAGGCCGGGATGCCCTGCTCGGCGTCGGCGGCCGATCCCGCGGAGCCGACCAGCACGGCGGCGGTCGCGACGCCGTCGCACCAACCGGTGAACTGCAGCGTGTGGGGTCCGGGCGGGGTCTTCTCGGACACGGGGAACGTTGCGCGGACCGTGCCGTCGTCGTCGGCCGTGAAGGAGCCGATCAGGCCCGGCTCGCTGAACAGCACGAGCTGCACCTGCTCCTGCGGGCCGAAGCCGGTCGCGGTCGCGGTGATCTCCTCACCGACCCGGTAGACGTCCTTGTCGACGGTCGCCTCGTCGGCGCCGGACGCGGGCTGCGCCGGCACGGCGGGCTCGGTCGGGGTGCACGCGACTGCGTCGTCGGTCGTGTCGTCGGTCGACCCGCCCCGCGGCGCGTTCGTCGCCGAGCCGCGCGGGGCGGGGGCGCCCGCGGCCGGCACGCCACCGGGCTGCTCGTCGCGCGGGTCCTCCCCGGAGGACGCCGGCGGCGACGAGGGCGGCGGGGACGACGGCGGGGGCGACGAGGGCGGGGGCGACGAGGGCGGGGGCGACGGCGGCGGGGAGGACGGCGGCGGGGTGGGCGGCAAAGACGGCACCGACACGACGAGCTCGTTGTCGTGGTCGGCGGCGTACGCCCCGGGCACGGTGGCGAACCACGCCCCGCCGGCCAGCAGCGTGGCCGTGGCGACGGTCAGGAACGTGCGGGCGCGGCGCGCGAGCCTCATGCGGAGCCCCCGACGGAGCGGCGGCGAGCCGCCGCGCGCACGGCCAGCCCGGCGGCGATCAGCACGGCCCCCGCGGCGGCCGCGGTCCACACCCCGGCCGGCAGGCCGGTCGGGGTCAGCGGCGAGCGGTCCGCGTCCCCGCCCGGTCCGCCGCCCGGCGCGACCGACGGCGCGGGGCTCGGGTCGGGCGATGCGGTCGGCGTCGGATCCGGGCTGGGGGTCGGATCGGGCGTCGGCGTGGGATCGGGCGTCGGCGACGGCGTGGGGTCCGGCGTCGCCTGGGGGGTCGGGATCACGACCCCGATGCCGACGTCGGTCTTGCCGGTCGCCAGCGCGGCGGGCGCGAGCCAGAGCGACAGCAGCGCGAGCAGCGCGACCAGCGCGGCGGTCGCGGCGGCGCGCTGCGGGCGGGGGGCGGGGCGCACGTTCATGGGTGGCAGGCCCTTCGTTCGGGTACGGGCGGTCATGGCGTCTCCTGGCCGGCGCGGGGCACGTAGCCGGCACCGGCGGGAGCGGGTTCGAGGGGGGCGGCGTTCTCGGCGCGCACGCGCTCGGCGTACTCCGCGAGCTCTTCCGCGAGCTGGGCGCGCGTGCGGCGTCGCCGCCAGATCACGAGCCACACGGCCCCGGCGATGACGGCGAGCACCGCGAGCCCGGTCCACGGCACGGCCCACGCGACGACGGAGGCCGTGACGGGGGCGGGCAGCGGGTCGCTCGCCGCGACGCCCGAGGCCGGGGTGGCGGTGAGGGTCACGTCGGCGGTCAGCAGCAGCAGCGGGGGGATGCCGGGCAGCTCGGCGCTGACGTGGGTGGTCGCGCCGGGCACGAGGTTCTCGATGGGGTCGAGCGCGACGGTGCCGAGGTCGATGCCGAACGGCCCGGTCAGCCGCACCGACGGGGTGACGCTCACGCGTGTGTTGCCGGCGTTGACGACCTCGAAGCCGGCGTGCGCGCTGCCGGGGAAGAACGGGATCCAGGACGCGGCGTAGTCGGCGACCGTGCCGGAGACGCCCAGCCCGGGGGTGAGCGGGCCGTCGACGCGCAGGTAGATGCGCGCGCCCACGCGGTCCTCGCGCCGCACGGTCGCGCCCTCGCCACCGGTTTCGGAGAGGTATCCGGCGACCACGCCGGCGGTGTGGTCACCGGGGGTCGCGTCGTGCGGCACGGTGATGGTGAAGGGCAGGTCGGCGCGGGCGCCCGGCTCGAGCGTGATCGAGGCGCCGAGGCCGAGCGCGCACACGACGTCGGCCTCGTCCTCGCAGGCGGAGGGGGCGCCGTCAACCGAGGTCCACGCGCCCGCGCCCGTCGAGGGCACGTCGGCGCCGACGAGGGCGAACGCGCCGCTGTCGTAATCGGCGGTCGCGTCGGCGGCGTACACGCGGAAAGTGGCGGGCGCGGTGCCGCGGTTGGTGACGGCGACCCAGTCGGTGATCACGCTGCCGGGCGCCACCTGGTACTCGAAGGCGGTGCGGCCGTCGGGGCCGTCGGGCGTGGACGGCTGCACGCCCCACACCACGTCGCCGCCGGGCTCCTCGTCGGCCGCGAGCGCGACCGGGGCGGGTGCCAGGACGGCGCCGGCGAGCGCAGCGGCGGCGAGCAGCCGGGGCAGCACGCCGCGGTGACGGCGAGGCGGGAACGTGCGTGACGTCATGTGCTGGGTGTTCTCTCGGGGGTGGGGGGTGCGGTGCGGGGGACGTCCGCCCGCGGTCCGGGGCGGTGCCCGCCGGCGCCTGAGCGCGCGGCGGGAACCGCCCCGGTGCGGGTGACGCTCAGATGAGCGTCAGGGTGAGGGTGGAGGTGTAGTTGCCGCCCGGGGTGCCCGCGGGCACCTTGAGCAGCAGGTCGGCCTTCACGGTGGTGCGGGCGTTGGCGTCACCGCTGGCGGCGCCCGAGGCGAGCGGCTTGGCGGCGGCCAGGCCGGTGCCGGGAGCGACGGCGTCGCCCGCCGTGCCCGGGCCGTCGACCTTGGCGGGCGTCCAGCCGAGGTTGGTCGCCGCGATGCTGTTGCTGCCGCTCGTGAACGCCGAGGCGCTGCCCGAGAGGCTCCACGGCGTGCCGGCGGCGTCGCGACGGTCGTCGTTCACGGTCACGTTGCCGAGCTCGCCGGTGGCCTCCCACTCCGAGCCCTGCTCGCGCTGGTCGGCACCCTGCAGGGTGACCGCACCCGGGACGACGGCGATCGTCAGGCCCGACGGGTCGGTGCTGGTCTCGTCCGGCACGTTCACGCCCAGGTCGACGTCCTCCTGGTCATCCGGCGTGGGCGCGGCCTCGGTGGTGACGGGCTCGGCCTGGCCGTTCGAGCCCTCGTGGTCGTCGTCACCGGCGTAGCGCGCGCCGAACGTGTACGACGTGCCGGGCTGGAGGCCCGAGACGGAGTACGTGGCGGTGCCGGCGACGAGCGCCACCGGCGCGCCGATGTTCTCGCCGTTCTGTGTGAACTGCACGGCACCGGTCGCCTCGACCGGCGAGACCGTCGCGGTGAGCGTCGCGGAGTTCTGCGTCACGCCCGTGACGGACACCGAGGTCGTGGTCTCGGTCTTCTCGACCGGCGGCTCGGTCGTGGGCCGGTCCACGACCCTCCAGGAGAACGCGGCGCGGTCGACCTCGATGAAGGCGACGAAGTACTTGGCGTCGCCCACGCCCGCACCGGCCACCTGGCGCGTGGCTTCACACGTGACGACGAATCGGTTCAGCCCACTGGGAAGCGTGGTTTCGTTGAGCAGCAACCAGTTCGACGCGTGGTTTCCGGTGAGCTGGATCGGGTTGCCCTGCAGTCCCCACAGTGCGGCGTTGGCGTTGTTTCGGTTCAGGGAAGCGATGGTCTCGACCCCGTCGGCGGTCACGATCAGCGTGCGGGAGCTGTCGCGGTACCCCTGGGGGCATCCGGTGCTGATGTTCACCTCCACCGGCCCCCAGGTCAGGGCGTTGTTGCCGCCCTCATTGCCGGAGCGCTCGGTCGGGTCGAGCGTGATGGTGTAGTCGCCGCCGTTGACCTCGTTGTCGGGGTTCAGCACGGCGGCCGACGCGGGGGCGGCTGCGAGGAGGGAGGCCGAGACGAGGGAGGTGAGCGTTGCGCCGAGCAGCGCGGAACGCAGTCGCGAGGATCGCATGGGAGGAGGGGTTCCTTTCGGGTTGGGGTGGGTGGGATGTCGAAAGATGGAAGGAAGGATGGCGGAGGGGCCGGCGTTCAGTTCGTGCGGAACGAGGTGGCGTCGCCGGGGTGGTAGGTGACGTTGTAGATCGTGACGCCGCCCGTGAGGTCGCCGAAGCCGAAGTCGGTGATGACGAGCTGGTCGACCGTGCCCGGGCGGGTGGCGGTGTAGGCCAGCCCGCCGTCGCCCTCGAACAGGGCGGCCAGCACGGGGCTGGAGGTCAGTTCGGCGTGCTGCACGACCGTGAACACCGGCCGCAGGATCGGGAACTCCGTGTTCAGGTACTGCACGCCATGCGCCATGACTGTCGGGGTGACACCGCTGACGCTGCCGAGCACCGCCCCGAAGCGACGATCCTTCACGACGGTGCCGTAGTGGCCCTCCAACTCGGCGCTCCGGCTCTGCCCCAGCCAGCTCGCGACCGAGACGGGCACGATCGCGTTGGGAACCTGGGTGGTCACGGTGCCGTCGTTGGGCTGCACGTCGTGCGACGTGCCGCCCGCGGTGTAGCTGTCGGTGACGCTCGGGCCGAACGACCCGATCGTCGACTGCCAGAACGAGCGGGTGCCCGAGCCGGCCTGCGGGATGAACGGCACGATGT
>NZ_BMJY01000018.1 GCF_014643695.1 Microbacterium album | reverse complement strand
GGCTGCGGTGGGGTTGTGGAGGTCGTCCTCAGCGACGGTGACCACCAGCGTGGGGGCGGCACCGCCGAGCGTGGGCGTCTCGGTGGCCTTGGCGGCGGCTTGGATGATCACGGCGAGGACGTCGTGGCGCTTCTGCGCGTTCGTCCGCGGGTCATCGACCACGTCTTCGGTCGACCAGGGGGTGTGCTCGTCCCGGTCCTCGGGGTCGACCGCCGGGGTGAAGCGGACGGCGGGGTTCAGGTGCGCATCCAGCAGCCGCTGCAGCCCGGCGGCGACCTCGGGGAGCAGGGACCCGCGCAGGGGGACGACCCCGTCCCGGGGCGTGCCGAGGGTGAGGCCCCGGTTGCGGGCGGCGCGTTCCGCGTCCGGTTCGGGGCCGTCCTGGTCGAGGTAGGTCGCCCAGGTACGGGCGTGGACCTCGACCTCCGCGAATGTCGGCGGGATCATCCCCGCCTGCTCGTCCAGGGTGCCGGTGGCGTAGGCCACCGTGGTGGCCTCGGCCGCGTCCCACTGGACGGGGTCGGCACGATCCTCTACCTTGCCCAGTGCTGTCGTGATCTCGTGGGCGGCATCGAGCCCCAGGGCACCGTCCCGTAACGCTTCGCCGACGTGGGGGAACCGGGCCGGGAGCTCCTCACCCGTGAGAGACACCCGGGGTCGGGTGTGCTTGTCCAACCGGATACGGGCGCTGATCGACCTCGACGACGCCCGCGTCGTGCGCTCCAAGAGCTCCGTCGCGGTGCGGCACCCGAACCTCGCCGACAGACGATCATCCGCATCCCGGGCCGAGCGGGTCTCAACCTCCCCAGCCAAGCGCACCCGGGCAGCGTCGACCACCCGTCCCAGCGCCTCCACGGCGGTGACTGCCGCGACCAGATCCGGGTCGCTCAACGCTCCCGTGTTGTGGATCAGGGCACGCAGATCACCGGGTGAGGGGAACCCCTCCCCGTCGGTGGTGTACCGCTGATCCATACCTCCACGGTAGGGGCGACCACCGACATTCCCGCGCGGAGAAACCGCCGATCCGCACCCCAAAACGAAACCCGTGGACAACCCGCTTCCGGCGGTGACTGTGGACGAGGAGTGAAGCGCCAGCCCGTGCGTGGGTGGAGCGGCGGCCATGCGCAACCGGTGGTCGAGCGCAGCGAAGCGCGAGACGAAACGCCCGGGTCAGTCGACGCGCGGGAGGAGGCCCGCCGCACGCGCCGGCTCGGCGTACGCCTTCGCGAGCGAGTCGACCGTGTCGTGCGCGTTGAGGCCGCTTGGGTTGGGCACGACCCAGAGCTGAGCGCCGCTCAGCGACTCGGGCTGGAGCCCCGTGCGAGCCCGCGGCCGATCGAATCCGAGACGGTACGCGGAGATCCCGACGATCGCGACGACGGGCGGTCGCCAGCGCGCGACATCCGCGGCCAGCCGAGCGGCCCCCGCGCGCAGCTCGGCCCTGCTCAGCTCGTCCGCGCGCGCCGTCGCCCGGTGGACCAGGTTGGAGATCCCGATGCCCGCCGAGAGGAGCATCTCGCGGTCCTCCCCGCTGATCCCCTCCGCCGTGCGCGGCGCGTGGCCGATGATCCCCGCGGCGGCGAGCGCCGGATAGAAGCGATTGCCGGGCCGCGCGAAGTGGGTGCCGGTGGCCGCGGTCCACAACCCGGGGTTGATGCCCACGAACAGCAGCCGTAGGCCCGGCCCGATCAGGTCCGGCACCTCCGCGTCGCGGAAGCCGTCGAGCTGCTCGCGCGTGAATCCCATGCACCCTCCTCGATCGCGTCGGCGGCAGGGGACTCCCAGTATCCTCGCCCGGGCCGTCGCCATAATGGACGACCGCGCGAAAGGAGCCCGCCATGCGCACCCGCCCTGTGGCCGCCGCAGCCTTCCTGCTCGCCGTGGCGCTCGTCTCCGGCTGCGCCCCCGACGGCGCGCCATCGCCGCCGTCGCCCACCGCGCAGATGACGCCGGCCTGGAGCGCGGACGAGGTGCGCGACATCGTCCAGCGGGCGCTGGACGGGACGGGCATCCCGGGCGCGGCGGTGCGGGTGGAGGACGGATCGGGCGCCGGCGTCACGGTCGTCACGGGCGACGCGGCGCCCGGGCGGCCGGTCGCGGAGGACACGCGCTTCAGCTACCGCAGTGTGACGAAGGCGATCGTCGGAACCGTCGCGCTCCAGCTCGCGGACGAGGGCGTCCTGCGTCTCGACGCGCCGGTCGCCGACTACGTGGACGGCGTTCCAGGCGGCGAGGAGATCGTCGTGGAGGACCTCGCCACCATGCGCTCGGGGCTGGCCGACTATGCGACACAGCAGGATGTGGCGGAGCGATTCCTGTCCGATCCCGCGTACGACCCGAGCGCCGCCGAGCTGCTGGAGATCGCGTTCGCCCATCCGCCGCTGTTCGCACCGGGCACGTCGTACCACTACTCCAACACCAACACCGTGCTGCTGGGCGAGATCATCGAGCGCGCGAGCGGCGTCCCGTGGCCGCAGGCGGTCGAGGAGCACGTCGCGCGGCCCCTCGGGCTCGGCTCGCTGGCGTACCCCGAGGGGTCCACGTCGCCGGACATGGCCCTGGGACACCTGGTCCGCAGCGACGGGAGCGCCGAGGCCCTGCCCGACACGGGCGCCGGGTGGTTCGGCGCCGCGGGCGGCCTCGTCGGCTCGGCGGACGATCTGGCGCGGTGGGCACGAGCGCTCGGCACGGGGGAGCTCGTCTCCGCCGACACCCACGAGCGCCGGCTGGAGACGCTCGCGGCGGGACAGGGCTACGGTTTCGCGATCGCGGAGCTGGAGGGCTGGATCGGCCATCTCGGCAGCGCCGTCGGCTACGAGTCCCTCGCGCTCTACGAGCCGGAGGGCGGCCGCGTCGTGGCGGTGCTGCTGAACGGCACGGGCCCGCAGCCGAACCTGCCCGCCGCGGTGTTCCACGACCTGCTCGCCGCGTGGCCCGCCTGACGCACTCCGCGGGCGCGTCCCGCGGCACGTCGTGTCGAGACACCGGCCGGCGCGACCCCCTCCGGCGCGCCGACCGTCCGCGCCGGTCCTGCGCCGGCGCGCGCTGCGATCTACTCCGCGGCTGAGCTCGGCGCCGCGGCGTCCGTCGGACCCGCGGCAGGCGGGGTCGGCGCGGGCTCGGCGGTCTGGGCGGCGGACGGCGTCGCGGTGCGGCGGTTGGTCGCGTCGGCGAAGGCCTCGCCGACCGCACGGCCCTGGATGATCGCCGACAGGTCGATGCCGGTCGCGGCGCGCACCGCCTCGAACGAGGCGCGCAGGCCGGTCGCCGACTCGGTCGCGAGGTGACCGCTCGCACCCTCCCCGCCGAGCACCGTGATGGATCCGACCTTGTCGTAGCCCTTCGCGAACTCCGTCATCATCGGCACGAGCGTCTCGAGTGCGCGCTGCGCGAGCAGCGCCTCCTGGTTGCGCGACAGCGCGTCGGCCTCGGCGCGGATCGCGGTGGCGCGCGCCTCACCCGCCAGGCGGACCGCATCGGCCTCGGCCTCGGCACGCAGACGCACCGCCTTCGCCTCCTGCTCGGCGATCTCGGCCCGCGCCTCGGCGGCCTTGACCTCGGCGTACGCGCTCGCGTCCGCCTCGCGCTCGCGCTGGTACAGCTCGGCGTCGGCGACGCGCTTGACCTCGGAGTCGAGCCGCGCCTGCGTGTTCTCCGCTTCCTGGAGCAGCACCGCCTGCTGACGCTCGGCGCGCGCCAGGGCCTCGGCCTGCTCGGCCTCCGCGTTCGCGCGGCCCACCTCGGCCTTCGCGGCGGCGGTGTTCTTGTCGAGCGCGGTCTGCTCGATGAGGTTCGCCTCGTCGGTCGCGATCTGGCGGGCGCGGATCTCGCGATCGGCGTTGATCTTCGCCACTTCGGCGTCACGCTTGACGCGCTCGACCTCGGTCGCGCCGAGGGCCGAGATGTACCCGTTGCTGTCGGTGATGCCCTGGATCTGGAACGAGTCGAGGATGAGACCCTGCGACGACAGATCGCTCTTGATGCCCTCGGCGATCTGATCCGACAGGCGCTGCCGATCGCGCATGAGCTCCTCGACCGTGAGCGTCGCCACGACACCGCGAAGCGCACCCTCCAGCTGCTCGGTCGTGAACTGCTCGATCGCCTTGTCCTGCGAGGCGAATCGCTCCGCGGCGCGGCGCACGGACTCCGGGTCCGAGCCGATCTTGACGAGCGCGACGCCGTTGACGTTGACGGTCACGCCGTTCGAGGACTGCGCCGTGGGCTCCATCTTGATCTGCCGCGCCCGCAACGAGATCATCTCGGCGCGCTGCGTGAGCGGGTTGACGATCGCGCCACCGCCCGTGATGACGGTGATGCGCGACGACTGGCCGTCGGCCCCGCGCTGGCGCTTTCCGACGATCACGAGCGCCTCGTCGGCGCGTGCGACGCGGTACCACGCCCTGATCAGGATCGCGATCACGACGAGCGCGATGACCGCCACGCCGATCACGAGCAGGAGTATCAGGCCGATGCCGCCGGCGACCGCGAGTTCCATCTCGTCCCCCTCCAGCCGGCTCCGTGCCGGCGCGTCCGAATGCTCTCAACATAGCGTTGCGCCGGCCGCCGTGTCGCGCTCCGTCCTCCGGGCGGCCGCCTGTCAACCCCCGCGCGGGCTGGGCGGCGAAGCATTTGACTGGCCCGGCGCGCGGACACACGCGCGCTCGTCGGAAGGGAGACACGGATGATCCGCGCGCTGGCGCTGAACTGCACCCTGAGCCCGTCGCCCGCGCAGTCGAGCACGGCGCTCCTCAACGCCCAGGTGCTCGAGGCTCTCGCGGCGAGGGGCGCCGCCACCGAACAGGTCAGGGTGGTCGACTACGACGTCAGACCGGGAGTCCGCAACGACATGGGCGACGGCGACGAGTGGCCGCAGCTGCGGCGGAAGGTCCTCGACGCGGACATTCTCGTCTTCGGCACGCCCACCTGGATGGGGCACATGTCGAGCGTCGCCCAGCGCGTGCTCGAGCGCCTCGACGCGGAGCTGTCGGAGACGGACGACGAGGGGCGGCCGATCCTCGCCGGCAAGGTCGCCGTCACCGTCGTCGTCGGCAACGAGGACGGGGCCCACAAGATCACGGCGGATCTGTACCAGGCCCTCGTGGACGCGGGCTACACCGTCCCTTCGCAGGGCGGCGTGTACTGGAACGGCGAGGCCATGCACACCACCGATTACAAGGACCTGGCCGAGACCCCCGAACAGGTCGCGACCACGACGGCGACGCTCGCGCGCAATGCGGTGCATCTGGCAGCGCTGCTGCGCGCGCACCCCTACCCGGCGCCGGAGTGACTCGGGGCGCCGCCCTTCCGGGCGCGGCCCTGGCGTGTGCGGCACGGGGTTACGATGGCCGGCATGAGCCCGAGTGAGGAGCGCGCGGAGCACCGCGCCGATGCCCCCGGAACGGCCCCGGCCGACACCTCGGCCCGCCCCGAGGCTGTGCCGCTGCGACTGCTCGACCAGTCTGCGCCGGACGGCGCCGTCTGCTGCGGCGGGGTCTGCCGGCCGGCGGACTGAGCGCCGCGCCGCGGCTCAGTGCCCCGGCAGGGCCGGCGCGTCGCCCTCCTGATCGGCCGGCTTGCGGATGAAGCACGCCGAGACGACCGCTCCCACCGCCACGAGTGCGGCGATCAGGAACGCGGTGCGCGTGCCGGCCGCACCGGCCGCGGCCTCGCTCAGGCCCTCCGCCACGCCGGTGGCCGAGACGGACGACATCGTCGTGATGAGGAGCGCCACGCCCGCGGCCCCGGCGACCTGCTGGAGCGTGTTGAGCACCGCGGAGCCGTGCGAGTAGAAGCGCCGCTCGAGCGATCCCAGGGACGCGGAGAACAGCGGCGTGAACGACATGGCCATGCCGATCGACATCGTGGTCTGCGCCACGACCAGCGCCACCACCGGCGTGTGCTCGGTCACGGTGGCGTAGAAGCCCAGCGTCGCCGCCACGAGCAGCGTGCCCGGCACGAGCAGCACCAGCGGGCCGCGGACGTCGTAGATCCTGCCCACGATCGGGCCGAGCAGGCCCATCATGACCGCGCCGGGCAGCACCACCAGGCCCGACTCCGTCGCCGTCAGCCCCACGACGTTCTGGAGGTACAGAGGCAGGGCCGTGAACGTGCCGAACATCGCGAGGGAGATCACGGTGATCACGACGATCGCGACGGTGAAGTTCCGCGACCGGAACACGCGCAGATCCAGCAGCGCGTCGTCGCGCCGCGCCAGGCGCAGCTGCCGCCAGACGAAGAGCGCCAGGACCGCCGCGGCCGCCACGACGATGCCGATCGCGGCACCCTGCGACAGCACGGCCGTCTCCGCCTCGGTCGCCGCTTCGGCACCGTGCGCGCCGCCGAGCTGGCTCAGCCCGAACACCAGGCCGCCGAACCCGAGCGCGGACAGCACGACCGAGGGGGAGTCGAGCGGTGCACGCGAGGTCTCGCCGAGGTTGGTGAGCAGCCAGGCGCCGATCGCCAGGGCGGCGATCGAGATCGGCAGCACGATCCCGAAGATCCAGCGCCAGGTGAGCACGTCGAGGATCACGCCGGACAGCGTCGGGCCGATCGCGGGCGCCAGGGAGATCACGATGCCCACGCGGCCCATGATGCGTCCGCGCGCGTGCGGCGGTACCACCGACATCACGGTCGTCATCAGCAGGGGCATGATGATGGCGGTGCCGGCGGCCTGCACGATGCGGCCGAGCAGCAGGAAGCTGAACCCGGGAGCGACCAGGCACAGCAGGGTGCCCGCCGTGAACAGCGACATGGCCAGGAGGAATGCCCCGCGCGTGGTGAGCCTCTGCAGGAGGAATCCGGTCGTCGGGATCACGATCGCCATGGTGAGCATGAACGCGCTCGTCAGCCACTGCCCGAGCTCCGGCGGCACCCCGAGATCCGCGTTGAGGTGCGGGATCGCCACCGTCATGGTCGTCTCGTTGAGGATCGCGACGAACGCGGCGATCAGCAGCAGCCAGATGACCCGCATGCCGCGGGGATCGATCTCGGGGGCGGGCACGCGGATCGTGCCGGAGTCGGTGCCGGAGTGGGTGGCGGTCATGGATGTCTCCTCGACGGGTCCGAGGCCGAGCAAGAGGCGCGTCGGACGGGCGGGCCGGCGACAGCTCGGGGCAGCGTCGAGGGCACCCGAAGGCCGACGCTCCAGCCTAACCGCGGGGTCGGACGCCGCATTCCCGGCGCCGGAGGAATTCACCGTCCCGTCACGCTGAGCCCGGGTCCGCCTCGCGGATCCGGCGAGCGCCGCACACGACCTAGGCTGGCCGAATGAGCATGGGGCTGAGGGGCGGCGGAGGCGGCCACGGCGGGATCGGCCGCATGGACGAGGAGAGCCTGCGCCGGCTGAACGCCCAGGCGCCCGTCGTCCCGCACCTGCGCCGCCGCGTCGTCGCCCTGTTCCGGCCCTACCGCGGCCGGATCGCGGTCACCGGGCTCCTCGTGATCGTGGGCGCGGCGCTGGGGGTCGTGCCGCCCCTGGTGATCCAGCGCATCTTCGACGACGCGCTGTTCCCGACCGGGGGCGGGGCCGTGGAGCTGGACCTGCTCGTGCGACTGGTGCTGCTGATGGTGGGCCTGTACATCGCCAGCGCGCTCGTCGGTGTCCTGCAGACGTGGTTCACGTCGAACGTCGGCAACCGCGTCACGGGCGATCTGCGCGTGCGCATGTTCGAGCACCTCCAGGCCATGGAGCTGGGGTTCTTCACGCGCACCAAGACCGGCGTCATCCAGTCCCGGCTGCAGAACGACGTCGGTGGGGTGTCGGGGGTGCTGACCAACACGGTGGCGAGCATCCTGGGCAACAGCGTCACCGTGATCGCGTCGCTCGTGGCCATGATCCTGATCGATTGGCGGCTCACGCTCATCGCCGTCGTGCTCATGCCGGTGCTCGTCGTGGTGCAGCGCCGGGTCGGACAGGTGCGGGCCAGGATCGCGGCGCAGACGCAGCACTCCCTGTCGGAGCTGACCGCCATCACGCAGGAGACGCTGAGCGTCTCGGGCATCCTGCTGTCCAAGTCGTTCAACCGCCAGCGCACCGAGTCCGAGCGCTACGCGCGCGAGAACGCCAACCAGATCCGGCTCCAGGTACGCCAGGCCATGAGCGGTCAGGGCTTCTTCGCGGTCGTGCACGTCCTGATGTCCAGCGTGCCGGCCGTCATCTACCTCGTGTCCGGATTCCTCATCGCGGGGGATGCGGGCGCCCTCACGGCCGGCACGATCGTCGCCTTCACGACCGTGCAGGCGCGTCTGCTGCAGCCGCTCATCGGGCTCATGCGCGTCGCGCTCGACGTGCAGACGTCGGCCGCTCTCTTCGCGCGCATCTTCGAGTACCTGGACCTGCGCCCCGCGATCGAGGACGCTCCGGATGCGCTCCCGGTCGAGCGGGCGCGGGGACCCGTGGGGCGCATCGAGTTCCGCGACGTCTCGTTCCGCTACCCCGATGCCGCGCCGGACTCGCGCCCCACCCTCGACCGCGTGTCGTTCGTCGCGGAGCCCGGGCAGCAGGTCGCCTTCGTCGGGCCGAGCGGCGCAGGCAAGACCACCGTGCTGTATCTCGCGCCGCGCCTGTACGAGGCGTCCTCGGGGGAGGTGCTGTTCGCGGGCGAGGACGTGCGGCGGCTGTCGCAGGAGTCGATCGTGGACCACGTCGGCATCGTGTCGCAGGAGACCTACCTCTTCCACGCGAGCATCCGCGAGAACCTGCGGTACGCCCAGCCGGACGCCACGGACGCCGAGATCGAACAGGCCTGCCGCAAGGCGAACATCCACCACATCATCGCGGGCTTCGAGGACGGCTACGACACGGTCGTGGGGGAGCGGGGCTATCGCCTCTCGGGCGGCGAGAAGCAGCGTGTCGCGATCGCGCGTGTGCTGCTCAAGGACCCGCCCGTCCTGCTGCTGGACGAGGCCACGAGCGCCCTCGACACCGTGTCGGAACGCATCGTGCAGGACGCGCTCGAGACCGCGGCGCGCGGGCGGACCACGCTGTCGATCGCGCATCGGCTGTCCACCGTGATCGATGCCGACGTGATCCACGTCGTGGAGGGGGGCCGGATCGTCGAATCCGGCACCCACGCCGAGCTGCTCGCGCTCGGCGGACTGTACGCCGAGCTGGCCGAGGAGCAGCTCTCGGCGTCGCGGAGCCTGGAAGCCGAGCCGGAGGACGCCCGCGCGGCGGACCGCTCCCCGGGAGTCTGAGCGGGTTCAGCGCCCCCGGACGGCGGCGACCGCGGCGGCGAGCGCCTCGGCGACGGGCTCGATCCGCGGATCCGGGCGGTGTCCGAGCGTGAGGCGCACGGCGGTGAGCGCGAGGTCCGGGTCAACCCCCATCGCCAGCAGCACGTGAGACGGGTCGGAGCTGCCCGCCGCGCACGCGGAGCCGCTCGAGGACACGACCCCGCGCCGCTCGAGCTCGAGCAGCACGGCCTCGCCGGCGGCTCCCGGGAACACGAAGCTCGCCGTGCCCGGCAGGCGCCGCTCGGGATGACCCGTGAGCTGTGCGTCCGGCACGAGCGAGACGACCCTCGCGACCAGCCGATCGCGGACCTCCGCGACGTGCAGCGCACCCGCCCGGCGCTCCGCCTCGGCCAGCTCGAGGGCCGTCGCGAGGGCGACGGCGCCCGCGACCGATTCCGTGCCGCTGCGCCGGCCGCGCTCCTGGCCGCCGCCGTGCAGCAGCGGCTCGAGCGGCACGCGGCCGCGCACGCCGACGGCGCCCGTGCCCTTGGGGGCGCCGATCTTGTGCCCGGCGATCGTCACGGCGTCCACGGTCAGTTCCGCCAGGGGCAGCCAGCCCGCGGCCTGCACGGCGTCGCTGTGGACCGGGAGGCCTCGCCCGACCGCGCGGACCGCCGCCGCGACGGCGGGCAGCTCCTGCACCGTGCCGACCTCGTTGTTCGCGAGCGCGACGGACACGAGCGCGGTGTCGTCCCGCACCGCGGCGGCCACCGCGTCGGGATCGACGACGCCGTCCCGGTCGACCGGCACGAGCGTCACGTCGAACCCGTGGACGCGCCGGAGATGATCCGCGGAGGCGAGCACCGACTCGTGCTCGATGGGCGTCGTCACGATGTGCCGCGCCCCGCGGCCCAGGAGGGCCGCGATCGCGATGCCCTTCACGGCGAGGTTGTTGCCCTCGGTCCCGCCGGAGGTGAAGACCACGTCGCCGCGCCGCATCCCCAGCACCGCCGCGACGCGCGCCCGCGCGTCCTCGAGCGCCGCGGCCGCGCGCTCGCCGAGGGTGTGGCGGCTCGAGGCGTTGCCGAACTCGCCCGTCAGGTACGGGGCCATCGCCTCGAGCACCTCGCCCCGCACGGGGGTGGTGGCGGCGTTGTCGAGGTACAGCACGGCGGTCCTAGCGTGCGACGCGCACGTCGAGCCCGAGGTCGAGCGAGGGCGCGGAGTGGGTGAGCGCGCCCACCGAGATGACGTCCACGCCCGCCTCGGCGACGGCGCGGACCGTGCCGAGGTCCACGCCTCCCGAAGCCTCCACGATCGCGCGTCCGGCGACGAGCGCGACGCCGCGGCGCAGCTCGGGGAGGGAGAAGTTGTCGAGCATGATGGTGTGCACTCCGGCCGCGAGCACGGGCTCGATCTGCTCGATCGCGTCGACCTCCACCTCCACGTGCGTGGTGTGGGGCAGCCGGCGGAAGGCGTCGCGCAGCGCGGCGGTGAGGCGAGGCCCGTCCGCCTCCGCACCCGCCGTGAGCACCGCGAGATGGTTGTCCTTGGCCATCACGGCGTCCGACAGCGAGAACCGGTGGTTCATGCCCCCGCCCGACCGCACGGCGTGACGCTCGAACGCCCGCAGCCCGGGCGTCGTCTTGCGCGTGTCGGCGATGCGCGCGCGCGTGTGCGCGACCTCGGCCACGTAGCGCGAGGTGAGCGTCGCGATGCCCGACATGCGCTGCGCGAAGTTGAGGGCGACCCGTTCGGCCGTCAGGACGGCGCGGGCCGCGCCCGTGACGGTCGCGAGCGTCTCGCCGGGCCCGAAGGACGCGCCGTCCGGCACGAGCAGGTCCACGTCCGCGGCGGGGTCGGTGAGGCGGAACGCCGCGGCGAAGACGTCGCCACCGCTGAACACCCCCGGCTCGCGCGCGACGAGCGCGGCGTCCGCGGTCGCGGCCGCGGGCAGCAGCGTCTGGCTCGTCAGGTCGCCCCACGGGGCGTCCTCGTCGAGGGCGGCGCCCACGACACGGTCGATCAGGCGGGGGGTCAGCATGGGGCTCCTGCCGGGGACGGAACGGGGCGAGCGGGGACGGCGCGCCCGCGGGCGGCGCGCGCGGCGGCGGGGGCGTCGCGGCGGAAGTGCGCGCCCACCGAGGTGCGGCGCGCGCGTGCGGCGGCGACGACCGCCTCGGCGACGAGGAGCAGGTTCCCGTCCTCGCGCTCCGGTACCGCGGCGCCCTCCGCTCGGGTGCGGCGCCACGCCGCGATCGTGCGCGCCGCCCGATCCAGGCCGGCCGCGTCGCGCAGCAGGCCGACGTCCTGCCACATGAGGCGCTGGAGCGCGACGCGCGAGAACGGCGCGCCCCGGTCGGCGGACGCGGCGGCGGGTGCGGGGGCAGGCGGATGCGCGGTGGGGTCGCCCATGGCGACGGGCGTCGCGGCGCGCCCGCGCGCGATGGCGGCGGCGGCACGCGCGCCGAACACGGCGCCCTCCAGCAGCGAGTTCGAGGCCAGGCGATTGGCCCCGTGCGCACCGGTCGCCGCGGTCTCACCGACCGCGTAGAGGCCGGCGACCGTGGTGCGGCCCCACAGGTCGGTGCGCACCCCGCCCATGAAGTAGTGCGCCGCGGGGGCGACGGGAACCGGCTCGGAGGCCCAGTCGAGGCCGCGCTCGCGGAGTGCGGCGTCGATCGAGGGGAAGCGCGTGCGCAGCGTGCGCGCGCCGAGCCGCGTCGCGTCGAGCCGCACGGGACGGCCGTCCTGGGCCGCCATGGTCGCCGCGATGGCGCGGGCGACGACGTCGCGGGGCGCGAGCTCGCCGTCCAGATGCGCCGCGTGCGCGAACCGCCGCCCGCGCTCGTCGAGGAGCACGGCGCCCTCACCCCGCACGGCCTCCGAGATGAGGAAGGCGCCGGCGGCGCGCGCGTCGTGGTCGGCCGCGAGCACCGTGGGGTGGAACTGGACGAACTCGAGATGCCGCGTCTCGGCGCCGGCGCGCAGCGCGGCGGCGATCCCGTCACCGGTCGCCACGGCGGGGCTCGTCGTGCGCGCGTAGAGCTGCCCCGCGCCGCCCGTGGCCAGGACGACGGCGTCGGCGGAGAGGGCGAGCTCCCGGCCGTCGACGAGGACGCGGGCTCCTTCGACCGCGCCGTCCGCGACCGCGAGGTCGACGAGCGAGGCGTGCTCCAGGACCCCGACACCCGCCTCTCGGACCGCCCGCAGCAGGGCCTGCTCGATCGCGAGGCCCGTGGCGTCGCCTCCCGCGTGAAGGATGCGGGGGAACGAGTGCGCGCCCTCGAGGCCCCGGCGCAGCCGTCCCGCGGCGTCGCGGTCGAACGCGACGCCCCGCCGGACCAGTTCCCTGATCCGGTCCGGCCCCTCCGTCACGAGCACCCGGACGGCCCTCTCGTCGCACAGCCCCGCGCCGGCCGCCAGGGTGTCCGCGATGTGGGCCTCGACGTGGTCCTCGGGGAAGACGACGCCCGCGATGCCGCCCTGCGCGTACCGCGTGGCCCCCTGGTCGGCCGCCGCCTTGGTCACGAGCACGACGTCCATCCGGTGGCGCACCGCGTGCAGCGCGCAGGTGAGCCCCGCGATGCCGCTGCCGAAGACGAGGACGCTCGTCATCCTCAGGCCCTTCGGGCAGGCGCCTGCGGCACGCACGCGAGCATGCGATCCAGCGCGAGGCGCGCCGGCTCCGCGACGTCGGCCGGTACCGAGATGCGGTTGACCGTGCGTCCCGCCACGAGCTCCTCGAGCGTCCACGCCAGGTAGCCCGGGTGGATCCGGTACATCGTGGAGCACGGGCACACGACCGGATCGAGGCAGAAGATCGTGTGCTGCGGATGCTGGGCGGCCAGCCGCTGCACGAGGTTGATCTCGGTGCCGATCGCGAAGGTCGTGGGCGTCGTGGCCTCCTCGATGGCGCGGCGGATGACGTCGGTGGAGCCCGCCTCGTCGGCCGCGTCGACGACGGGCATGGGGCATTCGGGGTGCACGATGACGCGGACCCCCGGATGCTCCGCGCGCGCCTTCTCGATCTGCTCGACCGTGAAGCGGCGGTGCACGGAGCAGAAGCCGTGCCAGAGGATGACGCGCGCGTCCCGCAGGGTGGGCTCGTCGGAGCCGCCGAGCGGTCGGTGGGGATTCCACATCGGCATGGCCTCGAGCGGCACGCCCATCGCCTTGGCCGTGTTGCGTCCGAGGTGCTGGTCGGGGAAGAACAGCACGCGGCGGCCCCGCGCGAACGCCCACTCGAGCACCGTGCGGGCGTTCGACGACGTGCACACGATGCCGTGGTGGCGCCCGACGAAGCCCTTGATGGCCGCGGAGGAGTTCATGTAGGTCACGGGGATGACGGGCAGCAGCCCGTCGGCGTCCCGCTGGTCGAGCGGGCCGTACACGTCCTCCAGCTGCTCCCAGCAGTCCTCGACCTGGTCGATGTCGGCCATGTCGGCCATGGAGCAGCCCGCGGCCAGGTTCGGCAGGATCACCGCCTGGTCGGGGCCCGAGAGCAGGTCGGCCGTCTCGGCCATGAAGTGCACGCCGCAGAAGACGATCGCCTCGGCCTCCGGGTGGGCCTTGGCGGCGTTCGCGAGCTGGAACGAGTCGCCCACGTAGTCGGCGTGCCGCACGACCTCGTCGCGCTGGTAGAAGTGCCCGAGGATCACGAGGCGGCTCCCCAGCGCCGCCTTGGCGTCGCGGATCCGCTGGTGCAGCTCGTCCTCGCTCGCCTCGCGGTACTGGGCCGGGAGGGCCCCCTGTCGCGGCGCGCCCGCCGGGATGACATCCCCCATGGAGGCGCCCGGCCCGTATCCGGGAGCGGCGTCGAACGTCCAGGGTGCCGCGGCGAGCTCGGTCGCGCAGGTCTCGCCGCTCGCAGCCCCCGAGACGATCGCACGGATGCCGCGGTCGACGGAGGCGTCGATCCCGTCGCGCGCGGACAGGGTCAGGGGAGAGACGGTCATGGTGCACCGCGCCTTCTGGTCGTGACGACACTAACTGTGAGGTCACATTAGGTCGATCCGACCTGAAGTGCAAACGCGGTCAGTCCAGCGGGCCGCGCTTGTCGGTCTCGGCGTCGGCGTTGTAGCGGAAGAGGCGCGCCGGACGGTGCTTGCCGGTGCGGAACGATTCGGTCGGCACGAGCGCCTCCGATCCCTCGAGCAGGCGCCGGAAGTTGGAGGGGTCGAGCCTGCGGCCGAGCACCGACTCGTAGACCGCCCGCAGCTCGGTCAGCGTGAACTCGTCGGGGAGCAGGCCCGCGGCGATCCGGCTGTACCCGACCTTGTTGCGCAGGCGCCACAGCGCGTAGCCGGCGATGCGGTTGTGATCGAAGGCCAGGGGAGGCAGCGCGTCGACGTCGAACCACTCGACGTTCTCGGGCGCGCCCGCGACCGAGCGCTGCGCATCGACGAGGTCCGACCGCAGCAGTGCCCAGTACACGACGGACACGACGCGGGTCGGGGAGCGGTCGACGTCTCCGAACGTGTACAGCTGCTCGAGGTAGCTCGGGGTCAGTGCCGTCGTCTCCGCGAGCGTGCGCGCCGCCGCCTCGTCCAGTCCCTCGGTCTCATCGAGCCAGCCGCCGGGGAGCGCCCACATCCCCTCGTGCGGATCCCGGGTGCGGCGGACGAGCGGGATCATGAGCTTGTCCGCGCCGGGGTGCGCGCGCAGGGAGAAGATCACCGCCGAGACCGCGACGCGGATCGCGTCGGCGGCGGACGGGGAGGGCGACGGGCTCACCCTCCGAGCGTATCCGTGCGCCGTGCCCGTGCTGGTGTGCCGTGCCCATGCGCGTGCCCGTCTCGGCGGGTATGCTCGGGCGCAGTGACACGGGGTGTCCCTTCGGGGACTGAGATCACACCCGTAATCACCTGATCTCGTTAGGACGAGCGGAGGGATGTCGCTGATGGGTGACGCGTACCCACGGACGGATGAGGACCGGGCGGACGCCGGCGGCACTGCCGAGGCGGCCGGGCCCGCGGGAGTGCCGGACGCGGCGGCGGTTCACGCCCGGCTGCGCGAGAGCGCGCCGATGGTGCAGTGCGTGACGAACGCCGTGGTCACGAACTTCACGGCCAACGTGCTGCTCGCGACAGGCGCTGCACCGGTGATGGCGGACGTCCCGGGGGAGGCGGGCGAGTGCGCACGCCTGGCGTCGGCGCTGCTGATCAACCTCGGCACGCCCTCGGGCGAGCAGCGCGAGGCGATGCGGGAGGCGGCGCAGGCCGCCCGGGCGGCGGGCACGCCGTGGGTGCTCGACCCGGTGGGCGTCGGCTCGCTCTCGCTGCGGAGCGCCTTCGCGCGCGAACTGCTGACCTTCGGACCCGCGGTGATCCGCGGCAACGCGTCCGAGGTGCTCGCGCTCGCCGGTGCCGGCCGCGGCGGCCGCGGCGTGGACTCGACCGACGACGTCGAGGGGACCGGCGACGCCGCGATGGCGCTGTCGGGCGCCACGGGTGCCGTGGTCGCGGTGTCCGGCCCGGTCGACCTCATCACGGACGGAGCGCGCGTCGTGCGCGTGCCGGGCGGCAGCCCGCTGCTGACCAGGGTCACCGGTGGCGGCTGCGCCCTCGGTGCGGTCGTGGCGGCGGCGGTGGCGGCCGCCCGCGGCCTCGCCTCTCCGGACTCGTCCTTGGCCGGTGCGGTCGCGGCCCACGCGCTGTACGCGGTGTCCTCCGAGCGTGCGGCCCTCGCGGCGGACGGCCCGGGCACCTTCGCCGTCCGTTTCCTGGACGAGATCGCGCGCGTCGAACCGGCCGCGCTGCGCGGCCGCGCCCGAGCCGGCGAGACGGGTGCGCAGTGATGATCGCCGCGGCAGACCTCGCCACCTATCTCGTCGCTGACGCCGCGAGCATCCACGGACGCTCGGTCGCCGAGCTGGCCGCCGCGGCGGTGGAGGGCGGCGCGACCGTCGTGCAGGTGCGCGGAAAGGACCTGTCGGCCGCGGAGCTTCTCGAGGCGGTCGCGGACTGCGCGCGGCGTATCGCCGGACGCGCCACGCTGCTGGTCAACGACCGCGTCGACGTCTACCTCGCCGCCCGTGCCGACGGGCTCCCGGTCGACGGCGTGCACGTGGGGCAGAGCGATCTGCCGGCGGAGCGCGTGCGGCGGCTCGTCGGGCCGGACGCCGTCGTGGGGCTCAGCGCGAGCCGGGCGTCCGAGCTCGCGGCGCTGCGGCGTCTGCCGGCGGGCACGGTCGACTACCTCGGCGTCGGCGCGATCCGGGCGACCCCCACGAAGAAGGACCACCCCGATCCGCTCGGATGGGACGGCTTCGCGGCGTTCGTCGCTCTCGCCGCCGAGTTCCCGTGCGTGGCGATCGGAGGAGTCGGCCCGGGGGACGCCGCGGCCGCCCGCGCGGCCGGAGCCGCGGGCCTCGCCGTGGTGCGCGCCGTGTGCGCGAGCCCGGATCCGCGAGCCGCGGCGGCCGCACTGCGGCGGGAATGGGAGGACGCGGCGCCCGTGGCCCCCGCGGAGGGGAGGGTGCGGTCGTGAGCGGCATTCCCCACGTCCTCGCCGTCGCCGGATCCGACCCGTCGGGCGGGGCCGGCGTGCAGGCGGACATCAAGTCGATCATGGCGTGCGGCGGATACGGCATGGCGGCCCTCACGGCCCTCACGGCCCAGAGCACCCAGGGCGTCAGCGCCGTCCACGCGCCGCCGACGGGCTTCCTGCGGCAGCAGCTCGACACGCTCGCCTCCGACGTGCGGATCGACGCCGTGAAGATCGGGATGCTCGGCACGGCCGCCGCGATCGACACGGTGTCCGCCTGGCTCGACGCACTGCCCGAGCGCCCTCCCGTCGTGCTCGACCCGGTCATGGTCGCCACGAGCGGCGACCGGCTGCTCGACCCGGAGGCGGAGCGCGCGCTGCACGGGCTGATCGCGCGGGCCGACGTCGTGACCCCCAATCTCCCCGAGCTCGCCGCGCTCGTGGACGAGCCCGTGGCGCGCGACTGGGGCGTCGCG
The DNA here is from genome assembly GCF_014643695.1 of Microbacterium album. Classification (GTDB taxonomy): domain Bacteria; phylum Actinomycetota; class Actinomycetes; order Actinomycetales; family Microbacteriaceae; genus Microbacterium; species Microbacterium album. Next base: position 34,593 of record NZ_BMJY01000018.1, on the reverse strand, counting down.
CTTCGGCAGGTGCGAGGGCTCGCGGCCCGGCACGACGTGCTCGTGCTCGCCAAGGGCGGGCACCTCGACGGTCCCCGCTGCCCCGACGCGCTCGTGGGCCCCGACGGCCCGATCGCGACGTTCGACGACGAGCGCATCCCGACCACGAGCACCCACGGCACCGGCTGCTCGCTGTCCTCCGCGCTCGCGACGCTCTATGCCCGGGAGCGCGATTGGCCCTGGGCGACCCGCCTGGCGCGTGCCTGGGTGCGCCGCGCGATCGAGGCGGCGGATGCTCTGGACGTCGGGCGCCCCGGCGGGCACGGGCCGCTCCACCACGCCCACGCACTCTGGTCGGGCGAACGTCCGCCGCGCCGGTCCGCGGAGCCGGACGCCTGGTGGGAGGACATCGCCGCGCTGCGGCGCGAGCTCGACGAGGTCTGGTTCGTCCGCCAGCTCGCCGACGGCTCGCTCGACCCCGCTCGATTCGCCGCGTACCTCGAGCAGGACGCGCTGTATCTCGGCGCCTACGCGAGGCTGCTCGAGCGGGCGTCGGAACTCGCGCCGGATTCCGCGGAGAGCGCCTTCTGGGCCGAGGCGGCGCGTCGGTGCGTCACGGAGGAGCTCGCGCTGCACCGTTCCTATCTCGCGCCGGGCGGGGCCGACGACGGTTCGTCCCCGCACGCGGCGGCCCCCTCGGCCGAGACGGCCGCCTACCTCGCCCACCTGGAGCGCGCAGCGCAAGCGGGCGACCACGCCGTGCTCGTCGCCGCGCTGCTGCCGTGCTTCTGGCTGTACCAGGACCTCGGCGCGCGCCTGGCGTCCGTGTCCCGCGAGGGACACCCGTACGCGGAGTGGCTCGACGCCTACGGCGATCCGGGCTTCGCGTCGGCGACGGCGGAGGCCATCGCGTGGACCCGGCGCGCGGCGCGTGCGGCCTCGGACGATCGCGTCGCCCGGATGCGCGCCGCGTTCGAGACGTCCTGTCGGCACGAGCTGGCGTTCTTCGCGCAGACCGGCGCGACGACGCCGTGACCGGCGGCGGAGGCCCTGGCCCGCCGGGTTCTCCCGACGTGCGCTACATGCCGACCTCGCCGAGCACCGGGCGGTGCGGGAGGTCATCGACCGCGGCGTGTTCTCGTGCGCACCGATGGCGCGCCGCGGTGCGCCTCAGAAGAGGCCGGGCCACAGCATCACCGCGAGGGGATAACCCACGAACGCGATGACGTCGATCGCCGTGTGGGCGATCACCAGTGGCATGAGGCGGCCCCATCGGCGGTAGCACCAGCCGAACACGATGCCCATCGCGATGTTGCCCACGATGGCGCCGAAGCCCTGGTAGGCGTGGTACGCGCCGCGCAGCAGCGAGGTCGAGACGATGGTCGACCACGATCCCCATCCGAGGCGCGAGAGGCGGTCCGCCAGGTAGCCCACGACGATGACCTCCTCGATGAGGCCCGCCCGCACCGCGGAGAGCACCAGCAGGGGGATCGTCCACCAGGCGGCGTCCAGGGGCGATGCCACGACCGACACCGTGATGCCGGCCGCGCGCCCGGCCGCGTACAGCGCGAGACCGGGGATGCCGATGACCGCCACGAGAGCGAGCCCGCCCAGCGCGTCGCGCCCGGCCCGCGAGAAGTCGAGCCCGAGCCGGCGCAGCGCGTTGCGGCCGGGCTCCCAGAGCAGGTAGACCACCAGCGCGACGAGAGCGAGGTCGAATGCGACGTCGAGCACGCGGTACACCGCGTCCCAGACGGCGGCGGAGTCGAGCGGGCGGTTGAGCTGAGCCGACTGCTCGGAGAGCGGGCGGGGGTCGAGGAGCCGGCGCACGAGCGTCAGGACGGAGTAGAGCGCAGATTGCCCGAGCGTCAGGGCGAGCACGATCAGGATCTCCACGCGCAGCCGCGTCCGCGACGTCCGCGGCGCCGGTCGGGGGAAGGGATCGGGGGCGGTCACCACGTCAGATTGACACAGGAGAGGTGGTTTCCCCGCGCGCGCAGCCGCGCAATATACCTGATATCCCGAGTGGTGGGGGCAAAGTGCGCAACCTCTCAGGAACTGGGTAAAAGGTATGTAACGGTTCAACGCCGAGTTTGGGGCAGTCCGCACAGCGGCTTAGAGTCGTCGCTATCGTTCGCGGCCCCCTGTGTCGCGGACCATTTCCCATCCCTTCTCCAGGAGGAACCTGTGAAGCGCAACAAGATCGCCCTGTCGGGCGTCGCGCTGCTCGGTGTCAGCGCGCTCGCGCTCGCCGGCTGCGCGAGCAACGGCGGCGGCACCGGCAACGACACTGCCGACGGGTCGGCGGACGCCATCATCACCACCAACGGCTCGGAGCCGGAGAACCCGCTCTGGCCGACCATGACCAACGAGGTCGGCGGCGGGAAGATCCTCGACGCGATCTTCGCCGGCCTCATCTCGTACGAGGCCGACGGCGCCGTCGTCAACGAGGTCGCCGAGGAGATCACGGTCGACTCGCCGACCCAGCTGACCGTCAAGCTCCGCGAGGGCCTGACCTTCACCGACGGCGAAGAGGTCACGGCCGACAACTTCATCAAGGCGTGGAACTACGGCGCGCAGATCGACAACGGTCACTACAACGCGTACTTCTTCGAGGACATCGAGGGCTTCATCAACGACCCGGGTGACCCGAACGACCCCGACGACGACATCTACGGTGCCGACGGCGACCTGACCGGGCTCGAGCAGATCGACGACTACACGTTCACGATCACGCTCAACAAGCCGGCTTCGGACTTCGCGCAGCGCCTGGGCTACTCGGCCTACTACCCGCTCCCCGACATCGCGTTCGAGGACCCGGAGGCGTTCGGCGAGAGCCCCGTCGGCAACGGCCCCTACATGCTCGCGAGCGAGGACGCGTGGGAGCACGAGGTGCGCATCGAGCTGGTCGCGAACCCGGAGTACGACGGGCCGCGCGCACCGCAGAACGGCGGGCTCACGATCGAGTTCTACGCGTCGCAGGATGCGGCGTACGCTGACCTGCTCGCGGGCAACCTGGACGTGCTCGACGCGATCCCGGACTCCTCGCTCGAGGTCGCCGAGCAGGAGCTGGACGGCAACTTCGTCAACCAGCCCGCGGCGATCTTCCAGTCGATCACGATCCCCGAGTACCTCCCGCACTTCGAGGGCGAGGAGGGCACGCTGCGCCGCCAGGCGATCTCGATGGCGATCAACCGCGAGGAGATCGCGGAGGTCATCTTCCTCGGCACCCGCACGCCCGCCAGTGACTTCACGTCGCCGGTCATCGACGGCTGGAGCGACTCGCTCGAGGGCTCGGAGGTGCTCGAGTACAACCCCGAGCGTGCGGCCGAGCTGTGGGCCGAGGCCGACGCGATCAGCCCGTGGGAGGGCACGTTCGGCATCGCCTACAACGCCGACGGTGGCCACGAGGCCTGGGTGACCGCGGTCGTCAACTCCATCAACGGCGCGCTGGGCATCGACGCGGAGGGCATGCCCTACGCGACGTTCGCCGAGCTCCGCGGCGACGTGGGCGCGCGCTCCATGACGTCGGCGTTCCGTACCGGCTGGCAGGCCGACTACCCGGGCCTGTACAACTTCCTGGGCCCGCTCTACGCGACCAACGCCGGCTCGAACGACGGTGACTACTCGAGCGCCGAGTTCGACGGCCTGCTGCAGCAGGGCATCACGTCGACCGACCCGGACGAGGCCAACGGCTACTTCCAGCAGGCCCAGGAGGTCCTCCTCCGCGACCTGCCGGCACTGCCGCTGTTCTACTCGAACGTGGCCGGCGGCTGGGCGCAGGGTGTCGACAACGTCGAGTTCGGCTGGAACTCGGTGCCGCTCTACCACGACATCACCAAGGCCGAGTAAAGAGGTCTGAGTGACACCGTGCGAGGCGGTGGCGTTCGCGCCACCGCCTCGCACCGTGCTGGTCGGCACACCGTTCTCCCAGCAGAGGAGAGGAAAGATGTGTGCGGCTCCGGCGCATCTGATCGCGCCTCTTCCCCGCTCGCGCAGCCGACGAGCCTCCTGCGCGGCGCCGCGCAGCTCATGAACCAAGTCCCCGGAAGGGAGGCGGAGGGTGGCCGTCTACATCCTCAAACGGATCCTGCAGGTGATCCCCGTGTTCCTCGGAACCACCCTGCTGATCTACTTCCTGGTGTTCGCCATGCCCGGCGACCCCATCGCCGCGCTGTTCGGCGACAGGCAGCCGCCCGAGGCCGTGCTGGCGCGGCTGCGCGCGCAGTACCTGCTCGACCAGCCCTTCATCGTGCAGTACCTGAACTACATCGGTGGCGTCTTCCGTCTCGACTTCGGCGTCGGCTTCAACGGTCGTCCGGTCATCGACACCCTCGCCCGGGCGTTCCCCGTCACCCTGCGCCTCGCCGTGATGGCCGTCGCGATCGCGTTCGTGATCGCGATCTTCGTCGGCCTGACCTCGGCCCTCGCGAAGGGCACGTGGTACGACCACGTGATGCTCGTGATCGCGCTGATCTTCGTGGCGGTGCCCGTCTTCGTCGTCGCCTTCGTCGCGCAGTTCGTGCTCGGCGTGCAGCTGGGCTGGTTCAGCCCCACGGTCGGCGGCAACAACGACTGGGGCGACCTGTGGCTGCCCGCCATCGTGCTCGCCCTCAGCATCTACGCCACGAGCATGCGGCTCACGCGCTCGTCGACGATCGAGACGCTGGGTCAGGACTGGGTCCGCACCGCATACAGCAAGGGCCTCTCGCGCCGCCGCGTCATCCCCGTCCACGTGCTGCGCAACTCCATGATCCCCATGGTCACGGACGTCGCGACGCAGTTCGGCATCCTGATGGTCGGGGCCACCGTCACGGAGGCCATCTTCAACGTCCCCGGCGTCGGCAACGTGCTGTACCACGCGATCTCGCGCGGCGAGAACCCGACGGTCGTGTCCTTCGTGACGATCTTCGTGGTGATCTACGTGCTCATCAACCTCATCGTGGACCTGCTGTACGGTCTGCTCGACCCGAGGATCCGCTATGTCAAGTAACACGCGCTTCGTCGCCCCCGCGTCGACGGTCGTCGTCGACGCGGTGCACGTCGACGAGAAGAAGAGCAACCTGTGGCTGGACGCCTGGCGCGACCTGCGCCGGCGCCCGCTCTTCTGGATCTCCGTCGTCGTCGCCGCCCTGGTCGTCGTCATGGCGGCATGGCCGTCGCTGTTCACGCAGGTCCCGCCCGCCGGCGGCGTGTGTCAGCTCGGCAACAGCAACGCCGGCCCCGCGCCGGGGCACCCGCTCGGGTTCACCCGCCAGGGCTGCGACATCTGGTCGCGCGTGGTGTGGGGCACGCGCACGTCGATCGTCGTCGGCCTGCTCGCGACGCTCATCGGCACCTCGATCGGCGTCGTGATGGGCGCGCTCGCGGCGTTCTACGGCGGCTTCCTCGACTCGCTGCTGTCGCGCATCGGCGACATCTTCTTCACGATCCCCTACATCGTCGCGGCGATCGTCGTGATGTCGGTGCTGTCGGATCACCGCAACGAGCTCGTGCTCGCGCTCGCGATCGGCGGCTTCTCCTGGGCGTCCACGGCGCGCATCGTGCGCGCCGAGGTGCTGCGCGTGAAGCAGTCGGACTACGTCATGGCCTCGATCGCGCTGGGGATGTCGCGCTTCAAGACGCTCCTCGTACACGTGCTGCCCAACGCCATGGCACCGGTCATCGTGGTCGCGACGATCAGCCTCGGCCACGCGATCGTCGCCGAGTCGACGCTGTCGTTCCTCGGCGTCGGACTCGGCGGCAGCACCGTGTCGTGGGGCGCCGACATCAGTCAGGCGCAGACGTCGCTGCGCACGGCTCCCATGGCGCTGTTCTGGCCGTCGCTCGCGCTCACGCTCGCGGTGCTGGCCTTCATCACCCTCGGCGAGCTCCTGCGCGACGCCGTCGACCCGAAGGCGAGGGCCCAGCGATGACCGAGACCCGACGCGACGCCCGCATGGCAAGAGAGGGGACGGGGATGGCCGAGCCGCTTCTGAGCATCCGCGACCTGAAGGTCTCGTTCGGCACGGGCAAGAAGGCCCGCGAGGTGCTGCACGGCGTCGACCTCGACGTCTACCCCGGGGAGACGGTCGCCATCGTCGGTGAGTCCGGCTCGGGCAAGTCGACGACCGCGGCCGCCGTGATCGACCTGCTGCCGGGCACGGGGAAGGTCACGGCCGGCAGCATCCGGCTCGACGGCGTCGAGCTGACGACCGCGAGCCGGCGGGAGATGGAGTCGCTCCGGGGCCGCGACATCGGCTACGTCCCGCAGGACCCCATGTCGAACCTCAACCCGGTGTGGTCGATCGGCTTCCAGGTGAAGGAGGCCGTGCGGGCCAACGGCCTGGCGACCGGACGCAAGGAGGTCGAGGCCCGCGCGATCGAGGTGCTAAAGCAGGCCGGCCTGGCGGACGCCGAGCGGCGCCTGCACCAGTTCCCGCACCAGTTCTCCGGCGGCATGCGCCAGCGCGCGCTGATCGGCATCGGCCTGGCCGCCGACCCGAAGCTGCTGATCGCGGACGAGCCGACGAGCGCGCTCGACGTCACGGTGCAGCGCGTCATCCTCGACCACCTGGCGTCGCTCACCCGCGAGAAGGGCACCTCGGTGCTGTTCATCACGCACGACCTGGGCCTGGCCGCCGACCGGGCCGACCGCATCGTCGTGATGAGCCGCGGCGAGGTCGTCGAGGCGGGTCCCAGCCGTGACATCCTCGAGGACCCGCGGCACCCGTACACGCAGCGCCTCGTCGCGGCGGCACCGAGCCTCGCATCGCAGCGCATCCAGGCCTCGGTCGAGTCGCGCGGCGTGGAGCACGCCGAGGAGGTCCTCGAGGCGCACCCGCCGGTGGTCGAGGTGCGCGACCTCGTCAAGGACTACCGCATCCGCAGGGGCGGCTTCCGCAGCGAGCCGTTCCGCGCCGTCGACAACGTGTCGTTCGCCATCCCGCGCGGCAAGACGCTGGCGCTGGTGGGGGAGTCCGGCTCGGGCAAGTCGACCGTGGCGAAGATGGTGCTCCAGCTGGAGACGGTCACGAGCGGGCAGATCCTGTTCGACGGGCGCGACACGACGACCATGAGCCGCAAGGACGTCTTCGCCCTGCGCCGCCGCATGCAGCCGGTGTTCCAGGACCCCTACGGCTCGCTCGACCCGCTGCGCAGCATCGGCAACCTCGTCGCGGAGCCGCTGAACGTGCACGGCGTCGGCGACGGCGACTCGCGCCGCGAGCGGGTGTTCGAGCTGCTGGAGCAGGTGTCGCTGCCGCGCGAGCTGGCGTGGCGCTACCCGAACGAGCTGTCGGGCGGGCAGCGCCAGCGCGTCGCGATCGCGCGCGCGCTTGCGCTCAAGCCGTCGATCGTCGTGCTCGATGAGGCGGTGTCGGCGCTCGACGTGCTGGTGCAGGATCAGATCCTGAAGCTGCTGGCGGAGCTGCAGGCCGAACTCGGTCTGACGTACCTCTTCATCACGCACGATCTCGCGGTCGTGCGCGTCGCGGCCGATATGGTGTGCGTCATGGAGAGAGGGCGCGTCGTGGAGCAGGGCACCGTGGACGAGATCTTCGCATCGCCTCGGGAGGCGTACACGCAGCGCCTGCTCGACGCCATCCCGGGCGCGTCGGTGCAGCTCGGCGGCCGCTGACATGGCGGAGCAGGAGCGGCGCGTCCTCCGCGCCCCGGCGGGGACCTTCTCTCTCGTGGCCGCGGTGATCGTCGCGCTGCTCCTGTTCGCGGACCTCGTCGTCCGCGGTGGATGGGACCAGACCGTGCTCGTCGCGCCGTGGCTGCTCCTCATCCTGTGGCTCGTGTACATCCTCATGTACGCGCCGCGCGTGGTCGTCACCGACCGCGGCGTGCGGATCCACAACGTGCTGCGCGTGGCCGAGGTGCCGTGGACGGCCGTGGCCGACATCGTGATGCGCTGGCAGCTCGAGCTGCACCTGGTCGAGCCGGCCGGCTCGGGCCGCGGAAAGACCGTGCTGCAGGCATGGGCGGTCGCCGCTCCGCGGCGCTACCGGCCCCGCCTGTCGGGCCGCCCGTCCTCCCGCGAGGCGGAGGCGGAGGAGACGCTCGACGTGCTGCGCGGTCTCCACGAGGCTGCCCTCGCCTCGGCGCCGGCCGGGGAACCCGCGACGGTGACCCGCACGTGGGACGTGCCCGCCGTGGTCGCCGGAGCGCTCATCGTCGCATGGTGCGCGGTCGCCGTCGCGATCGCCGGCTGACGCGCGCCCGCGGCGGCGCTCAGCCCGGGCGCGGCAGGGCACGGTAGGATCGACTGTCCCGGCTCCGGGTCACCTCCCTCGCTCTGACAAGGATCATCCATGGCGCGCGCCTTCCGTTCCGACCTCCGCAACGTCGCGATCGTCGCGCACGTCGACCACGGCAAGACGACCCTGGTCGATGCGATGCTGCGACAGACGGGCTCCTTCGGCGAGCACGCGCACGTGGAGGAGCGCGCGATGGACTCGAACGACCTGGAGCGTGAGAAGGGCATCACGATCCTCGCCAAGAACACGGCGATCACCTACAACGGCACGCACACCGAGACCCCGATCACGATCAACGTGATCGACACCCCCGGCCACGCCGACTTCGGCGGCGAGGTCGAGCGCGGTCTGTCGATGGTGGACGGCGTGGTGCTGCTGGTCGACGCGTCGGAGGGTCCGCTGCCGCAGACGCGCTTCGTGCTGCGCAAGGCGCTCGAGGCCAAGCTCCCGGTCATCCTGCTGGTCAACAAGACCGACCGCCCCGACGCGCGCATCGCCGAGGTCGAGGGCGAGGCCCACGACCTGCTGCTCGGGCTCGCGAGCGACCTGGTCGACGACGTGCCCGACCTCGACGTCGACGCGCTGCTCGACGTGCCGGTCGTGTACGCCTCGGGCCGCGCCGGTGCGGCGTCGCGCAACCGCCCCGCCGACGGCTCGCTGCCGGACAACGACGACCTCGAGCCGCTGTTCCGGGCGATCCTCGAGCACGTCCCCGCGCCCGAGTACGACGACGAGGCGCCGCTGCAGGCGTGGGTCACGAACCTCGACTCCTCGCCGTTCCTCGGCCGTCTCGCGTTGCTGCGCGTGTTCAACGGGCGTATCCGCAAGGGTCAGACGGTCGCCTGGGTGCGCCACGACGGCTCGCACTCCAACGCCCGCATCACCGAGCTGTTCCTGACGCGCGCGCTCGAGCGATACCCGGCCGAGGAGGCCGGCCCGGGCGACATCGTCGCGATCGCCGGCTTCGAGGACATCACGATCGGCGAGACGATCGCCGATCCCGAGGACGTGCGCCCGCTGCCCGCCATCACGGTCGACGAGCCGTCGATCTCGATGACGATCGGCACCAACACCTCGCCCCTGGTGGGCAAGGTCAAGGGCCACAAGCTCACCGCGCGCATGGTGAAGGACCGCCTCGACCGCGAGCTGATCGGCAACGTCTCGATCCGCGTCGTCGACATCGGCAAGCCCGATGCCTGGGAGGTGCAGGGCCGCGGCGAGCTGCAGCTCGCGATCCTCGTCGAGAACATGCGGCGCGAGGGCTTCGAGCTCACCGTGGGCAAGCCCCAGGTGGTCACCCGCAAGGGCGAGGACGGCAAGATCGAGGAGCCGTACGAGCACCTCACGATCGACGTGCCCGAGGAGCACCTCGGCGCCGTCACGCAGCTCATGGCCGCCCGCAAGGGCCGCATGGACGGCATGACCAACCACGGCACCGGCTGGATCCGCATGGAGTTCATCGTGCCGTCGCGCGGCCTCATCGGCTTCCGCACCGAGTTCCTCTCGATCACGCGCGGCACGGGCATCGCGAACGCGATCGCGCACGGCTACGGCGAGTGGGCCGGTCAGATCGTGGCGCGCGAGCGCGGCTCGATCGTCGCCGACCGTGCGGGCGTCGCGACGCCGTTCGCGATGATGGCGCTGCAGGAGCGCATGACGTTCTTCGTGCAGCCCACGGACGAGGTGTACGAGGGCATGGTCGTCGGTGAGAACACGCGGTCCGAGGACATGGACGTGAACATCACCAAGGAGAAGAAGCTCACGAACATGCGCTCGTCCACCGCCGACGAGCTCGAGAAGCTCACTCCGCCGCGCCAGCTCTCGCTCGAGGAGTGCCTGGAGTTCGCGCGCGAGGACGAGTGCGTGGAGGTCACGCCCGAGGCCGTCCGCATCCGCAAGGTGATCCTCGACGCGACCGAGCGCGGCCGCGCGGCGTCGCGCCTCAAGCGTCAGGGCTGACGTGCCCACTCCCGAGTTCGTCCTCCGCCTCCGGGAGAAGGTCGGGCACGAACTGCTGTGGCTGACGGGCGTGACGGCGGTCGTGCTGCGCCGTGGTGACCGCGGCGACGAGGTGCTGCTCGTGCGCCGCACCGACAACGGCTGGCTGACGCCCGTCACCGGCATCGTCGATCCAGGGGAGGAGCCGGCGATCGCGGCCGTGCGCGAGGTGCTCGAAGAGGCCGACGTCGTCGCGGAGGCCGAGGTGCTGTCGTGGGTGCGCGCGTTGCCACCCATGACGTATCCCAACGGCGACCGGTCCCAGTACCTGGACCTCGTGTTCCGCTGCCGCTACGTGTCGGGGGAGCCCTCGCCGGCGGACGGCGAGAACAGCGAGGCGTTCTGGTGGCCGCTCGACGAGCTCGACGCGCTGGATGACCTCAACGCCGACATGCGGGACCGGATCCGGCAGGCGGCCACGGGCGGCGAAGTGGCCCGCTTCGAGCGGTCGTGACCCTCGGTAGGCTCACACGGGTGAGTTCGCCGCGCCCTCCCGTCACCGCCGAGACCCGGAGCGCATGGCGACAGGGCATCGCGGTCGCGGTCGCGACGAGCGCCTACGGTGTGTCGTTTGGGGCGCTCGCGGTGGCCGCGGGACTCGACGTATGGCAGACGTGCGTGCTGAGCCTGCTCATGTTCACCGGGGGGTCGCAGTTCGCCTTCGTCGGGGTGATCGCGTCGGGCGGTCTGGCCGCCGCGCCCTCGGCGATCGCCTCCGCCGTGCTGCTGGGCGCGCGCAACGTCGCCTACGCCGTGCGCATGAACCCCGTCGTGGGCACCTCCTGGGGCGCGCGCGTCGCCGCGGCGCCCTTCACCATCGACGAGTCCACGGCCGTCGCGCTCGCCCACACCGAGCCGCGCGCCCGGCGCATCGGCTTCTGGGTCACGGGCGTGGGCATCTACATCGGCTGGAATCTGACGACGCTGGCCGGCGCGCTGCTCGGCGACGTGCTCGGCGACGTGCGCGCCTACGGCCTCGACGCCGCGGCCGCCGCGGCCTTCCTGGCGCTGCTGTGGCCGCGATTGCGGTCGCGCCAGGCGATCGCGGTGGGAGTGGCCGCCGCGGTGGTGGCCGCCGCGCTCACGCCCGCGCTGATCCCCGGGGTCCCGGTGCTCGTCGCCGCGGTCGTCGCGGTCGTCGTCGGCTGGTTCAACTGGCTCGGGCGCGACGACGCCGCGGACGGCGCCCCACCCGGCACGCCCCGGAAGGGGAGCGCGCGATGACGCTGTGGACGCCGATCCTGATCGCGTCGATCGCCTGCGTCGTGCTCAAGATGGCCGGATACCTCACCCCGCCCGCGTGGCTGGAGCGGCCCCGCCCGGCCCGCATCACCGACCTGCTGACGGTCGCGCTGCTGAGCGCGCTCGTGGCGGTGCAGACGCTCGGTGACGGACGGGCGATCACGGTCGACGCCCGTGTGCCCGCGCTCGCTGTGGCGGGGATCCTGCTGTGGTTCCGGGCGCCCTTCCTCGTCGTCGTGCTCGCGGCAGCGGTGGTCGCGGCCCTGCTGCGGGCGGCGGGCCTGGCCGCGTGACCGGCGCGGGGCGCCCTACGCTGGAGGGATGCGCGTGAGCTGGCCGAATCGGATCGCCGTGGGCGCGCTGGCTGTCGCGGCCGGCGCGGTGTTCGGCGTCGCCGGGACGATCGCACACGCGTACACGGCCGGTCCGCTGCCGGTGGGTCTCGTCCTCGCGCTCGTCGGGTGCGGCGCGCTGCTCGTCGCGCTCCGCCTGCTCGTGGAGGCGCGCTGGGTCACCTGGGCGGCCGGCTTCGCGATGATCGCGCTGCTGGCGGTGTACTCGGGGACGGGGCCCGGCGGATCCGTCGTGGTGCCGCAGAGTGCGCCGGGGGAGTTCCCGCTCGGGCTCGTGTGGAGCTACGCGCTTCCCGGGGTGGTCCTGCTCGTCGCGGCTTGGCCCGACCCTGCGCGGCTGCGGACGGGTCCCGCGGCCGGGCCCGGGACGCGGCGGACGGGAGATGCCGCCGGCTCGGGGGACGTCCAGTCGGGGACGCGTAGAATCGACCCGTGACTTATGTGATCGCTCTTCCCTGCGTGGACGTCAAGGACCGTGCCTGCATCGATGAGTGCCCGGTCGACTGCATCTACGAGGGCGATCGCATGCTCTACATCCACCCGGACGAGTGCGTGGACTGCGGCGCGTGCGAGCCGGTGTGCCCGGTCGAGGCGATCTACTACGAGGACGACCTGCCGGACGAGTGGCAGGACTACTACAAGGCGAACGTCGAGTTCTTCGAGGAGGTCGGCTCCCCGGGAGGCGCGGCCAAGGTGGGCGTCATCCCGAAGGACCACCCCGTCGTCGCGGCGCTGCCGCCCCAGGGGAACGAGCACTGAGCCGTGCGCGGTGAGCGCCGATCGCCCGGCGCGACCGCAGGTGCTGCGCGGAGCGACCGAAGGGACCCGAAGTGAGCGTCCGCGACCTGGCCGACTACCCGTGGGACGCGGTCGCCCCCTACGCGGAGCGCGCCCGCGCGCATGAGGGGGGCCTGTGCGACCTGTCCATCGGCTCCCCGGTCGATCCGACGCCCGCGGTGATCCGCGAGGCGCTCGCCGAGGCGACCGACGCGCACGCGTACCCGCAGACCGTGGGCACCCCGCCGCTGCGCGAGGCCATCGCGGCGTGGTACGCCCGTCGCCGGGGCGTCCCGGGCCTCGAGCCCCGTAACGTGCTGCCCACGATCGGCTCGAAGGAGCTCGTCGCGCTGCTGCCGACGCTGCTGGGTCTGGGGCCGGGCGACACCGTCGTCCACCCGCGCGCCGCGTACCCCACCTACGAGGTCGGGGCGCGGGTCGTCGGCGCCACGCCGCTCGCCTCCGACGATCCGGAGGAGTGGCCCCCCGGCACCCGCCTCGTGTGGATCAACTCGCCCGGCAACCCGGACGGCCGCGTGTGGGACGTCGACGCGCTGCGCCGCGCGGTCGAGCGCGCCCGCGAGCTCGGTGCCGTGATCGCAGGCGACGAATGCTACGCGGAGCTCGGGTGGGACGCACCGTGGGATGTCACGCCGGTGCCGAGCATCCTCGATCCGCGGGTGATCGGCGACAGCCGCGCCGGCGTGCTGAGCGTGTACTCGCTGAGCAAGCAGTCCAACCTCGCCGGTTACCGCGCCGCGTTCGTCGCCGGGTGCGCGCGCATCATCGCCGACCTGCTCGCCGCCCGCAAGCACCTCGGCCTCATGCCGCCCGCGCCCGTGCAGCACGCCATGACGGTCGCGCTGCACGACGACGCCCACGTCGACGAGCAGCGGGAGCGCTACCGCGCGCGCCGGGAGCTGCTCCGGCCCGCGCTCGAGGCGGCCGGCTTCCGCATCGACGGCAGCGAGGCGGGGCTGTACCTGTGGGCGACCGAGGGCCGCGACGCGTGGGAGTCGATGGGGCGGCTGGCGGAGCTGGGCATCCTGGCCGGACCCGGCGTCTTCTACGGCCCGTTCTTCCCGCAGCACGTGCGCCTGTCGCTCACCGCGACGGACGAGCGCGTCGCGGAGGCGGCGGCGCGCCTGCGGTCCGCGGCGCCGCGGTGACGGGCGCCGCTTAGAGGTTTCCGCAACGGATCCGACCGGACTTCGGCGAGTGTCACAGGTGCTCTCCGTGCCCGATAGGCTGTACGGGGTGGTCCCGGATCAACGGAGCGCCGCCCGAGGACGCGCCGGCGTGGAACATGGCGGCGCGCCGACTCCCTTGAATGCGACACCAATCGCGACATGCAATCGCAAGGAGGCGCCGTGAGCGACGCGGGACAGCTGCCCGACAAGGCCACCCTGACCATCGGTGACAAGACCGCCGAGTTCCCGGTACTGCCCGCCGTGAGCGGTGCATCCAGCATCGACGTGTCCACGCTGACGCGCCAGACGGGCTACACGGCCCTCGACTACGGGTTCGTCAACACCGCGGCCACGAAGTCCGACATCACGTTCATCGACGGTGACCAGGGCATTCTGCGCTACCGCGGCTACCCGATCGAGCACCTGGCCACGCACTCGAGCTACCTCGAGGTCGCGTGGCTTCTCATTTACGGCGAGCTGCCCACCCCGGAGCAGCTGGAGCGCTTCGACGACCGCATCCGGCACCACACGCTGCTCCACGAGGACCTCAAGGAGCGCTTCTTCACGGCTCTGCCGCACACGGCGCACCCCATGGCCGTGCTCTCGTCGGGCGTCTCGGCCCTGTCGACGTACTACGAGGACGAGTCGGACCCGGCCAACCCCGACCACGTCGAGCTCAACATGGTGCGCCTGCTCGCCAAGCTGCCGGTGATCGCGGCGTACGCGCACAAGAAGAGCGTCGGCCAGGCGTTCCTGTACCCCGACAACTCGCTGAGCTTCGTCGACAACTTCCTGAAGCTGAACTTCGGCGTCCTCAGCGAGGAGTACGAGGTCGACCCGGTCATGTCGCGCGCGCTCGAGCGCCTGCTGATCCTGCACGAGGACCACGAGCAGAACGCGTCGACGTCGACCGTCCGCCTCGTCGGCTCGACCGGTGCCGACCAGTTCGCCTCGATCTCGGCCGGCATCCACGCGCTCTCCGGTCCGCTGCACGGCGGCGCCAACGAGGCCGTCCTCACGATGCTCGCGCAGATCCGCGACTCGGGCCAGGGCGTGCAGCGCTTCGTGGAGAAGGTCAAGAACAAGGAAGACGGCGTGAAGCTCATGGGCTTCGGGCACCGCGTCTACAAGAACTACGACCCGCGCGCGAAGCTGGTCAAGCAGTCCGCCGACGAGGTGCTGGAGGCCCTCGGCGTGCACGACCCGCTGCTCGATCTCGCCAAGGAGCTCGAGGAGATCGCGCTGAACGACGACTACTTCAAGGAGCGCCGTCTCTACCCGAACGTCGACTTCTACACGGGCGTCATCTACAAGGCGATGGGCTTCCCCACCCGGATGTTCACGGTCCTGTTCGCGATCGGCCGGCTCCCGGGCTGGCTGGCGCACTGGCGCGAGCTGCACCAGGACCCCAAGACGAAGATCGGCCGTCCGCAGCAGCTGTACACGGGCTCGCCCGAGCGCGACTACCCGGGGGTGTAGTCGTCCCTCGGCCGCTCAGGCGTGCAGGGCGGGGTTGAGGGTGACGCCGACGCCGGTGCGGCGGCGGGCCTCGATCGCGCCGGTGAGCGAGTTGCGCAGGTAGAGCAGGCCGCTCGATCCGGAGAGCTGGGCGCCCTTGACCACGCGCGGGGTGCCGTCCGCCGTGACCGGCTCGTCGGCGAGGACGACCTTGGTGCCGGCCGTCAGGTAGAGCCCCGCCTCGACGACGCAGTCGTCGCCGATCGAGATGCCGACGCCCGCGTTGGCGCCGAGCAGCGACCGCGCGCCGATCGCGACACGGTGCTTGCCGCCGCCCGAGAGCGTGCCCATGATCGAGGCACCGCCGCCGATGTCGCTGCCGTCGCCCACCACGACCCCCTGGGAGATGCGGCCCTCGACCATCGAGGCACCGAGGGTGCCGGCGTTGAAGTTCACGAAGCCCTCGTGCATGACGGTCGTGCCGGGCGAGAGGTAGGCGCCCAGGCGCACACGCGACGCGTCGCCGATGCGCACGCCCTCGGGCGTGACGTAGTCGGTCAGGCGCGGGAACTTGTCGAGCGAGACGACCTGGACGCCGTCGCGCTGGAGGTAGGGGCGCAGCCGCGTCGCGTCGTCGGGGTGCATGGGCCCGGCGTTCGTCCAGGCGACGGTCGGCAGGTGACCGAAGATGCCGTCCAGGTTGAGCTCGTTGGGCCGGACGAGGCGGTGGGACAGCGCGTGCAGGCGCAGGTAGGCGTCGGGTGTCGACGCGGGCGGCGCGGCGAGGTCGATCTCGACCGTCACGGCCTCGAGCGTGACGTTGCGGCGGTCGTCGGGCGCCGCGAGCCGATCGAGGTTGTCGTACTCGTCGGTCGTGCTGTCCGCGCGTCCCTCTCGCGGAGCCGGGTACCACGTGTCCAGCATGGTGCCGTCCGCGGCGATCGTCGCAAGGCCAACTCCTGAGATCCAGCGCTCATCCATGCCCTCCATCCTAGGGACGATGCCCGGCCCTCCCGGTGCCGCCCGACGCGCGGGGCGTGCGCGCACTCCTAGAGTGGAGGCATGCGCGCGCTCGACCTCACCGCCTCCTCGCCCGACATCACGCGGGCGATCTGCGACATCCCGAGCGTGTCGGACCACGAGGGCGCGCTCGCGGACGCCATCGAGCGGGCGATCGCGCCACTGCCGCACCTGGAGGTGCATCGCGACGGCGACACGATCGTGGCCCGGACCGACGCCGGGCACGCGCAGCGCGTCGTCATCGCGGGGCACATCGACACGGTGCCGATCAACGGGAACGTGCCCACGCGGGACGTGACGATCGACGGCGAGCCGTACATCTGGGGTCGCGGCACGGTCGACATGAAGGCCGGAGTCGCGGTTCAGCTCAAGCTCGCCGCGGAGCTGGTCGACCCCGCCGTCGACATCACGTGGATGTGGTACGACCACGAGGAGGTCGCCGCTGAGCACAGCGGCCTCACGCGCCTCGCCGCGTCCCGCCCCGATCTGTTCGCGGGCGACTTCGCGATCCTGGGGGAGCCGACGGCCGGTCTCGTCGAGGGGGGCTGCAACGGCACGCTGCGCGCCATCGTGCGCACGCACGGAGTGCGCGCTCACAGCGCACGCTCGTGGATCGGCGAGAACGCGATCCACGCGGCTGCGCCCGTGCTCGCCCGCCTGGCCGAGTACCGGCCCCGCACGATCTCCGTCGAAGGCCTCGAGTACCGGGAGGGCCTGAACGCCGTGGCCATCTCGGGCGGCGTCGCGGGCAACGTCATCCCGGACCTGTGCGAGGTGCAGGTCAACTTCCGGTTCGCGCCGAGCAGGAGCGAGGAGGAGGCGGTCGCCCACGTGCGCGGGGTCTTCGAAGGCTTCGAGGTGGAGATCGCCGACCTCGCCGGCGGGGCGCGACCGGGTCTCGACGCGCCGCTGGCCCAGCGCTTCCTGCAGGCCGTCGGAGGCGCGCCGCGGCCCAAGTACGGCTGGACGGACGTGGCGCGCTTCTCCCGGCTGGGCGTGCCGGCCGTCAACTACGGCCCCGGCGACCCGCTGCTGGCGCACCACGACGAGGAGCGCGTGCCGGTCGCCCAGATCGAGGAGGTCGAGCGGGGACTGCGCGCATGGCTGACGGCTCGCTGACCCGACCCGCTCCCGCGCCGTCCGGCTCGCGCGGCGACGCGTGGCGGCGGCTTCCGGTCGCGGCGCGCATCGCGGCGATCTACCTGGCGGCGCGGCTCGTCACGACCGGGTTCCTCCTGCTGGCCGCGCGCGCCTCGACCGCCGAGTCCCGGTTCGGCGAGTCGCCCTCGCTCGGGGACTTCGTGCTGGGATGGGACGCCCAGTGGTACTGGTCCGTCGCCGTCTTCGGGTACCCGGCGGTGCCGCCCACCTCCGATTCGGGCGACATCGCGGAGAACGCGTGGGCGTTCATGCCGGTGTATGCGCACGTCGCGAACGCGGTGGGGCTGGGCTCGTGGGGCGCCGGCGCGCTCGCCGTGTCGCTCGCGTCCGGCTACCTCGCGTGTCTCGTGCTGTACCGGCTGCTGCGGCTGCGGCAGGACGAGAGCGCGTCGCTGTGGGCCGTGGCCTTCTTCGCATCCGCCCCTGTGGCCGCGATGTTCCAGGTTGGCTATGCCGAATCGCTGTTCCTCCTGCTGCTGTTCTGTGCCCTGCTGTGCGTCGCGCTGCGGCGGTGGTGGTGGCTGTACGGCGTCATCCCGGTGCTCGCCTTCACCCGGCCGGGCGTGCTCGCGCTCGCGCTGATGCTCGGTCTCTACGGCATCTGGCGCTGGCGTCGTCGTGCGGTCGACCCGCTGCCGGGGGCCGAGATCGCGCACATCGTCGCGCTGGGCGCGCTCGCGACGGCCGTCGGCTTCGCCTGGCAGCTGATCGCCGGCGCGGTCACCGGCAATCCGCAGGCGTACCTGGAGACCGAACTGGCGTGGCGCCGCGCGTGGTCCGACGCGTTCGGCGTGTTCGTGCCGTTCGAGGGCTGGGTCGAGGCGGCCGGGATCTGGTTCCGGCTGTGGGGGATGCCGGCCTGGATGGGCTACGCCGCCCTGGTGCTCCTGGTGGCGGCGGTGGTCGGGATGTTCTTCGCGCCTCCCGTGCGCCGGCTGGGCATCGAGGTGCGCCTGTGGGCGGCGAGCTATCTGCTGTATCTGTTCGCCGTGTTCTTCCCCCAGTCGAGCACGTTCCGGCTGCTGCTGCCGCTGTCGCCGCTGTGGGGAGCCGTCGCGGCGCCGAGGTCGCGCGCGCTGCGCGTGTCGGTGCTCGCCCTGTGCCTCCTCGGTCAGGCCGTGTGGATCGCCGCGATGTACGGCTCGGGGAACCGGTTCTGGCAGATCCCGTGAGCGGCGCCCGCCCCGGTTCGGGACGACACCGCGCGGAGTGTCGCCGGCGCCGTTGGGCCGCGCGGGCGCGCTGACGGTAAACTCGGCGTGGGAGTCCATGACGAAAGGGAGCCACGATGGCAGCCATGAAGCCCAGAACCGGTGACGGACCTATGGAGGCCGTGAAGGAGGGGCGCCTCATCATCGTGCGTGTCCCCCTCGAGGGCGGCGGTCGTCTCGTCGTCTCCGTCAACGACGATGAGGCGAAGGAGCTTTACGGTGTGCTCGGCGAGGTCGTGAACGCCTGACCGACGTCGTGAGAAGAGGGGCCGGATCCATCGGATCCGGCCCCTCTTCTGTGCGCGGTCACTCCGTGACCGTGGTGAGCTGCAGCAGGCCCTCGCCGGTCGTGGACAGCGCCGGGATCACGGCGGGGGAGGACTGCGTCTCCTGCAGCAGGGTGCGGTACGCAACCGTGAGCGGGTCGCGCTGCACGGGATCGGCGACCCGCGCGTTGAGCACGCGCGGCACCAGGACCGTGCCGCCCGCCCGCGCGAGCCGCAGGCCGTGCGCGACATAGTCGATGACGTTCTCGGGATCGGCGTCGACGAGCACGATGTCGTAGGACGCCTCGTTCATGCGGGGAAGCACGTCCGCGGCGCGGCCCGTGATCATGCGCACGCGCGATGACGGCACCTTGGCGTGGGTGAAGCCCTGGCGCGCCGCGCCGAGGTGCTCGGGCTCGTTGTCGATCGTCGTGAGGACCGCCCGCGGCGCGCCGCGCAGCAGCCACAGGCCGGACACGCCGGCGCCCGTGCCGATCTCGATGATCGAGCGGGCGGCGCTCGCGGCGGCGATGACGGCGCACTGCGCGCCGACGCCCGCGCTGACGGGGGCGGCTCCCAGCTCGAGGGCATGGAGGCGGGCGCGGGCGATGTGATCTGGCTCGATCACGGTCTCGCGCGCGAAGCGCGCGATCGCGTCCTGGTCGCTCAATGGAACCTCCTGAATCGGCCTCCAGCCTACGGTTCGGCGGCGCGGGGAACGCGCAGGCGCGGCCGGTACGCTGAATCCATGTTCTTCGGGCTCACCTTCGAGAAGGTGCTGGTGATCGGCGTGATCGCCGCTCTCCTCATCGGTCCGGAGCGGCTGCCCCGGTATGCCGAGCTGCTGGCGCAGTTCGTCAAGCGCGCGCGGGACTTCGCGCAGGGGGCGCGCACGCGGGTGCGCGAGGAGATGGGCGACGAGTTCGACGAGGTCGACTGGCGCAAGCTCGACCCGCGCCAGTACGACCCGCGCCGGATCATCCGAGAGGCGCTCCTGGAGGACACCCCGCCTCCCTCCGCGCCCTCGCCGGCCGTCGCCGCCGCAGTCGCTCCGCCGCGGCGGCCGCCCGTCGCCTACGAGCTCTTCTCCGCGGATGCGCCGCCGCCCTTCGACTCCGAGGCGACCTGACCCCACCCGTGGGGAGCGATCAGCGGACGGGCGCGACCGGAAGCCGACGGCCCGCGAGACGGCGCGGCTCGGCGGCGATGCGCTCGGCGAGGCGGACGATCTCGGCGGCGGCCGCGTCCCCGGGGTGTGCCACCACGACGGGCTCGCCGGCGTCGCCGTCCGCTCGCAGCGCGGGGCTGAGGGGGATGGACGCGAGCACGGTCACCTCGTCTCCGGCGGCGGACAGGGCCGCGGCCACCTCGGCGCCGCCGCCCGAGCCGAACAGGTCGAGCGCCGTGCCGTCGGGCAGCGTCATCGACGCCATGTTCTCCACGACCCCGATCACGCGCTGACCCGTCTGACGAGCGACGAGACCGCTGCGCACGGCGACGTCCGACGCCGCGGCCTGCGGGGTGGTGACCACGAGCACGTCGGCGTGGGGGAGCAGCTGCCCCACCGAGATGGCCACGTCGCCCGTGCCGGGCGGCATGTCGAGCAGCAGCACGTCCAGGTCGCCGAAGTACACGTCGGTGAGGAACTGCTGCACGGTGCGGTGCAGCATGGGGCCCCGCCACGCGACCGCGCCCTGGCGGCCGCCGGCGGCGCCGTCGCCGCTCTGCAGGAACATCCCGATCGAGATGGTCTTCACCCCGTGCGCGACGGGCGGCAGCATGAGCTGGTCGACGCGCGTGGGCTGGGCGATCTCGCCGTCCTTCGCCAGCCCCAGCAGCGGCGGGATCGAGAACCCGTGCACGTCGGCGTCGATCAGCCCCACGGCCAGGCCCCGCTGGGCCAGCGCGACGGCGAGGTTCGCGGTGACCGTGGACTTGCCGACGCCGCCCTTGCCGCTGGTCACGGCGATCACGCGCGTGAGCGAGTCGGGTCCGAACGGCATGACCCGGGCCGGGCGCAGCCGGGCCGTGAGCGCCTGCCGCTCGGCGGGCGTCATGACCCCGAGGTCGACCGCGACGGATCCGACCCCCTCGACGGATGCCGCGGCGCGGCGCACGTCGGCCTCGATGCGGTCGGCGGCCGGGCACCCGACGATCGTCAGTGCGATCTGCACGCGCACGTCGGAGCCGTCGGACTCGACGGCGCGCACCATGTCGAGCTCGGAGAGGGGGCGGCGCAGCTCGGGGTCCGCGACGGCGCCGACGGCCGCGCGGACGCGCTCGGCGAGGTCGCTCATCCGCGCTCGTCCCGCGGCGGCGCCGCGTCCCGATCGGCTCGCGCGTCGAGCTCCACCAGGAGCCCGCGGAGCTCCTCCCGTAGCTCTTCGCGCAGGGCTTCCCGGCTCACGACGCGCTGCTCCAGGTCACCCAGGGCGAGGCGCAGCGCGACGATCTCGCGTGCGAGGTACTCCGTGTCGGCGAGGTTGCGCTCGGCGCGCTGCCGGTCCTGCTCCATCTGCACGCGGTCCCGGTCGTCCTGCCGGTTCTGGGCGAGCAGGATGAGCGGCGCGGCGTACGACGCCTGGAGCGAGAGCGCGAGCGTGAGCGCGGTGAACCCCAGCGCCGAGGAGTCGAAGCGCCACGCCTCGGGGGCGAGCGAGTTCCACAGCATCCAGAGGAGGCAGAACAGCGTCAGCCCGATCAGGAACGCGGGGGTTCCCATCGCCCGCGCGATCCACTCCGTGGCGCGTCCGAACCGGTCCCGGTCCCGTGCGGGACCGGCGGAGGCCAGGCGCGGCTTCCGGCCCCGCACCGCCTCGGGGCGGGCGGTCTCGCGCGGCGACATCAGCCGCGTCCGATCGTCGGGATCGTGCCGGTCGTGGGAGCGGGCGGCAGCGGCGCGCCCGCGTCGTGCGAACGCCAGTCGTCGGGCAGCAGGTAGTCCAGCATGTCGTCGACGCTGATGGCTCCGACCAGGCGCCGCGCCTGATCCACGACGGGCAGCGAGACGAGGTCGTAGCTGGCCAGCAGGCGCGCGACCTCGGCCGCCGTGGCCGTCACGGTCACCGGCTCGAGCGTGTCGTCGAGGATCGCGCCCACGCGCTCGTGCGGCGGGTAGCGCAGCATGCGCTGGAAGTGCACGGCGCCGAGGAAGCGGCCGGTCGGCGTCTCGTACGGCGGCAGCGTGACGAACACGCTCGCGGCGAGGGCCGGGTGCAGCTCGTGGCGTCGGATGAGCGCCAGCGCCTCGGCGATCGTCGCATCGGCCGACATGATGATCGGTTCGGTCGTCATGAGGCCGCCCGCGGTGTCGGGGCCGTAGCGCAGCAGCATGCGCACGTCCTCCGCCTCGTCGGGCTCCATGAGCTGCAGCAGCTCCTCGGAGCGCTGCGGCGCGAACTCGGCGAGCAGGTCGGCGGCGTCGTCGGGCTCCATGGCGTCGAGCACGTTCGCGGCGCGCTCATCGCCGAGCTTCTCCAGGATGTGCACCTGCTCGTCCTCGGGCATCTCCTCGAGCGCGTCCGCGAGCCGCTCGTCCGAGAGCTCCTCCGCGACCTCGATCATGCGCTCCTCCGGCAGATCCAGGAGCGTGTTGGCGAGGTCCGCGGGATGCAGTTCCGCGAAGCTCGCCGCGAGGGCCTCCGCCGACTGCGCCTGGCCCGGGGTGTGCTGCTCGCGCACCTCGTTCCACGCGGCGAACGTCGTCGGCCCCTTCGCGAACGGTGACGCGCTGGTCTTGGGCTTCCTCAGGAAGAGCTGCCCGATGGCCCAGTCGCCCACGCGGTTCGGCTCGATCGCGACGTCCTCGATCACGGCGGATCCGCTGCCGTCGACGAAGTGGACCCGCCGGCCGACGACCTCCGCCAGCACGCGCACCTCGTCGGCCCTGGGCTGGAAGCGACGCACGTTGATGAGACCGGTCGTGATGACCTGGCTGGACGAGATCGAGGTGACGCGCCCGATCGAGACGAACACCTGACGGCGTCCCGGGATTTCGCACACGAGGCCGATGACGCGGGGCGCCGCGTTGCTGCGGTAGACGACCACGACGTCGCGCACCTTGCCGAGCCGGTCTCCGGCGGGGTCGAAGACGGGGCAGCCGGCCAGGCGTGCCACGAAAACCCTCTGGGTGCTCATGGTCCCAGAGTAGTCGCGCGGCCCTGCGCGCGGCCGCGGCGCCGGAGGCCCCGCGCCGCGTCAGGGGTACAGCGGGCGGGAGCGTGGGCGCGCGGGCGGGGCGCGGGGCCGTCCAGGGGCCCGCGGGGTGCGCGTGCGAGAATGGCGCCCATGAGCATGATGGCCGGGATGGGGCGCACGTTCGAGGTCGGCGAGACCGTCGCGAGCTTCAAGGAGTACGAGGCCGCGCAGAAGGCGGTGTCGCGTCTCATCGCGTCCGAGGTGCCCGCCGCCGACATCGCTATCGTGGGCACCGCGCTCCGGTCGATCGAGAAGGTCACCGGCCGGCTCGGGTACGCCCAGGCGGCGTGGTCGGGGGCCGTCAACGGCGTCCTGCTCGGATTGCTGTTCGCCGCCATGGTCGTGATCTGGTCTCCCGGCATCCCGATGCAGGTGTTCGTCGGCATGATGTTCGTGGGCATCGCGATCGGGATGCTCGTGCGCCTGATCAGCTACGCGCTGCTGCGCCGGCGTCGCGACTTCGCGAGCGTCATGCAGGTCGCGGCCGATCACTACGAGGTGACGGTGCTGCCGCGCAGCGTGGGCACCGCACGCCGCGTGCTGGGGCCGTCCGCGCCGCCGCGCCCGGTGACGCCCTCGTCGTCTCCGTCGCTCAGCGAGCCGCCGCGCTACGGCGTGCGGATCGATCCCGCGACGCCTCCCGCGCCTGAGGCGGAGGCCCCCGAGGGTCCCGAGGGCGCCGCCCCCGAGGACGAGGGCAGGGGAGACGACCGGGGCCGGGCGTGACGGACGAAGCGCGGCGCGTCTCCGTCACGCTGCCGAAGGGCGCGTCGGCCGAGGTACCGCTCCTCATCGACCACGCCGCAGAGCCCCGGGCCGTGGTGTGCCTCGCGCACGGCGCGGGCGCCGGAATGCGGCATCCGTTCCTCGCGGGACTCGCGGGCGCCCTCGCCACGGCGGGTCTCACCGTCGTGCGCTTCAACTTCCCGTACGTCGAGGCGGGGCGGCGCATGCCCGGACGCCCCGCGGACGCCGTCGCGACGTGGCGCGCGGTCGTCGAGTCCGCCGCCGGCGAGGGGCTGCCCGTCTGGGCGGCGGGCAAGTCCTACGGCGGCAGGATGGCGTCGATGGCGGCCGCTGAGGGAGGTTTCGGAGTCGCCGGCCTGGCGTATCTCGGCTATCCGCTGCATCCGCCCGGCAAGCCCGAGCGGCCGCGCGCGGAGCACCTCCCCGCGATCGATCAGCCCCAGCTCTTCGTCGCGGGCGAGAACGACCCGTTCATCCAGCCGCGCTCGCAGTTCGACGAGGTGGTCGCGACGTGCCGGGACGCGACGGTCGAGTGGGTCGCCGACGCGAACCACTCCTTCGAGGTGAAGGGACAGCGTCGCGGCGCCGACGTCATCGGCGCGCGACTCGCGCCCCTCATCGCACGCTTCGTCCGCTGATCCACGCCTCCACCTCGTCCGCTGTGCGGGGGATGCCGGCCGAGAGGTTGACGGGACCGTCCTCGGTCATCAGGATGTCGTCTTCGATGCGCACGCCGATGCCGCGGTACTCCTCCGGGACCGTCAGGTCGTCGATCTGGAAGTACAGGCCCGGCTCGATCGTGAAGACCATCCCGGGTTCCAGGACACCGTCGTAGTACATCTCGCGACGGGCCTGCGCGCAGTCGTGCACGTCGATGCCGAGGTGGTGACTCGTGCCGTGCACCATGTAGCGGCGGTGGTGACCGCCGCGCTCGCCGTCCAGGGCCTCCTCGGCCGTAACCGGCAGCAGACCCCACTCCGCGGTGCGCCGGGCGAGCACCTCCATGGCGGCCTCGTGCACCTCCCGGAACTTCGCTCCGGGCCGGGCGGCGCCGAACGCGGCGTCGGCGGCTTCGCGCACCGTCTCGTAGATGCGGCGCTGGATGGGCGAGAAGGTGCCGCTGACGGGGAGCGTGCGCGTGATGTCGGCTGTGTAGAGGCTGTCGACCTCGGCGCCCGCGTCGATCAGGATCAGGTCTCCCGGGAGGACGGCGCCGTCGTTGCGGGTCCAGTGCAGGTAGCACGCGTGCGGGCCCGACGCGGCGATCGTGTCGTAGCCCTCCCAGTTCCCGTCGCTGCGCGCGCGCCGGTGGAACACGCCCTCGACGACGCGCTCGCCCCGCGGGTGCTCGATGATGCGGGGCAGCTCGCGCACGATGTCGTCGAATCCGTCCGCGGTCACCTGCACGGCCAGGCGCAGCTGCGCGATCTCGTACTCGTCCTTCCGGAGGCGCAGCTCGGAGAGGAAGCGCGTCAGCTCCGCATCCTCGTCGACGACCAGATCGCCCTCGCGCGTCTCGAACGCGTCGATGTGAGCCGTCGGGATGCCCAGCTCGCCCGCCACGCCGGGAAGCGCCGGGCGAGGGCCGATCCAGAACTCGCCGATGGCGGCATCCGAGTAGAACTCCGCGGTCGTGCGGTCGGCGCGCTCGCGGAAGTACAGCGTGACGTCGTGCCCGCCGTCGACGGGGTCGAACACGAGCACGGCGCCGGGTTCGGAGTCCGCGGCCCAGCCGGTCAGGTGCGCGAACGCCGAGTGCACGCGGAAGGGGTAGTCGGTGTCGTTGCTGCGCTGCTTGAGCGTGCCGGCCGGGATCACGAGCCTCTTGCCGGGGAACGCCTCCGACACGGCCCGCCGCCGCACGGCGGCGTACGGCGCCTGCTCCCGCAGCGGGGGCAGCTGCTCGGGGCGCTCGGCCCATCCCTCGGAGATCGTGTCCAGGAAGCCCTGCGGATAGGGCTGACGGCGATTGACGACGCCCTCGGTCGTGGCCGCCTCGGTCCTCTCGGTCGTGTCGCTCATGCCTCCAGTGTCTCACCGACCGCTGACACGGCGCCGGGTGCGCGGCGACCGCTTTCGTATGCTGGAGCGATGCACTCCGCGACCCGTCAGCCGCTCACGGCGCTGGGCATCGACCTGGCCTTCGTGATCGCGTTCGTGGCGCTGGGACGCGACACGCACGGCGACGCGGCGCTGGTCGACCCGGTCGGCTATCTGGGCGCGCTGTGGCCCTTCGGCGTGTCGCTCCTGCTGGCATCCGCGGCGGTCGTGGTGCTGCGGGGCCGGACGGACGGGATCGCCGCCGGACTGGTCGTGTGGTTCGTGACGCTCGGCGGGGGGATGCTGCTGCGTGCCGTGTCGGGACAGGGCACGGCGCTGCCGTTCGTCATCGTGGCGGCCGTGACGCTGCTGGTGACGCTGGTGGGCTGGAGGCTCGTCCTGGCCGTCGCGCGCCGCGTGCGCGCCGCCCGGGCCGAGCGCCGCTGAGAGCGGTGCCGGTCAGCCGACGGGCTCGAGCTGCACGACGAGCGGACGGTGATCGCTGCCCGCGCCGTCGAGGTTCGTGAGCACGACGGATCCGGTCGCCTCCCAGTGCTCGGAGTGCATCACGTGGTCGATCGGTGCGGACAGCAGCGCGGGAACGTCCGTCGGCCAGGTGCCGATCGCGCCGTTCCCGGTCGTCGCGGCGGCGTCGCGGCAGTAGCCGAGGTCGCCGCCGCCCAGGCCCAGGGACGCCATGTGGTCGAGTGTCGCGTTGAAGTCGCCCGCCACGATGACGTTCGCACCGGCGGGGCACTGGTCCGCGATCCAACGCAGGTCCTGCTGCCACACGTCCATGTAGGCGGGTCGCGGCGCGACGGCGTGCACCGCGACGACCGTGGGGCCCGTGCCGTCCACCGGCATCACGACGGCGCTCGGCAGCAGCTGCGTGTTGCTGGATCCGTCGTCGGACGACGGGATGACCGCGTAGTCGCCGAGCTCGGGCGAGATCAGGATCGTCGTCACCCACGAGTGCGGGCCGAGCTCGATCTCCTTGTTGTACTGCACGTGGTGCACCCACATCGGGCGGCCCAGCTCCCGCATCTGCACGGCGACCTCGGTGCCCACCCGCTCGGCGGTCTCGGGAAGCGCGACGATGTCGGCGTCCATCGCGACCGCCGTCTGCGCGATGTCGTAGGCGCCCGTGGCCTCGCCCGCGGTGTTCCAGGTCATGACGCGGATGCTCGTATCGGTCGCGGCGGGCAGCGACGCGCCGTAACCGCGCATGCCCAGCGTGACGCCGCCGGCGATCGCGCCGACCGCCGAGACGAGCGCCATCACCATGGCGAAGCCGCGCAGCGGGCGGGCGATCGCGAACAGCAGGAAGACGAGCGTCAGGCCCGCGAAGCCGGCGACCATGACGCCCCGGAGCGAGACGATCTGCGCGAACGGCGCCGTCTGCTCGAGGCGGAAGAACTGCGGCCACGTGACGGCGGCGGTCGCGACAGCGAACAACGCCGCGGTGAGGAACCCGAGCAAGCGCAGCACGCCTCGACATTAGGTCGATGACCTGGGAAAGCGGCGGATGCGCGCGGTGGGCGCGCCCAGTTCGCGCGGTCTACGATCGGGATGTGGGCGACGGTGACGGCAGGCGGCGGTTCTCGGGGCCGAGCGATCTGCACCTGCACTCGCTGCGCTCCGACGGCACGGAGCCTCCCGCGGAGGTGGTCGCGTCCGCGCACCGCCACGGCCTGCGGACGATCGCGCTGACCGACCACGACACGACGGCGGGCTGGGCCGAGGCGGCCGAGGCCGCGACGTCCCTCGGCATGACGTTCCTGCCGGGCATGGAGTTCTCGGCCAAGCACGAGTGGCGGAGCGTGCACCTGCTGTCGTACCTGTTCGACCCCGACGACGCGGCTCTGCGGGAGGAGATCGAACGCATACGCGGCGACCGCGTGGGGCGGGCGGAGCGCATCGTCGCGAACATCGCCCGCGACTACGACCTCACGTGGGACGACGTGCTGGCCCAGACGACCCAGGACGCGACCGTGGGCCGGCCGCACATCGCCGACGCGCTGGTGGCGCGCGGCCTCGCGCAAGATCGCACGGAGGCGTTCGCCGGCATCCTCCATCCGCGAGAGGGCTACTACGAGCCCCACTATGCGCCGGATCCGTTCCGCGTGGTCGAGCTGGTCACGCGCGCGGGTGGCGTGGTGATCGTCGCGCATCCCACCCCCGCGGGCCGCGGGCGCATGATGCCCGAGCCCGTGCTGCACGCCCTGATCGACGCCGGTCTCGCCGGTTTCGAGATCGAGCACCGCGAGAACACCGAGGCCGGCAAGGCCACCCTCCGCCGGATCGCCGCGGCGCGCGACCTCATCGTCACGGGGTCGAGCGACTACCACGGCCGCGGCAAACCGAACCTCCCCGGCGAGAACACCACGGCCGACGCGATGGTGCAGCGCATCATCGACCGCGCCTCGGGCACGACGCCGGTCTACCCGGCCTGACGCGGCGGCTTCCGGCCGTCCGCCCGACGCCTGGGCGTTGACTAGCGCCGGTGCAGTTCACTAGGCCGGGGAGCGCTAGTAAGCCGCACCGGCGCTAGTCAACGCCGGGAGTGTTACGCGCCCTGGGGGGCCTGACCGGACGGGCGGCGGCGACGGCGGCGACGGGCCGGCGCGGGCTTGCCGTCGTGGTGCTCCTTGCCCTCGCCGTCGTGCGTGCCGGCGCCGTCGGGGCGGGTCTGCGCGTCCTCGGACTGCGCGCCGTCGCCCGCTTCGCCGGACCGGCGGCGGCGGCGGCGACGCGGCTTGTCCCCGGCCTCACCCGGGCCGGCGGCGGGGCCGGCACCCTGCGAGCGTCGCTCGGTGCGCGGCTTCTCCGACTTCGGGGCGGTCGTGAGGCGGCCCTTCGTGCCCTCGGGGATGTTCAGGTCGGTGTACAGGTGCGGGCTCGACGAATAGGTCTCCGTCGGCTCCGGCTGGCCGAAGTCGAGCGCCCGGTTGATGAGCGCCCATTTGTGCAGGTCGTCCCAGTCGACGAACGTCACGGCGATGCCCGTGCGTCCCGCGCGTCCCGTGCGTCCCGCGCGGTGCAGGTACGTCTTCTCGTCGTCCGGGATCGTGTGGTTGATGACGTGCGTGACGTCGTCCACGTCGATACCGCGCGCGGCGACGTCCGTCGCGACCAGCACGTCCTTCTTGCCCGCCTTGAACGCCGCCATCGAACGCTCGCGCTGCTCCTGGCCCATGTCGCCGTGCACGCCGCCGACGTTGAAGCCGCGGTCGCTCAGCTCGTCGACCAGGCGCTGCGCCGCGCGCTTGGTGCGCGTGAAGATCACGGTCTTGCCCCGGCCCTCGGCCTGCAGGATGCGGGCGATGATCTCGTCCTTGTCCAGCGAGTGGGCGCGGTAGATGATGTGTTCGATGTTGGCCTGGGTCAGGCCCTCGTCGGGATCGTTCGCGCGGATGTGGATCGGGTTCGACATGAACCGGCGCGCGAGCGTGACGATCGGACCGGGCATCGTCGCGCTGAACAGCTGCGTGTGGCGCACCTGCGCGACCTTCTGGAAGATCTTCTCGATGTCCGCGAGGAAGCCGAGATCGAGCATCTTGTCGGCCTCGTCGAGCACGACCTCGGTCGCGTTCGAGAGGTCGAGCAGACGCTGCCCCGCGAGGTCGATCAGCCGCCCGGGCGTGCCGACCACGATCTGCGCGCCCGCCTTGAGCTGGTCGATCTGACCCTCGTAGGCCTTTCCGCCGTAGATCGCCACCACGCTGGTCGAGCGGTTGGACGTCAGCAGGTCGAGGTCCTCGTAGACCTGCACGGCGAGCTCGCGCGTCGGCACGACGATGAGCGCCTTGACGCCCGGCTCCGGGTTCAGGCCGAGGCGCTGGACGACGGGGATGCCGAATCCGAAGGTCTTGCCGGTGCCCGTCTTGGCCTGGCCGATCACGTCCTGACCGGGGAGGGCGAGCGGGATGGTCTGCTCCTGGATGGGGAACGCGTCGACGATCCCCTTCGCGGCGAGGGCGTCGACGATGTCCTGGTCGACGCCGAGGTCGGAGAAGGTAGTCACGATGTGATGAGAGCCTGTCTGCAGCCTGCGCTGCACTGAAGAAGTGCGATCCACGCCCTTGTCAGCTCCAGGCGCGGCGGCCCCGATCCGTCGCCGGGGACGCCACCAGCCTAGCGGAGCGACCTGAACGCTCCCGGGCGGCGGCGCTGTGGGGCGGCGCGCTCCCCACGACGTAGGCTGGGCGCCGTGGTGAACTGGTTCTTCCGGCGCCGGCGCCCGCCGGCGCGGATGCTGCGCCTGCGGCCGCGCGGCGACATGGGCGATGCGAGGCGCGTCGACTTCGAGGAGCTCGCTCCGGACGTCGAGACCTTCCTGGGGCAGGCGGCGTACCTGCAGCTGGGCTACTTCGAGACGCTCACGCGGCTGATCCGCGCGACGCCCGAGCTGGAGGAGAAAGAGGCGCTGTCGCTGGCCGCCGGCGCCGCGCTCGTCAAGCACCGCGCCATCGTGGACATCATCCGCGACCGCGGCGACGAGCCGACCGAGATCATGCGCCCGTTCCAGGACCAGCTCGACGCGTTCCGCCGCGCCACGGTCGGAGCACGGCCTCGGGAGACCATGCTGTCGGTCCACATCACGGCGGGCATGCTCGACGACTTCTACCTGGCGCTCGCGTCGAGCTACGGCGAGACCGGGCGACGGGTCGCCAAGGTCCTGAGCGTCGGCAGCGACCGCCAGCAGATCGTCGAGCTGCTGCACGGGACGATCGAGAGCGACGAGGAGATGCGCTCGCTGCTGTCCCTGTGGGCCCGCCGACTGGTGGGCGACACCCTGCTGATCGCGCGCGCCGCGCTGCGGCCCCAGCGGCTCGGGAGCGACGACGAGAAGAAGGTGGAGCCGGTGTTCACCGCGCTCATGGCCGCGCACGCGCGGCGGATGGACGGGCTGGGACTGGCCGCGTAGGTTCCCGGGGGTGCGCCCCGGGCCCGGGAGGAGACGACATGCTGCAGCTCGCCGACGTCGTGATCGTCGTCCTGCTCCTCGGAGCGCTCGTGGCGGGCCTGCGAGCGGGTCTGTTCTCAGCGCTCGGGTCGCTGTGCGGTCTCGTCGCCGGTGGCATCGCGGCGCCATGGCTGCTTCCCCTGATCGCGGATGCCGTGCCCGACCGGGAGTGGCGCGGCATTGCGATCGTCGGCGGCGCCGTCCTGCTGCTCGCCGGGGGAACCGCGATCGGCGCGGTCATCGGCGTGCTCGTCCGCCGCGGCGCCGATCGGCTGCGACTGCGGGTGGCCGAGCGCCTGCTGGGCGGCGTGCTGGGAGTCGTCGCGGCGGCGCTCGCGATCTCGCTCGCGGGGTCGGGGATCGCCGCGGCCGGCATCCCCGTCGTGTCGTCCTCGGTCGCGTCGTCCACCGTGCTGCGGACGATCGACAGATTCACGCCCGAGCCCATCGCCGAGGCGTTCGCCCGGCTGCACTCGACGGTGCTCGGCGACGCGCTGCTGCCCGCGATCGACGGCCTGCTCGACGACGCCGACCTGTCTATCGCGCCCCGCGCCGACCAGATCGACACGAGCGATCCCGCGCTCGCGGAGGCCGGACGGTCCGTGGCCCGCATCTCCGGCGTCGCGTACGCGTGCGGCACGAGCTCCACGGGAACGGGCTTCGTGGCGGCGGAGGGCCGGGTCGTGACGAACGCGCACGTCGTCGCGGGCGTCGACACGCCGGTCGTCGAGCTGCCCGGGCGACCGGCGCGGGACGGCCGGGTCGTGTACTTCGACCCCGTCGACGACCTCGCGGTCATCGCCGTCGACGTCGACGCGCCACCCCTGAGGATCGTCGAGCCGCTCGAGACCGGAGCCGGTGCCGTCGTGCAGGGCTACCCGCACGGCGGACCGTTCCGCACGGTGCCGGCGGGTATCGCGGGAGTGGGAACGGCGCCGATCGCCGACATCTACGGCGGGGCGCCCTCGGAGCGGGCGCTCTACACGCTCGCCGCGGAGATCGCACCGGGCAACTCCGGCGGCCCGCTGCTCACCGAGTCCGGAGCGGTCGCGGGCGTCGTGTTCGCGCGCGACGAAGTGCGCCCGGACGTCGGCTACGCGATGACCACGGCGGAGCTTCTTCCCGTGCTCGCACAGCTCGACGGCTCCGAGGAGCCGGTCGAGCCCGGGCGCTGCATCCGCCGCTGACCGCCTCCCGAGCGATCAGGCGACACCTAGGCGGCGCGCCTCCGCCTCGTCGTGCGCGGCGCGCACGCGGGTGAGCAGCAGCGTCCCGCCCACGGACACCGCAACGGCGGCGACGAGCGAG
Organism: Microbacterium album; assembly: GCF_014643695.1. Classification (GTDB taxonomy): domain Bacteria; phylum Actinomycetota; class Actinomycetes; order Actinomycetales; family Microbacteriaceae; genus Microbacterium; species Microbacterium album. The sequence goes on along the minus strand of NZ_BMJY01000018.1, from coordinate 2,437 downwards.
ATGACCCACTGCCACGGGTTCGCCTCACCGAGCCCCGCCCACGTGCACACGCCGTACGCCACAGCGCCCGCCGCACCCGCCAACGACGGGGCGAGCGCGACGCCGCGCAGCGGCCGGCGAGGCAGCGCGAAGTGCACGGCCACGCCCAGCGCGACCGCGGCGATGAGGGCCAGCAGGATGTACACGCGCGGCTCAGGCCACGAAGCCGACGCGGCGAGACTCCTCCGTGCCGACCTCGATGAACGCCAGGTTCGCCGTCGGCACGATGTAGGAGTTGCCCTTCACATCCGTGAAGCTGAGGTGGCTGTCGCCCTGGTCGAGCGCCGACGCGATGGTGGACTTCACGGCCTCGGCGCTCTCCGACGTCTCGAAGCTGAGCTCGCGGCCGGTGTTCGTGATTCCGATGCGGATCTCCACGGATGACTGCCTTTCGTCGCGCCTCGGCCCGGAAACGGACCGTACCGTCAACTCTAGGGCAGTTCGTGGTCTGTTCTTTTTCCGCCTACGGTCTTCTTTTTCTCCCGCTCGTCGGGCCCCGGTGGGGCCGCTCCTCGGGGGAGGCGCTTCGCTTTGCTGCGCGCGTCGGCGCTTCGCGCCTGGTGGCGGGCGCACTCGCGCCCGCACTGACGCGCTCGCGCCGGGTTGAAGTCGGGGCGGGGTAGAGCTTGGTTGCGACTCGCTTCGCTCGCTCAACCCGTTTCGACTCCGCTTCGCTCCGCTCAACGACCCGGAGGTCACGTGACGTCCAGGTCCGGTCGTTGAGCGGAGCGGCGTAGCCGCGGAGTCGAAACGGGCTGAGCGGAGCCGCGTCAGCGGCGAAGTCGAAGCCGGGGTTGGTGGTGTTTCTTTTTCCTCCCGCTCGTCGGGCCCCGGAGGGGCCGCTCCTCGGGGGAGGCGCTTGCGCTTCGCTTCAGCGCGCCGGCGCTGCGCGCCTGGTTGGCGGGCGCACTCGCGCCCGCACGCTCGCTTCGCTCTGTTCTTTTTTCTCCCACGCGTCGGGCCCCCGAGGGGCCGCTCCGCGAGGGAGGCGCTTGCGCTTCGCTTCAGCGCGCCGGCGCTTCGCGCCCGCACGCTCGCTTCGCTCGCACAGGGGTTGAGGTCGGTGGGTAGGGGTAGGGGGGGGGGCGGGGGTAGGGGCTCTTGGTTGCTCGTTGAGCGGAGCGGCGGAGCCGCGGAGTCGAAACAGTGAGGATGGTGGTGGGTTCTTGGGTGGTGGTTCTGACCTGAGTCGAAACTGGCGTCGTTGACTGTCCTGAAACCGACGAGTCGAGCACGTTCCCGGGGGCCCGTGCCCTTCAGTGCCGGATGGCCGGATCGGGCGGGAGTGACTTCATAGGACCCTGCATAGGCTCATCACTGTTGTGTCCGCCCGACCCGGTGAGGTCATCCATCAGGACGTAGACCGGATGGAGACGGTTCCAGCATGACAATCACGCTCGAGACCCCGCAACCGCGACTGATCGTCGGGGTCGACACGCATCAACGCGCTCATCACGCGGTCATCATCGACACCACGGGGCGGCGCGTGGCTGATGCGGAGTTCGCTGCCTCCGCGGCTGGTTACCGCGAGGTGATGGACTGGGCCGCTGGGTATGGGCAGGTCGAGGCGTTCGGTGTTGAATCGACCGGTTCTTATGGTGCGGGCCTGACCCGGCAGCTGTTGGCCGAGGGCATGGACGTGTTCGAGGTGAACCGGCCCGACAAGACCACCCGCGCCCGGCAAGGCAAGTCCGACGCGATCGACGCAGAGCACGCCGCCCGCGCTGTCCTGGCCGGCACCGCCACGGGACGCCCGAAGGTGTCCACCGGAGTCGTCGAGGCGGTCCGGGCGCTGTTGGTGGCCCGCAGCGGCGCGGTGAAGGCCCGCACCGCCGCGGTCTCGCAGCTCCGGGACCTGGTCACCACCGCCCCGGAGGAACTGCGTGAGCTCCTGCTGCCGTTGACAACGCCCGCCCGGGTCGTCAAAGCCGCCGCGCTGCGTCCCGACCTGACCCGGTTGCACGAGCCCGCCCACGCCGCCCGGCACGCGCTGCGCGCCCTGGCCCGCCGCATCCAGGCATTGGACAAGGAGATGAAAGACGCGGAGAAAGCCCTCGCCCCGCTGGTCGCCACCGCCGTGCCCACCCTGGTCGCCCGCCCCCAGATCGGCACTCTCACCGCCGCTCAGCTGCTGGTCACCGCCGGGCAGAACCTCGACCGATTCCGCTCCGAGGCCGCTTTCGCCAAGCTCACCGGCACGGCACCCCTGCCCGCCTCCTCAGGCAAGACCCGCCGCATGAGACTCAACCGCGGCGGCGACCGGCAAGCCAACAAGGCACTCCACCTCATCGCCGTCGGCAGACTGAAAACCGACCCCTGAACCGTCCCCGGTTCTCTGCCGCTCCTATGCGGGTGCCAGCACCGGGTGGGATGGCGTTTCGAGGTCAGCGTAGTAGAC
>NZ_BMJY01000017.1 GCF_014643695.1 Microbacterium album | reverse complement strand
CGAAGGATCACACGGTGACCGCGCCCACGTTCACAACGGGGCCGGCCACCGAGCGGTTACACCACTATGCGGGACGCCACTCTGCATGGAAGTCAGCGAGACGCTAAAGAAGGCGTGGACCGCGGTCGAGGATGCCGGTCTGCCAGAGAAGATTCAGGAAGTCGCGTTCCGCGAAGCGGTGCGACTGCTGGCCCCTACTCAGGTCGTGGCAGTTGCCCCTGCTACCGCACCGCGTACGTCTGGCCAGACGGGGAAGCCTGGCGCCACGAGCGGGTCCCCCGGGAGCGGCACGAACGGCGGGGACTCCAACGGCGATGGGTCCAAAATCACCGAGGCTGAGAGCACGATCCTCGACAACGTCGAGCAGCACACGGGCGTCTCCCGCGAGAAGCTGGAAGAACTGGTCCACCTCGACAACGGGGTCCTGAAGGTCAGCCTCCCCGGCATCAAGCTGGGCAAGAATAACGCCGACAAGACGCGGGCGATTGCACAGATCCTCACCATCGTGCGCGGTTTCGGTTTGAACGAGAGCGAGACCTCCCTGGAACTCGTGCGGGCCGAGGCCCAGCGACTCAAGTGCTACGACTCGGCGAACTTCTCGTCGCAGATCAAGGCGCTGAACGGCTACCTCATCACCGGTAGCGGCACCAACCGCCACATCCGGGCGAAGTCCGCTGCCATCAACGGGTTCCCCGCTTTCGTGGACAGCCTCCTGGACGAGTCGTGACCGCGCTCGACGATCGCGTCCAGCAGGGCTTCATCGCCGCAGGTATCCCCGCGGAACTGGTGAAGGAATTGCTGGAGGCGTTCACCGAGGCGAAGCGGCGGTTCTACCGCGACGACCTGCGGCCCTCCGAGATCGAGGGTGCTCGCTTCTCGGAGGCCGTGTTCCGGATTCTCGAGTGGGCGACGACACAGCAGTACACGCCGCTCGGCGGCAACCTGCCCAAGGTCCCAACCCTGATGGGCAAACTCGAGCAGGCTACGGCTGCGCCTGAGAGCATCCGCTTCCACATCCCGCGCACGCTCCGTCTGATCTACGACATTCGGAACAAGCGGGACGTGGCGCACCTTAGCGACGGTATCGACCCGAACCAGCAGGACGCCACGATGGTCGTCCGGAACATGGAGTGGGTGCTCGCCGAACTTGTGCGCCTCCACCACAACGTGTCTGCGACCGAGGCGCACGGGATCATTGTCGCCCTGGTGTCGAAGGACGTGCCGCTGATCCAAGTCTTCGACGGCTTCCCACGCGTGCTGAAGCAGTTGAAGGCATCGGACCACATGCTCGCCCTGCTTTACTGGCGCGGTGTCGATGGTGCCAGTTTCACCGAGCTCCACTCCTGGGCGAGGGCAGGGATGCGCGCCAACCTGAAGCGCACCCTGAACGCGCTGGACACCAAGGATCTGATTCACCTCAACGGCGACCGCTACGTTCTGACGCACCTCGGCGAACGGGACGTCGAGCAGCGAAAGTTGCTCGAACCGCAGTAGGTCGTTCCCCGGAGCCCCCTAAGCGAGTCATGCCGAACGTCTCGTGGGCTCCGGCCGTTCAGGTAGCGGGACCGAGTTATGAGCTGGATGTGATGCCCAGCCAGGTCGTTCAACCGCCTGAGTATGTGAGCACTTAGTCAGACAAAGGACCCGGCCGCGCTACTCCCACCGTCAATCGGCTGCACTCGGTGCGTGATTCGGCTGCCCAGGGACGTCGACCGATGTCCAGATCTGCCGCGATCCGCTTCTGAGACTTACACCACACGCCAAGTCGAGCGGCTACCGTCGCGGCATGGCCCAGAAGACCACTGTCTACGACGATCCGATGCTGGAGTGGTCGGACTCGATGTACGCGCTCGACACCGTCATCGCAGGGCTGCGGCAGCATCCAGCTACTAGGGTCAGAGATGGCACCTTGTCTTGCCTGCTCCGTTGGGACCGAGCACGCCGAACACCGTGCCGGCTTCGACCACCAGGTCGACGCCGTCGACAGCGCGGTGGCCGGCGAACGCCTTGACGAGGCCCTCCGCACTGACGGCGGGGGTGGATGCGGTCATGATGCCTCCTTTCCGAGACACCAGGATCCGTCCGGCGCGCTGCCGCGACGCTGTCACGGGCGCAGCAGCGCTGTCACGCTCCTGTCACGGTCGGTGACTCCGGCGCGGGATCAGCCCCCGAGGCGCTCGGCGAGGTAAGCGCGCAGGCCGTCGAGCGGCACGCGCTCCTGGCCCATCGTGTCCCGGTCGCGCACGGTGACCGCCCGGTCGTCGAGCGAGTCGAAGTCGATCGTCACGCACAGCGGCGTGCCGATCTCGTCCTGGCGGCGGTAGCGGCGGCCGATCGCGCCGGCGTCGTCGAAGTCGACGTTCCACGTGCCGCGCAGATCGTCGGCGACCTCGCGCGCGAGCGGCGAGAGCCGCTCGTTGCGCGACAGCGGCAGGACGGCCACCTTGACCGGGGCCAGGCGCGGGTCGAGCTTCAGCACCGTGCGGGTGTCGGTGCCGCCCTTGGCGTTCGGCACCTCCTCCTCCGTGTACGCGTCGATGAGGAAGGCCATCATCGAGCGGGTGAGACCGAACGACGGCTCGATCACGTACGGCACGTACTTCTCGCCGGATGCCTGGTCGAAATAGGTGAGGTTCTGGCCCGAGGCCTCGATGTGGTTGGTCAGGTCGAAGTCCGTGCGGTTGGCCACGCCCATGAGCTCGCCCCAGCCCTTGCCGGGGAAGCCGAACTCGTACTCCACGTCGATCGTGCGGTCGGAGTAGTGCGCGCGCTCACCGTCGGGGATGTCGAGCTTGCGCATGTGCGCCGGATCGATCCCGAGGTCGACGAACCAGTTCCAGCACGCGTCGACCCAGTGCTCGAACCACTCGGCCGCCTCGGCCGGCGGCACGAAGTACTCGATCTCCATCTGCTCGAACTCGCGCGTGCGGAAGATGAAGTTGCCCGGCGTGATCTCGTTGCGGAACGCCTTGCCGATCTGGCCCACTCCGAACGGCGGCTTCTTGCGCGAGGCGGTCAGCACGTTGGCGAAGTTGACGAAGATGCCCTGCGCGGTCTCGGGCCGCAGGTAGTGCAGGCCGCTGGCGTCGTCCACGACACCGAGATAGGTCTTCACCAGGCCGGAGAACGACTTCGGCTCGGTCCAGCGGCCGCGCGTGCCGCAGTCGGGGCACGGGATGTCGGCCATCCCGTTCTCCGGCTCGCGGCCCTTCTTGTCGACGTAGGCCTCGATCAGGTGGTCCTCGCGGTGGCGCTTGTGACACTGCAGGCACTCGACCAGCGGGTCGGTGAACGTCGCGACGTGGCCGGACGCCTCCCACACCTTGGACGGCAGGATGATGGACGAGTCGAGGCCGACCATGTCGCCGCGGCCGCGCACGAACGTCTGCCACCACTGGCGGCGGATGTTCTCCTTCAGCTCGGTGCCGAGGGGCCCGTAGTCCCACGCGGAGCGGGAGCCGCCGTAGATCTCTCCCGCCTGGAAGACGAACCCGCGGTGGCGGGCGAGGCTGATGACCTTGTCGAGGCGGGAGGGCTCGGCCACGGTGGCTCCAATGGTCGCAGGGCGGGAGGGCGCGCTGGTTCGCCGAGGCGCCGCGCGGATGCCTCAATCCTAGTTCCTGCGCGGGACGCTCCCCCTTCGCGCAGTCTGGATCCGCTGCGAGCCCGCTCAGACGATCTCGAGGTCCACGCCGAACTGCGCATAGGTGCCGACCGCGCGACGATCGCATGTCAGGAGAGTCAGGCCGGCCTCGGCGGCGGCGAGCGCGACCAGCCCGTCGTACGCCGCGCCGCCCGCGATGCCGCGCCGTGCGAGCAGGTCCGGCGCGTCGGCCGCCGTCGCTGCGGCCAGCGCGTAGGTCAGAGGGAAGTTCGTCCGGATGATGCGGGCGGCCTCGGGCCCGGAGACCCGCTGCGCCCCCGGAAGGCGGGTGAGGACGGAGTACGTCTCCACTGCGGCGTGCCCGGCGAGGCCAAGACGGACCCCGCGCACCCGCCGGAACACCGCCTCGTGCTTCGTATGGGACGGCTGCACGAGCGCGATCGCGGCGCTCGTGTCCAGCAGCAGCCGAGCGTCGCCGTCGTCCGGTTCACCGCTGGTCGGCAAGCCGCAGCTCCCGCACGTCGTCTGGAGTGAGCGCGGGTCCGTCGTCCGCCAGCACCAGGAGCCCGTCGCGCTCCTCGACCCGGTCGGACGTCGGGATCTCGATCCGGATGCCCGCGCCATCCATCACCATGTCGAGCGGCCCCGGCACCATGCCGAGCCGCTCGCGAATCTCCGCCGGGACGACGATTCGCCCCGCCTTGTCCATGGTCACCCGCATGCCATCAGGATACCATCGCGATGGCATGCCGTCCGGTGGCCTCCTCAGCCCCAGGGCGCGGTGCCCTCGCCGGCTCGGGCCGGCCGGAGCGATGCGGGCGGCGGCCACGGCAGCTCGTACAGCGTGTACGGCACGTCGATCGCCCCGAAGTCCTCCGTCTTCACGACCACGCGCCCGGGCGAGCCGTTCGGCGCCGTGGGCGACACCTCGACGATGCGCACGCGCAGCGGTTCCTCGCCGTCGCGCTCGAGCGCCCACGGCTCCGCGAGCCACGACAGCCCGCGCGCTTCGAGCGCCTCCTCGGCGTCCGTCCATTCCAGCGGCTCGCTGACGTCCGCGCCGAAGAGCGACACCGCGACCCAACGCTCACCCTGGGGCCGGATCCAGCCGAGCAGCTCCCGGTCCTCGGGGCGGCGGTGCGGGATCCAATCGTCCGCGAGCACGGTCAGGCCGACGTGAAGAGGTATCCGCGCGGGGTGTCGAAGCCCGCGATCCGCAGCCCTCGCCCGAGCAGCTCCTCCATCTCGCCGCGAAGCCTGGTGCGCCACTCGTGGGCGGCCGCCGGGTCCTCGACCCGCATGGCCTCGACGTCCGAGGGGATCTCGAGCGTCGCGACCACGTCGGCATCCGCAGGCGGCTGGGCGATGTCGGCCAGCGCCCACTCGACGTCGAGGCGGTCGCTCTCGTCGCCCGCGTCGCCGCCCCCGAAGATCCCGTACTGATTCACGGAGTAGCCGGTGACGCGGGCGCCCAGCACGGTCAGGAAGAAGTGCGCGTTGCGCGCGACGAGCGGGTCGAACGTCCACGTGATGTTGCCGACCTCGCGCGAGAACGCCCACTGCCGCTGGTGCTCCTTGAGCTCGCGCCCCCACCCGCGGCCGCGGTACTCGGGCAGCAGCGCCGTGATGTGCGAGTGCATGGTGCGTCGGGCGGGCACGCCGAAGAACGCGATCGACGCGCCGACCATGACGTCGTCGTCGAACAGGCCGACCACGTAGTTCCCCGACTGCTGCAACGCGCGCAGCGTGCCGGCGTCGATCACGCGCTCCGGGCCGCGGATCGCGTCGAGCACCCCCTGCGCCTGAAGGATCAGTTCGACGGTGTCCAGGTCGCGGATGGTTCGCATGCGTTCAGTCTGCCGCATGCGCTCGGCCGGGCGCGGCGCGGGACGAACGCCCGCGCCGCGCCGTCACAGCTCCAGGACCAGGCGCTTGCCCTTGCAGCGGGACACGCAGATCATCATGACCTCGGACTCCTCCCGCTCCTTGGCGTTGAGCACGGCGTCTCGATGGTCGGGCTCGCCCTCCAGCACGAACGTCTCGCACGTGCCGCAGGTGCCCCCGCGGCACGAGGAGGGCGCGGGAACGCCCGCCTCGACAACCTTCTCCAGGATGGTCTCGCCCGGCTTGACGGTGAGCGTCGTTCCGGTCAGCTCCAGGTGCACCTCGAACTCGTGGTCCGTCTCCAGCGTCACCTCGTTGGCGTTCTCGAACCGCTCGACGCGCAGGTCGGTGTCCTGCCCCGCCGCCTGCTCGAGCGCGTCCAGCAGGCGCGCGGGACCGCAGGCGTAGATCGGCGCGCGGCCGGCCTCCGCGACGATCGCCGGCACCGCCATGCGCTCGCCGCGGCTGCTCGCGTAGACCGTGACGCGCTCGCCGAAGCGGGCCAGCGACTCGCCGAAGGCCATCGTGCCCGGCTCGCGCCCCGCATAGTGCAGGTGCCAGTCGGTTCCCGCGGCCTCGGCGGCGTGCAGCATGGGAAGCAGCGGCGTGATGCCGATCCCCCCGGCGACGAAGACCACCCGCTCGGCCGGCTCGAACGCGAAGTGGTTCCGCGGCGGCGAGACGCGCACGAGCTGGCCCGGCCGAACGCTCTGGTGGATGTGCGCGCTGCCCTCGCCCTGAGGCTCCAGCAGCACCGCGATGCGGTAGCGGGACCGGTCGGCGGGATCGCCGCACAGCGAGTACTGGCGCACGATCCCGGGGCGTCCGGGGCGGTCCAGGTGCACGTCGACGTGCGCGCCCGGGGTCCATTCGGGCAGGGGAAGTCCCTGCGGATCGGTGAGGATGAGCCCGGCAACGCCGTCCGCCTCATCCACCCGCTCCGCCACTTGCAGCGTGAGCACGGGCGTCACACCCCCCTGCGCGTGGCCGGCGCGGGCGAGCGGCGGCCGGAGCGGTAGTTGGTGTGCTTCGCTTCCTGGATGCGCTCGTACACGCGCGTGCGCAGCTCCGCGAACCGCGGCAGGGACCGCGTCGACAGCTGATCGCGCTCCTCGGGCAGATCGATCTCGATCTCCTCCATCACGAACGTGGGGGCGTGGGACAGCACGATGACGCGCTGGCCGAGGTAGACGGACTCGTCGATGTCGTGCGTGACGAACAGCACCGTGACGCCGAGCTCCTTCCACAGACGGCGGACGAGGTCCTCCAGGTCGGCGCGCGTCTGCGCGTCGACGGCCGCGAACGGCTCGTCCATCACGAGGATGTGGGGCTCGTACGCGATCGCCCGCGCGATCGCGACGCGCTGCTGCATACCGCCCGACAGCTGCCACGGGTACTTGCGTCCCGCCTTCTCGAGACCGACCTCCGCCAGCGCACGCGCCACCCGCTCGGCGCGCTCCGCCTTCGCGACGCCCTTCGCCTTGAGCGGCAGCGCCACGTTGTCCTGGACCGACATCCACGGGTACAGGCTGCGCCCGTACTCCTGGAGCACGACGGCCATCCCCGCGGGCGGCTCCGTCACGGTCTCGCCCTCGAGGACGACGCGGCCGTCCGTGGGCGCGAGCAGACCGGAGACGCAGCGCAGGAAGGTGGTCTTGCCCGCGCCGGACGGGCCGACGATGCACACGAGCTCGTTGCGGCCGATCGAGAAGTCGAGGTCCCCGATGGCCTCCACCGCGGTGTCGCCCGTGCCGTACACCTTGCGCAGGTTCTCCACCCGCAGAATCGGGTCGTTGCTGCCTTGAGTCATTGCTACCTCTCCTGGGCCTGCATGCCGAGGTACCAGCGCAGGACGCGCCCCTCGACGAGCTTGAAAAGGGCGTTCGCGAGGACGCCGATGATCCCGAGCAGGACGATGCCCGTCCACATCGGCGTGAACTGGAACAGCCGCTGGAACTGGATGACGTTGAACCCGATGCCGTTCGTCGAGGCGAACATCTCGCTGATGACCATCATGATGATGCCCACCGAGAGCGCCTGCCGAGCGCCGGTGACGATCTTCGGCGAGGCGGCCGGGATCATGATGCCGAACGTGCGGAGCGGCCCCTTCACCCGATACGAGCGCGCCGTGTCGAGCTGCGTCATGTCGATGCCGCGCACGCCCTCGATCGTGTTGATGAGGATCGGCCAGAGGCACCCGAACGCGATCACGGTCACCTGCATGTTGGTGCCGATGCCGGTGATGAGCAGCACGATCGGCACGAGCACGGGCGGCGGGATGGCGCGGAAGAACTCGAAGACGGGCTCCAGGAACATCCGGAGCCGGCGCAGCGAGCCGACCACCAGCCCGAGCAGCACGCCGATCACCAGGGCGCAGACGTAGCCCAGCAGCAGCCGCAGCAGGCTGGGGACGACGTCGTCGACGAGCCGGCCCTCGAGCCACGTGCCGGGGAAGGCCCCGATGATGCGGACCGGCGAGGGCCAGAACATGCTCTGCGAGATCTCGGCCGCGATGGTCCACACCGCGAGGATCACGACGGGGACGAGGAAGGTCGTCGCCGTCCAGCGAAGGGCGGTCCTCATGTCACACACCTTCCGATCGGACGGAGGCGTGCCAGAACAGCACGCGCCGCTCCGCCGCCCGGGTTCCGACGTTGATCGCCACGCCCAGCAGCGCGGTCACGAGCACGAGCGCGTACATCATGGGCGTCGCCGCGGACGCCGATGCGTTCACGATCAGCCGGCCCAGGCCCGGCGATCCGATCACGAGCTCCCCCGTGACCTCGAGGATGAGCGCGATCGACGCGGACAGGCGCAGTCCGACGACGAGGTACGGCAGCATGCTCGGCGTCACGACCGAGCGCACCGTGCGCGCCAGGCCGAGCCGGTAGGTCCTCGCGGTGTCGAGACCGACGCGGTCCACGTCGCGGACGCCGTAGACGACCTGGATCAGGATGGGCCACAGGCTCGCGTAGACGACGAGCAGAAGCGTCGCCTGCAGCGTCGTGCCGAAGAGCATGGCCGCGAGCGGCACGAGAGCGACCGAGGGGATCGGCCGGAGGAACTCGATCGTCGAGGAGAACATCCGGTCGACGATCGGGATGCTGGCCACGACGATCCCCAGCGCGACGCCGAGGACGGTCGCGATCGCGAGTCCGAGCAGCCAGCCGAGGACCGTGCTGCCCAGGGCCGCCCAGAAGGTCTGGGTCTGCACCAGGCCGCCCAGAGCGCCCAGCATCTGGTGCAGGGGCGGGAAGTAGGTCGGGTTGACGAATCCGAGCCGCGGCAGCACCTCGAGCGCGAGCGCGAGCGTGGCGATGCCGGCGGCGCCCCAGCCCACGGGCGCGAAGCGCGGGCCGAACAGGGCCCGTCGCCGCGCGACGACGATGACGTTCGTGGTCGTCACGGGGCCTCCTCCTGGGAGTCGGTGCCCACGGCGGCGAGTCCCTCGAGGAGGGCGGCGACCGCGATGGCGCCCGGATCGGGCGTGCCGATCACGCGATCGCCCACGTAGCTGCTGCGGCCGAGGTTCGCGCTGATCGCAGCGGTCCCCTCGGCGCCGGTGCGCGCCGCGGCGGCGATGTCCCGGATCTCGTGACCCGCCGTGGCGGCGTCGGCGGCGGGCACGAGGGCGTCGACCATCGTGCGGTCTCCCGGTGCCGCCCCGCCGATGTCGCGCAGTCGGGACACGCCGGCCGCGAAAGCACCGGCCCATGCGTCCGCGCCGGGCGACGCCGCGCCCTCGAGGGACTCCGCCATACCGAGCAGGAGGATGCTGTACAGCGGTCCGGATGTGCCGCCCACGTGGTGTCGCACGAGCTGCGACACGGCGCGCAGGTATCCGGATGCGTCGGACTCCGCCTGCAGGTGGGCGCGAGCGTCGAGCACGGCGCGCGCGCCGCGTGCGAGGTTGATGCCGAGGTCGCCGTCGCCGACCCGTCGGTCGAGGGCCGTGAGCTCCTCCTCGGCGTCGATCAGCACGCGCGCCAGTCGCGCGGCGACCTGGTCGAGCGCGGCGACCGCCGCGGGATCGGTGACCTCCCGCTCGGCGCGGTCGGCGAGGGTGGGGGCGGGCACCGCCTCGGGCCGGCCGAGGTCCGTCGCCGGGATCGTGCGGGGGAACGCGGCGACGCCGTGGTCGTCCGTGAGCAGCTCGGCGAGCTCGTCGTCGAGGACGGCGAGCGTCACCGAGGCGCCCGGCATGTCCAGGGAGGTCAGGAACGGTCCCGCCCAGGACAGGCGGGGACGGATCCCGAGGCGCGCGAGCTCGGCGAACACGTCGCCCTGCAGGATGCGCAGCTCGAGGTCCGGGGTGCCGCCGAGAGAGTTCACGAGCACCGCCACCTCGGCGCCCGCGGGGATGCCCCGGTCGGCGACGACACGGGTGACGAGCTCGCGCGCGACCTCGCGCGAGGAGACCAGCGGACCCCGCTCCCGTCCCGGCTCGCCGTGGATGCCCAGGCCCCACTCGACCTCGTCGGCGCCCAGCTCGAAGTTCGCCGCGCTCGCACCGGGCACGTGGCACGGGCCGAGGCCCACGCCCATCGTCGCGGCGCCCTCCAGCAGCCTGTCGAGGACCGCGACGATCCGTTCGATGGGCCAGCCGCGTTCGGCCGCGGCGCCGGCCACCTTGTGCACGAGGACCGTGGACGTCAGCCCGCGGCGGCCCGCGCCCGCGGTGTCTCCGAGCGCGGCGTCGTCCGCGACGACGACCGTCTCGACGCGCACACCGTCGGCGCGGGCCATCTCCGCGGCCAGGCCGAAGTTCAGGCGGTCGCCCGTGTAGTTCTTGACGATCAGGAGCACGCCCGCGTCGGTTGCCACCGCGCGGATCGCGGCGTAGACCGCGTCGACGGACGGCGAGGTGAACACCGGGCCGAGCACGGCCGCGTCCAGCATGCCGGCGCCGACGTAGCCGGCATGCGCCGGCTCGTGGCCCGAGCCGCCGCCCGTGACGAGGGCGACGCGGTCGTTCGCCTTCCGGGTGGAGGAGGACCGGACGACGACCGGCCATCCCTCCACTCGGGCGAGGTGAGGCAGTGCGCCCACAAGACCGTGGATGTAGTCCTCGATCACATCAGTCGGGGCATTGATGATCTTCTTCATTGCACGCGGTCCTTCTCGGCTGATGGCGTGGTGCGCACTGCCTCGGCGCCTTACTGGCTTTCGAGGTAGCGAGCCGCGTTCGCGGCGGCGGTCTCCGGGTCCTCGAGCGAGCCGGCCTCGGCGGCGAGCTCCGCGATGAGGAACAGGTCGTCGTAGCTCAGGCCCCAGTCGAAGTTCGTGAGGATCATCGTCTCGGCGAGCTCGGGGTCGATCTCGGTGAAGTTCCCGAGCTCGGCGCGCACCTCGTCGGGGTTGGCGTTCGAGTACTCGAACGACTTCTCGAGCGCCCGGGTGAACTTCTCAATGAGCTCGGGGTCGCTCTGGATCTTCTCGGAGGCCGCGAAGTAGATCGCGGTGACGAACGCCGGGTCGGCGTCGACGTACAGGCTCGCGATGAGCCTCGCGCCCTGACCCTCCAGCACGCCGAGCCACGGCTCCGAGGTGCTGGCCGCGTCGATCTGACCGCTCTCGAGCGCCGCGCCCATGTCCGGCAGCGCCATCTCGACGAACGAGACCTTCGTCGGGTCGCCGCCCGCCTTCGAAATCGACGCGTACAGGGCCGCCTCGTGCAGGCCGCGCAGCGCGTTGACGGCGACGGTCTTGCCCTCGAGGTCGCCCGCGTCCTGGATCGGGCTGTCGTCGAGCACGAGCAGGCCGCCGTGGTCCTCGCCCTGGACTCCGGTCGTGCGCCCGCCGACGGCGATCGCCTCGATCGGGATGCCCGAGTCGACGGCCTGCAGCACGTTGATGGACCCGCCGTACTGGATGTCGTACTGACCGTTGAGCAGCGCGGGGATCATCGCCGCGGTGCCCTGACCGAATTCGATGTTGAGCTCGAGACCCTCTTCCTCGAAGTAGCCCTGGTCGATGCCGACGTACAGCGCCGCCATGTCGACGACGGGCACGCCGACGACGTTGACGGTGCGCAGTCCGCCGTCGCCGCCGGCGTCGCCGCCGCCGTTCGCGGGCGCGGGGCCGCCGCAGGCTGTGAGGGACAGAGCGAGGGCGGCCGAACCCAACAGCGCCATTGCTGATCGCTTCATTTGTGACTCCTGGTGTGTGAGGGGATGAGCGGCGGACGGGCGCCGACGCTCGAGGGGTTATCGGGTGGTGACCCGCATGGGCAGGTCGGTGAATCCGCGCAGCCAGTTCGAGAAGAACGGCTGGGACTCGCCGATCAGCTCGATCGTGTCGACCTGTCGAGCGAGCGCGGAGAGGAGGCACGTCGCCTCCATGCGGGCCATCATCTGGCCGACGCAGCCGTGGATGCCGGTGCCGAACGCGAGGTGGCCGCTGGTGTCGCGCGCCAGGTCGTACTGCTCGGGACGCTCCCACCGGCGCGGGTCGCGGTTGGCCGCGCCGAGCGCCATGATGACCTTCTCGCCCGCGGCGATCCGCACGCCGCCGACGTCGGCGTCACGCGCCGCGGTGCGGCCGATGTAGGGGCTCGGGGCGTTCCAGCGCAGTCCTTCCTCGAACGCCTTGCGCGCGATCGACGGGTCGGCGCGCAGCGCGGCCCACGCCTCCGGATTCTCGGCGAGCCCCTTCAGCGCGAACTGGATGCCGAAGATCGTCGTGTCGACGCCCGCCGAGAGGAAGGTCCGCACGAGCATCCCCGCGTCCTCTTCGGCGATCTCGCCCTCGTCCACGTAGCCGTAGATCGTCTGCCCGAGACCGCCCGGTGCGAGCGCCTCACGGCGCATCTGCCACGCGACGAACTTCCCGGCGTCCCCGGCCTCCTCGACCGCCCTGTGGTACAGCTCGTTGCGGGGGCCCATCGCGTTGAAGTTGAGGTTCGAGTACGGCAGCAGGTGCTCCCGGCCCTCGGGGCTGATGCCGACGGCGTCGGGCAGCACCGTGAGAGGGTATGCCTCCGCGAGGTCCTTGGCCGCGTTGAACTCGCCTCGCGCGACGACCGATGCCACGAGCTCGTCCGCGGTGCGCTGGAAGTCCTCGGTGAGGCGGCGTACGACGCGCTGGCTCAGCACGGAGGTCATCACGCGCCGGTACTTCGTGTGGCTCGGCGGGTCGTTGTCCAGCAGGAGGCTCGGCTTCCGCCAGTTCTCCTTCTGCTTGATGTTGGTCATGCCGGTGCCCGCCGACGACTCGAAGGTCTCGTAGTCGCGGAAGACCCGCTCGACCACCTCGTAGCGACCGGTGAACCACACGCCGTACTGCGGCAGGAAGACGATGTCCCCCGCCTCGCGGATGGCCTCGTCCACCGCGTGGAAATCGCTCAGGCTCTCGATCGAGAAGGGATCGAGGTCGAGCGCGGCCGCACCGCGCTCCGTCGCCGTTCCGTTCACGTTGACTCCCTTGTCCAGGCGGCCGTCTTCGACCACACCGGTTCAGGTTATATGTGAACTGGGTTAATCGCAATCCGAAGCCGCGCCGGCCAGAACGCCCCGGATCGTGGCGACGGCCGACCGCACCAGCGCCGCCCCGTCCTCATAGGGGGCGCGCCATACCGCGAGGCGATCGGCCATGCCCTCCGGCAGCACCGCGCGGGAGAACGCCTCGAACGCGACGGGGCCCGTGTAGCCTGCGTCGATCGCCGCGCGGATGACGCGCTCGATGTCCGCGGAACCCGATCCGAGCTCGCCGCGCCCCGACTGCCCCAGCTCGAGGAACCCCAGCCGGGGGCCGAGCGCCCGGATCGCGGCGGGCGCGTCCGGCTCCTCGATCATCATGTGGAACGTGTCCGCGTGGATGCCGACGTGCTCCGCGCCGACCTCGTCGAGGAACGCCAGACCGTCGGCGACCGTGTTGATCGCGGAGCTCTCGTACCGGTTGAGGATCTCGATCGTCAGCGGGATGCCCGCTTCCGCGGCGAGCTGCGCCAGCTCGCCCACGCTCGCCGCGGCCCGCGCGCGTGCCGCCGTCGACCACGGAGCGGACAGGCCGAACGGCGCGTACGGCACGCCCGTCAGGTGAGCCGCGCCGAGCTCGCCGGCCACGTCGACCGCCCGGCGCAGCGCGTCGCGTCCCGCCTGCCGCACGGCCGGCTCCTCCGAGGAGGCGTCGGCGTCGGCGCGCTGCACGGCGAAAACCACCGGCGCGAGCCCCGCGGCCCCCAGCGCACCGCCGAGCCGCCGCACGTCCACGTCGGCCGGAAGGGGCGGCAGGCCCACCCAGTCGCAGCCCGCGGCGGCGAGCGCGTCGAGCGCTCCGGGCAGCGCGCGGTCTTCCACCGACGGGATGAGCACATTGAGGTGGCAGCTGATGGGGTGTATCACCGATTCGTCCCCTCGACGCAGGTTGCCGCCGCCGGGAACGGCGGCGGCGGGGATAGGTTTATATGTGAACCATACTCATGACGGAACCGAGGAGTAGCACCATGGTCGGCCATCGCACCCTGGGACGCAGCGGACTGCGCGTCTCCGAACTCGCCTACGGAAACTGGATCACGCACGGATCCCAGGTCGAGAACGACACCGCCGTCAAGACGGTCCACGCGGCCCTCGATGCGGGCATCACGACCTTCGACACCGCCGACGTGTACGCGAACACGGTCGCCGAGGAGGTCCTGGGCGAGGCGCTGCGCGGGCAACGGCGCGAGTCGCTGGAGATCCTCACGAAGGTCTTCTTCCCCATCGGGCCCCAGGGCCCGAACGACTCCGGCCTCGGACGCAAGCACATCATGGAGGGCATCAACGGCTCCCTCCGCCGCCTGGGCACCGACTACGTCGACGTGTACCAGGCGCATCGGTACGACTACGCCACACCGCTCGAGGAGACGATGCAGGCCTTCGCGGACGTCGTCCGACAGGGGAAGGCGCTCTACATCGGCGTGTCGGAGTGGACGGCCGCGCAGCTGCGGGAGGGCCACGCGCTGGCGAAGGAGCTCGGCGTCCACCTCATCTCGAACCAGCCGCAGTACTCCGCCCTGTATCGCGTCATCGAGGGGGAGGTCATCCCGACCAGCCGTGAACTGGGCATCTCCCAGATCGTGTGGTCCCCCGTCGCGATGGGCGTCCTGACCGGCAAGTACCTCCCGGGCCAGCCGCTGCCGTCCGACAGCCGCGCCGCCACCGACCCGACGGGGCTCCGATTCATGAGCCGGTTCCTCACCGACGACACGCTCGTCGCCGTGCAGAACCTCGTCCCCATCGCGCGCGAGGCGGGCCTCACCATGCCGCAGCTCGCGCTCAGCTGGGTGCTCCAGAACGACAACGTCGCCGCGGCGATCGTCGGCGCCTCCCGCCCCGAGCAGCTCGCGGAGAACGTCGCCGCGAGCCAGGTGCGCCTGGACGCCGATACGATGGCCGCCATCGACAAGGCCCTGTGCGGCGTCATCATCGACGACCCCTCGCTCACGGAGCAGTCATCGCCGCGGACGCGCTGAGGGCGCAGGAGCTGCCGCGCGCGCGGCGGAGGGAGCGAGGCATGGTGTCCGGGGCGAACGACGAAGAGCGGACCGTGGTGTCCGACGAGATCGCCGCCAAGGCCCGCAAGCTCGGCCTCAGCACTCAGCGCCTCCCCTTCACGATCGATCGCGACCACTACACGCCCGCGCTCATCGGGCTGCTGTCGAACATCCTCGTGTGGGGCAGCTCGCGCGTCTTCCACCACCTGCACGGGGTCGGCAGCAACGAGTGGCGCATCCTCAGCGCGCTCGGCAACTGGCCCGGGGCCACGGCGAAGGAGCTGTGCGAGATCCTCGGAATGAACAAGTCGATCGCCTCCCGCAGCGTCAACGTGCTGCTCCAGCGCGAGCTCATCGGCGAGCTCGGCGGCGCGCGAGGCTCTCGGCACCTCTTCCTCACACCCGCCGGCGTCGAGGTGCACGACGACTTCATGCCGATCGCGATGCGCCGCATGGAAATCCTCCACGGCGGTCTCACGCCCGCAGAGGTCGAGCAGCTGGACGCGCTCCTGGTCAAGATGCTGGAGTCGAGCGGCGCAATGCAGGAGTACGAGCGCGAGGTGCTCGCCTCCGATCCGCCGACGCGCCGGGGGCGCGGCGCCCGGGCCGACCGGGCGAGCGGACGGTGACGCGCGGGGCGGGGCGGACGCCGCCGCCCGGCCCCGCCGCTCGCCGACTGCGCCCGCGGCGACGGAACGCCGATAGCCTTGCGGGGTGAGGGGCAGAGACGACAGACGAGCACTGACCCGCTCGACGCCCCCCTGGCTGACGGTCTTCGCGCTCGCGTTCACAGGCCTGTGCTCGGCCTACATGTTCACGCTCGTCGTGCCCATCCAGGCGGAGCTGCCGCACCTGCTGGACGCCGACCGCGCCGACACCGCGTGGGTCGTCACCATCACGCTGCTGGTCTCCGCCTGCGCGACCCCGATCTCCGGCCGACTGGGCGACATGTACGGCAAACGCCGCATCGTCCTCGTGCTGATCGTCATGCTGATCCTCGGCTCGGCCGTGGCCGCGCTGTCCGCCACGATCGGCGGCGTGATCCTCGGCCGCGCCCTGCAGGGGGCGACCATGGGCGTGCTCCCGCTGGGCATCGCGATCATGCGCGACGTCCTCCCCGTCGCGCGGCTCGGCACGGCCGTCGCGTTCATGAGCGCGACCATGGGCGTGGGCGGCGCGCTGGGCATGCCGGTCAGCGCGCTGATCGTCGAGCACCTCGACTGGCACATGCTGTTCTGGGCCGCCGCGCTGCTGGGCGTGATCGGCTTCGTGCTCGTGCTCCTCTTCGTGCCGCCCAGCACGCTCCGCACCCCCGCGCGATTCGACTTCGTCGGAGCGCTCGGCCTCGCCGCCGGGCTCGTGGGCGTGCTGCTCGCGATCTCCCGGGGCGCCGACTGGGGATGGACATCGCCCGCGACGCTCGGCTCCGGTCTCGGCGGCATCGCCGTGCTGCTGCTGTGGGGCTGGTACCAGCTCCGTGCGAAGGAACCCCTGCTGGACCTGCGGGTCGCCGCGCGGCCCGCGGTCCTCTACACGAACCTCGCGGGGATCGGCATGGGCTTCGCCCTGTTCGGGACCAACGTCACCCTGCCGCAGATGCTGGAGCTGCCGGGCGACTCGGAGGCCGGCTTCGGACTGAGCATGTTCGTGACGTCCCTGGTCGTGATGCCGTCCGGTCTGATGATGATGGTGATCTCGCCCCTGTCGGGCTGGTTCGAGCGCCGCCTGGGCGCGCGCCTCATGCTCGCGTGCGGCACGCTCGCCGTCGGCGCGGCCTACGGGCTCCTCCTGGTCTGGAACGACGAGGTGTGGCACGTGTTCGTCGCGAACACCATGGTCGGCATCGGCATCGGGCTCAGCTTCGCCGCGATGCCCATGCTGATCATGCGGTCCGTGCCCGCTCACGAGACGGGCGCATCCAACGGCATCAACGCGCTGTTCCGCTCACTCGGCACGGCGAGCGCGGCCGCCGTCATGGCCGCCGTCCTCGCCGCGATGACGGTCGACCACGACGGGATCCCCGTGCCGTCGTCGACCGCGTTCGAGGTCTGCTTCTGGCTGGGAGCGGGCGCAGCCCTGGGAGCGGCCCTGCTCACGGCGTTCATTCCCCGGCATCCGCACGCCGACCGTCCCTCGATCCCCGACCGCGACTGACGCCCTCCCCCGCCTTTCGCTGATCGGAACACGGGCGGTCGGGGGAGGCGGCGGGCGGCTACGGTGCGACCGTGCGCCCTCCGGCGCGCGAGCTCGGCAGCGCAGCGAGGCGCGGATCGAGGAGGACTCATGCAGTTGACGGCCCGGCAGCGCGCGATGGCCGCGGGCGACGAGGGCGAGGCGATCGCCGCCGCCATGCGGGTGCTCGTCCAATACGGCGAGATCATGGCGGCGGAGCGGCTGATCGAGATCTCGAGCGCGGCGGGGGCGAACCTCTACGGTCCGCGGCACTCCCGCCCGCTCGGCAGCGACGACCCGGTGCGGCTGTTCAGCGAGTACTCGCTGAACTCGCCGGGACGGCTCGACGTGCCGCCCGCGCGCGTTCCCTCGTGCCAGCTCATCGGCCCGGTCGACCGGATCCGGGCGGGCGAGGTGCAGAACATGACGCCGGCAGCCGTCGCGAAGGTCGAGGAGAGCCAGACCTACCTGGAGGGGCTGGGCGTCAGCCTGCTGAGCACGTGCACGCCGTATCAGGTCGGGTTCCTGCCGGAGTACGGACAGCACGTGGCCTGGATGGAGTCCTCCGCCGTCGTGTTCATCAATTCCGTCATCGGCGCCCGCACCAACACGGAGGGCCGGGAGTCGGCCGCCGCGGCCATGCTCACGGGCCTGACGCCCGAGGCGGGCCTGCACCTCGACGAGCACCGGCGCGCGGACGTGCGGGTGCGCGTCGAGGCGCCCATCCCGGACACCTTCGGCTGGAACGCGCTCGGCTACTGGCTCGGCTACGCCGTCGAGGACCGGGTGCCGCTGCTGGAGGGGATCGCGACACGGCCGGATCTCGTCCAGCTCAAGCAGTTCGGCGCGGCCGCCGCGAGCTCGGGCGACGTCGAGCTGTTCCACATCCCGGGCGTGACCGCCGAGTGCGCGTCGCCCGAGCAGGTGCTGCGCGCCGACGCCGAGGAGCTCGTCTTCGGCGCGGCAGAGCTGGACGCGGCCATCGCCCGGCTCAATGCCACGCGCACGGGCGACGAGGTCGACTTCGTCATGATCGGCTGCCCGCACGCGTCCTACGACCAGCTGCGGGAGGTCGCCGCCCTGCTGGACGGCCGGCGCGTGTCGCCCGACGTCGCGCTGTGGATCTTCACCCCCGGCGCGCTGCGCGAGCGGGCCCGGGACGAGGGGCTGCTCGCGGCCATCGAGGCGTCGGGGGCGCTCGTGCTCTCCGACACCTGCCCCGCGATCGGGCAGTTCGTCCCGCCGGGAACACGCCGCTTCGCCACGGACTCGGCGAAGCAGGCCCACTACCTGCCCGCGATCATGGGGGTCGAGGGCGCTTTCGCGCCCACGGCCGACTGCGTCGCGGCGGCGCTGTCGGGGAGGCTGCCGTGATCCGCCTCACGGGCCGCACGCTCGTGGCCGGCGCGGCCGCGGGGGATGCCCTCGTGTGCACGGCCGCGATCTCGGGCTGGGGCGGCATCGACCCCCGCCGCGGGACGATCACGGAGGTCACGCACCCGCAGCGGGGCGGCGTCTTCGCCGACCGCGTCCTCGTGATCCCCGGGGCCAAGGGGTCCTCCGGGTGGTCGGGTCAGTTCCACCTCGCACGCATCATGGGCACGGCCCCGCGGGCGATCGTGACGTCGAAGCTCAACACCAAGCTCGCCGTGGGCCTCGTGGCGCTCGGCGTGCCGGCGCTCCTCGTCGACGACCTCACCGCCTTTCCCGCCGACGGCGAGGTCACGGCCGAGCTCCCCGGCGACGGCAGCGTGCTCGTGCACCCGGCGCGGTCCTGACGCTCCCCGCCACGCGTCGCGCCGATGGCAGAGGCGATGGCATAGTGGCTGCGTGAGCAGACGCCGGGTCTCCGCCATCGTGGTGGCGGCGCTCGCACTCGCGCTCGCGGCCTGCGCCACGCCGCCGGAGCCGCGCCCGCAGGCGGTCCCCGTCCCCGCCGTCGAGTGCGGGGACGGCTTCTCCCCGCCGGAGGGTCTCCCCACACCGGGCGGCGTGCCTGCCGAGTTCAGCGCCGTCGCGGCATACCGGTGCGACGCGCTGCGGCACTTCGACGACGAGCACGGCAGCTGGTCGGCCACCGCCCGGGACCGACTGGAGGGCGACCTCGGGCCGCTGCTGGAGGCGCTGGCCGAACCCGACGACCCGCGCTGGCCGGGCGCGTGCCCCGCCATGCAGGTCATCGTCCCCGAGCTGTGGCTCATCGACGCGAGCGGGGACGCGATCCGCGTGGCCTACCCCTCGGACGGTTGCCGCCAGCCCAGGACCGCGCGGGTCGAGGCCGCGCTCGCGGGGCTCGACGTGGTCGAAACCGTGTACGAGAGGCACCGGCTGATCGACTCTGCCGAGGCGCGGCGCGCGGAGTGCCTGGCGAGTCGGCCCGCCACCCCGCTGCGCATCGTCGCGCCGCACGCCCTGCCGGACGGCGCGCTACCGGACGAGGCGTTGTCCGAAGACATGGTCGCGCACCCGCTGCCCCGGCCCGGGATATCGACGCTTCCGGTTCCCGCGCCGTCGCGGGAGGCCGGGGTCGACGGCCTGCGGGTCTGCGTCTACTCGACCGATCCGGCTCACGCGCCTGCGCCAACGGGATCGGATGACACCGCGTTCGCGCCGTCCGACACGGCCTGGTTCACGGGGGCCCGCACCCTGGACGCCGCGACGACCCGGCTGCTGCTCGACGTCATCGAGACCGCCGAGCCAGCCGACGCCCAGTGCGCGTCGGTCCCGCGCACGCTCGTCGCCCTGTATCCGACGCTCGGCGCCCGGGAGGCCGGGGAGTCCTTCGCGGTCGAGCTCGACGGCTGCGAGCGCATCATCCTGTGGGGAGCGATCACGCACGCCGCGCCGGCGGCCGCGCTGGACCTGCTGCGCGCGGCAGTCGCGTCCTGAACGCCTCGCGGGCGCCCGGCGATCCCGTGCCCCAGCGGCGAGTTGAGGCCGCGTCAGAGGTGGCGCAGCTCGGCGTCGATCGCACGCGTCGCGGCGAGGAGCGCCGGGAGGTGCTCGGTGCGCAGGCGCTCGAGCGTGACCCGTCCCGCCGTCGTGGAGATGTTGACGGCCGCGACCACGCGGCCGTCGCGACCGTGCAGCGGGGCCGCGACCGAGCGCAGGCCCGGCTCGAGGCCGGCGTCCACGATCGCCCATCCCTGCGCGGCGACCCGGTCAAGCTCCGCCGTGAACGCCGGGTCCGCGTCCGGCCGGTCCGCCGGCGGCAGCGCGGCGAGCAGCACGCGGCCCATGCTCGTGCGACGAGCCGGGAAGCGCGTGCCGATCGTGATGCCGACGCTCATGATGCGGCGGGTCGGCACGCGTGCGACGTAGACGATGTCGTCGCCGTCGAGCACCGCCGCGGACACGCTCTCGTCGACCTCGCGCGAGAGGCGTTCGAGGTGCGGCTGCACGATCTCCGGCAGCGACAGCGCCGCGAGATAGCTGAACCCGAGCTCCAGCACACGCGGGGTCAGGGTGAAGTCGCGGCCGGTGCTGCGCACATAGCCGAGCTCCTGCAGCGTCAGCAGGAACCGGCGGGCCGCCGCGCGCGTCATGTCGGTGCGCGCGGCGACCTCGCTCAGCGTCAGCCGCGGGTGATCGGCGTCGAAGGCCCGGATGACCGAGAGCCCGCGCGCGAACGACTGCACGAACTCGCGCCCGCCCGCGGCGATCCCGCTCTCGCTCATCCACACACCCTCTCACCGCTCACCGATGTCCCACTTCCTGCCCACCGATGTCCCACTTCCTGCCGGAATGCGCGTGCCAGAGCGACACGAAGTGGGACATGGACTGGCGGGATCACCGCTCGAGCACGACGGCGAGCCCCTGGCCCACGCCGATGCACAGCGTGGCGACGGCCACGCCGCCGCCCCGGCGCTTCAGCTCCTGGGCGGCGTGGCCGATGATGCGGCCGCCGGATGCGCCCAGCGGGTGCCCGATCGCGAGCGCGCCGCCGTGGATGTTGACCTTCTCGGGGTCGATGTCCCACTGCCGGATGCACGCCAGGCTCTGCGACGCGAACGCCTCGTTGAGCTCGACGAAGTCCACGTCGGCCCACGTCTTGCCGGCGCGCTTGAGCGCCTTGTTGGCGGCCTCCACGGGCGCGACGCCGAAGACGTCGGGCTCGTTGCCGTGCACGCCCCGGCCCGCGATTCGCGCGAGCGGCTCGACGTCGAGGGCACCCTCGGCACCCAGCAGAACGGCGGAGGCGCCGTCGTTGATCGACGAGGAGTTGCCCGCCGTCACGGTGCCGTCCTTGGCGAACAGCGCCTTGAGCGTCGCGAGCTTCTCGACCGTGCTGCCGTCGCGGATCCCCTCGTCCCGGGCCAGCTCGTGCCCCTCCACCTGGACGATCTCGGCGTCGTACATGCCGTCGGCCCACGCCTTGGCCGCGAGCTCGTGGCTGCGCACGGCGAAGGCGTCCTGGTCGTGGCGCGAGATGTCGTAGATCGCGGCGAGCTTCTCGGCGCTCTCCCCGTTGGAGATCGTCCACTCCACCGGGAGGGCCTTGTTCGTCATTCGCCAGCCGATCGAGGTGTTCCACATCGTCTGGTTGCCGACGGCGGGCCACGGCTTGGGCGACTTCTCGACCACGTACGGGGCACGGCTCATCGACTCCACGCCGCCGGTCATGACGATCCGGTTGTCGCCGGCCTCGATCGCGCGCGAGCCCTGGATGACCGCCTCGACGGACGACCCGCACAGCCGGTTGACCGTCGTGCCGGGCACCGAGACGGGGAAGCCGGCCAGCAGCGCGGCGAATCGGGCGACGTTGCGGTTGTCCTCTCCGGCCTGGTTGGCGTCGCCGAAGATGACATCCTCGATGCGCTCGGGGTCCAGGCCCGTGCGCTCGACGGCGGCCTTCATGACCACCGCGGCGAGGTCGTCGGGCCGCACGCCCGACAGCGCGCCCGCCGCCCGCCCGAACGGCGTGCGGACGGCGTCGTAGATGAATGCACTCATGTTCGTCCTCCGGTTCAGTCCTGCTGCGTCAGCCCTGCAGCTTCAGGCCCGTGAGCTCCTCGAGCCCCTCGACCGTGTTGTCGCCGAACAGCTCGCGCACGCGGAAGCCGCCGTCCGCGACGTCGAACACGGCGTGATCGGTGTACACGCGGGTGACGCAGCCGACGCCAGTGAGGGGGTACGTGCACTCCGCGACGAGCTTCGACTCGCCCTGCTTGGTCAGCAGATCCGTCATGACGAAGACCTGCTTGGCGCCGATGGCCAGGTCCATCGCGCCGCCGACCGCGGGGATCGCGCCGGGGGCGCCGGTCGACCAGTTGGCCAGGTCTCCCGTCTGCGACACCTGGAAGGCCCCGAGCACGCACACGTCGAGGTGGCCGCCGCGCATCATCGCGAAGGAGTCGGCGTGGTGGAAGTAGGCCGCACCGGGCTGTGCCGTGACGGGCTGCTTGCCGGCGTTGATGAGATCGGGGTCGATCCTGTCGGCGGGGGGCGCCTCGCCCATCCCGAGCAGGCCGTTCTCGGTGTGCAGGATGATCTCCTGGTCGTCGGGGAGGAAGTTCGCGACGAGCGTGGGGGCGCCGATGCCGAGGTTCACGTACGAGCCCTCGGCGATGTCGGCGGCGATGCGCGCCGCGAGGTCGTTGCGGCTGATCCGGGTGGTCACTGCTGTCCCTCCTTGCTGTCCTTCTGCGCGGCATCCGTCTGCGCGGCCGGGCCGGCGTCGTCGGCGGCCTCCAGCGGACGGCCCTCGATGTCGACGCCGCCGACGAACTCGCCGTCCTTCAGCCAGCGGCGCTCACCCACGGCGACCACGCGGTCGACGAAGATCCCGGGGGTGACCACGGTCTCCGGATCCAGCGAGCCCAGCTCGACGGTCTGGTCGACCTGGACGATCGTCGTCGTGGCGGCGGTCGCCATGATGGGCCCGAAGTTCCGAGCAGTCTCCCGGAAGACGAGGTTGCCCCAGCGGTCGGCCTTGAGCGCGCTGACGAGCGCGAAATCCGCCTTGATGGGGTACTCGAGCACGTAGCGACGGCCGTCGATCTCGCGCTCCTCCTTGCCCTCCGCCAGCTGCGTGCCGACGCCGGTGGGCGAGAAGAACGCGCCGATGCCCGCGCCCGCCGCGCGAATCCGCTCGGCCAGATTGCCCTGCGGCACGAGCTCGAGCTCGATCTCACCGGCGCGGTACAGGCCGTCGAACACCCACGAGTCGGACTGCCGGGGGAACGAGCAGATGATCTTGCGCACGCGCCCCGCGGCGAGCAGCGCCGCGAGCCCGGTGTCGCCGTTGCCCGCGTTGTTGTTCACGATGGTCAGGTCACCCGCGCCCTGCGCGATGAGCGCGTCGATCAGTTCGACGGGCTGGCCCGCGCGGCCGAACCCTCCGATCATGATCGTCGCGCCGTCCTCGATCCCGGCCACGGCGTCCTCGACGCTCGCGACGGTCTTGTCGATCATCCGGCCTCCTCGCTGGCATGTTCGCAGTGCGAACGTGTGTGCGTATCGCGAATAATCCTACGTGCGTCCTTCGCCGGGCACAACGCCATCGCTCCCGGCCACGCGATGTCAAGGCGGTTCCGGGCACCGGCCCCAAACGGGTGGAATGCCGGCATGAGCACCGAACCAGGAACGTTCCAGCCCCAGACCGCGATCGTGACCGCGTCGGACTCCGGGATGGGCAGAGCGACGGCCGTCGCGCTCGCCCGCGCCGGGATGGACATCGGCGTGACGTGGCACACCGACGAGGAGGGCGCGCGGGAGACGGCGCGCCTGGTCGAGGCCGAGGGCCGCCGCGCGGTGGTGACCCGCCTCGACGTGACCGACATCCCCGCGTGCGGCGACGTGATCGACCGTCTCGCCGAGGATCTCGGCGGCGTCGACGTGTTCATCAACAACGCCGGCACGGGAGAGAGCGTGCCGTTCCTCGAGGTCGACCTCGAAGGCTGGCGCCGCGTGGTCTCGACCGACCTCGAGGGCGCGTTCGTCGTCATGCAGCGCGCCGCGCGGCGCATGGTGCAGGCGGGACGGGGCGGCCGCATCGTCGGCGTCACCAGCGTGCACGAGCACCAGCCGAAGGTCGGATCCTCGGCGTACGACGCCGCCAAGCACGGCCTCGGGGGCCTGCTCAAGACCATGGCGATCGAGCTCGCCGAGCACGGGATCACCGTGAACGCGGTCGCGCCCGGTCTCATCGCGACGCCCATGACCGGCATCGAGGCCGAGGAGGCCACCGACACCCGCCGCCCCGGGATCCCGATCGGGCGTCCCGGCGTGCCAGAGGAGGTCGCCGCGGTGATCGCGTTCCTCTCCTCGCCCGCCGCGTCATACGTCACCGGCGCGAGCTGGCCGGTCGACGGCGGGATGTTGCAGATGGGCCCGATGGCGGGGGCGAGCCTCGAGAGCGACGACTGGCGCCGCGTCTGATCCGCCGCCGGCGGTCCGGTCGACGTCAGTCGGCGTCGAAGAGGATGACCTGGCGCACGGCGCGCCCGTCGGCCAGCTCGTCCATCGCCTCGTTGATCTCGTGGAGCGAGATGGTGCGGCTGATGAGCCGGTCGACCGGCAGGCGGCCCGCGCGCCACCACTCGGCGAAACGAGGGATGTCGCGAGCGGGCACGGACGAGCCCAGATAGCTGCCGATGATCGTGCGCGCCTCGCCCGTGATGCGCAGCGGCGAGATCGAGGCGCGCGCCGCGGGGTCCGGCAGGCCCACGGTCACGGTCCGGCCGCCCGGGCGCGTGGCCTCGAACGCCGTCTCGAAAGCCCGCGGATGCCCCGCGCACTCCATGACGTGCGTGGCGGTAATGCCCTGCTCGGCGACCTCGGCCGGCGTGTAGGCGGCGGACGCGCCGAGCTCGCGCGCGAGTTCCAGCTTCTGGGGCACGTTGTCCACGGCGATGACGTCTCCCTTGCCCTCCGCGATCGCCGCGAGGAGAGCGGCCATGCCGACGCCGCCGAGGCCCACGACCATGATGCTGTCGCCCTCCTCGGGCTGCACGGCGTTGAGGAGGGCGCCGCCGCCCGTGAGCACGGCGCATCCGAGCACGGCGGCGACGGCAGGAGGGACGTCGCCGTCGACGGGCACGAGCGAGGCGCGGTCGACCACCGCGTGGGTCGCGAAGCCGGAGACGCCCAGGTGGTGGAAGAGCTGCTCGCCGTCCCGCGAGAGCAGTCGCGAGCCGTGCAGGAGCGTCCCGGCGCTGTTCGCGGCGGTCCCCGGGATGCAGGGCAGGCGGCCGCCGGTCGCGCACCCCTCGCAGTCCTCGCACCGGGGCAGAAACGCCAT
This sequence comes from Microbacterium album, assembly GCF_014643695.1. Classification (GTDB taxonomy): domain Bacteria; phylum Actinomycetota; class Actinomycetes; order Actinomycetales; family Microbacteriaceae; genus Microbacterium; species Microbacterium album. The sequence continues at coordinate 26,765 of NZ_BMJY01000017.1, read as the reverse complement.
GACGACGCGACGGCCGGGCTCGAGGTCGCGCACCGCGTCGCCCGCCGCCACCACGCGGCCCGCGGCCTCGTGCCCGAGGAGCATGGGCACGGGGCGCACCCGGTTGCCGTCGACCACCGAAAGATCGGAGTGGCACAGACCCGCGGCCTCGATCCTGACGAGGACCTCGGTCGGACCCGGCTCGCCCAGTTCCAGCTCGCCGACGCTGATGGGGCGCGACCGGGCGTAGGGACGGCTCCGCCCGATCTCCTCGAGCACCGCTCCGGTGATCCGCATCATGCTCCTCTCGTACCGGCGCAAGCGCGAGCCGGGACGCGTCGCGGCCCGGCTCGTTCCGGGGCGTAAACGAACGTAGTGATGCGCCCCCTTCTCCGCCTACGTCCTCGAGAACACTGATGGTGCATGATTGTGTGATGGAGCACACTCCCGCGAGCGCCGACGGAGGCACGGCGCGCGCACGACCTCGCGGGGAGCTGCTGCAGGTGCTCCTCGACACCGCGACCGACATCACCGCGCTGCGCGATGTGGAGGCGGTGCTCCAGGCGATTGTCCGGCGCACGCGCGTCCTGCTGGGCACCGACATGGCCTACCTGAGCCTCACGGACGTCGAGCGGGGCGAGACCTACATCCGGCAGTCGGAGGGTGTTGCGACGAGCGCGTACCGCACGCTGCGGCAGCCCCTCGGGACAGGCGTACTGGGGCAGGTCGCCGGCGGCCTCGCCCCCTACCAGACGGCCGACTACCTGCGGGATCCCGCCCTGATCCACGTCCCCGAGATCGATGAGATCGTGCGCGCGGAGGGCGTCCGCGCCATCATGGGCGTACCGCTGACGGTCGCGGGACGGGCGCTCGGTGCGCTCGTCGTCGCGGAGCGGCGGGCGCGCACGTTCACGCCCGAGGAGATCACGGCGGTCGACTCGCTCGGCAAACACGCGGCGGTCGCCCTCGACAACTCGATGCGCTTCGAAGCGCTGGAGCGCCTGGCCGAGGACCTCGTCCGGCAGCAGCAGCGCAGCGCCGAGGACCTGGCGTTGATCACGCGCGTGCTCGAGCTCGACGACCGCCTCATGGACGCGGTCATGGTGACGCCCGACGTGGACCGGGTGCTCGCCGTCGGCCAGAGCGCGCTCGCGTGCGGCCTGCGCCTGCTCGATCCGGACGGGGCCCTCCTGAGCGCGGCGTCGCCGCCGGAGCCGCGGGACGATCCCAGCGCGGGCGAGGATCCCGCCGAGGCCGCTCCCCCGGCCTCGGTGGCCGTGATGGCGGGGGGCGAGCGGCTGGGCTCGCTCGTGGCGGATCGAGAGCTCGACGCGCCGGCGCTCGCGCTGCTCGAGCGCGTCGCGGTTCACGCCGCCCTCGCGATGCTGTTCGCGCGCGCCGAGGAGGACGCCGACCTGCGTCTGCAGTCGGAGGTGCTGGACGACCTGCTGGAGCGCCAGGACGTCCCGCGCGAGCGGCTGGAGCGCCGGCTGCAGCGGTGGGGCCTGCAGCCGGGCGAGCCGCTGTGGGCCATCGCGATCGAGGCTCCCGAGGCCGACCGACGGCGCCGCCTCCAGGCGGTGCGCGGCCTGGGCACCCGCTCCGTCATGATGGCGACGCACCACGACCACCTGTGCCTGGTCACGGCCGATCCGCACTGGGAGCGGCCGCTGCGAGCCCTGTTCTCGACGCGGGGATGGCGGCTGCGCGCGGGTCTCGGCGGCCCCGTCGACGACGTCCGGAACCTGGGAGACGCTCACCGCCGCGCCGAGCTCGCCCTCGGGTCGCTCGCCGCGCTCGGGCGCGACGGCGTGCTCGACGGCGCGGAGCTCGGCCTGCTCGGCGCGCTGCTGGACCTCGCCCGGCGCGGCGATCTGCCGCAGAGTCTCACGGCAGCGGTCGATCCCCTGCGCGACTATGACCGCGCCCGCGACGCGGAGCTGACGCGCACGGCCTACCTCTACCTCGAGAGCGACGGCAACGTGGCGCGCGTCGCCGACGTGCTGCACCTGCACCGCAACACGGTCCGCCAGCGGCTCGAGCGCATCGGCGCACTGCTGGGCCCCGGATGGGACGTCTCCCCGCGGCGGCTCGAGACGCATCTCGCGCTGCGAGTGCTGGAGGCGCAGGGCGCCGTGTCGTGACCCTGCGAGCCGCGGACGTCCCGCTCACAGGACGGACGTGACGCCTGATGCCACACGAGGCTGACGAGGTCGCGCGCACGGGAACGCGCCTGCATCCGGGACAGCCGATCCTGTAAGCGGTACGGCGCGCGCCTCGCCGTGGGCGTCAAGTCCTCGAAGGGCGGCGAGCGCCTTCCTAGACTCGTCGAGACGGCGCGACCTCGCGCGCCAGGACGGAGGACGGTCGCGCGGTGACCACGAGAGGGGCGAGGTTCCGCTCGCTGACCGGCCTCCTGCGCCTCGCGGGGGCCGCGCTGTGCGTCATCGCCCTCGTCCACCGGCTGCTGTGGGGCCTGAGCTCGCAGACGATCGCGGGCCAGAACTTCCTCGCATACCTGACGATGCAGTCGAACATCATGTTCGCGGTCGTGTGGGCGATCGCGGGCGTCTCGGCGCTCGTGACGCTCGTCGACAGGCCCTGGATCACCGCGGCGCGCGCCGTCGTGCTGAGCTGGACGACGACCGCCGGGATCGTCTTCGCCTTCCTCGTGTGGCAGGCCGGCGAGCGCGCGATCCGGATCGACGTCCCCTGGTCGGATCAGGTGCTGCACTTCTGGCTGCCGGCCCTCGCGGTGCTGGACTGGGTCTTCGCGCCCGGCCGCATGCGCGCGCCGCGCCGCGTGATCCTGATCGTGATCGCGTACCCGGTGCTGTGGGGCGGCGTCACGATGTGGCGCGGCTCGCTCATCGGCTGGTATCCGTACTACTTCCTCGACCTGCGGCAGGTGTCGGGCCCGCTGGAGTTCCTGCTCACGACGGGCGCCGCGCTGAGCATCTTCCTCGGGGTCGCCGCCGCGCTCGTCTGGGTGAGCCGACGGCGGATCACGGCCGTCGCCGAGTACGCCGCCGCTCGCACCGGCACCACCGCTCGCACCGGCACCGTGGCTGCGCGCAAGCGGGTGCGGCCGGATTGACCGCACCGGGCCCGCCGCGAAGTCGCGACGGGCCCGGTGGGAGCGCCGGCTCAGCTCGCCGTGCGGCGGCGGCGGAGCATCAGGGCCAGGCCGGCGACGAGCATCATGCCGGCGATGGCCGCGGTCCCACCGGCCTCGCCGCCCGTGGTCGCGAGTCGACCGCCGGGGCCCGCCGCGACAGGCGGCACCTCCGCCCACGCCACGAGCTCGGTGCCGTGGAACAGTGCGACGTGGTGGCGTTCGGTGCGCGACAGGCTCGAGATGTCGACCGAGACCGAGCCGCCCTGGACCGTCACGCTGCCGAGCCATGTCGCGCGCGAGTAGCCGTACGCCTCGAGCACCGTGCCGTCGGGCAGATCCAGGCCCCGGAAGATGAGCCGGTCGCCGTCCACCACGGCCGTCACGCGCTTGTCCGCGTGCTCCAGGAGCGCCTCCGTGTCCGCGGGGACGTGGGCGGGGATCCCGCCCGTGCCCGGCAGCCCGTCCGTCGGGGGCAGCTCGCCGCCGGATCCCGGGGGCTGCTCGCCACCCGCGGGCGGCTGCTCGCCCCCGCCCGGGGGCTGCTCGCCGGGCGCCGCGGTGACCTCGAGCGGGACGCGCACGACGGTGCCCGACGGGCTCGCCGTGACCGTCAGGGTGTGCGCGCCCACCGAGACGCCCTCCGGGAGGCGCGTCGCGATCGTCGCGGTGCCCGCGGTGACGGGGAAGGAGCCGAGCGCATGCTCGCCCAGGGCGACCTCCACCTCGGTGTTCGCGGGAGAGCCGAGGCTCGTCAGGTCCAGTCCCGTCACCTCGAAGGCGACCGTCCCGCCCTGCGCGACGGGTCCGGGCAGGGCCGGGACCACCGCGCGGGTGCGGGCGAAGCTGGGGCTCAGGGGCGAGTTCTCGGTGATGTAGGCGATCCACGCGTCCCGATCGACCAGGCCCGAGTCGCTCGGGTCCGCCCCTTCCGTGAAAATGCGGAAGTTGTCGCCGCCCGTGGCGAGGAACGAGAACGTGGCGATGCGGATCTCCTCGTCCGGCTGCACGAGCCGGCCGTCGATGTAGATCGCGGCGACGTTGTCGCCGGGCGTCGCGTTGCCGTCCGCCGTCTTCGCGACCCAGGTGACGTTGTCCGACAGGCCCAGCGCCAGGTACGGGCGCGAGGGTCGCGTGCCGTCGGGCGCGGTCTGCCACTGCTGCTCGAGCAGCGTCTTGAGCTGGCTGCCCGTGAGAGTGACGGTCCACAGGTTGTTGACGAACGGCAGCACCTGGTTCGCTTCGGCGTAGGTGATCACGCCGTCCTCGCCGTAGTAGAGCTCGTCGCGCAGGCCGCCCGGGTTCACGACGCCGATCTGCGCGCCGCCGAGGCGCTCCTCGGTGAGCGTGTCGCGCAGCGCGTTGGCCACGAGATTCCCGAGCGTCGACTCGGAGGCGCGGTCGTCGCGGGCGCTGCCGGCGAACGCCGTCGTGATGTCCGCCGTCACGGATCCGATCGGCTGCCCGCCGATGACCTCCGCGTAGGCGAGCGCCTCGTCGACGATCGCCTTCACCTCGGCCAGCACAGGGCTCGCGGCGATCTCCTCATCCGTCGGCACGTCGCCGCGCTCGACGTTGTCGATCTCGTACGCGACGACCTCGTGCGTCTCGGGGTCGATCACGAGCGTCGTGTGGCCGACGAACTCGCCGTAGCTGCCCGTCTGGAGGATGGGCCGCGTGCGGTCGGTGCCCGGGATGGGAGCGTCCCACGCGTACTGCTTGTGCGTGTGGCCGGTCAGGAACGCCGCGACGCGCGGGTCGGTGTCGAGCACGAGCGACGCGAACGGTCCCCCGGCGGCGAGCTCCTCCTCGATCGTCGAGCCGTCGGGCGTGCCGGCACCCGCTCCGTCGTGCGCCAGCACGACCACGATGTCGGCCTCGCCGTTCGACGGGTCGCCGTCGAGCAGCTCGTCCGTGACGCGGTTGATGGCCGTCACGGGATCGCCGAACTCGATGTCCTCGATTCCGGCGGGGGTGACGAGCGAGGGCGTCTCCTCGGTCACGACGCCCACGAAGCCGACGTCGACGCCCGCGATCTCGATGACGTCGTACTCCGGCAGCGCGGGGTTCGTCGTGCCCTTCTCGTAGACGTTCGCGCCCAGGATGCTGAAGTCCGAAGCCTCCATGACGCGACCGATCAGGTCGTCGTATCCGAGGTCGAACTCGTGGTTGCCGACCGCGGAGGCCTGCAGGCCGAGGGCGTTGAGCACGTCCATCGTCGGCTGGTCGTCCTGTACCGCGGAGACGAACGGCGACGCGCCGATGTTGTCGCCCGCCGATACGAAGGCCGTCGCCCCCGGGTTCTGCGCCCGGAGGTCCTCGACCGTCTTGGCGAACGCGAGGGTGTCGTCCTCCGCGATGCGGCCGTGGAAGTCGTTGATGTTGATCAGGTTCAGCTCGATGAGCCGGGGCTCGAGCTCCAGTCCCACGACGACAGGGTTGTGGTCGCTGGACCGGTACGGGGACTCGTCGTAGAACAGCGTGCCGTGGTAGTTGAACCGGCTGTACTCGAGCGCGATGGACTCCTCGGCGTTGATCTCCCAGGCGTCCGCACCCGTCGCCTTCGCGAGGGCGGCCTCGTTCAGCAGGATGTGGTCGAGCGATCCCGACAGTCCGCCGAACGAGTAGGAGAACTGGTTCTCGGCCAGTTCGGTCACCGCGTTGGCGTATCCCGCCTCGGCGAAGACCCGCATGGGGTCCTCGTGCGTGTAGGCGTTGAAGTCGCCCGTGAGCGCGACCGCGTCGCCCTCCTCGGTGATCGACTCGACCCACGCGGTCAGCGCGGTCGCCTGGCGCACGCGCGACGCGTTCCAGGCACCCTGCCCGTCGCCCTGGTCCGCCTCGGCGCCGGAGGCGGACCCGGCGCTCTTCGACTTGAAGTGGTTGACGACGACGAGCACGCTGTCGCCGCCCGCCGCGGGCGCGAAGGCCTGCGCGATGGGCTCGCGCGCGTTCTCGAACGGGCGGCCCGCACCGCTCTCGGTGCCGAGCGCCCGCGACTCGCCCACGGGCGTCACCTTGGCCGGCTGGTAGATGATCGCGTTCGTGATGACGTCCTGGAGCGACACATCCGGCAGCTCGTCCGACGAGGGCACGTACGCCCACTTCTCGAAGCCCGCGGCCTCGTTGAGCGCGGCCACGAGCGCGCCGAGAGCCTCGTCGGCGGCCTCGCCGAGCGCCGCCGAGTTCTCGATCTCGAGCAGCCCCACGACGTCGGCGTCGAGCGCCTCGATCGCGGCGACGATCTTCACCTGCTGGCGCGCGAAGCTCGTCGCGTCCCACGCGCCGCGCGGCCCGGTCGACGAGTTCACCGTGATGCCGTTGCCCGCACGATCGCGATACGCCGTGGGGGTCGGCGTCCAGTCGACGCCGAGCGTCGTGAAGTAGTTGAGCACGTTGAACGTCGCGACCGTGACGTCACCGCCGACCGCCTCGGGGGCGTCCGTGCGGGTGTTCTCGAAGCTCACGGGGGCGGGCTCGCCCGCGACGTGATGCGACGTCGGGTTCAGCTTCCACGCGTTGTTGCGGTAGTCGACGATGACGGGCTCGTCGAACGTGACCGCCGCGCCGACGCGCACCGGCTCCTCGAGCGAGATGTACGGCGGCGTCAGCGACGAGTTGCCCGAGTTCAGGAAGTTGATCGTGCTGCCGTCGTCGAGGACGACCGCGCGGGCCGCGTTGTCGGCGACGACCGCCGCGGCCTCCGCCGAGCCGGCGGGCGCGACGTCGGTGGGCTGCCGCAGCGGCAGGCTGCCCGCGGCCAGACCGACCTCCCCGTACTGGTTCGTCGCATACGTGTTCGTCACGGTGAAGTCGCCCGTCGGCAGGAACAGCATCGACTCGAGCGCCTCGCGCTCGGCGTCCGTCGCCGGCCAGGGTCCCTCGACGGGCGTGACGCTGCCGGTGCCCAGCACGGTCAGCCCCTCCGTGCCGGTGACCGTGATCTCGGTGAGGCCGTGGAACTCGCTCACGGCACCGGTGACGCGCACCAGGTCGCCCACGGCGACGCGTGCCGCGGTCGTCGGGGAGAAGATGAAGATCGCGTCCGAGCGCCCGGGGGTCGCGTCCTCGGCGCCGCCGGAGCCCTCGGTCTGGATCACGTAGCCGTTGAAGCCACCGGTGGGGTACGCGGCGGTGACCACTCCCTCGGTCGTGACCGTGCGGCCGACGAGGGGCGACGCATCGCCGGAGCCCTGGATGTCGGCGATCGGGACGACGGTCGGCTCGCCGGGCGCCGTCGGCTCGGGCGAGACGGTGGGCTCGGGCGAGACGGTGGGCTCGGGCGAGACGGTGGGCTCGGGCGAGACGGTGGGCTCGGGAGAGGCCGTCGGCTCGGGAGAGGGCTCGGGGCCGGGCTCACCGGACGATCCGGAGTTCTCGGGGGTGGGAGCGCCCGCCGTGAAGTCGGCGGCGTTGTCCGCCGTGTTGGTCCGCGCGGCGTCGCGCGAGACCGATGTCGAGTTGCCCGTGCCGGGCGCGGGGCCCGAACCGGCGAAGCGGTTCGCGGCGCCCCAGCCGACGTAGTCGACGACCGTCGCTCCCGCCGGGTCGCCGTCGATCGCGGCGAGGGAGCTCACGAGCGCGACCTTGCCGCCCGTGCCGCTGAGCATCATGGTGCCCTCCTCGTCGGGGGCGGGCAGCTCCGGGAGCCCGACGTTGGTGCCGAACGCCTGTCCCACGAGGTAGGTGCTCTGCGCCGGGATCGTCCCGGTCAGTGCGTGCTGATTGTTGAAGTTGCCCGTCGCGCCGGCGTACTGGAGGGTCCAGCCGGACAGATCGATCGGTTCGTCCGTGGTGTTGTAGAGCTCGATGAAGTCCTGGCGGTAGAGGCCATCGTTGTTGCCGCCCCCGCCGTAGACCTCGTTGATGATGACGGGCGCGTCGGGCGATGCGGCGGCGTGCGCGGGCGCGACGCCGGCGATCGCGCCGGCGATGCCGACCGCGAACGCGGTCAACGCGGCGCCGATGGAGCGGAGCGGGGCCGGTGCGGACATGACGGTCTCCTGATGGCTCATGTGGGTGCTGCCCCGGCGATCCGCCGCGGGCGTTGTCACCCTCCCATCCCGCGAGCCCGCCCCGCGTGTCGCGGAGGTGAACACTCCGTTGCCGGGGGCAGAAGTCCCCATGTCGGCCCGTGTGCGGGTGGCGGGCCCCGGCGACGGGATCAGCCCGGGGTCGCGTCGCGTGCGAAGACCGCGAGGGACGCGAGCGCGCGCTCGAGCACGCCCTCGTCGTCGAGCTCCGCGAGCTCGCGCGCCGCGTCGCCGCCGACGCAACCCACCAGGACGGGCTGCCCCGTGGCGGGTTCCAGATTGATCCAGGTGCGGATCGGCGCATCCCCTCCGACGACGTGCCAGACCGCGGCGGCGCCCGCGGGTGAGCCGGTGTCCCAGAAGGGCTCGTCGAACCGGAGCCACACGTTCTCGGCATCGCCCATCGCGAGCGCCGAGATCGCGCCCCGGTGCGTGAACGGCAGCACGGGCTCGAACTCGATGCCGCCCTCCTTGAGCACGCCGAGGGGCACCGTGAGGACGACGCGATCGACCGACAGCGCCTCCCCCGTGCCGAGGCGGAGGCTCACGCCGGAATCGTCATAGGCGACACCGACGACGGCCGTCGAGCGCGCGACCTGCAGCCCCTCCAGCGGCATCCCCGCGAGCGCTGTCAGGTCGCCCGTCGCAGCAGCGAGCGGTCCGCCCGGGAGCGGCGGCGCGAACCAGCTCGAGAGCTCTTCCGCGTCCGCACCCGACACCGCGGCGATCGCCGCGAGCACGGCCGCAAGCGCGGGATCCTCGGGGTCGGCGCCCGCTTCCGCCAGCGCGTCGGCGAGCGAGGCGTCGGCCGGCTCGAGCGCCGCGTGCTCCAGCACCTCGCGCACACGGTCGATCGAGGGCACGTCGGTCTCCCCCTCGTCCGACGCGGCCGCCTGCCCCTCGAGCTCGACCGAGCCGAGCCCCAGCGTGGCCAGCCTCGCGGAGATCTCGGAATCGGCGTCCGTCAGCAACCAGGGCCCCAGCTGTGGCAGCACGGCCTCGTCCAGGTCATCCTCGCCGGCCCACGCCTCGTCGGGGACGGTCTGCACGCGCCCGCCGACGCGGTCCCGCGCCTCGACCACGGTCACCTCGTACCCCGCGTCCGCCAGGCGCCGCGCCGCTGTCGCTCCCGCGAGCCCCGCCCCGACGACGGCGATGCGCTCGCCCTCGTCGGCGACCGCGATGACGTCCCGGGCGACGCGCTGTCCCGAGTGATACGCGCCGCGCAGCGTGCCGGGCGCCTCCGCGTCTACGGCTTCGCCCGCGAAGAACACCCGCTCCCCCACCGGCTCGCCGAGCGCATCACGATCGGCGGGAGACGCTCCGGGAGGCGTGAAGCTCATGGCGCCGCGGCTGAAGGGGTCCGTCGCCCACGCGCTGCGCACGAACGCCGCAGGCGTCGGCACGCCCCCGGTGGGCGTCGGCGTGCCCAGGCCGCCCGTCGGGGAGGGCGCGGGAGAGGACGTCCGCGGCGGCGCGGGCTCGCCCGTGCACGACGCGAGCAGCACTGCGACGGCGCTCGCCCCGGCGCCGACGAGGAAGGTGCGACGCGTGGTCCTCATCGTTTCGCCACCCTATCCCGGCCATGGCCGTGCGTCACGGTGCGGCGCGGCCCGCGCCGCCACTGCCTGAGGCTCCTCACCCGGCACGGCCCAGGCGCAGGAAGCGATCACGGTGACGATCGCGGCGCGACGACGCGTGGGCGGCCGGACCCGTCGCGCCCGCCACACTGAGGATGGCGCGCGCGAGGACCTCGTCGGGCTGGCTGCGCCGCGCGCTGTCGTCGGCGCGCATCTCCACCAGCGCCGCGACCTCCGACTCCGCGCGCGCCGCGATCGGGAACCAGGGCAGCGCCTCCCGCCACGCCTTGAACGCGACGAGCAGCACCTCGTGCCGCTCCTCCACGTGCGCGCGCTCGTGGGCTATGACGGCCGCGAGCTCGTCCGCGTCGAGGCGGTCCAGCAGGCCCTGCGACAGGACCGTGACGGATCCGATGCCCCGCGGGAGGCAGTAGGCGACGGGCGCCGCGTCGTCCAGGACGCGCGTCGCCTCGCGCGTGGGGTGCGGGGAGGACAGCAGCTGCAGCAGCGCCAGGTGACGGCGCCGCTGACGTTCGAAGGCGACCACCGTCCGCACGAGGTGCACGAGCAGGTAGCAGGCCAGGGCCGCCGCGGGCAGCGCGGCCAGGAGCGGCCGACCCGGAAGCAGGACCAGTCCGAACAGCCACAGCGCGCCGATCATGGACAGTCCGCCGGCGATGGCGATGAGCTGCCACAGCACGAGCGCGGTCGCCGGCGCGCGGGCGGGCCAGGCGGCGCGCGACAGCAGGATCGGCACGGGCCACGCGAGCGCCACCGCCACAGCGGTCAGCGCGATGGCCTCCGCCGCCAGCGCCGGAGCGCCCACGTCGGTCAGACCGCGCCGGCGAGGAGTCGGCGCAGCACCTCGGCGTCCTCGGCGGACACGCCGCCCACGAAGCGCGCGAGCACCGCGCTGCGGTCGCCGGCGTCCCCCAGCACCTCGTGCATCAACTCGGCGACGTGGTCGACGCGGCTCGCCGTCGCCTGATAGCGGTGCGGCCGGGCCGAGCGGTCCGACGAGACGAAGCCCTTCTTCTCCAGGCGCGAGAGCACGGTCAGCAGGGTCGTGGCCGCGAGCTGGCGCGCCTGCACGCGTTCGAGGTGCTCCTGCACGTCGTATGCGGTGAGGGCCACGGCGTCCGCATCCCACAGCACGTCCATGACCGCCCGTTCGAGCTCTCCGAGGCTGCCCACAACCCCACCCCCTCCGGCCTGGTCAGACATCCAGGGTAGCACTTCTATGGGATGTCGAACTTTTTCGATCCATGGTAGAAGTAGTTCTACACGTCGTAGAATTACGGCGACGCGCGCCGGCCGCCGGGCCGACGCCCCTGTGAGGAGGCCCCGCGTGGATCCGCTCGACATCGCCCGCTGGCAGTTCGGCATCACGACCGTCTACCACTTCCTGATGGTCCCCCTCACGCTCGGCCTGGGCGCGACGGTCGCCGTCCTCCAGACCGCCTGGGTCCGCACGGGCGACGAGCGCTGGCTCCGGATGACGAAGTTCTGGGGGAAGCTCTACCTCATCAACTTCATCCTCGGCGTGGCCACGGGCCTCGTGCAGGAGTTCCAGTTCGGGATGGCGTGGAGCGAGTACTCGCGCTTCGTGGGGGATGTCTTCGGTGCCCCGCTCGCGCTCGAGGGCCTGCTCGCCTTCTTCGTCGAGTCGACGTTCCTCGGCGTGTGGATCTTCGGATGGGGACGCCTGCGCAAGGGCGTGCACCTGGCCGCGCTGTGGCTCGCGGCCGGCGCGAGCTGGGTGTCCGCGTACTTCATCATCGTCGCGAACTCATGGATGCAGCACCCGGTCGGCGTCGAGCTCGTCGACGGACGGCCCGTCATGGTGGACGTCTGGGCCGTGCTCACGAACAACACGGCGATCGCGGCGTTCACGCACGCCATCGCCGGCTCGCTCATGGTGGCCGGCATGTTCCTCGTCGGCATCGCCTGGTACCACCTGTGGCAGCGCCGCAAGGACGGCATCGACACGGTCCGCCCGGACGGGACGGTCGTCGTGGGCTCGCATCCGCTCGTGCCGGGGCGGGACGAGCGGGACCACTCCGTGTGGCTGCGCTCGCTGCGCATCGGCGCGGTCGTCGCGATCGCCGGGTTCGGCGCCGTCGCGATCACGGGCGACGTGCAGGGGAAGCTCATGTACGAGCAGCAGCCGATGAAGATGGCGGCGGCCGAGGCCGCGTGCCACAGCGGATCGTCGTTCTCGGTGCTCTCGATCGGCGACCCCGGTGCCGCGGACTGCAGCTCGGTGGTCACGCTCATCGAGATCCCCGGGATCCTGGGCTTCCTCGGCGCGGGGGACTTCAACGCCGAGATGCCGGGCATCCTCGACCTCGAGCCGATGTACGTCGACCGCTACGGCGAGCGGCTGCCCGACGACCCCCTGTACGGCGACCGGGCCGGCAGCGAGATCACGTACGTGCCGACCATGTGGATCACCTACTGGGGCTTCCGGCTCATGATCGGGCTGGGCGCCGTGTCCGCCTTCGGCGCGGTGGTGGCCCTGTGGCTCACGCGCAGGGGAACCGTGCCCGCCTCGCCGCGCATCATGAAGCTCGCGATCGCCGGGATCACGGCGCCGTTCGCGGCGAACACCGCGGGCTGGATCTTCACCGAGATGGGGCGGCAGCCGTTCGTCGTCGCCCCCAACCCCGACCCCACGGGAGTCGACGGCGTGTTCATGTTCACCGCGGCCGCCGTCTCGCCGGGCGTCACGGTCGGCGAGCTGCTGTTCTCGGTCATCTCGCTCACGGTCGTCTACGCCGTGCTGCTGGTCGTGGAGATCTTCCTGCTGGTGCGCTACGTGCGCGGCGGCGTGGCCAGCGCGATGCCCGAGCTCGCGCGCACCCCGCACGAACCCGGGGACGACGACCCCGACGCGGACCGCCGCCAGGACGTCCTCGCGTTCGCCTACTGACACCCCGCCCGCATCGTCCCCGCCTGATCGGAGCCCCATGGAACCGCTGCCCGTCGTCTGGTTCGTCGCGATCGCCGTCCTGTGGCTCGGCTACCTGCTGCTCGAGGGCTTCGATCTGGGCGTCGGCATGCACATGGTCTTCAGCGCCCGGAGCGAGAACGACCGCCGGGTCATGCTCAACACGATCGGCCCGGTGTGGGACGGCAACGAGGTGTGGCTCATCACGGCCGGCGCGGCGATGTTCGCCGCGTTCCCGCACTGGTACGCGTCACTGTTCTCGGCCCTGTACGTACCGCTCGTGCTCGTGCTGCTCGCGCTGATCCTGCGGGCCGTGGGCATCGAGTACCGCGGCAAGATGACGGACCCGCGGTGGATCCGCGTCTGGAACACCGGCATCGGCATCGGCTCCCTCGTGGTGGCGTTCGGGATCGGCGCCGCGCTCGCGATCACCTCCACCGGGCTGCCGCTCAACGCGGCCGGCAACCGCGTCGGCGGTCCGTTCGCGTGGCTCACGGTGCCGGCCGTGCTCGGCGGTCTCGGCCTCGTGGGCTTCGCGCTCGTGCACGGTGCGACGTTCCTCGGCCTCAAGGCCGACGGCCCCGTGCGCGAACGGGCGGGCCGCTTCGCCGCGCGCTGGGCGCCCATGTGCCTCGTGCCCGCCGTTCTGTGGACGCTGTGGGTGCAACTGCAGTTCGGCGGCTCGGCCTGGTCGTGGACGGTCGCCGCGCTCGCGGTGGCGGCGGCCGCGTTCGGCTGGGGCGCGGCCCGCGCACGCCGCGAGCGTCGGGCGTTCCTCGGCTTCGCGTCGTGCGGCGCGTTCCTCGCGGCCTCCGTCTTCACGGGGATGTTCCCGCGCGTGCTGCCCTCCACGATCGACGCCGCGCACGACCTCACGGTGTGGACCGCGTCGAGCAGCCCGTACACGCTCGGCGTCATGACGGTCGTGGCGTGCGTCGGCCTGCCCATCATCGTGGCGTACCAGGCATGGAGCTACTGGGTCTTCCGCGCCCGTGTGACGCCCGGCTCCATCCCGTCGGCGCACGACGTCATCCCCGCGGTGCTGAGGGCCAGGGAACGATGAGCGGCCACGCCGCCCTCGCCGGGCCCGCTCCCGCGGCGCCGGAGGTGGATCCCTGGGTCATCGAGGCCGCCCGCCCCGCCCCGCCGGCGCCGCGCCCCGAGCTCGGACCCGTCCGTCCCGCCGCGGTGCTCGCGCTCGGCCTGCTGGCGGCGGCCCGGGCCCTCGGTCTCGTGCTCGTGGCCGGCGCCGTCGCGGCGGGCATCGCGGGCATCGCCCGCGGTGACGTGGACGCCCGCGAGGTGCTGCTGCTGGGCGGGGCGGGAGCGATCCTGCGGGCCGGCGCCGCGTGGGGCAGCGACGTCGTCGCGCGGCGCATCGCGATCGCGGTCAAGCAGACGCTGCGAGCGCGACTGTGGCGGCGCATCGCGAACGGCGACGCCCGCGAGGCCGAGGGCGGGCTCGTCGTGCTGGCGACCGACGGACTCGACGCCCTGGACGACTACTACGTCAAGAGCCTGCCCGCCCTCGTCTCCGCGGTCGTCGTACCAGCGGTGGTGGGCCTGCGGATCCTCGGGGCGGACTGGGTGAGCGCGCTCGTGGTGGTCGTCACGGTGCCGCTCGTGCCGTTCTTCATGGCGCTCATCGGCCGGCACACGCAGGCCCGCACCGATCGCGCGCTCGCCGCGCTGTCCCGCCTGGCGGATCATCTCACCGAGCTGGCGCGGGGTCTGCCCGTCCTGGTCGGGCTGGGCCGCGTCGAGGAGCAGGCCGCCGCGCTCGCCGGCATCCAGCGCGAGTATCGCGAGCGCACGCGGGAGACGCTCCGCTGGGCCTTCCTGTCCGCGCTCGCGCTCGAGCTCATCGCGACCCTGTCCGTCGCCATCGTCGCCGTCTTCCTCGGTCTGCGGCTGATGCAGGGCACGGTCGGCCTCGAGACCGCGCTGCTGGTGCTCGTCCTCGCGCCCGAGTGCTACTCGGTGCTGCGCGACATCGGCGCCGCCTTCCACTCGTCGCAGGACGGACTGGGAGCGCTGACGCGCGTGAAGGACGTGCTCGCCCGCCCGGCCCGCGCGGACGTCCGGCGCCGCGGCGACGCGCCCGTCGCCGTCCGCGGACTGTGGGTGCGTCATGCCGGGCGCGTCCGGCCCACGCTGGAGGGGGTCGAGGCCCGACTGTCCGGGATCACCGCGGTCACGGGGCCCAGCGGGTCGGGGAAGTCGACGCTGCTCGCCGCGCTGGCGGGCGCGCTGCCCGCGGACGCCGAGGTGACCGGCTCGATCGACATCGATCCCGAGCGCGTCGCCTGGGCACCGCAGGCGCCCCGCGCGTTCGCCGCGACACCGAGGGAGGAGCTCGCGCTCGCGGGGGCGTCCGACCCCCGGGCCGCCCTCGCGGAGCTCGGGCTCGAGCACGTCGCGGACGCGCGGATCGCGGAGCTCAGTCCGGGCGAGCTGCGTCGCCTCGCCGTGGCCCGTGCGCTCGCACGCGTCGACCGGGGCGCGGACGTGCTCGTGCTCGACGAGCCGACCGCGCACCTCGACCAGGCCGCGGCGGACCGTGTGCGCGCGGCCATCCTCGCGAGGGCTGCGCGGACCACGGTCGTGCTCGCGACGCACGAGCCCGAGACCCTCGCGCTCGCGGACGCGACACTCCCGATCGGCTCGCACGGCCTCGGCCCTCGGGACGCCCGCCCGGCCGCGGAATCCGCGTTCGTCGAGCGAGGCGACCGCTCGGTCGCATCATCCCCGTCCTCCGCGCCGCCGGCCGATGCGCGCCCGCTCCCCCGGGGACACGACGACGCCGCGCGCGCCAAACCGAGCCCTGGCCCCGGCCCCGCGTGGCTCCTCGGCGTCGTCCTGGCGTTCGTCGCGGCGGGAATGGGGCTCGCGCTGAGCGCGGTCTCGGGGTGGCTCATCGTGCGCGCGAGCGTCGAGGAGCACATCATGTACCTCCTCGTCGCGATCGTGGGCGTGCGCTTCTTCGGCATCGGGCGGGCGGTCGCCCGGTACGCGGAGCGGCTCGCGACGCACGAGGCCGCGTTCCGGATGGTGGACGCCCTGCGCCTGCGCCTGTGGCGATCGATCGCCGCGCGCGGGGCGGGGTCCCGCCGTCTGCTCGAGGGCGGCGCTCCGGTGGACTATCTCGTGACGCAGGTCGGCGAGCTGAGGGATCTGCTGCCGCGCGTCATCCCGCCCCTCGCGGCGGGGGCGCTGGCGATCGCGGGGATCGTGACGACGACCGCGCTCGTGCTGCCCCCGGTGACGGTCCTCGTGCTCGTCGCACTGGTCGCCGCGGCGCTCACCGGAGCCGGCCTCGCGGCCGCTGGTGCCCGGCGAGGTCAGCGGGCGCGCGTGCGCGAACGCTCCGGGCTCGTCCGCGCCACGGCGGCCCTCGTCGCGGCCGCGGACGACCTGCGCGGCAACGGCCTCTCCGGCCGAGCGGTCGCCCGGCTCGAGGCGGCCGGCGAGCGGCTGTCCCGCGCCGAGCGCCGCGTCGCGTGGGAGGCGGGGCTCGGGTCCGCGGTCGTCGTGCTCGCCACGGCCGCGCTCGCCGTGGTCGTGCCGGTCCTCTCCCCCTCCGCTCCCGCCGAGCTGGTGTGCGTGATCGCGCTGCTGCTGCTCGCGGCGCTCGAGCCGCTGGCGGAGCTCGTCGCCGCCGCCCACCGCGCGCCCGCGCTGCGGGAGACGCGTGCCCGTCTGGAGCCGCTGCTGGCGGATCCGCCCGCCGGCAGGCCGGGCACCGCGCACCCCTGCGAGGCGGTGTGGGAGCTGCGTCTGGACCGCGTCGCCGCCCGCTACGGCGACCGCACCGTCTTCGACGGCATCAGTGGCGCGGTCCGGACCGGCGAGTGGCTGGTCGTCTCCGGACCGAGCGGATCCGGCAAGTCGACTCTGCTGTCCCTGGTGATGGGCGCCCTGCCGGCAGCCTCGGGCACCGTGCGCGTCGACGGCGTCCCCCTGAGCGAGCTGGATCCCGCCGCCTGGCGCGCCCATGTGGCGTGGTGCCCGCAGGACGCGTACGTGTTCGACTCGACGCTCCGCGGCAACCTGATGCTCGCCCGGCCGCGACACGACGCCCCCTCTGAGCAGGAGCTGCGGTCGGTCCTCGCCCGCGTCGGGCTCCGCCCCCTGCTCGAGCAGCTGCCCGGCGGTCTCGACACCCGCGTCGGCGCCGGCGGCTCCGCTCTGTCGGGCGGCGAGCGCCAGCGGCTCGCGGTCGCGCGGGCGCTCCTCACGCGCGCCGACGTGATCCTGCTGGACGAGCCGACCGCGCACCTCGACGCACCGACCGCCGCGGCCATGATGTCGGACATCCGAGCCGCGACCGACGACCGTATCGTCGTGCTCGTCTCCCACCGCCGCGCCGACGTGACCCCGCAGGACCGCGTCGTCCGGCTCGGTCCGGACCGCGCCGGCGCGCGGGCGGACGGCGAGGGTCAGTCGGAGGAGCCGAAGACCTCGTTCGCGATGCGGAACGCCGTGTTGGCGGCGGGGACGCCCGAGTAGATCGCCGACTGCAGGATGACCTCGCGGATCTCGTCGATCGTCAGGCCGTTGCGGATCGCGGCACGGAAGTGCATCGCGAGCTCCTCGTGATGGCCGTGCGCGATGAGCGACGACAGCACCGCGACCGAGCGCGAGCGACGGTCGAGACCGGGACGCGACCAGATGTCGCCCCACGCGACGCGGGTGATGAAGTCCTGGAAGTCGGCCGACAGCGCCGTCTGGTTCGCCGTCGCGCGGTCGACGTGTGCATCCGACAGCACCTCGCGGCGCACCGCCATGCCCTGGTCGTAGCGGCCCTCGTCGGTCAGGCCCTCCCCCATCGGACGGCTCATGCCCGTGCCCCGAAGAAGTCGTTCAGCACGACCGCGACCTCGTCGGGGCGCTCGGCCGGCGCGAGGTGCGACGCGTCGTCGATGCGCACGTACCGTCCCTGCTGCACGCCCTCGGCGATCGCGCGCGCGTCGGCCTCGGGCGAGACCGCGTCGTGCTCGCCGTAGATCGCGAGCACGGGCGTCGCGATCTCCCCCAGTCGGTCGCGGACGTCGTAGCGGGCGAGCGCCTCGCAGACCAGCGCGTAGCTGGCGTCGTCCGCGTCGCGCAGGCTGTGCAGCAGTCGCCCGGTCAGTTCGGGGCGGCGCTCGATCGACCCGGGCGCGAACCAGCGCTGAGCGGAGCCGACGACGAGCGAGCCCGTTCCCTGCGTGCGGACCTGCTCGGCGCGCTGGGTCCAGAAGGACGGGTCCCCGAACCAGGGCGAGGAGCACACGATCGCGGCGGCCGAGACGACGTCGGGGTGCCGCAGCAGGAGCTCGAGGCCCGTCGCGCCGCCGACCGAGACGCCCGCGTACAGCGCGGGGGCGCCCAGCTCGCGGATCCCGTCCGCGACGGCGTCGGCGAGCTCATCGAGCGTGAAGGCATCGGTCGCCGGCTTGGCCGTGCCGTGCCCCGGGAGATCCCAGCAGGAGACCCGGAAGCGCGCCGTCAGGGCCGGGAGCACGTCCTCCCACAGGATCGTGGACGTGCCGAGCGACGGCCCGAGCACAACGAGCGGCGCGCCGTCCGGACCGACCGGGGCGGTGAATGCGAGCGGGGGGCGTGTCATGGACGTTCCTCCTTGCCGTCGAAGGGGTCGGCGAACGGGTCGAATCCCCGCCGCGCCGGACGTTCCGGGAGTCGGGACCCGTCGTCGAAGGGGTCGAAGGGGCCGGGCGGCTCCTCCGGCGGGGGTGCCGTGGGGTCGATCACCTCCACGTGTGGCGCGCGGGAGAGGTCGCCGTCCACGAGACGCGCGGCCAGTCCCGTGTAGGCGGCCGGATCCAGCAGGTCGTCGAGCCCGGCGGGCACCGCGCCGTTCGCGGCCTGCAGCGCGTTGTAGACGAGCAGGCCGAGATCGCCGCCGAGCCCCGCCGCGGAGACGATATCGGACACGCGCTCCGGCCCCAGGATGGGCCCGAGTGCGATCGAGAGCCGCTCGGAGACGATGAGGCCGCGGGTCGCCTCGAGGTTGCGTGCGACGGCCTCCGTGTCGACACGGAGCCCCTCGACCAGGTCCGCCGCGTGGGCGCTCGCGCCGAGCGCGAGCCGCAGCAGCTCGCGGAGTGTCGGCCACTCGACGTGCCACGCCCCGTCGGGGCGCTCGTCGACCGCGAGCGCGGCGGCCGTGTGCAGCGCGGCGGCGAGGTGGGGCGCTCGCAGCGCGGCCGAGCGGATCAGCACGGAGCGCGCGGGGTTCTGCTTCTGCGGCATGGCGGACGAGCCCCCGCCCGTGCCCTCGGCGAGCTCGCCGATCTCGGTGCGCGACAGCGTCGCGACGTCCGCCGCGACGACGCCGAGCGCGTCGAGCGCCTGCACGAGCGCGTCGCCGAGCTCGGTCACGGGCCAGCGCGCCGTGTGCCAGGGCGCGTCCGGCGCTGCCAGCCCCGTCGCCTCGGCGAAGGCGCCGGGCAGCTGAGCGGCGCGATCTGGCCCGAGGATCTCGACGAACGAGGCGAGCGTGCCGCCGGCGCCTCCCAGCTGTGCGGGAAGGGCGTCGCGCGCGTCCGCGAGCCGCCGCCGCGCGCGCGTGACGCCGCGGCGCCAGTTGGCGGCGCGCGCGCCCACGGTCGTCGGCACGGCGTGCTGCGTCAGCGTGCGGGCGGCCGCGACCTCGTCGCGGTGCTCGCGCGCGAAGCGGTCGAGCGCCGCGGCGGCGTCGTCGAGGCGGCCCAGCACCGTGCCGGTCGCGCTCTTGGCGACGATCATCAGCGCCGTGTCGAGGATGTCCTGACTCGTCGCGCCGCGGTGCACCCACGGCCGGACCGCCGGTCCGGCGTCGCGGCGCAGCCGCTTGACGAGGGGGATGACGGGGTTGCCTCCCGCCACGCCCGCCAGCGCGAGCGCGCGGACGTCATCGGCCCTCAGGTCGCGTGCCTGCTGGACGATCGCCGCGCGCTCGCCGGGCGCGATCTGCTCGAACGCACCGACGGCGGCGTACGCCTCGACCAGGGCCGCCTCGGCCGCCACGAGGGCACGCAGCACGATCTCATCCGAGACCGGTGCCTCGTGCCCCGCCGTGACGGGCGAGAGGAGCCCTCCGTCGAACTCGCCGGACGCCGCGTCCCGCGCCTCCGGCGAGAACGTCGAGTCAGAATGCAACGCTGCTCCTCGGGGGTTTTCCGGCGACAGCCACACCCTAGCTGAACGCGACGAAGGCGGTCTCCTTCTCGCCCTGCAGGTGGATGTCGTGGCGCAGGTAGCCCTCGGGCGTGCGCGTCGCGATCACCGTGGCGCGCTCCTCCTCGGTCAGCTGCGCGAGGAAGGGATCCGTCTCCCGCAGCTCCTCGTGCTCGGGCAGGTAGATGCGCGTGTGCAGCTTGTCGGGCAGGCCACGCGCGTAGACGACCGCCGCGAAGAACGGCGCCTTGCCTCCCACGGGGCCGGGGTTGCGGGTCCAGAACTCGTAACGTCCCTCGTCGGTCGTCATCGAGCGGCCGAAGCCCGTGAACGTGTGGCCGTCGCGGTGCAGGGTTCCGCGCGCATCCGGGATGCTGCCGTCGGTGTCCGCGCCGAAGATCTCCACCACCGAGTCGGGGATCGGCTGGCCGTCGCCGTCGTACACGACGCCCGTGAGCACGATCGCGCCCGGGCTGTGCGGGAACGCGACCTCGTGCATGTGCGGGTATTCGAGGCCGAACTTGAAGAACGGGCCGATCGTCTGGCCCGGAGTGGGCTCGAGAACCTTCTCGTGTGCCATGTCAGTGCTCCCCTTCCTCGGGCTCGAACCAGGTGGCGTCGGGACCGTCGACGACGATGTCCCAGCGGTAGCCCATCGAGAACTCGGGCACCGTGAGGTCGTGGTCATAGGTCGAGATCAGGCGGTCGCGATCCTTCTGGCTGCGGATCGAGTTGTAGATCGGGTCGAGGGGGAACAGCGGGTCGCCCGGGAAGTACATCTGCGTGATGATGCGCTGCGTGAAGCCGGAGCCGAACACCGAGAAGTGGATGTGGGCGGGGCGCCACGCGTTCAGGTGGTTCTTCCACGGGTACGGGCCGGGCTTGATCGTGGTGAACGTGTACTCGCCGTTGTCGTTCGTGATCGTGCGGCCGGCGCCCGTGAAGTTCGGGTCGAGCGGCGCCGGGTGCTGGTCGCGCTGGTGGATGTACCGGCCGGCCGCGTTCGCCTGCCACACCTCGATGAGCTGGTTGCGGATCGGACGCCCCCAGCTGTCGAGCAGGCGACCCGTGACGGTGATCCGCTCGCCCTGGGGCTCGCCGCGGTGCTGCAGCGTCAGATCCGCCTCGATGGCGGCGACGTCGCGCTGCCCGAACGCGGGCGAGTACAGCTCGATCGTCTCGGGGTCCACCAGGCGCGGGTTCTTGGTGGGGTGGCGCAGGATGCTGGAACGGTACGGCGGGAAGTCCCGGATGGTGGCGGGCAGCTGCTCGCCGTCCGCGACGCGTCGCTCGTACTCGCTGTGCAGCTGCTGGATCTCTGCGGTGATCTGCGACTGCGGCGGGAAGTCGTGAGACTTGAGGAGCGACTCGGGCGCAGCCGCCTGGGGCGCGGTGTCTGTCATGGCGTCTCCTTCGACGGATGGGGAGGGTTCCAGGCTGGCATCCGCCCGCCCGAGAGCCCCGCACTCCTCCCGCTGACTGGGAATCTGCCCGTGCTGCGGTATCTGCCGGTCAGAACACGTCACCCGCGATCGTCCGCACCGCATCCGTCGCGAGCCGGAAGAGGACGGCGAGCGCGGCGGTCGAGAGGCAGGCTGCGCCGGCGAATCTCGTGACGGCGGGGGCGCCCCTGCCGCGGGGCGCGAGGGCGGGGACCACGATCAGCACCACGGCGGCGGCCGCCAGCGCGCTGATGAGCGCGTGCGGGGCCCCGGTGTCGGCCGTCGCACCCCAGTCCGCGTGCGCCCAGGTGGCACCGGCGTGCGTCACGAGGTCGGGCAGATACGCGATCGCCGGAGCCAGGCAGACGCCGAGCCAGACGCCCGACAGGACATCCCCGAGCGGGGATCGCTGCCGCGGCACGGTGCGAGCCAGGACGCCGAGGACGGCGCCGCCGACCGCGGTGGCCGCGATCCACGCGGCGGCCACCAGCAGGAAGCGCAGCCCGGCCGGCGACCCCCATCCGGCGCCGTGCGGGTCCGGGGACCCGAACGCCCAGGGCTGCAGGAAGACCCAGCGCAGCGTGTAGTAGACGGCCGTCACCCCCGCGCCGAAGACCGCGGCGGCAACTCCTGCTCGTAGGCGCGATCCGGCCAGGTATCCGACGACGGTCGCGCCGAGCATCCAGGTCGATGCCGAGCTCACTGCGCCGAGCACCACCGCGCCGAACGGCCCGCGGAGCCCGTCGGCGAAGAAGGCGAGGGCTCCGACGAGCGCACCGGCGATCGCGACGAGCGGCACGAACGCGCTCCGACTCGAGTCGGGCGGGCGCATCGCGGCGGTGTGCGTCACTGTCCGATTCTGCCCGGCGCTGCGGTCAGGCCGAGCGCAGCGCCCTTCCCAGCTCGGCCGCGGTCTGGGTGACGAGCGCGCCCAGACGGCGGGTGTCGGCGCCGTCGATGTGGGTGACGACGCCGATCGCGGTGGGCGGCAATCCCGCCACGGTGCCGACGGGCGCCGCGACCGACACGTTGCCGAGCGTCATCTCCTCGCGGGTCGTCGCGTAGCCGCGCGCGCGGGCCCGTTCGATCTCGGCGCGCACCGCGTCGGGCTCCGTGATCGAGTGGAGCGTCTCCCGTTCGAGCGGTCGCGCGAGGAAGCGGTCGATCCAGTCCTCGCTCTGCATCGCGAGCAGGGCCTTGCCGACGCCCGTCGTGTGCAGCGGCTGCCTGCCCCCCATGCGGCTGAGCGTCGGGATCGACGTCCGGCCCGTGAGGCGGCCGACGTAGAGGGCGGTCGCCCGCTCCGGCGCCGGCGCGTCGAGCACGGCGAGGTGGACGTTCTCACCCGTGGCCTCGTACAGCCGCGACATGTGGGGCAGCGCCGTCTCCCGCAGCCGCAGTGCCAGCGGCGACAGCTCTCCCAGCTCCCACAGGCGCACGCCCACCGCGTAGCGGCGCCCCGGCGCGCGGGACAGCAGCCCCAGCTCGAGCATCTGCGTGAGGATGCGGTGCAGCGTGGACGAGGACAGGCCCGTGAGTCGACCGAGGTGGGAGGCGGACAGCTCGGGGTCGTCCGCCGTGAAGCACGCGAGGATCCGCATGGTCCGCGCGAGCATCCCGTCGGCCTCGGGCTCCTCGCCCGCGCCGCCGCTTCCTTCCCACGCCCCGGCCGTCATGATCAGCGCGGGTACCGGACCGGCTCCCGCCGCGGCGTGATCCGGTGCGTCTCGGTGAGCACCTCGACAGATCGCCGTGCGTCGGCGGAGGCGGGTGCGGAGAGCGTCATGGATCGAGCCTACCCACGCCGTCTGCCGACGGGCGAGCGGCGCACGGCGGTGCCCGAGCGCCGTCGACGATCGCGTGACAGGCTGATGCCGTGGCCAACTCGAGTTCGGGTGAGTCCGTCGCGGAGCGGATCGTGCGCGTGCTGCGGACGTTCGACGCCGACCGCACGGCGCAGACGCCGTCGCAGATCGCGCGGCGGGCGAACCTGCCGTCGTCCACCGCGCACCGGCTCGTCGGGGAGCTCGTCGCCACGGGCCTGCTCGATCGCGACGAGGGCGGCCGGGTGCAGCTCGGCATGCACCTGTGGGAGCTCGCGCAGCGCGGCTCGCGCGCCCTGCGTCTGCGGCAGGCCGCCATGCCGTTCATGGAACGGGTGCAGGCCCGCCTGCGCGAGCACACTCAGCTCGCGGTGCTTGAGCGCGGGGAGACGCTGTTCCTCGAGCGTCTGTCCCATCCGCACGCGGTCTCGAACATCACGCGCATCGCGGGGCGTCTCCCGCTGCACGCCTCCTCGTCCGGTCTCGTGCTGCTCGCGTTCGGCGACCCCGACCTGCGCCGCCGTGTCCTCGCCGCGCCACTGGCGGCGGTCACGCCCGACACCCCCACCGACCCCGCCGAGCTGACGGCGCTGCTCGAGCGCGTCCGCGCCGAGGAGGTCGTGGTCGCGCGAGGCTTCGTCGAAGCCGTGTCCACCGGGATCGCGGTGCCGGTCCGCGAGAATCGCCGCGTGATCGCCGCGCTGTCCGTCGTGCTGCCGCGCGAAGCTCCGACGGCCGGCGCGATCGATGAGCTGCGGCGTGCGGCAGCCGGGATCTCGCGCGCGCTGGAACGCGCTCCCTGACGATCCCCGTTCAATGGGAAACGACTCGCGCGACCGCTCCGCCCGCTCCAGACTCGGACCGGCGGCGACATCGCCGAGACAGCGACGTCGAGGAAGAGGGAGTTCTCATGGGCGAGCGCACGCGCGTGGCCATCGTCGGAGCGGGACCCGCGGGCCTGCTGCTGTCACATCTGCTGGATCGCGTCGGCGTCGACTCCATCGTGATCGACGCGCGAACGCGCGAGCAGATCGAGACGACCATCCGGGCCGGCATCCTCGAGCAGGGCACCGTCGAGGTGTTGCACGACACGGGCGCCTCCGATCGCGTGCTCACGGTGGGCGGCCGCCACGACGGCATCGAACTGCGCTTCGACGGCGAGGGCCACCGCATCGACTTCGCCGCGAGCGTCGGGCGCGCCGTGTGGCTGTACCCGCAGCACGAGGTGCTGAAGGACCTCGTCGCCGCGCGGCTGTCGGCAGGGCAGGACCTCCGGTTCGGCGTGACGGCCGAGGCGGTGGAAGACGTCGACTCGGACCGTCCGCGCGTGCTCGCGACGGGACCGGAGGGCGAGCGGATCGAGATCGAGGCGGACGTCGTCGTGGGAGCCGACGGCTCGCGCGGCGTCACGCGCGCCGCCGTCACGGGCGCGCATGGCGGGTTCTTCCGGGAGTACCCCTTCGCGTGGTTCGGCGTGCTGTGCGAGGCGGCGCCCAGCGCCCACGAGCTGATCTACAGCAACTCCCCCGAGGGCTTCGCGCTCATCAGCCAGCGCAGCGCGACGGTGCAGCGCATGTACTTCCAGTGCGATCCCGAGGCGGATCCCGACGCGTACTCGGAGCGCGAGCTGTGGGACATCCTGCAGGCGCGCGTCCCGGGCACCACGCTCAACGAGGGGCCGATCTTCCAGCGCGACGTGCTGCGCTTCCGCAGCTTCGTCGCCCACCGCCTGCGCCGCGGCCGAACGGTCCTGGTCGGCGATGCCGCGCACACGGTGCCCCCCACGGGCGCGAAGGGCATGAACCTCGCCGTCGCCGACGTGCTGCTACTCGCCGATGCGCTCGAGGCGCTGCTGCGCCGCGGCGACGAGAGCGGCTTCGACGCGTACGCCGAGCGCGCGCTGGGCCGCATCTGGAAGGCGCAGCACTTCTCGTGGTGGATGACGAACATGCTCCACGTCGCGCCCGGCGCGAGCGACTTCGACCGCCGCCGACAGGTCGGCGAGCTGCGGTCGGTCGTCGAGTCCGAGCACGGCCGCGCGTTCCTCGCCGAGGCCTACACCGGCTGGCCGCTCGCCCGCTGAGCGCCCCCGCCCGTCCCGTCCGACGGGTCGGAGGGACGGGCGTGCGCATGTCGGCCACGGGCACGCGCACCAGCACCACAGGCCCGTCAGACGGCACGACGCGCTCACTCCCACTCAGCGGGAGGCGCCAACCGGCGCGATGAGAGGGCTCCGCGATAGAGTCACGCCTCGTGAGCAGCGACGACGCGCGGGCGCCCCTGGCACCCACCCACGACGGGCGGGTGAGCCTCGGGCTCCTCCTGGTGACGCTGTGCCTGATCGCCGTCAACATGCGCGCGACGATCACGGGCATCGGACCCCTGCTCGAGCAGATGACCACCGACACCGGCGTGTCGATCGCGGTGCTGAGCGGCCTGACCTCGGTGCCGCTCATCGCGTGGGCCGTATGCTCCCCGCTCGCGCACTCGACCGCGCAACGCTACGGGATCAACCGCGTCCTGACGGTCTCCCTCGTGCTGCTGACACTCGGGGCTCTCGTCCGTTCGCTGCCGGGTCCGGTGGCGGGCGTGTGGATCGGCACGGCGATCATCGGGATGTCCCTCGCGGCCGCCAACGTGCTGCTCCCCGCCGTGGTGAAGCAGTCGTTCGGCACGCGCGTGCCCGCCGTCACGGCGCTGTACACCGCGCTCTTGGCGGGGTGCGGCGCGATCGCCTCGGGGCTGGTCGTGCCGCTGTCGCACATCGCCGTCCGGGGCGAGCAGTGGGGCTGGCGCCCCGCCCTCCTGGCGGTGTGCGCGACGCTGCCGATCGCGGTCCTGCTCTGGGCCCTCCACCATCGCCGCGCGGGGAACGGCGCCGTCCGCACGCGTCCGAAGGGGACGCCGCGCGGCCCCAGCATGTGGGGCGATGCGGTGGCCTGGCAGGTGGGCATGTACTTCGGCGTGCAGGCGTCGATGTTCTACGTGCTGCTGACGTGGCTCGCGCCGATGGCCCTGTCGATCGGCCGCAGCGAGACCCAGTCGGGCGTCGACGTCATGATGTTCCAGCTCGCGGGTGTGCTCAGCTCGCTCGCGCTGCCTCTCGCGCTGCGCGGAAAGCTCGAGCGATGGGCGCCCGCGCTGCTTCCCGCGCTCGCCCTCGTGGGAGTCGCGGGCCTGATCCTCCTCCCCGACGGCATCCTGGTGTGGGGCATGCTGGGCGGACTCAGCAGCGGCGCCTCGCTCGCGATGTCGCTCACGCTCATGGCCTCGCGGGCCCGCGACCATCACGCGGCGTCCGCGCTGTCCGGGATGGCCCAGTCCGTCGGCTACGCGTTCGCGGCCGTGCCGCCCGTCGTGTTCGGCGTGCTCCATACCGCGACGGGCGAGTGGATCGCGTCGCTGGCCTTCCTCGCGGCGCTGCTGTGCACCCAGGCGCTGCTCGGCGTCCTGGTCGGCCGCGACCGGTACGTGCTGGAGCGCGCCCGCCCCGCTGCCCCCACCGCCCCGCCCGCCCCGTGACCCGTTCGGCCCCACCCGGCCGTTGACTAGCCTCCGTGCGGTTTACTAGCGCTCCCCGCGCTAGTAAACCGCACAAGCGCTAGTTGTAGTTCCCCGACACGTTGTGAACGTGTGAGCTGAGGCGAGGGCCTCCGGGGACGATGTGGGTTACCACACTCAC
>NZ_BMJY01000016.1 GCF_014643695.1 Microbacterium album | reverse complement strand
TCCCGCCTCGGTTTCGACTCCGCCGCTACGCGGCTCCGCTCAACCCGTTTCGACTCCGCGGCTCCGCCGCTCCGCTCAACGACCGGGAAAACGTCGGCCCCCTGCCTCGGCTTCGACTGCGCGACCGCGGCCCCACTCAACGAGCAACCAAAAGCCCCCTACCCCTACCCACCCACCTCAACCCGGTGCGAGCGCGCCAGCGCGAGCGTGCGGGCGCGAGTGCGCCCGCCAACCAGGCGCGAAGCGCCGGCGCGCGAAGCAAAGCGAAGCGCCTCCCCCGAGGAGCGGCCCCACCGGGGCCCGACGAGCGGGAGGAAAAAAGAAGAGCGTGGGAGAAAAAAGAAGAGCGTGGGAGAAAAAAGAAAGGAGAAAAACGAAAAGCGAGAAAAAAGAAGCGCCCCCTCAACGAGCCGGAGATGGCGCGGCGAAGAGCTCGAGCTCACCCTCCCGGCTGCCGGGGCGGAGCGCGATACCCGCGTCGTCGGCCCACGCGAGCAGGTCGGTGATCGAGGACAGGCGGGGGCGCGACTCGGCGAGGCGGCGGGTCAGCTCGCCCTTCGCGCGCTTGTTGAAGTGGTTGAGCGCGCGGACCGTGCCGTCCGGGCCCTCGGCCACCACGCGCACGTACGCGCTCGGGACCTCGGCGGGCACCGGGCCGAGCGCGGCGTAGGACTCCGACCGCAGGTCCACCACGGGGCCCGGAATCCCTCGCAGGGCGTCGCGCACGGCATCCGCCCACACCCGCTTCAGCGGTGCCAGGCCGGGGAGCGACGCGCCCGCGGCCAGGCGGTACGCCGGGATCGGGTCCAGCGCGCCGACGGGCCCCAGCAGCGCGGTCTGGATCAGCGCGTGCTCCCCCAGCCACACGCGCGCCCGCTCGTCGAGGGTCGCGGCGTCGAGGGCGTCGAACAGGACGCCCGTGTAACGGTCGATTGCGGCCATGGTGGGCGCGGAGCGCACCGCGGCGTTGACCTCGATCTCGCCCCGCTGCCGGGCCGAGAGCTTCAGCACGCGCGCGGCCTGGTCCGGGTCGGACGAGAGCGCCACGACCGACGCGGCGACGGCCTCGCGCTGCGGTGCGAGCACCGGCAGCGCGAGGCCGTCGAGGTCGAGAGGGGCGCCCGATCCGCCTGCCCGCTTCGTCTCCGAAGGGGGCAGGAGGATCGTGGTCAGGAGGTCAGCGCCGCGTGGCCGGCGACGATGGTGAGCACGTCGCCCTCCATCGACACGAAGCCGTCACGGGCGTCCGCGGTGAACTTGGCGCCGTCGGCCTGGGTGATGCGCACCTGGCCCTCGGCGAGGATCGCCAGCATGGGCTCGTGCCCCTGCATGAAGCCGATCTCACCCTCGGTGGTCTTCGCGACGACGAGGTTCGCCTCGCCCGTCCAGACCTCTGCCTCGGCGGAGACCAGGGTGACCTGGAGGCCCATGCTCAGCCGTTCTCCTTCTGGATCTGCGCCCACTTGGCCTCGACGTCGCTGATGCCGCCGACGTTGAAGAACGCCTGCTCGGCGACGTGGTCGAACTCGCCCTTCACGATGGCGTCGAACGACTCGATGGTCTCCTTGATCGGAACCGTGGAGCCCTCGACACCCGTGAACTTCTTGGCCATGTAGGTGTTCTGCGAGAGGAACTGCTGGATGCGGCGCGCACGCGACACGACGATCTTGTCCTCTTCCGAGAGCTCGTCGACACCGAGGATCGCGATGATCTCCTGCAGCTCCTTGTTCTTCTGCAGGATCTGCTTCACCGACGTGGCCACGCGGTAGTGGTCCTCACCGATGTAGCGCGGGTCGAGGATGCGGCTCGTGGACGTCAGCGGGTCCACCGCGGGGTACAGACCCTTCGACGCGATCTCACGCGACAGCTCGGTCGTGGCGTCGAGGTGCGCGAACGTGGTCGCCGGCGCCGGGTCGGTGTAGTCGTCGGCGGGCACGTAGATCGCCTGCAGCGAGGTGATCGAGTGGCCGCGCGTCGACGTGATGCGCTCCTGGAGCACACCCATCTCATCCGCGAGGTTGGGCTGGTAGCCCACGGCCGAGGGCATACGGCCCAGCAGCGTCGACACCTCGGAGCCCGCCTGCGTGAAGCGGAAGATGTTGTCGATGAAGAGCAGCACGTCCTGCTTCTGGACGTCGCGGAAGTACTCCGCCATCGTCAGCGCCGACAGGGCCACGCGCAGACGCGTCCCCGGGGGCTCGTCCATCTGGCCGAACACGAGCGCGGTCTTGTCGAAGACGCCGGCCTCGTCCATCTCGTGGATCAGGTCGTTGCCCTCACGCGTGCGCTCACCGACACCGGCGAACACCGACACACCGCCGTGGTCCTGCGCGACGCGCTGGATCATCTCCTGGATGAGGACGGTCTTGCCGACGCCCGCGCCGCCGAAGAGGCCGATCTTTCCACCCTGCACGTACGGGGTGAGCAGGTCGATGACCTTGATGCCGGTCTCGAACATCTGGGTCTTCGACTCGAGCTGGTCGAAGTTCGGAGCCTTGCGGTGGATCGGCCAGCGCTCGGTGACCTCGATGGTCTCGCCGTCGGGCAGGTTCAGCACGTCACCCGTGACGTTGAAGACCTTGCCCTTGGTGACGTCGCCGACGGGCACCGAGATGGGGGCGCCGGTGTCGCGCACCTCCTGGCCGCGGACCATGCCGTCGGTCGGCTTCAGCGAGATGGCGCGGACCATGTCGTCGCCGAGGTGCTGCGCGACCTCGAGCGTGATCTCGGTCGACGTGTCGCCGATGACGATCGTGGTCTTCAGGGCGTTGTAGATCTCGGGGATCGCGTCGTGCGGGAACTCGATGTCGACGACGGGCCCCGTGACGCGTGCGACGCGCCCGACGACCGCGGTCCCGGTCTCAGCCGTGGCGGTGGGAGTCATTTTTCGTCTCTCTCTTACTAGGTCTCTCAGGCCTTGCGCGGTTTCGCTCAGGACGCCAGGGCGTCGGCGCCGCCGACGATCTCGGCGATCTGCTGCGTGATCTCGGCCTGACGCGCGTTGTTGCGCAGGCGGGTGTAGTCGGTGATGAGCTTGTCGGCGTTGTCGCTGGCCGACTTCATCGCCTTCTGCGTCGCGGCCTGCTTGGCGGCGGCCGACTGCAGCAGCGCGTTGAAGATGCGGCTCTGGATGTACACCGGCAGCAGCGCGTCGAGCACGTCGATCGCGTCCGGCTCGAACTCGTACAGCGGGTAGATCTCGCTGCTCGCGGCCTCCGCCTCGTCCCCCTCGACGACCTCGAGGGGAAGCAGGCGCACCTGCTCCGCCTCCTGCGTCATCATGCTGACGAAGCGGTTGTACACGAGGTGGATCTCGTCCACGCCGCCCTCCGAGGCGTCCGTCTCGTACGCCTCGAGCAGGGACGTGGCCATCGCCTCGGCCGTCGCGAAGCTCGGCACGTCTGCGTCGCCCGTCCACTCCGCCGCGGTCGCGATGCCGCGGAACTGGAAGTAGCCGACCGCCTTGCGGCCGAAGAGGTAGAACACGACGTCCTTGCCCTGCGACCGCAGCAGCTCCGCCAGCTCGAGCCCCTCACGGATCACCTGCGAGTTGAACGCGCCGGCGAGGCCGCGGTCGGAGCTGAGGATCACGATCGCCGAGCGCTTCACCGACTCCGGCTCCCGCGTGAGCGGGTGGTCGATG
Source organism: Microbacterium album (assembly GCF_014643695.1). Classification (GTDB taxonomy): domain Bacteria; phylum Actinomycetota; class Actinomycetes; order Actinomycetales; family Microbacteriaceae; genus Microbacterium; species Microbacterium album. Next base: position 56,592 of record NZ_BMJY01000016.1, on the reverse strand, counting down.
TCGGTGTGCGTGGCGACCGCCGAGACGGCACGCGTCACCGCGCGGGAGAAGGGCGACGACGCGCGGACGCGCGCCATCGCCTTCTGGATGCGCGAAGCCGCGATGAGCTCCATCGCCTTCGTGATCTTCTTGGTGGTCTGGGCAGAAGAGATCTTCTGCTTGTAGACCCGGAGTTGTGCGCCCATGTTCCGTCTTCTCCGAGGGCGTTACGCCCGGCGGCCCTTGACGATCTTCTCCTGCGCCACCTCGGCGGCGTCCGCCGCCTCGTGCTCCTCGTGGCCGGGCGCACCGAGGTGAACGCCCTTGCCGCCCTGGAACTCGAGCAGGAACGTGTCGATCGCCTTCTCCATCTCCGCGACCGTCTCGTCCTCGAGCTTGCCCGTGTCGCGCAGCGTGTCGAGGACAGACGTGTTGCGACGGAGGTAGTCGAGCATCTCGCGCTCGAAGCGCAGCACGTCCTCGACCTCGATCGTGTCGAGCTTGCCGTTCGTGCCGGCCCAGATCGAGACGACCTGCTCCTCCGCGGGGTACGGCGAGTACTGCGGCTGCTTGAGCAGCTCGGTCAGACGCGCACCGCGGGCGAGCTGACGGCGCGAGGCCGCGTCGAGGTCGGACGCGAACATCGCGAACGCCTCCAGTGAGCGGTACTGGGCGAGCTCGAGCTTGAGCGTGCCGGAGACCTTCTTGATGTGCTTCAGCTGCGCGTCACCGCCGACTCGCGACACCGAGATGCCCACGTCGACCGCGGGACGCTGGTTCGCGTTGAACAGGTCGGACTGCAGGAAGATCTGGCCGTCCGTGATCGAGATCACGTTGGTCGGGATGTAGGCCGAGACGTCGTTCGCCTTCGTCTCGATGATCGGCAGACCCGTCATCGAACCGGCACCCATGTCGTCCGACAGCTTCGCGCAGCGCTCGAGGAGACGCGAGTGCAGGTAGAACACGTCACCCGGGTAGGCCTCGCGGCCCGGCGGGCGGCGCAGCAGCAGCGACACGGCGCGGTAGGCCTCGGCCTGCTTCGACAGGTCGTCGAACACGATCAGGACGTGCTTGCCGGCGTACATCCAGTGCTGGCCGATGGCCGAGCCGGTGTAGGGCGCGAGGTACTTGAAACCGGCCGGGTCGGATGCGGGGGCCGCGACGATGGTGGTGTACTCCATCGCGCCGGCCTCCTCGAGGGCGCCCTTCACCGAGGCGATGGTCGAGCCCTTCTGGCCGATCGCGACGTAGATGCAGCGGACCTGCTTGGTCGGGTCGCCCGACTCCCAGTTCGCCCGCTGGTTGATGATCGTGTCGATCGCGATCGCGGTCTTGCCGGTCTGGCGGTCACCGATGATCAGCTGACGCTGGCCGCGGCCGACCGGGATCATGGCGTCGATCGCCTTGATGCCGGTCTGCATCGGCTCGTGCACGCTCTTGCGCTGCATCACGCCGGGCGCCTGCAGCTCGAGGGCGCGGCGGCCCTCGATGCCCGTGATCTCGCCCAGGCCGTCGATCGGGTTGCCGAGCGGGTCGATCACGCGGCCGAGGTAGCCCTCGCCCACGGGGACCGAGAGCACCTCGCCCGTGCGCGTGACCTGCTGGCCCTCCTCGACGCCGGCGAACTCGCCGAGCACGACGACGCCGATCTCGTTCTCGTCCAGGTTCTGCGCGAGGCCCAGCGTGCCGTCCGCGAAGCGCACGAGCTCGTTGGCCATGACGCCGGGCAGGCCCTCGACGTGGGCGATGCCGTCGGCTGCGTCGATGACGGTGCCCACCTCGGTCGCCGCGTCGCCCGTCGGCTCGTAGGCGGCGACGAAGTCCTTCAGCGCGTCACGGATGACGTCGGGGCTGATCGTGATGTCTGCCATTGTCTTCCTTCAGGTTGTGGGATCCGCGGATCCCCAAGTGAGTCCGCTCGGGGCGGCAAGAGTTCGGGTCAGCCGGCCAGCTTCTGCCGCGCGTCGGCGAGACGCGAGGCGATGCTGCCGTCGATGACGTCGTCCGCGATCTGCACGCGCACGCCGCCCACGACCGCCGGGTCGACGACGGGATTGATGGTGACGTCGCCGCCGTAGCTGCGCGACAGCGCGGCGGCCAGGCGCTCGGTCTGCGCCGGCGACAGGGGGGTCGCGGTCGTGACCGTCGCGACCATCCGGCCGCGCTGCGAAGAGACGATGCGGATGGCGCGCGACAGCAGGCCACGGACCCGCCGTCCGCGCGACTGCTGCACGAGCGAGGACACGACGAGCGTCGTGCCGGCGCTCGCGCGGCTCCCGAGGAGGGACTCCATGAGCGCCCCCTTGGCTGCCCCGTCGCCGAGACGGCTGCCGAGCGCGAGCTCGAGCTCCGGGTTCTCCGCGACGATGCGGGAGACGCGGAACAGCTCGCCCTCGAGGTCGTCCTGCTCGGCCTTGGCGGCCGCGCGGATGGCGAGCTCCTCGATCCCGTCGAGCAGGTCGCCCTGCGACGACCACCGCTGGGCGGCGGTCGTCGACAGGAGCGACTGCGCGGTCGGCGAGAGCGAGCCGAAGACGCGGGCGACGAGAGCGCTGCGCGCCTCCGGCGCCGCGGACGCGTCGGTGAGCGCGCCGCTCAGCGCCGGGGAGCCGGCGACGGCACGGGCGGCCGCGAACAGCTCGCGGGCCGTGTCGAGGTCGACCGTCGCGGCGCTGAGAGCATCCGTCTGCGCCGCGAGCGCCTGAGTGGTCGCGCTTCCCATTACTTGGCCGCCTTCTCAGATGCCTCGAGGTCGGCGAGGAAGCGCTCGACCACGGCCGCGGCACGCTGGTCGTCGCTCAGCGACTCGCCGATGACGTTGCCGGCCAGGTCGACCGCGAGCGTGCCCACCTCACCGCGCAGCGAGACGAGCGCCGCCTGGCGCTCCGCCTCGATCTGCGCGTGCGCGCTGGCCGTGAGGCGCTCGGCCTCGGCGGCAGCGGCGGCCTTGGCGTCGGCGACGATGCGCTTGCCGTCCTCCCGGGCGGCCTCGCGGATGTCACCGGCTTCCTTGCGAGCCTCGGCGAGCTGCTTCGTGTACTCCTCGAGGGCGGCCTCGGCCTGACGCTGGGCCTCGTCGGCCTTGGCGATGTTGCCCTCGATGGCGGCGGCGCGCTCGTCGAGCACCTTGTTCAGGCGCGGCAGGGCGACGCGCACCACGACGATCGCGATGATGAGGAAGCAGACGCCCGACCAGATGATGTCGTACCAGGCGGGCAGCAGCGGATTGTTGCTGCTTTCCTCCGCCGCGACGACGACAAGAGCGTTCAGCATCCTGTCTCCTTAATCTCTGAAGTCGCGGTAGAGGATCAGATCGCGGCGAAGATGAACGGCGTCGCGACGCCGATGAAGGCGAGGATCTCGATGAAGGCGAGACCGATCCACATGGTCTGCTGGAACTTGCCGGCGAGTTCGGGCTGGCGGGCCGTCGACTCGACGACCTTGCCGAAGAGGATGCCCAGGCCGATGGCCGGGCCGATCGCGGCGAGGCCGTAGCCCACCGTCGCGATGTTGCCCTCAATGGCGGCGAGAACCGTCGTTGCGTCCACTGGTTGTTTCCTTTCTTAGGGCGGGCAGCCGGTCAGCTGCCCGTCAGTGCTCTTCCGCAACCGCGAGCTGGATGTAGACCGCGGTGAGGATCGTGAAGACGTAGGCCTGCAGGAAGGCGACGAACGCCTCGAACAGCATGAAGGCGAACCCGAGGCCGAGCGTGCCGACGGCCAGCGGCGTCATCCAGCTCGCGCTGAGCAGGAAGAAGTGCGTCGCCGAGAAGAACAGCACGAGCATGAAGTGCCCGACCATCATGTTCATCAGAAGACGCAGCGTGAGCGACGCGGGACGCGCGATGAACGTCGAGATCAGCTCGACGATGGCGATGAGCGGGATCAGCGGGATCGGGACCCCGCCGGGCACGAGCGAGTTGCGCAGGAAGCGGAAGACGCCGTGGCGCTTGATGCCGGCGTAGATGAACGTGACGTATGCCACGACCGCGAACACGAGCGGGGCGCCGATCACCGAGGTGCCCGCGATGTTGAGGAACGGGATGATACCCGTGATGTTCAGGAAGAAGATGCTGAAGAACATGGCCGTCAGCAGCGGCACGAAGCGCGCGCCGTCCTTGCGGCCGAGCAGCTCGTAGGCGATGTTCTCGCGCACGAAGCCGAAGCCGAACTCGAGCACGCTCTGGAAGCGGCCGGGGACGACCGTCATGCGGCGCGTTCCCAGCACGAGGATCAGCACCAGGACCAGCGTCGCCAGGATCTGGACGAGGTTGATGCGCGTGATCGGCAGCCCGGCGAGCATCTCCGGGAAGAAGTCCGTGATCGACGGGGGATGGAACTCGTTCGCTGCGGCCATCGGGACGATCAACATCGCTTGAGTCAACGCGGTGGCTCCAGGTTCTCGCCCAGGCGTGGCCTGAGGGGGTGAATCGGTTGCGAGGTGTCGATCACCGCGGGACCACTGCGCTGTGCGCCGTCTGCCGGCCGCGGGAACTCATCCACCCTACCAAAGGTCTGCGTCACCTTTGACACGCTGTAGAAGTCACGCGCGTGGGCGCCCGTTCCCCGCGCCGTCGTCCTCGACCTCGTCCCCCGGGAGGGCGACGTCGCTCGCGCCGGAGATGCGCATGCGCGACGCGACGACCACATCGACGACGAGGGACGACAGGGCGGCCGCCACGAGCGCGCCGTAGAGGACGAGCCGCTCGACCCACGGCAGCCCGAAGACCACGTTGAGGGCGACGACGAACACCACGATCTTCACGAGCAGCACGCCCATCGTGATGCCGAACGAGACCGTCAGGAAGGACGGGGTGCCGTACCAGCGGTTGCCGAGCAGGAGGCTCGCGACCGTGATGATCGGGAACAGCGCGCCCAGCGCCGCGCCCAGCACGCCGCTCCACAGTCCGTCCGTCCCGGCCACGAACCAGCCCACGATCGAGGCGACGACGAGCACCGCGACCCCGACGATGGCGGTCCAGCGCAGGCCGGCGCGGAGCATGGGGTTGCTGGAGATCGTCTTACGGGCGGACATGTCAGGCCTCCTGGGTGGCGGGGTCCGTGCGGGCGGAGTCGGGATCGGCGGGATCGGCGGAGTCGGGGTCGGCGCCCGGCTGCGGGCGTGACGGCAGGAACGTGAGGACGAGACAGGCCGCGACGCCGACGATCCCGAAGACCACGCCGATCCAGTACTGGCCGAACCAGTCCTCGCGCGTGGCGAGATACATCAGCAGCACCGCGAGCCCGGTCACGGACGTCCAGGCGTAGAAGATGAGGACGGCGTCGCGATCCGTGTGCCCCATGTCGAGCATGCGGTGGTGCAGGTGCTTGCGGTCGGGCGAGAACGGCGACCGGCCGGCACGCATGCGCCGGATCACGGCGAGGCCGAAGTCGGCGAGCGGCAGCATCACGACCACGATCGGGAGCAGGATCGGCAGGAACGCGCCGAGGATCTGTGAGCGGCCGAGGTTGTCCGGGTCGAGGACGGACGGCGGCCACAGTCCCGTGAGGGCGATCGCGCTCGTGGCCATGAGCAGGCCGAGCACGAGCGCGCCCGAATCGCCCATGAAGAGCTTGGCGGGCTTCCAGTTCAGGGGCAGGAATCCCGCGCAGGCGCCGATCATGACGGCCGCGAGCAGCATCGCGAGGTTGAAGTTGGTCGTCACGCCCACGTCGCGGACGAAGATGTAGGAGTACAGGAAGAACACGCCGTTCGCGATGAGCGCCACTCCCGCGACGAGCCCGTCGAGCCCGTCGATGAAGTTCACGGCGTTCATCACCACCACGATCGACAGCATCGTCAGCGTGATGCTCACCCACCCCGACCACAGCGTGATGCCGCCGATCGGGAGGGCGTAGATCTGCAGGCCGCCGCCGACCGCGATGATGCCGGCGGCGAGGAACTGCGCGGCGAGCTTGATCGTCCAGTCGAGATCCCACAGGTCGTCGGCGGCGCCCACGAGCACGATCAGGAGCGCGGCCGCCAGCACCGACCACACGGTCTGCGGCTCGGCCCAGATGATCCGGAAATACGGGTTGGCGGACGAGACGCAGATCGCGGCGACGATCGCAAGGAACATCGCGATCCCGCCCAGGCGCGGCGTGGGGGTCTTGTGGACGTCGCGCTCGCGGATTCCGGGGTACAGCTTGTAGCGCAGGCTGAGACGCCAGACCCCCCACGCGAGCACCGTGGTGAGCGTCGCGGTGAGCAGGATGATGAAGAGGTACTGCCTCACTCTGCTCGATCCCCTGGGGGCGGACCCGCGGCGTGCGGCTCGTGGGCCGGGAGCTCGAGCAGCTCGCCGAGCACCTCGACCAGCTCGTCGCGCGTGACCGCGCCGTCGCGCAGGATGCGCACCCGACCCTCGCCTCCCGCGTCGAGCAGGGACGTGGCATCGAGGATCGTGGACGCCACCCCCGTGCGGGAGGGCCCGTCGTCGAGATACACCGCGACGCTGTCCCCCAGCATCGCGCGCGCGCCGTCGCCGCTCACGGCGGCCGGGTGGCCGGTGAGGTTCGCGCTCGACACCGCCAGCGGGCCGGTCTCGCTCAGCAGCTCCAGCGCGATGCGGTGATCCGGCATGCGCACGGCCACGGTGCCGCGGGTCTCCCCCAGGTCCCACGCGAGCGAGGGCTGCGCCGGGAGCACGACCGTGAGACCGCCCGGCCAGAACCGCTCGACCAGCCGCTCCACGGGCTCCGGAACCCGCTCGACCAGGGCGCGCATCGCCTGGACGCCCGACACGAGCACCGGCGGGGGGCTCTGACGCCCCCGGCCCTTGGCGTCGAGCAGTCGCTGGACGGCGGCGGGACTGAACGCATCCGCCGCGACGCCGTACACGGTGTCCGTCGGCAGGACGACGAGGTGACCGCGCGCGATGGCCTGACGCGCCTGGCGCATCCCGGTGAGGAGCTGAGCCTCGTCCCGGCAGTCGAAGAGGGGGGACATGTCGGGGTCAAGTGTACGTTTTTATCGCGAGACCGAAGGAAGCGGCCTCACCGCACGGCTGTCGTGGCCCTGTCGCGGAGGGTGAGGTCGGGATGCGTGGCCGCGGCGCGCCAGCCGTCCGCTGTCAGCAGATCCCGGATCGCGGTTCCCTGGAGCTCGCCGTGCTCGATCACGAGCGTGCCGCCCGGACGAAGCAGACGCAGGGCCGTGCGGCTGAGCGCGCGCACGACGTCCAGCCCGTCGGCTCCGCCGTACAGCGCCATCTCCGGGTCGTGCAGCCGCACCTCGGGGTCGCGCGGGATCGCGTCGTCCGGCACGTAGGGCGGATTGGACGCCACGACGTCGACCGTGCCGTCGAGCTCGGGCAGAGCGACGGCGAGGTCTGCATGGACCAGCCGCAGATTCGGCGCGCCGACGCGGCGGGCGTTCTCCTTCGCCCAGACGAACGCGTGGGGCGACTTCTCGACGGCGTGGACGCGCGCGTGCGGCACCTCGGTCGCCATGGCGAGGGCGATCGCGCCGCTGCCGGTGCCCAGATCCACGCCGACGGGCTCCCCTCCGGGCGAGGCGCGGAGCGCGTCGATCGCGAGCTGCGCGACCGACTCGGTCTCCGGGCGCGGCACGAAGACGCCGGGGCCGACGGCGAGCTCGAGGTGCCGGAAGGGCGCGAGCCCCGTGATGTGCTGCAGGGGCTCCCGCGCGGCGCGGCGCGCGACGAGCACCTCGTACTGCTGCGCCTCGCCCGCCGTCAGGACATCTCCCCGGACGACCGCTGCCTGCACCTCGCCCCGGCTCTGGCGCCGGAGGTGCGCGAGCAGCAGCTCGGCGTCCACGAGCGGGTCGGGCACGCCCGCCGCCGAGAGACGCTCGGCCGCCGCGCGCACGGCGGCGGCGACACCCGGCCCCGCACCGTCCGGACGGGCCGCGGAAGAGGATTCGGTCACGAGACCTCAGCCTATGCGCGCCCCGCACGCCGATTTCGTCATGGGCGGGCGCTCGGCACCGCGATCCGCCTACGCTGGTGCGTGGCACGCCTGTGCAGGCCCGGCGCCGCCGACCGCAGACCACGACCCAGGAGAAGCCATGCCCGGCATCCACGCCGACATCACCACCGCCTTCGGGAACACGCCTCTCGTTCGCCTCAACCGCGTCACGGACGGCATCGACGCCGAGGTGCTCGCGAAGCTCGAGTTCTACAACCCCGCAGCGAGCGTGAAGGACCGGCTCGGCATCGCTCTCGTCGACGCCGCCGAGGCCTCGGGCGAGCTCAAGCCGGGCGGCACCATCGTGGAGTCGACGAGCGGCAACACCGGCATCGCGCTGGCGATGGTGGGCGCCGCGCGGGGCTACCGCGTCATCCTGACCATGCCCGCGTCGATGTCGAAGGAGCGGCGGGTGCTGCTGAAGGCGTTCGGCGCCGAGCTGGTGCTCACCGATCCGACCAAGGGCATGCAGCTCGCGGTGGACGAGGCCAAGCGCATCGTCGCCGAGACCCCGGGCGCCGTCTGGGTGCGCCAGTTCGAGAACGAGGCCAACCCGGCGATCCACCGCAAGACCACGGCCGAGGAGATCCTGGTCGACACGGACGGCAAGGTCGACGTCTTCGTCGCCGGCATCGGCACGGGCGGCACGATCACGGGTGTCGGCCAGGTGCTGAAGGAGAAGGTGCCCGGCGTGAAGATCGTCGCGGTCGAGCCGAAGGACTCCCCCATCCTGAGCCAGGGTCACCCCGGACCCCACAAGATCCAGGGCATCGGCCCCAACTTCGTGCCGGCGATCCTCGATCGCGACGTGATCGACGAGGTCCTGCCCGTGGGCTTCGAGGACTCGCTGCGTGTCGCGCGGGAGCTCGCGGCGCAGGAGGGGCTGCTGGTGGGGATGTCCTCGGGCGCCGCCGTCTGGGCGGCCCTCGAGGTGGCCAAGCGTCCCGAGAACGCGGGCAAGCGCATCGTCGTCATCGTTCCCGACACGGGCGAGCGCTACATCACGACCGCGCTGTTCGAGGACCTGCGCGAGAGCTGATGGCGCGCAAGCGATTCGGCGCCGGCGTGCGCAGGGCGATAGCGGCGGTGCGAGAGGACATCGCCGCGGCGCGGCTGCGCGACCCCGCGGCGCGCAACGGCCTGGAGATCGCACTGCTGTACCCGGGGCTGCACGCCGTGTGGACGCACCGTCTCAGCCACCGGATGTGGCGACGCGGCTGGCGTCTGCCGGCGCGCGCGCTGTCCCAGTTCGCGCGCTTCCTCACGGGCATCGAGATCCACCCGGGCGCGCGCATCGGGCGACGGCTGTTCATCGACCACGGCCACGGCGTGGTGATCGGCGAGACGGCCGAGGTGGGCGACGACGTGCTGCTCTACCACGGCGTCACGCTCGGCGGCCGCACCCGCGACGCCGGCAAGAGGCACCCGACCCTCGGGGACGGCGTCGCGGTCGGCGCGGGCGCGAAGGTGCTGGGCCCCGTCACGATCGGCGCGCGCACCGCGATCGGCGCGAACGCCGTCGTCACGCGCGACGCCCCCGCCGACAGCGTGCTGGTGGGCGTGCCGGCCAAACCGCGGCAGCGCCGCGCAGGCGAGGACACCCGCTCGGTGCTGACAGCGCCCGAGTACACGATCTGATGCCGGCGCCGTCGCGCCGCCCGGGCGCGCCGCGGGACGCGCGTGACTGAGCTCCACGAGCTCGGGCTGGGCGCGCTCGCGGACGCGCTGCGGGCGGGCGAGATCGCGCCGCGCGAGGCCGTCGCCCACTTCCTGGATCGCATCTCGCGGCTGAACGGGACGCTCGGGGCGTTCGTGCACGTGTCGGCCGATGCGGCAGTCGCGCGCGCCGCAGAACTCGGCCCTCCTCCCGAGCGCGCTCCCGCGCTGTGGGGCGTGCCGCTCGCCGACAAGGACCTGACGGCGCGCGCGGGCATGCCCACGCGCTACGGCTCGCGCGCCTTCGCCGACCACGTTCCGGACCGTTCGGACCCGATGGCGGAGGCGCTCGACGCCGCGGGGGCGATCAGCCTCGGCAAGACGAGCACGCCCGAGTTCGGCCTGACCGGGTACACCGAGACGCGCATCGGCCCGCCCGCCCGCGATCCGTGGGATCCGGCGAACGGCGCCGGCGGGTCCAGCGGCGGCGCGGCCGTCGCCGTCGCCGCCGGCATGCTGCCCGCGGCGCCCGCGTCCGACGGCGGCGGCTCGATCCGCATCCCCGCCGCCACCGTCGGCGTCGTCGGCCTCAAGCCGTCGCGCGGGCGGATTCCGGCCGGTGCGGGCCTCGACTCCCCCGGGGGCCTCGCGGTGGCCGGGCCGATCGCGCGCACCGCGGCGGACGCGGCGCTGCTCCTCGACGCGCTGTCGACCGGTGTCTATCCCTACGCCACGCGCGCGCCGGGCCACGGCCCGTTCGCGGGGGCGGCGCACGCCGACCCCGGCGCCCTGCGGATCGGCGTCACGGCCGTCTCCCCTTGGGACGACGCCCTCGACATCCGCCTCGATCCGGAGGCGCGCGCGGCGCTGGATCATGCCACGCACGTGCTCGACCGCGGCGGCCACGTCGCCGAGGACCTCGCGTGGCGGCCGCACGGCTACGCGGAGATGTTCATGACGCTCTGGCGCGCGTCCGCCGCGCGGATCCCCGTGGCGGACGACCGGCTCGGCGTCGTCGAGCCGGTCACGGCCTGGCTGGTGCGCGAGGGGCGGGCGCTGCCGGCCGCAAGCCTGCTCGCCGCCCAATCGGCCGCGGCGGCGTTCGAGCGCCGCACGGTCGAGGCGTTCGCCCCGTTCGACGCCGTCCTGACCCCGGCCCTCGCGCTGCCGCCGCAGCCCATCGGCTGGTTCGCCCCCGACGATCCCGAGCAGAGCTTCGCGCGCCAGTGCCAGTACGCGCCCTACAGCAGCTTCGTCAACGTCGCGGGCCTCCCGGCGATCACGGTGCCCGTGACGCGCGCGCGAGACGGCCATCCCGTCAGCGTGCAGCTGATCGGACGCCCCGGCGGCGAGGCCGCGATCGTCGCGCTCGCGGCCCAGCTCGAGCGCGCCCGCGGACCCCTGCCGCGCCCGTCCATCGACTGAGCCGCGCCAGCGCCCGCGTCCGGCTCGCACTCGCGGCCTTCGTCCACGTGCGAGATCGGCCGGAGATGCATCACGGAGCCCCCTCGCGCCTCTGAGTGTGCGAGGCCCCGATCCTCCACGGCGGTGCCTCGCCGTGCGGCGACCGTCGCACGGCTGTCCGGCGAGCCGCGCAGCGGCGCTGAGCACACGAGGCAGCGATGACGCAACAGGGGACGACACAGCAGGAGTTCGGGCACGGGGCGGTCGGCAGCCTCACGGGGACGATCCCCACACTCGACACGGATGGCGTTCCCATCCACCTCGTCACGGCCGAGCCCGCGCTGCGGGCAATCGCGGACGCCGCGGCCGGACGGTCGGCGCGGCCGCTGGGCGTCGTCTCGGTCAACCTCGACCACCTCCACCACTTCGGCCGCCACGCGCCGCACGCCGTCCCCCTGCGGGTGAACGATCCTTCGAGCCGCGTCGAGTGGCTCAGTCTCATAGACGGGTCCCCGATCGCCCGGTTCGCGCGGCGGGCGACGGGCCGGGAGTACCCGAAGCTGTCCGGCAGCGACCTCATCGGATCCGTGCTCGACCGCGCCGCGGCGGAAGCGCTGTCCGTGGGCATCCTGGGTGGCACGGGCGAGCTCACCCCCACGCTGCGCGCGCGCTTCGGGGAGCGCTGGCCCGGCATCCGCTTCGCGGGTCACTGGTGCCCGACCCGTGAGGAGCTGGCGGCTCCCGCGCGGGCCGCGGCTCTCGCGGCCGACATCCGGGCGACGGGCGTCGACCTGCTGCTCGTGTGCCTCGGGAAGCCGCGCCAGGAGACATGGATCGAGCAGCACGGGCCGCTCACCGGAGCGGGCGCCCTCCTGGCCTTCGGCGCGGTCGTCGACTTCCTCGCGGGACGCGTGACGCGCGCCCCGGGGTGGGTCTCCCGCGCCGGGCTCGAATGGGCCTGGCGGCTCGCCCTCGAGCCGCGCCGGCTCGCGCGCCGTTACCTCATCCAGGGCCCGCCCGCGTACTGGGCGCTGCGCCGCTCCGGGACCACGCCGCGCGCGGCGATGCAGCGCCATGCGTGACACGGCCTCCGCCGCGCCCGCGACCGCGCGGTTCCACGCCACCGGCCGCGTCGACGTGGCGGTGCTGATCGTGACCTACGGCAGCGCCGCCCAGCTCGAGCCGCTCATCGCGTCGCTCCGGGCCGAGGCGGCCGAGCTGTCGCTGCGCGTCGTGGTGGGCGACAACTCCCCGGATGGCGAGACGCTGCGCGTCGCGCGACGGCACGCCGACGTCATCGCGGTCGCGACGGGGGGCAATCTCGGCTACGCCGGCGGCCTCAACGTCGCGGCGGAGCACGCCGGGGACGCCGAGGCGCACCTGATCCTCAACCCCGACGCGCGCGTGCACCGCGGCGCAGTCCGTGCCCTGCTCGACGCGCTCCGGACGCACCCGCGCGCCGGCGCGGTCGTCCCCCGCCTCGTCGACGCCGACGGGAACACGTCGGCGTCGCTCTTCCACGAGCCGCGCCTGCTCGGCGCCCTGGGCGACGCCGTCCTGGGCCCGCTCTGGCCCGGTCGGCCACGGGTGCTCACGGGGCGGGTGACCGATCCGCGCGCCTACGACCGCCCCGGCCTGGTCGACTGGGCGACCGGCGCCGCCCTCCTCGTCTCGGCGGAGGTGGCGGCGCGCGTGGGCGAGTGGGACGAGCGGTTCTTCCTCTACTCGGAGGAGACGGACTACCTCCGACGGATCCGCGCTTCCGGCTACGAGGTGCGCTACGAGCCGGTGGCGACGGTCACGCACACGCAGGGCGGCTCGGGATGGTCCCCGATGCTCGACGCCCTCCTGGCGGTGAACCGGGTGCGCTACGCGCGCAAGCACGCTCCCCGCGTGGCGTGGGCGTACCGTGCCGTCGGGCTCCTCGCCGCGGCCCTGCGCGCGCCCCGCGACGCGCGGCAGCGCACGGTGCTCGGGTACTTGCGCGACGAGCGCCGGTGGGGCGACCTGCCCGCCGCGACCTGGCGCGGCGACGGCACGCCCGTCGCGTCGATCGTGATCCCCGCGTGCAACGAGGCGAGCGTGATCGCCCGCACGCTGTGGGAGCTCGCCACCCCCGCGGCCCTCGGCTCGCTCGACGTGATCGTGGTGTGCAACGGCTGCTCCGACGACACGGCCGCGCGGGCCCGCGCCTTCCCGGGGGTGCGCGTGGTCGAGCTGCCGGAGGGGTCGAAGCCCGCGGCCCTCAACGCCGGCCGGCGCCTTGCCGTGGCCGACACCATCGTGTTCCTCGACGCCGACATCGCGCTTCCGGCCGCCGCGATCCCCGGCCTCGTCCGTGCCCTGCGCTCCCCCGGCACGCTCGCGGGACGGCCGCCCTTCGAGTACGACACGCGCGGGGCGGGCCCGCTGGTGCGGTCGTACTACCGCGCCAGGTCGCGGATGCCGGCGACCTCCGGCGCGCTGTGGGGCGCGGGTGTGTACGCGCTCACGCGAGAGGGCGCCGAGCGGGTCGGCCCCATGCCCCGCATCACGGCGGACGACCTGTACGTCGATGCGCGGCTCGCGCCGCAGGAGAAGGCGCGGCCGCCCGTGCCGCCCGTGCCCGTGCGCGTGCCGCGCACGGGCAGATCACTGCTCCGGACCCTCGTGCGCGTGCGCCGCGGGCCCGCGCAGCTCGGGCTCGACACGGGCCGCGCCACACTCGCCGCGCTGGTGCGGACCGTGACCGGCCCCGCGAGCGGGTGGGACGCGCTCGTCTATGCGGCGTTCGCCCTGGCGGCGCGCCGGCGGGCCGCCGCTCCCACCACCGGCGGCTGGGAGCGGGACGACTCCACGCGCGCGGTCGTCGCCACGTGACCGTGCGGCCCCCGCACGGGGTCAGCGCGGCGACCCGCCCGCCGGTCGCGACCGCCTCGCCGCGTCGCGCAGCACGCGACTCACGCCGTCGCTGAAGACGCGATGGTCCCGTTCCCGGACGACGAGGCGTCGGCCCGCCTCCCCCATCGCCGCGGCGCGGCGCGGGTCGTTCCACAGCTCGACGATCGCTCGCCGCAGCGCCTCCGCGTCGCCGGTCGGGACCCACAGCCCCTCCCGACCCTCGACGAACGCGGCACGCTGTCCGGCGACGGCGGAGACGATGACCGGCCTTCCCATCGACCAGGCCTCGTGCATGGAGGTGATGCCGTTGTCGCTGTCCGTCGGACGCAGCGGCACCACGACGAAGCGCGAGCGGCGGTAGAGCGCGCGCAGCTCGGCCGCAGGCATCGTGCCGAACGTCACGTTCGGCGGCACGCGATCCTCGCCGCGACGGTCGCGCTCGTCGGCGTTCCACCAGTCGGCCCGCGTGGTGTCGAGGACACCCGCGATGTGACAGCGGATGTCGAGCCCCGCCATGGCGCGCACGAGCGTCGGGTAGTCGCGCATCTCGCCCCCGGCCGCGCAGATCATGTCGGTCTCGAGCGCGCTCCCCGGCTCCGCGACCGGCGCCGACCAGAACGTCGTGTCGAGCGTCCACGGCAGCGCGACGAGCTTGGCCTCGGGAACGCCGAGCTCGCGGACGGCGTGCTCGCGCTGCACGGCGGGCGGCAGGATGATGCGGTCGAGGTGGGAGTGGACCCGCCGCAGCAGCAGCGCCTTCTTGCGTTCGGAGACACGGGTGAGCAGCGCCACGACCGGCATGCGCCGGCGCGTGAGCTTGAGCAGCAGCGCGAGCGACAGGGCGACGTCGGCGACGCTCCAGCAGAACACGACGTCGTACGCCCGGCCGACGCGATACGCCTCCAGCACCTGCACGACCCACAGGGGCAGACGCCGGTACAGGGCCCGCCGCAGGCGCGAGGGCGCCGTGCGCAACCGCTGGTCGACCGAGAGCAGGTCGGCCTCCACGTCGTTGATCCAGGCGCGGGGATGCGCGCCCGTCAGCGCGGGCAGTTCCTCGGGGTAGGGAGGGAAGAAGACCGTGTTGGCGAGCAGGAGCACGCGCGGGCGGGGGGCGCTCAACGCCGCTCCCCCCGGAGGGCTGCGCGCGGCTCCGCGTGCGGGAGGGTCGCGTTCCCGCGCCCGTGCGGTTCGCCCTCGCGGTCGCTTTCGGGCCGGGCGAGCAGACGCCCCACGTCGATGCGGCCGTCCGCATGCCCGATCGAGCGCACAGCGCCCGACAGCCCCACCAGCAGGAAGAACACGCCGGCCGAACCGGGGAAGCTGAGCCCGTCGAAGAAGGCGAACAGGACCGCGCTCGTCGCGATGGCCGCGATGATCCCGCGCCCGAGCGCCGCCACGTCCCCGTAGGGAGAGCGGCGGACCGTGGAGACCGCACCCCACATCGCCGCCAGCACGAGGAGCCCGAAGGCGAGCAGTCCCAGCACCCCCAGCTCCAACAGGATCAGCACCCACTGGTTGTCGAAGATGTAGTAGCGCGGCAGGAAGGTGCCGAACCCGAGGCCGAAGACCGGGCTGGACTCGATGAACTCCGGCACGCGCGCCAGCCCGTTCGCGCGCGACAGCGTGCTCGAGTCGGACTCGATCCCGCTGAAGAGATCGACGAGCGTGCGGAACAGTCCCGGCACCACCACGACGGCGACCCCGGCGGCGAGCGTCCCGCCCGCCGCGACGATCCAGCGATACGCAGCGGGGAGCGCGGGAAGCGAGGCGATGACCGCGACGACCAGGCCGATGAGGCCGGACCGGGAGACCGACAGCAGCGCCGAGAACCCGATCAGCGCGGCCGGGAGCCACGTCCAGGGCAGCCGCCCGCGCCCCGCGTCCGCACGGATCACGCCCAGGGTGATGGCGAGCGGCAGCACGGAGCAGATCGCCGCCGAGTACTCGAGCGGGTGCGTCGCCGTGCCCGCCGGGCGCGTGAAGCCGCCTCTCGCGATCACACCGGCCTGCTCCGCCTCGAGGCCCGGGATCAGCGCGAACGCGTCGAGCAGGGTCTGCCCCGTCACGAACTGGGCCAGGCCCAGCACGGACACGGCGGCGCCCGCGGCGACGATGCGCGCGATCAGGGCGTCGACGTCGCGCAGCGTGCGCAGCCCGTCCATCGTCACGAGCAGCACGCCGCCCCACGACAACAGGCGTGCGAGCGCGGTCATGGCCGTCGTCACCTGGTCGTCGGGCTGTCCCCGGAGCATCGCCGCCGCGAAGCTGACCAGCGCGACGACGAGCAGCAGCGCGCACGCCCAGCGCACCGGCTGCGATGCAGCACGGACGTCGGCCTCGCGCGCCTGGAGCCTGGCCACGATCCACCACAGCAGCAGGAGCAGCCCCCACAGCACCGAGGGACGGCCGAGCGAGCCGAGAGCCGGGATCACCAGGTTCGACGGCACGGCGAACAGCAGCACGACGTACACCGTGACCATGGTGAGCGCGGTACCCGTGCGGGGGCGGCGCGCACGCCGACCGAACGCCGTCGAGACGGGGGGCGCGAAGCCGGCGGGCCGGCGTGTCACGCTCACGGCAGGCTCGCTGTGCGCTGTGGCACGGGCTCCGCCTCCTCGAGCATCCGCCCGATGGCGCGTTCGACGTCGTCGCCCGCCGCGGGGACCACGACGAGCTCATCCGCCGTCTGGCCCCGGCGCCCTCCCCGCCGGGGACGACGCGCCAGACCGTCGACCGCGGCGGTGACGAACAGCGTGAGCAGGGCCGTCGCGGCGCCCGCGGCCGCCGCGAGGAGCGTCCTGTCGCGGCCGCGCAGCACGCTCTCGCTGTCCACCGCGATCGGGGAGACCCGCACGCGCGCCGCTTCGGGGACCTTCTGCTCCGTCTGCAGCTCCTCCAGGACCTGCTCGGTGCGATCGAGCATGACGTCGATGAGCCGGGCGGCCGCCCGGTCGCTCGGCGCGCTCACGGTCACCAGGAGCATGGGGCCGGACGTCCTCGGGTCCCGCGCCACGGTCACCTCCGATCCCTCGAAGAGGTCGGTCGCGACCGACACGGAGTCGGGCGAGCCGACCGCGCTGACGAGCACGTCCGCTGCGGTCGTGAGGCCGCCCAGGAACAGGAAGGGGTTCGCTCCCGGCACCTCCTCGTCGTCGTCCTGCCCGGCGACCGGCTCGGGCTGCGGCAGGGACGCCTCTCCCGGCAGCAGCAGCTGGGTGGCGGACCGCTCATAGGTCGGGGGCACGTGCAGCCACACGGCGCCCGCGGCGGCCACGGCGAGCAGGAGTCCCGGCGCGGCGATGTACCAGCGGCGGAGCAGGCCCCGCAGCGTGTCGGCGATGTTCATTCGGTCTCCTCCGTGTCGGTTCGGTGCGGCAACCGCCGGTGCGGGCGGCGCGCCGTGTGCCGTCCGGCGAGCACGCGATCCGCGCCCACCGCACCGATGCCCGCGGCGAGCCCTCCCGCGAGGGACATCGCCGCGAGGGCGGCGCCCTGCGCGATGCGCGACGGCGCGATGTGCTCGATGCGCATGCTGAGGGGGTCGACCCGCGCCGAGACGTCCGTCGCCGCCCCCGGCTGCTGCTGCAGGTAGGCGCTGTGCTCGATGCGCTCCAGCGCTTCGCGCTGCCGCTCGCGCACCGCCTCGAGCGTGGGCCCGACGATCTGGATCACGATGACGGCCGCCCCGTAGCTGGGGGTCCACTGGTTTCCCTGATCGAGCAGGCCGACGAGGATCCCCTCGCGCAGCCCTGCCCCGTAGTAGGGCGCGTCCGCCGCCGAGTAGCGCACCGCCTCCCGGCCCGGCACCACCTCCGCGGCCACCGCGCCCGCGAACGCGATCACGTCCTCGTCGACGACCGAGCCGTTCACCCCGAGCGAGGACTCGTACGCCTGCATGAACGTCACCGCTGTGCGGGTCGAATAGACACCGCCGGCTGCGGCCGAGGCCAGGTGCGCGGTGAGGGCGCCCGTCGCGGCCAGGAGCGCCACGGCGACGTACCAGCGGCGCCGCAGGACGATCAGGAAGGCCCGGACGGTCATCGTCCGCCCCGTGCGACGGCAGCGACCGGCGCGGCGGACCGGCCGTGAGCGGGGCCGAACACCTCGTCCTCGACGATCCGCACGACATCCGCCTGCGCCTGCCGCCAGCCACCGGGGCGCGCGGTGCGGGCCACGCGCACGGCGCGCGCGTCGCGATCGGGATGGTCGACGGCCGCGGCGAGCGCCTCCGCGATCCCCGCCGGGGTGGGGCGCGCCCACGCGACGGCGCCCCCCGGCAGGTCGGCGCGCGCGTCCGCCGTGTCTCCCACGACCGGCACGACGCCTGCCGCGAGCATCTCCTCGGCGACGAGCGAGATGTTCGTGAACGACATCGCGACGCCCGCCACGCACCGCGTGTAGAGGCGGTTCAGGTTAGTCGGCGCGAGCTTTCCGTGCTGAGTGGCGGGGAAGGGAAGGTCGCGGACCGTGGCGCCGTAGACGTGGATCCGGACCGCGGGCCGCATCGCGTGGAAGCGCTCGAGCGCGAGCCGGGCCAGCTCCCAGCCGCGGCGCGGCACGCCGGGGCGGGCATAGGCGACGACGCCGTCGCGCAGCGCACCGGGCAGCGGGCGGTAGGTCTCCGTGTCGCAGCCGAACGACGTCACGTCGGGTCGCAGGCCGATCTCGCGCCGCAGCGCCCCCGCCACGGCCTCGCCGAGAGCGAGGCACCGGAAACCGAAGCGGTACGTGTCCTCGGCCAGCGCGTAGGCGGCGCCGCGCGGGTAGAACCAGGGCTCGTAGTCCTGCACGAAATACAGCCGGCGCATGGGCGTCCGCCCGCGCGAAGCGAGGACGTGCGCCGTCTCCCACGACGAGGCGATCGCGGCGTCGACGCCCGCGAGTCCCTCGGCCGCCGAGCGCACTTCGGCCCGGACGCCCGGCCACCACGCACGCAGCGTGCGCTCCTGCTGGCGCGCATCGCCGCCGTGCCTGTCGACCAGGAACAGCACGCAGCGGTGCCCCGCGGCCTCCAGCGCCTCCACCATGCGGAACAGGGTCGTGT
This sequence comes from Microbacterium album, assembly GCF_014643695.1. GTDB lineage: Bacteria > Actinomycetota > Actinomycetes > Actinomycetales > Microbacteriaceae > Microbacterium > Microbacterium album. The sequence continues at coordinate 37,695 of NZ_BMJY01000016.1, read as the reverse complement.
GTCCGCCGGACCCCGGGGCGGGCGGCGTCAGCAGCCATCCGACCGTCAGCGACGAGCCGCGAGGCGGCCTCGCCGCGGGGACCGGGAGCGTCAGCAGCGCCGAGTCCGCGATGTCGCGCGGGTCGAGCGGGAGCTCGGGGTCGAGGGCCCCGAGCCGGACCGCCGCGACGCGGGCTGCGCGGCGCGCGAGCTCCCGCGGACCCTCGCGCCGCAGCACGCGCAGCCCCGCCGAGACGGGGTTCACGCCGCCTCGCGCGGGGGAAGAGGCTGCGCGCCGCGCGCGAGGGACCGCGCGGCGCGCAGCGGCTCGTACACGCCCGTACGGTGCCAGCGCGCGAGCCGCACGCGCACCTGCAGGCGGCGCAGGAGCCGCGGCGCCGCTCCCGCGGCGATCGCGAGGAGACGGGGCCAGCCGTGGGCGCGCCGACGCGCAGCCTCGAATCGGCGGCCCTCGGGGGTGGCGAGGACCCACGGGAAGGTCTCCACGGCGAAGGCGAGCAGCTCCTCCGCCTCGCGCGTGAGCCGCGCCCGGTCGATGTCGCGGCGGCCGTGCCGCAGCGCGGCCAGGGCGACGGCACGGCGGGCGCGCCGGCGCAGGCGCTCGCCCTCGCCGAGCGCGTCGCACAGCATGTCGAATCCGGCGCGCACCTCGCGCAGGAACACGCGCGGCTCCTGCGCGCGCGTCGACAGGCTGTCCGGGTGCTCGCGGTGCCACGCCTGGTCGCAGCCGGCGACGTAGGCGACGTCCGCATGCGCCGCGATCCGCAGCCACAGCTCCATGTCGTGGGTGTGGGCGAGATCCCGCTGTCCGCCGATCGCCGCGAGGATGCTGCGGCGGACGACGACCTCGGGGGACGTGATCACGTTGTCACCGGCGGCGCAGCGGGCTTCCAGCCACGCGCGCCCGTCCCACACGGTCCAGGAGCGGGCGCGCAGCCGCGCCGGGCCGCGCGCATGCGCGAAGTGCAGCGGACGGCCGTAGACCATCCCGACCGACGGAAGGTGCTGAAACACCGCGGCGGCGCGCTCGAGTGCGCCGGGCGTGAGGAGGTCGTCGGCGTCGAGTCGCACGAGGAACTCGCCGGTCGCGGCTCGCAGCCCTCGGTTGAACGTGTGCACCGGACCGAGGTTGCGCGCGTTCGCGAGCACCCGGACGCGCGGATCGGCGTGCGCGAGCCGCCGCGCGACCTGGAGGCTGGCGTCGGTGGACGCGTCGTCGACCACGATGACCTCCACGTCGACACCGCGCTGCCGCAGCGCGCTGCCGACGGCCTGCTCGAGGAATCGGGCGTAGTTGAAGCACGGCACGACGACCGAGACCGTCGCCCGCGCCCGCGACGGCTCGGGCCGGAGCCGGGCGGCGGGCAGCCGGCGCGAGCGCGCCGGACGCGGCGGCGACTCGCGCGGTCGCGACACGTCCGCGGTCGGCGCGCTCATGCCCGTCGGCGCGCTCAGCCCGATCGGCGCGCCGAGGCCGGTCGTGCCGTCAATCGGCGCGCCGGTCATCGATGTGCTCACTGCAGGACCTCCTCAGCCCTTCGCCCGCGGACCGCGGGTCCGGCCCGTCCCGACGTGCCGGACCCTCACCTGGAGAACGGTCACGGCGCGGCTGATACGTCCGCCGCCGACGCTCGCCCCGCTCGTCCGATGCGGCGAACGGTCGTGGAGGCGAGCCCGTGCAGTTCGCGCCAGGTCTGGCACGCGGCCAGTCGCAACAGGGGCAGGTAGACGGCCAGCACCGTCAGGACGATCGCGGGCAGCGCGACCCACGCGGTCGCATCGCGGAGCCACGTCGCGAGCAGCAGGCCCGCCGTGCCGGCTGGCGCGGCGGGAAGGAGCACGCGTGCGGCAGGACCGGCGACCGTCCATCCCGGCGCTCGCAGCAGGCGTCCGACCATCGCCCAGCGCGCGACCGTCGCCGTCAGGGCCACCGCGAGCGCCCCTGTCGCGATGGCGACGAGCCCGTGCGGGGCCGCGAGCGCCGTGACGGCGAGCGCGACCGCCTCGACGAGGACCGCATAGCCGAACCACGCGCCGGGGCGTCCGAGCCCGTAGAAGAGGCCGTGGTCGAGGGCGCCCAGCGTGAAGACGCCGGCGAGAGCGAGCAGCTGAGCCGGCACGACGCTCTCGGACCACTGGCCCCCGAACAACAGCGGCAGCAGCCACGGCCCGGCGACCGCGAGCACGAGCATGATCGGGACGACGAGAGCGTAGGAGACGCCGACGGCACGCACGTAGCCCGCGCGGAGCCGCTCGGCCGAGGCCCGCAGCTGTGCGAACACCACCGTGGAGACAGGCACGAGCGCGCTCGTCGTCAGGTCCTGCGCGATCTGCACCAGCCGCTGCGCGATGTGCAGGTAGCCGAGACCCGCCGGTCCGAGGAACGCGATCACGACGAGGTTCTCCGCCCAGACCCGGATCATGCTCACGAGCTCGACCCCGACGACCTTGGCGCCGAAGCGCGTCATCTCCCGCAGCCTCGCGCCCGAGAACGCCCGGTTCGGACGCCACCCGCTCGCGCCCCATGCGAGCGCGGTCGCGAGCACCTGGTACACCACGGTCTGAGCCACGAGCGCCCACACGCCCAGCCCCAGCACGGCCAGCAGCACGGCGACGGCCTGGCCCGCGGCGCCCGCGACCACGGCCTGCACCGCGATCGCGCGGAAGCGCAGCGCGCGCCGCAGTAGGGCGATCGGCACGGACCCGAGGGTCACGGCGAGCGCCGCCGGCGCGAGCCCCTGGATGACCGGGGCCGCTTCGGGCACCCCGAGGGAGCCCGCCACGGGGTGCGCGATCGCGATCAGGCCCGCGCTGAGCGTCACTCCCGCGCCGGCGGAGAACCAGAACGCGGTGCTCACGGTGCGGGCATCGGGTCGGTCGGCCTGGACCAGGTAGGCGGAGAAGCCGAGATCGGAGAGCACCTGGATGAGGGGGAGCAGGGCGAGCGCGATCGCGACCACGCCGAAGTCCGCGGGGGTCAGCAGCCGGGTCAGGATCGCGATCGTGGCCAGGCCCGTGATGCGGATGACCCACTTCTGTGCCGCCGACCACGCCACGCCTTCCGCCGCGCGACCGGCCAGGCCCGCGGGAGGCCCGCCGGCGGCGGACGCCTCGCCATCGCCCACGGCCATGCGCGCGCCCCTCACGACGCGCCGACCGCGGCGCGCAGGGTCGCGACGACGCGCTCCTGCTGCGCCGGCGTCAGGTGGGGGTGCATGGGCAGCGAGAGGATCCGGCCGGCCGCGCCCTCGGAGACGGGGAAGGCACCGGCGCGGTGGCCGAGATGGGCGTAGGCCGGGGTGAGATGGATCGGCGTCGGGTAGTGGATCGCGACGCCGATGCCCGCGGAGCGCAACGCGTCCGCGACCCGGTCGCGCTGCGCCACGCGCACGACGTACAGGTGCCAGACGTCCCGGTTGCCCGGCCGCGACGTGGGCGCGTGCACACCGGGCACATCCGCCAGCAGCCGCGCGTACCGCTCCGCCGCCGCGCGCCGGGCCGCGTTCCAGGCTTCGAGCCGGCGCAGCTTCACGCGCAGCATCGCCGCCTGCAGGGCGTCCAGCCGCGAGTTCAGGCCGACGCGATCGTGCACGTACTTGATGGTGCTGCCGTGCGCGGCGACGTTGCGGACGAACTCCGCCACATCGTCCCGGTCGGTCATGACGGCGCCGGCGTCTCCCGCCGCGCCGAGGTTCTTGCCGGGATAGAAGCTCGTCGCGGCGGCCGTGCCGAGCGCTCCCGCGCGCCCCGCCGTCGACCTCGCCCCCTGCGCCTGCGCAGCATCCTCGATCAGCGCCAGGTCGTACCGCGCCGCGAGCGCGGCGAGCGCCGCCATGGGCGCGGTCTGCCCGAACAGGTGCACGGGCACGATCGCCCGCGTGCGGGCGGTGACGGCCGCCTCCGCGGCCGCGGGATCCATCAGGAGGTGCTCGGGATCGACGTCGACCAGCACGGGCACGGCCCCGATCCGCGACACCGCCTCGGCCGTGGCGACGAAGGTGTTGGCGGGGAGGATCACCTCGTCGCCCGGGCCGACGCCCACCGCGCGGTACGCCAGCTCCAGCGCGTCGGTGCCGTTCCCGACGCCGATCGCGTGACGGACGCCGATGTACTCGGCGTACTCGCGCTCGAAGCCGGCGACCTCCGGGCCGCCGACGAAAGCGGCGGCGCCGAACTGCGACCGCCATACCGCGAAGACCTCGTCGGCGACCTCCGCCTGCTGCGCGGCCAGGTCGAGGAAGGGGACGGCGTCGGCCCTCGTGGCGGTACCAGCTTGTGTCATGTCGCCTGTCCTCGGTCGGTGCGTACTCGGTCGGTGCATAGTCGGTCGGCCCGTCGTCGGTCGGTCCTTGCCCGCGCGTGCCGCACGCGGCCCGGATGCCCGCGCCTCATCTCGGCAGCACCGGCGCCGCGCGGCGCGCTCGCAGCTCCCGTAGCGCCCGCAGCGCGGCGCGCCCCCAGCGATCGACGATGCCCCGGCGCGGGAGGGCCGGCCGCCAGCCCGCCCACGCCGTGCGGTCCAGGTGCGCGTACCACTGGGGCGCGAGCGGATGGCGGGTGCCCGCGTGCCACGGCTTGTCGCGGTCGGTGTAATGCACGACGGCGGGGTCGCCCAGCGCGCGCTCGACATCGTCCGGCCACAGCGCCCACGCCGCGGCCTCGCCGCGGGCGTCCGCCGACTGGAGGTTCCACCGGCGCGGAAGCTCGAGCCAGTCCTGCTCGAGCACCGTGTTGAGCGCGTCCTGGTCGCCCCACCGCGGGCGGACCCGCCGGAGGAGCTCAAGACAGCGGCTTCCCACCTCGAGCTCGCGCCAGCGGCCGAGGTCGATCAGCATCACGCCGGAATTGAAGTACGGCGAGGCGGGGTCCAGCCCCAGCTCGCGCCAGGGCGGCCCCAGCGGCCCCGCCGCCCAGGGGGACTGCGCTTCCCGCACCGCACCGAGCGCGTAACCCTCCAGGTCCTGCGCGGCCAGGGACGACGGCGACTCGAGCAGGACCGTGTCGGCATCGAGGTAGAGCACGCGGTCGAGCCGGTCGGGAAGCAGGTCGGCGATGAGCAGGCGGTACAGGGACGCGCTCGAGAGGAAGGTGGAGTGGTGCGCTCCCCTTACTTGCGCGTCATCGACGTCGATCCAGTCGACGCGTACCCGCGTCAGGCCCTGCTCGACGCGCTGCCGCGAGGACGCGGGAAGCCCCGGATGCAGGACGTGCGCCGTGGACGCGGCGCCGGAGACCCGCTCGAGGCTCGCGAGCGTGACGGCCAGCGGCAGCGTGAAGCCGTGGTCCACGCACAGCACGACATCGAGGCGAGGGGTGTCGGGCCTGGCGGAGATCATGCCGACCCCGCCGTTCCGAGGAGCCGCGCCTGCCAGCGGTCGCACCATCCCGGCACGCAGCGGCGCGCCAGCCGCACGGCCAGGGTGCGCGCGCGCCACTCGGCTCGATCGCGGCGGTCGAATCCCCCCATCCCGCCGCTCACGGTCCACAGCAGGGGGATCCGCTGCTCCACCGCGAGCAGCGCGAGGCCGTAGTCGGCCAGCTCGTCGCCCGGCTCGGGCACCGTCGCGGCGCGAGCCTCGGCGCCGACGGTCTGCCCTCCCCGCGCGGCCTCCTCGAGCCGCCGGTAGAGGCCCTGTACGGCCGTCGCCCATTTCTCCTCCGGCACCAGCGCGGCGTGCGCGGCGCGGGCGCTTCGTCCGGCCTCGGCCCGGGCATGCGGGTCGCGCGCCAGTGCGCGGACGCGGTCGGTGAGTGCCGCGAGATCCCGCGGTCTGTCCGCGGCCGAGGTCACGAACTCGGCGACGCCCAGCGCCCGCCGCAGCCCCCGGTGTCCGTCGAGCGTGAGGGTCGGAAGCCCCCAGGCCGCCGCTTCCAGCAGCGAGGTCAGTGAGGAGAACGGATACGGATCCAGGTACAGGTCCGCCGCGCACAGGTGACGAGCGGTGCCGGCGACGGGCCCCGTGGCACGGACGCGCCCGGGGTAGCGTGCGTACAGCTCGGGCCACGGATCGGTCTCCCCCTCCGGTCCCACCGCGCAGAGGACCACGCGAGGATCCGCGTCGAGGACCGCCGCCGCGAGCTCGGCGAAGCGCGGACGCAGCTGCGTGTCCCGGTACTTCACGGCTCGGGCGGCCGTGATCACGAGTACGTCGTCCGGTCCGACCTCCAGCGATGCCCGCACCGCGTCGCGACGGGCATCCGTCGGCTCGCGCGGCACCAGGAGCGGCAGCAGCTCCGTCGTCGACGCCGCGTATCCCCGGGCACGGGTCGTGAGCTCCGCGCCGGCGCGACGGAAGTCGACGATGGCTGTCGCGCGCGTCGGCGCCAGCCAGAACAGGTGATCGGCGTGGTTGTAGACCGCGACGGGCGCACCGGCGTACCCGCTGCCGAACGCTGCCGCCGCGACGGGGTCGTCCGGCTGAAGATGACACACGACGACGTCCGCATGCTCCGCCAGGCGTCGCAGGCGAGCGGCCCGGGTGAGCGCGCCGAGCGCGCCGAGCGCGACGGCCGTCCCTCCCGATGACCCGGCCGCCCGCGCGAGCGGATCGGGCACCGCGTCCTGGCGCGTGAGCACCACGGAGGAGACGCTGTCCCCGGCGCGCCGGATCCACCGTTCCGCCAGACGCGTGAGGCCGCCGATGTCCGCCGCCTCGCTGAGGACGTGCAGGACGCGGCGCGCGCCGCCCCCGGTGGGAGCGAGTGACGCTGCGGGACGCGACGGCGGCAGCGCCGCCGCGGCGAGGTCGACGATCCGCTCGAGCCGGTCGCTGCGGAGCTGGCCCGTCGCGTTGGTCATCGCGAAGCTCGCCGCGATGCGGCACCACTCGAGCGCCGTCGCGGTCCGGCCGGACCGGACGCGCGACTCGGCGATGTCCAGCAGCCGGGAGAAGGCGAGGCGGTTGGCGTGCAGATCCCGCTGCTCCCGGCCCTGCGCGCCCAGGACCGCCACGTGGCGCCGGGCTGCGGCCGGCGCGGGAGTTCCGGCGGGCGCGGGCGTGGCCGCGACGGCGGCGGTCACGTGCGCGCTCCCGCCGGGCGCGGCGCGCGCAGCACCTGGTCTCGCCCGACGATCACCGTGCCGGCGGCCACGTCCTTCGAGACGATCGCCCCCGCCCCGATGACGGCGTCGTCGCCGATCGCGACGCCCGGCAGAATCGTGGCGTTGGAGCCCACCGCGACGCGATCGCCGATGCGCGGCGGCTCGCACGTCCACTCCGCCGCGCCGGCCCGGGGGTAGCGGGCGTTCGCGGTCATCACGCCGTGCCCCACGAAGACGTCGTCGCCGATCGTCATCCCCTCGCAGATCAGCGTGTGCGACTGGATGCGCACGTTGTCGCCGCACACCACGCCGTTCTGGATCTCCACGAACGGACCGACGAAGCAGCGGTCGCCGAACACCGCCTCGTAGATGTTCACGTGGTCAGCGACGAGACATCCCTCGCCGAAGCGGGAATCGCGGATGCCTGTCGCCAGTCGCCGAGGCTCGGCCATGTCATCTCCTGGAGGATCGTGTCGGACGCCTCGAAGACGGCGTCGATCTTGCCGCACAGCACCGAGAAGAGGCGTTCGTGACGCCGCACCTCCGTGACGCGCGAGTCGCCCATGTCGGTCGCGAGCTTGGTCTTCGCCGTCACCCACACGTCCCGCGTCCGATGCTCGAGGCGCAGGTGCTGCGCGACGTGCCGGACGATGGCGGCCGCGCTCCCCGTCCGCGCCGCGAGCTCGTGGCGCCGCGCGTAGTCGGCGACCAGGGCGGCGTGCTCGGCGTAGCGGCGCACGGGCGTGTGGAGCACGGAGGACAGGGTGTGCATGCCGCCGTACGCCGGGTAGACCGAGACGAAGTCGCCGTCCATGATCGTGACGGCGGCGTCGGCCGGCAGCGACGTGCGGGCGAGCACGAGCGCCGCCAGCTCCCACTTCACGGCGAAGCGCAGCGGGGCGGGGAGCCCCAGGTTCGGATCGGTGTAGCTCGCGTTGACGATGTAGTCGAACGGGCCGTGCACGTCCGCGCCGCTGCGGAGCAGCCCGCGTGCCGCGTCGACCTCGTCGACGCGTGTGCCGAGGCGGACGCGCGCCTGCACGCGCGAGGCGAGCGTGGCCCGCAGGTGCCGGACATCGATCGACTTCTCGGGCACGCGCAGCACGACGCCGATCTCGTCCGGAACACGGAAAAGCCGTTGCGAGGGGACCAGGGTCTCGTACCGGAGGTGGAACGCGTCCATCACGGCGAGGTACTCGTCCACGGACACGAGGCCGTCCCTGCGCACCGCATACAGGTTGTCGGGGACGTCGTGGAGATGCTCGCCGTATTCTTCGACGAAGCGGTCGAAGCCCATGATCGACTGATAGATCGTGTAGCCCGAGCGTGGGTAGTGGAACCCCATGTGCAGGCGGCACTGATTGGTCGTGCCCGCGCCGGTGAGCGGCGCCGCCTCCTTCTCGAACATCTCGATGTCGATGCCGGGATAGCGCCGCTCAAGCTGGCGGGCGATGTGGAACCCGAAGAACCCCGCGCCGATGATGCCCACGCGCATCAGGCGCCTCCCGTCGTCGCGACGATGGCGTAGTGCAGGGTGGCGACCGGGGCGCCCGACGTCGATCCCGCGACGTTGATCGCCAGTCGCGCACCCGGGATGTCGCGGGGAACCGTCCCGACGCGGTGCCAGCCGCTGCCCTCGTCGTCCGACGCCCAGCCGGTCACGGTGCCGGCGTCGGCGTCCCGCTCGAGCCGGAGCGTCACCTCTACGGCATCGGTGCGCCATCTGGGGTGGTCCGTGGCGACGCCCCCGAGCTCGCTGATGAGCGCCACGCCGTTGCCGCCCACGTAGGAGTTGAACGCGCGCGTCAACTCGATGTAGTCGTCGTCGTGCCCGTAGAGGACGATGCCCGCGTGCTGGAAATCCGCCGAGGGATCGAAGCTCAGGCCCACGCGCGCGCTCGTCCAGTCGGCCGGGAGGTCCCGGAACAGCGTGTTGCGCGTGTCGTTCATGCCCTCCCACAGGTCGCCCGGCCCCGCGGGCACGCGCAGGCCGTGCGGCCCGTACTCCACGCCGGGGGTCGAGGCCTCGGTGTCGCGGGGCTGGCCGCCCGCCGTGCGGCCGACGAAGTCCCAGCCGTCTCCGAGGAGCCCGGCACGGTCGGGGTGGTCGAAGACCCACAGCTCCTCCCCCGGCCCCGGCTCGGGGACGGGAACCGGTGTGGGCGTCGGCGTCGGCGTCGGAGTCGGAGTGGGCGACGGGGTCGGAGTCGGAGTGGGCGACGGGGTCGGTGTGGGCGTCGGGGTCACATGGCCCGTCGTCACGCGCACCTCGGACACCGTGGCGTACGGGAGGCCGCGCGGCGAGGAGGCCGTCACGAGCGCCAGACGCGGCTCGTCGACGGCGTTGCCGACGCCGCCCACGTCGATCCACGTGCTCCCGCCGTCCGAGGAGAACGAGCCCGAGACGGCGTCCCCGGCTCCGCGCTCCAGGCGCAGCAGGAAGGACGTCGCGGTCGTCCGCGTCCTCCGGCTGTCGTCCGGCACGCCGCCGGTCTCGGAGATGAGCGCGATCGCGTTGCGCCCCGCGTACGAGTTGTAGGCTCGCGTGAGCTCGACGTAGTGGTCGTCGTGGCCGTAGATCGCGATGCCGGCCTGCTGGTAGTCCAGGTACGGGTCGAAGAGCACCCGCGCCTGCACACTCGACCAGTCGTCCGGCAGATCGCGGAAGAGCGTGTTGCGGCTGTCGTTGAAGTCGGCCCACAGGTCTCCGGTCCCCGCGGGGATCCGCAGCCCGGCGGGTGTGTATCGCACGCCGCCCTGCTCCCTGGGCGCGTGCTCGGTGTCGCGCGGCGTGCCCGACGGCGTCCGTGCGACGAAGTCCCAGCCGTCCGCGTGAAGCGCCGAGCGGTCCTCGTAGTCGAGCGCGAGCACCTCGGTCTCGGCATCGCCGACCGCCACCGTGACGGGCACGCGGACGACGTTCGCGTCGGCGTCGGAGCCGACGAGCACCTCCCCGCGGTGCACGCCGGTCGGCAGGTCCCGCACGTCCGCCCGCACCGTGAGCTCCCCCTCTCCCGCGTCCGGCTGGGCGGTGAGCCAGGCCGGCTCGGCGCGGGCCCACCACGACAGCTCTCCCCCTCCGGCGTTCTCGACGCGCAGCGTGCGCGTCAGGACGTCGTCTCCGCCGACGGACGCCAGACGCACGCGGGCGGCGTCGAGGGCGATCACCGGCGGCGCAGTCGCGGACAGGGCCAGCCGCACGGTCTCGACCGTCGTCGTGACCGGCGCCGAGAACGTCACGATGGCGGGCTCGGCACCGCTGACGGCGAACGGCCGGGAGACCCCTGCCACGCTGACGTCGGCCGCGTGGCGGCCGGACGGGAGCTCCACCTGGAACGTGACCTCGTCCGCTTCCGTGACCGCAGCCTCGAAGTCGCGCACGGGAGACGACGGAAGGGGCAGCCGACGGACCTCGAACGTCAGGGCGTCGTCGGTCTCCGTGTAGCCGGCGACGACGGTGCGGTCACGCTGCAGGATGTACTTCACGACGGTCCCGATGGGAGCGACCCAGACATCCCTGTCCGTGGCGTAGGTGATCGCGCCGTCGTCGTTCGTGAAGTCGTGGAGCACGAGGTTGGCCCACGCGCCCTGCGCCTCGGCAGCGTCGACGATCGAGCGGAGATCGGCCGGAGGAGCCGGCTCGTGTTCGTGCGAGTTGTAGCTCTTGAGGTTCATGAAGTCCGCGGGCGTCGGGTCCTCGAGCTGGTTGATCGTGTAGCCGCGCGCGGACAGGAAGTGGTCGGCGGCGACCACCCCGTACTCGATGCTGCGGAAGCCGCACGGCCACACGAGCGAGACCACCTCGTCATACGACCCGGTGGCCTGCGCGACGCCGGCGACGTTGTCGACGATCTCCCGCGTCAGCGTCGGGCGATCGACCTCCCAGCAGAAGTGGCTGACGAGGTGGGAGCCGATCTCGTGGCCCGCGGCATGCAGCGCCGGGTAGTCGGCGGGGGGTTCCGTGCCGTTCATGACGAACGTGCCGGCGGCGCCGCTCGCGCTCAGGTCCGCGGCGCCCGAGCTGCGACCGTCGTCGGTCGAGGAGCTGAACGCGCCGGCATGCCCGTCTTTCCAGGTCGCCACGCGCACGGGGGAATCGGGATTGACGACCGCGAAGACGGGGACGAGTGCCGGAGACGGCGCGTCCTGTCCGGGGGCGGGATCGCCGGCGACGGAGATCGTCACGACCGCGTCGTGGACGCCCGCGGGAAGCGCGGCGCAGTCGACCGTGACGGTGAGTTGCGACGGCGTCGTGCCGGCGGCGGCCGACAACTGTACCCACGGGGCGTCGGCCTCGGCCGTCCAGTCGTACTCGGTGTCGTCCCACGTCACCACCGAGACCGACTGCTCGGCCGCACAGCCCTCGCCTGCCACGCCGGCGAACGCGAGCTGGGACGGCGCCGTCTGCAGGGGTCCCGCCACGGACGACGGCATGGTGCCGGCTGCCGCCGAGGTGCCCGCGGGCGGAGGCGCGGCGGGTGCGGGCTCCGCGGCCCCGGCCGCGGGGAGACCCGCGAGCGCGAGCGTGGTCGCGAGGGCGAGCGCTGTGACGGTGCGCCGCGGGCGGCCGAGCAGGGCGCGCCGCGTGCTCTCGGCCGGATCGGCCGCCGCGCGGGCGCTCATGCGCCGCCCTCACCGGGGCACGCCGACAGAGCGTGCGGCGGACACGGACGTCCCGTGAGGTCGTCGGGGATCTCCTCCGCCCGATCGCCGGCCCGGGCGAGCAGCTGCTCGGGGGCGGTCGCCTGGCCCCGCACCCAGCGCACGAGATCCAGCAGCCCGTCTTCGAGCGTGAGCGCGGGGGTGAAACCCGTGAGTTTTCGCAACAGCCGCACATCGACGCGCGAGCGGCGCGTGCCGCTCGCGCAGCCCGCGAGCCGCACGGGCTCGAGGTCGGGACGGCCGACAGCGCGCGCGACCACCTCGGCGAGCGCGGTGACCGTGATCTCCTCGCCGGAGCCGATGTTGATCGTGCGCCCCACCGCCTCGTCGCACTCGGCGATCGTCGCGAGCGCGCGCACCGCGTCGCTCACGTGCATCAGATCGCGCGTCTGGCGCCCGTCCCCCGAGATCCGCGAGGGCAGGCCGCACAGGTTGCGGATCACGGCACGCGGCAACGGGTCGTCGCCGTCCAGCCGGCACCGCGGTCCATACGTGTCGAACGGACGCACGACGACCACCTCGAGGCCGTGGGTCCGATGGGCGGCACGCGCGTACGCCTCGCCCGCGAGCTTGGCGGCGCCGTGCACCGTGTCCGGCAGCGTGGGGTGCTTCTCGCCGATCGGGACGCGCCGGGGCGTGCCGATCACCGCGCTCGAGCTGACGTGGACGAACCGTCCCACGCGGGCCGCGCGAGCGCGCTCGAGGAGCATCAGCGTGGCGGTCGCGTTGACGTCGTGATTGCCGATCGGGTCGCGACGGCCGTGTGCCGCGCCGAGCCCGGCGAGATGGAACACCACGTCGGCTCCGGCGAGCGGCCGCACGGCCGCGCCCGACCGGATGTCGGCCCGCACCAGCCGCACGCGCGGGTCGCCGGTCCACCGCGCGATGTTGGACCGTCTCCCGCTCACGAGCGAGTCGACCACCGTGACGTGGGCCACGTGCCTCCGGGCCACGAGCTCATCGACCAGGTGGCCGCCGATGAACCCCGCTCCGCCCGTCACGACGACGCGGACGCCCGCCAGCGACGTCATGCCGCGCCCGCCGCTCGCATCGTCCCGCATGTCGCCACAGTCCGCACCCTCGCCATCGGGGCGTCCCTCTGCCCCTGAGGCCGGTCACCCGCTGCGACCGACGAGTGCGAAGAGGCCGCCTCTCCGCGCCTGATACACGGCGAGCGCGCCCCGAGCCGTGACCGTCGGGCGACGGAGCGGGCCTGCGGGCGGCGAGGGGCGGCTCAGAAGCCGCTGCCGTGGCTCAGGAACGGCGCCACGTGCCCGGTCTCACCGGATGCCCGCGCGAGCGCGTCAGCGGGGGCCAGTCCCGCCGCGAGACCGCCGTGGAACGCTCCGAGCAGCTCCGCCGCGACGTCGTCCGCCACGATGACGGGCGCGGCGATGACGCACACGGCCCCCGCGTGGAGCCACGTGTGGGCCATGCCGATGGCCTCGGCGCCCCACCGCACCGACGATCGGCCGAGCTCGCACGCCGAGAGCACCACCGTCCGGGGCGTGCGCTCGACGAGATCGATGTCGTAACCGAACAACGCGCCGTCGGCGAGGCTGAGACCGGACATCATGGGCGAGTTGCTCGCATGACGGCCGTGCGCGATCACGTGCAGCACGTCCACCTGCTCGGCGAGGGCCCGCACGGCGTCCACACGCGCCTGCCCTTCCTGGAGCAGGCGGGGCGGTGGTCGCTGGGCGCGCTCCGCCGGCCGGGCACGGTCGCGCGCCGCCTGCCATGCCGCCATGCCGCTCTCGGCCTCCTCCCGCCCGCGGGCGACGGCGGGGCCGACCGCGAACCCCGCCGAGTGCGGGGTGACGCACGCGCCGCGGGAGAGCAGCCAGCGGGAGGCCGAGCGGGCGAGCGTCACGGACCTTCCGCGCATGGCCGGCAGCATGCCCCACGGGAGTCCCGCGAGGATCCCGGGCGCGGTGAGGAGCACCCGGCGGGGGTCGCCGGCCGCCGCGAGCGCCGGTTCGACGAGCAGCCGCGAGAGCAGTGACAGGCGCCTCTCGAGGGCACTCCTCACGACGCGGCTCATGGGGCCCGTCCGAACGGCCGCCGAGACATCCAGGTCGGCGCGCAGGCCGGACAGCTGGGGGCGGACCTCCTCCCACGGCACGTCGAAGATCGCGGGAGAGCCGTCGCCCGGGACGGCCAGGCAGGTGAGGGAGCCGTTCTGGTAGAGGAAGGTCACCAGCGCGGTCTCGCGGTCGAGGCCGGCGCGCAGTTCCTCCAGCCCGACGCGGGGTATCCCCTCGTCTCCCCCCGCCGTCGCCCACACCCGCTCGCGCACACGCTCCCGGATGACGGCGACGCGCTCGTCGCCGTCCCCCTCATCGCCGAGCTCATCTCGCAGCAGACGCAGCTGCGCCAGGTCGGCGGCGTGCTGGGGGTCGCGCGGCGGCCGCACCGGGACGACCTGGTGCGCGAAATGGCGGGCGCGCTCCGACCACTCGAAGATGACGTCCGGGCGCCGCGTGCGCACGGCCGCGGCGATGCCCTCGAACATCAGTCCCGTCCCGTGCATGGCGACCGAGGAGAGCATGTCGAGAGATCCGAAGGACCGCTGCCACGCCGCGAGGCTCTCCAGGCCCGCGGCTGCGCTCCGGCGCGCCTCGGCATCCCGCCCCCGCGCCGCAGCCCGTACCGCGCGGGCCTCGTACACGAGCAGCCGCACCGACAGCGGGTCCCGGTCTCGCAGACGCGCTCCCCAGTGCGCGAGGTCGCCCGCCCGCGCACGCGCGATGCGCTCGGTGAGCCGCAGTGCGCGAGCCTCGTCGCGCAGGCCGGCGTCCATGAGCTGGCCCACGACCTCGTCCACGCGCACCGCGCTCGGTGCGCGGTGCCCGGCGTCGCTCCCCTGGCCGAGCAGCGCGCGCAGCCGGACGGCCTCGGCCCGGGCGGCCCACACGGCGCTGCCGAGCGCACGGAACCGTCGGCGAGCGGCCTCCGCGACGTCCGCGGCACGCTTCCGGTCGTGCGTCAGCAGCGAGCGTGCGAGATGGAACTCGGCCTCCGCCCGGGACTGCGGCATGTGCGCGGCGCCGAAGGAGCGGGCCGCCGCCGCCAGGGTGCGCTCGGCCTCCGCGACCTGGCCCGCCTCGCGCAGCACCTCGGCGCGATCGACGTCGCAGATCGCCGCGTTGACCGGCGATGTCGCCACCAGCGGGCGCGCCTCCGCCATCTTCTCGAGCGCCGTGACGAGGTCGCCCTCGAGCAGCGCGACGTACCCCACGTTGTGAACCGTGAAGGCCCGGTCGAGGTCCTTTCCCACCGCGGCGAAGTGCTCGGCCGCCGTGTCCAGATCCGTCCGCGCCTCGCGCAGCCGGTCGAGCCGCATGAGGGCGACGCTGCGCGTCGTCAGCATGCCGCCGAGTCGCTCGCGATCCGTCTCGACCGAGATCGCCTGGTCGAGCCAGCCGAGCGCGCCCACGAAATCGCCGCGCTCGACCGCGAGGGTGCCGAGCTGGCCGTGCAGCACCGCGACCGTGCCGAGCGACAGACGCTCGTCCTCGCCGCGCAGCTCGAGCGCCTCGCGGCACGTCCGCTCGGCCTCTTCCGGATGCCCGGTTCTTGTCATGACGTACGCGAGCGTGCCGGCGATGCGAGCGCGCGATTCTGCGGAGGTCGCGCGCTCCCCAGCCACGCGCAGGACCTTGCGCGCCGCCGCGAGGCGTCCCCGGTTGCAGAGTTCGACCGCGCGCGCGTGCAGCGCCTCCGCGCTCAACATACCGAGATACTTCTCGTCGCGGTCTTCCGGTACACCCGGCCTTGGTACACGATGTGCGTGAGCACCCCCACCACCCCCCGGTGGGAGCCTCCACCGTTCGACCCGAAATTATTCACCTGAACCGAGGCAATCTCATGCCGTTCACCCGCACAAACACCCTCCGCGCGACGCCGCCCGGAGCCACGCACGCACCGGTCGGCAGTCGCCCCTCCGCACGGCGGCGCGCCGGCTCGCCCCTCGCTTCGTCGCCGCCGAGACGCCCGACGCACGGGCCGTGCGCAGCCTGAAGGCCGGCGCGACGCACGAGGGGACCGCGCCTCACCTCTTCGGCGCGGTGACCCTCGCGGCGATCGCACGTGGATCGATCACACGTCGATCGACCACACCTCGATCGATCACACCTCGAACTGAGGTGTGATGAACTCCTTCAGCTCGCCGCCCGCCTGCACGATCAGGCGCACCGCCGACAGCCCGGGTGTGACGTCTTCGAACGCGAACCGACCGGCGTCGCCCACCTCGGCCGCCCACTCGCGAGCGTCCTGGGCGAGACGCGCAGCCAGGAGCGGCGGCTCGCACCAGCCGTCGACGCGGCGGGCACCCGACTCGGTGGCCGCGACGTGGAGCAGCACGCTGATGGCATCGTCGCTGAACTGGAGGGTGAGCCGCTCCTGCTCGCTGCGAACGGCTGCCCGGCCCTCGGAGACCTCGGTGAGCAGGGCGTACTCCCGCGAAACGTCGTCGACCGCGACGGCCGCGATCATCCGCTCGGTCAGGTCCGCCGGCGGGGCGTCCCGGCTCTCCCACATCCTGCGCAGGAGAGCGAGCAGCTCGTCGTCGGTGCGGTCGCTATCCACGCCCATGGTCATCTCCTCGCTCCGCACCCCCGCCGTCCAGCAACGCGCGCAGCTTGCCTAGGCAGCGCTGGCGCGTCGGACCGATGCTGCCGATCGGCATGTGCAGCTCGTCCGCGATCCGCCGGTAGTCCGGTCGATCGTCGAACGCGACCACACGCAGCAGATGGCGGCACCGCTCATCCAAAGAGAGTACCGCTCTCCACAGCCGCTGCGCGGTCACGGCGTCGAGCGCCTCCTCCTCTGCGGAGCGCTGGGGCGGCATGCGCCGTTCGAGCGCCTCGTCCTCGGTGGCGTCCGCCCGTCCGTCGACCCGGGACGTGCGCCACGCCTCCCGGCGGGCCGTGGTCGTCAGCCACGCCGAGACGGCGGCGCCGTCGGTGATGGAGTCGTGCTTGCGGACGAAGGTCAGCCACGTCGTCTGGACGATGTCCTCGGCCGCCGCCCGGCTGAGGCCGTAGGCACGAACGACGTGCCACAGTACGGGCGTCATGAGCCGCACGAGCTCGTCCATGGCCTTCGCGTCGCCGTCGCGCCAGCGCGCGTAGAAGGCGGCCGCCTGCTGCCATCGCGCGCCCGTGTCCGCCGGGGCATCGCCTGAAGGACCCGGCTCGAACGGCGCGGGCGCCCCGAGGGCATCGGCTGCGGAGGCCCCGCGCCCCTTGGCCGGGCGGGCCGAGCGCGCCTCTTCGTCCACGTGCTCATTCTGTCCACGTGGGTGAGGACGGCGCAAGGCGCAGAATGATACGCCCCGGCGACCGCTCCCGATGGGGAGAACTGCCCGTGCCAGCCAGCCGTGCCAGCCAGCCAGCCAGCTAGCCGTGCCAGCTAGCCGCAACGCGTGCCGCTCGTGGCCACGTCGGCATCCGCGACGAGCGGGGTGTGGAGCAGCACGGGATCGTCGCCGGCCCCCGGTGGTGCCGTGAACCGCAGCTCGAGCTCGACGCGCTGTCCCGGCCGCACCACGACGGGGAGGACTCCGGCGGGGCGACCGTCGAGCTCGTCTCGCATCATCCGGACCGGTTCCCCGTCGATCCAGGCGCCCTCCGGCACGGCGCCGGCAGGCGCGAGCGCGGTCACCCTCAGGGCGACGTCCTCGCGCGCGAAGCCACCGAAGCCGGGGGCCGCGCGCCACGGGATCTCGACGGACTGCGGCACGCCGCTCGACAGGCTCGCCGTCAGCACGAGCTGTGCCCGTCCGTCCGGTCGGCACGCGCCGGCCTCGAGCGCGAGCCGGGCGTCCAGATACGCGTCCAGCTTGCTGCCGGTGAGGTTGTCGAACAGCAACGCGTACCCCTCATCGCCCGCGCGCGACAGCCGGGCGAGCATGCCCGCCGCCGGCGTGCGCGCGATGACGGCCTGCTCCTCGGGGTGCGCACTCCACACCGAGATCCGCCCCCGCTCCGCCAGCGGACCCAGTGCGGCGGCGAGCCGCGGCAGCTCCGTCGCCGAGTCCAGCGCGGCCTCGATGACGGCCTCGGAGACGTCACGGAAGAACCCGGTCTGGTCGTCGTGCGACAGAGTCAGGTACGGCGCACGCAGCAGAGTGTCGACCAGATTGACGGCATCGACGCGCACTCCGTCGACGTCCAGCGGCCCCACGACCTCCAGCACGGTCGCCAGCACGGACGGGTCGATCGAGACGACGGCGTCCGGCGTCAGACCCGAATGGAGCCGCCACCACGCGGACGCGAGCGACGCCGACAGGGGGAAGTCCGGCGTCATCGTGATGTTCGGGACGAAACGCCCCACCTTGCTCGGTGAGCCGATGACGAGGGCGTCGGGAACCGCCGCGACCGGTCCGTCGGGCGTGGGAAACGCCGAGCTGTCGGCGTGGCCGACCAGCTCGAGACGCCCCTCTCGGGCCCGGACCGCGAAGAACGTGCCCGTGATCCCGCCGCCCATGCGCAGCTCGGCGTTGTTCTGCAGCATCACGAGGATCAGGCGCGGCTCGTCGGCACCGAGCATGGCTCCCGCGATCTGCGCCGCGGGGGCCAGCGAGGAGAACACGGGCAGGACCGCGGCCAGTTCCGCCTCGAGGCGGTCGAGAGGGCGGGCGACACGCGGGATCACGCTGTCGCGATCGATGGCGGCGACCGCCGCATGCGCCCGGATCAGGGCAGCACGCGCGGACAGCAGCGGTTCCCCGACCCGGCTGAGGGCACGCGCATCGATGTGCTCGCCGTCGAGCCGCAGGCTCGCCGCGACCTCGGCGGTCACCGACAGGAGCGGACGGGCGCCGTCGACGGCCTCGCCGAGGGCCTGCACCCCGAGGCGGGTCGCGTGCAGGGTGGATCCCGCGAGCGGGAGCGCCTCCGCGGTGCGCCACACCGGGTCATCCGTGAGCGAGACGATCGACGCCGCGTGCCGCGACACCGCGTCGGCCTCCGCCAGGACGCGCTCCAGATCGAGCGGCTCCGCGGAGGGACGGACGATCTCCCGCGCCCGGTCGGCGACGGCGAGCAGGGCGGTCAATTCCTGGTGGACGAGCACCACGCGCACTCCGAGCCACGCTCCGGTCACGACGAGCGCGCCGGCGAGGAGCAGCGCGCCCCGGCGCACGAGACGCGCGGCGCCGAGGCGCCGCGCTGCGGACCCCCGCCGGGCGCGTCCGCCGCGCTCGGCGCTCGAGGTCATCCGCGCCCGCCGCGCCGCCGCCCCGTCGCCATCGCGAGCACTCCGGCACCGAGGGCAGCGGCGCCGGCCACCAACGGCCCGAAGACCGAACCGCCCGTCGCGGCGAGCGAGCCGGGATCGTCCGGCCCGGGGGCCGCCGCCGCACGCGGCCCCGGCGTGCACCCCGGGGTGGACGGCGGGTAGGTCACCGCGATCTCCGCCTCGGGATTGGCGGCGATCGTCACCGTCGCGCCCTCACGGGTCCAGCCGAGGCTCTCCTCGCCGACGTCGATCCACGCGCCGTCCTGCTGGACCCAGCCCGGCCAGGCCACTCCGGCACCGGCATCGTCGACGGCGGCTCCGGGCCACAGGACGCGACCGCGCAGGCGATCGTCGCCGTCGAACTCGCCGAGCGGCACCTCGACGCGCTCGGCTCCCTTCGCGAAGACCAGCCGCGCCTCGCGGGACCCGCCCTCACCGTCGGGATCGATGAGCGTGGCGTCGTACGCGATCCACGGCGCGTCCCGCTCGCACACGGCGTATCCGCTCGCATTGAGCGAGTCGCCGGTGCCCTCGCCGGGCTGATACGGCGAGTACAGCTCGTCGGCCGTGGCCGCCGGAGCCGTCAGCAGCGCGAGCGCGAGCCCCGCGACCATCCCGTGCATCACGATGCGTTCCCGTCCCGCCCGCCACCCGGCGGACGTCCTCCCATCTGGAGCGCGGCCGGGGGGCGGTGATACAGCCGGTCTTTCAGGGCATCGAGCCCGCGCTTTCCCGCCGCCGCGAGGACGACGCGCTTGCCGAGCACGCGCACGCCCTCTCGGGACTCGCGCAGGGGACGCCGCAGCCATCCGTCGACGAGGATCGCTCCCGGTCCCGTGGGGGCCGCGTCGTCGAGCATGCCCGGGAAGAGCGCGCGGTGCCGGCCCGGGTCGATCCGGCGCCCCCGCACGCGGTTGCTGACGTTGCGATCGTGGACCACCTGGATCCAGGCGGGCGCGCCGCCGTCGACCAGCACCGGCATGTGCCGGTGCATGAGATTGTGCCAGTCGCGCCACGCCGTCATCGGCTCGTCCCATGGCTCCGAGACGGACACGAACGCGTTGCGGCGGTCGCGCCGGAGGTAGACGTGCCCTCCGCGCCGGATGAGCCCGTGCGCCAGGTACAGCGCCCGGCGCTCGCCGGGCCGGGCGAGCGCCTGGAGCCGCGCCGCGAAGTCCGTCGCGAGGGCGTCGTCGTTGTCGAGGTTCGTGGTCAGCAGGACGTCCCCGCTCCCGCCCGTGACGGCACGCGCGTCCTCGGCGATCTCCTCGCGTGAGACGGTCTCCCGATACAGCGGCGCGAACGCACCTGCCGTCACCAAGGGCGCGAGCCGCTCGAGCAGCCAGGCGGGACTCGCGGGATCGAGGTACACGATCCACCCCACCGGGGCCGTCTGCGACGCGACCGCCGGCACGGTGTAGCGCAGGAAGAGCTCGAGGCGCTCCCGCAGCCAGCCGTCCTGCGCGCGGATCACGCTCTCGCGTCCGACCGACGGCAGGTTGAACCGCGTCAGCAGGACATGGTCGACGCGCCGCGTGGGCGCCGGTGCGGCGCGCGGCCGCCGTTCGAGATCCGTTGCTCCCACATCAGGCACAGAGGCGGCGAGGCCCGCGCGTGATACGAGGCGGGGGCTTCAGCGCCGCGCGACCTCGAGCGGGCGCCGCATGACCATTCCCGGCAGACCGCGCCCGTCCGCCGTGACAAAGACCAGGATCACGCTGACGGCGGCGAACGCCAGGTCGAACGGGGCGAGGAAGCCGAGCGCCTGGAACCCGCCGATCCCCGCCGCGTAGCGGACCACGCCCTGCAGGGGGACCGGCGCGAAACCCGGCGCATACCGGATGTGCGCAGCGTGGTCGCCGATCGTGCGTCCGGTGGCGACGGCGACGAGCCCGTGCAGGACGAGCGGGACGAGCAGCACGGCATCGGAGACGTCCGCGAGCTCGCCTCGGGGAACGCCCAGCAGGAAGAGCTGGACGGCGTTCGCGGCGATTCCCGTCGCGACGGCCATCAGCCACGTCGTGAGCGCGTCGCACGCCATCGCGGTCAGCCGCCGCCCGCGGGTCACCTCCGACGGCAGTGTCCTGCCCGTCCCGATCCCGCGGGTGCGGATCAGCAGCCGCGCGGCGATGGCGCCCAGGAACCCGCCGAGCGTATTGGCGAGCAGGTCATCGACGTCGAACACGCGATACGCGCACGGGTAGATCCCGTACAGCCCCGTGAGCTGCGTCACCTCGATCAGCGCCGACAGCGCGAGCGCGGCCGCGGACGCCGCCAGGATCCCGCGTCCCCACAGCGCGCGCAGGAAGAGGCCCAGCGGCAGGAACAGCAGGACATTGAGCACGACCTGCTGCACCGCCGGGTTGCGCAGCAGCGCCCCCACGCTCGAGACGTCGTACGACAGGATGTCGGCGACGAACTGCCCGGGGCGCAGCTGCACACCGGCGCAGCGGATCGTCGCGGGGTCCGGCAGAGGCAGCAGCGTGTAGGTCCACAGGGCCATCGCGTAGACGACCGAGGCGCCCCACGTCAGCAGCCGCGCGGGGGTGA
This sequence comes from Microbacterium album, assembly GCF_014643695.1. Classification (GTDB taxonomy): domain Bacteria; phylum Actinomycetota; class Actinomycetes; order Actinomycetales; family Microbacteriaceae; genus Microbacterium; species Microbacterium album. The sequence continues at coordinate 16,196 of NZ_BMJY01000016.1, read as the reverse complement.
GCCGACCGTGGCGGCCGTACTCGGATGCGACGAAGGGCACGAACAGCAGGACGGCGACGACCGCGCCCGCGATCAGGGCGATGAACGCCGGGATGACGCGATCGGACACCCGCTCAACATATCGGTGCGACGACCGGTTCGCCGTCCGGGGGGCGCCTGTGGGATCGGACGATCAGGCGGTGTCGCCGAGGGAGGCGAGGCGCTCGGCCTCGTCCGCCTCGATGCACGACTCGATGACCGGTCCGAGAGCGCCGTCCATCACCTGGTCGAGGTTGTAGGCCTTGTAGCCGGTGCGGTGATCCGCGATGCGGTTCTCCGGGAAGTTGTACGTGCGGATCCGCTCCGAGCGGTCCATGCCGCGGATCTGCGACTTGCGCGCGTCGGCGGCGGCCGCGTCGAGCTCCTCCTGCTGCTTCGCCAGCAGGCGCGCCCGCAGCACGCGCATCGCGGCCTCGCGGTTCTGCAGCTGCGACTTCTCGTTCTGCATCGACACGACGATCCCGGTGGGCACGTGCGTGATCCGCACGGCGGAGTCGGTCGTGTTGACCGACTGGCCGCCAGGACCCGACGACCGGAAGACGTCGATCTTCAGGTCGTTCTGGTCGATGTGGATCTCTTCGGGCTCGTCGACCTCGGGGAACACCAGCACGCCGGTCGTCGACGTGTGGATGCGCCCCTGCGACTCGGTGGCCGGCACGCGCTGGACGCGATGCACGCCGCCCTCGTACTTCAGGTGCGCCCACACCCCCTGCGCGGGGTCGGACGACGATCCCTTGATCGCGATCTGCACGTCCTTGTATCCGCCCAGGTCCGACTCGTTGCGGTCGAGCAGCTCGGTCTTCCAGCCCTTCGAGGCCGCGTACTGCGTGTACATGCGCAGCAGGTCGGCCGCGAAGAGCGCGCTCTCGGCGCCGCCCTCGCCGGCCTTGATCTCCATGATCACGTCGCGGGCGTCGTCCGGATCCCGGGGGATCAGCAGCCGACGCAGCTTCTCCTGTGCCTGCGCCAGCCCCTCCTCGAGCGCGGGGATCTCGGCGGCGAAGGCCTCGTCCTCGCGCGCGAGATCGCGCGCCGCCGCGAGGTCCTCCCCCGCGGCGATCCACGCCTCGTGCGCGGCGACGATCCTGCTCAGCTCCGCGTAGCGTCGGTTCACGCGCTTGGCGCGCGCCGCGTCGGCGTGCACGGCGGGGTCCGAGAGCTCCTCCTGGACCCGCCGGTGCTCGTCGATCAGGGCGTCGACGGACTCGAACACTGTGGCGCGTGCCTCAGCGGATCTCGCTGTCGTGCCCCGACGAGCGCCCGCCGGCCGACGACGGCGCGTTCTTCATCTGCGCGCTCTGCATCTGGGCCGTCTGCATCTGCACGAGGAACTCGACGTTCGACTGCGTCTCCTTGAGCTTGTCGAGCACGGTCGCGAGCGCGTGCTGCGGGTCGAGACCCGCGAGCGCGCGACGCAGCTTCCACGTGATCTTGACCTCGTCCGGAGACAGCAGCATCTCCTCGCGGCGCGTGGAGGACGCGTTGACGTCGACGGCCGGGAAGATGCGCTTGTCGGCCAGCTGCCGCGACAGGCGCAGCTCCATGTTGCCCGTGCCCTTGAACTCCTCGAAGATGACCTCGTCCATCTTGGATCCGGTCTCGACCAGGGCCGTGGCGAGGATCGTGAGCGATCCGCCGTTCTCGATGTTCCGCGCCGCGCCGAAGAACCGCTTCGGCGGGTAGAGCGCCGACGCGTCGACGCCGCCGGAGAGCACGCGACCCGACGTGGGCGCCGAGACGTTGTAGGCGCGCCCGAGCCGCGTGATCGAGTCGAGCAGCACGACGACGTCGCGTCCCAGCTCGACGAGGCGCTTGGCGCGCTCGATCGCGAGCTCGGCGACGGTCGTGTGGTCCTCGGCCGGCCGGTCGAAGGTCGAGGCGATGACCTCGCCCTTCACCGTGCGCTGCATGTCCGTGACCTCTTCGGGGCGCTCGTCGACGAGCACGACCATCAGGTGGGCCTCGGGGTTGTTCTGCGCGATCGCGTTCGCGATCTGCTGCAGCACGATCGTCTTGCCGGCCTTGGGCGGAGCCACGATGAGGCCGCGCTGACCCTTGCCGATCGGCGCGACCAGGTCGATGATGCGCTGCGTCAGCTTCTCGGGCGCCGTCTCCAGGCGCAGCCGGTCCTGCGGGTACAGGGGCGTGAGCTTCGAGAACTCGACGCGGCCCGCGGCGTCCTCCACCGACAGGCCGTTGACCGAGTCGACCTTGACGAGCGCGTTGTACTTCTGGCGCCCCTGCTGCTCGCCCTCGCGCGGCTGCTTGATCGCGCCGACGACCGCGTCGCCCTTGCGCAGGTTGTACTTCTTCACCTGGCCGAGCGAGACGTACACGTCCTGCTGGCCGGGGAGGTAGCCCGTCGTGCGCACGAACGCGTAGTTGTCGAGCACGTCGAGGATGCCGGCGATCGGGATGAGGACGTCGTCCTCGGTGATCTCGGTCTCGAACTCGTCGCCCTGGCCGCCGCGGCGCTTGCTGCGGCCACGGCCGCGTCCGCCCTGATCCGAGCCGGACTCGTCGTCGGACGCGTCCTGCCCGCCCTGGGCCTGCTGCCCGTTCTCGGCCTTGTCACCCTTGTTGCGGTTGCGGTTGCGGTTGCGGCTCCGGCCGCGACGACCGGTGCCCTCCTCGCCCGACTCCCCCTTGTCGGAGCCCGCGTCGCCCTCGCCCTCGGGCTTGGCGTCGGCGGGCTTCGCGTCGGCGGGACGGTCGGCCTCCGGCTCGGCCGCCACGGTCTTCGACTCGGGTGCCTTCCGCTCCGCGTCCCCGGCGGTTGCGCTCGGCGCGTCCGGGGCGGTCGCGTCCGCGACCTGCGCGGCGGCGGCCTCGTCGGTCCCCGCGTCGCGGGTCTGTGCGTCATCGTCCTTCGAGGCGGCGTCCTTCGAAGCGTCGTCCTTCGAGGCGGTGCTCTTGGAGGCGGCGGACCTCGACCGCGAGGTCCTGGCGGCCCGGGGCTCGGCGTCGGGCGTGGCCGGCGCGTCGGTCGTCGCCGCGGCGGAGGCATCGGCGGGCGCGTCTGCGGACTCGGACTCGCCGGCCGGCTCGGCGTCCTTCGAGGCGGCGGGCGCGGCCTTGGGCGTGCGCTTGCGCGGCGCGCGCTTCGGCTTGTCGGGCTTCGCCTCCGCGTCGGCCGCCGGGGTGTCGGTGGCGGAAGTCTCGGGCGCCGCGGCGTCCGCAGACGAAGGCTCAGTAGCCGCGGCGTCGGCGGAGGTGGTGCCGGCGGACTTCGCGCGACGCGGCGCACGCTTGCGCGGCGCCTTCGCCGGGGCCTCCTCCGTTGCCGGAGCGGCCTCGGGCGCCGAAGCGGCGGGCTGGTCGACGGCGGGCGCGGCGGTCTCGGATGTGGCCTCGGGCGCGCGGCCTTCCGGCGCGGCGAGGTCGGTCTGGATCTCGGAGATGGACTCCACGAGTTCTCCTCTGGGTAGAACGTGGTGTTGTTGCCCGGCGCACATGCGGGAATCGCGATGCGCACGCCACGACGCGCGCCGATCACCCGGATGCTCGGTGAACTGGGTGCTCAGGAGCTGGCCGGGGACCTGTACGGGGGCTTCGCAGACTGCGAACGGCGGGAAAGAAATGTGCTACGGGGCACCCGCCGTGATTTCTCTCACTGTACCACCTTTGAGGGCGGCGGCCTCGATGAAGACGCGCAGCGCGTCCGGGTCGTTCGGCATGTCCGTGACGCGCTGGGGCGCCTCCAGCATGGCGCGCAGCTCCGGCGAGTACTCGAGCTCGATCCCCAGCGCCTCGCGGATCGTCTCGGCGAACTTCTGCGGCTTCGCCGTCTCGAGCACGAGCATCGGCACGCCCGGCTCGACATGCTCCCGGGCGACCTTCACGCCGTCAGCCGTGTGCGGATCGATGACCTCGCCGGTGGCGGCGTGCACCGAGCGGATGGTCTCGATCCGGTCGGCATGCGTCGAGGTTCCGCTGACCAGGCCGAACTCGTCCGCGAAACGCGGCTGTTCGGAGGCGACGTCGAAGAACCCCTGCTCCTCGAGCAGCGCCCAGGACTCGACGACGCGCCGAGGGTCCCGGCCGAACAGCTCGAACACGAAGCGCTCGAGGTTGGACGCCTTGGAGATGTCCATCGACGGACTCGAGGTCGCCAGGGTCTCGGCGGCGGAGCGCGGCCGATAGACGCCGGTGCGGAAGAACTCGTCCAGCACGTTGTTCTCGTTCGTCGCCAGCACGAGCCGCCGGACCGGCAGCCCCATCTGCTTCGCGTAGAGGCCCGAGAGGATGTTGCCGAAGTTCCCGGAGGGCACGGTGAACGACACCTCGGCGGGCCCGCCGGCGTCCGTCGCCCGCAGCCAGGCCCAGAAGTAGTAGACGACCTGCGCCGTGATGCGGGCGAGGTTGATCGAGTTGACGGCGCCGAGCTGCTGCGCGCGCTTGAAATCCACATCGCCCGCGAGCTGCTTGACGAGGTTCTGGCAGTCGTCGAAGACGCCGTCGATCGCGATGTTGTGGATGTTCGCGTCGTCCAGCGAGAACATCTGCGCCCGCTGGAAAGCGCTCATGCGGCCGCGGGGCGACAGCATGAACACCGAGATGCGCTCCTTGCCGCGCAGGGCGTGCTCGGCGGCCGAGCCGGTGTCGCCGGAGGTCGCGCCGAGCACGTTCAGCACGGAGCCCGTGCGCTCGAGGGCGTACTCGAGCGCCTGGCCGAGGAACTGCATGGCCATGTCCTTGAACGCGAGGGTCGGCCCCTCGGAGAGCCCGACGAGCGTGAGGCCGCCGTCGAGCGCCCGCAGCGGCACCACCTCCGAGGGGAACGAGGCGTAGGCGGCGGCCGTCATCCGCGCCAGCTGCTCGCGCGGGATGTCGGTGGCGAACAGCGCGAGCACCTCGGTCGCGAGCTGCGGGTAGATCAGCGCCCGCCATCGCTCGAGCGTCTCGGCGTCGACGTGCGGCATCGTGGCCGGGACCGAGAGCCCGCCGTCGGGGGCCAGGCCCTCGAGCAGCGCGTCGACGTACGACAGCGGCTCCGATCCGCCCCTGGTGGAGATGTACTGCGTCGAGTTGTGCTGCGTCGGGTTCTGCTGCACGCTGCTCCTCCTCGGGTCGGGGCTCGCGCCCGGAGCGGGCGCGAGCCCGGCGTCAGGCGCCCGCACGGGTCGTATCCATCCTCGCATCGGAGGCCGTCGTCACGGTCCCTCCCTTGAAATCCACGGCGAGCATGAGCGGCTGCCACGATCCGCCGCCGATCTCGTCCACCACGGCGGCGGCCTCCAGACGCCGCCCGGGCCCGTCGGCGAGCACGAGCACGCTGGGCCCGGCGCCCGAGACGACCGCGGCGAAGCCGCGCTCGCGCAGCGCGCGCACGAGCCCGAAGGTCTCGGGCATCGCCTGCCCGCGCCGTTCCTGGTGCAGCTTGTCCTCGGTGGCGGACAGCAGCAGGTCCGGGCTCTGCGTCAGCGCCGCGATCAGGAGCGCCGAGCGGGACACGTTGAACACCGCGTCCTCACGCGACACCTCCGGTTCGAGCACGCTCCGCGCGGTCCACGTCGACATCGTCCGGTCCGGCACGAACACGACCGGAGCGACACCGCGGTGCACCAGGAGCTTCTTGTGCTGCGGCACGCCGTTCTCGGTCCACGCGATCGTCAGACCGCCGAAGAGGGCGGGCGCGACGTTGTCCGGATGCCCCTCGAGCTCGGTCGCGAGACGCAGCATGTCGGTGTCCGTGAGCACGGCCTCGCCGCGGCCGTCGAACTCCAGCAGCCCCTTCGCCGCGAGCACGCCCGCCACGACCGCCGCCCCCGAGGATCCCATCCCCTTGCCGTGCGGGATGCCGTTGCGCGCCACGATGCGCAGGCCCGGCGCGGGGCGCCCCACCGCCTCGAAGCAGTAGCGGATGGTGCGCGCGATGAGGTGCGACTCGTCACGCGGGATCTCATCGGCGCCCGGGCCCGTGACCTCGATCTGAAGCGAACCCGGGGCCAGCGCCGTGACCTCGAGCTCGTCGTACACGCTCAGCGCCAGGCCCAGCGTGTCGAAGCCCGGGCCGAGGTTCGCGCTGGTGGCGGGGACGCGCACGTACACGGTGCGCGTTCCCGAGGGCGGCGCGGTCATTCTCCCTCGACGCGCAGCACCGACACCACGCGCTCGACGACATCGCTCGCGCCCAGGCGGGCGACGGTGTCGCCGAGCGCCTGCTCGCGGGCCCGGTGGGTGCCGATCACGATGTGCGCCCGGCCGGTGGCGTCCTGCGACGGCGTCTGCTCCACGGTCGCGACCGAGACTCCGGCCTCGCTCAGGATGCCGGCGATCCGCGCGAGCACGCCCGGCTCGTCCGCGACCTCGAGGGTGATCTGGTAGCGGGTCACGATGCGGCCGATCGGGGCGATGGGCAGGCTCTGGCGGGGCGACTCGCCCACGCCGACGCCGCCCGCGATGTGGCGCCGGGCCGCCGAGACGACGTCGCCGAGCACGGCCGAGGCCGTCTGCAGGCCGCCCGCCCCGGCGCCGTAGAACATGAGGTCGCCCGCGGCCGCCGCCTCCACGAAGACGGCGTTGTTGCCGCCGTGGACGGTCGCCAGGGGGTGATCGCGACCGATGAGCGCGGGATACACGCGCACGGAGATGGCCTCGCCGCCCGCCGTACCGTGTTCCGTGCCATCTTCCGCGCCGCCCACGGTGCCGTCATCCGCGCCGTCGGCGTCCAGGCGCTCGCAGACGGCCAGCAGCTTGATCACGAAGCCCGCGCGGCGGGCCCCCTCGATCATGTCCGCCGTGACGCTCTCGATGCCCTCGCGGTGGACGTCCTCGAGCGACACGCGCGTGTGGAAGGCGAGGCTCGCCAGGATCGCGGCCTTCTGAGCCGCGTCGTATCCCTCGAGGTCGAGCGTCGGGTCGGCCTCCAGGTAGCCCAGCTCGGTCGCGATGCGCTGCGCCTCCGCGGCCGAGAGCCCCTCGCGGTCCATCTTGTCGAGGATGAAGTTGGTGCTGCCGTTGACGATCCCGAAGATCCGCTTGATGCGGTCGCCCGCGAGCGAATCCTTGAGCGGGCGGATGATCGGGATCGCACCTGCGACGGCCGCCTCGTACGACACGGAGGCGCCGACCTGGTCGGCCGTGTCGAAGATCTCGGCGCCGTGCGTCGCCAGCAGCGCCTTGTTGCCCGTGACGACGTCGGCGCCCGAGGAGAGAGCCGCCAGGATGTGCGTGCGGGCAGGCTCGATGCCGCCCATCAGCTCGATCACGATGTCGCTGCCGAGGATGAGCGTCTCGGCATCCGTCGTCAGCAGCTCGCGCGGCAGGTCGGCATCGCGCGGCGCGTCCACGTCGCGCACGGCGATGCCGGCGAGCTCGAGATCGGCGCCCGCGCGCTCGGCGAGCTCCTCCGCCTGGGTCAGCAGCAGGTGCGCGACCTGCGACCCGACGGAGCCCGCGCCCAGCAGCGCGACCCTCAGACGACGGTGATCGATCATGCTTCTCCCTCTCCCGCGGCGACCGGGTGGTCAGCCGCACCGTGGATCCCCGCATCGCGCGCGAGCAGATCCTCGATCCGCTCGCCCCGCACGATGACGCGCGCGCTTCCGCCCGTGACGGCCACGACGGGCGGGCGCGGCACATGGTTGTAGTTGCTGGCGAGCGGCGCGCAGTAGGCGCCGGTCGCCGGCACCGCCAGCAGGTCGCCGGGCGCGACGTCGGCGGGCAGGTACTCGTGGTCGACGACGACGTCCCCCGACTCGCAGTGCAGGCCCACGACGCGGCTCAGCACCGGCGCCCCGACGCCCTCGCGCGAGGCGAGACGGGCCGAGTACTGCGCGCCGTACAGCGCCGTGCGGGCGTTGTCGCTCATGCCGCCGTCGACGCTGACGTAGCGGCGCTCGGCCGTCCCGGCAGGGCCGTCGACCGCGACGCTCTTGATCGTGCCGACCTCGTACAGAGTGACGCCCGCGGGGCCGACGATGGAGCGGCCCGGCTCGAACGCCAGCGTGGGCAGCGGGATGCCCCGCACGGCGCACTGCTCCGCGACCGCGTCGACGATGCCGTCCGCGAGCTCCGCGATGGGCGTGGGCGCGTCGGCACGCGTGTAGGCGATGCCGAAGCCGCCGCCGAGGTTGAGGACGGGCCCGCCCTCGGCGGTGAACATGTCGGCCTCCTGCAGGCGCGCATGCAGCTCGAGCACCCGGGCGGCGGATTCGCGGAAGCCGCCCGTGCCGAAGATCTGGGAGCCGATGTGACAGTGCAGGCCGGCGAAGTCGACGAGCGGCAGCTCGCGGATCCGCGCGACGGCGCGCTCGGCGGCCTCGAGCGTGAACCCGAACTTCTGGTCCTCGTGGGCCGTGGCGAGGAAGTGGTGCGTCTCGGCGTGCACGCCGCTGTTGACCCGCACGAGCACGGTCTGGCGGCGGTCGGTGCGCGCCGTGATCGCGCCGATGCGCTCGATCTCGATGTCCGAGTCGACGATGATCGTCCCCACGCCCACGGAGATCGCCCGTTCGAGCTCGAACACGCGCTTGTTGTTGCCGTGGAACCCGATCCGCTCGGGCGGCACCCCGGCCGCGAGCGCGACCTCGAGCTCGCCCGCCGAGCAGACGTCCACGCCCAGGTCGGCGTCGATCATCCACCGCGCGATCTCGGTGCTGAGGAACGCCTTGCCCGCGTAGTAGACACGGGCCGTGCCGCCGTGTCGCGCGGCCGCGTCGACGAACGCGCGGCGCGTCCGGCGCGCCCGGGTGCGCACGTCGTCCTCGTCGATCACGAGCACGGGCGTGCCGAAGCGCCGGACGAGGTCCGGCGCGGCGATGCCGGCGATCGTGAGAGCTCCGTCGCCGTCCCGACGCGCCGAGGCCGGCCACACGGCGGGGACGAGGTCGTTCGGGTCCTCCGGCGGTGTCAGCCACCCGGGCGCGAGCGCGCTCTGTCCTGGGTCGGCGGGGACAGGGTCGGCTGCGGCGTCGGGCACGACGTTCTCAATCGTGAGGGGGTCAGGACTTGCGCGGTGCGGGATGGGCACGCGTCCGCGATGTCCCCGAGTCTAGGGCACCCGCGTCGTTCTTTTTCTCGCGGGCGCCGCTCAGCAGGTGCCCGGCTCGCGCAGCACGGGGTCGCTCATCGCGCCCGCCTCGATCGCGAGGCGCGCCACGAGCGCGTCCCCCTCGACCGCGACGTCGTGGAGCGCGAGTCCCGCCGGGAATCGGTCGGCGACGCAGACGTCGACCGGCGGGAGGTCGAGGCCGGTCATACCGGCGAGCTGCTCGGCCGACACGCGTGCACCGCCGACGGAGGCGCCCGTCGGCCGCAGGACGAGCCGACCCTCGGCGGCCTCCGGCGTCAGCGTGACGTCGATCGGGATCGACGTGCCGAAGATCGGCAGGTCCATCACCACCGCGACGTCCGGAGCGGCGAACCCGATCGTCGGATCGCTCAGGATCGCCGGCAGGTCGGCGCGCGCGAGCAGACTCTCCACGGCGGTCGCGTCCAGGCGCAGCTCGGCCGTGCCCGGACCTCCCGCCGCGCCGTCCCGCAGCGCGACGCCCGTGAGGTGCACGTCCACATCCGCCACGACGTCCTCCAGCGGCACCTCGTCGCCGGAGATGCGCAGGTCGTCGAGCCGTCCCGCGATCAGCTGCGGCACGAGCAGCCCGCCCCCGACCGCGACGTCGAGCTGCTGGTCGGCGGGCATGCCGAGCTGCGCGACGACGGCCTGGCGCACCTGCTGCGGCACGATCGCGCGCGCCGCCAGCTCGGCGGCTCCGGCGAGCGCCGCGAGCACGACGACCGCGACGAGCAGTGCCCAGGGCCACCGCCGACGGCGTGCGGGCCTCCGCACCGTCGCGGACTGTCCTGCATCCATGGCGTCCCCCTCCGGTTGCCCGCCGGCCGCGTCACATCCGGGTCGGGGCGCTCACGCCGAGCAGATCGAGCCCGTTGCGCAGCACCTGGCCGGTCGCGTCGTTGAGCCACAGGCGCGTGCGGTGCACCGTGGCGACCGGCTCGTCGCCCTTGGGCGTGACGCGGCAGTTGTCGTACCAGCGGTGATACAGGCCGGCAAGCTCCTCGAGGTAGCGCGCCACCCGATGCGGCTCACGCACCTCGGCCGCGAACGCCACGATGCGCGGGAACTCCTGCAGCGCGCCCAGCAGCGCGGCCTCGGTCTCGTGCTCGAGCAGCTCGGGAGCGAACTCGGAGCGGTCCACGCCGGCGTCGACGGCGTTGCGGGCGACGTTGTGGGTGCGCGCGTGCGCGTACTGCACGTAGAACACCGGGTTGTCGTTGGTGCGCTTGCGCAGCAGGTCGGGGTCGAGGTCGAGCGGCGAATCGGCGGGCGAGCGCTCGAGCGAATAGCGCAGCGCGTCGGTGCCGAGCCACTCGATGATGTCGTCCATCGCGATGATGTTGCCGGCGCGCTTGGACAGGCGCGCCCCGTTGATCGAGACCATCTGCCCGATCAGCACCTCGATGTTGCGCTCCGGGTCCTCGCCCGCGGCGCCCGCGAGGGCCTTGAGGCGGTGGACGTAGCCGTGGTGGTCCGCGCCCAGCAGGTAGATCTTGTGCTCGAAGCCGCGATCGCCCTTGTTGAGGTAGTACGCGGCGTCCGCCGCGAAGTACGTGTACTCGCCGTTCGAGCGCCGGATGACGCGGTCCTTGTCGTCGCCGTAGTCGGTGGTGCGCACCCACACGGCGCCGTCCTCGTCGAACACGTGCCCCTGCGCCCGCAGCCGTTCGACCGCCTGGTCGATCAGGCTGGGCTCCCCGTTCGGGCCGGCGGCGTGGAGGACCCGCTCCGAGAACCACTCGTCGAACGCGACGTTGAACGACTCCAGCGACGCGCGGATCTCGGCGAGCTGGTGGGGATAGGCGAGGTCGCGCGCGACGGCCACCTGCTCCTCGTCAGGCAGCGAGAGGATGTCGGGGCGCTCCGCGAGCACCTTCTGCGCGAGCTCGTCGATGTAGGCCCCGGAGTATCCGCCCTCGGGCTTGTCCTCGCCCTTGATCGACGCCAGCACGGACGCGCCGAAGCGGTCCATCTGCGCTCCGGCGTCGTTGATGTAGTACTCGCGGGCGACCTGCGCGCCGCTGAACAGCAGCAGGCGCGCGATGGCGTCGCCCAGTGCCGCCCAGCGCGTGTGCGCGATGTGCAGCGGCCCCGTCGGGTTGGCGCTGACGAACTCCAGGTTGATCGTGCGGCCCGCCTGCGAGTCGTTGCGGCCGTAGTCGGCGCCCGCGTCCACGATCGTCTTCGCGAGGGCCCCCGCCGCGGCCGCGTCGAGGCGGATGTTGATGAAGCCCGGGCCGGCGACCTCCACGCTCGCGACGCCCTCGGTGTCGGACAGCCCCGCGGCGATCTCGTCGGCCAGCTCGCGGGGCGCGGCGCCCAGCCGCTTGGCGAGCTTCATCGCGACGTTCGAGGCCCAGTCGCCGTGGTCGCGGTTGCGGGGCCGCTCGAAGGTGATGTCGGCGGCACTCAGCCCGAGGGGCTCGCCGGGGCGTCGCCGCTCCGCGATCGGCGTCAGGACGGCGAGCAGGGCGGCGGCGAGGGCATCGGGGTTCATAGGCCGACAAGTCTAGGGCGTGGGCCTTGTCGCTCCCCGTGCGCGCGGCGGCCCCGCCGGCCGGCGAACGTCACGGCTTGGCAACGGATCGCGCTCGGGGCCCTCGGTGCTCTCGTGCCGTTCACGCGCATCGCCTACTGTGCTTCGCATGTCGCGCGCGCCGATCCCCCGCCGCGTCGTCGCCGTCCTTCTCGTCGCGGCGGTCGTCGCCGTGGGCGCGGCCGTCCTCGCGGGCGCCCTGCGGCCGTGGGCGGCCCCCGTGGCCGAGGTCGAGCGGGCCGCCGCGGCCGATCCGGCTCCCGTGCTCGAGCCGGCGCCGCTCGCGCTTCCCGAGGAGCCGGACGTGCTCGTCCTCGGCGACTCGTGGACCTACGGCTCCGCCGCCACACCGCTGGAGCTCGGCTACGCGTACGTGCTCGCGGACCTCCTCGGCGGCCGTACGCACGTCGACGGCGTCCGGGGCAGCGGCTACGTGCGTCCCGGCGTGCCGACGTTCGGGGAGCGCATTGCGGAACTCGACCCGGAGGCGCGCTACGACCTGATCGTCGTCCAGGGGTCGATCAACGACCGCCGGGAGCCCGCCGAGGGGTACCCGGACGCGGTCACGGCGGCGTGGGACGCCCTTGCGGCGCTGTATCCCGAGACGCCGGTCGTCGTCCTCGGCCCCGCGCCGCAGGTGCTTCCCGTGGAGGAGGCGACGGCGCGCATCGACGCGGACCTGGCGTCGCTCGCGCAGACGCGCGGGTGGTGGTACATCTCTCCGCTGCGCGAGGAGTGGATCACCGAGGACAACTACCGGACGGTCATCGACACGAGCGAGACGGGCGCGAACCACCCCTCCGTGGCGGGCCACGCGTACCTCGCCGAGCGGCTCGCGCAGAGCCTCGCCGAGATCGTCGACCCCGCCACGCGCCTGGAGGCCGCCGACGACCCCGAGGCGCCGGGGAGCCTCTGAGGAAGCGGTCTTCGCGGGGACCGCACGGCACGCGCGGATTCCGGTCGTGGCCGCGGCCCCCACTACGATGAGGCGCGGAAAACCCGCACCCCGGAAAGGAGCCGCACCCCGGGCCTCTCGTCGTGCGCTGCCATGCGCCTCAGTGGTCCAGGTTCGTTCGCCATGCTGACAGCACGAGATCTCTCGACGACCACACCTCCCCCGACCGCCCCCTCCCCCTCCCCCACTTAGCCGGCACTTTCTCCTTCGACCGGCGGCTCCTGCCGCATCACGACGAGAAAGTGAGAAACACCCGGTGGGCGACCTCCAGACACTCTCAGGACCGATCGTTGTCCTGCTCATGCTGCTGTTCTTCGGCGGCAGCCTGTACATGTCGATCCGCATCTCCCGCAGACGGGAGAACGCCGACGGCTACATGACCGGCGGCGGCAAGATTGGCTTCGGCATCTCGGCCGCGTCCATGACCGCGACGTGGATCTGGGCATCCTCGATGTACGCATCGGCGACATCCGGCTACACGTACGGCATCTCCGGCCCCATCCACTACGGCCTGTGGGGCGCGCTGATGATCCTGCTCATCTACCCGTTCGGGCGCCGCATCCGCGCGGTGGCCCCGAAGGCGCACACCATCGCCGAGGTCATGTTCGCTCGACACGGACGCTCGAGCCAGCTCATGCTCGCGGGGTCGAACGTGCTCGGCAGCCTCATCAGCCTGACCTCCAACCTGATCGCCGGCGGCGCTCTCATCGCGATGCTGTCGCCGTTCACCTTCACCCAGGGCATCGTCGCGATCGCGATCGGCGTCCTCGCGTACACGCTGTGGTCCGGCTTCCGCGCATCGGTGCTGACGGACTTCGTGCAGGTGCTGGCGATGCTCGGCGCTGTGGCCATCCTGATCCCGGTGATCTTCTTCGCGGCGGGCGGCCCGGACCTGTTCGTGACGGGCGCGCAGAACCTGACGCCGCAGCAGGGCGACTTCTTCTCCTCCGACGCGTTCTTCAACCAGGGAGCGCCGTACATCGCGGCCGTGCTCGCGTACGCGATCGGCAACCAGACCATCGCGCAGCGCCTGTTCGCCGTGCGCGAGGACCTCATCAAGAAGACGTTCGTCACCGCGACGGTCGGGTACGGCGCGACCATCATCGGCGTGGGGATGCTGGGCGTCATCGCCCTGTACGCCGGCATCGAGCCGATGGGCGGGGACGTCAACAACCTGATCCCGCAGATGGCGGCGACCTACCTCACCCCGATCCTGATCTGCGTGTTCTTCGTCATGATCATCGGCTCCCTGTCGTCGACGGCGGATGCCGACATGACGGCGCTCTCGTCGATCATGATGGCCGACGTCTACGGCCAGAACATCGCCGGCAAGAAGAACGCCAACCCGAGGACCATGCTGGTCGTCGGCCGCCTGACGATGGTGGGCGCGACCGCGGCGGCGCTCGGCTTCGCGTCGATGCAGTTCAACATCCTCGACCTGCTGGTGTTCGTCGGGGCCATGTGGGGAGCCCTCGTGTTCCCGGTGATCGCGAGCTTCTACTGGAACCGCGTCACCAACGTCGCCTTCAGCGTCGCGGTCGTCGCCGCGCTCGCCACGTTCCTGCCGGTGCGATTCGAGTGGGTCGACCTGTCCGGCGGGCTGGGCATCGTCAGCGACGTGCTCTCGGTGATCGGCATCGGCGTCGTGCTCGGGCTGATGGCGTTCGGCTTCTTCGGCCTGCGGGTCGCGCTGGTCGTCGGCGGGATCGCCACGGTGGCCTCTGCGCCGTTCGCGATCGGGTTCCTGCACACCTACCCGGTGTTGTCGGGCTCGCTCGTCGCCTACGCCGTCAGCACGACGGTCTGCGTCGCGCTGACGATGCTGAACAAGGACCGGCGTTTCGACTTCTCGGTGATCCGGCAGCGCACCGGCGACTTCGACACGGCGGAGACCGCCGGTGCCGCCGGTGCCGCCGGTACCGAGATCGTCGCAGAAGCGGAGGGCGTCGTGAAGGACGCCGACGCCTCCTACACCGGAAAGGAGCAGTGATGGACCCCCTGCTGCTGACCGCCTACGTGCTCGTCTGGCCGGTCGTGGTGATCGGCACGCTCGCGGTGATCATCCGCGCGTTCGTGAAGGACGCCCGCCAGGCGAAGCGAGAAGGACGCCGGATCATCTGACCCCGCGACGGGCGGGAGGGGGCGCATCGCCCGCCTCCCGCCCGTCGACGGACCCACGCGCGTCGACGGAGCGTTCGAGTTCGACGCGCGCGATTCCGCCCCGCGCCGGCAGCGCACCGCACCGCACCGCACCGGCAGGGGGTCGCGCTGCTGGGCTTGGACGTCCTGATCAGCACGCCGTGGTCAGCCGGAGGGCGGCCGTGCTCTCGGTCTTCGGGTCAGGGCGTTGGGTGCGGGTCGGTAGGTGCCGCGTCTGTCGATCCAGGGTGGGGCTTTGATGACCGGGATACCGGCTCTCATGCGGATGTCCCATCCGGAGCGGTCGAGGTTGTGGTGGTGCCCCCAGCAGAGCAGGACTCCGTTGTCGGTATGCGTGGAGCCACCGTTTGCGTGTTCATCGACGTGGTGGATCTCGCACCACGCCGCCGGGATCGTGCAGCCGGGGATGATGCATCCTCCGTCGCGGGCGGTGATCGCCCGGCGCTGGTGGGTGTTGAACACCCGCTCGGGGGTGCCGAGGCGGACGATCCTCCCGGTGCGGTCGTGGATCACCTTCTGCACGGCCCCGGTGCACGCGATCCGGTGCGCGGTGGACACCGGCACGCGGGTGTCGTCGATGCGCGCCGCGGCAGTGGGGTCGTGGAGGTCTTCCTCGGCGACCGTGACGACGAGGGTGGGGGCAGCACCACCCAATGTCGGGGTGTCGGTGGCTTTCGCGGCGGTCTGGATGATCACGGCAAGCACGTCGTGACGCTTCTGCGTATTCGTGCGGGGGTCGTGCACGGCCTCGTCCTGTGACCAGGCTTCGGTTTCGTCCCGGTCTTCGGGGTCGGTGGGGGTGAAGCGGACGGCGGGGTTCAGGTGCGCGTCCAGCAGTCGCTGCAGCCCGGCGGCGACTTCCGGGAGCAGGGACCCGCGCAGCGGGACGACGCCGTCACGCGGGATCCCGAGGGTGAGGCCTCGGTTGCGGGCGGCGCGTTCGGCGTCGGGTTCGGGGCCGTCCTGGTCCAGGTACGCCGCCCAGGTGCTGACGTGGACCAGCACCTCACCGAACGTCGGCGGGATCATCCCGGCCTGTTCGTCCAGGGCACCGGTGGCGTACGCGACGGTGGTGGCTTCGGCCGCGTCGAACTCGACCGGGTCGGCACGATCCTCCACCCGTGCGAGAGCTGTCGTGATCTCGTATGCCGCGTCGACCCCGAGGGCGCCGTCGCGGAGTGCGTGGGCGACGTGGGGGAACCGCGCCGGGAGTTCCTCCCCGGTCAACGACACCCGGGGCCGGGTGCGCTTGTCCAACCGGATACGGGCGTTGATCGTCTTCGCCGACACCCGGGTCGTGCGCTCGAGCAGTTCCACCCCGTTGCGGCACCCGTACCGGGCCGAGAGGCGGTCCTCGGAGTCGCGGGCAGACCGGGCATCCACCTCGCCGGCCAGACGCACCCGGGCGGCGTCGACCATCCGCCCCAACGCCTCCACCGTGCCGACGGCATCGACCAGATCGGCGTCCGCCAGGGCCCCGGTCTGCTGGA
>NZ_BMJY01000015.1 GCF_014643695.1 Microbacterium album | reverse complement strand
CAATCACCACAGGCGCCACTCCGCCATCGGAGCCCCGCCCATCAGCAGACTCAACAACCTACCTGGACACCACAACTAGCGCAGGTACGGCTCGGCCGCCGGGCCGGGGTGCCCCTCCTCGCCCGGTGGGGGTCCCGCCGAGGGGCCGGGTGCGGCGCCCGCGACCGCGGGTGGCTCGTCGCCGAGCGGCTCGGGCGGCTCAGATTCGGCGTACTGCCGTGAGATCACCCGGTACACGGGCGAGAGCAGCGCCGCCAGAGCCAGGAGGGACGCGACGAGCCCCGCGACGAGGAACACGAGGGCGATGCCGCGGGCGTCGCCCTCGCCCAGGAGCCAGCCCCACTGCCGCTGCCCGGCAGGCGAGTCCATGTACGGGATGATCGCGTACTCCGCGATCGGGGCGATGAGGAAGGCTGTGATGGGCGCGGCCGCCGCTTCGAACATCATGGCGAAGCCGAAGACGCGGCCCTGCTTCTCGTACGGCACGACCCGCTGGATGACGGTCTGCTCCGCCGCCTCGACGGCAGGCACGGCCGCCATGTAGATCCAGATGCCGGCGACATACAGCCACGCCCACTCCCGGATACCGAACAGCGCGCCGACCAGCCCGATGGCGGCCGCGACCACGAGCATCGTCCGCACGGGGTTGCGCCCGAGGCCGAACTTGGCGATCAGCGCCCCGCCCACGATGAACCCGCTCGAGCCCACGGCGAGCCAGACGCCCCACATCTCGACCGAGAACAGCGTCAGGCCGTACGGGTCCATGAGCGCCATGTAGACGCCGCCCACGAGGTTGTTGAGGGTCGTGAACAGCACGAGCGCGAACAGACCCCGGGCCGCCCGGACCGCACGCCAACCCGACCGCACGTCCATCCACGAGGGCTGCCCCTCGGCCGAGACGATCTCCGGCTCCGGGATCCGCAACAGGGTCAGATGGAGGAGCGCGAGCCCCATGAGCACGAGGCCGATCAGCAGCGTCGGTCCCATCCCCAGCATGCCGACCGACAGTCCGCTGAAGACGCTCGTCACGAGGAACATCAGGCCCTGCACCGTGCCCACGAGACCGTTCGCGTTGGCGCGCCGCTCGGCAGGGACCAGCAGCGTCACGGTCGTCGACAGCGCGATGTTGCGCAGCTGCTCCACGACCGCCCCCGCGAGCATGACGACAGCGAAGATCCAGAACCACGGGGCGCCCTCGATGTCGAGGATCGCCGCTTCCGGCAGCGCGAAGAAGAACGCGGTGTCGAGGCAGAAGACGCCGAAGGCGATGAGCGTCGCCCACACCATCACGGCCTTCTTGCGGAAGCGGTCGACCAGCGTGCCGAACAGCATGCTGAACACGGCCACGAGCAGCATGTAGGCGCCGCCGATGACGCCCGTGGCGAGCACCGACTCGGTCTCGATGTAGACCCAGAAGGTCAGCGCAAACCACAGGTAGCTCGTGGTGATGTTCGCGATCGCCGTGTTGACCAGCACGTGCAGGAAGGTGCGCATCCCGCCCGGCGGGGCGACCCCGGCACTCGCGTCCGCCTGCGCGGACGCCGCGTTCTCGCTCATGTCGTCGAGGGTAGGCCCACCCTCCGACATCCGGGACGCCGGCTCAGGCCAGGGCGGGGATGACCTTCTCCTCGAACAGCTCGATGCCGGTCGTGTCGTACGCCGCCTCGGGGAAGTAGTGGATCGCGTACGCCATCCCGAGCTCTCCCATCGCGGCCAGCCGCTCGGTCACCTGCTCGACCGTGCCCACGCCCTGCGATCCCGTGAAGCTGTCCATGAACCCGTCGATGCGGTCGCCCAGGTACGGGGCCAGCCGGGCCCTGACGGCCTTCAGGCGGTCGGCGACCTCGGCCTCGGTCTCGCCGATCACCGTGTGGTAGTTCGCCGAGCGGACGATCTCGTCGAAGTCGCGCCCGATCCGGTCGGTGTGGCCGCGCAGCACCGCGCTCTTGTGCTGGAAGCCCTCCCGGTCCCCGGAGAAGTTCGTGTAGGAGGCGTACTTGGCGGCGATCTTGAGCGTGACCTTCTCGCCGCCTCCCGCGATCCAGAAGGGGATGCCGCCGCCCTGCACCGGCAGCGGGCGGCAGATGGCGCCGTCCACCTGGAAGTGCTTCCCCTGGAGGGTCGCCGTGCCCGTCTGCCACGCCTGCCGCATGATCTCGACGCCCTCACCGAGCGCCGCGAGCCGTTCGGCCACGGGCGGGAAGCCGTAGCCGTACGCGCTCCACTCGTGCTCGTACCATCCTCCGCCGATGCCCATCTCGACGCGGCCGGCCGACACGTGGTCGACCGTCGCGGCCACCTTCGCGAGGTACGCGGGGTTGCGGTAGCCCATGCACGTGCACATCTGGCCCAGGCGGATCCGCGCGGTGGACGCCGCGAAGGCCGACATGAGCGTCCACGCCTCGTGCGTCGCCTCGTCGCTCGGGATCGGCGTCGTGTGGAAGTGGTCGAAGACCCACAGCGACTCCCACGGGCCGGCGTCGGCGTGGAGCGCGAGGGACTGCATCGTGCTCCAGTGCTGCTCCGGGTCGATGTCGACGAGGTCGAAGCGCCAGCCCTGCGGGATGAAGATTCCGAATCGCATACGGCTCACCCTACGGACCCGGCCCTCTCGAGTGAAGGCCCGGGCGGGCCGGCCGTCAGGGCACGCGGTGGAGCCAGGCGTCCGTGCCGAACTTCGACGCCACGAGGGCCTCGGCCTCGGCGAGCTCGTCCGCGGCCACCGTGCCGGAGGCCGCCCCCGTGAAGGCCTGGAAGGTGTCGACCAGGCGACGGATGATCTCCTCCCGGGACATCCCCGTCTGGCGGCGCAGGGGATCGACGCGCTTCGCGGCCGAGGCGGTGCCCTTGTCGCTCAGCTTCTCGCGCCCGATCCGGAGCACCTCGGTGAGCACCTGCCCGTCGATGTCGTAGCTGAGCGTCGCGTGGTGCAGGACCCCGCCGTTGGCGAGCCGCTTCTGCGCGGCGCCCCCGATCTTGCCGGACGGGCTCGCGATGTCGTTGAGCGGCTGGTACGTGGCCTCGATCCCGAGCGAGCGCAGGGCCTGCAGCACCCAGTCGTCGAGGAACGCGTAGGAATCGGCGAACGTCAGGCCGGCGACGAGCGAGGCGGGCACGTGCAGCGAGTACGTGATGATCTGGCCCGCGCCCATGAGCATCGCGCCGCCGCCCGAGATGCGGCGCACGACGTCGAAGCCGTGGCGGGCCGCGCCCTCGGGATCGACCTCGTTGCGGTACGACTGGAAGGAGCCGATCACGACGGCCGACTCGTCCCACTCCCAGATGCGCAGCGTGGGCCTGCGCCGCCCGTCGCCCACGCGCGACGTGAGCACCTCGTCGAGCGCGAGGTTCATGCGCGGCGAGACGGCGGGGTCGTGCACGATCTCCCACTCGAAGTCCTGCCAGCCCGAGGCCGTGACGAGGGCACGTCGCACCGCGGTGCCGACCGCCTCGGGCGTGAAGCCCAGCAGCTGCGCGCCCGGGGGGAGCGCTCCCCGCACGGCCGCCGCGATGGCGGGCACGTCGGCCGTCTCGGGCAGTCCCTCGACGGCCGCGTTGATATCGAGCAGCGCGTCGTCGGGCTCGAGGAAGAAGTCGCCCGCGAGCTGGAACCGCGCGATCCGTCCGTCGACGACGTCCAGGTCGACCACGACGAGCTTTCCGCCGGGCACCTTGTACTCCCCGTGCATGCATCCAGCCTATGTCCCGCACACCCCGCGCGCCCCGATGGGATGCGGCCGGTGACGCTCCCCTCTGCCGGAGCGCGGGCTTCCGTCCCCCGGAAGCACGCGCTTTTCACTGCCCGGAAAGCGCCGACGCGCGCGGGGATCGCGGTGCTTCACTGACGCTGACCGTCAGCGACTCACTGTGGAGGTACACGCGATGACGATGGAAGCCCTGCTCGATCCCACCGGGACCGACGCACGAGCCGACGAGAGCACTCTCGCCCCCCGCCCCGGCACCCTGCGCGGCGCCACGGTGGGCCTGCTCGACAACACCAAGGTGAACGCCACCCGCCTGCTCGAGGAGATCGGCGACGTCCTGACGCAGCAGTACGGGGCGGGCGCGACCAGGCTCTACACCAAGGACTACTTCGGAACCCCCGCGTCGGACGAGCTGCTGGAGCAGCTCGTCCAGGAGGTGGACGTCGTCGTGACGGCCGTCGGCGACTGCGGCTCGTGCAGCGCCGCGACGGTGGCCGACGGCATCCTGCTCGAGCGCGCCGGCGTTCCCACGGTCAGCATCGTCTCGTCGTCGTTCTATCCGTCCGGGCAGGCGATGGCGGCGGTGCAGGGGTTCCCGGGCTTCGAGTTCATCGCGGTCCAGCACCCCATCGCGAGCCTGAGCGCCGAGGAGCTGCGCGAGCGGGCGGAGACCGCGATCCCGGAGATCGTACGCATTCTCGGAGTGGAGGACTGACATGGCGACGACGAGCCTTGCCGCACCCGCGGTCGACGCAGGACAGGTGCGCGCGGCCCAGGAGCACTACTGGGACAACGAATGGACCGACGGTCTGCCGGTCGTGCCCGTGACCGAGTCGCTGCTGGGAGAGTTCCTCGCGGCCGTTGACCGCGACCAGGAGGAGGTGCTCTTCCGCATTCCGCACCTCAACCGTGACATGACCGTCCGGCTCGCTGCGATCAACGCGGCGCTCGCGGGCTGCAAGCCGGAGTACTTCCCCGTCGTCGTCGCGGCCTGGGAAGCGATCGCCCTCGAGCCGCACCCCGCCCGCGGAATCTGGCAGTCGACGACGGGGACGGCGCCGTTCCTGGTGGTGAACGGCCCCGCCCGCGAGCAGCTCGACATCAACAGCCGCGGCAACATCTACGGCTCCGGGCACCGCGCGAACGCGACGATCGGGCGCGCCATCCGGCTCGGCTGCATCAACGTCTTCGGGCTGCGACCGCACAAGCTCGACCAGGCGACGCAGGGCAACCCGTCGAAGTACTCGGCCGTGATCGGGGAGAACGAGGAGCAGAGCCCGTGGGAGCCGTTCCACGTGGAACGCGGCTTCGACGCCGCCGACAGCGTCGTCACGGCGTTCGTCATCCGGTCGGTGCTGCACATCGAGGCTCGGCACACCATGGCGCCCGAGCAGCTCGCGCTGGACTTCGTCGACAGCATCTGCCGCACGGGTGCGCTCATCCACGAATACACGAGCGCCCTGCTCGTGCTGGTGCCGGAGCACGCACAGGCCTTCGCGGACGCCGGATGGTCCAAGGAGGACCTGCGCCGGTTCGTGTTCGAGCACGCGCGACGCTCGCGCGCCGAGCTCGCGGCGGTGGGCAAGGACGCCCTGTCGCGCAAGACGCGCTGGCGCCTCGCGACCGCCCACCCGGACTCCATGCCCGACACCGCAAGCGGCACGGATGCGCCGGACGACGTGGCGCTCCTGAGCGATCCCAGCTCGGTTCAGATCGTGGTCGCCGGAGCGGACAACGCCGGGGTCTCGAGCGTCGTGGAGATCTTCACCCTCAATCCGCCGCGCAAGGAACCGTTCTCGGCCGTGCGGGTCCAGACGCGCTGACGGGAGGCGGGGAGCCGGCGGGGCTCACGGGCGGCCCCCGCCGGCTCCGCGCGACCGCCGCGGTCTTCCGCCGGCGGGGAAAGGCCCTGCCGCACTGCCCCCTCGCGGGCGTAGCCTGGCATCCCGGTCGGGTCGGCGCGTCCGACTCCCGGCGCGGACGGAGCGGGCGACGAGGCCCGCCGACAGCGTGGAGGCGAGCATGAGCGATACCCGCGAAGCGCGGAGCACGCAGACGACCGGCGGCGAGCGGCCCGTTCCGCGCTCGATCGACCGAGCGCTGTCGGTGATCGACACCTTCCGCCACGACCGCACCCGCCAGACGCTGTCGGAGATCAGCCGCCACTCCGGGCTTCCCATCGCGACGACCTACCGCATCGTGGAGCGTCTGACCGCGTGGGGCGCCCTCGAGCGGGAGCCGGGCGGTCGGTACCACATCGGGCTGAGGCTGTGGGAGGTCTCGACCCTCGCCCCCAGGTCCATGGCGCTGCAGCGAGTCGCGCGGCCCTTCATGCACGATCTGTACGAGATCACGCACTACTCGGTGCACCTCGCGATTAAGGAGGGCCTGGAGGTCGTGTTCGTCGAACGCTTCCAGAGCCCTCACCAGGTGCTGCACCGCGGCCGGGTGGGCGGTCGGCTCCCGATGTACCACTCGGCCACGGGCAAGGTCCTGCTCGCCTACGCCCCTCCCGAGGAGCGGGAGGAGACGCTGCGGGCCCTGGCGGACGCCGAGGATGGGCTGCCGCCGCTCGACGAGGTGCGCAACGTGCTCGCGCACGTGCACGCGCGCGGGTACGCGACGAGCAGTCCGGAGCTCAACCCCGACTACATGGCCGTCGCGGCGCCCATCGTCGCCCCCGGCGGGGCCGTCATCGCGTCACTGTCCCTCGTGGTCAAGGCGGGCGACACCGCCGAGCGGGACGCGCTGCACCTCGTCCGCGTCGCAGCCGGCGGCATCACCCGCGCCCTCGCCGGCCGACGGTGACCCGCGTCGGCCGGCGCTGCCGGTCGATGGAGGTCAGACCCCGACGGAACCCGCGGACAGCGCGGGCGCGTCGGGCGCCAGGTCGGTGCCGAGGTAGACGCCGTCGGCTACGAGACGCTCCTGCAGCGTCGACACGTCCACGTCGCCCACGGGGGTCCCCGCGGCGAGCGCGAGCGCCGCGGCGGTACCGGCCGCCTGGCCCATCGCGAAGCAGGGGCCCGTCACGCGTCCCGACGACTGTCCGCCCTGCGTCATGGATGCGCAGCGGCCCACGACGAAGAGGTTCTCCACCCGCTGCGGCACGATCATCCGGAACGGCAGCTGGTGGAAGCCGCGCGAGTCCTCCGCGCGCGGGAAGACGAAGCGGACGTCGCCCTGCACGTGCGCCTCGGTCGGCCAGCCGTTGACCCCGATCGTGTCGGGGAAGTCGACGCAGTCGAGCACGTCGTCCTCGGTCAGCTGATACCGGCCGACGATGCGCCGGGTCTCCCGGATGCCGATCTGCGGTGCGATGTCGACCACGTACGCGTCCTCGAAGCCCGGGGTGTGCTCGCGGATGAACGCGAACACGTCCTTCACCTGCTGCCGGCCCTGGATCTCGCCGTGGGTGAGCTGGCGCACGTCCGTGCCGTCGACCGCCGTGCCGTCCGGGTTGCTGAGCTGCGTGACGTTCGAGCGCCACTCGATGGGGTTGCGCTGCGGCCGCACGATCGGCTTCTTGCGGGGGAACGAGTGCGTGCCGGCCGCCTCGGCGGCCTCCATCCGCTCACGTACCGTCTGCCAGGCCGGGCCCGCCTTGACCGGATCGACGCCGTTGATGCGGAACATGATCGAGGGGTACAGCAGCCGCTCGGCGCGCTCGAACGGCGCACCCGACCACGCGGCAAGGTCGCCGTCCCCCGAGCCGTCCACGAAGATCCGCCCCCGCACCGCCTGCCGACCCGACTTCGACTCGATCACGACCGCGTCGATCCGGTGCTCGTCGGCCATCACGAGATCAACGGCCTGGGCGTGGAACAGCAGGTCGGCGCCCGAGGCGAGCACCATCTCGTCCGCGGCGATCTTGTACGCGGAGATGTCGAACGACACCGCCATGATGCGGTCCTCGATCGTCAGGTGCGGCCGGTTGATGCCGTCGAGTCGTTCGAGCCGCTCCAGGAGCTCGTCGGTGTGCCCCCGCACGACCCGGACGTCCTCGCCGTGGACGCGAGCGTGCAGGCCGCAGAACGTCGCCAGGCCGCCCATCGTGCCGGCGCCTCCGAGGAAGCCGTAGCGCTCCACCAGCAGCGTCGACAGCCCCTGGCGGCCGGCGGAGACGGCGGCGAACAGCCCCGCCGGCCCGCCCCCGATCACGACGACGTCGTACTCGCCGATCACCGGGACGTCGGCGGCGGGAAGGTGCACGGTGGCGGTCATGGGGCCTCCTTGAGGATCGGGATGTCGGCGCCGGCCGGTGCCGCCGCGGTCTCGCGCTCGCACCGGCCCGCGTCCTTGCGAGCGCACAGCACCGCACCGCAGCTGAGGGGCTGCACGAGCTGCTCGTACTGGTCGAGGAAGCCCCCGCCGGTGTCACGATCGGCGGGCGGCTGGAAGGCGGGACGCTCCGCGAGCTCCTCGGGGTCCACGAGGAGGTCGAGAGCACCCGTGCGCAGGTCGATGTCGATGACGTCGCCGTCGCGCACCTTGCCGAGCGGACCTCCCGCGGCCGCCTCGGGCGAGACCTCGCCCACGGTGACCCCCTGGTTCACCAGGCCGCTGAACTGACCGTCCGTGACGAGCGCGACGCTGTGCTGCAGCCCACGCGCGTGCAGCGCGAAGATGAACGCGCTCGTCATGCCCATGCCCGGGGCCCCGGAGACGCCGATGCCGCGGATGACGGCGACGTCGCCCTCGCGCAGGCGCCCGCTCGTGATGCCTGCGATCGCCTCCTCCCGGTTGGAGAACACCCGCGCCGGTCCGGTGAACCGATGCGGTCCGGGATCCGGGACGGGCCGTTTGGCGACCGCGCCGCCCGGGGCGAGGCTGCCGCGCAGCACCGTGATGGCGGGATCCGTGCCGAACGGGCGGTCGAGCGGACGGATGATCTCCCCGTCGGCGGGCCGCGCCTGCGCGCACACCTCGGCGAGCGTCCGTCCCGTGACGCTGAGCTGATCGCCGTCGAGCAGGGGCAGCAACTCGCGCAGCACCGTGGCGGCGCCGCCGGCGTCCTCGAACTGCTCCGTGAGGGCCGGTCCGTTCGGCCGCACCGACGCGAGCAGCGGCGTCTGCCGCCCCAGGACCCGGAACTCCTCCCAGACGTCGATCTCGACGCGGGCCTCGATCCCGATGGCCTGCAGGTGCTTGATCGTGTTGATGGAGCCGCCGACCGCGAGCATCGTGCGCACGGCGTTGCGGATGGATCCGGCGGTGATGAGCGTGCGGGGACGCCGGTCGTGCTCCAGCGCATCGACGAGTGCTGCGGCGGATCGGCGCACGCTGTCCCACATCCGCTCGCTGCCCGCGCGCACGGGCGCCGCGCCCGGGACGGCCATCCCGAGCACCTCGGCGATGATGTGCATGGAGTTGGCCGTCGCAAGCCCCGCGCACACGCCCGGGCTGAGGATCGCGTCGTCCGCGAGCTCCTCCAGCTCGTCGGTCGGGCCGCCCGTGACGGCCGCCTTCGACGCGAGCAGGAAGACCTCCTCGACGTCCGCCTCACGGCCCGCCGCGAGGCCCGAGTGCTGATATCCGCACGGGATGACGACGGTGGGGATGTCGAGGCGGCCCGCCGCCATGAGGTGGCCGGGCGTGGTCTTGTCGCACGACGACAGGCAGATCATCGCGTCGAGCTTGGCGCCTTCGACGGCCGCCTCGATGTCGTCGACGATCAGGTCACGGCTCGGAAGGATGTAGCGGCCGGCGCGGCCGGCGCTCGTGACGAAATCGGACGGCGCCGTCGTGCGGATCTCGAAGGGGATCACACCGCGGGCGCGCAGCTCGTGCTTGAGCACGGGGACGATGTCGTCGAGGTGGGCGTAGCACGCGGCCAGATCGCTCGAGGTGTTGACGATCGCCACCTTGGGTCGCGTGAGGTCCTCGGCGGGGATTCCCAGCGACCGCCAGTGCGCACGGCGGGCGATGCCGAGCGCGGACGTCGGGGGGAGGTTGCTTCGCAGGTCGCGCATGGTGGTCCTCTCCATGCCCTCGTCATCGAGGGGCGGATGGGTCCATCCTGGCGAGCCCGCGCCGCGTCGCCAGGCCCGTTTCCGATCAGCGAAAGCGCCGTGCGCGGCTCAGCTCGAGGCGGCGCGCACGCGCCCCTCCTCCTCGCCGTCCTCGTCGTCGTCGGACGCCTCG
This sequence comes from Microbacterium album, assembly GCF_014643695.1. Lineage (GTDB taxonomy): Bacteria > Actinomycetota > Actinomycetes > Actinomycetales > Microbacteriaceae > Microbacterium > Microbacterium album. Next base: position 52,945 of record NZ_BMJY01000015.1, on the reverse strand, counting down.
AGGCGGATCGGGGTCGTCTGCGCGCCCTCGTTGCTGAACTCCTCCGGAGCCACCACGGGCTGCGGACGCGTGATGACCGAGATCGGCCGCGTCTCGTCGAGCTCGAGGCGCAGGCCTCCGGATGCGCGGCGGTGCAACCGCCCGGAGGCGATCACCCACGTCACTCCGATGCCGCACGCGACGAGCCCGCCGGCCGCGCCGACCAGGATCGCGACGCGCGGCCCGAACTCGGCCGCGACCCAGCCCACGACGGGCGCGCCGAGGGGAGTGCCGCCCATGAGCACCGCCATGTAGAGGGCGAGCACGCGGCCGCGCACCGACGGATCCGTGGTCGTCTGGACGTAGCCGTTGGCGGTCGTGAGGGTGGTGACGACCGCGAACCCGACGAACACCAGGCACAGCGCGTACAGCGGATACAGGGGCATCGCGGCCGAGACGATCGAGACCACGGCGAACAGGCCCGTGGAGAGGATCGCCACGCGCATGCGGGCGCGGGCCCGGCGCGCGGCGAGCAGCGCCCCCGCGAGGGACCCGATCGCGAGGATCGAGCTGAGCAGGCCGAAGCCGTCGGCCTCCTGCCCGAACTCCAGCGCCATGGTCGAGGCGAAGATCGGGAAGTTCATCGCGAGCGCCCCCATCAGGAACACCATCGCGAAGAGGACCAGCAGATCGGGGCGCCGCGCGACGTACCGGAACCCGTCCGCGAGCCGCGCGCCGGCGTCCATGGCGCGGCGCGGCACGAGCTCGCCGGCCCGGATCATCATCAGCGCGACGACCATCGCGATGTACGTGGCCGCGTTGATCAGGAAGACCCATCCCGTGCCGACCGCGACGATCAGCACGCCTGCGACGGCAGGCCCGATCATGCGCGCGCCGTTGAAGGACGCGGCGTTGAGCGCCACGGCGTTGGAGGCATACTCGCGCGTCACGAGATCGGACACGAACGCCTGCCGGGCGGGGTTGTCGAACGCCATCACGAGCCCCGTCGCGAGCGCGAACCCGAACATCATCGGCAGCGTCATGAGACCGAGCAGCAGCAGGATGCCGATGGCCGTCGAGAACAGCAGCAGGGTGCTCTGCGTCACCATCAGGATCCTGCGCCGATCGAAGCGGTCGGTGACCCATCCCGAGACGCCGACCAGGAGCAGCGGCGGCCCGAACTGCAGCGCCATCGTCACGCCCATCGCGGACGCGTCGTTGTCGGTCAGCTGGGTGAGCACGACCCAGCTCTGCGCGGTCTGCTGCATCCACGCGCCCACGTTCGACACGAGCGCGCCGATGAACCAAACGCGGTAGTTGAACGACGCGAAGGAGCGGAACATCGTGCTCATCGCTCGATCGCCTCCAGGATGATGGCGGCGGCCGCGCGCAGCGTCGCGCGATCCTCCTCGGGGAGCTGGGCCAGCACACCCGCGAGCCACTCGTTGCGCCGGTGCGCGGTCTCCTCGACGACCGCGAGCCCCGCCTCCGTGATGGCGATGTTGACCTTGCGCCGGTCGTCGGCATCCGGCTCGCGCGTGACGTACCCGAGCTCCTCGAGGCAGTTGACGGTGCGGTTCATGGAGGGTGCCGTGACGTCCTCACGCTCGGCGAGCGCCGTAAGCGTGTGCGGACCGCGGAACTTGAGGGCGATGAGCACCGAGAACTGGCCGTCGGACATCGTCGTCACGGCGCGCTGCTGACGCAGGCGGCGGGACAGGCGGAAGGTGGCGGCGCGGATCTCGGCGGCATCGGAGGAGAGATCTGGCATCGTGTTTCTTAGCATAGCTCATTAGTTAGGCTAAGGATTGGTCCTCGCTGTGCGCGCTCCCGGGGAGTGAGAGGATCGGGGCATGCCCGAGTTCGTCGACGACCACGGTGTCGCGATCGTCTATGACGTCCATCCCGCGCGCGGCGGCGGGGACGCCCCGGGAGCCTCGGGCCCCGTTCGCGGCGTGGTGCAGCTGCTGCACGGGGTGGGCGAGCACGCGGGCCGGTACGGCGCGGTGATCGACGGGCTCACGGCCGCGGGCTTCTCGGTCTACGCGGCCGATCACCGAGGACACGGGCGCACCGGCATGCGCCAGCACGGCGACGCGGCGAAGCTGGGACGGCTCGGCGTCGGCGGGCACCGCGCGGCCGTGGCGGCGTGTCGGCGGCTGGGGGAGATCATCCGCGAGGAGCATCCGTCCAGCCCGCTGATCCTGCTCGGCCACTCGTGGGGGTCGTTCGTGGCGCAGATGCTGCTCGACCGGGATCCCGAGCGATACGACGCGCTCATCCTGTCCGGATCCGCGCTGCGCTGGCCGGGTTCGCTGAACCCGGGCGACCTCAACGCGCAGTGGAAGACGCCGGGCGCGATGGGGACGGAGTGGCTGTCGTCGGACCTGTCGGTGGGCCGGGCGTTCCTCGACGACCCGCTCACGACGACCGTGCCGCTGCGCAAGCTGTTCGGCGTGGTGGACGCGGCACGGCTGTTCGGGCTCCCCCGCCGCGGTCTGCGCGCTCTCGCGGGGCACGACATCCCGGTGCTGCTGATGGTCGGCCGCGACGACCCCGTCGGCGGCCCGCACTCGGTCCACCGGCTCGCGCGCGCCTACCGCGAGCGCAGCGGCCTCGAGGACATCACGACCCTGGTCTACCCCGACGCGCGCCACGAGATCTTCAACGAGGTCGGCCAGGCCGCCGTGCGCGCCGACCTCCTGGCCTGGCTCGACGCCCGCTTCCCGGCCCCCTGACCGCCCGACGTCCCCCTCCCGCGCACGATGTCCCACTTCGTGCCGGGTCATGTCCCACTTCGTGCCGGATTGGGGTGCTCTTTCCGGCAGGAAGTGGGACACGGTCCGGCAGCGATCAGGCCTTCAGGGTCAGCGCGAGCTGCTCGAGGGCCCAGTCGAGCTCGGTCGCGCGGATCACCAGGGGCGGCGCGATCCGCAGGGTCTGGCCGTGCGTGTCCTTCGCCAGCACGCCGCGCGCGAGCAGGCGCTCGGCCACCTCGCGGCCGGTGCCCACCTCGGGGTCGATGTCGACGCCCGCCCAGAGGCCGACGGAGCGCACCTCCGTGACGCCGCCGCCCACCAGGCGGTCCAGGCCCGCGCGCAGGTGCGCACCCAGCTGCGCCGCCCGCTCCTGGAAGCGACCCGTGCGCAGCAGCTCGACGACCTTGAGGCCGACCGCGGACGCGAGCGGATTGCCGCCGAACGTCGAGCCGTGCTCGCCGGGCCGGATGACCCCGAGCACGTCCTCGTCCGCGACGACGGCCGAGACGGGCACGATGCCGCCGCCCAGCGCCTTGCCGAGCAGGTAGACGTCCGGCACGACGCCCTCGAGCTCACACGCGAAGGTCGCTCCCACCCGCCCGAGGCCGGTCTGGATCTCGTCGGCGATGAACAGCACGTTCCGGGCGGCCGTGATCTCACGCACGCGGCGCAGATACCCGGCCGGCGGGATCACCACGCCGCCCTCGCCCTGGATCGGCTCGATCAGCACGGCCGCGGTGTCGTCGTCGATCGCGGCGGCGAGCGCGTCCGCGTCGCCGAACGGGACGGCGACGAAGCCCGGCGCGTACGGACCGAAGTCGGCGTGCGCCGTCGGGTCGTCGCTGAAGCCCACGATGGTCGTCGTGCGGCCGTGGAAGTTGCCGTGGGCGACGACGATCTTCGCGCGACCGGCGGGGATCCCCTTCACCCGGTATCCCCACGCCCGGGCGACCTTGATGCCGGTCTCGACCGCCTCGGCGCCGGTGTTCATCGGCAGGACGAGGTCCTTGCCGCACAGCTCTGCCAGCGCGGCGGCAAAGGGGCCGAGCCGGTCGTTGTGGAACGCGCGGCTGGTCAGCGTCAGGCGCCCGAGCTGATCCTTGGCCGCGGCCACCAGCTCGGGATGCCCGTGCCCGAAGTTGAGCGATGAGTACGCCGACAGCAGGTCGAGGTAGCGCCGCCCGTCCGCGTCGGTCACCCAGGCACCCTCGCCCGCCGACACCGTCACGGGCAGCGGGTGATAGTTGCGCGCGACGTGCGCCTCGTCGGCCGCGGTCACGCGGCGCTCCCGCCGGCCGCGCCCCGCAGCTCCAGCGTGCAGCACTTGATGCCGCCCCCGCCCCGCAGCAGCTCGGACAGGTCCACCGCGACCGGGTTGTAGCCGCGCTCGCGAAGCTGCTCCGCGAAGCCGACCGCGCGCGGGGAGACGATCACGTTGAAGCCGTCGCTCGCGGCGTTCAGGCCGAACACCGCGCCGTCCTCCTCCGACGCGCGGATCGCATCGGGGAAGCGGCGCTCCAGCTCCGCGCGGGAAGCGTCGTCGAACGCGCTCGGCAGGTACGCGATGTTCACCCGACCGTCCGCATCCGGGACCGGATCCAGCACCGCCAGGGCGGTGTCGAGGTGGTAGAACCGCGGGTCGACGAGCGTGAGGCTCACGACCTCCCTGCCGAAGACCCGGCCGAGCTCCGCGTGGCTGTCGCCCGTGGAGCGGAAGCCCGTGCCGGCGAGGATCACATCCCCGGCGAGCAGGAAGTCGCCCTCGCCCTCGTTCACCTCCTCCGGCTCGCGGGTGTCGAAGCCGTTCGCCCGGAACCAGGCGATGAAGGCGGGCGCCTCGCCCTGCCGCTCGACGTATCGGAACTTGGGGCCGTACGCGATCCCGTCGATCACGAACCCGCCGTTCGCGGTGTAGACCATGTCGGGGTATCCGGGCAACGGGTCGATCAGCTCGACCTCGTGACCGAGCTCCCGGTACGCGTCGTGGAGGGCCTGCCACTGGCGCACCGCGAGCGCCGTGTCGGTGGGGCGGGACGGCTCCATCCAGGGGTTGATCGAATAGCTGACGGTGAAATGCTCGGGACGGCACATCAGGTAGCGCCGCTTGTGCGCGGTCCGCTGGGGGCGGGCGGCGGACTCCGTCGGGCGGGACGCGGTGTCGGACATCAGGCTCCTCTGCGAAGTGCGGCGGACGCTGTCCAGAGGCCCGGCGGGGCTGTGGGAAGCCGACGGCACGGGCACGCCGGTTCGATTCTCGCACGCGGGGACCGGCGCGGCCCGTGAGTCCGCCCGACGGCGTGGGCCGCCGTCAGTCGAGGTCCGGCACGACGACGACCTTGCCGACGGTGCGCCCGGCGTCGACGTGCGCGAGCGCCGCCCTCGCGTCATCGAGCGGGTAGGTCCGCTCGATGACCGGCCGCACCGTGCCCGCGTCGACGAGTTCCAGGAGCCGGCGGAGCATCTCGGGCCGGCCCTGCGCCATCAGCGGCACGATGCGCCGCCTCGGACGCGACGTGAACAGCGCCGCGAAGATGCGCGGGATGGGCCCGAGCACGCCCCCGCCGTCACCCGCGACCAGCACGGCCGTGCCGCGGTCGCGCAGCGCGCGTCGCAGCGAACGGAGCGGGGCCGTGCCCGCGATGTCGACGATCACATCGCACGACGAGGGCGGTAGGTCCCCGACGCCCGTGCCGCGATAGTCGTGCACCTCCGTGGCCCCGAGGCCAGCGACGAGGCCACGGTTGCGCTCGCCGCACAGCGCCCAGACCTCGGCCCCGCGCGCGACGGCCAGCTGGACCGCGAACGTGCCGACCCCGCCCGACGCGCCCACGACCAGCACGCGGCGGCCGGCGAGGTCGGTGCGGGCCAGCTCGAGCGCCTGCCACGCCGTGCCCGCCGCGACCGGCACGGCGGCCGCGTCCGCGGCGGTCACGGTCTCGGGCCGTCCCACGAGCGCGGTCGCGGGCGCGACGACGTACTCCGCGAGGCCGCCGCCGGGCAGCTCGCCCACCACCTCGTCGCCGACGGCCCAGGCATCCACGCCCTCGCCGAGGGCGACGACGGTTCCCGCGACGTCCATCCCGCGGCCCGGCACGCGCGGTCGCGTCAGGCCGAAGAAGGCGCGCACGAGGTAGGGCGTGCCGCGCATGACGCGGATGTCTCCCGCGTTGAGGGCGGTGGCGCGCACCCGCAGCAGCACCTCGCCGCGGCCAGGCTGCGGCAGGTCGATGCGCTCGCGGGTGACCGTCTCGGGTCCGCCGTAGCGGCGCTGGCGCCAGGCGGTGATGGTGGCGGGAAGGGCCGTGGCGGCGTCCCCGTCGAGGCTGAGGTCGGGCATGGGGTGCTCCTTCGGGTGGGACGCCGGCGGATCAGCCGGACGCGGACTCGGGATAGTGGAAGACGTCTTCGACGCCGACGCCGAAGACGCGCGCGATCTGGAACGCGAGCTCCAGCGAGGGCGAATAGCGGCCCTGCTCGATCGCGATGACGGTCTGGCGCGTCACGCCGATGCGGCGGGCGAGCTCGGCCTGCGTGAGGTCTCCGCGCTCGGTGCGCAGCTCGCGGATGGTGTTGGTCACGCGGGTGGGCTTGGGTCCCATCAGAACCCCCGCCGGTACACGACGATGCGGGCGATGCCGCCGACGACGCTCGAGAGGAAGAACCCGGCGAAGATGGCGTTGCCGATCCAGAACCGCGGCGCGTCCACCATCACGAGGACCAGCGCGCCGAGCCCGCCCAGCACCAGGAAGGCCTGGCCGACACGGTCGCCCAGCCAGCCGATCTCGCGGTCGCGCTGATCCGATCCGGTCGCGTCCTCGCGGTCGCGCATCCCGGCGAGGATGCCCCACACGATCGACAGCACGATGCTCGCGACGATCGCGCCGCCGATCGACCACAGCATCGGCACGATCCAGCCGATCTCCTGGACCGGCCGCTGCGCCAGCTGCGGCAGCACGACCAGCGCGTATGCCGCGGTGAAGACGACGCTCGCAATCACCTGGGACCAGGTCGTGCGCTCGATGTACCCCATGCCACCCCTCCGGTGTCAAACTTTCTTTACACCGAAGTAAAGCGCCCGCACGGGAGGCGTGTCAAGTATCTTTTACATCCGAGCGTCCTCGCGCCGGCGGGACGCACGCGGGACCCGGTCGAGGGCGAGCACCGCGGCCGCAGCACCCAGGCTCGCTACCGCCGTCACCGTCGAGGCCACGACGACAGGAGCGGACGGTGCGACGATCGGCTCGCCGATCAGGGCCTGCCACGTGAGGATCGCGAGGAAGGCCGCGAAGGCGACCGCGCCGATGCCCACCAGGCGCAGCCGCACGCGCGGATCGCGGAGCGCGCGGATTCGCCGGGAGAGCGCCTCGAGCGCGAGCGCGCCGAGGGGGATGGCCTGCAGGGCATGCAGTCCCACGAAGTGGGGGATGCGCAGGTCACCGCCCTCCGTGCTCCAGCCGAGGAAAGGCAGGCCGGGGCCGCCGTCCGCGACGCCGACCGCGTGGGCTCCCGCGATGCCCTGGAAGTCGTCGAGCTGGTGAGGCTGCGGGCCGGTCATGAGGAACGCCAGCGCCATGCCGATCAGGCCCAGGACGACCCCCGACCGCACCGCGAGATTCCGCGCCGCGTCGGGGCCCGGGTTGAGCGCCACGACGACGCCGAGCACGAGGGTCGCGAGCCAGACGACCGTGATCGAGATCGCCATGACGGTCCACAGCGAGGTGTTGAGCGGCGTCGCGACGTTGAAGTGGCTCGTCGTGCCGACCGCGGCGGCGCCGGCGATGATGACGATCTCGATCACGAGCCCCACCACGGCGACCGTGCCGAGAGCATCCGCGAGACGTCGGCGTCGGCGCACCTGAGCGATCAGCCACGCGAGCGTGAGGGCATAGAGCCCGATCGAGAGTGCGAACTTCATGGGCTTGAACCACGCGTTCTGTCCGAGGATCTCCCTCGGGTCCACGATGGCGAGCACGGCCGTCACGATCGTGAGCGCGGCCATCGCGAGCGCGAGGCCGACGAGCGGGCGATGCCAGCGATCGGGACGGAGCCAGGGAGCGCGGGCGGTGGCGTCGGCCGGCCTGGCATCGGCGAGCGGGGATGAGGCGGTCATGCGGGCTCTTTCCTGTCAGTGGGGACGACGCCGCCTCGATAGCGACGGTGCGAGAGGGACTCCTGGGCGATCCGTCGCAGCCCGGCCAGCAGGGCATCGCCGAGCGCGATGCCCACGACGACCGCCTCGGCCATCCGGTCGCGGTCCCCGCTGCCCGCGACGAGATCGAGATCCGCCTCCGCGACGAGATCCACGGCGGCCGCGTAGCGGGACACCAGCTCGGCCACATCGGTGCGCCCGGTCTTCGCGAAGTCGTCGATCACAGCGGCTGCGAGGGGGATCCCCGGGTTGCCCGCAACGGTGGCCCAGCCTCGTTCTCGCATCACCGCGCGCACCTGCTCGAGCGCGTCCTCGGAGGGCGACGCGACCTCGCGCGGCACGGCCCGCTGGGCCACACCGAGCACAGAGTCGACGGGCACGTCGGGATCGTCGATGGCCGCGATCACTCGCGCGGCGGCGGCCACCGTGAGGCCCCCGGTGTCGATCAGCGCCCGGATCAGCCGGAGCCTCGCGACGTGCGCCTCGTCGTACTCCGTCGAGTTGTATCCGGTGCGCGCCCCCGCAGGCAACAGGCCCTCGCGCGCGTAGTACTTGATCGAGGCGGGGCTGACGCCCGTGCGGTCGCTGAGCTCGGAGATGCGCATATCGATAGTATGCCTATCGATAGAGAAACTATCAACCGAGAATCGAGAGCCGAGGCTCGACGGCTCGGCCTGCGTGTCAGAGGCCGAGCAACTGCTCGGATCGATCCCAGAATCGGCGCGCGAGGTCAGCATCGAGGGCCTGGCGGTTCTGCGGTGTGATCGGCTTGCGCTTTGAGAAGTACCGGCCAGGCTCCCAGTCGCGACCAGGCTCGGCTTCGGCGAGCCACACGAGCGTGTCCGCTCCGCGGTCCGGGCTGATGAGCATGAGGCGCCGCGTGATCGGGTTGGTGGCGATGAAGCGCATGAGCGTGCTCTCGGACTGCGCGCCGAAGCTCGAGGCCACATTGCCGGGGTAGAACGAGGCTGCCGAGATCCCCCGGGCGCCGAAACGGCGGTGCAGCTCGGTGGTGAACAGGACGTTCTCCAGCTTCGCGGCCGTGTAGGCCCGGACGGGACTGAAGTTCTTGTCGTGGTCGAGGTCGTCGAGGTCGATCTCTCGCGCGAACTGCAGGGTGCTCGAGGTCTGGATGACGCTCGCGCGGGACTCGACGAGGGTGTCCATGAGCAGCCGCGTGAGGAGGAACGGCGCCAGGTGGTTGATCTGGAATGTGCGCTCGAACCCGTCGACGGTCTTCGTCGGGTCGCCGAAGACACCACCCGCGTTGTTGGCGAGCACATCGATGCGGGGGTAGGCGGCCTTCAGTTCGTCGGCGAGGCTCCGGACCTGCTCGAGCTCGGTGAAGTCGGCGAGGAAGTGATCGGCCCCGATCTCCCGCGCCACGGCGGCGGTCTTCTGAGGCGAGCGCCCGACGACGACGACGCGATGACCGTCGCTGCTCAGCCGTCGGGCCGCCGCGGCCCCGATCCCGTCGCTCGCGCCCGTGATCACGATGGTCTTCGACTCGGTCATGCCAACTCCCGTGGGACTCTATCTCGATCATGAAACACTGTAACGTGTACGGACTGTTGTACCATGATCCGATGGTGCGACAAAGCGGACAGGGTGGCGCGCGTGAGCGTGCGCGCCGGGCCATGCGTGCCCAGATCTCCCAGATCGCCCTGGACCTGTGCGTGGAAGCCGGCTACGACGGCACGACCGTGGAGCAGATCTGCGCCGCTGCGGACATCTCGCGCACGACGTTCTTTCGCTACTTCGCCTCGAAGGACGACGCGCTGCTCGGAGACGTGGACTCCATCGGCCTGGAGCTGCTCGAGGCGCTGCGAGAACGTCCCGACGAGGAACCGGTGTGGCACTCCCTCCGGCACGCGCTCGGAGCGCTCATCCGCGGTTACGCCTCAGACCCCGACCGGACCCGCCAGGTGATCACGCTGATGGACAGCGCTCCGTCGCTGGCCGCCGCCCACCTGGGCAAGCACGCACGCTGGTCCCCGCTCCTTCGGCCCGAGGTCTCCCGCAGACTCCGGATCGACCCCGACGACCGATCGGATCCACGTCCGCACGCGCTGATCTCCTCCGCGCTCTCCTGCGCGGACGCCGCCCTCGCGGCATGGAGCGTCCCCGGCACGCCCGACACGATCGATGAGCTCCTCGCCCACGCGATGACTGCCATCGCGCAGTAGCGCACTCATCCACCCGCTCGCGACGTCCCGCCGCGTCGATGCGCGGATTCGCCGCACGTCAGATGACCTCGGCGCTCCAGGGGTCGGGGGTGCCGGAGCGGTGGGCCGTGATGCTGATGGCCTGCTCGCGCAGGAACGGCAGCAGCTCCAGGCGGCCGGCCGTCGTGACGTCGCCGGCGTACACCGCCAGATCCGGATCGCCGTCGACGCGCTCGCTCAGGAGTGCGTGCAGCCGCGCCACGGCCGGGCGCGAGCCGATCAGTCGCGCTCGCGTGACCCGCGCGCGCGTTCCCAACAGCTCATCGACCGCCTCGAGCCCCGACGCGGCCTCCCCCGCCTCCGCGGACGGCGCCGCCGATCCGCCCGCGGGCTCGGCCGGCGCGCTCCCGCCCACGCGCTCGATCCACTGCTCATCCGTCTCGACGTACACGGGGATGTCCAGCTCGCCGAGCGTCCGTCGCACCGCCGGGGGAAGACCCACGGGCGCCGACAGCGTGAAGCCCCCGCCGGCGCGCACGCCGGCGATCACGACGCGCAGCACCGCCTGCCACGTCGCATCCGCCGTCGCCCGCACGGCGACGGGCACGGGCCGGTACCGGAAGAGGTTGCGTTCCACGCCCAGCTGCGAGACATCCTTGACGCGCCCGAACTCGCGATCCCACACGATCGCGTCGGAGAGGGCCGCGCGGCGCAGCCATTCGAACTCCGCGTAGGCCAGGGAGGGCTGCGCGGCCTCGATGAGCGCGACGATGCGCGTGTCGAGCCCGCGCAGGTGCAACGACTTCGACGCGGCGCCGCCCGACGTGGCCCGCCACGAGCCCAGGCCCACGAGGTAGTTCGGGCCGCCCGCCTTCGCGCCCGCCCCCACGGATGACCGCTTCCATCCGCCGAACGGCTGACGCTGCACGATCGCGCCGGTCGTGCCCCGGTTGACGTAGAGGTTGCCCGCCTCGACCGTGTCGAGCCAGAGCGCCAGGTCCTCCGGATCCTGCGTGTACAGCCCCGCCGTCAGCCCGTAGTCGACGGCGTTCTGCAGCTCGATCGCCGCCGCCAGCGACGGCGCGTGCATGATGCCCAGCACGGGCCCGAAGAACTCCTCGCGGTGGAAGCGCGAGCCCGGTCGCACGCCCGTGCGGATGCCGGGCGTCCAGAACCGCCCTTCCTCCTCGAGCCACCCCGTCCCGCGCAGCTCTTTCGGCTGCACGAGCCAGGACTCACCCTCGTCGAGGGTGGTCAGGGCCCACGCGAGCTTCCCGGAGGGCTTCTCGATCAGCGGTCCGATCTCGGCCAGCGGGTCCGCGGCCGGTCCCACGCGCAGCGAACGCGTCGCGTCCGCGAGCTGCCGCGCGAAGCGCCTCGACCCCGCCACCGGTCCGACGAGGATCGCGAGCGAGGCGGCCGAGCACTTCTGGCCCGCGTGACCGAACGCGCTCTTGACGAGATCGGCCGCCGCGAGATCGAGATCGGCCGATGGCATCACGATCATGGCGTTCTTGCCGCTCGTCTCCGCCAGCAGCGGCAGATCCGGCCGCCACGAGCGGAACAGGCGGGCCGTCTCCCAGGACCCCGTGAGGATCACCCGGTCGACCGACTCGTGCGCGATCAGCCGGCGGCCGAGCTCGCCCTCGTCGAGATCCACGAGCGCGAGGACGTCCCGTGGCACGCCGGCATCCCACAGCGCCTCAGCCACGACCGCGGCGCATCGACGGGCCTGCGGTGCGGGCTTGAACACCACGCCCGATCCCGCGGCGAGCGCGGCCAGCGCGCCGCCGGCGGGGATCGCGATGGGGAAGTTCCACGGTGGCGCCACGACCGTCACGCGCGCCGGCTCGAACACCGCTCCGGGCACACGGTCCAGCTCGCGCGCCGTGACCGCGTAGTACCCGGCGAAGTCCACCGCCTCGCTCACCTCGGTGTCGGCCTCGGGCAGCACCTTGCCGGTCTCAGAGCCCGCCACCTCGATCAGCTCCGCGCGCCGGGCCTCGAGGGAGCGTGCCGCGCGCTGCAGGACCTCGCCGCGCTCCGCCGCCGAGCGCGCTCCCCACTCCGCGGCCGCCGCGCGCACGCGCGCGACGACGGCGTCGAGGGAGGCCCCGTCGGAGACGCGCGCCGCCGCGGCGGTCTGCACTCCGGCGGTCGAGCCCGGGATGCGCGCGAGCACGTCCCGAGCCCACACGCGGTTGGCAGGCAGCGCCGGATCCGTGTCGGGCTCGTTCCGGAAGCCGGGCGCGCCCTCCGCGCGGCCCGTCTCCCGCTGCGCGAACACGGCCGTCTCCACCCAGTCGGCGTCCGCGAGCTCGCGGATCTCGGGCTCGCCTCGCCCCTCGTCCTCGGAGCCGCGGGCGATGTCGAGCACGAGCTGGGTCAGGTCCCCGTCCTCCGCCTCCGCCGCGATCTCGGCGGGCGTCGGCGCCTCGGTGCGGTCCTGGGCGCGGCGGGGCCCCGTGGCGAGCGACGCCTCCGCCGAGCGGCGCGCGGCGGCGACGAAGCGGTCCCGCTCGCGCTCGAACAGCGCGGGATCCCCCGCCATCCCGAACGCGGCGGACAGGAAGTTCTCGCTCGATCCGCTCTCCTCGAGCCGCCGCGCGAGATAGCTGATCGCGACGTCGAACTCGTCGGGGCTCACGACCGGCACGTACAGCAGCACGGGCCCCACCTCGCGGGAGACCGCCGCGACCTGGCCCTGCGCCATGCCGAGCAGCATCTCCACGTCGACGTCCGCGCGCACGCCGCGCTCCCCGGCCAGGAGCCACGCGTAGGCGATGTGGAACAGGTTGTGGCCGGCCACGCCGATGCGGACGGCCCGCGTGCGCTCCGCGCGCAGCGCGCGGTCGAGGCAGCGGAGGTAGTTCGCGTCCGTGTCGAGCTTGGAGTCGTACGTGGCGAGCGACCAGCCGTGCAGAGCCGCGTCGACCCGCTCCATGGCCAGGTTCGCGCCCTTCACGAGCCGCACCTTGATGGGCGCGCCGCCGGCGTCCACGCGGGCCGTCGCCCACTCCGTGAGCTGGTCGAGCGTGGGCAGCGCATCGGGCAGGTAGGCCTGCAGCACGATCCCCGCGCGGTACCCGCGCAGGCGGGGGTCGTCGAGGAGGCGCCGGAACACGGCGACCGTCAGGTCGAGGTCCCGGTACTCCTCCATGTCGAGGTTGAGGAACGTGCCGTGCTCGGCGGCGGTGAGGTACAGGGGCAGGAGTCGCTCGGCCACGCGCTCGACCGTCTCGTCGAACGCCCACATCGACAGGTGGCTCGCGATCGCGGAGACCTTCACCGACACGTAGTCCACGTCGGGGCGGAGCACGAGCTCGCGGATGCCCGCGAGGCGACGGCCGGCCTCCTGCTCGCCCAGCACCGCCTCGCCGAGCAGGTTCAGGTTGAGGCGCGCACCGCTCTCGCGGACGCGTGCGATGGCGGGGCCCAGCTTCTCGGGTCGCGCGTCAGCCACGAGGTGACCGACCATCTCGCGCAGCACGCGACGCGCGAGAGGAACGACGGGCACGGGCAGCAGGGGCCCGATCACGCCGCCCGCGCGCACGGCGCCCCGCAGGTACCACGGCAGGAAGCCCGGGACGAGCGGCGCGACGCGGCTCAGCCCCTGCGCGGCGGCGGTGACGCTCTCGGGCCGCACGACGCGGTCGATGAAACCGAGCGTGAAGGGCAGCCCCTGGGGGTCCTCCAGGACCCCGGCCAGGCGTGCGGCGGCCGGATCCACCTCGGCGCTCGCCGCCTCGTCGATCCAGCGCTGGGCCAGGGCGACGGCATCGACCACGAGGGCGTCGGCGTCTGCGCGCCCGGGCGCCGGGGCGCGCTCGGATCCGCCGGCGGGATCGTCGAGAGCAGCCATGCGATCAGCCTAAGCACCGGGCCCCACGGGTGAGCGGCGCGACCCGATATCCCGCAGGATGGACCCATGCCGGGCCAGAGCGGTCTCACGTACGACGCGATCGGCGCGACGCGCCGGTCCGACCTGCTGCGCCGACCGCCGCGCGGCTACCGCCCGATCGACCGGCGCGTGCGCCTCGGCTCGGGCGACCCCCTCTGGCGCGACGCGGGCGACCAGGTGCTGAGGTGGGCGCTGCAGCGACGCGCCGGCATCCGGGTGCGCGCGCCTCGTGACGACGGCGGGCCCCTGCGGACGGGTGACGTCGCGGTGCTGCGCATCGGGCTGTGGCCGCGCGACGCACCCTGCCGCGTCGTGTACACGATCGACGAGCCGGCCGCGCGGGGCTTCGCCTACGGCACGCTCCCGGGGCACCCGGAGCGCGGCGAGGAGGCGTTCATCGTGGAACGGGATGCGGACGGATCGGTGTGGCTGCGCATCCGGGCGTTCTCCCGCCCGGCGAGTGCCATCGTGTGGGCCGGGTATCCGATCGTCCGGCTCCTGCAGGAGGTCTACACGCGGCGGTACGAGCGCGCCCTGGTCGCGGGGGACACGCGCTCGCGCTGAGCGTCGGACCGGTTCAGTCCCAGTCGCTCGGTGCGGGCCGCCGGGTGGAGGGCAGCGCCGCGCCCTCGGCCCACGCGTGCATCCACGCGGGCACCTCGGGCAGCTCCTCCGGCAGGTCCACGGCCGCGAAGAGCTCCTCCAGGGGCACGGTGCGCGATCCGTCCGGTCCGGGGGATCGGCGCAGCACGCGGGCGCGGATGATCGCGCTCGTGTACACCTCGCCGCGCACGACCGCGCGGTGCTCGAGGTAGATAGCGCGGTCGTCGTGCCCGATCCACCGCGTCTGCACCTCGAAGCGCTGCCAGAGGTTCAGCGACTTGCGGAACGTGATCGTCTCGTTGGCGACGACCGGGTACCAGCCCCGCTCACGCATCATGTCCATCAGCCCCGTGCGCGTCATGAGGTCCCAGCGACCGAGGTCGAACAGCGACAGGTACCGGCCGTTGTTCATGTGCCGGAGGATGTCGATGTCCGTGGGCAGGGTGGTCAGCCGGATGCGGCCCACGGCCGTCATCGGAAGTGTGCCCTGACGACGGCGGAGCCGCCGGGCGCGCAGCATCACGAGCAGGGTTCGCCACAGCACGTTCACGAGCGCCGATCCTGGCACATCCCGCGCCCATCGGCCCGATCCGTTGTCGCGACCCCACAGTCGGCGCCGCCGCCGCGCTCCCGTACTCGGTGCGCCCGCCACGACGTCGACGTCGCGCGGCGGCGTCGATTTCCCGTCCGTCGCGACCCTGCGTAGAGTCTGGCCATGGCACCCGCATCACACACCGACGTGCTGATCCGCCCCATCCGGGAGGTGGACTCCGAGGCCATGGGCCGCGTCCACGCCCAGGTGTGGCACGAGACCTACGACGGCCTCATCTCGGCCGCCTCGCTCGAGAACGTGTCGCCCCGGCGCATGGCCGAGCTGTGGACGCACTACACCTCACAGGGACCCGAGCACCGCCATGCCGCGGCGCTGGTGGACGGCGAGATCGTCGGCTTCGCCGCATCCGGTCCGGCCCGGGAGCAGGACGCGCCCGCCCCGCGCGAGCTGTACTTCGTGTACCTGCTCGACAGCTGGCACCGCAAGGGCATCGGGCGCGCGCTGTTCGACGCCGTGGTCGACGACGGCGAGCCGCTGTACCTGTGGCTGGCCGAGAAGTACCCCGGCGCCCGCACGTTCTACGAGAAGCGCGGGTTCCGCCTGGACGGCGGCCGGCGCGACGAGCCCTTCCTCGGTGAGACGATCACCGAGGTCCGCTACTCGCGCTGAGCCGCATGCTGCAGATCTGGGCACTCGCCGGGATCCCCGAGATCGGGGCGGGCACGGATCTGGTCGAGGTGATCGCGACAGCGGTGGCGGCATCCGACCGACCGCTGCGGGACGGCGACATCTTCGTCGTGACGAGCAAGATCGTCTCGAAGGCGGAGGACCGCTTCGTCGTCGCCGACGACCGGGAGGACGCCATCACGAGCGAGACGGTGCGCGTGGTCGCGACCCGGACCTCCCCGACCGGCCACACCACGCGGATCGTCGAGAACCGGCTCGGCATCGTGTCCGCCGCGGCGGGCGTGGACGCCTCCAACACCCCCGAGGGCACCGTGCTGCTCCTCCCGGTCGACCCCGACGCGTCCGCGCGGGAACTCGCGGCGGGCCTGCGCGACCGGCTCGGCGCCCGCGTGGGGGTGCTGCTGTCGGACACGCTCGGCCGCGCATGGCGCGACGGCCAGACCGACCACGCGATCGGCGCGGGCGGCGTGCGGGTGTTCGACGATCTGCGCGGCTCGACCGACGCGCAGGGCCGCGCCCTCGCCGTCACGCTGCCGTGCGTCGCCGACGAGCTGTGCGCGGCCGCCGATCTCGTGAAGGGCAAGGCGGCCGGGCTTCCCGTCGCGGTCGTGCGAGGCCGGCCCGACCTGGTCGGCGACCTCGGCCTTCCGGGCGCGCGCACCATCCCCCGCACCGGCGAGCGCGACATGTTCCGCCTCGGCTACGACGAGGCCTACGCGGAGGGCTACGCCGCGGGCCGCGCCGCCGCACCGCCGAGCCGCTGACCGCCCCGGCCCCGGGCGCACGCGCCGTCCACCCGACCCCCGGGCGCACCGGCGTCAGCGGTGCGTGAAGCGGGGTTCGCGCTTCTCGCGGAAGGCGGCCATGCCCTCCTTCTGGTCGGCGGTGTCGAAGAGGGAGGCGAAGAGGTGCTTCTCGAGGCGCAGGCCCTCGGCGAGCGGCGCCTCGAGCGCGGCGTCGAGCGCGGCCTTGGCGGCGTAGAGCGCGGGCAGCGGCTTGGACGCGATCGCCGCGGCGAGCGCGGCGGCCTCCTCGTGGAGCGCTTCGGCGGGCACGACGCGAGAGACGAGGCCGATCCGCTCCGCCTCGTCCGCCTCGACGATCCGCCCTGACAGCACCAGCTCCGCGGCCTTGAAGTACCCCACCGCGCGCACGAGGCGCTGCGTGCCGCCCATCCCGGGGATGACGCCGAGCGTGATCTCGGGCTGACCGAAGCGGGCGGTGTCGGCGGCGAGGATGACATCGCACATCATCGCCAGCTCGCACCCGCCGCCGAGCGCGTAGCCCGCGACGGCGGCGATGACGGGGGTGCGGACGTCGGCGAACGACTGCCACGCATGGAAGTGGTTCCCGACCGCCACATCACGGCCCGTGAGCCCCTCCATCGCCTTGATGTCCGCCCCGGCGGCGAACGCGCGGTCCGAGCCGGTGATCACGATCGCGCCGATGCCCTCGTCGGCGTCGAAAGCGAGCGCCGCGGCGACGACCTCGCGCGCGACCTCCGAGTTGAGCGCGTTGAGCGCCTCGGGCCGGTCCAGGGTGATCCAGCCGACCCGGCCGTCCACGCGGGTGCGGATCGTCGTGTTCCGTCGGTCCTCGTCCATGCGCTCAGCACCTCGCCTCTCGTCCGCTCGCCGAGGCGGATCGACCTCCGCCGTCCCCAGATTCTTCCATCTGTTCACCCGCTCGACACCTTGCACCGCTAGGACCGAGGGTGTGGCCCGCCACTCGGGTCCGACCCTACCCCCGACCGAACAGAGGACAGTGATGCCTTCATCCTTCTTCCGGCGCGCCACGGGCGCCGTGGCCGCCGCGGCCACAGCGTGCGCTCTGGCCGTCGTACCCGTCACCGCCGCGAGCGCGGCGATCGTGCCGGAGCCCATCCAGCACTCGGCGGACGCGGACGCACGCCTCTCGCTCACGCCCATCAGCACGTTCGAGACGGGCGTCTTCGACGAGTCCGCGGCGGAGATCGTCGCGTTCCACGGCAACCGCCTCTTCGTCGTCAACGCGCAGGAGGGTGCCGTGACGGTGCTCGGCATCGGCGAGTCCGCCGAGATGACCGAGCTGTACAAGATCACCTCCGAGGGCGTGGCGAACTCCGTCGCCGTGCGCGAGGACGGGCTCGGCGTCATCGCGTTCGAGAACGAGAACAAGACCGCCAACGGGCACCTGCTCTTCTTCGACGCCACGACGGAGACCGCCACCGTGCTCGGTCAGGTCGAGGTCGGCGCGCTGCCCGACATGGTCACCTTCTCCCCCGACGGCGCGTACGCCGTGGTCGCCAACGAGGGCGAGCCGTCGGAGGACTTCACGCGGGACCCCGAGGGATCGATCGGCGTCGTGTCCCTCCCCGCCGTCGGCACGCTGGCCGCGCCCGCGCAGGACGACGTGCGCATCGCCGACTTCCACGCCTTCGAGGAGGACGGGGACCTCACGCTCCACCCCGACGTGCGCGTCTTCGGTCCGACGCCGCACGACGACCGTCCCGTGTCGCGCAACCTCGAGCCCGAGTACGTGACCGTGTCGGGGACGACCGCGTACGCCGTGCTGCAGGAGGCGAACGCCGTCGCGGTCGTGGACCTGCCCACGGCCACGGTGACGGACATCTGGCCGCTCGGCTTCCAGGACCACGGCGAGATCCCGCTCGACCCGTCCGACCGCGACGACCGCGCAGAGCTGCGCACGTACGAGGGCCTGTTCGGCATCTACATGCCCGACGGCATCGAGTCGTACGAGGTCGAGGGCGCCACCTACCTCGTCACCGCGAACGAGGGCGACGCCCGCGAGTGGGGCGACTACGCCGAGGCCACCCGCGTCGGCAGCATCGCGCGCAACGGCCACGGTCCCGTCTGCGACGACAGCCCGCTCGCGCCGTACCTGGGCAACGCTCACCTCGGCCGCCTCAACGTCACGATCGAGAACGGCTTCGACGCCGAGCGCGGCTGCTACGAGGAGCTGTACGCGTTCGGCTCCCGCTCGTTCTCGATCTGGACCGCCGATGGCGAGCAGGTCTTCGACTCCGGCTCGCAGTTCGAGGAGATCCTGCTCGAGGTCGCGCCCGAGTACTTCAACTCGAACCACACCGAGGCGAACCTCGAGGGCCGCAGCGACGACAAGGGCCCCGAGCCCGAGAACCTGGCGATCGGCAAGGTCGGCGACCGCACCTACGCGTTCATCGGCTTCGAGCGCGTGGGCGGCATCATCGTCTACGACATCACCGACCCGCGCGACGCCCAGTACGTCACGTACGTCAACAACCGCGACTTCTCGGTCCGGGGCGACCTGAACGACCCCGCGACCCTCTCGGCCGCGGGCGACCTCGGGCCGGAGGGCGTGGCATTCA
The DNA here is from genome assembly GCF_014643695.1 of Microbacterium album. GTDB lineage: Bacteria > Actinomycetota > Actinomycetes > Actinomycetales > Microbacteriaceae > Microbacterium > Microbacterium album. The sequence goes on along the minus strand of NZ_BMJY01000015.1, from coordinate 33,803 downwards.
TCCCCGCCGCGCAGTCCCCGACCGGTGAGCCGCTGCTCGCAGTGGGCAACGAGGTGTCGGGCACGACGACGCTGTTCGCGATCGAGGACCGGCTCGTCAACCTCCAGGTCCTGACGATCAACGACTTCCACGGCCGCCTGGAGCAGAACCTCGGCAGCGGCGAGGCGGGTGCCGCGGTGCTAGCGGGTGCCGTCAAGCAGCTGCGCGAGGAGAACCCGAACACGATCTTCGTGCACTCGGGCGACAACATCGGTGCGTCGACGTTCACGAGCTTCATCTCGCAGGACGAGCCCACGATCGAGGCGCTCGTCGCCGCGGGGCTTGAGCTCGGCGCCGTGGGCAACCACGAGTTCGACCAGGGCTGGGACGACCTGACGGGCCGCGTCACGGAGAGCTTCGGCAGCCCCGACTTCAACCTGGGCGCGAACGTCTACTGGAAGGGCACGACGGACCCGGCCCTGCCGGAGTACGCCGTGCGCGAGGTCGGCGGCGTCGACATCGCGTTCATCGGGCTGGTCACGCCCAGCACGGGCACCCTGGTGAGCCCCGCTGGCATCAGCGAGATCGAGTTCGGCGACATGCTCGAGGCGGCCGACCGCGCGGCGGACGAGATCACCTCGGAGGGACTGGCGGACATCATCGTGCTGCTCGTGCACGAGGGCTCGGCCGCGGCGAACTGCACGGCCGTCGCCGCCGACGCGAGCGACTACGGCACGCTGATCCGCGAGGCCTCGGCCGACATCGACGCGATCGTGTCGGGCCACACGCACCAGCGCTACGCGTGCGACATCGCCGGTCCCGACGGGGTCGAGCGCCCGGTCATCCAGGCGCACCAGTACGGCACCACGCTGGGCCAGCTCGACATCGTGGCCGACCGGAGCACCGGTGAGCTGGTCTCGATCAGCGCCGACCTGCTGCCGCTCGTGGTCGAGGGCGCCGCCGCCTACCCGGCGGACCCCGAGGTCGCCCAGATCGTCGCGGATGCCGTGGCGATCGCCGACGTCGAGGGTGCGGTCGTGATCGGCAAGATCACCGAGAGCATCACGCGCGCGACCACCCCGACCGGGACCGAGGACCGCGGCGCCGAGTCGACGCTCGGCAACCTGCTCGCGGACATCTACCTGTGGGCGACGTCGAACGAGAGCTACGCCGGCACGCCTGCGCAGCTTGCGCTCATGAACCCCGGCGGGATCCGGGCGGACCTGCACCCCGGTCCCGACGGCGACATCACCTACCGCGACGTCGCCACGGTCCAGCCCTTCGCCAACACGCTCATGACGCTGCCGCTCACGGGCGCGCAGATCAAGCAGATCCTCGAGGAGCAGTGGCAGCCCGACGGCGCCGCCCGCGCCTACCTGCACCTCGGCGTCTCGGAGGGCTTCAGCTACGTCTACGACGCGAGCGCCCCGCGTAACCAGCGGATCGTGTCGATGACCCTGAACGGCGAGGAGATCGCGCCGACCGACGAGATCGTCGTCGTGACGAACTCGTTCCTCGCGGCCGGTGGAGACAACTTCTTCACCTTCGCGCAGGCGACCCGCACCGACACCGGCCAGGTCGACCTCGAGGCGACCGTGCGCTACTTCCAGGCGCACCCGGTCGTCGAGCCGGCCCCGCTGGGCCGCGCGGTGGCCGCTGACGGTGAGCCCGGCCCGGTCGACCCGGGCCAGCCGGGCGAGCCGGGTGGTCCGACGCCGCCTCCGGCGCCGGGCGGACAGGACCCTGCGCCGCAGGACCCGGGCGCGCTGCCGACCACGGGTGGCACGCCGGACCCGCGGCTCCTGGACGACAGCAACCGCGGCGCCGCGGACATCCGCTCCGTGTCGGGCCAGCAGGTCACCGTCTACGTGGGCAGCGCCTACGCGGGGCAGACCGTCTACGCGTGGCTGTTCTCCGAGCCGGTGTACCTGGGGGCGCACGTCGTGACCGAGGAGGGCACCATCACGGTGACCCTGCCGGCGGGCGTCACCGGTGACCACCGCATCGCGGTCTACGACGCCGAGGGCAACATCATCGGCTGGACCGAGATCAGCATCCCGGCCGACCGCCTCGCCGCCACCGGCGCCGCCCAGCTGCCGCTGGGGATCGCCTTCGCGGGCGCGACGCTGCTCGTCGCCGGCGGCCTGCTGCAGGTGCTCCGTCGCCGCCAGCGCTCGATCGCCTGACGCCGCACCCAGCCGAGAGGGCCTCGTCGCGCAACGCGGCGGGGCCTTCTCGCATGCGTCGGGGGCGGGCGCAGGGGGACCAACGGGATCCGCGCCTCGGATCAGTCCGATCCGGCTCGATCGTCCGCGCCGCGCCCGCGGAGGTCGGCGAGCTCCTCCTCCAGCGACTCGACCTGCCGGCGCAGCGCGAGCACCTTGCGCACGCCGGGCAGCGTGACCCCCTCGTCCGTGAGCGTCAGCACCTCCCGCAGCCGCTCGACCTCCTGCCGCGAGTAGCGCCGCTGCCCGCCCTCGGACCGCTCCGGCGACACGATGTCCTGGTCGTCGAGACGGCGCAGCGCGGCCTGCGGGATCCCGAGGATCGCCGAGACCTGGCCGATGGTGTAGAAGGGCGCGTCGGCGTCCTGCAGCGGCGAGAGATCCTCGGCGCCCCGCTGCGCGTCCCTTGTCTGCGTGCCCTGTTCCATCGTCATGACCGCGTTCCCATCCGGATCCCCATGGTACGACGGGTCCACAGAGCCCACATCCCCGGTCAGCAGGACCGGGCCACCAGCTCCTCGGGAAGGCCCGTGACCGTGACGCCCTTCTCATCCGCGACGATGTCCACGCGGCGCCCCGCGAGGGGCAGGCCCGTCAACTCGACGCGGCCGAGGGCGGGCGGGACGGCGCATGCACGGAAGACGCCCGCAGGCGCATCGGCCTCGAGGCCGAGCCCGATCCGCAGGATCTCGAACGGCGTGGCGGCGGCCCACGCCTGCGGCGAGCACGAGGTCGGGTACGGGATCGGCACGGGCTTGTCGTCGCGGTCGAATCCGCAGAACAGCTCGGGAAGACGCCCGCCGAACGCCTCGAGCGCGTCGAGGAGGCCGGCCGCGACCTGCATGGCGGCGTCGCGGCGCCCGTAGCGCGCCATGCCGGCCGCCGTGAGCACCGTGTCGTGCGGCCAGACCGATCCGTTGTGGTAGCTCGCCGGGTTGAAACGCCGCGACTGCGCGGAGAGCGTGCGGATGCCGAAACCCGTGAAGAGGTCCGGCTGCAGGAAGCGGTCGATCACGCGGTCCGCGAACTCCTCCGGGACGATGCCCGACCACAGGCAGTGCCCCACGTTGGACGCGAGCACCCGCAGCGGTTCCTTCCGCGCGTCGAGCGCGAGCGCGTAGAAGCCGTCGTCGGGCATCCAGAACGCCTCGTGGAATCGCCGGCGCAGCGTGCCCGCGCGCTCGCGCAGCATCGCCGCGCGCCCCGCGTCCCCGATCGCGTCCTCGAGCTCGGCCGCGGCGAGATACGCCGCATAGCAGTAGCCCTGCACCTCGGCGAGCGCGATGGGCGCCTCGGCGTCGTGCCCGTCCCGGTGCGCGATCGAATCGGAGCTGTCCTTCCAGCCCTGGTTCGCCAGCCCCCGGTCGGTTCCGCGGCGGTACTCGACGAAGCCGTCTCCGTCGCGGTCGCCGCAGCTCTCGATCCACGCGATCGCGCGGTCGACGGCGGGCTTCAGCTCGGCGATCTCCTCATGCGGCACGCCCCAGCGCAGCGCCTGCCCGACGAGCATCACGAACAGCGGCGTGGAGTCGATCGAGCCGTAGTACACGCGGTCCCCGCCCAGCGCGAGCGACAGGTCGGCGCCGAGCCGCACCTCGTGCAGGATGCGGCCCGGCTGCTCCTCCGTCATGGGGTCATCCCGCGTGCCCTGCAGGCGCGCGAGCGTGCGCAGCGTGCCGAGCGCCAGGCCGGGCGCGAAGGGCATCATCATCGAGCTCGTCAGCAGGGAGTCTCGACCGAACAGAGCCATGAACCACGGCGCCCCGGCCGCGACCACGTCCTCGTCCGGATGCTCCGGGTCCACGATCCGCAGTGCGCCGAGATCGCGCTCGCTCGTGCTGAGGGCACCCGCGAGCACGGTGTTCCCCACGGCGATCGTGGGCGCGGCGTCGCGCCATCCCCGCATGCGGCGCGCCGGCTCCGTGGCCTCGAGCGGGCGGTCGAGAGGGAAGGACGCCGCCAGCTCGCTGCCCGCCACGGCCGGCAGCACCTCGACGCTCGCGCTCCACGACTCTCCGGCGGGCACGACCGCCCGAAACAGCAGCGCGCCGGGCACGGCCTGCGCGCCGGGCGCCGACACCCGCACGCCGCGCGCGTCCGAGCCGTCCGCACGTCCGCCGGGGTCCGTCCGCGCGTCCTGACCCATGCCGAAGTGCAGCCCCTCGGCGTCGTAGGACGAGGTCACGCGCAGCGCGCGGACGGGACGGCGCTCCTTGACCTCGAACAGGTCGGCGAAGTCCGCGTCCACGTGAAGCACGACATCCAGGCCCGCCGCCTCGGCGCCGTAGTTCGTGAGCGTGATGTCCTCGCGCATGCCCCGGCCGACCAGGCGGTGCCGCTCCACGATCACCGTGGGCTCGATGGCCCCCTGCCGGGCGGGGATGCGCCCGACGAAACGGCTCTCGTACGGCTCGGCGGGCAGAGCGCTGAGCGGCTCCACCTCGTCGCCGTCGATGCGCAGCTGCCAGCGCGAAAGGACGCGCGTGTCCTGGACGAACAGCCCGTCACCGTGCGTGGGGAGCATGTCCCCGTTCGTCCGGGAGACGCAGAAGGACGAGCCCTCGACGAGCGTGACCGATGCCTGCGGCTGCAGCACGGGAGCGATCCCGCGCGGTCGGGTGCGATCGTCCTCGATGGACCCGCCCGCGGACTCCGGGCGGTCTGAGACCGACGGGGGCGAGGGCTCACGCTCCCCCGACGCGGGGCGGGTGGTCAGGTCGGTCACGGCTTCTCCTCTCCGGCGTCGGCGCCTTTCAAGGTGTAGGAAACATGCAGTTGCGATTGTAGGTTTTCTCCCCTTAGCCTGACAACGGTCGGCTCGACGGCGAGCCCCGCTTCACCCCTTTGCCCGCACCACGCGCCCACTGGAGGAGGAGATACGCGCATGTCGCTCATCGTCGAACGAGAGGACGTCCCGCGGGGCGACGGAGCCGATCGGCCGTTGCGGATCGGCATGGTCGCCCCGCCCTGGTACGAGCTCCCGCCGCGCGGCTACGGCGGCACGGAGGCGGTCGTCGCGACGCTCGTCGATCAGCTCGTCGCCCGCGGTCACGAGGTCACGCTCGTCGCGTCGGGCACGCCCCGCACGCGGGCGCAGCGTCACGTCCGGGTCTACGAGGAGCCACCGTCGCACCTGCTCGGGTCGAGCGTGATGCCCGAGCTCGTGCTCGCCGCGGAGGCGGCGCGGGCCCTCGACGGCCTCGATCTGGACGTCGTGCACGACAACTCGGCCGCGGGTCCCCTGCTGGCGCGCGGCCGCGCCATCCCGACCGTCGTCACCATGCACGGGCCCGTCGGGGGCGACAACGGCGACTACTACCGTCGCCTCGGGTCCTCCGTCGACCTGGTGGCGATCTCCCACGCGCAGCGTCGGCACGCGCCCGACCTCAACTGGGTCGGCACCGTCCACAACGCGATCGACGTGCCGAGCTTCCCGTTCCGAGCGGACAAGAGCGACACGGTGCTGTGGATCGGGCGGTTCAGCCCCGACAAGGGCGCCCACATCGCCATCGAGGCGGCGCGTCGCGCGGGACGGCGCATCCTGCTCGCGGGCAAGCTCTCCGAGGCCGCCGAGAAGGAGTATTTCGACCGTGACGTCCGTCCCCTGCTGGGACCCGACGCCGAGTACATCGGCGAGGCGGACTCCCAGCTCAAGCGCGAGCTGTTCGCGCTCGCGTCGTGCCTGCTCTTCCCGATCCAGTGGCACGAGCCGTTCGGCATGGTCATGGCCGAGGCGCTGGCGTGCGGCACGCCGGTCGTCGCGACCCCGCGGGGCAGCGTGCCGGAGGTCGTCCGGCACGGCGAGACGGGGTTCGTGGTGGAAGGGGTCGACGCGCTCGCAGACGCCGTGACACGGGTCTGTGAGCTCGATCCGGCGGCGTGCCGACGCGATGCCGAGCAGCGATTCGACCTGCCGGTCATGGCCGCGGGTTACGAGCGCGTCTATCGCATGCTCGCCGAGGGCAGCGAGACGATCCGCTCGCTCACGGCCGCCCCGGCGGCTTAGGTCGTCAACGCCCGCGACCGCGTCGCCGTGTCGGACGGCCCGCTCACCGACCGCGCATCCGCACGTCGCCGAACAGCCTCGCGATGGGGGCGATCACGCGGTCGCGCGCGGCGACCCACCCGCCCGCCATCGCCAGGACCGAGACCGTGAAGATCCAGAATCCCGTCCAGTTCACGGCGTCCTGGCCGGCGTACATCGCGTTGAGGTTGCGCAGCGCGCCCGTCGCGAACACGAGCCCGACGTGGACGACGGCGAAGCCCGCGAAGAACAGCATGACCGGGTAGTGCACGGCCTTGGCGAGGTCCAGCGGATAGAGCCGGTTCAGGCGGTCTGCGCCGCGCGGCCAGAACGCGCTCAGGCGCGCACCGGTCAGGATCGCCAGCGGCGAGGCGACGAAGACGATCGCGAAGTAGGACAGCTGCTGCAACGCGTTGTACCCGGTCCATCCGCTGTGGGTCGGCCAGTCGAGCGACACGTACTGGATCAACGCCGACAGGGCGTGGGGGAAGACCTCCCAGCTCGTCGGCACGATGCGCACCCAGTGCCCGGTCGCGAACAGCAGCACGACGAAGACGAGCCCGTTGAGCATCCACAGCACGTCGACCGCGACGTGGAACCACATCGTGAGGCTCATCCGGCGCTTCTTCACGCGACGCGAGGTCCACAGCCCGCTCGGCGACTTCTCGCCGCGGATCCGGACGCCGGAGCGGATGATGAGCAAGAGGAAGAACGCGTTGAGGAAATGCGTCCACGACAGCCACGCGGGGATGCCCACGCCCGAACCGGCGGGCATGGGCGCGGCGCCCGGATACTCCGCGAGGAAGCCCGCGACCGGCGCGAGCGAGACCAGCCAGCGCGTGAAGAACACGAGCATGAACACGCACAGCGCCAGGGCCGCCGCCCCGAAGAGCCCGTAGATCGCGCGCAACAGCACGGGCGTACGGGCAGGAGTCACGAATAGATCATGCCAGGGGATCCCTGGACGCTCCCGCCGGAGGATCAGCGGGCGGCCGCCTCCTGGTCCTCTTCCGTCGCGACGAGCTGGCCGCAGGCGCCGTCGATCTCCTTGCCCCGGGTGTCGCGGATCGTGGTGGGCACCCCGGCGTCGTTGAGGCGACGCACGAACTCCTGCTGCACGGAGCGCTCCGAGGCGTCCCACACCGAGCCGGGCGTCGGGTTGAGCGGGATCGGATTGACGTGCACCCAGCCGCGGCCTCGGGCGTTCAGCTTCTCGGCGAGCAGATCCGCGCGCCACGGGTGGTCGTTCATGTCGCGGATGAGCGCGTACTCGATCGACACGCGCCGTCCCGTCCTGTCGAAGTACTCGCGCGCGGCGTCCAGGGCCTCATCCACCTTCCAGCGGGAGTTGACCGGGATGAGCTCGTCGCGCAGCTCGTCGTCGGGCGCGTGCAGCGACAGGGCGAACGTGACCGGGATGTCCTCGGCCGCGAGCTTGCGGATCGCGGGGACGAGCCCCACGGTCGACACCGTGATGCCGCGCGCGCTCATCCCGAGCCCGTGCTTCTTGTCGACCATCACGCGCACGGCCTGCATGACGCGCGCGTAATTCGCCAGCGGCTCCCCCATGCCCATGAACACGATGTTGGTGACACGCTCATCCGGGTGCTCGGCCCTGCCCAGCCCGCCCGCGCGGATCAGCGCGTTGGCGCGCACGACCTGCTCGACGATCTCCGCCGCCGACATGTTGCGCGTCAGCCCCGCCTGGCCGGTCGCGCAGAACGGGCAGTTCATGCCGCACCCCGCCTGCGACGACACGCACAGCGTGATGCGGCCGGGGTAGCGCATGAGCACCGACTCGACGAGCGCGCCGTCGTGGAGTCGCCACAGAAACTTGATCGTGTCGCCCTTGTCGGTCTGCAGGCGCCGGACCTCCGTGAGCAGGCTCGGCAGCACGCCCGCCACCAGCTCCTCGCGGCCCGCGGCCGGAAGATCCGTCATATCGGAGGGATCCGACGTCCAGTGGGTGAAGTAGTGCTTCTCGAGCTGCTTGGCGCGGAAGCCGGGCAGACCGAGCTCCGTGACCTTCTCGACGCGCTGCTCCGGCGTCAGGTCGGCCAGGTGCACGGGCGGCTTGCCGCGCTTCGGGCTGGCGAACTGCAGCAGAGGGCGCCCCTCGGCGTCCTTCTGCTGCTGCCATCCCTCCGTCTTGGGCCGCACCTGGCGGACGCCGCCGGTGGCGCGCACGGCGGTGTTCGCGGGTCGCTGAGGGGTGTCGGCCATGCCTCCAGGCTAGGGGAGACGCCTGCGAGAGCGCTGGTGCGGACTTCCGGGTGCCGCGGCCGGCGGACACCGTGGCCCTCAGGCGAGGAGGGGCGTTGCAGAGACTGCGACTGATGCGCAGCGCGAACGAGGATGAGGAGATTTAGGGAAGATCAGGAAGTTTTAGGGAGATTCGAGCAGCCGCCTGACCGTGAACCTGCCAGAATCTACCCATGGAGTACCCATCGCTCCTCACGATCGGTGAGGCCGCCCGCATGCTGGGCGTGTCGGTGAAGGTCCTCCGCTCGCTGGCGGATCGCGGCGCCGTGCGGTCTTCGAGGACGCCCGGCGGCCACCGACGCTTCCACGCAACCCAGTTGCGGGAGGACTGGTCCCGGGCGACGACCCCACAGACCCCACCCCTCTCCTCGCTGCCCACGGGGGACGGCGCGATCGAGGCGAACAGCGAGACCGCAGGGAGCGGGACGATGTCCTGGACCCGGACCTACCCGCTGCGGGGCCTGAGCGAGGACACCGTCTGGCTCGAGCTGCGGCGGTGGCTCGAGACGCAGGTGGGGGAACTGCCGCGGAACGCGCGGGAGATCCTGGCGTACGCCGTGACGGAGATCGTCAACAACGCGATCGACCATTCTCGGGGCACCTATGTCGAGGTCACCGCCCGACTGGCAGGACGGCGTGCCGAGATCACCGCACGGGACGACGGGGTCGGCGCGTTCGCGACGCTCCGTGACGGTCTCGGCCTTCCCGACGTCGCCGCAGCGGTCGTCGAGATCACGAAGGGGAAGCGCACCACCGCACCGGATCGTCACGCCGGAGAAGGCCTCTTCTTCACGTCCAAGGCCGTCGACGTCTTCGATCTCCAGGCCAATGGTTATCGTCTGGCGGTCGACAACACGATCGACGACATCGCCTCGGGCAGTTCGGACGCGTCCGGTACGGTCGCCCGCGTCCTCTTGTCGCTGGATACCGAGCGCTCGCTTCGGGAGGTCTTCGAACGTCACACGGACGACGACCTCGCCTTCGTCAAGACCGCTCCCGTCATCAAGCTGATCAGCCGTGAGGGCGAGTTCATCAGCCGCAGCGAGGCGAAGCGATTCGCGACGGGTCTGGAGAAGTTCACCGAAGTGACGCTCGATTTCGAGGGGCTGGATCTCGTCGGTCAGGGCTTCGCGGACGAGCTGTTCCGGGTGTGGCGTCGCGAGCATCCCGACGTGACGCTACGCGTGGTCAATGCGAGCCCTGGCGTGGCGCTGATGATCGGCCGAGTCGACAGATCGCTCGTGACCTGACGCGCGGTGCGCTCGGCCGGTCGATCGCGCGCAGCTGAGCGCTCGCCGGTCAGTCGAGGAAGACGTCGGGGAAGAGGCGGTCGTCGGGGGTGCCCGGGACGGCCGCGTAGCCGGAGAGGTCGGTGACGCCGGCCTCGGCGAGCACGTCCTCGACGATGAGCGTGCGCCCGCTGAGCTCGCGCGCCGGGCGCGAGAGCACGAGGTGCGCGGCGTCGGCATAGATCTCGGGGGTCCGGCTCATCGCCATCAGTCGGTCACCGCCGATGACGTTCTGCACGGCGGCGGTCGCGATGAGCGTGCGCGGCCACAGCGTGTTGGCGGCGATCCCCTCCTTGCCGAACTCGGCGGCGATCCCGAGCGTCGCCATCGTCATCCCGAACTTCGCCAGCGAGTAACCCGTGTGCGCCCCGAGCCACTTCGGCGTGGTGTTGAGGGGCGGCGCGAGCGACAGGATGTGCGGGTTCGGACTCTCGCGCAGCAGCGGGATCGCCGCGCGGCTGAGCATGAAGGTGCCCCGGACGTTGACGTCCTGCATCAGGTCGTACTTCTTGGCTGGCAGGTCCTCGGACCCGCTGAGGTCGATCACGCTGGCGTTGTTGACGACGATGTCGATGCCGCCGAACTCGCCGGCCGTCGCGAGCACGGCGCGCGCGATCGCATCGTCGTCGCGGACGTCGCCCGCGATCGGCAGCGCGTTCCCCCCGGCCTCGCGGATCGCCTCGGCCGCCGTGTGGATCGTACCCTCGAGCTTCGGGTGCGGACGGTCGGTCTTGGCGAGCAGCGCGACGTTCGCGCCGTCGCGCGCGGCGCGCAAAGCGATGGCCAACCCGATGCCGCGGCTCCCCCCGGACATCAGGATCGTGCGGCCCGCGAGGGGCTTGTGGGTGTCGTTCTCGACCTGCGGCATCCGGCTCCCCTCACCCCGTGCAGCATCGCCCGGTTCCCCGCCAGCCTACGCGAGCCCTGGAACGCGCCCCGCTCGCGCGGCAGACTCGAGGCATGTCGCGCATCGTGCAGATCGTCCGCTCCGGGCTGGCTCCCCTCACGCGCACGCGCGCCTTCCGCGCGCTCGGGCCGCGCCTGCTGCCGGCGGCCGAGCGGCTCGTGCGCGGGCTGACGGGTGGGCGCGTGCAGGTGAGCGGGCTCCTCGTGCCATCGCTCACGCTCCACACGATCGGCGCCCGCACCGGCGAGCCGCGCGCGAGCGAGCTGATGTACACGCCGGACGGCCGCGGCAACGCGATCGTGGCCGGCACCAACTTCGCCCGCGGGAAGCACCCCGCCTGGACGCACAACCTCCTGGCGCATCCGGGGGCCGAGATCACCTCGCGCGGGCGGCGCTTCGCGGTCGTGGCGACCCGGATCGACACCGATCCCGCCGAGCGGGAGGCGGCGTGGGAGCTGATCCAGCGGCAGTGGCCCGGCTACCGCGCCTACGAGCGCGACTCGGGCCGCCAGGTCCGGCTGTTCCGCCTCCGCCTCACGCGCGAGCTCTGACCCGTTCGGCCGCCGCGTGCGTCCCTGTCCGTCCCTCACCCGTCCCCCGGCCGTCCCGGTCACAGGACGGATGTGACGGGCGACGTGCGACGGGGCCTGTCGGACCGCGGATCCGGCATCGAGCCTGTGAGCGGGACGGCGCGACCTGCGAGCGGGACGGGCGGATGGACGGGGTCCGCGTCAGAGACCGAGCACGAACGTCCAGGTGCCCGCCCAGACGGCGGCGCCCACGGAGGCGGCGGCGATGCCGACGGCCAGCAGCACGAGCACCCCGTCGCGCGGACGGAGGCGGGACGGTCGGGCCCAGGTACGAGCGACCGGGGCGCCGAAACCCCGCGCCTCCATGGCGGTGGCGAGCTTGGATCCCCGCCGGATGGCCAGCACGAACAGCGCGAAGGTCTGGCCCGCGAAGCGTCGCAGGCGGCCCGTGTCGGCCACGCCGCGCGAGCGACGCGCGTGCCCGAGCTCGCGCCAGTCGTCGATGAGCAGGCCCACGAGCCGCAGACCGGCAAGCGCTCCCAACACGAACCGCGCGGGCAGCCGCGCGAGCTGGCCCAGCGCATCGGCCAGATCGGTCGGATCCGTCGTGGCGAACAGGATGACGCTCGGCACGGCGATCGCCAGCACGCGCAGCAGGATGGCGAGCGCGAGCTCGATGGACCCGTCGCTGACGCGCAGCACGCCCCACTGCACGTAGATCTCCCCGCTGGGGCGACCGTAGAGGGTCGTCCCCAGCGCCGCGATCACCGCCGACAGCGCGATGGGCCATACACGCAGCCAGAGGTCGCGCCACGAGAGGCGGGCGAACGGCAGAAGCGCCAGCGTGAGCGCGAGAGAGACGCCCGCCGACACCGGATCGATCGACAGCAGCAGCGCGACGCCGAGGACGAGCGCCGCGACCAGCTTCGCGAGCGCGTTGACGCCGCCCAGCGCGCCACGCCGCGCATCGATGGTCATGAGGCTCACGTCGTCACCGCCGCGCGGCGCAGCTCGAGCACATCATCGGCGAGCGCTTCGACGAGCTGCTCGTCGTGCGTCACGCACACGATCGCCCGCCCGTCGGCGCGCACGCCGTCGAGCAGCGTCGCCAGCTCCCGCCACGTGCGGGCGTCCTGGCCGTACGTCGGCTCGTCGAGCACGAGCACCCGAGGGCGCGTGGCGAGCATCGTCGCGACCGTGAGACGCCGCTTCTCCCCTCCCGACAGCGTGAACGGGTTGACCGACGCCAGGCGCGCGAGCCCCAGCCCGTCGAGCAGCGGCTCGACGCGCGCGGCCACCTCGCGCGGTCCCAGCCCGAGCGCGCGCGGCCCGACCTCGAGCTCCGCCCGGACGGACGTGGCGAGCAGCTGGTGCTCGGGCGACTGGAACACCATCCCGATGCGCGTGAGCAGGTCGCGGGAGGACCACTCCGAGGGCGCGGATCCCGCAACCGGCGGTCGTCGGCGACGACGCGTCCCGTGAGCCCCTCCGGATGCCGCGAGAGCCTCCGTGGCGGCGAGCGTCCCCGCCGCCGGCGGCAGCAGCCCCGCCAGCGTCAGCGCCAGCGTCGACTTGCCGGCCCCGTTCGGGCCGACCACAGCGAGTGCCCGTCCGCCCCTGACGTCGGCGGACAACGCCTCAGCCGCGACCACCGGTTCGCGCGCGCCGAACGGTCGGCGGCCGACGGAGAGCGCCTCGGCCGTGAGCAGCGACTCCGCACCGGAGGGCGGCTGCGTCCGCGGCACGACGGGCGCGACCCCCGGCACCCACACCCCCGCCTCCGTGAGCGTGTCCGCGTGGGCGCGGAACACGTCGTCCGGGGTCCCGTCGGCGACGACGCCTCCCCCCGGGGCCAGGACGATCACGCGATCGACGTGAGGCGCCCACACGCCGACGCGGTGCTCGACGACGACGAGGGTGGCACCTGTCGCGCGGGTCGCGGCGATGACCGCATCGCGCACCGAGGCCACGCCCTCGGGGTCGAGGTTCGCGGTCGGCTCGTCGAGCAGCAGCAGTCCCGGCCGCATGGCCAGCGCGCCCGCGAGCGCCAGCCGCTGCTTCTGCCCTCCCGACAGGGCGGACGTGGAGCGGTCCAGCTGCAGGTCCAGCCCGACGGCCGCGAGCGCAGAGGGCACGCGGCGCCAGATCTCGTCCCTCGGCACCCCGAGGTTCTCGCACGCGAACGCGACGTCGTCGCCGACCCGGGAGAGGACGACCTGGGCGTCCGGGTCCTGCAGGACGAGCGCCGCGCGCCCGCGCGCGTCGGCGGGGACCCGGCCGTCGATGAGCAGGGCGCCCTCGGCTTCCCCGTCCTCGTCGTCGCCGAGCACACCCGCGAGCCCGCGCAGCAGCGTGGACTTGCCCGACCCGCTCGCCCCCAGCAACAGGACGCGCTCTCCGGGTTCGATCCGCACGTCCAGGGCGCGCACGGCCCAGCGCGACCGCCCGGCGTGGCGCCATCCCCACCCGCGTGCGTCGACGCGGGCGGGGGCGGCTGGCGGAGTCGTCACGCCCCGTCGGCCTCCGCGCCGCCTCGAGCACGGACCTCCCGGCCGATCGCGAAGCGGTCGAGCGCTCCCGTGGCGGCCAGCGCGCGGGAGATCACCCACGACAGCAGGCCGGCGATCACGATGCCCGACACCACCGCCGCGACGAAGTAGACCGCGCGCGCCTCGAAGGCCAGCGCCGCGACCGAAGAGAAGTTCGTGTCCAGCACGGCGACCGCGATGCCGGCGAGTGCACCGGAGACGAGAGCGCCCAGCACGCGCCAGTTGGCGTAGAGGAGCAGAGCGAAACCGAGCTCGGCGCCGATGCCCTGGAAGAGCCCCCAGATGAACGTCGTGTAGCCCCACTGGGTGCCCACGAGCATCGACACCACGGCGGCCACGACCTCCGTGTAGAGGGCAGCGCCGGGCTTGCGGATGATGAGTCCGCCGAGCACTCCGGCGAAGAGCCATCCCCCGGCGAGCAGGCCCGAGAGCCCGGGCGTGAACGCCAGGAGCGTGTCGAGGGCCGGCCAGGCCTGGCCCCACAGCCAGAAGACGACGCCGGCTGCGACGCCGATGACGCTGGCGACGACGATGTCGACGACGCGCCAGCGATAGCGGCGGGTCGTCTTCTCCGTGACGGACGAGCGTGCGGACGTGGACGTGTTCATCTCTCTCCTCCCTGCGCCGGCATGATCCGGATCAGGTTCGACGGTCGAAGCGCGGTTCGCTTCCTCTCAGCCCGGCTCGCCGGACTCCCGTGGGTTGTGAACGTGATTCTAGGGCATCGACGGCGCCACGGATCACCCGCGACACCGCGCGCGTCCAGCCCACGTCGAGCGCAAGCCGGGTACCGTAGGCGGGTGGCATCCGACGACGTCTTCGAGCGCACCGACGCCGACGCCCCCGCCGCGCCCGCCGTCCTGCCCGACGAGCCCGCGGGCCCGGCCGGCGTGTCCTCGGTGCTGCCTGACGCGCCCGCGCGGCGCGAGCCCGCCCCCGCGGTGACGAGCGTCGCCGAAGCGTTCGCCGCCGCCGACGCCGCGGCGGCCCCCGTGGCACCGCCGCAGTGGCGAGCGGTGTCGGCGAACGACCTGGAGGCGCAGGCGCCGTTCGACGCGCCCCCCGCGGCCGAGCCCACCGAGCCCGCAGCCGCGCCCCCGCTGCGGCGCCGCAATCGACGGACCCTGCGCGCGACCGCCGACTCCCCCCCCACCGGGACCGGTCTCACCGCACCCGCGGGCGCGCCTCTCGCGCCGGGCGCCGCCGGCGCCCCCGCACCGGTTCCCGCCGTGCCGGAGACGGTGCCGCCTGCGACGGACACCCCCGCGCGGCTCGACGAGCCGAGCGCCGCCGCCACGGTCGTGGACGCGGCACCCCGCCCGGCACTGCCCACCGAGTCGGCCCTCCTCGCGCCGCCTGCCACGGAGGAGCTCCTTCCGGAGGAACCGGCTTCTCACGAGTCGGCGTCCGACGAGCCGTCGCCTGCTGACGAGCCGTCACCCGAAGCCGAGCTTCTGGCCCTGGTCGACGAGGCGCCGCCGCTCGCCGCTCTCAGCTGGGTCGACCCCGCGACGCTGGGGACGCGCCCGAGCGCCGATGCGAGCACGACGGACCCTGCACCCGACCTTCTCCCTGCGCGCCGGCGCCGACGTGGCGCTGTCGCGGCACCGCTCGTGACGGCTGCCGTGCTCGCGGCCGGCTACGTCGGAGCGTGCGCCGTGTGGCCGCTCACCGAGGTCGCGCCCGTCGTCTCGGCCGCGACGGTCGAACCCGTCCCCGGCCACGAGCTCGCGCTCACGTGGCCCGACGTCGGCAACGCCGCGGTGGGCGCCGAGGGGATCGGAGCCGTGACGTCGATGAGCTCCGAGGCGACGCCGATGGCGAGCATCGCGAAGCTCGTCACGTCGCTGATGATCCTCGAGAAAGCGCCGCTCGCGGTGGGCGAGGAGGGCCCGTCCTACGACTTCAGCTATGCCGACAGCGTCAGCTACTGGGCGTACCGGCGCGCGAACGAGTCGGCTCTGGACGTGCCTGTCGGCGGAACCCTCACGCAGCGCCAGCTGCTCCAGGGCATCCTCATCGGCTCGGCCAACAACTACGTCGACCGTCTCACCACCGAGCTGTGGGGCTCGAGGGACGCGTTCGTGCTCGAGGTGCCGGGCTGGCTCGAAGCGCACGGACTCGAGGGGATCACGATGGTCGACGCGAGCGGGATCGGCACGGGCAACACCGCGACCCCCGAGGCCATCGTGAAGCTCGCGAGCCTGTCGCTCGCGAACCCCGTCATCGCCGAGATCGTGGCGACGCAGGAGATCGAGCTGCCGGGCGCGGGGCACGTGGAGAACACGAACCCGCTCCTCGAGCAGCCGGGCGTCGTCGGCATCAAGACCGGCGCGCTCTGGAACTCCTGGATGGCCGCGTGGAACCTCGTGACCGCGAAGAACGTCACGATCGGGCAGACGACCGTGACCACGTACGTCGCCGTGCTCGGCCAGCCGGACGCGGAGAGCCGCGATCGGGTGAGCGAGACGCTCCTGCGGGAGGTCGAGGCATCCCTGCAGTCCGGGCCGTCCGTGCCCGCCGGCACGCGCGTCGCGAGCGTCGCCACGGAGTGGGGCGCGTCTGCGGACGTCGTCACGTCCGCAGACGCCACCGTCGTGCTGTGGGACCGGGGCACCGCGGCGATCGACGCGCAGTACGACATCGAGGTGGGGCTCGCGGAGGGCGCCGAGGTGGGCAAGCTCACCGCGACGGGCCCCTTCAACTCGGCGGACGTCCCCCTCACGCTCGACAGCGAGCTGGCCGGCCCCGACCTGCTGTGGCGCCTGTCGCACCCGCTCAAGCTGCTCGGCCTCGACTGATAGGTGAGGGTATATCCCGTTGACTAGCGCCCGTGCTGCTTACTAGCGCGGGGAGCGCTAGTAAGCAGCACGAAGGCTAGTCAACGCCCTGTCATACGTCGGCGGGGGCCGGGTCCTCGCCGGGGGCGCCGGCGGCCGCCGGCACGTCGGTCGCCGCCGGGTCCGCCGCGGCGACGAGCTGCTCCTCGGCGTCGAGATCGACGGCCGCGTGCTCGAACTGCGACTGGTACAGCCGCCAGTAGGCGCCCTCGCGGCGGATGAGCTCGTCGTGGGTGCCCTTCTCGACGATGTCGCCGTGCTCCATCACGAGGATGAGGTCGGCGTCGCGGATCGTCGACAGACGGTGCGCGATGACGAACGACGTCCGTCCCTCGCGCAGCGCGGCCATCGCGTGCTGCAGCAGCAGCTCCGTGCGGGTGTCGACCGAGCTCGTCGCCTCGTCGAGGATGAGGACGCTCGGCCGCGCCACGAACGCGCGCGCGATCGTGATCAGCTGCTTCTCGCCCGCCGAGACGTTCGACGCGTCCTCCTCGAGCACGGTGTCGTAGCCGTCCGGGAGCGCGCGGACGAACCGGTCGACGTAGGTCGCCTGCGCGGCCTCGAGCACCTCCTCGTCGCTCGCCGACTGCCGGCCGTACCGGATGTTCTCCCGGATCGAGCCCGCGAACAGCCACGGGTCCTGCAGCACCATGCCGGTCCGCGAGCGCACGTCGTTGCGCGTCAGCTCGGCGATGTCCTGGCCGTCGAGCAGGATCGCGCCCCCGTCGAGCTCGTAGAACCGCATGATGAGGTTGACGAGCGTCGTCTTGCCCGCGCCGGTCGGCCCGACGATCGCGACCGTCTGTCCCGGCTCGACGCGGAACGACAGGTCGCGGATGAGGGGGCGCTCGGGGTCGTACGAGAACGAGACGTTGCGGAACTCGATGACCCCGCGACCGGCCACCGGCTCCGGCGCATCCTCGGCGTCCGGCTCCTGCTCGTCCTGGTCCAGCAGCTCGAAGACCCGCTCGGCCGAGGCCGTGCCGGACTGGACGACGGCGGCCATGCCGCCGAGCTCGGCGAGGGGCTGCGTGAATTGCTGCGAGTACTGCACGAAGGCCTGCACGTCGCCGATGCGGATCTGCCCGCCCGCCACCATCAGGCCACCCAGCACCGCGATGCCGACGTACGTGAGGCTGCCGACGAACTGCATGCCGGGCATGATGATGCCCGAGAGGAACTGCGCCTTGAACGCGGCGTCGTACAGCTCCTCGTTCTCCCGCTGGAACGCCTCGCTCGTGGCCTTCTCCCGGCCGAACACCTTCACGAGCGCGTGGCCGGAGAAGGACTCCTCCACGCGCGCGTTGAGACGCCCGACCTTGCGCCACTGGGTCTGGAAGGCCTTCTGGGAGCGGGGCCCGATCACACCGAAGATCACCGCCATGAGCGGCAGCGCGACGAGCGCGACGAGCGCGAGCTGCCACGAGATCGAGAACATCATGACGAGTACCCCGATGACGGTCAGCACCGAGGTCAGGGCGCTCGAGAGCGCCTGCTGCAGGGTCTGCGTCATGTTGTCGACGTCGTTCGTGACGCGCGAGATCAGCTCGCCCCGCTGGACGCGGTCGAAGTACGACAGCGGGAGGCGGTTGATCTTGGCCTCCACCTCCTCGCGCACACGCCACATCGTGCGGACCATGATCACGTTGATGACATAGCCCTGGAGCCAGGTCAGCAGCGCCGACCCGACGTAGATCGCGAGCACCGCGACGACCACCATCCGCAGCCGGTCGAAATCGATGCCCGACCCGATCTGGAACTCGGCCATGGCGCCGACCATGTTCGCGAGCTCCGTCTGACCGGCCGCGCGCAGCGCCTCGACGACGTCCTGCTGCGAGGTTCCCGCAGCGAACTGCTCCGCGAGTCCGCGCTGCACGACGCCCTCGAACACGATGTTCGTCGCCTCGCCGAGCACCTTCGGAGCGATCACCGCGAGCACCACGGCGACCGCGCCGAGCAGAGACACGATGCCGAACGCCCAGGCGTGCGGCCTCAGCAGCCCGATGAACCGCAGGAAGCTCTTGCCGAAGTTCGCCGCCTTGCCGGGCGCGACCGAGTCCCAGTCGCCCGCGCTCTGCCGTGCCCGCTCGGCGAGCTCGAGCTCATAGCGCTCGTCCTCGTCCAGCGGCTGCCCCGTCGTGTCCTGCGCGCTCACGCCCGCACCTCCCGTTCCTGCGAACCCGGCCCGCTGTCCTCGGCCCCCAGCTGGGACGCGACGATCTCGCGATAGGTCTCACTGCCGGCCAGCAGCTCGTCGTGCGTGCCGATGCCCGCCATGCGGCCGCCCTCGACGACGACGATGCGATCGGCGTCCGTGATGGTGGACACGCGCTGCGCCACGACGATCTTCGTCACGCCGGGAAGCTCGCGCCACAACGCCTGACGCAGTCGGGCGTCGGTCGTGAGGTCGAGTGCCGAGAACGAGTCGTCGAACAGCAGGATGGCGGGGCGGCGCACGATCGCGCGCGCGATCGCGAGGCGCTGCCGCTGGCCCCCGGAGACGTTGGTGCCGCCCTGCGCGATGCGCGAGTCGAGGCCGTCGGGCATCTGCGACACGAAGTCGCGCGCCTGCGCGATCTCGAGCGCGTGCCACAGCTCCTCGTCCGTGGCGTCCTCCCGCCCGAAGCGCAGGTTCGACGCCACGGTGCCGCTGAAGAGGAAGGGGCGCTGCGGCACCAGGCCGACGCCGCGCCACAGCGCGTCGAGGTCCGCGCGCCGCACGTCCACGCCGTGCACCTCGACGGCACCCTCCGTGGCGTCGAACAGGCGCGGGATGAGCGAGACGAGGGTCGTCTTCCCGGACCCGGTCGAGCCGACGACGGCGACGGTTTCGCCCGGGGAGGCGTGGAACGTGATCCCGTGCAGCACGGGGGACTCCGCGCCGGGGTAGGTGAAGCCGACGTCTCGGAACGCGACGCTCCCGGGTGCCGGGAAGTCGGACACGGGGTCGTCCGGACGATCGAGCGTCGACGTGCTGCGCAGCACCTCGCCGATGCGATCGGCGGAGACCGCCGCGCGCGGGATCATGATCGTCATGAACATCGCCATCAGCACGCCCATGAGGATCTGACCCACGTACTGCATGAAGGCGAAGATCGTCCCGATCTGCACGGCGCCCGCGTCGACCTCGATGCCGCCGAACCACACCACGCCCACGATCGTGACGTTGAGCACGAGCATCGCCAGCGGGAACATCAGCACGAACAGCGAGCCCACCTTGCGGCCGACGACCATGATGTCGGTGTTCGCGAGCCGGAAGCGCTCCTCCTCGATCGCCTCCCGCACGAACGCCCGCACGACGCGCACCCCCGTGAGCTGCTCGCGCATGACGCGGTTCACGGCGTCCAGCTTCTGCTGGTACGTGCGGAACAGCGGCACCATGCGGCTGATGATCAGCGTCGCGACGATGAGCAGCACCGGCACCGACACGGCGATGATCCAGCTGAGCCCGACGTCCTGGCGCAGGGCCATGATGATGCCGCCGATGGCGAGCATGGGCGCCATGACGAGCATGGTGGCGCCCATCATCGCGAGCATCTGCACCTGCTGCACGTCGTTCGTGTTGCGCGTGATGAGCGATCCCGCGCCGAACTGGGACACCTCGCGCTCGGAGAAGGCGCTCACCTTGTCGAAGACGTCGCGGCGGATGTCGCGGCCCGCGCCCATCGCGGCGCGCGCCGCGCAGAACGTCGCCGCGACCGCGAAGAGGATCTGTCCGAAGGAGATCACGACCATCAGGCCGCCGGTCGACCAGATGTAGCCGGTGTCGCCCTGAGCGACGCCGTGGTCGACGATGTCGGCGTTCAGGCGCGGCAGATACAGCGCGGCGAGCGCGCTGAGCAGCTGGAACACCAGCACGCCGAGCAGCGCCAGGCGATAGCGCGACAGATAACGGATGAGAAGCTTGCCGAGCACAGGCACTCCTGAGGGGGATTCCCGCGTCGACGACGCGGTCACCTCACCCTGCCACGGGCCGCCGACATCCCACCACCCGACGCCCGGGCGGTCCGCCCAGGGCGAAATCGCCCGCCGTGCGGGGAGGGGCCGCCGGGCGGAGGCACCCGCCGCAGCGATCGACGCGATAGCGTCTGGACATGCCCGCCCGCGCTCCGGTGCCGCACCGCGACGTCACGCGCGAGCGTACCGTCCTCCTCAATCAGCTGCTGCTCACGGGCGTCGTGCTGTTCGCCTGTCTCGTCATGCTGCTGACCGGCGAGTACCAGGATGCGACGGCCCTGGTCATCGGCTTCACGGGGATCATGGTGATCAGCGCCTTCGCCGTGACGGTGCGGTGGGAGCTGCTCCCGAGCGCCGCCACGCTCGCCATCCCCGCCGCCGACATCGTCGCGATCGCGTTCCTCCAGCTGGGTCAGCCCCTCGGCGGCCTGGGCCTCGTGTGGCTGTTCCCCGTGCTGTGGATCGCGATGAACTTCACGTGGGCCGCCACGGCCGCGGCGGTGCTGGGCACGAGCGCGATCTACTGGAGCCTCGTCGCCGGGTTCACGGACGGCTTCGAGTTGCGCGCCGTCATGCTGCCGCTCACCCTGGCCTCGATCGCTGTGTTCGGCCAGGTCATCGCGCGCCGCGCGGCCGCTCAGCGCGCGCTGCTCGCGCGACAGTCCCGGGTGCTGCAGAACGCGCTCGAGCGGGCTCGGCGGGAGGAGGCGCTCGTGACCGAGGTGCTGGACGCGGTCGACTTCGGCGTCATCCGGATCGCGCCCGACGGCGGCCTCGCGGTGACGAACGAGGCGCACGCGCGCCTGCAGGGGGACGAGACGACGGCCGCCTTCCACGCCGACGGCGTCACGCCCCTGCCCCCCGAGGATCGCCCGCTCGCCCGCGCGCGCCGCGGCGAGACGTTCGAGGGGGCGGTGATCTGGTACGGCGCCGTGGGCGACGATCGCCGGGCCCTCCACGTCACCGCCCGCCGCATGCGCGGGGGGCCGGCGGGAGAGGCCGGCGCGCTCGTCGTCTCCCGCGACGTCACGGCCGAGCTGCTGGCGCTGCGGGCCCGCGACGACCTCGTCGCGTCCGTCTCGCACGAGCTGCGTACGCCGCTCACGTCGATCCTCGGCTTCCTCGAGCTGGCCCTCGACGACCCGGATCTCCCGCCCGCCGCGCGACGCAACCTCGAGATCGCCGACCGCAACGCCGAGCGCCTGCTCGGCATCGTCTCGGACATCCTGACGGCGTCAACCGACGCGCGCGCGGGCGTCTCGCTCCGTCGGTCGGAGACGGACGTCGCCGACATCCTCCGGCACGCGGTGGAGGCGGCCGCCCCGCGCGCCCGCGAGCGCGACATCTCCATCGACGTCTCGGACGTCGAGCCGACCACGGCGTTCGCGGATCCGCAGCGGATTCGGCAGGTGGTCGACAACCTGCTCTCCAACGCAGTGCGGTACGGGCGGCACGGCGGCCACATCGAGGTGGCCTGCGCGAACGACGAGGGGGACGCCGTGATCGCGGTCAGCGACGACGGGCCGGGCATCAGCGAGGCGGAGCAGGAGCACCTGTTCGAGCGGTTCTTCCGCTCCGACTCGGTGCGCACGTCGAGCGTGCACGGCAGCGGACTGGGGCTGGCGATCTGTCACGACATCGTGCGGGCTCACGGCGGCGACATCGCCGTGCAGAGCCGGCTCGGCGAGGGCGCGACGTTCGTCGTGAGGCTCCCGGCCGCCGATCCGCGAGGAGGCGGCAGGTGATGCACCTCGACCTGCACTCGACGTCGCTGGTGGCGGCCCTCGTCGTCTTCGCCGCGGGATCGACGTTCCTGCTGGAGACCGTCACCCGCCGCGACAGCGGTGCCGGCCGGTACTGGGCCGCGTCCTTCCTCACGGGCATCCTGACCGTCTTCTGCTACCTCGTGTGGGCCTTCGAGCGCTCGCTGTGGGGCGCCGTCGCCGTCGGCAACGGCGCCTTCGCCGCGCAGATGGGGTTGATGTGGCTCGGCTGCCGGGTGTTCAACGGCCGCCTCGGCGGGCTGCCGCGCATGCTCACGGCGGCCGCCAGCCTGATCGTGTTCGCCGCGGCGCTGCTCGACGGGCCCGAGGGAGGAGACTGGGCCGGCGCGCCCGCCCTGTTCGCCGCCATCGTGGTCCTCGCCTCGCTCGGCGCCGTCGAGAGCAGGCGCGGCGCCCTGCGGCGCGCCTTCAGCGCCATCGGCCTGACCCTCGTCCTGTCGGTGGCCGCCGCGTTCTACGCCGGACGGGCGGTCGTCTTCCTCATCGTGGGCCCGGAGAGCGCACTGTTCCGCGAGTGGTTCGACACGAACGCCACCTCGCTGCTGACGGCAGCGCTCACGGTGGTCGCGGTCGTGTCCACGTCGGTGCTCCGCCTGCAATCGCTCGGCGCACCGCCCCCCACCCTCGAGCTGCGTCCCGCGGACGCCTCGCCGCGCGACCCGCTTCCGCGTCACGTCTTCGACGTGGTGCTGCGCGATCTCGTCTCGCGAGCGCGCGACGTCGAGGCCGACGTGGCGGTGATCGCCTTCCGCATCGAGGACCTGCGCGCCCTGTCGGCCGCCTTCGGACCGGCGGTCACCGAGCCGATCGAGTCGGGCTGGCGATCCAGCGTGCGGCGGCACGCGCCGCTCGACGCCGCGGTGGGGCACCTCGACGCGCACACGATCGCCGTGTCGCTGGTCCTGCCCGATCCCGGTGAGGGGATCCGCGTGGCGCAGCACGTGCAGCGATGCCTGCTGGACGATCTGCTGGCCGCGGACGACGTGGTGCTGCCCACGGTCGGCGTGGGCGTCGCGGTGAGCGCGGGCGCGACGGCCCGCGCCCGCGCGCTCGTCGAGGCCGCCCGGGAGGCCGCGGGACGCTCCGCGTCGTCGCCCGACGCGGAGGTGGCGCTGACCGAGCTCTGAGTCAGCGCGCCGTGAGGCGGTAACCGACCCCGCGGACGGTCTCGATCCAGCGGGGCCGCGTGGCCGACTCCCCCAGCTTCCGGCGGAGGTTCGCCATGTGGACCTCGATCGCGCGCAGGTCGTGGTCGCTGACGAACTGTCCGCGGCTTTCGTCCCGCAGGGCCAGCGAGAGCTGATGCTTCGAGACGACGCGCACGCCCGCGCGCAGCAGCTTTTCGAGGAGGTCGAACTCGGTCCGCGTCAGCTCCAGCGCCTCGCCCTCGACCGTCACGACGCGCATGTCCGGGTGCAGACGCACCCCGCGGTGCTCGAGCCAGCCGACCTCCGCCGGCGGCGACGCGCTGTCGGGCGCCGGCGCGACGACCGCCGTCGGCACCCGGGGCCGTCGCATCATCGCCTCGACGCGGGCGCGCAGCTCTCGCGGACGGAAGGGCTTCGTGAGGTAGTCGTCCGCCCCCGCCTGCAGACCCTGGAGCACATCGATCTCGTCGGCGCGCGCGGTCAGCATGACCAGATACGTCACGCTGATGGCCCGGATCCGCTTGGCCGTCTCGAATCCGTCGATCCCCGGCATGCTGAGATCCAGAGTGGTCACGAGCGGCTGATGCTCCTGCACGAGCCGCACCCCCTCCAGTCCTGTGGACGCAGAGTGCACCTCGAAGCCCGCCTGCACGAGCACCTCGTTGATGAGCACTCGGATGTCCTCGTCGTCCTCGACGACGACGGCGACGCGGGGGTGCTCCACGGCCCTGCCTTCCGACGCCCGGTTCGATTCCGGCCGCCACGATATCGCAGAACCGCTCCCGGAATGCGCCCACGCTGACACGGGCGCGGTCGGGACGGTGCAGCCGGGGTACACCGCAGCGATCGCAGTGGCGCGACGTGGAAGTGATGGCGGCCGTGCGACAGGGCGATTCGTGGGGGGTGCTTCCTGTCGCGGGACGGCTCGTTCGGGTCCCGCCGTCACGGCCGCCATCAGGTAGAAACCTACGGGCGTAGCCTCAATCCCGGCTCAAGTTCGCCCTAAGGATGCCTTCAGATTTGTCCCCCGAATGGGGGACACGCTCGAGTGCTCTCAGCGACGGGGCGGAAGCTCGAGGCTCTCCGCGAGCAGCTCGAGCGCGCCGAGCGGGTCGTCCCCCAGCGCCTGCGCGCTGACGTGATCGGCCCCGGCATCCAGGTGCGCCCGCAGCCCCGCGACGCCGGCGTCGACCGTGGGGTTGGAAGCGACCGCGTCGATCAGGTCGTCCGAGCCCCCTCCCTCGAACTGGCTCTCGTCCACGCCGTGGCGCACAAGCGCGCCGACGTAGTTCTCGAGCCGGAAGTAGCGCTTGAGGTATGCGCGGGCGGTGGCGCGCGCCGCGTCCGCGTCGTCGGCGATCGCGATCTTCTGCTCGGGCGCCAGGAGCGCGCCGGGCCGGGCGGCGTCCATGACGGCGCGGGCGTGACGCGTGTGGGCCGGAACCGTGAGGTAGGGATGGGCGCCGAGGGAGCGCTCCGCGGCGAGCGCGAGCGTGCGGTCGCCGAGCGCGGCGAGCAGACGCTGATCGGGGCCGACGCCCTCGGCGTCGAGCACGTCGAGGTACGCCGCGAGCGAGGCGAGCGGACGGACGCGCTCCGCGGTCGCCTCACGGTGACCGGAGCCGATCCCCAGCACGAAGCGTCCGGGGTGGTGCTCGTCGATGCGGCGGAAGGACCGCGCGACGGTCACCGCATCGTCCTTCCAGATGTTCACGATCCCGGTGGCGATCACGATCGCCTCGGTCGCGTCCAGCAGCTCCTCGACGATGCCCAGGTCGCCGCTCGGCGACCCGCCGATCCACAGCGTGCCGTAGCCCAGCGCTTCGACACGACGCGCGAAGGGCGCGTCGAGCAGCGCCGCGCCGCGCCACACGCCGAACGTACCGAAGTCAGCCGCCTGCGTCATGCCGCCAGTCTGCCAGCGCGCCGACCGGGCCTCAATGCGCGCGGCGGTCCGCCGTGCCCGAGGGTCAGTCGAACAGCGCCCGTGCCGGCTCGTGGGCGAAGGCCTCTCCGACGATCTCCGCCGGCACATCCGCGAGGTCCGCCGGATTCCACCGCGGGGAGCGGTCCTTGTCGACGAGCTGCGCCCGGATGCCCTCCGCCATGTCCGGCTGCGTCGCCATGAACCACGACACGAGGCCGTACTCCTGCTCGAGCGCGGCGCGCAGGCCGGGCAGCGCGCGCGAGGACCGCACGGCGGCGAGCGACACGACCAGTCCGGTCGGCGAGCGCTCGGCGAGCGCGGCGAGCGCGTCGGACGGGGGGACCCCGTCGCCGTCGGCACCGCCCGCGGAGCGCTCGAACTCGCGGAGCCGCGCCACGATCTCCGGCACGGTGTCGGCGGCGAACGCCTCGTCGATCCAGGCTCGCGCGCGCTCGATCGGGCCCGGCTCCGGAGTCTCGTCGAACAGCATCGCGAGCTCCGCCGGGGTGGCCGGATCGGCGCGGGTGACGAGCGCGTCGTGGAGCGAGGCCAGGCGCTGCGCCGGCACGACGTGGTCGGCGAACCCGGCGTGGACGGCGTCGGCGGGACCCATGACCCAGCTCGTCAGGGCGAGGAACTCTCCGACCCTGCCGGGTGCGCGGCCCAGCAGCCACGACCCGCCGGCGTCCGGGGTGAAGCCCAGCCGCGTCTCGGGCATCGCCAGCTGCGAGGTCTCCGTGACGATCCGCACGTGCGCGTGGCCGGCGATGCCGATGCCCCCGCCCATGGTCACACCGTCGGCGAAGGCGACCACCGGCTTGGGGTACTCGGCGATCGCGGCGTTCATGGTGTACTCCGCGCGGAAGAACTCATCCGGCCCCGCGACGTCCCCCGCCGCGAGCGCGGCGTGAAGACCCCGCACGTCGCCGCCGGCGCTGAAGCCCCTCGTCCCCGCCCCGTCGAACAGCACGACCTGGACGTCGGGATCGTCGAGCCATGCGTCGAGCACCGAGCGGATCGCACGCACCATGGCGGTGTCGACGGCGTTGATCGCCTCGGGCCGGTTCAGCGTGATCGTCCCCAGCCCGCCCCGGCGGCGCGCGAGGATGCGGGGGTCGTCCGTGGGCCAGGTCACACCGCAACGTTACCCGGCGCGCGCGGCCCCTCCGGCGGCCGCCCGCCGGGCCCCGACCGCGCCCGGAAACCGCCGGATCCCCAGGATCGGCGGAATATCCGCCAAGATAAGCGGAAGACCTGAACACCCAGAGAGGGAGCGGATGACGGACGGCAAGGTGCTCGAGTTCCGGGGAGTCACGAAGATCTTCGGCGACGTCGCGGCGGTATCCGACTTCACGGCGCGCGTGGAACCCGGCGCGGTCACCGGCTTCGTCGGGCCCAACGGAGCGGGCAAGACGACGACGCTCCGGATCCTCCTCGGCGAGATCCGGCCCACCTCCGGAACGGCCACGATCGGCGGGGTGCCCTACAGCGGTCTCTCGCGCCCCCGCTCCGAGGTCGGCGCGGTCCTCGAGCACCCGCAGTTCCGTCCGCGGCGCACGGCCGCCAAGCACCTCACCGCCGTCGCCCGCGCCGCGGGCGTATCCTCGGCCCGGGTCGCCGAGGTGCTCGATGTCGTGGGCCTCAGCGACGTGGCCACCATGCGCATCGCGGGATTCTCCCTGGGGATGCGCCAGCGGCTGGGCATCGCGGAGGCCCTGCTGGGCGATCCGGGGGTGCTCGTCTTCGATGAGCCGGCGAACGGTCTGGATCCCGAGGGCATCCGCTGGATGCGCCTGCTGATGCGGCGCCTCGCGGACGAGGGCCGCACCGTGCTCATGTCCTCGCACGTGCTCGCCGAGGTGCAGCAGGTGGCCGACGACGTGCTGATCATCTCGAACGGCCGGCTGCTGTTCAGCGGCGGGATCGAGCAGCTCGCCTCGCACGAGGGCACCGTGGTGGCGGTCGACTCCCCGGACCGCGCCGGCCTGCGCGACGCGCTCGCGGCGAAGGGGCTGAGCTTCGAGCTGCTGCGCTCGGGTATCAACGTGCACGGCGCGACCACGACGGAGATCGGCGTGCTCGCCGCGGAGGCGGGAGTGCCGCTGTCCTCACTGCAGCCGCGCATCCAGAGCCTCGAGGACGTGTTCCTCAAGATCGTCTCCGGGGAATGGACCGGGTCGCCCGGGGAGGGCGCCGGGGAGGGCGTGCCCGCGGAGCCGGAGGCCGCAAAGCCCGAGGCCGCGGAGCCCGAGGCCGCGGAGCCGGAGGCCGCAGAGCCGGAGGCGGACACGCCGGCGGAGACGGACGCCGCGAACGCGGGGGACGCCGGGGACATCGCGTCGGAGGCGTCGGCGGATGGCGCGTCGCCCGATGCGGAGACGACGGACGACGCGCCCGAGACCGCGCCGGCCGCGCCGGTCGTCGACGCCGCGGGTGCACCCGTCGCCGCCGTGGACGAACTGCCCTTCGTCGCGACGACGGTCGACGCCGAGGTCGCCACCGACGACGTGCGCTCGACCGAGGTCGCGGACGACGATCCGACCGGCGACAGCAGCGGTTCCACCGAGGATGCGCCCGCTCACGCCGCCGAGCTGGGCGGCCCGACTCCGGAGATCGAGCGTGCGGTCGCCGCGGGGGAGGCCGAGCTGATCGCCGCGTCGCTGCCGGGCGAGCAGCCCACGCCGGGCTGGCTCCCCCGCCGCGACGAGGACGACATCCCGCATCCCGCGGCCGAGGACGCCGACGATCCCGACGCTCTCGAGACGGCCGACTCGGTCATCGAGCTGCCCTCGGGCCCCGAGGAGGACACGGGCGGCGAGCAGGACGGCCCCCGTCCCGAGCCGAGCTTCGACGCGCTCCTCCACGGTTCGTCTCCCGCCACCGGCGCCGAGGACGGTGATCGCCCGTCCGGACCCTTCGCGGCGGCGTTGGGCGAGGCCGCCCAGGCGGAGACCCGCGATGCACTCGAGTCCGTCACCGTGACGGAGACGGACGCGCCCCGTGCCGACGACCCTCACCCCGACTCGCCGCGCCACGACGAGCAGGAGCGCGGCGACGACGACCCGGACGGGCACCCTAAGGGCTGAGCGCTTCCCCCACCCATCCCGGCACCGCCATAAGTTCCCGGATGTCGTCGACGAGCCGCGCCGTATGGAACCCGTCGGCGGATGCATGGTGCACCTGGACGGCCAGCGGCATGAACGTGCGCCCGTCGCGTTCGACGTGCCGGCCGATCGTGAAGATGGGCAGCAGGTGCCGGGTGCCGTTGTCGATCTGGAGCGAGAACCCGGTGAAGTGCGTCCACGGCACGCTCGAGACGTCGAACACGTCGGGCGGTAGCTCGCCCTGCGGGAACATCGTGGTCGCGGATGCCGCATCCGCGAGCACCTCGGCAGTGCGGTCGTGGAAAGCAGCGAAGTCCGTGTCGTACTGCGACCAGACCGCAGCGAACGTCTCGCGCGCCGCGTTGAACACGGTGAACGCCGGATGCACGACGGGCCATGTCGCGGGCGCGCCGGCCTCGGTGAGCGCCATCCGGAACTCACGGCGACGATTGACGGCGTTCGCGATCGCCCAGATCTGCGCGATGTACGTCTTGCGTCCTGTGCGTCGCAGCGCAGCGAGGAGCCGGGTCACGTCGATCTCGACGGTGATGGCGTAGGTGCACGGCACCTGCACGCGGTAGTACTCGAACGTCTCGCGGCGCGTCCACGTTTCGAGGTCGATCGGCTCGGGCAGGATCATCCGCCCATCCTCGCAGCACCGCGACGAGCGCACGGGCGGCTCAGACTTCGGCGTCGTCCTGGTCCAGGTGGAGCGCCTTGGCGAGCGCCAGCCCGTGCCGCGTCGACAGCACGAGCCGCTCGAAGCGATCGTCTCCGTCGAGGTCGATCACGACGCCGGGGCGGCCGTGCCGGATCGCGACGAAGTCGCGGCCCTGCGCCGAGCGCCACGTGCCGAGCGACAGCAGCCGCGGCACGTGCGTGCCCGGCGACCTCACGCCGCGCAGCCACGTCGCGGGTTCGTCAGTGAGCTGCAGCCTCGCGATCGCCCCGCGGTCGACGCGGATGTTGCCGCTCTGCGCGGCGAGCACGCGTTCCGTCCGCGTGAGCACGACCTCCAGCTGCGTCCGGTCGAGCAGCAGAGTCACCATGAACCCATCCTGCCAGGGGCGTCCCGTCCGGCAGGCCCCGCAATCTCACGGGAACGCAACGATCGCAGAGGATCGCCGCATCGCGACGGATCCCGCCCGATCCGATGCCCAGCGGGTCCCGCCGGTGCGAGACTGAAGCGATGACACTCGTCGACCGGGAGATCACGCCGCGCCTCGAGGCCGCGCTCGCACGAGCCGCGGACGGCGCTCGCCTGGACGTCGACGATGCGACGACGCTGCTGGGGGCCCGTGGCGACGCGCTTGAGCGGCTGCTCGACGCCGCCGCTCGCGTGCGCGACGCAGGCCTGGCGGCGATCGGCCGCCCCGGCGTCATGACGTACTCGCGCAAGGTGTTCATCCCGCTCACCACGCTGTGCCGTGACCGGTGCCACTACTGCGTGTTCGTCGACACCCCGGCACAGCTGCGGGCGCAGCACCGGCCCGAGTACATGTCGCGCACCCAGGTGCTCGCCGTGGCGCGCCAGGGCCAGGCCCTCGGTTGCAAGGAGGCGCTGCTGACCCTGGGCGACCGGCCCGAGGACCGGTGGCCCGAAGCGCGCGCGTGGCTCGACCGGCACGGCTATGCGTCGACGCTCGAGTACGTCGCGGACATGGCGCGGCTCATCACCGCGCACACGGGCCTGCTGCCCCACCTCAACCCCGGCGTCATGACGGCGGCGGAGCTCGCGATGCTGCGCCCCGTGGCCCCGTCCATGGGCGTCATGCTGGAGACGACGTCCCGGCGGCTGTACGAGGAGCGCGGCCAGGTGCACTTCGGTTCGCCGGACAAGGACCCCGCGGTGCGCCTGCGGCTGCTCGAGGATGCCGGCGCGGCCCGCGTCCCGTTCACCACCGGGGTCCTCGTCGGCATCGGCGAGACCCTGCGGGACCGCGCCGAGTCCCTGCTCGCCCTGCGTGCGACCCACGAGCGCCACGGGCACCTGCAAGAGGTGATCGTCCAGAACTTCCGGGCCAAGCCGCGCACCGCGATGCGGGACGCGCCGGACGCGGAGCTGATCGAGTACGCAGCGACCGTCGCCGTCGCGCGGCTCGTGATGGGACCGGGCATGCGCATCCAGGTGCCGCCCAACCTCTCCGACCCGCAGGAGTTCGAGCTGCTGGTGCGGGCCGGAGCCGACGACTGGGGCGGCGTCTCACCCCTCACCGCGGATCACGTCAACCCCGAGCGCCCCTGGCCCCACCTGGACGACCTGGCGGCACGCACGGGCGAGCTCGGGTTCGCGCTCCGCGAGCGGCTGACGGCGCACCCGCCGTACCTGGACGATGCGTGGCTCGATCCGGCGATCCGTGCCGCGACGTACGCGCTGCGCGACCCCGCGACCGGCCTCGCCCGCGTCGGCGCAGGCGGCGCCGTGATACGTCCGGAGGGCGCGGCGCGACCCTCCCCCCAGCACGGCGGCGGTGCATCCGGGACGGACGCCTTCCGCGCGTTGCTGGATCGCGCGGCGGCGGATCCCGCATCGCTCGATGACGCGGAGTGGGAGCGGCTGCTGCGCGCCGAGGGCCCGGAGGTCGACGCCCTCGCCGCCACGGCGGACGACGTGCGCCGATACACGGTCGGAGACGCGGTCAGCGCCGTCGCGAACCGGAACGTCGCGACCACCGGCTTCCGCCGCGTCGCGACCGGCGAGCCGGGCACCTACGACCTCGCGGCGCTCGCCGAGCTCGCTCGCGACGCGGTCGAGCTCGGTCTGACCGAGATCTGCGTCCAGGGTCTGGTCGCCGCCGGCGAGGACGCCGAGTCGTACCTCGACGTGGCCCGGACCCTGAAGCATGCCGCACCCGGAATACACCTGCACGCCTTCCGTCCGCAGGACGTCGCCGACCTGGCGGACCGCTCCGGGCTGGGCCTGGCGGGCGCGCTGGAGGCGATGCGGGAGGCCGGGGTCGACACCGTGCCCGGCACGGGCGTGAAGATCCTGAGCGAACGGGTCCGGCGACTCGTGGCGCCCGCAGACCTCGAGATCGAGCGCTGGCGCGAGGGCATCGTCGCCGCGCACCGCGCCGGGTTCCGCTCGACGTCGGTCCTGTTCTACGGGCACGTCGAGACCGCGGCGGAGCGGATCGCGCACCTGCGCGAGCTCGCGGCCATCCAGCGCATCGCGCGCGGCTTCACCGAGTTCGTGCCGATCCCGCTGCCGCCGCCGCTGGGAGGCGGCGTCGCGCTCGTGACGGGACGCGAGCCGCTCGACGAGCACCGGGCGATGGTGGCCGTCTCGCGCCTGTTCCTGTCGGGCACGATCCCGCACATCCAGATCCCGTGGACACGGCACGGCATACCCGCGGCCGTCGAGCTCCTCCGCTGCGGCGGCGACGACCTGGGCGGCACGCTGCTCGACGGGCGCGTGCTCCCCGAGGCCGGCGTCGAGCACGGGCTCGAGCTGCCCCTCCCCGAGGCCCGGCGCATCGCCCGAGGCCTGTTCCGCCCGTTCCGCCAGCGATCGACGACGTACGGGGAGGTCAGCGTGGTGCGGCCGGTGCGCGGCGGCCGTCGCGGCGGCGACGATTCCGAAGGGATCCGCGGACCCGAAGAGGGAGTGCCGCGATGATCCCTTCGCAATCGCAGATCCCTTCGCCTGTGCGACGGGGGACCGGCGCCGGGGCCGTGGAGACCGTGATCGTGGGAGCGGGCTTCGCCGGCATCGCGGCGGCGCTGGCGCTGCGAGCGGCGGGCCGGGACGACTTCGTCATCCTCGAGCGCGCACATGCCGTAGGCGGCACGTGGCGGGACAACACCTATCCCGGCGTGGCATGCGACGTGCCGGCGCCCCTGTACGGCCTGTCCACCCACCCGTGGCCGGGATGGTCGCGAGCGTTCGCGCCGGGTGCCGAGATCCGCGAGTACCTCGAGCGCGTCGTCCGTGTGGAGGGGCTCGACCAGAACCTGCGGCTCGGAACGGCGCTGATCGACGCCCGGTGGCACGACGATCGCTGGCAGGTCGCGACCGGTGAGGGCGTGATGGAGGCGACCCACCTCGTGCTCGCGTGCGGGCGGCTGACCGAGCCGGCGCTGCCCGCGCTGCCGGGACTCGAGACCTTCCCGGGACGCGCCTTCCACTCGGCGCGCTGGGACCATGACGCGCCGATCGACGGCGCACGGATCGCCGTGGTCGGCACGGGAGCCAGCGCGGTGCAGCTCGTGCCGGAGCTGGCCCGACGGGGCGCCGAGGTCACGCTGTTCCAGCGGACGCCCGCGTGGATCGTCCCACGCGGCGACCATCCGTACGAGGAGACGGAGCGGGCCGCGTGGGCCGCGCGACCCGCCGAACTCTCGCGGCTGCGGCACGCCCTCTACGCGGAGGGCGAGGCGCGGTACGCGTCCCGCGCCGGCGACGCCGAGGCCGCGCGGGAGGCGCGCGCGGCCGCCCTAAGCCACCTGCGCGCCCAGGTCCCCGACGAGCGGCTGCGCACGCAGCTCACACCGGACTACGCGTTCGGGTGCAAGCGCGTGCTGCTGAGCGACGACTTCTATCCCGCCCTCGCGAGCGGGCGCGTGCGCCTCGAGCCCTCGGCGCTGGCCGGCGTCGAGCGCGGCACGCTCGTCGCCGCGAGCGCCGCCCGCCACGAGGCGGACGTGCTGGTGCTCGCCACCGGCTTCGAGTCGGCGCGCCAGCCGTATGCCCGGCTGGTCACCGGGGAACACGGGCGCACGCTCGACGAGCACTGGGCGCACGGGATGACGTCGGTCGGATCGACCCTCGTGCACGGCTTTCCGAACCTGTTCGTGCTCAACGGCCCCAACGCGTCCCTCGGCCACAACTCGGCCGTGCTCATGATGGAGGAGCAGGCGGCGTTCGCCGCCGCTCTCATCGCCGAGGACACGACCGTGCGCGTCAGCGCGCAGGCGGAGGCCGCCTACACGCGCGAGATCGACGACCGCTCCGCCGGGACCCCCTGGGTCGCCGGTGGATGCCGCAATTGGTATACGGATCCGCGGTCGGGCCGCCTGACCCTGCTGTGGCCGGGCACCGTCTCCGCCTTCCGCGAGCGCCTCGCCCGCGTGCGGTCCGAGCTGGCCGCGGACGTGCCCGATCCGGTCCTCACCTCCTGACACCCGCCCGCGCCCGATCACCACTGCGCCCCTCACCACTGCGCCCGATCACCACTAAGGAGCAACGACATGACGGTTCCGATGCGTTTCGGCTACAAGGCGTCGTCCGAGCAGTTCGGGCCGCGCGAGCTGCTGGACTACGCCGTGCTCGCGGAGG
>NZ_BMJY01000014.1 GCF_014643695.1 Microbacterium album | reverse complement strand
ACGCGAAATCGCCGCCGGGCGCCATGTCCGCGAAGCGGGAGAAGTGGCCCTGGAACGCGACCTCGATGGTCGCCGTGGGGCCGTCGAGGCGATCGCGCCCCACTCGGGCCCACCGGGTCGCTCCGCTGCGTTCACATTGCGACGGCGCCGGCCCCGGCGCGCGCGGGGCGGCGGTAACGTCGGGGCATGAGCAACACGAGCGCGAACACTGAGCCGGACGACAGCTCCGCGTCGGGGCGGGAGGAACGCGACGCGGCGTCCCGGGACCACGCGGGAGAGCTGCTGTCCGTGCCCGGATCGCTCGACGCGGACGGCTTCAAGACGCTGTTCCGGGGCCACCCCGGCGGGGTCTCGGTCATCACGGCGGAAGGTCCGGATGGGCCGGTCGCCCTGACGGCGACATCGGTCGCGTCGGTCAGCGTGGACCCGCCGATGCTCATCTTCTCGGTCTCGGCACTGTCCTCGGCGACCCCCGCCATCCTGGCCGCGGACACAATCGTCGTGCATCTGCTGGATGCCGACGACCTGCCGCTCGCCCGCCTGGCCTCCACGAGCGGCGTCGACCGCTTCGCCGACACGTCGCAGTGGACGCGCCTGTCAACGGGCGAGCCGCTCTTCCCGGGCGCACGGGCGTGGGCGCGCTGCGCGATCGTGAGCCGCCTCGAGGCGGGCGGATCGACCGTCATCGCGGCACACGCGCTGCAGGGCGAGACGAACCGAGGCCCGGAGCACGAGGCCGGCGCGCTGGTCTACCACAACCGCACGTGGCACCGCCTCGGCGATGCCTCGCGCATCGGCTGACGCGCTACTTCGCCAAGGCCGCCGTGCAGTAGGCCACCAGCGCGTTCGCGTGGCCGTGACCGAGGCCGTACTCGGCCTTGAGCCATGCCACGACCTCCATGTGCATCTCACCGGCGAGCCGCTCCACGATCAGGTCCAGCCACTCCTGAACCGGCCGCCCGTACGTCTTCTCGATGCTGGGGAAGTACGACGCCGGCCCCTTCACCCTCTCGCCCGGCGCGATCTGCGGGGCCACGACCCTGTGCTCAGTCATGCGCACACGGTAGCAGCGGCCTCCGACGCGAGCGTTCGGGCACGATGTTCCGCACGTGTCGTCACGGGGCCCAGTCGATCGATGGCGCTGCTCCCGCTGCGGCGCCTCGCCGCGTCGCGCACTCTCAGGACTTGCAGTTCTCGAGGTAGAGCTGATGAAACACCGCAGACCTCGATTCCCCGCCGTAACGGTGCGTTCCTCGTACACCACCCGAGAAAGGCGCGCGCGCTAGCTCACCGGTCCGGAAAAACTCAACCCAGTCGGCATGCATACGATCGGCGAGTTCCTGCGGAGGGTGTGGCCCCGTCATATCGCCCACGGGCTCCGCGTCCAGCAGATTGAAGACGAACGGGATCTCCAGGTCGTGATAGGCACCGGGCGCACCGTCAAAAGCACGGGTGCGCCACGCGAACTCGTAGCCCCACGCTGGCAGACCGAGAGCCGCGGCATCCTCCAACCACTGCACGACCGGGGCAATGAAGAAGTCCACCTCCCCGAGCTTGCGCACGATGGTACCCGCACTCAGATCCGGGAATAGCTGGCGCGCCGCCTCTAGCGCCCTGGTTCCGTGGAGTCCATGGCGCTCGAGCGCCAGCGTCGCCTCATCGTCTCCGAGATCGGGGTCGGGCCAGCCGAACAGCAGGAATTCATCGGAGGTGAATCCTGCAAGCACGGGGACCCGAGAGGCGAAACGATCTTCCCTGCGTCCTGTCGCATGCCACGGCACGAGGTCCGGGTCGGAGAGCACGCCGAGCGTGAACGGCCCCGGCGAGAGTGCGCCACCAGCCGTGCCGGTCAGGCGGCTCGCCTCCTGCAGCAACCGGACCTGATCTACTGTGGCGAAACCTTCCGCCGTCGGCTCCACTCCGCAGATCGCGGCCAGCGCACGCGTGGTCGCCTCACCGTCTGCACGGTCAGCAGGTCGGCGCAAGGGACCGCTCTGATTGATGGCAGCGTGAAAGAGCCCGCGCGCCGACGGCGTGGCGACCAGACTCGCCACGCTCATGCCCCCCGCCGACTGGCCGAAGATCGTGACGCGACCTGGATCACCGCCAAAGTCGGCGATGTTGTCCCGGACCCACTCGAGCGCGCGCAACTGGTCGCGCAGCCCGCGGTTTATAGAACCGTCGATCGGGAGGAAACCCTCGACGCCGACGCGGTAATTGACCGTCACGAGGACAATCCCCGAACGAGCGAAGGCGGTGCCATCGTACATGGGCAGGGCCGCGTTTCCCTCCTTGAACGCACCGCCGTAAATCCACACCGCGACCGGCGCTTCCCCCGTACGATCCGGTGTCCAGACGTTCACCGAGAGGACGTCATCTCCCCTCAGCCAGCCCGGGGAAGCGATCCGGCCGTGCAATGGGCTGCTCACCTCCCATTGCGGCGAGGTCGGCCCTGGACGGGTCGCGTCTCGCGTTCCCGTCCAGGGGTCCCTCGGTTCCGCCTCCCGATATCGACGAGCCCCAGTCAGAGGCGCCGCGTACGGGATATTCAGAAAGCGCTCGACCCCGCCGATGTCGACGCCCGCCAGACGCCCGGCTCGAGTACTGATGGTTGCCATTGTGCTTGCTCCGTTTCTCCGCCGACGGCCTACGAGCCGGCTTGCGCTGCCAGGAGGCGCCGTCGCTCCTCACGCCGCTCGCGCTGCCGTACCGGGTGCGCGACCGGAGAAGCCATGAGCAGGCGCTGTGTGTACGGGTGGATGGGGGCGCCCGTCACCTGCTCGGCCGTGCCGTTCTCGACGATCTCGCCCTTGAACATCACAGCGACCCGGTGGCTCACATGACGCACGACAGTGAGGTCGTGCGAGACGAACAGATAGGCGACGCCCGTCTCCTTCTGGATCTCGATGAACAGGTCCAGAATCCTCGCCTGCGTGGTGAGGTCGAGGGCGCTCACCGGCTCGTCGCACACGATCAGTCGAGGCCGCAGGGCGAGAGCCCGGGCGATCGCGATTCGCTGACGCTGGCCTCCCGAGAACTCGCGTGGGTAGCGCGAAAGCGCGTTCGACGGCAGCCCAACCTGGTCAATGAGCTCGCTCACGCGTCGTCGCGCCTCGGTCCTGCCGATCCCCTGCGCGATCAAGGGCTCAGCGAGAGTGTCGCCGACAAGCAGAACCGGGTTCAGGGACCCGTAGGGGTCCTGGAAAACGACCTGGATCGATCGCGCCAGCTCTCGACGACGATTCGCAGTCGGATGGGAGATGTCCTCCCGGTCGAACGAGATCGAGCCAGCGCTGACCGGAGCGAGCCCGAGCACCGAACGCCCCAGGGTCGTCTTGCCCGAGCCGGATTCTCCGACGAGGCCGACTGTCTCCCCACTGCGGATCTGGATGCTGACCTTCCTCAGCGCGTGAAACGGTGCGCGGCGAGCACCACGGCCCGGATAGATGACATCCAGATCCCGGACGTCGAGCAACGTGTCGTCAAGCATTGCTGGGCTCCTCGCTGTCCAGAGGCTCCCGCAACGTCGACTCTTCGAGCGTGCTCGACAGCAGGAGTTTCGTGTAGTCGTGCTGAGGGTCATCGAACAGGGTCTCCGCGTCGGTGAGCTCCACGATGCGGCCGTCCTTCATCACGGCGACACGGTCACACAGGTCGGCGACGACCCCGAAGTTGTGGGTGACCAGGAGGAGACCCATGTGGCGCTCGGATTGAATCGTTCGCAGCAGTTCGAGGATCTCCGCCTGAACGGTGACGTCGAGCGCTGTGGTCGGCTCGTCGGCGATGAGCAGGCGCGGGTCGCCGGCGAGAGCGATGGCGATTGCGACGCGTTGGGCCATTCCGCCCGAGATCTCGAACGGGTAGGACCTCGCGACCTTCTCGGGGTCGTTGATCCGCACCTGCTCGAGGAGCTCGATCATGCGCTGTCGTACTGCCGCTCCTCGCAGGGCGGTATGTCTCCGGATGGCCTCCGAAAGCTGGTTGCCGACGGTGTAGAGGGGGTCGAGCGCGACCATCGGTTCCTGCGAGATCATCGCAACGGTGCGTCCACGCAGCGCGTCGCGCTGAGCCTTGCTCATCTTGGCGGTCGACACGCCGTCGATCTCGATCGTACCGTTCAGAATCTCGCCGCCCTTCGACAGCAGCCCGAGCACCGCAAGACTCGTCGTGGTCTTTCCACACCCCGACTCGCCGACCAGGCCGAGCGTCTCCTGCCGCCCGACGGCGAACGACACCTGGGAGACGACCTCGATGTACCCTGTCTCGGACGCTTCGGAGGGGTATCCGATCGTAAGATCGGTCACCCTGACGACCGGGTCGTCAATCTCCGCGTCCGTGGCGTGCTGCGCTGCAATCGGGGGTACCGCCGCCGGTACCGCGGCTGGCACGCGGGGCTTGGCGACGCGAGAGCCGTCCCATTTCTCGGTGAGGGCGTCACGCAGGCCATCTCCCAGGAGGATGAACGCGATCACGGTGAGCGTGAGCACTACAGCGGGCGGAACGATGATCCACGGTTGGCGCTGCAGGTAGGTGTTCCCTTCCGCGATCATGCTGCCGAAGGAGGGCTCCGGCGGCGTGATACCGAGCCCCAGGAAGTTGAGACCAGCCGCCACGGCCAGCGACGCCGCCGCGATCAGAGCGAGGTTGATGACGATCGTGCCGATCACGCGCGGCAGGATGTGGCGTCGGACGATGCTCACCGTACGCAGCCCGGCCACCTTCGCTGCATCGATGTAGGGTTCCTCGCTCACGGTGATGGCGGCCGAACGCACCACTCGGATAACCGCCGGGGAAGAGAGAAGCCCCAGCGCGACCATGACCCAGGTCATGCTCTGTCCGAAGAAGGCGAGGACCATGAGGAGCACGGCGATGGACGGGATGGCCATGACGATCTCGCCGGTGCGGACTACAGCGGCATCGAGCCAGTTGCGCAAATAGCCCGCGAACACTGCCGTCGGAACAGCGACGATCAGCACCGTCGCGACCGCGATGGCGGCGTTCAGCAGGGCGGGTCCGGCCGCGAACATGAGGCGCGAGAGAATGTCTCGCCCGAGGTTGTCGGTACCCAGGGGATGGGCGGCGCTCGGAAGCTGGAACGTCGCGGAGAGGTCGCCGGCGAGCGGGTCGTAGGGGGCGATCATGGGTGCTGCGATCACTGCCAGCACCAGGAGGAGGAGGAATCCCGCCGAGATCGCCGACAACGGCTTGCTCAGCAACCTGCCCAGCAGACCCCTGCCGGGTCGCTCGTCGGTGGTGGGGACGCGCAGCGAAACGGTGGAACTGACCATCAGTGCCTCACCTTCGGGTTGAGGACGCCGTAGACGATGTCGAGGAGGAGATTGATGCCGATGACGATGAGGGTGAAATAGACGGCGACTCCCTGCATCACCGGGATGTCATGCCCGAAGGTCGCGCTGATCGCGAGCGAACCGAGGCCGGGCAGGCCGAAGATCTGCTCGAGGACGACGGCTGAGGTCAACGAGGCGACCACGCTCAGCCCGACCGTCGTGACGACCGGAAGCGACGCGTTGCGCAGTGCATGCTTGAGCACGATTGAGCTGCGGGACATCCCGTTGGCCCGGAGATTCCGCACGAAATCGCGTTGCATGACGTCCTTCATGCCTTCACGGGTCAGTTTCGCAACAGACGTCAGATTGGCGAAGGCGAGCGCAATCACGGGCAGCACCAGCGCCTGCAGCCACAACCCCACGCCGTGCTCCGGTCGGACGTATCCGTTCGCGGGGAACCACCCCAGGCCGACGCTAAACACGCCGACGAGCGCGATCGCGATGATGAAGCCCGGTACCGCGGCGCCGAGGATTGACAGCACATCCGACGCGACGCGGGCAACGCGTCCGCCCAGGCTCGACACCAGGCCGAAGCCGACCCCGAGCACCAGTGCGAGAACCGTGGCCAAGCCCACGAGCGAGACCGTCACCGCCAGACGTCCGTTCAGTGCCTCGGTGACGGACTCGTTATTTCGAAACGAAGTGCCCAGATCTCCCGTCATAGCTCCGGAAAGCCAGTGCCAGTACTGCACGAGCACGGGCTGGTCCAGTCGCAACGTGCGACGCAGCTGCTCGACTTGCTCCGGTGTCGCGTTTAGGCCGGCCAGGATCTGGGCCGCGTCGCCGGGGAGGAGCGACTGGAGGATGAACACGAGCAGCGATACCACGAACAGCAGTGGGATCGACCACAACAAGCGCGAAGCGATGAGACGAATCATGTGAGAACTCCGTTGCAGGAGTGGTCTGCCGGCCGGGATGCGACCGGCAGACCACTTCCCTGATCTACTCTTCCGCCGACTCCGTGGACACGGTGAACAAGGCGGGGTTCGGGTCGAGGTAGGTACCGGCGACCTCGGCGCCCTCCAAGCCCGGACGGGAGATGACGATCTTGTCCATGTGCGCGAAGGGGGTGAACCAGGCCAGCTCAGAGAGCCTCTCCTGCAGCGCCACGTAGTCCGCCTGGCGAACGGCAGGGTCAGGCTCGCCCGCGCCCTTGACGAACAGCTCGTCGATCGTCGGGTCGAAGACCCTGTGCGGGTTCCCCCAGCCGAGGAACCAGTCCTCACCGTTGATCTGCATCGGGTTGAGGCCATAGAACATCAGAACGGCCTGCGCATCGGGGGCCTCCATCCTCGTACGGAAGTCCGCGAAGTCCACGGGCGTGACGATATTCGCTCTGATGCCCACCTTCGCCCACTCGCTGGCGAGCGCTTGGGCCGCGTCGGTAACGCCGAGCTGCAGGTTGAACGCGATCAGATCGAAAGAGAAGCCGTCAGCGAAGCCGGCCTCCGCCAGGAGCTCGCTGGCCTTCTCCGGATCGTAGGGGTACGCGCCTTCGAGGGACTCGGCGTAGGAATCGAAACCGGGAAGCGAGGCGACATCCGATGCCCGGCCGTGCTCGCCGTACAGTGCCTCCGTGACGGCCTCGCGATCGACGGCGTAGTTCATCGCCTGGCGGACACGCTCGTCGCCCAGTGCGGGAACGACCTTGCCCTCGCGATCGAGCACCATCGCCATGTTCACGGAGCTCGGCGATGCCGAGACGTTGAAACCGGATCTCTCCGCGGCCTCGGCGACGTTCGGTGTGCCGAGCATGTAGTCGACCTCACCGGACTGCAGTGCCTGCAGCTGGGCGTTGGGGTCGGCGATGACCTTGACGACGACCTTGTCAAACTGGACGACCTCGGGGGCGAAGTAGTGCTCGTTGGGCACGAACGTGTACACCTGCCCTGTGACGGTCTCGGCCCTGTCGAGAACGTACTGGCCCGCTCCAGCCGTGGAGGTTCCCAGCGCAGCGACGTCCTGCAAGCCCTCCGGGCTGACGATCGACCCGGTCATCGAGCGCTGGGAGAGCATGTACTCCATAGTCGGGGTCGGGTCGTTCAACGTGATGCGGACGCTCAGCGGTCCCGTCGCCTCGATAGACGCCATGTTCTCGACGCGCGACGCGAAGGGGCCGCCTGCAGACCCGAAGTACTCCAGGCTCGCTTTTACCCCCTCTGCAGTCAGATCGGAGCCGTCGCTGAACTTGACCCCCTCACGCAGCTGCATCTCGAAGACGGTGTTTCCCTCTCCGACATAGCCCCAGTCTGTGGCGAGCCCGGGGCCATACGAGCCGTCGGGCAGGAGGTTGATGAGAGGTTCGTAGGCCAGCGATGTGACGATCTGCAGTGGGTCGCCATTGCCGTTGAGCGCCGGGTCAAGGGTGTCGGGAGTCGTACCGATCGCGATGTTGAGAACGTCCGGGTTCTGCTGCGTCGCGGGAGAACCTGCTCCATCCCCGCCCGTGCATGCGGCGAGAAGGCTTGCCACTACGAGTGCCCCCACCGCTGAGGCAGCCGCGCGCCAACGCCGTGAACTGTTCTGTGTCATCAGCAACACCTGTCTTCCTTGACGAGGGGATCAGTAGGTACCCCGGGACTCCGATCCAACCGTGAACCGTAGAAAATGTCAATCTATCGTCGTAATGTCAACACATTTGGCGCTCGACCCTTGGTTCCGGCGCGGCGTCGTCGCCGCACCGCGTCTCACCGCACGCGCGAGACCCGCGGCAAACTCGTCCCACAGAGGCTCAACCAGTTCGTGCCCCATGCCCGGGAACAGGTGCAGCTCGGAGTTTCGCAGAATCAGGTGCAGGTCGATCGCCGCAGCCGGCAGAATGTGCGCATCGTCCAGGCCATGGAAAATGGTCACGGGAGTCTCAAGGTGGCGCAGGCGATCTGCGACCCCTGCGGAGAAATCCTCGATTGCCTTCCACTGACGGATGAACCCCGAGGGCTCGTAGCACCTGTCGTAGCTCTTCGTGGCGAGTTCGCGAACCCACGCCTCGTCAAAAGGATACGCGGGCGATCCGGCGACGCGCTCCCGGGCCACAAACGCCTCGATCGCAGATGCCCGGTCAGGGTGGCGACCGATGCCGACTTGTGCGCCGTCCGGGTCGCGCATGTACCGAGCGTTTCCGCTGGCCGGCGTCGTGTAGAACAGCGTGGCAGAGCACACCCGATGGGGAACCTCGGCGAGCACGGCCTGCGCAATCATGCCCCCCATGGACTGCCCTGCGACGTGGAAGCGCTCGAGTCCCAGGTCATCGGCGACCGCGACCACATCGCGCGCCATGTCGGCGATGGTGTACGCGCGCTCGACATCGTGCGGTCCGCCAAGCTTGTCGGAGAGACCCACATCGCGGTTGTCCATGAGCACGACGCGCAGTCCCTGACCGACGAACTTGGCGACGAGAGTAGGCCGCCAGCCGATGAGTTGAGCGGTGAAGCCCTCGATGAGAATGACCGGCTCCGCCGAATCCTCGCCGATCACCTCGTAGTAGATGCTCGTCCCGTCGTTGTCTGCATATGGCATGGGCAGTCCTTTCCTGATCGATGGCGTGGGTGTCCAGAAACCCCGCTCGATACGCCGATGTCTCGCCGGCCCTCACGCGGCCGGCGAGATGAGGTGTTCACCGACCGAGGGCGGAGGCCAGTCACGTCAGACGCACAGGCACGACGATGCGTTCGACGGCCGACCGTTGCGCGGCATCGGCGAGCAGGAGAGCAGCTCGCCCATCCTCGAATGTGGGGCTCAGCGAGGGCTGCCCACGGACTAGCTTGACGAACTCGCGTAGCTCTTCCGCATAGGCAAAGGCATAGCGTTCGAGGAAGAAGTTCTCGTATGGAGGCTTGGCCTCCACCGCCTCTGACGTGGACAGGCTCACGAGACTGGTGGGGGCGTTCGCGACCGACAGGTACCCCCGCGCCCCGAACGCCTCGACCCGCTGGTCATAGCCGACTGCACTGTGGCGAGAGTTGAGGATCGTCACAATCGCCCCCGACTCGGCTCGAAGCGTCGTGACGGCGGTGTCGAAATCGTCGTGCCCGCGCGCACCTTCGTCGAAGGTGGTCGTGGCGGTGGCATG
The DNA here is from genome assembly GCF_014643695.1 of Microbacterium album. Taxonomy (GTDB): domain Bacteria; phylum Actinomycetota; class Actinomycetes; order Actinomycetales; family Microbacteriaceae; genus Microbacterium; species Microbacterium album. The sequence continues at coordinate 54,401 of NZ_BMJY01000014.1, read as the reverse complement.
CACCTCGACGATCTCCGGGACGAAGAACCGCGCCATGTCGAGATCGTGAATGGTCATGTCTCGGAAGATCCCTCCCGACGCGGCGATGTAGGAGGGCGGCGGTGGAGCGGGATCTCGACTGATGATGGTGAGCTGTTCGAGAGCACCGATCTGACCGGCCGCGACGCGCGCGCGGACACCGGCGAAGGCCGGATCGAAGCGTCGGTTGAATCCCAGCGCGACAGGTACGTTCCTGGCGGCGACCTTCTCGCGTAGCGCGTCCACGCGCGAGATCTCCAAGTCGATCGGCTTCTCGCACAGCACGGGAAGACCGAGATCCACGGAGCGGGCGATGAGGTGGACGTGGGTGGCGGTCGGCGACGCGATGAGCACGGCATCGATCTCACCCGATGACAGAAGCTCCTCGGGGTCATCGGTGACACGGCCGCCATACCGCGACGAGATCTCCTCGGCGCCTGCGACGAACGGGTCGGCGATCCATGCGAGAGACGTGTCGGCATCCGCGGCGATGTTCGCAGCGTGCACCTGGCCAATGCGTCCCGCGCCGATCAGGCCAATGCGGACAGGAGTCTGGGTCATGCGGTACCTCGTCTATCTGGAGAGTGATCGTCGGTAAGCGGCCGGGGCTGCGTCACACCCAACGGCTGAGGGCCCCGCGGTTGATTCGCTGATCCACGGACCGCGAAGCCAGGAACTCCGCGATGGGCGCGCTCGGGCCGTTCAGAACGTCCTGTTCGACGACGACCCACCCGTCATATGCGCGGCGCTGCATCGCTTCCATGACGCCTTCCAGATCGACATCGCCGCGTCCGAACGCGACGAAGGCCCCGCCTGACCACACCTCGCGCATGCCGCCGCCCGCCGACAGAACCCCACGAAGTCGGCCAACATCGACGTCCTTGAGGTGCAGGTGGTTTATGCGGTCGCCCCAGCGCCGGATCGCCTCGGCTGGATCGCCCCCGGCGATGAAGAGATGCCCTGTATCGAGCGTCAGCCCGACGTCAGAGTGCGCGAGGAAATGATCGATCTCGGCGGGAGACTCCACGAAGGTGCCCGCGTGATGATGAAACGTCGGCTCGAACCCCGCCTCCCGGACGATGCGAGCCGCGGTCTCGAGATTCGCGAGAAGCCGATGCCATGCGGTAGCAGCGAGCGGGTCGACCTCTTCACCGCGCCCCGGGTGAGCCTTCCGGGTTGCCGAGCCATCGTCGGCAAGCGTGGGTAGCGGCAGTCGCGCCGGCCCTCTTTCGGCTCCCTCGGAGAACCTACGGAGCACCGAGCGCAGCGTCGGCAGGGAAGCTTCGAACGCGTCGTCGTCTGTGAGCGGCAACTGCACCCAGCCGCCGGCGAGGTCGAGACCGAACCGATCAAGCCGCGCCCGCAGCTCGGGTCCACGCCCGAGGTATCCCTCGGGGCCGAGGTCGACGCCCCGGTACCCGGCCGCGGCCAGCGACTCGAGCAGTTCGTCGGGCGAGACGATCTCTGACCCTTCGGGAGTGAGCTCGAAGACGCCGAAACTCACCGGCGCACCGGCAACGGTCGCGTTCATACGGGACCTCCATGACTACCCCGGCGAGCCGCCCCGAGCAGCGGTCGCTGCGCCTTCTGCTGCTCGAGGTACTCGGCACGAGCGGCTTGCGTGGACGCGAGGGTCGAGACCTCCGCGACCGGGACGTCCCACCATCCGGCGCCGCCGGGCGCGTAGATGTGCGGGTCGCTGTTGATGTGGATGAAGGTGGAGCGGTCCGAGGCCTTCGCACGCGCGAGGGCCGCGCGGAGGTCGTCCACCGCGTTCTCGGTCGGCTCGATCTCGATGACGTCGAGGCCGTAGCTGCGCGCGTTCATCGCGAGGTCGACCGGCAGCACGTCCTCGCCCTGGAAGTTGCGTGCGAAGGGGTCGTAGGCGCGGTACTTGGTGCCGAACCGCTCTGATCCGACCGTCTCCGACAGATGCCCGATCGACGCGTAGCCGTGGTTCTGGATCAGGACGACGATCAGCTTGATGCCCTCCGCGACGGCCGTGACGAGCTCGGTGTTGAGCATGAGGTACGAACCGTCGCCCACCATGACGATCACGTCGCGATCGGACCCGTCGGCCAGCGCGCCGCGCTTGACGCCCAGACCGCCCGCGATCTCATAGCCCATGCAGGAGTACGCGTACTCGACGTGGTAGCCGAGCGGGTCGCGCACGCGCCACAGCTTGTGGAGATCTCCCGGCAGGGATCCGGCGGCCTGCACGATCACGTCCTCCGGAGCACTCGCCTGCTGCACGGCGCCGATGATCTCGGGCTGCCCGGGAAGGGCCAGGCCCGAGGGCGCGAAAGCCTCGTCGACGGTGTCGTCCCACTGCGCCTTCTCGCGTGCCACGCGCTCGGCGTACTCCGCGTCCACGCGCCACCCCGCGAGCGCATCCGCCAACTCGACGAGCGCCTCGCGCGCATCGGCGATGACCGGCACCTGGGTGCCGTGTTTGTAGGCGTCGAAGGGGGCGACGTTGATGTTCACGAACGTCACGGCGGGGTTCTGGAACGCCGTGCGCGAGGCCGTGGTGAAGTCGCTGTAGCGCGTGCCGATGCCGATCACCACGTCGGCCTCCGCCGCCAGGCGGTTCGCCGCCATGGTACCCGTGGCGCCAACGCCCCCGAGATTCTGCGGGTGGTCCCACGTGAGCACGCCGCCGCCGGCCTGGGAGGTGCCGACCGGCACGCCCGTCGCCTCGACGAGTGCGCGCAGCTGCTCCTCGGCCGAGGAGTAGAGCACTCCGCCGCCGGCGACGATGAAGGGCTTGCTCGCGGCGCGGATCGCGGCGACCGCGGCGGCGAACGCGTCGCGCTCGGGGCGGGGCCGGCGGATGCGCCACTCGCGATCCCGGAGGAACTCCAGAGGCACGTCGATCGCCTCCGCCTGGACGTCCTCGGGAAGCGCGATCGTCACCGCGCCGGTCTCGGCCGGATCCGTGAGCACGCGCATGGCCGCGAGCGCGATCGAGTACAGCTGCTCGGGCCGCTGCACCCGGTCGAAGAACTTCGACAGCGGCCGGAACGCGTCGTTGACGGTGAGGCCGATGTCGTGCGGCTGCTCGAGCTGCTGCAGGACGGGGTCCGCGACACGCGTGGCGAACGTGTCGGAGGGCAGCAGCAGGGCGGGCAGGCGATTCGTGGTCGCGAGCGCCGCGCCCGTGAGCATGTTCGTGGCGCCGGGGCCGACCGACGCGGTCGATGCGAACGTCGCGCGGCGGCGGTGCATGCGCGCGTAGCCCACCGCCTGGTGCACCATGGCCTGCTCGTTGCGGGCCTGGTAGTACGGCATCAGCTCGGGCTGCTCGACGTTGAACTGCTTCAGCGCCTGGCCGATGCCGGCCACGTTGCCATGACCGAAGATGCCGAACATCCCCGGGATGGTGCGCTCCCGGATGTCGCCGTCGACCGTCCACTGGTGCCCCAGGAACTCGACGAGCGCCTGGCTGACGGTCATCCGCTTGGTCTCCGCCATCGGATCAGCCTTCCGTGCTTCCGTAGGGCAGCCGGTCGTCGAACCGCTGGCCCTCCCAGGTCTCGCGGACCCACGCGTGCGCGGGGTCGTCGCTGATGAGCCAGACCCGCTCGGGATCGGGCCCCGCCATCACGTTCAGGTAGTAGAGGTCGTAGCCGGGCGCCGCGACGGCCGGCCCGTGGTAGCCGTAGGGCACGAGCGCGACGTCGCCCGTGCGCACGAGGGCGTCGATCTCGATGTCGCCAGCGGGCGACGAGTAGGTGCTGAACATGCCGAAGGCGGCGTCCGGCGATCCCTTCTCGCCGCCGACGCGCGAAGGCGCGGCCTCGAAGTAGTAGATCTCCTCGAGACGCGACTCGTGACCCGGGTGGTGCTCATCGTGCTTGTGCGGCGGGTAGGAAGACCAGTTCTCGGCGGGCGTGATGACCTCGCACACGATGAATCGCGCGGCATCCAGCGCCTCGGGCGTGCCGAAGTTGTGCACCTGGCGGCTCGACCCCCCGGCACCGCGCAGCTCGACGGGCGTCTCGGATGCATCGATGCGCCGCGTCGGAAGCACCCGGTCGGTGGGCGAGGTCGCGACGGCGACGCGTCCCGCTCCAGAGAGCACCACCTCGGCGGCGGTGCTGACATAGAGCACGTCGGTCGGGCCGTGGAACACCGACTCTCGGCCCGCGAGCGAGTGCGACGTCTCTTCGCCTTGCTCGCGCACCCGCACCTCGAACGAACCGGCGAGCGGGACGATGAGCTTCTCGGTGCCGCCAGGCAAGAGGCGCTCGCTTTCGTGCTCGCCGCCCAGTTCGGCGACGAGCAGGCCCGTGTGCTCCCAGCCCGCGATCGTGTCGTCGACCACGGTCTGCCAGCCGTCTCGGGCCAGCGATCCGCGCCGATGGAACCAGCGCTGAGCCGTCATGTGTGTTCTCCTTCGGACGTTCCACGTCGGGGCGCCCATTGGGGCACCCCGATGCGTCGGTCGTGCGCGTCGTCAGTCGTTCTGGGGGAATCCGAGGTTGATGCCCCCGTGCCGGGCCGGATCGAGCCACCGGCTCGTGATGGCCTTCTCCCGGGTGAAGAAGTCGAACCCGTGCACGCCGTACGCCTTCGCGTCACCGAACAGCGACGCCTTCCAGCCCCCGAAGGAGTGGTACGCCACCGGGACGGGGATGGGCACGTTAATGCCGATCATGCCGACCTGGATCTCATGCTGGAACCGGCGGGCAGCTCCCCCATCGTTCGTGAAGATCGCCGTGCCGTTGCCGAACTGTCCGGAGTTGATCAGATCCACACCCTCCTGGAAGGTCTCCACCCGCACCACCTGCAGCACCGGCCCGAAGATCTCCTCCCGGTACGCGCGCGACGTGGTGGGCATGTTGTCGATCAGCGTCGGTCCGAAGAAGAACCCGTCCTCATGCCCATCCACACGGAAGTCCCGACCGTCGACGACGATCGTCGCGCCATCCTGCTCGGCGATGTCGACGTAGCCCGCCACCTTCTCACGGTGCTCGCGGGTGATCAGCGGCCCCATGTCGGGCTCGCCGTCCTCGCTCCCGGCGCCATTGCCGACCTTCAGATTGGCAATCCGCTCGGAGATCTTCGCGATCAGCTCGTCCGCGACCGGCTCGACCGCCAGCACGACCGAGATCGCCATGCACCGCTCCCCCGCTGCGCCGTATCCGGCGTTGACCGCCTGGTCCGCGACCAGGTCGAGGTCGGCATCGGGGAGCACCAGCATGTGGTTCTTCGCCCCGCCCAGGGCCTGCACCCGCTTGCCGTGCTTGGACGCCGTCTCGTAGATGTACTGCGCGATCGGCGTCGATCCGACGAACGAGATCGACTGCACGACCGGGCTCGTCAGCAGCCCGTCCACCGCGAGCTTGTCACCCTGCAGCACCGTGAACACGCCATCCGGAAGCCCCGCTTCCTTCCACAGCCGCGCCAGCCACAGCGACGCCGAAGGGTCCTTCTCGCTCGGCTTCACCACCACCGCGTTGCCGGCCGCGATCGCCACGGGGAAGAACCACATCGGCACCATCGCGGGGAAGTTGAACGGGCTGATGATGCCCACCACGCCCAAGGGCTGCTTCAGGGAGTACACGTCGATGCCGGTGGAGGCGTTCTCGCTGTAGGCGCCCTTGATCAGATGCGGGAAGCCCGTCGCCAGCTCCACGACCTCCTGCCCGCGCAGGATCTCCCCCATCGCATCGGTGAGCACCTTGCCGTGCTCGGCCGTGATGATCTCCGCCAGCTCCTTCTTACGCGCGTTCAACAGCTCACGGAACGCGAACAGCACCGTCTGACGCTTCGCGATCGAGAACCGCGACCACGCCTCGAAACCGCCCTGCGCCGACGCGAGCGCCTCATCGACCTCCGCCTGATCCGCCAGCGCCACCCGCGCCGACACCGCGCCCGTGGCCGGATTGAACACCGGCGCCGTGCGCCCACTCGACGACGGACGCACCGCCCCGTCGATCCAATGGCCGATCACGGGAAGATCGCCGCCGGTGTCGGCAGCCGCGGCGGTGGTCTCGATGGTGCTCATGGGGATCTCCTTGGATGGGAACTCGGTCTTCAGACGATCGCGGGGATGTCGCCGTGCACGAGGCGGGCGGCGGTATCGATAGCGCCGGCGACGTCGCCGTCGGGCGGGTAGAGCAGCGTGCGCCCCACGGTGAGACCCCGCACGCCCGGGAGCGCGAGAGCGCCCTCCCAGGCCGCGAAGGTCTCGTCGGGGTCGGCGCCGGCGTCGCCGCCGAGCAGCAGGGTGGGCATGGTGGTCGCTGCCATGACGCGCTCCATATCGTCCACGACGGGCAGCTTCATCCAGGTGTATGAGCTATCGGCCCCCAGGCCTGCGGCGATGGCGATCGAGAGCACGACGGCGTCGGTCGAGAGGTCGTTCACGAGGCGGCCATCCTTCCAGCGGCTCATGAACGGCTCGAGCATGATCGGCAGTCCCGCGGCCGCCGCGTGCGTGACCGCATCCGCGGTGGCCTGCAGCGTCGCGGCCGTGCCGGCATCCTCCAGGTTCACGCGGACCAGGGTCTTGGCGAAGTCGATTCCCTGGGCGACCATCGTCGGCACGTCATATGCCGTGTAGCGGTCGTCCATCTCGAAGCTTGCGCCCCGCAGGCCGCCGCGGTTCATAGACCCGACCACGATCTTGTCGTCGAGCAGTCCGAGCGCGGCAAGGTCGTCGATGATGTCCGGCGTGCCGAGCACGCCGTCCACGCCCGGATGACGCAGCGCCACAGCGAGCCGCTCGAGCAGCACGTAGCGGTCGGCCATGGCGGTCGGATCGGAGCCGACCGCGAGCGCGCCGCGGGCCGGGTGGTCCGCGGCGACGATGAACAGGCGCCCGTCGCCCTGCAGCACGTCGCGTCGGCGGCGCGCGGCGTGCATCTCGCCGATGCGGTTCGGTTCGTGCGCGCGGATGTCGCGCAGACGCTGGAAGCCCTCAGGGCCGATCTCGCTCATGTCACGCCCCCTGCATGATCGTCTCGACCTCTGCGGCCGTCGGCATCGCGGTCGAGCATTCGCGGCGCGACGCGACGATCGCGCCGGCGACATTGGCGAAGCGCAGCGTGCGCTCCAGGCTCCAGCCCTCGAGCACGCCGTGGCACAGCGCCCCGCCGAACGCATCGCCCGCGCCGAGCCCGTTGACGACGTCGACCTCGTGCACCGGCACCTCGACGAGCTCATCGCGCGTCTTGGCGAGCACGCCTTTCGGCCCCTGCTTCACCACGGCGATCTCGACGCCACGATCCAGCAACGCGTCGGCCGCGCGCTCGGGCTCGCTCTCGCCCACCGCCACAAAGCACTCCTCGCGGTTGCCGACAGCGATCGTGACCTGCTCGAGCACGGGTGCGAGCTGCGCCGTCGCGACGTTCGGGTCCTCCCAGAACACGGGCCGGTAGTCGAGGTCGATGATCGTGTGCCGGACCCGGCCGCGGGCGGCGAGCGCGGCGTGGTGAGCCTCGCGGCTCGGCTCTTCGCTCAGGCCGGTCGTGGTGACCCACAGGATGCCCGCGCCGCGTACCGCTTCCGCATCGATCTGGGTCGTATCGATGTTCAGATCCGGAGCCTTCGGCTCCCGATAGAAGTAGAGCGGGAAGTCGTCGGGCGGGAAGATCTCGCAGAAGGTCACGGGGGTCTTCAACGCCGGGTCGGTGGCGACGAACCTGTCGTCGACGCCGAGGCGCGTGAGCTCAGCTCGCAGGTAGCGCCCGAACGGATCGTCCCCCACGCGCGAGACCAACGCGGACCGGTGACCGTAGCGCGCGGCCGCGACCGTCACGTTCGCGGCCGTTCCGCCGAGGTACTTGCCGAAGGTCTCTACCCGTTCGAGACCGACGCCGTCCTGCATGGGGTAGATGTCTACGCCGAGGCGGCCGAGTGCCAGTACATCGGTCGTGAAGGTCACTGTCCCTACTCCATTGTCGCTCGTCGGTCGCATTACCACCTAGGTTGTACTGACAATATCACAACGGATCATTAGGTGCGCCGAACATCGCTGCCAGCGCGAGATCGGTAACATGTCGGGACATTGACCGATGGTCGGCCAGAAGGAGCTCCGCGATGCCCGCCGAACAACCAGTGTGGCCAGACGAACTGTTCGCCGACCTGGACCGCACGGGCCCCGTCCCCCTCTACTATCAGGTCTCCAGCCGGCTCGAGGCAGCAATCCGTTCCGGCGACATCCCCGCAGGCGCGCGTCTCGAGAACGAGATCGCGATCGGCCATCGCCTCGGCCTGTCGCGCCCCACCGTGCGGCGCGCCATCCAGGAGCTGGTCGACAAAGGGCTGCTGGTGCGCCGCCGGGGCATCGGGACGCAGGTGGTGCAGGGCCAGGTCACCCGACAGGTGGAGCTGACGAGCCTGTACGAGGATCTGCAGAACGCGCACCACGAGCCGACCACCCGTGTCATCGAGCGCGAGATCATGCCGGCGCCCGACGAGGTCGCCGATCGCCTCGGTCTCGCGTCAGGCTCGGACGTGCTCTACGTGCGCCGCCAGCGCAGCACGGACGGCGTGCCGGTCGCACTGCTCGAGAACTATCTGCCGGCGGACTTCAGCGACATCACGAGGGAGCAGCTCGAGGAGCGCGGCCTGTATCAGATCCTGCGCGGACGAGGCGTCGCCATCCGGGTGGCGAAGCAGCGCATCGGCGCGCGCCGCGAGCACGGAGATGAGGCGCAGCTGCTGGACGTCGACCGCGGCAGCCCCCTGCTCACGATGGAGCGGGTCGCTTACGACGGCTCGGGCCACGCCGTCGAGTTCGGCCGTCACTGCTACCGCCCCGACATGTACAGCTTCGAGACGACTCTCGTCGCGAAGTAGTCCTCCGTCGGCGGACAGACGGGAGCGGCTCCGACCCCACCCTGTCCGCGACGTTTGATAGTACATTCGGTCGTATGGACGGCGCGTCGCACGATCCGCCCCAGACGAACGGCGAGACGATCGCTGGCCCGACCCTCGAGGAGATCTGACATGGCCGCTGAGCGGATCCGCGTGGGACTCGTGTCGGTCGGCTGGATGGGCCGACTGCACTCGCGCGCCTATCTCGCCGCGCGGCATCACTTCCCCGAGCTGCCGGCCCACGCCGAGCTGGTCGTCGCGGCCGATCCCGATGAGGGCAGCCGCGCGCACGCGACCGACGTGCTGGGTTACCGCGAGGGCGTGGCCGACTACCGGGAGGTCGTCGAGCGCGACGACGTCGACGTCGTGTCGATCTGCTCACCCAACTTCCTGCATCACGAGATCGCGCTTGCGGCGATCGAAGCCGGCAAGCCGTTCTGGATCGAGAAGCCCATGGGACGCAGCGCCGCCGAGTCCGGCGACATCGCGCGCGCGGCGGCCGCGCGCGGACTGGTGAGCGCGGTGGGCTTCAACTACCGTCACGCCCCGGCGATCGCCCGGGCCCGGCACCTGGTGCGTACGGGCGCTCTCGGCGAGATCACGAACGTCCGCACGTCGTTGCTCGCGGACTACTCGTCCGATCCGGCGGGCGCGCTCACCTGGCGCTTCCTGCGCGACCGAGCGGGATCCGGTGTGCTCGGCGATCTGCTCTCACACGGCGCCGACCTCGTACAGCACGTGGTCGGCCCGATCCGCGAGGTCTCCGCGCTCACCGAGACGTTCATCCGCGAGCGCCCCCTGCCGACCGCGGGCGCGGCCAGCCACTTCTCGCGGGGCGCGGAAGGCGGTCCGCGCGGGCTCGTCGAGAACGAGGACTACGCCGCGATCCTCGCCCGCCTCGAGAACGGCGCCGTCGCCGTGCTCGAAACGAGCCGCATCGCGATCGGCCCCCGCGCCGAGTACGGGCTCGAGGTGTACGGCACCCGCGGGTCGCTGCGCTGGAGCTTCCAGCGCCTCAACGAGCTGCAGCTCGCGGACTCGCCAGACGGTTACCGCACGATCATGGCGGGTCCCGACTTCGGCGAGTTCTCCCGGTTCCAGCCGGGCGCGGGCACGAGCATGGGCTTCGACGATCTGAAGACGATCGAGGCGGCGCTGTTCCTCGCCTCCGTGACGGAAGACCGTCAGCTCGCTCCGTCGGCGCTGGACGCATGGTCGGCCGCGACGGTGATCGACGCGGTGCTCGAGAGCGCCGCCTCACGCACGTGGGTCGCGGTGCCCGAGGTCGCACATCCCGGAACGTGATCGCGGTCGCGAGCGAGCCGCTCGCTCTCGCGAAAGTAGTCCGCGGCGGCCCCATGACCTACGCCGACGTCACGGGTCGAGGGGAGAGCGACCCGCGACAATCCGCCGTCGGCCTCCACGGACGGGCGCGAGTGCCGATCTACGGCGACGTCGCGACCTCCGCCGTCTCGGGGTCGTACTCGTAGATCCACCCGTTGGCGAGCAGCGGGTCGGCCTCCATGAACGCGCGGTCGCGCTCCTCCTGCTCCGGCCCGTCGGGCAGATGGTTGATGTGCGCGCGGCCGTGGCTGATCTCCTGCAGGCGAGCCGTGCGGGGGATGCGCAGTTCCTCGTAGCGGCGCAGCGCCGCCGCGAGGTCATGCGGGCTGTCGGCGATCGACTGCGCCAGCACGGCCGCGTCCTCAATCGACTGCGCGGCCCCCTGCGCGAAGAACGGGAACATCGGGTGCGCGGCATCCCCCAGAAGCGTCACGGCGCCGGACGGCGTGAACGCGCTCCAGCGTTCCAGCGGGGCGCGATCGAACAGCCCCCAGCGCCCCGGAGTGCCGGCGGCGCGGATGAGGTCGACGAGCCGAGGATCCCAGCCCTCGAACTCGGCCAGGAACTCCTCGACGGTCGCGGTCGCGCTCCACGACTCGGTCGACTGCTCGGCTGCCGGCGCGAACGCGACGAGGTTCACGAAGCGGCCGGCCGACACCGGATAGTGCACGAGGTGATGGCCCGGGCCGATCCACAGCGTCTGCGCGGGCCGCTGCGAGAACTCGGGAGCGCGATCGGCGGGCACGAGCGCCCGGAACGCGATGATGCCGGCGAAGGCCGCGGGACGCGGCTCGGTGATCGCTCCGCGCACGACCGAGTGGATGCCGTCGGCGCCGATCACGATGTCGGCCTCAACGACGCGGCCGTCCTCGAAGCGCAGGCGCGGCCGGGAGCCGTCCAGCGCCAGCTCGACGCAGCGACTGCCCAGCTGGATCGCCTCCGCCGGCACGGCCGAGCGGATCGCGTCGAGCAGGTGGGCACGGTGCGCCGTGTAGGTGTGCTCGCCGAAGAGCTGCTCGCAGCGGTCCGAGAGATCCTCGGCCGACAGCACGGTGCCGTCGCTCCAGCGGCGGAACTCCCAGCCGACCTCGAGACGCACGGCGTCCCTCACGAGCCCGTCGAGCACACCGAGGCGCCGCAGCAGGCGCGCCGCGTTGGGCGCGACCACGAGCCCGGCACCGACCTCGCTGAGCGCCGGCGCCTGTTCGTAGACAGTGGCGGGAACTCCCGCGCGATGCAGGAAGGCCGCGGCGGCGAGACCGCCGATCCCCCCTCCGAGGATGGCGATCTCCGGCGCGTCGCCTCGTGATCGGATCATGTGTCGCCCCGTCTCCGTCGTCGGTCACGTCGCGGCGCTGATCGGCCGCACAGGCATCGTGGCCCGCTGATGTGCCGCACGGCGCGCCGGCATCCATCCAATGAACACCTGACCGGGCCACGACCGCTCTCGACGATCGTGCACGTGATCATTGGATGGACATCGCGGTTGTCGCTCGGACGCGCCCGCCCGGATACTCGCGGCAGTGGCCCAGAGGCGAGCCACGTCGAGATGAGGAGACCGCCGATGTCCGCCATCGACCCTGACATCCCCGTCGGCGCAGGCATCCTGTCCTGCGCTCCGATCCGCCGCGCCGAACGGAGCGCCGCGATCTGATGGGCATCGTCTTCGATCACAGCACGCTCGGCCAGCGGGTGCTCTTCGGCACCCGCGCGGCCGTCGACAACACCGCCATCGCCGTCGAAGGGCTCGGCGCCGCGCGCGTCCTGCTCATCGCCGACGCCTTCGCGATCGAGCTGGCGGACGCGATCGCCGCGCGCATGACCGTCGTCGCGCGCATCCACGACATCGTCCAGCACGTGCCCTCCGAGAACGCCCGCGCGGCGGTCGAGCTGGCGAAGGAGACGAAGGCGGACGCCGTCGTCGCGATCGGCGGTGGATCAGCCACCGGTCTCGCGAAGATCGTCGCGCGCGACACGGGCCTGCCCGTCGTCGCGGTGCCGACCACCTTCGCCGGCTCCGAGGCCACCAATGTGTGGGGCATCACGGAAGCCGAGCACAAGACCACGGGGGTCGACGATCGCGTGCTGCCGAAGGTCGTCGTCTATGACGCCTCGCTGTCGGCCGGTCTCCCCGGCCGACTGGCGGTCTCGAGCGGGCTCAATGCGATCGCCCACGCGGTCGACGGCTTCTGGGCGCCGCGCGCCGATCCCATCAACCGCGCGCTGGGCACCGAGGGACTGCGGGCGCTCGTGCCGGGGTTGCGCGCCCTACACGCCGATCCCGACGACCTCGACGCGCGCGAGCAGACCCTCTACGGCGCCTACCTCGCCGCCGTCGCGTTCGCCTCGGCGGGCTCCGGCATGCACCACAAGATCTGCCATGTGCTGGGCGGGCGCTTCAACATGCCCCACGCCGAGACCCACTCGGTCGTCCTCGGCTACGTGCTCGCGTTCAACGCCGAGGATGCGCCCGACGCCGCCGCACGCGTGTCGGCCGCGTTCGACGGCCGCCCCGCCGTCGAGGCGCTGTTCGAATTCCGGGGAGAGATCGGCGCGCCGGCGTCGCTCGCTGAGCTCGGGCTGCGCGAAGAGGACATCTCGGAGGCAGCGGCGCTCAGCGTGGCGGCCATTCCGCCCTCGAACCCGCGCTCCGCGAACGTCGAAGGCGTCGAGAACCTGCTGCGCGCGGCGTGGGCCGGCGCGGCACCGTGAAGGGAAGCACCATGACCGACAACGCCGTCGCCGCCGATACCGCCGTCTCCGCCGAGCAAGCGGAACGCGAGCAGGACCTCGTCGACAGGGTGGTCGCCTCGTTCGACCAGGCCCCCGACGCGCGCTTGCGCTACGTCCTCCAGACGCTCGTGAAGCACGCCCACGCCTTCGTGCGCGAGGTGCGCCTCACGGAGGAGGAGTGGAACGCGGCGATCCGCTTCCTCACGGATGTCGGCCACATCACGACGGACTGGCGCCAGGAGTTCGTGCTGCTCTCGGACGTCCTCGGCATCTCGATGCAGACCATCGCCGTCAACAATGAGGCGTACAAGGACGCGACCGAAGCGACGGTGTTCGGCCCGTTCTTCGTGAACGATGCGCCCCACGTGGAGCTCGGCGGCGACATCGGCGGCGGCGCTCCCGGCGAGCCGTGCTGGGTCGAGGGCTCGGTGCGCGACACCGAGGGCAACCCGATCCCCCATGCGCGCATCGAGGTGTGGGAGGCCGACGATGAGGGGCTGTACGACGTGCAGCACGGCGACGGTCAGGTCTACGGCCGCGCGCACCTGTTCAGCGACGAGAACGGCGAGTACCGGTTCTGGGCCCTCACCCCGACGCCGTACCCGATCCCCAACGACGGCCCGGTGGGCAAGCTCCTCGACACCGTCGGGCGCACCCCCTACCGCGCCTCGCACCTGCACTTCATGGTCGCAGCCGAGGGATACCGCACGCTCGTCACGCACATCTTCGTGCGCGGCGACGAGCGACTCGCCACCGACAGCGTCTTCGGCGTGAAGGAGTCATTGATCAAGGACTTCATCCGCCACGACGGAACCGCGCCGACGCCCGACGGCCGGGTGATCGAGGGCACCTGGAGCGATGTGCGCTTCGACATCGTGCTCGCGCCGCAGCCGACCCGCGCGACGCCCGCCTGACCGGCACCGGTCAGCTCAGGTCAGGTCAGCAGCCTCACCGGTGCGCCCCTGCGCCAGGCCACGATGTCCTCGACGGCCTGACCGTAGAACTCCCGGTAGGTGTCCTCGGTCGAGTACCCGAGGTGCGGCGTCAGCACGGTGCGCGGCGCCGTCCGCAGCGGGTGGCCCGCGGGCAGCGGCTCCACGTCGTAGACGTCGAGGCCGGCCCCCGCGATGCGGCCCGTGTGCAGGGTCTCCAGCAGCGCGTCCGTGTCGACGATCGGACCACGCGACGTGTTGACCAGGAAGGCGGTTGGCCGCATCCGGGCGAGTTCGTCCCGGCCGACGAGCCCGACGCTACGGGGGCTCAGCTTGTAGTGCACGCTCACGACGTCCGCGGTCGCGAACAGCTCCTGCTTGCTCACGGCGCGCGCACCGCGGTCGGCCGCGACGCGCGGATCGAGGTTCCGGCTCCATGCGATCACGTCCATCCCGAAGGCCCGGCCGATGGCCGCGACCTGCGCGCCGAGCCGACCGAGCCCCACGATGCCCAGCGTGCGCCCCGCCAGGCCCGTGCCGAGCGTCTCCTGCCAGCCTCCGGCGCGCACGCGCGCGTCCTCTTCCGGCACGTGACGCACGAGCGAGAGGATCAGCGCCCACGTCAGCTCCGAGGTGGCAGTCTGCGGGCCACCTGTGCCGGACACCGTCACCCCGTGCCGCCGAGCCGCCTCGAGATCGATCGAGGCGTTCGCCATCCCGGTCGTGACGAGCAGCTTCAGCGCGGGCAGCCTGTCGAACCGATCGGCGTCGAACGACGTGCGCTCGCGCATGGCGACGACGACGTCGACGCCTGCCAGGGCCGCGACGAGCGCGTCGGTGTCGGCGATGTGCTCGGTGTGGAACGTGACGTCCGCGCCGAGCGCGGACCAATCCGCGAGCCGCTCGGCGGCGCGCGCGTAGTCATCGAGGACGGCGACGTGCACGGGTTCCTCCTCGCCGTCGGCTACTGCGCCAGCTCTTCGAGCAGCGGGAATGCCAGGGTCGCCGAGTGGATCCCCAGCACGGACACGAGCTGGAACACCTCGGCGATCTCGGCGCGGGTAGCACCCGCGGCGAGCGCCGCCCGGATGTGCCGCGCCGTCGCAGCCTCGTTGAGATGACACGTGGATGCGTTCACCGCCACCCCGATGAGCTCGATGATCTTCGGCTCGAGCGGGCTGCTCGCGACGACCGACTCGTACCACGCCCGCGCGGACTGCGCGCCGGCCGGGTCGAACCTCGCCAGTCTCTCCATCCAGTCGTCGTCGCCCGGTTCCTCGCCCAGGGCGCGCTCGAGCGCGGTGACCCCCAGCTCGAGCGTCTGCAGGCCGAGCAGCGAGACGATCTCGAACACCGAGACCAGCTCCTCGCGCGTCGCTCCCTGGGCCAGCGCCGAACGGGCATGGTTCAGGGTGCCGACCTCGTGCATGTGGTTCACAGCGGCATCGATCGCGACGTACACGAGCTCCTTGACCTTCGGCTCCAGCGGGCCGGTGCGCCACGGCGCCATGGAGAAGTCGGTGTACGAGACGAGGAAGTCGGGATCGGCGCGGGCCATGATCTCGAAGGGCTCGGCGATGAAGCCGCGCTCCTTGCGGAAGTAGTCGGCGGCGGACCGCGCGCGGTCGGTGAGTTCGGTTTCGGTGTCGGTCATGAGAGCGCCCTTGCTTCGTCGTGGGTTGCTTCGTCGTGGGTTGCTTCGTCGCTGACTGCTTCAATGTCGGTCGGGGCGTGCGGAAAGGCGGCGAGCGCATGCTCGGCGCAGATCCGGCCGAACACGAGCCCGTCGGTGAGGGAGAGCCCGTGCTGGATGATGTGCCCCCAGATCGAGCCGTTGTCGCCGACGGAGTACAGGCCGGGGATCGGCCGGCCCGAGCGGTCCAGCGTCCGCCCGTGGGCATCGCGCCGAGGCCCGCCCGCCGCTGTCAGCACGCCCGGCACGACGCTGATCGCATAATACGGCCCGTCGTACCCCAGCGGCCGCATGGTCGCCGCCGGCCGGCCGAAGTCGGGATCGAGGCCCGCCTCGGCATACTTGCCGTACTCGGCGACAGTCGCGGCCAGCCGCGCCGCGGGGATGCCGAGCTTGGCGGCCAGCTCCTCGACCGTCTCGGCGGCGGTGATCCATCCCGAGGCGAGCTCTGCCGCGTTGTCGGCCGACCACAGGTACCCGCTCGCACCGGCCGTGGACGGCAGCGAGAGCGGTCCGGCCGCCAGGAGCCTCGCGTCGAAGATCAGGAAGGCGGGCAGCGCCGGCACGTTCGGCCGGTCGGGCCGGAAGTCGCCGAAGATGCGCAGGCGATCGTGAGTCTCCCGGCCGGTCTCGGCGGCGAAGCGGTATCCACCCTGGTCGACGAGCAGGTGGGCCGGGTGCCGAGCGGCGATCGGGAACGCGGCGCGGAACTGCGGCTCGACGTGCGACCAGAAGCCGAACCCGTTGCTCATGTGCCACAGATCCGCGCCCGCCTCCATGGCCAGCAGCATGCCGTCCCCGGTGCTGTCGGGATGGCTCGCCACCGCTGCCGCTCCGAGCGGCAGGTAGGTCTCGCAGAGATGAGGATCGCCCTGGAAGCCACCGGTCGCCAACACGACGCCGGCGCGGGCGTGGACCGCATACTCCCGCCCCTCACGCCGATAGGTCACCCCGGTGACCCGAGCGCCGTCGCGGAGGAGCGACACGACACGCGCGCCCCGCTGGGGCACGACCCCGCGCTCGTCGAGCGCAGCCTCCAGCACCCCCCACAGCGCGGGTCCGGCGCCCTGCAGGCCGAGCTCCTCGACCTGCGAGCCTGGCGGCTCGATCGCGTAGTACTGCACGTCCTCGGCGCCCGGCAGATGCGGCCAGCAGTTCGCATGGGGTCCCGGCTGGTCCGTCGGGCCGGTCGTGATCGTGCGGGCGCCGAGCCCCTCCAGCCAGCCGCGGATGTCGCCGAGGCCGGCGAGGTACGCGGCCAGCACGGAGTCCGGCGTGCGCCCGAAGCACAGCGCCCGCAGATGGTCGAGCCCGCCGGGACCCGTGAACTCGATGAGGTTGCCCGCAGAATAGCGGCTGTTACCGCCCGCGGCCGCGCTCTTCTCGAGAAGGACCACCTCCGCGCCCGCGTCGCGCGCCGCGATCGCGGTCGCCGCGCCCGCCGAGCCCGCACCGACGACAACGAGGTCGGCCGTGGTCGTGGTGCCCGTAGTCATCGCGCGGCCACCCCGGCGCCGGGCGTGACGACGCCGTCGCGCTCGAGCTGGGCGATGCGGTCGGTGGAGTAGCCGAGCTCCGTCAGAACCGCGCCGGTGTCCTCGCCGAGCCGCGGCGGATACCACGCCGCCCCGGAGCCGGCGCCGGAGCCGACCCACTTCACCGGGCTGCCCACGGTTTCGATGCTATGCCCGGCGTCGTCGCTCAGGGGCAGGATCATGCCCCGCCCGGC
The DNA here is from genome assembly GCF_014643695.1 of Microbacterium album. GTDB lineage: Bacteria > Actinomycetota > Actinomycetes > Actinomycetales > Microbacteriaceae > Microbacterium > Microbacterium album. The sequence goes on along the minus strand of NZ_BMJY01000014.1, from coordinate 37,123 downwards.
GGCCCGCGCGTCGTCGAGGGCCTCGGGCACCGTCTTGATCAGCGCCGCGGGCACACCCGCCTCGACGAGAGCGTCGACCCACTCCGCCGCGGGCCGGGCCAGGAACGCCTGTTCCAGCAGCTGCGACAGCTCGTCCTGGTTGGCGAGCCGGTCGGCCCCCGTGACGAACCGCGGGTCGTCGACCAGCTCGGGCAGCCCCAGCGTGCGGACCAGTCCCGCCCACATGCGCTGGGTGTTCGCCGTGACCGCGAGCTCGCGCCCGTCGCCCGCCCAGAACGTGCGGTAGGTCGGGATGGAGTCGTGGCGGCTCGCCTGTGGGCGCGGCGTGATCCCGGCGACCGTGGCGTAGACCGCCTGGTACGACAACATAGACAGCTGCCCGTCGAGCATCGAGATGTCGGCCCAGCGCCCGTGACCGGCGCGCGCCCGCTCGACGAGCGCGGCGAGGGCGGCCACGACGCCGTACATCCCCGCCACGAGGTCGCCGGCCGGGATGCCGAGCCGCATGGCATCACCGCCGGGCACCCCCGTGAGGCTCATGACCCCCGAGAGCGCTTGCACGACCATGTCGTACGCGGGCCTGTCCTTCCAGGGGCCGTGCTGGCCGAAGCCGCTAATCGAGACCCAGATGAGCGCCGGGCGCTCAGCGCGCAGCTCGGCGGGATCGAGGCCGAGCCGGGTCGCGACCCCTGGACGGAAGTTCTCGATCACGACATCGGCCGTGGTGATCAGGTCGCGCGCCACGCGCACGCCCTCCGCCTGCTTCAGATCGACCACGATGCTGCGCTTCGTCCGGTTGTGCGAGAGGTAGTAGGCACTGTCGTCTCCGACGAAATAGGGCGGGATGGTGCGGCTCGAGTCGCCCTCCGGCGCCTCGAGCTTGATCACCTCCGCCCCGAGGTCTGCGAGGATCTGCGTCGCGAACGGACCCGAGAGGAAGGTCGTAAAGTCCAGCACCCGCACCCCGGCGAGCGGACCCGCGGCAGGCGCGTCCGATGAGGAGAATGTCACGTCGGCCTCGTCTCAGGTCGTCTGGAAGATGTGGATCGTGCAGGCTCCGTGGTCGAGGCCCGCGATGCCGCCGCCGGTCACGTGCGTGAGCGCCGTGCGCGCCCCCTCCACCTGCCGGTCCCCGGCCTGGCCGGTGAGCTGCCAGTACATCTCCACCACTTGGGCGGTGCCGCTCGCGCCGACCGGGTGGCCCTTCGCGAGCAGGCCCCCACTCGGATTGACGACGGTGCTCCCGCCGAAGGTCGTCTCGCCGGAGTGCAGCAGCTTGCCCGCATCGCCGACCGCGCACAGCTGCAGGGCCTCGTAGTAGACCAGCTCCGCGATGCTGAACGAATCGTGCAGCTCGACGGCGTCGATGTCGTCCGGCCCGAGGCCGGCCTGCTCGTAGGCGTCCCGCGCCGACGAGAACGTGATCTCGGGGTGGAGCATGTCGCGCGCCCCAAGCTCCAGCTCGCCCGAGTGGAGCACGGACGCCACGATCTCGATCGCCGGCGCGGCCAGGCGCTTGCGCACGCGCTCCGACACCACGACGACCGCGGCGGCGCCGTCGCCCGTCGGGCAGCACATGAACAGGGTGAGCGGGTCCGCGACCGGGCGTGCGTCGAGGACCTCCTCGACGGTCACCTCCGTGCGGAACTGCGCGAACGGGTTGAGCGCGCCGTGGCGGCGCGCCTTGACGCTCACGGTCGCCAGGTCGGTGGTGCCGTCGCCTCCGCGCTCGTGCAGATAGCGCTGGGCGCGCATGGCATAGAGCGCGGGCATCACCATGCCCTGACGCACCTCGGGGTCCTCCTCCACCAGGGGCAGCGTGCCGCCGCCGAACTGGCTGAGCTTCTCGACGCCGACGGCCAGGACGATGTCGTACTCCCCCGAGGCCACGGCCCGCGCGGCTTGGTGCACGGCCGTCGCGCCGCCCGAGCACGCGTTGTCGATGTTGGAGACCGGGATGCCACCGATCCCCACCTCCTTGAGGATGCGCTGCCCCGTCAGCATGCCGCCATAGGTGGAGGCCACGAAGGCGGCCTGCACCTCCTCGCGCCGCACTCCGGCGCCCTTCAGCGCGTCGAGCACGGGACCGATCCCGAGGCCCGCGTAGCTGGAGGTCTTGTGCTTGCCCATGGGGATCATGGCGGCACCCACGATGTAGACGGGCGCCTGCAGCTGCGGGCTGAGTGTCTCGGTCATGCGTGCTCCTGTTCCCCGGTGTCCTGGGCGAACGCCCATCCCCCGGCCACATCGTCGGCGATGACGGCCTTCACCTTCTGGCCCACCTGCCAGTCGCCCGTGGCAGGGACGAGCTGAGTGAATACGCGCACCCCCGTGCCAGGGCCCGCGAGATCGACGTACCCGAGGGCATACGGCGTGGGAAGCGTCGAGGACACATGCACGCGCGTCCACGAGTACAGCTCCCCCGCACCACCGAGCGCCGTGTCCTCCGGCGTGCGCTCGCCGCACTTGTGGCATGCGTCCCGGTAGGGGAACGCGAGGGCGTCGCACCCGCCGCAGCGCGACCCCTTCAGCACCACATCTCCGTTGTCTTCGATCTGCACCGAGGGGCGCTCACGCAGGTCCTCGATGAGCTGGCTCAGCTCCATTGCTACCTCCTAGTGTCGACACTAACCCTATTTCCGGGCGAAAGCTACCCCGAAACCGCGGAATCCGTCGACACATGCTGCTAGGTTGCGACCATGACGCACCACACAATCGGAGATCTGTCGGGCCGGGTCGTTCTCGTGACCGGCGCCGCGCGCGGCCTCGGCCTGAACCATGTCCGGCGCATGAGCGAGGCGGGCGCCACCGTCGTCGCCACCGACCTGCACGAGGCCGAGGTCGCGGCCGCCACGGTCGACATCGCGAACGTGCGCGCTGCCGCTCTGGACATCCGCGACACCGACGCCGTCCGCTCCCACATCGAGGGCATCGTCGCCACCGAGGGTCGCCTCGACGTCGTCGTCAACAACGCCGGCGGCGCCGTGGGGTACACGGGAGGCGAGACAGATCCGGTCGCGATCTTCCGAGCGGTAGTCGAACTCAACCTGGTCGCGACCTACGGGGTCTGCCTCGCCGCCGCGCCGCACCTCGCGCCGGGCGGCCGCCTGATCCTCACGAGCTCGAGCACCACCTTCCGCCACAGCTTCGACGTCCCGGTCTCCTATGTCGCCGCGAAGACGGGCGTCATCGGCCTGACCCGGGCCCTCGCGCGCGACCTGGGCGAGCGAGGCATCGCCGTGAACGCGGTCGCGCCCGGATTCACGCCGCACGACGCCATGCGCGGGCGCGTGCAGTCCGAGCGCGTCGACGCGATGACGGAGGTCGCGGTACGCGATCAGGCGATCAAACGCTCGGGGACCCCCGATGACATCTCGTCCGCGGTGTTGTTCCTCGCCGGACCCGGCGCCGACTTCATCACGGGACAGGTGCTCCTCGTCGACGGCGGATGGACCTTCCACTGACGCGGGCACGCACGGCTCTCCCCCGTCGAAAATCCCCGGTTCGATCAACGGCCTGGACCCGTGACCGCCCCCTTCTGTCGACATTAGCTTGACGCCCGGAGCAACGCAGCTCACACCCGGGCGACCAAGGCAAAGGTGTCTGGCGCCCCTGGCAGAGAGGGAAACCATGATCACCAGCCGTACGACGAGGAGCCTCGGCGCGGTCGCCGGGCTCGCGATCGCCGCACTCACGCTGTCCGCGTGCGGCGACGGCCCCACCAGCCCGGACGACGCGTCCGCGGCCGACCGCCAGACAGACGCCGCACCCGCACCCGAGGACTGCGACACGCCAGACGAGCTCACCGTCGTGCGCACGCTCTCCACCGCGTTCGAGATCCTCTACATCGCCGATGACGCGGGCATCTTCGAGAAGCACTGCCTGGACGTGACCATCAACCTCGGGGCGACCGACACCGCCCAGAACATCCCCATGGTGCTCAACGGCGAGGCCGACGTCGCGTACTCCGACCCGGCAAAGATCCTCGGCGCGATCGCGCAGGGACTGCCGATCAAGGTTGCGGTGCAGCACGCCGCGGGCGACGCCAGCCAGGAGGTGGCGGACGGGGTGCTGCTCCCCCCGGGCAGCCCGGTCGAGACCGGCGCGGACCTCGAGGGCAGGAACGTCTGCGTCCCGGGCCTCGGAGGATGGACGGAGATGCTGGCACGCTGGGCCGTGGACGTCGACGGCGGAGATCACACGAAGGTGGACCTCGTCGCGCTGCCGGGCGCCACGCTCCAGGAATCCGCGGAAACCGGTGCGTGCGATGCGATCGTGCCCGCGTCCATCCATTACGCCACCGCCCTGGAGGCGGGCTTCACCCGGTTGCACAACGGCACCAACGACTTCCCCGGCCTGCCCACCATGGCGGCGGCGGTCAGCACGGCCTGGGCCGCCGAGAACGCAGACGTCCTGGCGCGCTTCGTGCAGGCGCTGGCCGAGGCCTCGGAGCTCGCCAACGCCGATGTGCAGCTGGTGCGGGACGTCGACGCCGAGCACACCCAGCTCGACCCCGAGGTGGTGGCCACCCGCTTCATCCCCAAGTTCCAGGTGGAGCTCGACATCGCCGCGACGCAGGAAGCCGTGGATCTCATGTACGAGTACGGCATCTTCTCGGCACCCGTCGATGTCGCCGCAGCCGTCGCGGACGGTGCCCTGACCAAGTGACAGCCCCCCGCCCTGGAGGCGGCGGCGACGGATCCGATCGACCGCGATAGGCGTTCGCCGTCCGCCCCAGGGCGGGGGCCGATCAATGACCAGCCCCCGTTGACGAGGACCTACTGTCGACACTACGGTGAACGGAGATGTGAGGCAGCTCACATCGGGCATGGAAGGCAAAGGTGCCTGACACCCGCTCCCGGAGGACACCGTGAACATTCCCAGCAAGACTCCTCGCACCACGAAGAGCGCACTCGCCGCGACCTGGCTCGCAATCGCCGCACTCACGCTGTCGGCATGCAGCAGTCCCGCCGGAGATGATCCGCCCCCCGGGGGCGACCCCGTCGCGGCCCCGGGGACCTGCGAGACGCCCGACCCGGTGAACTTCGTCCGTTCGACCGGGGCAGCGTTCGAGATCCTCTACATCGCCGAAGAGCAGGGCTTCTTCGACGAGCACTGCCTCGACGTCACGATCACCCCCGGTTCGACCGACACCTCGCAACACATCCCCATGGTGCTCAACGGCCAGGCCGACATGGCGATGGGCGACCCGTCCAACATCCTGCACTCGATCGCTCAGGGCATCCCGATCAAGGTCGCGTCGCAGTTCTCCGCGGCGGACTCGAGCCAGCCCGTCACCGACGGCGTGCTGCTCCCGCCGGGCAGCCCGGTCGAGACCGGCGCAGACCTCGAGGGGAAGAACGTCTGCCTTCCGGCGCTGGGCGGCTGGATGGAGCTCAATGCGCGCTACGCGGTGCACGCGGACGGCGGAGACCACACCAAGGTCAACCTCATCGCTCTGCCGACCGCCGCACTGCAGGAGTCGGCGGAGAGCGGTCAGTGCGACGCCATCGTCGTCTTCCAGGCGTACTACATGGCCGCCCTGAACGCCGGCTTCACGGCACTTCACAACGGCACCAACGACTTCGACGGTCTGCCCACCGCGATGGTGATCGCGAGCGAGGCATGGCTCGCCCAGAACGCGGACGTGCTGGCGCGCTTCGTACAGGCGATCGATGAGGCGGCCGCGCTGGCGAACGAGAACGACCAGCTCACGCGCGACGTCGATGCCAGATACACGCAACTCGATGCCGAGACGATCGCGACGCGCGACATCCCGCCGTGGAATGCAGTCATCGACGTGGAGGGCACCCAGAAGGCGGCGGACCTCATGTATGAATACGGCGTGTACACCGCCGAGGTGGATGTCGCCGCGGCCATCGCCGACACGGCGCTCACCAAGTAGAGCACGCTGACCACGCAACCCCGCGCTGACCAAGTAAGGAGTCCTCGTGTCGCTACTCGAGCGCCCACGGACCGCCGGCGAAGAGCGGCGCGCTGCCAGCAGGCCGCGCCCGGACCGAGAGAAGCGGAAGCTGCCCGGCTGGGGTCAACAGCTCCTGTTCCTTCTGGCCGTGCTGCTGATCTGGGGCGGCCTCCGGCTGCTCGACGTCATCAGTGCCCAGGCACTGCCCGGTCCGTGGGCGGTCGCGGCGTCGTTCGTCGAAGCGGTGCAGACGCCCGCCTACTGGGTCGCGATCCTCGAGACCTTCCGGTCGGCGGCGATCGGGTTGGGGATCGCGCTGCTGATCGGCATCCCGCTGGGGCTGATCATCGGAATGTACGCGGTAGTCGAGAAGTCCACCCGGATCGTCATCGAGATCGGGCGCTCGTTTCCCGTCGTGACGATCCTGCCGGTGCTCCTGCTGATCCTCGGGGCCACGCTGTCGATGAAGGCGCTCGTGGTCTTCATCGCCTGCGTTTTCCCGATCATCATCCAGGCGCAGTACGGCGCGCAGAGCGTGAGCGAAGCGGTCAACGAAACGGTCCGGAGCTACCGGATCCCCCGTCTGCTCCGATTCGCCAAGGTCTCGCTGCCGGCGGCGATGCCGTCGATCATGACCGGCCTGCGGCTCGCGACGACCCTCGCCGTGCTCGTCGCGGTCGGCATCGAGGTACTGACCCCGGTGCCCGGCATCGGCCACGAGATCGCGAGCAGCCAGATCGACGCCAACGCCTCCCGGGCCTGGGTCTACATCCTGACCGCCGCGACCATCGGGTACTGCATCAACAGACTGTCGATCTTCGCGGAGTCGAAGCTGCTCGCGTGGCGCCCTCCGTCGAACCTGGACGAGTGAGGACCTGACATGAATCTCGCATCCCTGCGCTCCTGGGCCCTGCAGCTGTGGCTGCCGGTGGTCATCGTGGTCGCCATCTTCGTCGGTACGGCCGGGAGCACCTCTTTCTACTTCCCACCGTTCACCGAGGTGCTGAAAGCCCTCGTGGACGCGTTCGCGACCGGAGGCCTGCTCGCGGACGTCGCCTTCAGCATGACGAGCGTGGCGATCGGCCTCGCGATAGCCATCGTGGCCGGCGTGGGGCTCGGCGTGCTGATCGGAGAACGCGAGTCGCTGCGCGTGGCGAGCCAGCCGTTCCTCGACTTCATGCGCGCCATGCCGAAGGTCGCACTCGTCCCGATCTTCATCCTGACGTTCGGCATCGGCTCGGAGCCGAAGGTCGCGATCATCGCGCTCGGCGGCCTGTGGCCGATCCTGTGGAACACGATCGCGGGCGTACACGGGATCGCCCCTTCCGTCCGCGAGTCCGTGCGCGCCTACCGCATCCCCGCCTGGCTGCGCCTGTGGAAGGTGCTCATCCCCGGTGCGCTGCCGCAGATCTTCGCCGGCATCCGGATCGCCCTCGCGATCGCGCTGCTGCTCATGATCGTCGGCGAGATCTACGGGTCGCCGCAGGGCCTGGGCAACTTCGTCCTGCGCGCCGGCAACTCGTTCCTCATCGCGCAGACGTGGGCAGGCACGCTCCTGGTCGGCCTGATCGGCTACGCGATGACGCTGCTGCTCATGCTGGTCGAGCACTATGCGCTCGGTTGGTACCGCCAGCGCGCCCCGCGGGAGCGCGTCGAGGCCAAGGCGTCGAGCTACACGCTCGCGATCCGCACGGTCCGGGGCAGGAAGCCGTGACCGACGCGGCGACGTCCGAGGACGCGCGCCTCCCACCGCTGAGCGTCGAGGAGTACGGGCGACTGCTGCGCGAGCTCGGCGCCGAGCCGGTGGCGGAGTCGGCCGTGCGGCTCAACGTCACGCGAATGTGGGCGCACAGCCCGCGGCTGATGCTCGCCCAGCAGCCGCTGCAGCGATATCTGCGCTTCGACTCGCCGCTGACGCCCCGGGTGCGCGAGGTCGCCACGCTGCGCATCGGCTGGCGGTGCTCCGCTCCGTACGAGGTGATGCAGCACGTGGAGTTCGCTTTAACGCAGGGGCTGAGCGAGAGTGAGATCGCCGCGCTCTTCCAGGAGGACGTCGGCACGGGCTGGTCGCCGGCGGAGGCGGCCGCGATCCGCGCGACCGACGAGCTGCATGCGCTCCACACGGTCACCGGGTCGACCTGGGAGGCGCTGAGCGCGCACTTCTCCCCCGCCGAGATCGTCGACCTCCTGTCGCTCGTCGGCCGGTACTGGACGGTCTCGGTGGTCTCGAACGCCGTGCGGCTACAGCCGGAGCCCGGTGCGGCGTTCAGCGACCTGCCGGGCGCGCCGACGGCGCATGGCGGCGCCCCGTGACCCGGGCCCGTTACGTGGTCGGCATCACGCCCGACGCCTCGGTGAGCCCCGAGATGGTCACGGCGTTCGCCGACTACTACGACCACGTGCACATCCCCGAGGTCGTCGCCGCCAACGCGGGCTTCCTCTCGGGGAAGCGCTGGGAGCTCATTCCCGGTCTCCAGGACGGGTCGCCCACGTGGCTCACGGTCTACGAGCTCGAGGACGAGAGCGCGGCGGATCACTATCTGGCCCGGCGCCAGCGCGCGACGTCCGGGGTCTCCTACACGCCGGGACCCGTCTCCTGGGAGCTGATGCCCGTCGTGTGGCGCGCGCTCTTCCGCGAAGGCCCAGCGTGAACCGCCCCAACGACTTCCCCACCCCGGCGACCCTGCCGACCTCGCTCGACGCGTATGCCCTCAGCGGCTCGTTCCGGGTGGGCGCGTTCACCGTCCACCACCTGAGCGACGGTCTCGCCTTCGGCCCGCGGCAGAGCTGGTTCCACGGCATCGACGACGACGTGTGGATGCCGGTGCTCGGCATCAGCGATCCGAGCGCGCCGTTTCCGCTCAACTTCGGGCTGTTCGTGGTGGTGGGCGGTGGCTCCGTCACGCTGGTCGACTCCGGCTTCGGCCCGGAAGCGGAGCGTTTCGAGGGGATCCGCGGGGGCAACGAGCTGCTCGCGAGGCTCGCCGAGATCGGCATCGCACCCGAGGACGTCGACCACGTGCTGCAGACCCACCTCCATCCCGATCACTGCGGCGGCCTCGTCCAGGACGCACCGCACGGCGCCGTGCCGACGTTCCCTCGGGCGCGCGTGCACGTGCACGCGGCCGAGGTCGCGCACTGGACGGGTCCGGACACGGCCGAGAACTTCATGGCGCCCTACGTGCGCTCGAGGATCGAGCCGATCGCGGCAGCCGGACTGCTGCGCACGTTCGCGGAGGCGACCGCGATCGCGCCCGGCGTCACGGCGCTGCCGCTGGCAGGCCACACGCCTGGTCACACAGTGGCGCTCGTTGCCGACGGCGACCGGAGCTGCCTCCTGGTCGGCGATCTGGCGCATCACCCGGTGCACTTCCGTCACCACGACTGGCACCACGACCTCGACGTGGACGCCGACGCCCACACGACTGCGCGCGAGACGCTGTGCTCGCTGGCCGCGTCGCTCGGGGCCGTCGTGACCGCGCCCCATATGCCGGTGCTGACGCTCGGCCGCATCAGCCGGGACGTGGATCCCACCGGTGCGCCCGGCGACGCGCGCTGGTCGTGGACGCGCGTCGATCCCGAAGACGTCGGCGGGGTGCTGCGGTGAGCGACAGCCCCTTCCTCGTGCTGCTCGGGTCCGATCCGCCGTCCGTCGGCTCGCCGAGCGATGCGGCGCTGCGAGACGCACGCATCGTGCAGGAGCTGCTGCCGGACCTCGTCGGGCGGTGGACGGGCGTGACGCGGGCGAGCTACCTCCGCCTGGTCGTGCCGGACGCGCGCGGCGATCGGGGACCCCACGCGCTCGTCGTCCTCGACGTCGCCGATGCGTCGACGTTCACCTCGCTTCGCGACACGAGGACGGAGGGCCTCGCGACGAGCGGCGACCGCTGGTTCCTCGGGTGGGAGCGCCGTCCGGGCTGGCGCGGCACGCCGACGGACGCGGCCGCGCCGTACGTCTTCCTCGTCGGCATGGACGCGCCGGCCGATGCCGACGAGGCGGAGATCGACGCGTTCAACGCCTTCTACGACGACCCGCACGTGCCGGAGGTGGTCTCGGTCCTGGGCTACCAGCGCGGGATCCGGTATGCGAACGCCTGGGGCCGAGTCCGTTCCGGCGACGCGCCGCCCGCCTACCTTGCCGCGTACGACGGCGACGAGGACACGATCCGCGCCGCCGAGCATCCGGACCGGCTCTCCGCGTTCACGGAGCCGGGACCCGAGGTCTGGCAGCGACGGACCACGCATTGGCGCCTCGTCTACCGACGCGTCGGAGGCTTTGTGCCCCTGTCCGGAACACGCCGCTGAGAACGCCAGCAGGACGATCCCAGAACCTCGCAGGAGGCAGCATGACCGCTCACCGCTCCGCCGGGCACGCAGATCGTGCCGAGGCCGAGCTCCCGCCTCCGCGACGGATCGCGCTGCCGGGAGCGACTGTGGCCTGCTGGGACGCGGGAGGCGAGGGCGACCCCGTCGTATTCCTGCACGCGGCATGGGGAAGCGGCGAGCACTGGGCACCCCAGCTGACGAGCTTCCGCCGGGCCGGGCTGCGCCCCATCGCCTGGTCGCGGCGCGGCCATTACGGGTCGGATGTCGGGCCGGCGCAGCCGCCGCCCACGGCCGACGATCTGGACGCCCTCGCCGACACCCTCGGTCTCGAGCGGTTTCACCTGGTCGGTACCGCGTACGGTGCGTTCGAAGCCACCGACTACGCCATCGCGCGCGGCGAGCGGCTGCTCAGCCTGACCCTCGCCTGCAGCCTGTGCGGAATCGCCGATCCCGATTTCGTCGCCGAGACCGCGCGGCTCGTCAACGACGCGTGGCACCAGCTCCCGATCGAACTCCGCGAGCTGTCGGCCTCGTATCGGTTCACGGATCCCGCCGGGACCGAGCAATGGCGTCGCCTCACGGCGCGCGCGCTCACGCAGCGCGTCGAGCAGCCGGCGCTGTCGCGGATCACGCGCGCCGCCATCGCCGGGATCGCCGCGCCGACGCTGTTCCTGACCGGGTCGGAGGATCCGTACATGCCTCCGCCTCGGATGCGGGCGCTGTCCGAGGTGCGGGTGGCTTCCCGGTTCGAGGTCATCCCGGAAGCGGGGCACTCGGCGTCGTGGGAGAACCCGGAGGCCTTCGACCGCGCCGTGCTCGCGCACATCGCGGCCACGCCGCAGCCCGGGGGACGCGCACTGGGGTAGATCGAACCGCCCTCGACTGAGGAAGCAGACAAGATGACTAAGGATGAAATCCGCATCGCATTCGTGTCTGGTGCCGGAGGAGGCATCGGCCGTGCGATCACGAGGCGACTTGCTGCCGACGGTTTCGTCGTGTACGCGGCAGACCTCAAGGCCCCAGACTTCCCTGACGTCCCGGGATCCTCGGTCATCAGCTTGGCGTGCAACGTCTCGTCACGGCCGGAAGTCGACGAGATCTTCACCGGCATCGCGGACCGACACCAGCGGCTCGACGCGGCGGTGTCAGCGGCGGGTCTGTTGATCCTGGCGCCGTTCCTCGAGATGACGGACGAGGACTGGGAGCGCGGTCTCGAGGTAAACCTGAGCTCGGTCTTCTGGTGCGGACGGGCTGCCGGGTGCCTGATGCGTGACACCGGCACGAGCGGCTCGATCATCAATATCGCCTCCATCGGCGCCTTCATGGCGGCCGGCACGTCGGCCTCCTACTCCGCAGCCAAGGGGGGCGTCGTATCGCTCACTCGGGTGATGTCGACGGCGTTGGCACCCTCCGGCATCCGCGTCAACGCCGTGGCGCCGGGGACAGTCTCCACGCCGATGATGAAGGACGCCATCGAGGACGAGGAGTTCGGCACGATGATCGCTGCCCGGACCCCCCTCGGTAGAGCTGCGGAGCCCGAGGAGATCGCGGGAGTCACGTCATTCCTGGCCGGCCCCGACGCGACGTACATCACCGGGCAGACGATCCTGGTCGACGGCGGTCGGAGTGTGCTCAACTACACCATGGCCGGCGAAAAGCGGGTCTGAGCGCCCGTCCACGACGTCGACGTCCGGAGCGCGCTCGCCGATCTGTCGACAGATCCGGGGAAACCGTGGGAGATTCTGGCGAATTCCGCGCCTTCGGCTTGAACCCTGTCGACACTCGACGTAGATTTGGCAGAGCGGTAAGAGACCTTCCCGCTGCCGCTTCCTCAAAGGAGAGATATGAGCTCGATTCAGACCACGGAGCAGGACGCATTCCGCGGCATCGTCGCCAAGGAGAACACCGGCCCCGCCGAAACGCTTCCCGGCGAACGCAAGCCGTTCTACCTGGACAAGGGGCACGGCAAGAAGCATCAGCTGCTCAGCCAGCTGCTGACGACCATGATCAGCCATCGGGAGACGGACGGAAAGTTCTCGGTCATCCTGCTGCAGGGTCCCGCAAGCCCCGAGCCCGTCCCCGCGCACTACCACACACGAGAGGACGAGTGGACCTTCATCCTGGAGGGCAAGGTGCGCTGGTGGGTCGGCGACCAGCACCGTCTGCTCTTCCCGGGCGACTCGATCTACCAGCCCGCCAACGTGCCGCACGCTTTCAAGTTCGAGGGCAGCTACAACAAGATGCTGGCGCTCAACGTCGCGGGCGGCTTCGAGGACTTCTTCGACATCGTGGCCACCCCCAGCAACGACTTCGTCGCGCCGCCGGTATCGGACTACCAGGCCCCCTCGCGCGAGCAGTGGGAGGAGGCCGCAGGGAAGTTCGGCTGGCACCCCGTGCCGGACTACGACTTCGGGATCTGACCCGAGACCACGCGCTGCGCAAGCGAGAGGGCTGTGTCGAGACCCACCTCGACACAGCCCTCTCGCGTGGGAGCCGTCTTGCCGCGCAGCCCGGCGGAGCGGCGGGGTCAGAAGGGCCTGGGCACACCGTCGAGGGCCGACAGGGCGGCGGAGCGCGGGGTGGCCTCCACGCGCACCTCCTCGCCGAAGACGAGCGACGGCGCCGCGGGTGCGCCATCCAGCGCGGGCCAGTCCGGCAGACCGCCCCCGCGCGGATCGTGGTCGGCGACGAAGCGCGCCCACGTGTCCGCCATGATCGCCGCGAGCTCGTGATCCGCGTCCTGCCACGGCCAGCGCCGGACGCCGAGGTTGTCGGCCATGTACGGCAGCTCCGCCGTGTGGAACGCCCCGTACCCCGCCCCGCCGTCGCGCGGCGGGGCGATGTCCACATCGGTCGGCAGTGGGGGCGTGCGATCGAACAGGTAGAGCCAGGTCGGCGCCGCGCTCGTCATCGCGTGCGTGCGGGCGGTGCGCCAGACGAGATAGCGGAACCGCGTGTCGGTGACGAAGCGCCGCGCGCTGACCGCGAGCTGCGCGTCGCCCGTCGGGTACGCCTCCCGCAGCGCGCCGTCGGGCGCATCCGCTTCCACGACGGCGCGCACGCGACCGGGCGCGTCCGGAGCGAGATACGGCGTGCCCTCGTCGGCATTGGTGCCGGCCAGCAGCGGCACGCCGAGCTGACGGCCCGCGGCGAAGACGTCCTCGAGGCTCTCCGTCACGACCCTGCCATCGACCACGGGCTCCCACGGCCCGTCGAACGGGAGAGCGGGCGCCGACAGATCACGCAGGTGCGACACGGTCGCGGACGCCAGCGGACCGAGCGCGGCCTGGCCCGCCTCCGCGGCGCGTTCCGCGCTCGGCAGCGGTCCCTGCCCGCGGTACAGGGCCGACGAGCTCTGCACGATCGCCGCGTGGAACAGCCCCTGCGCCGCCGGCGAGGCCATGAGCGCCGTGACGATCACGGCTCCCGCGGAGTTGCCGGCCAGCGTCACCCTCCCCGGGTCGCCGCCGAACGCGCCGATGTTGCGCTGCACCCACTCCAGGGCGGTGACGACGTCGAGCACACCGTAGTTGCCGGTGGCGCCGAGCTCGTCCTCGGCCGCGAGGCCGGGATGCGCGAGGAACCCGAGCGCCCCGAGGCGCATGTTGAGCGTGACCACCACGACCCCGCGGCGCGCGAGCGCGGCGCCGTCGTGCACCTCCAGGCCGCCGTGCCCGAAGCGGAAGCCGCCCCCGTGGAGGAACACCAGCACCGGAAGCGCCGCACGAGGCGACGGGTCCGGTGTCCAGACGTTGAGGAACAGGCAGTCCTCGCTCATGACCAACGGGCACCGGTCGTCGAAGTTCAGGCGGTAGAGCACCGCTGTCCGCGGCGGCAGGCGCTGCAGCGGAGCAGGCCCCGCCGTCGTGGCGGGGCGAACCCCCTCCCACGGCGCCGGCGGCGTCGATGGCCGCCAGCGCCGCTCGCCGACCGGTGGCGCCGCGTAGGGGACACCGCGGAAGGTCGCGATCCCCGCGTCGTCGCGCAGGCCCCGAAGAGCGCCGCTGTCGGTCGCGACGGTTACCGTGGACTGCTCGGCGACCATGGCCTCAGACACGGTTGAGCACCTCGATGAGGTTGCCCCAAGGGTCCGCCACGTACGACACGAGAGTGCCGGGGCGCGCCACGGTCCGCGGGCTCATGCGCTCGGTGCAGCCGCGGGTGAGGAGATAGTCGTAGTACGCCTGCACGTCGTCGACGCGCAGGGCGAAGTGACTGAAGCCGAGCGTGCGCACGGCGTCCTCGGGGTCCGATGCCTGGATGCCTTGCTGCGCCCCTTCGCGCGAGAGCAGCTCAACCCGCCAGTCCTGCTGGGGATGCCGCAGCACGCTCACGCGCACGAGGCCGCTCGGCAGCGTGACCGTCGGGGCGACCTCGAGTCCGAACGTGGTCGAGTACCACTCGGTCGCCTTCTCGAGATCGTCCACGTTGAGACCGACGTGGTCAAACGACAGCTCCGGGTTCAGTGCGCTCATTGTGCTCTCCTTCATTTACGGTTTGTCAACTGTCGTCTCTCATCGACCTCTCGCACCTGGCGACGCAAGTCGTGAGTGGCGACACTTGTGGTGCTACTCTCGGGAGCAGCTCGCCACGGGTTCGGTCCCGCCGGGTCACTGTCGACAGGGCCGGGTCTGCAGGCCGGGTCTGCTGCCGGAAGGAATCACTGCAATGACGCCACCAGAAGCCGACACGCCAGCGCGGGCCGCCGAGTTCACGCGGCTCCTCCGGTTGGACCAGCGGCGGGAAGCGGCCGTGACCCAGATCGCGGTGTGGGTCGCCGACGGCATCGTGTCGAGCCGCCTTGCTCCCGGGCAGGATCTCAACTCGGTGGACCTCGCGGCACGCTTCAACACCAGCCGCACTCCGGTGCGCGAGGCGCTCATGCTGCTGGAGTCGGAGGGGCTCGTCGACGTGCAGGCCCGCAAGCGACCGCGCGTGGCGTCGTTCACGGCCGACCAGGTGCGCGAGGTCTACTTCCTGCGCGCCCACCTGCTGGCCCTCGTGGGCGAGCTCGCAGCGCAGCGGATCACGCCCGAGCAGGCATCGGCGCTGCAGGATCTCCTCGCGATCATGCGCGAGCACGTTGCGGCGCACGACACGGACGCGTACTTCTGGACTCACGTCGACCTGCAGCGCACGTTCATCGAGATCGCGGGGAACGCGACGCTCGCCATGGTGCTCGACACTCTGTCGCTGCGCATGCTCGTCTTCCGCCACATGTCACTCCAGGACGATGATCGCCTCCGCGCGTCGCTCCAGGCGCAGGAGGCCATCGTGGCCGCCATGAGCGAGAAGGACAGCGAGCTCACGTCTCTCCTCCTCGTACGCAACACGAACTCGGCCCTGGAGGCCATCCTGCGCGTGCTGGAGAAGCGGACGACGGACAAGGCCTCGTCATAGCCGCTCCGGCCGCGGTCAGCGGACCACCGCGCCCGGCTCGCGCTCGCGCTTGATCTCCGCGAACACGCGGGTCCGCAGCTCGGCGAACCGCGGCAGCGCTCGCGTCGTGATCTGGTCGCGCTCGTCGCCGAGGTCCACCGTGACGTCGTCGACCACGTGCGTCGGCTTGCCCGCCACGACGATGACGCGATCCGAGAGGTAGACGGCCTCGTCGATGTCGTGCGTCACGACGATGACGGTGATGCCGCGTTCCTTCCGCAGCCGGAGCGCGAGATCCTCGAGCTCGAACCGCGCCTGCGCATCGACCGACCCGAACGGCTCATCCATGAGCAGGATCGGCGCACGATAGGCGAGGCCCCGGGCGATCGCGACACGCTGCTGCATGCCCCCGGACAGCTGCCAGGGGTACTTCTGACCGACGTCGCCGAGCCCGACGGCCTCCAGGCTCTCCTGCGCCCGCTGCACACGCTCGGCCCTCTTCACGCCCATACCCTCGAGCGGGAAGGCGACGTTGTCGAGAACGCGGAGCCACGGCATCAGCGACCCGCGATAGTCCTGGAACACCACCGCGATCTCGGCCACGGGCTCGGTGACCTTCTTGTCGCCGATCGTGACCGTGCCCGCGGTCGGGCGCAGCAGCCCCGACAGGCAGCGCAGCAGGGTCGTCTTGCCCGCGCCCGAGGGGCCGACGATGCACACGAACTCTCCCGGCTGCACCGTGACGGACAGTCCGCGCAGCACCTCATGCGCGGATGCGCCGCTACCGTAGGTCATGCCGACATCATCGATCACCAGCGGCTGGTGGTCCGGGGCAGGACTGGAACGCCGAGCAGGCGTTGCAAAGGCTGTCATCGTTGTGCACTCCGTCGGGCTCGATATGACTTTGACACGTCAGAGTCTCGCACCTTCTGTCGACATGTCAAGCCTCATTCGCGGGCACGATCGCCGAAGTTTGGTCAATCTGTCGACAGAACCGCCCCCGATCCGTCGAAGACTTGCTAGCGTGTGACCGAGCTCGTCGGTCGCGGCCGACCGACGACCGACAGCACTAAGGAGTGAGTCGCATGGCGATCAGACACCTGGTCCTGCGCCAGTACAAGGACGGGGTCACCCCCCAGCAGATCAGCGAACTCGAGTCCCGCACGCGGGGCCTCGCCGAGATCCCCGGCATCCTGAACGTGATCACGGGACCGAACCTCGGCCTCGTTCCGCGTTCCGACGGGTTCGACAACGTCACCCTGATCGACCTCGAGAGCCCCGACACCCTGCGGGACTTCATCGCGCACCCGATCCACAAGGAGACGGCGGCGCTCTCGAGCCAGCTGGTGGAGCGATCCATCATCCTCGACATCGCCCTGGACTGAGGGCTCGCCGACCGCTCGACGGGAGCCCGGCGGCCCACGAAGAACGGGACGCCGGGCTCTTCGACCCCACGAAACGCTGCAAAGGAGCAAGCATGCCAGAACGCCTCAGAGACAAGATCGCGCTCGTCACCGGAATCGGCTCGGGAATGGGGCAGGCGATCGCGCTGCGCTTCGCCGCCGAGGGCGCCACGGTGCTGGGCTGCGACATCGACGCGAAGGCCGCCGACGCGACGATCGCCCAGGCCGCTGAGGCCGGGTCCCCCATCGACTCGCTGCACCCGATCGATCTCACCGACCCGGCCGACGTGAAGACGTGGATCGGGGCCGCCGCCGAGAGATGGGGACGCATCGATGTCCTGGTGAACGCGGCCGCGATCCCCCCGAAGATGGCCCCCGCCGGAGAGATGGACTACGACACGCAGTGGCGCCCGACCATCGTGGGTGAGCTCGACCTGGTGTTCCTGGCGTGCAATGAGGCCTGGCCGCTTCTGAAGGCCTCCGGCAAGGCGTCGATCATCAACTTCGCCTCGGTCAGCGCGTACCGCGGCAGCCGTCAGCTGCCGATGCTCGCGCACACCGCCGGCAAGGGCGCCGTGCTCTCGTTCACGCGCCAGCTGGCGGTCGAGGGCGGGCCGCTCGGCATCCGGGCGAACACGGTCGGACCCGGCCTGGTCATCTCGGCGATGACGGCCGAGGCGGAGGCCGTGAGCGGCCCGAAGGCCGACGAGATCGTCGCGCGCACCCTGATGGGGCGCCTGGGAGAACCCGACGACGTCGCGTGGGGCGCGGTGTACCTGGCATCGGACGAGTCGAGCTGGGTCACCGGGACGAACCTGCAGATCGACGGCGGCGTGATGGCGCAGGGCTGAGCGATGACGATCTCCGACACCCATCCCATCGACGCCGACACGCTCGACACTGCCATCCAACGGTTCCGCGCCGTCGTGGGGGCCGAGCACGTCCACACCGAAGGCCCCGCCTTCGATGAGTTCCGCGACCCCTTCGAACCACGGCAGTGGAACGCCTACCTGCCCTCGGTCGTCGTGCAGCCGGACTCCACCGAGCAGGTTCAGCAGATCGTCAGGATCGCCGGCGAACTCGACGTCCCCCTCTGGACCAACGGCCAGGGGCGCAACAACGGCTACGGGGGTGCCGCGCCCCGCGTGACGGGGTCGGTGCTGCTGAACCTCCGACGCTTCAACCGCATCCTGGAGATCGACGACGAGCTCGCCTACGCCGTCGTCGAGCCGGGGGTCAGCTGGCTCGAGCTGTACACCGCGCTCCGCGAAGGCGGACACGACCTGACGCTCAGCGTGCCGGACATCGGTTGGGGATCGGTGATCGGCAACTCGCTCGACCATGGCGTCACGTACATGCAGTACGGCGAGGACTACCAGGCGCCGTGCGGGCTTGAGGTCGTGCTGGCGGACGGCTCGCTCCTGCGCACCGGCATGGGGGCGCAGGAGGGCAACCCCACCTGGCACCTGTACAAGAAGGGACTCGGTCCCGGTCTCGACCATCTGTTCATGCAGTCCAACTTCGGCGTCGTCACCCGCATGGGGGTGTGGCTGCAGCGCCGACCGGAGTTCGTGCTGCCCGCGCACGTGATCGGGGAGACCGAGGAGTCGATCATCGGCATGGTCGACGTGCTGCGCGAGCTCAAGCTCGACCGCACGATCGAGGGCGTGCCGTGCATCTTCCGCGGCCTCAACGCCGCCGGCATGGTCTCCCGACGCAAGGACTGGTACAGCGGCGAGGGCCGCGTGCCCGACGAGCTCGTCGATCGCATCGGCCGGGAGCTCGGCGTGGGCCAGTGGTTCCTGCGACTGGGCATGTGGGGCGACGGGCCTGTGCTCGACCACAAGTACGCCAAGGTGAAGGCCGCCTTCGAGGCGGTCCCGGGAGTGCGGGTCGAGAGCGTCGGCAAGCTGACGCCCGCGGAGGCCGAGGAGCTCGAGCACGGTTCCGACCGCGTCATCACCGGCGTGGCGAACCTCGATCTCGCTCGCATCTCGAACTGGAACGGCGGGGAAGGCGGCGACACCGGAGGCCACATCGACTTCTCCCCCGTCCTGCCGCTCACCGGCCGCGCGACATGGGACCTCATCCAGCAGGTCAAGCCGATCCAGGAGGCGGCGGGCTTCGACTTCAGCCTCGTGGTCATGGCGATCAGCGCGCGTGCGGCCCTGTTCGTCTGCGGCAGCAAGTTCAACTGGACGGATCTCGAGGAGACGCAGCGCGCGTACGACACGGCTCGCACCCTCATCGTCGAGGCCGGCAAGAAGGGGTACGCCGCCTACCGCGCGCACCTCGACTTCATGGACCTGGCCGCCGAGCAGCTGGACTTCGGCGACCACGCCTATCTGCGCTTCGCGGAGACGATCAAGGACGCCGTCGATCCCCAGGGCATCCTGTCGCCCGGGAAACAGGGCATCTGGCCCCGCCGGCTGCGAGAGGGGCGCTGATCCGCAATGATCCCCGTCATGGACAAGGAGCGTCGATGCCGAAGAAGCTGAACTTCCACACCTATGAGGAGCTCAAGGCGAGCGCCCGCAAGGCGCTGCCCCGCGTGCTCTTCGAGGACATGGCGAACGGCTCCGGCCGCTCGTGGACGACGCGGCACAACGAGGCGGCGTTCGACGAGGTCGACCTCGTGCCGCGCGCGGCCGTGGGCTTCCCCGAGCGGCAGCTGTCGACCACCGTGCTGGGCACGGAGGTCTCCATGCCCGTCCTGCTGTCGCCCATCGGTGCGCTGCGCATGGTGCACCCTCACGGCGCGCCGGGCGCGGCCGCGGCGGCCGGACGCGCGGGCACGGTGGCGAGCGTGTCGATGATGTGCGGCCACACGCCCGACGAGATCGCACGGCGGGCGACCGGCCCCGTGTGGCAGCAGGTGTATCTCTCGCACGGATATGAGAAGTGCGCCGAGTACATCGAAGCGGCCAAACGGCACGGATTCCAGGCGATCGCGGTCACGGTGGACTGCCCGGTCTCTCCGAAGCCTCCGATGGGCCTCAAGGTCTCGCTGTCATCGGCGATCGAGTTCGGCCCGCAATTGGCCCGCCGTCCCGCCTGGACCGCCCGCTTCCTGACCGACGGCGCCAAGCTCGCCGCCGCGAACGAAGCCATGGGACCGCGCAAGAAGCAGACGGCGCTGTGGAGCGACATGGACTGGCTGAAGGAGCGCTGGGGCGGCCCGCTCATCGTCAAGGGCATCATCACGCCGGAGGACGCCCGTCGCGCCGTGGACGCGGGGGCGGACGCGATCGTGGTGTCGAACCACGGCGGCATGTCCCTCGACGGCGCGCCGGCCACGATCACGGTGCTCGAGTCGATCGTTCGCGAGGTGGGGCAGGAGGTCGAGGTGTACCTCGACGGCGGCGTCCGCCAAGGATCGGACGTGGTGCGCGCGCTGGCCCTCGGAGCACGCGCCGTGATGATCGGACGCCCCCAGCTGCTCGCGCTGGCCCTCGGCGGCGAGCGGGGCGTCGACGCGGTGCTCGAGCTCTTCCGGCACCAGCTGGACGTGGCGCTCGCCATGGTCGGCGTGCAGTCGGTGCACGACATCGATCGCTCCTATGCCCGCACACCCGAGCGTTGGACGGACCCGCAGCCCGCGGCCCTCAGCTGACCAGACCGACAATATGTGTGAGGGGCGCCCGGTGAACCGGGCGCCCCTCACACATGTCGGAGATCCCCGCTCAGTGCTGGCGGAAGGCCTCCTGCAGCCGCTCGGAGCGCACCGCGGGATCAACTCGGCTGTCTAGCACCAGCGGGCCCGACGCGTTCGGGAGCCACTCGCCGATGGCCTGGGCGACATCCTCCGGACTGCGCACCACGGCGGCCGTGGCACCCAGCGCGCGGGCCACACCCGCGAAGTCGCGCACGCCGAACTCGACGTGCTCCGTGCCATGACCGAGCGGCTCGAAATGGTGCACCTCCGCACCGTAGATGCCGTCGTTGAAGATGACCACGACGACACGGCGGCCGTGCGCCACCAGGCTGTCGAGCTCGCCGAGTTGCATGAGCGTGCCGCCGTCGCCGATCAGCACCACGGCGATGCGATCCGGCCGCGCCTCCGCCATGCCGATCGCGCTGCCGAGCGCGACGCCCACCGACTGGAACCCCTGGGCCGCGAGGAAGCCCGTGGCGTCCGGCACCGAGAGGAAGGGCGTTGGCCACCAGTGGTGGTGACCGCTGTCGTACGTCACGGTGCGCTCGGCGGGCAGCGCCTCGTCCAGGGCGATGCACAGGGACCTGGGGTCGATCAGCCCCTCGACCGCGGCCGGCTCGACCTCGGCGGCGGCGTCGTAGGAGCGCACCTGCTCGGCGAGCTCCGTGCCGCGGAACCCGTCGGAGGAGAAACCGCGCCTCTCGAGCTCTGCCAGCAGCGCCGCGGCCGTCTCCGCCGCGTCGCCGACGAGCCCGTACCGCGCCGCCCCGTACTGCCCGATGCCGGCGGCGTCGACGTCGACCTGCACCACCTTGGAGCGCTCGATCAGCTCGCCGTGGAAGGCCGTCCACTGGTTGATCGTGGCGCCGAAGGAGATGATGAGGTCGGCATGGGGCACCACGCGCGGAACGAGCGTCGAGCCGAACCCGCCGCACACGCCCACGCTGTACTCGTTGCCCGCGAACAGGCCGTTGGCGACGAGGCTCGTCGCGTAGAGCGCTCCGATCCGCTCACCGAGGGCTTCCAGCGCCGGGCGCGCGCCCGACTGCACGGCCCCTCGCCCGGCGAGGATGAGCGGACGCCGGCTGCCCTCGATCAGGTCGGCCACCGCCGCGATGTCCCCGGGCGACGCGACCGCCCGGGGCGCGTTCGGGGTCGGCGGGGCGACCGGGTCGTGCCATTCGATCCGCTGGTTCTGCACGTCCGTCGGGATGCCGACCACCACCGGGATGCGGTCGCGCAGCGCCGTCCGCGCGGCACGCGCGATCGTGTCGATCGCGGACTCTGCGAGCAGCACGCGCTCGACGCGCGCGCCGGCCGCTGCGGCGAATCGCGGTAGGTCGATGGTCTGGTTCACGTTGAGGCCCCGACCGGTCTCCCCGGCGAGCACGAGCACGGGCTGGCGCTCGCGCACGGCATGCGTCAGGGTCGTGAGGGTGTTCGTCACGCCGGGACCCTGATGCACCGTGGCGACCCCGAGATTCCCCGTGATCTGGGCATAGGCGGCCGCAGCGGCCACGGCCGACGCCTCGTGGCGAACCCAGACGAAGCGGCCGCCATGATGGCGAGCGAAGTCGTCCGTGAACAGGAAGTTGCCGCTGCCGAGCAATCCGAACACCGTCGTTTGACCGAGGTGTGCGAGCGTTCTGCCGATGGCTTCGTATACGGTCACGGTGGTCATCGTTGTTTCGCCCCTCTGCCGGCGCTTCCTTGCGCTCGGGCCTTCCCAGGATGGCTGCCGGGTGTGCGGCAGCTCGCCCGTCTGTCCATCTGATGGACAGATGGGCGCGCGACAACTAGTCTCCGAAGTGATCTCGTCATGGGGTGCCCCGCCCCCGAGGTGAGATCGACGACGTCGTCCCCCTGCATCCGCTGGCAAAGGAGCTCGTGATGCCAAGAACGAACGACCCCGGACGCAGTGTCAGTTCCCGCGTGTTCGACCTGCTGTTCGCCTTCGGGCCGGACCACTCCGCGCTCACGCTCGCCGAGCTCGAGCGGCGCACCGGGCTGTCGCACGCCACGGCGCGCCGGCTGCTCGGCGAGCTCGTCGGGGCCGGACTGCTCGAACGCGGAGCGGACGGCCGGTTCACGATCGGGCTCCGGCTCTGGCGGCTGGGCACCCTCGCCCCGCACACCGAGTCGCTGCGCACGCTGGCCCAGCCGTTCATGGAAGACCTGTACGCCGCGCTCAAGCAGCACGTCCAGCTCGCCGTGCTGAGGAACGACGAGGCCGTGATCATCGATCGGCGATCGGCCCCGAGCGCCGTGCGCGTCGTCTCGGGCGTCGGCGGCCGACTGCCGCTGCACTCCTCCGCGGTGGGAAAAGTGCTGCTCAGCCACGCGGACGCCGCGCGCATCGACGCCGTGCTGGCCAGGCCGCTTCGCGCGTACACGCCGGACACCATCACGGATCCCGAGCGGATCCGCGCGGAGCTCGCCGCGTGCCGGCAGACGGGGATCGCCAAGGTGCGCGGCGAGCTCACGCCCGGTGTCGATTCCGTCGCGACCCGCATCCTGGATTCGAGCGGGCGGGTCGTCGCGGCGCTCTCGGTGCTCGTGGACGGACGTCGCGTGCACCTCTCCGCCGCCGAGATGACGCTCTTCGCCAGCGGACTCGGGATCTCCCGACTGCTCGGATGGCGCCCGGGGGTGCAGGCCCGGGTGGGGTGACGCCCGCGAGCGAATCCGTGCCCGCGGGACCCGCCGATCGCCCCGAGGCGCCGTGCTCCCGCGGTGCCTCGGGGCGACGCGGCTCATGCGGCGGGAGACGACCCGCTCGGTGAGGGCTGCCTGCGCGGCACGAACGCCACCGCCACCGCGGCGAGCACCGCGGGCAGTGCGAACGCGTAGAAGTTCATCGCCGCGGGGAACAGTCCCGTCTCCACAGCCGTGAGCACCAGGCCGCCGTAGACCGGCCCGATGATGCCCCCGATGCGTCCCACCGCGAGCGCCCAACCCAGGGCGGTCGCACGCGCGGTCGGGGGGTAGTACCCGCCGACGAACGCGTTCACGAGCGTCTGGGTGTTCGCGCCGAAGCCGGCGATCGCGATCAATGCGAACAGGATGATCTCCGGCGGCCGCGCAGAGAGCAGGGTGACCGAAGCCGCCGCGGCCAGGAACGACGCGCAGATGATCACGCGCTCGCCGATCCGGTCGGCGAGCGCACCGGCCGTGATGACGCCCACGATGGCACCGAGGTTGAACACGAGCAGAAACGCCAGCGCGGTGCCCAGCGAGTACCCGGAGCTGCGCATGACCTCCGGCAGCCACGTGTTCAGCCCGTAGACGAGCAGCAGTCCGATGAGCGAGATCGCCCAGAACATGGGGGTCGCCACCCGGTAACCGCGCGAGAACAGCATCCGGACGGACGCGAAACGGTCCTGTCGCTGCGCGGCGGCGACCTCGACGTCGTCCGGCATGGGGAGGCCGTAGCGCTCCGCGTACCGGCGCGCCTCGTCGATCCGCCCCCGCGCGACGAGATACGAGACCGACTCGGGCAGGAAGGCGATGGCGAACGGCACGATCAGGACCAGCGGCGCCGCCCCGATGAAGAACATCATGCGGAAACCCGCGGCCGGCAGGACCACCATCGCCAGCAGCGCGGCGGCGAGGCCGCCCGCCGAGTACCCGGAGTACATGATCGCGTTGTGCAGATGCCGCCGCGACGGCGCGGAGTACTCGATCGTCAGCGCAATCGCCGTGGGGACCACCCCTCCGAGCCCCAGCCCGGTCACGAACCGGAGGGCCCCGAAGATCTCCGGGGTCGGGGCGAGACCCGTCAGAGGCATGAACACGGAGAACCAGATGAGGCACGCGATCATGACGCGGCGTCGGCCGAGCCGGTCGGTCAACGTGCCCATCACGAGCGCGCCGATGAGCATGCCGACGAGCGCCAGGCTTCCGAGCCGTCCCGCGGCCGCCGCGTCGAGTCCCCACTCGCGGTACTGGAGCAGATCGGGCAGGACGCTGCCGTATGAGATCAGGTCGTATCCGTCGGCGACGATCGTCGCCCAGCAGATGGCGAGCACGCCGTAGACGCTTCGCCGCTTGACCGGGGCAGACCGGCCGGGTGTCACAGCTGAGGCCGCAGACATTGGTGTTCTCCTTCGACATCGTCGTCGTCAGACCTGCGTCGGGCCGCACCACCCGCCCCCAGGCCCGGGAGCCCGCCACTGGGCTCCCTCATTGCTGCCATCACCCTGGGAGAGCGCGGGAGCAGCCCGCAGGCGCAAGTTCGATGAACGGACGACGTGGAGTCCCACTGACCGGCGGTCATGGGGCAGTCGCCCCGCGGAGTCCCCCCGGGGTTCCCGCTACGCGGTCCCGCCCCGGCTCAGGGCCGGACGGGACGGGTCACGCGGGGGGGAGCTCAGGGCTCCTCGGAGCGCCACGAGTCCGCCCGGCGCTCGATCCACCGGGCGAGCGCGTTCAGCGCGACACCGACCCCCACCACGACCACCGATGCGATCACACCCGTCGTGTCGAGTCGCCCGGCCGCGTAAGTCACGTCGTACCGATGCCCGCGTTGCCGGCGAAGAACCCGCCGACCACGACCCCGACGTGCGCGAGCGTCATCGTGGAGGTGGTGACAGCGCTCATGCCGCACGATTCGTCGAGGGCTGGCCGAAGAGCAGCTCTGCCAGCCGGGCCCGGTACGCAAGGTACTTCTCGCTCTGCCGCACGGCCTCGTCCCGCGGACGCGGCAGGTCCACTTCGATCGTCTCGACGATGCAGCTCGGCCGGTCCCCCATCACGAGGCGTCGGTGGCTCGTGGCAGGATCGTCGTCGTGTCCGATGACCCCTCGACTGCCGCCTCCACCGACGCCGCCGAGCGCCGCGACGGCTACGGTCCGTTCGCGTATCTGTCCGCGCCGAATGCGCCGCTGTACCGGCGCGTGATGCGCGCGATGATGGCCGAGAAGGAGCGGTTCACGGTGCACGTGCGCCCCGAGCAGGTCGCCGCCGCGCTGGCCGGCGATGGCGAGGAGCCGGCGGCGGAGCAGAGCGCCGTCGCCGATGCGATGGAGAGACTCGCGCAGCCGGGGTGGGGCAACCTGCTCGCGTTCCCGGATTCGAGCCGGGTCACCGCGCTGGAGGACTTCTACCGCCGGCGCATGCTGTACCAGCTGTCCCGGCCGGGCGAAGCGGCCGAACGCGCGCTCGCACAGTATGACGCGGCGCTGGGAAGCCGCGGCGCCCTGCAGTCCGTGGCGCTCGAGGACATCGTCGCGCTTCTCACGGTGCTGCGCGACATGGCCGTCGCCCACCGCGCCGGGGAACCGATCGACGTCGCCGTGACGCATCAGTCGCTGCGCAGCCTGCGCGACCGGTTCACGGAGCTGGCCGAGAACGCCGTCGCGTTCATGGGCTCCCTCCAGCGCACGATCGATCTCCACGATGCCGATGCGGAGGCCTTCGTCGCCTACAAGGAGCAGCTCATCGGATACCTCGAGCGGTTCATTTCGGATCTGCTCACCCGCGGCGCGACGATCGCTCAGCTGCTCGGCGAGATCCCCTCCGACAGCGTCCGCTTCCTCGCCGAGACGGCCGCCGACCGTGAGGCGATCGACGCCGCCCCCGGCGAGGAGGAGACTATCCGCGGCGCCACACGAGACACCTGGCTGCGCCAGTGGTCCGGCCTCACCGACTGGTTCGTCAGCACCCCCGCCCGGGAGAGCGAGGCAAAGCTGCTGCGCGCACGCGCCCGGGCGGCGATCCCCGCGCTGCTCGCGGTCGTACGTGCGCTGCACGACCGGGCGGGCGGCCGCACCGACCGCAGCCAGGACTTCCTGACGCTGGCGGAGTGGTTCGCCTCGCTGCACGGGGACGGCGACCATCACCGGCTCTGGCGATCCGCGTTCGGTCTCGCCCGCGCGCGGCACCTCAGTGTGACCAGCGAGACGGAAGACGCGTGGGCCACCGCCGCTCTGGGCTCGGCGACTCCGTGGGCCGATGCGCCGCCGGTGCAGATCAGTCCGCAGCTACGCCGCAGCGGCTCGTACGAGAGGCGAGGCCGATCCGCCCGTGTCAGCGACCGTTCCGCCGGGAAGGCGATGCTCGCAGAGCGCGCCCGCCGCGAGGCGGAGCAGACCGCCGCGGCGAGGCGGCGGATCTTGACCGACGGCCCGCGGCCCCTCTCGACGTTCGAGGAACTCGACCCGGAGGCGTTCCGTCTGTTCCTCGGGCTGCTGGGCGACGCTCTCTCCGCGCTCGAGCCGCAGGCTTCGATGGCGCAGGTCACGACATCCGACGGCGAGCTCACCGTGACGATCACGCGGATCCACGGAGCCCCGGACGCCACGATCACGACCCCGGACGGCGACCTGACCGGCCCCGACCACCTGATCGACATCGTCTCCGCCTCCGACCCGTCCGCTCGCGCCGCACAGACCGATCGGGGCGCCCGCACCGCACACACCGATCGGGGCGCCCGCGAGTTCGTCTCGGAGACGCGCACATGAGCATGTTCGATGCGACCCCGCGCACGATCACGAGCGCGCTCGAGGGCCGCGACGCCGAGGAGCGCGTCCGGGTCATGCGCGCGCTGCTCCTCCGCCCGGTGCTGCGCCACGATACCGACGGCGAGCTCTTCCGCCTCGCCCGACGTCACGCCGACGCGCTGCGCGCCTGGCTGGAGCGCGAGACGGGATGGCGCCTCACCGTCGACGCGCAGACGGCGCGGCTGTGGGTGTCGATCGTCCCCCACGGCCCCACGGCGACATCGATCGCACAGCGCCATCCCGCGCGGGTGCGCCGCGGCGATGCCTTCACACGGCGCCGCTACGTGCTGCTCTGCCTGGCCCTGGCCGTTCTCGAACGGTCCGACCCACAGATCTCGCTCGGGCGCCTTGCGGAGCAGATCGTGTTGCTGGCGACCAGCCCCGGTCTGTCGAGCGTCGAGTTCACGCTCAGCGGGCGGGAGGAGCGCCGAGACCTCGTCGCGGCGATCCGCCTGCTGCTGAGCTGGGGCGTGCTCGACCGCGTCGCGGGCGACGAGGAGTCCTATGTCTCGGCCGACGGCGACGCGCTGTACGACATCGACCGGCGCGTCCTGGCGACGCTGTTGGCGACGACGCACGCGCCCAGCACGGTCGCGGCGCGCCTTCCCGCGCATCCTGGGATCGACGACATCGAAGCGGCCCTTCACGAACAGCCGCCAGCCTACACCGACGACGAGGCGAACAGGCAGCTGCGCCAGTCGGTGACCCGCCGCCTGCTGTGCGATCCGGTCGTCTACTACGACGAGCTGCCAGCCGACGAGCGCGACTACCTGATCCGCCAGCGCGTCGAGCTGACGCGGCGCCTCTCGGAGGCGACGGGGCTCGTTCCCGAGCTGCGAGCCGAGGGCATCGCCATGGTCGACCCCGAGGATCAGCTCACCGATCTGCGCATGCCGGAGCAGGGCACCGACGGGCACGCCACACTGCTGCTCGCCGAGCACCTCGCCGCCACGGGACCCACCGAGGTGTCGGCGCTGCGAGCGAGGATGCGCGCGCTCGCCCGCGAGCACGCCGCCTACTGGCGCAAGACGAGCCGCGATCCCGGCGCGGAGGACGAGCTGGTCGCCGAAGCGCTCGACCGGCTCGCGGGACTCGGCCTCGTCCGGGTCGACGGCACGGGAGCCACCGCCGTCGTGCATCCGCTGCCGGCCCTGAACCGATTCACCGTGGCCGCACCGACCATCGTCCAGAGGAGGGCGCGATGACCGAGAGCGTGCATGGAGACAGCCCGCTCCCCCACCCGAAGACCGCGCGCTGGCAGCCGCTGCGCATCGGCATCGTCGATATGTTCTACTACGACGACGAACAGTTCTGGTTCCACGACGGACGCCTGCTGTTGCGCGGCAACAACGGCACCGGCAAGTCCAAGGTCCTGGCGCTGACGCTGCCGCTCCTCCTCGACGGCGCGCTCATCGCTCGGCGCGTCGAGCCCGACGCCGACCCCAAGAAGAGGATGGAGTGGAACCTCCTGCTCGCCGGCGCGCACCCGCACTCCGAGCGCACCGGATACTCGTGGATCGAGTTCGGTCGCCGCGACGAGAACGGTGCCGAGCACTTCGTGACTCTCGGGATCGGTCTCAAGGCGGCGTCGGGTCGCGGCATCGTCAAGTCCTGGTATCTGACGAGCACCCGCCGCATCGGGGATCTGCACCTGATCGACGACACTCGCACGCCCCTGACCCAGGAGCGCCTGCGCGACGAGCTGGCGGCGACCGGATCCGGCCACGTCTACACGACGCGCGAGGCGTATCGTCGTGCCGTCGACGAGCTGCTGTTCCGGCTGGGAGAGGAGCGCTACGCGGCGCTCATCGACCTGCTCATCCAGCTGCGACAGCCGCAGCTGTCCAAGAACCCCGACGAGCGTGCGCTCTCCGCGGCGCTGACAGAGGCCCTCGCGCCGCTCGACCAGGCGATCATCGCGGACGTGGCCGAATCGTTCCGGTCTCTGGAGGAGGAGCGCGAAGGGATCGCCCAGGCCAAGCACACCCTCGCCTCCGCCGACGAGTTCCTGCGCCACTACCGTGCGTACGCGCGCGTCGCGACGCGCAGGTACGCCAAGACGCTGCGCGAGGCGAACTCGGCATACGAGTGGGCCGGGCGCGACCTGCACGAGGCCGAGGACCAGCAGAAGCAGGCTCAGGAGCGGGCGGAAGAGCTCGACGCGCAACGCGAGGACGCCGAAGCCCGTCAGAGCACGTTGCGCGGCCAGGAGCAGGCGCTGCTCGCGAGCCCCGAGATGAAGGACGCGCAGCGTCTGGACCAGGCTTCCCGCGAGGCCGACGCCATGGACGCGCGTGTCGATGAGGTCGCGAAGGACGCCGAGCAGGCGACGCAACGCGCCGTTCAGGAGACGGCCGCCGCGGCGTCCGCCGCGGAGCGCCTGCGGGACGCCCGCTCCGAAGCGGATCGGCTCGCCGCCGACGCCGCCGGCCGCGCGCGCGCCGCGGGCCTGAGCGACGAGCATGCGACGGTCGTCGACGAGGAGTTGGGCCGCCGGATCCTCGCCCGGCGGCGCGAGCAGGTGGACCACGTGCGTGGCCTCGCGACGACCGCCCGCGCAAGCGCGGCGACCGCCGACGCGCAGCGGCGCCGCCTCGACGACGCGGAGGCCGAGCACGCGGCACGGGCCGACGAGCAGGAACGAACGGCTGCGGCCGTCGACGCCGCCATCTCGGCCTACGGCGAGGCGGTGCGGGCGCACATCTCGGGGCTCGCCGTGCTGCCGGTCACGGATGTCGACGACCTCGCGCGCAGGGCTGAGGCGTGGGCGAACAGCGTCGACGGCGAGTCGCCCGTACCTCCGGCGCTCGACGCAGCGGCGCAGGCGGAGACCGAGCGGATCAGCCTCGAGCGTGCCGCCGCGCAGAAGGAAGCCGACGAGCTGGCGCGGGAGCGCGAGCGAGTGCGGTCGGAGATCGCGCGCCTCGAGGCAGGGCGCGATCCCGAGCCACCGGCGCTCGACGGCCGCGACTACGAAGACCGCGCGGACCGGGCGGGAGCGCCGCTCTGGCGCGCCACCGATTTCGTCGAGACGGTCACCCCCGCCACCCGGGCCGCCGTCGAGGCGGCGCTGCAGTCGGCGGGGCTGCTCGACGCGTGGATCTTCCCCGACGGCACGCTGACGTCGGCCGGTGACGTCGTGCTCGGGCCGACGGGTCCCACGATCGCCGACTCGCTGGCCGCCGTCCTCGCCCCCGCCGTCGGCCCGGACGACGCGGTGAGCGCGCAGACCGTGGCCTCGGTGCTGGCGCGGATCGGCTGGGGCGAGGGCTCGCGCGCCGCGATCTGGGTCGACGCGTCGGGCGGGTGGGGTGCCGGCCCTGCCCGGGGCTCGTGGACGAAGCCGACGGCCGAGTTCGTGGGCGCAGGCGCGCGCGAAGCGCACCGCCGCGAGGTTCTCGCGCAGCTGCGCGCGTCCGCCGCACAGCTCGACGCCCAGCTCGCGACGGCGAGGCGGAGGATCGACGCCGCCACCGGGCGCCTCACGCAGCTGCGTGCGGAGCGCGCCGCGTACCCCGCGGACCGCGAGCGCTCGGTGCATTCGGCGCATGACGCCCTCGCTGCGGCTCGACGCGAGGCGGTGCGCTCCGCGGAGGGGGTCGCGAAGGCGCGCGCCACGTGGGACGCCGCCCAGCAGATCGCCGAGCGTGACGAGGCCCGGCTCGCAGACGAGGCCGCACAGCTGAAGCTCGGCACGACGCGCGAGGAACTGGATGCGGTCGACGCCGCGATCCGCGACTACGACGCCGCGCTGACCAGGCTGTGGGCGGCGCAGGGGCTGGTCGCGGAGCGGTCGACCGTCGCGGAGCAGGCAGCGGAACGCAGCGCAGTGCAGGAGGCGGAGCGGAAACGGAGGCACGATGCGCTGCGCGACCTGCAGCGGACGGCCGAACAGCTGCGGTCGACATACGAGGAGCTGCGTGCGACCGTGGGCGCATCGGTCGCCGAGCTGCAGGATCGTCTCGCGAACGTGCGCGCCGCGCTCAACTCGTGGGCAGAGACCCTCCGGCGCCTCGCGACGGAGCAGCAGGTCGCGGCGGGGCAGCTCGGCGCGCTGAAGCAGCGGATCCACGATCTCGAGCAGCGCCGACGCGAGCGGGCATCCGCGCGGGACGACGCGACCGTGGCGCTGCGGAGGTTCGCGCAGACCGGTCTGCTTCGCGTCGCCCTGCGCGACGCGCAGCTGCCGCCGACGGACGACTCCGACTCGTGGCACGTGACGGCGGCGCTGCAGCTCGCGCGGGCGGCCGAGCAGCAGCTCGGCGACGCAGACGACTCCCCCGAGGCGTGGAAGCGCATCCAGCAGCGGCTCTCCACCGCGGCGACCGAGCTCGCGAACCAGATGAGCCGCCACGGCCACACCGCCGTGCAGGAGCAGCGAGACGACGTGATCGTGATGCGTGTGCGCTATCTGCAGGACGAGATCGACATCGATCTTCTGGCGGCACGATTGGAGGCGGACGTCGCCGACCGCGAGACCCTTCTCAGCGCTCGGGAGCGGGAGATCCTGGAGAACCACCTCGTCAACGAAGTGGCCGGGCATCTGCACGAGCTGATCCTCGCCGCCGAGGAGCAGCTCGACGGCATGAACCACGAGCTCGCCGCCCGAAAGACCTCCACGGGCATGCAGCTGCGCGTCCGCTGGCGCGAGCACCCCGACGCGCCGACGGGCCTCGCGGCGGCGCGCGCGCTCCTCGTCCGCTCGGACGCCACCTGGACGCCGGCGGATCGTGAGGCGATCGGCGAGTTCCTCTCCGCCCGGATCCGGGAGGTCCGCGACGAGGATCCGTCCGCGGGGTGGCAGGAGCAGCTGGAGCAGGCGCTCGACTACCGTCGCTGGCACGTCTTCGTCGTCGAGCGCTGGCAGAACGGCCAGTGGCGGTCGGCTTCGGGTCCGGCGTCGGGCGGGGAGAAGGTCCTGGCCGTGTCCGTGCCGCTGTTCGCGGCGGCCGCGGCGCACTACAACTCGGCATCGCCGCTCGCGCCCCGCCTCATCATGCTGGACGAGGCGTTCGCCGGGGTCGATGACGACTCCCGGGCCAAGTCGCTCGGCCTGCTGGCGACCTTCGACCTCGACGTGGCGATGACGAGCGAGCGCGAGTGGGGGTGCTACCCCGATGTGCCGGGCCTCGCGATCGCCCAGCTGTCCCGCGTCGAGGGCATCGACGCGGTCGGCGTGACGCGCTGGCGGTGGGACGGCCGGCGGCGCACGAGGCAGGCGGACGTGGGGGACGAGGCGCGCGCCGGGGGCGCGCCCGCCGACTCCGGCCTCGAAGAGACCCTCTTCACATGAGCGGTTCCGGGCCGCAGGACATGTCGGGTCTCGAACGCCTGCTCGGCGGACCGGACATCGCATGGCTCGTCGAGAGGGTCCGCGGAAGGATCCTCGCAGCAGGGTCGACGCCGTTGAGCGGCAAGGTGGAGCTGAAGAACCCCACGCGCGAGCAGCGCGCGGCGGTCACGCGCCTGATCGGCGCCCCGCGGCGTGCGGGCTCCTCGACGCTGCGCGTCGACCTCGGCCGCGTCGAAGAGGTGCTCCGGCGCGGTCCGTGGCCTGCGGGCCTCGCAGACGCCGTCGAGACGCTCACCGGACCCGTCGTCGACCGCGCAGCGGTGCGCGCGCGCGAGTCCGCGGCCTGGGCCGCCGCTCGCGACAGCCTCGCGGACGCGGCGGCGCGCTTCCCCGGACTCTTCACTCGCTGGGAGTCGTGGTGCGCGAGCGGGGGCCTTAAGAGGGCAGCGCGGTCCGAGGCCGCGCGACTGTCCGTGCCGCCGTCTCCCTCGGTGGGCAGTGAGCTGGTGCGCCAGCTGGCGTCGGTCCTGGGGGCTCTTCCCACGGGCGGTGAGCCGCTGCCGGTGTTCGCCCGCCGCGTGCTGGGCGATGCGCACGGGCTGGATGCCGGCCGGCCGCTGGGGCGGCTTGCGGTCACGGCGCTCGCCTGGGCGCTGACCCCCAGCGCACCGGATCGCTCGCCGTCCGCGCGCGACGTCTGGGAGGCCGCGGGGGTCGTGATGTCGGCCGTCGCCTCGTCGGTGCTGTGCCTCGGCGTGCCCGGCGCGCCGGTGGTATCGAGGGAGTCTCCGCGACAGGCACAGTCAGCCACCGCACGCATGCTCGAGGCGATGCGCGCGGCGCGGATGCCGCTGCTGCTGACGCTCGACCACGTGCGATCAGGCGGCGTGCGTCCGCTTGCCGCAGAACGCGTCGTGCACGTGTGCGAGAACCCGACGCTGGTCGAGGTCGCGGCCGAGAGGTGGCGGCACGCGCCCGACGCGACGGCCCCCGTGCTCGTGTGCACCTCCGGTCAGCCGAGCACAGCCGCCGTCGAGCTTCTGCTCGCGCTCACCGCCGAAGGCGCGGCCTGTCGCTATCACGGCGACTTCGACTGGGCCGGGCTGCGCATCGCCGAGTCGCTGCGGGGGCGGGTGCCCTGGCGGCCTTGGAGGTACCGCGCCGAAGACTACCGAGACGCTGTCGCGCGCGACGCTCCATCCCTCCGTCTGTCTGGCCCACCAGCCACCTCGCCCTGGGACCCCGCGCTCGCCACCGCGATGGCCGAGCACGGGCTGGCCATCGAGGAGGAGGCGATAGCGGCCCAGCTGACCGAGGACCTGATCTCCTGACCCGCAGCCGCGGCGCGCTCTGTTCCCGGGAGATGGCGTTTCCTACGCGAAGCCCCGAGACCCGACAGCGATCTGTCACCACAGGGCTCCTGGGCGTCTGTCACCGGGATAGCGTGTGGCTATGGCACCAGGCGGGGCGGGGAACGGCATCACCTTGCAGCAGCTGAGGTACTTCATCGAAGTCGCGGCCGAGGGATCGATCTCCGCCGCGGCGGACCTGCTGTACGTCTCGCAGCCGACGATGTCCGCCGCGATGAAGGAGCTCGAGCGACGCGCAGGACGCGCGCTCTTCACGCGCTCGACCCGCGGCATCACCCTCACGGCGGACGGCACCGAGTTCCTCGGCTACGCCCGCCAGGTCATCGAGCAGGCCGAGCTCCTCGAGCAGCGCTATCTCGGGCGCCCGCCGTCGCGTCGGCTCCTCGGCGTCTCGGCGCAGCACTACTCCTTTGTCGTCGACGCGTTCGTGCGGATGGTGAAGGCGTCCGGGGCCGCGGAGTACGAGTTCAGCCTGCGCGAGACGCGCACCTGGGACATCATCGAGGACGTCCGCACCCTCCGCAGCGAGATCGGGATCCTCTACCGCAATGACTTCAACCGGAAGGTCGTCGACAAGCTGCTCCGGGACGGGGGTCTCGGCTTCACCCCACTGTTCCTCGCGACACCGCACATCTTCGTCGCCCGGACGAACCCGCTCGCGGGCCGTGAGCGCGTCACGCTCGACGACCTTGAGGAGCTGCCGCGGCTCAGCTTCGACCAGGGGACGAACAACTCGTTCCACCTCGCCGAGGAGATCCTGTCCACCCGGTCGTCGAAGCAGGACATCCGCGTCAGCGACCGGGCCACGATCTTCAACCTCATGATCGGCCTCGGCGGCTACACGATCTCCACCGGGATCATCTCCGACGACCTGGACCCGTCCATCGTCGCCGTGCCGCTCGACGTCGACGAGCGCATCGAGATCGGCTGGATCGGGCACACCTCGATCCCGCTGACGGGCCAGGCGGAGCGTTTCGTCGCCGAGATGCGCGAGGTCGTCGCGGACTTCGGCGTCGAGCTTTTCTCATAGGAGATGCCTATGGTCGGTCGCTGAGTATCCTGATAGGGCTATGTCGCGCCGCCGTGCCTACGCTCGGATCACCATGACGACCGGCACCGCAGCAACCGAACTCACGTTCAGCATCGGCACGACCCGCTTCGATGAGGAGTACTCCCCGTCATCCGGCTCGCGGATCACGACGAACTTCGCCAACCTCGCCCGCGGAGAGAACCGGCGCGAGAACCTCCGGGGCGCGCTGACCATGATCGATCGTCGCTTCAACGACCTCGCCGACTGGGACAACCCGGAGCGGGATCGCTACTCGGTCGAACTCGAGATCGTCTCGGTCGACCTGCACCTCGACGCGCGGGACGGTGGACCCGGCTTCCCGCTCATCGAGATCCTCGACGTGCAGATCCTCGACAGGGCGACGGGCCGGCGCATCCCGGGCATCGCGGGCAACAACTTCTCGTCGTATGTCCGCGACTACGACTTCAGCGTCGTGCTGCCCGCCCACAAGGCGAGCGGCGCCCCCGGAATCCCGAGCGACTTCGGCGACCTGCATGGCAAGCTTTTCCAGCTCTTCCTCGCCTCGGACGTCTACCGCGAGCGCTTCGCCCAGCCGCCGGTCATCTGCATCAGCGTGTCCACGAACCGCACATACACGCGGCTCGACAACCGCCACCCGGTGCTCGGAGTCGAGTACCAGCAGGACGCGCTCTCACTGACCGACGAGTACTTCGGGCGCATGGGGCTGCAGGTGCGCTATTTCATGCCGCGCGGCTCCGTCGCCCCGCTCGCGTTCTACCACTGCGGCGACCTGCTCAACGACTATTCGGACCTGGCGCTCATCGGCACGATCAGCACGATGGAGGCGTTCCAGAAGATCTACCGCCCGGAGATCTACAACGCCAACGCCGCCGCGGGCCACGTGTACCGGCCGAGCCTCGAGAACGCCGACCACTCGGTCACAGGCATCGCCTACGACCGCGAGGAGCGCAGCCGGCTCGCGCTCGCGCAGGCCGGCCTCACCGAGGAGCGTTTCCTGACGCCCTATCGGGCTGTGCTGGACGCGTGGGCCGCAGACCGCTGAACCGACCCGACGAGACGGGAAAGACACACGGATGAACGCCCTTCTGCCTACCGCCATCGTCGGCAGCCTGCCGAAGCCCTCCTGGCTCGCGGAGCCGGAGAAGCTCTGGTCGCCTTGGAAGCTCGCGGGTGCGGAACTCGCCGAGGGCAAGCACGACGCCCTGAGCCTCGCGGCCGAGGAGCAGCGCCTCGCGGGCATCGACGTCATCGCCGACGGCGAGCAGACCCGCCAGCACTTCGTCACGACCTTCATCGAGCACCTCAACGGCGTCGACTTCGAGAGCCGCGAAACGGTGCGGATCCGCAACCGTTACGATGCGGACGTCCCGGCGGTCGTCGGCCCCGTGAGCCGGCCGAAGGCGGTCTTCGTGGACGACGCGCAGGCGCTGCGCGCCCAGACGACACAACCCATCAAGTGGGCACTCCCCGGTCCGATGACCATGATCGACACGCTGGCGGACCGGCACTACGGCAGCCGCGAGAAGCTGGCCCGCAAGTTCGCGAAGATCCTGAACCAGGAGGCGAAGGAGCTGGAGGCCGCCGGCGTCGACATCATCCAGTTCGACGAGCCCGCGTTCAACGTCTTCTTCGACGACGTCCGCGACTGGGGCGTCGAGGTGCTCGACCTCGCGGCCGAAGGGCTGCGCGCCGAGACCGTCGTGCACATCTGCTACGGCTACGGCATCAAGGCGAACACCGACTGGAAGGCGACGCTCGGATCCGAGTGGCGCCAGTACGAGGAGTCGTTCCCCCTGCTGCAGCGGTCGTCGGTCGACACGGTCTCCCTGGAGTGCCACAACTCGCACGCCCCTGTCGAGCTCATCGGGCTGCTGCGCGGCAAGAAGGTCATGGTGGGCGCGATCGACGTCGCCCGGACCGCGATCGAGACGCCCGAGGAGGTCGCCGCGACGCTCCGCAAGGTGCTCCCGTTCGTCGACCAGGACAAGCTGTACCCGAGCACGAACTGCGGCATGGCCCCGCTGTCCCGGCACGTCGCGCGAGACAAGATGGCCGCGCTCGCGTCCGGCGCGGCGATCGTCCGGGCGGAGCTCGCGGGCGCGACTTCCCCTCCGACGTGACCGTCAGGCGGTGCGCTCACGCGAAATCGCCGCCGGGCGCCATGTCCGCGAAGCGGGAGAAGTGGCCCTGGAACGCGACCTCGATGGTCGCCGTGGGGCC
>NZ_BMJY01000013.1 GCF_014643695.1 Microbacterium album | reverse complement strand
CACTTCTACAATCACCACAGGCGCCACTCCGCCATCGGAGCCCCGCCCATCAGCAGACTCAACAACCTACCTGGACACCACACCTAGGTCGTGTCCGGCGAATGAGGTTCAGCGCGAACGGCGGCGCGCGAACTCAACGACCGGCGGGAGCTCCGTCGTCCCCGTCGCGCGGCGGCGCGCTGCGCCGCTTCAGGAGATCCTCCGGATCCTTGAGCTGGCGGAGCCGGTCGAGTGCGGTGATCGTGGCCGGGTCGGCCGGCATGCTCTCGGGCGGCAGCGCGCCGCCACCGCGCGCGATCGCGATCTTCTGGCTCTCGCTCACCACCTGCGGGTGGTGCTTGGCCAACAGGAAGACGCCGTAGGAGGCGATCCCGCCGGCCACGACGAACACCACGATCGCCCACAGCGGAGCGTTCGACGCCTCGCCCAGCACGATCGCCGCGATCAGGACGGCCACGATCGGATCGATCACCGTCAACCCCGCGATCACGAGGTCCGGCGGCCCCGAGGAGTACGCCGTCTGGACGAAGTAGCCGCCCGCGATCGCCCCGGCGACCAGCGCGATCACGCACACGACCGTGATCCACTCGAACTCCCCCGCCTGGAT
The DNA here is from genome assembly GCF_014643695.1 of Microbacterium album. Classification (GTDB taxonomy): domain Bacteria; phylum Actinomycetota; class Actinomycetes; order Actinomycetales; family Microbacteriaceae; genus Microbacterium; species Microbacterium album. The sequence continues at coordinate 70,076 of NZ_BMJY01000013.1, read as the reverse complement.
GCGCTTGATGACGACCTTGGCGAGCGTCGCGACGAACCCGTAGAGGACCCCGGCGGCCGTGATGTAGAACAGCGCGCCCATGCGGCGGCGCAGCATCACCCAGGCCCCGCCGAGCAGGATGATGACCACGAGCAGGATCGCGAGCACGGTGAACAGCTCATAGTCGGATACCGGCTGCTCGGTGGCGAAGATCGCCGCGACGATCACGAAGATGAAGATCCCTCCCACGCACAGCACGATCGAGATGAGCGAGTTGCGCGTGGGCAGATGCCCCGAGACCTGCGCGTTCAGCAGGGTCGTGATGACGAGGGAGACGGCGCCGAGGGGCTGCACGACGATGAGCGGCGCGACCGCGATGGCGCTCAGCTGACAGATGATGGCGACGCCGAGCAGCACCGTCCCGATGATCCATGAGGGACGCGAGAGCAGTCGGACCAGGTGGGACGCCCCGAGCCCGGTCACCCCGGTGGCGCCGGAGAGCTGCTCGACCTTGCGGACGCCGCGGCTCTGGTACTGCGCGCCGAGCGACATGAAGACGGCCCCGGCGAGGGCGAGCGGGATGCCCAGCAGCAGGCCGGGGTTCTGGAATGCACCGACGAGCTGCTCGCCGACTTCCTCCGCGCCGCCCAGCGTCTCCCAGATCACCCTCCGAGGGTAGCGGCCGTCCCCCGCACTACGCTGGAGGCATGGCCGTGCTCCCGATCCGCATCATGGGCGATCCCGTGCTCCACGCCCCCGCGGCGCCTGTCGAGGAGATCACGGACGAGATCCGCACGCTGGTCTCCGACATGTTCGAGACCATGGATGCCGCGCCCGGCGTGGGACTTGCGGCGCCGCAGGTCGGCGTGCCGCTGCGCATCTTCACCTATTCCTACGAGGACGAGGACGGGCAGCCCTGGCGTGGCGTGGTGATCAACCCCGAACTGTGGATGACTCCGCCGGTGCCGGGCGAGCCCGACGAGGACGAGGAGTCGGAGGGCTGCCTGTCCTTCCCCGGCGAGCGGTTCCCGCTGCGCCGCGCGGAGCACGTCCGCGTGGTGGGTGTGGATCTCGACGGCGGGCCCGTGAGCATCGAGGTGGACGGCTGGCGGGCGCGCATCATGCAGCACGAGTTCGACCACCTCGACGGCATCCTGTATGTGGACCGGCTCGGCGCATCGGACGCCAAGCTGGCGCAGAAGATCGCCCGTAAGCGCGGGTGGGGACGCCCCGGAGCGAGCTGGATGCCCGGCGTCGACGACCTGGAAGGGTGACATGACCACGGCACCGACGGCTCGCCGCATCGCGGCGGCGGGCGCCTCTCTCGCGCTGATCGGCGCGCTGGGCGGCTGCGCCGGCATCGGCGGTCTGCTCTCGGGCAGCGGCCAGCCGCAGCGGGACGACGACACGGGCGAGATCACCCAGCCCGGCGACGTCGACGTCTTCTCGCTCGAGGTGGGCGACTGCCTCAATCTCTCGGACGAGACCGAGGTCTTCAGCGCCGCGGTGGTTCCCTGCTCAGACCCGCACACGGGTGAGATTTACCACGCGTTCGACCTCGCGGGGGATGAGTGGCCGGGAGATGCGGCGGTCAGCACCGCCGCCGACGCGGGGTGCTACCAGGCGTTCGAGGAGTTCACCGGCGTCGCCTATGGCGAAGAGGACTCCCTGCTGGCCTACGACTTTTTCGCCCCCGTTGAGGACGGATGGAACGACCCCGACCTGCGGGATCGTCTCATCCAGTGTGTCGTGTACAAACGCGACGGACGCGGCGGGGTGGCGGAGGTCACCGGCTCGCTGGAGGGCGCCGCGCGCTGACGGCCCCCGCCCCGAAGTCCTAGAGCTCGACCGTGCGGTTCTCCCCCACGTCAGGCTGGCCGCCTGTCACGGTCGCCTTCGCGATCTTGAACGCGGAGACGATGCGCGGCTCGTCGGTCGCCCAGAACTCGGCCGACTCCGCGCGCACACGGATCAGCGCGATGCTCGGATCCTCGCGTCCCTCGGGGAACCAGGCCTCGACCGCGGGGCTCCAGTACTCGTCGATCTTCGAGCGGTCGTGGACGATCTCGGCCGTCCCCGCGACGGACAGGTAGCCCTTGTTCGACTCGAACGCCACGTTGACCGCGGGGTGGGCCACGATGTCATCGACCTTCTCGCTCGGATTCTGCGTATAGAACCAGAGGTCGCCGTCGAACTCGACGTCCTGGGCCGCGAGGGGGCGGCTGTGAAGCTGTCCGTCCCGGCTCACCGTGGTCAGGAGACCGATGCGAGCCGCCTTCACGATCTTGGTGATGGTCTCGAGGTCGTCGTCCGTGGCCTGCGGAATGTGGTGCGTCATGTTCATTCCCTCTCGCTGGATGTCTTGCGGGGAACGTTACGCACCGCACAGCTCGCCCGACAGTGTGTTGACAGCGGCGACGGCGGGTGGCACGGGCAGGGACTCTCGTGGCGGCTGCCGCGGCCGCGCCACGATTTGGCCCGTGGATCGCACGGCGTTAGCTTTCGCTCATGAGCGCGCGGGGTGAGACGGGCGGGAGGGGCGGTCGCATGAGCCCGCCGCTGCGCCGCGCGCGCCTCGCCGTGGTCGGCGCGTTTCTGCTCAACGGGTTTCTGCTCGCCACCTGGGTCGTGAACATCCCCGTGGTACAGGAGCGCACCGGCGTCTCCCACTCCGTGCTCGGCAGTCTGTTGTTGCTTCTGGGACTGGGGTCCTTCCTGTCGATGCAGGCCACGGGCTGGGCGGTGGACCGCTTCGGCAGCCGCGCCGCCACGATTGCGGGCGCCGTGCTGCTCATCGCCGCCATTCCGACTCCGGTGTTCGCCGCCGATGCCTTCGCGCTCGGCGCGGCCGCGTTCGCGATCGGGATCGGCAATGGCGCCCTCGACGTCGCCATGAACGCCCACGCCGTCGAAGTCGAGCGCCGCTACGAGCGCCCGATCATGTCCAGCTTCCACGCCTTCTTCTCCGTGGGCGGCGCGATCGGGGCGGGTTACGCGGCGGTCGCGCATGCGCTCGGGTGGGACCTCTGGCTGCTGCTGACCGTCGCTGCGGCTCTCGCGCTCGCGCTGGGTGCAGGAACCCTCCCCGGGCTGCTGCGCGGAACGCACATCCGCGAGCCCGCGACACCGACCGAGGACGCCGCCGTCCCCGCCGCACCCGATGCGCCGGCCGCGCGGTCCCCCGTCGCCGCTCGTGCCATCGCGTTGGGCGCGCTCGCGTTCCTTCTGATGCTCGCCGAGGGCGTCGCCGCCGATTGGAGCGCGGTCCACGCCCGCGAGCACCTGGGGCAGCCCGAGGCGATGGCCGCGCTCGCCTACGCCGCCTTCGCGGTCGCCATGACGACCGGGCGCTTCGTCGCCGACCGCGTTTCGGCGCGCGTGGGCCCGGTGGCCGTCGTGCGCTACGGCGCCTTCGGCGCGGCCGCCGGCCTCACGATCGTCACGCTCTCCCCCGTCCTGCCGCTGACGTTGGCCGGCTGGATCGTCTTCGGGCTGGGGCTGTCGGGTGCCGTGCCGCAGATCTTCACGGCCGCGGGCGCCCTCGCGACCACGGGTGGCGGGGTTCTCCTCTCCCGCATCGTCGGCGCCGGCTACATCGGACTCCTGGCCGGCCCCGCCGTCATCGGCCCCCTCGCGGACGCAGTCACCGTGACCCTGGCGTTCCTGCTCCCCGCGGCGCTGTGCGTCGCGGCCGGGATCCTCGCTTCCGTCGTGGGTCCGCGCCCGCACGACCCCCCACGGCCCACGATCTGACACGGCGTGCATCCGCGGGGCGCCCCAGCCCCCACGATTCGACGGGCCCCGGGCTCAGACCGCGGTGTAGCCCCCGTCGACCAGGTAGTACGCGCCCGTGATGAACGACGCGTCGTCCGACAGCAGGAAGCGCACGATACTCGAGACCTCCTCGGGTCGCCCGAGACGACCCAGCGGGTGCTTGCTGCGCAGCACCTCGAACGCCTCGTCGGGCAGGCCGGCCAGAAGCGGCGTCTCGATGTAGCCGGGGCCGACCGCGTTGATACGAAGCCCCTGCGGCCCGTACTCCGCGGCGGCGTTGCGGGTCACTCCCACGACGCCGTGCTTCGCGGCGGTGTAGGCCGAGTTTCCGATCGCAGCGACCGCGCCGTGGATGGAGGCCATGTTGACGATGGCGCTGTCCTGTGCCCCGGCGTCGAGCATCGCGGGGATCTGATAGCGCATCCCGTACAGCACGCCGTTGAGGTTGATGTCGATGACGCGGTTCCAGTCGTCGATGTCCACGTCCCCCGTGGGCGCCTGCCGGCCGCCGATTCCCGCGTTGTTGACGGCGTAGTTGAGCTTGCCGTACGTCTCGACGGCGAACGCCACCGACTTCTCGCTGTCCTCGGGCGCGGCGGTGTCCGCCCGGAAGGCCACGCCCTCTCCGCCGGCCTCGCCGATCTCGTCCGCGACACGCTGCGCCGCGTCGAGGGCGATGTCGCTGACGACGACCTTCGCGCCCGCGGCGGCCAGTTCCTTCGCGATCGCCTCGCCGATCCCCGATCCGCCGCCCGTGACCAGCGCGACCTTTCCCTCGAACGTCATGTCTGACTCCCCTCTGGAACGTTTCCGGAACGACGGGACCGTCTGAGACGGGCCCCTCCGACCACTCTTGCCGGAGCCGGGTGCGCGGGCAAGGCCTCCCACTGCGCGGGCATGCCGAATGCGGTTCCGTCGGCCTCGCCGCAACCCGCTGTGAAAGGCTGGGGGCGTGAAGAACCCCATCGACCCCCTGGCCGAAGCGGCACGCCAGAACGGGCTGACCGTCGCCGTCGCCGAGTCGCTCACGTCCGGACTGCTCGCCAGCGAGGTCGGAAAGGGCGCTGGCGCGGGCGACTGGTTCTCCGGGGGCGTCGTGGCGTACCGCATGCCGGTCAAGACGCACGTCCTGGGTGTGCCCGAAGACGTCGACCCCGCCTCTGCGGCCTGCGCGACAGCGCTCGCGACGGGCGTTCGCGCGCTCCTCGGCACCGATATCGCGGTCTCCACCACCGGCGTCGGCGGCCCCGAGCCCGACGGCGAGCATCCCGCCGGCACCGTGCACATCGGCTGGGCGACCTCGACCGGTTCCGGCGCGCACCACTTCCAGTTCGATGGCGACCCCGAAGAAGTCCTCCGGGCGACGGTCGAACAGGCGCTGGACGTGCTCACCCGCCTCGCCCGCGCCGAGACCGACGGGGGATGCTGGAGCAAAGAAAAGACCCGCCCTCACGAAGGATGGCGGGTTGGTGAGAGCAGACTATCACCAGGTCGATGGCTTCGCAATGCCGGCGACAGGGTTGGGAAGCTGCGCGGCGAGGATGTCGGCAGTCCTGATGGTGCCCCACCAGTGACCACCGACGCCGTCGGTCGGTGAACCCTTCAAAGCACCGGCCACAGCGTTCGTGCCCGGGTTGAGTACACCCACTGGCACATGTGCTCGCGCCATCTTGATGGGCAGGCCGAGGTCCGAATCGTTAGAGATGACAATGGCCGCCTGAACGGCGCCTGTCAGAACATCATTGAGCAGGTGCGCCGCGACGTTGACGTCCGAACCCTTCTCTTCCCGCTTCCTGACGGTCGCGAGCAACCGCGCATCATCGGAAGTGCGACGGATGCGCAGGCTGGCGGACCAAGACTCGCTACTTGTTTGGTCGCGCAGAAGCGTCGGGTTCTTGGTGCCAGGGCCCTCAACAGTCATCGCCGACTCCTTCGCCCAGGAGTTGAAATACCCCAGCTCGATGTGGTCGACGGAACCGCTCTGCGCCAGGGCGGCGAGGTAATGCTGCTGGCGTTGCGTCTGTGCCTGGTCATCGGGGTCATTCACCTTTGCCGTGCAGTAGACGACGCGGCTCACGGTCGCACCCGGCCAGCCCGCACGCGCTGTTGCGAGCGCACGCAGGTCAATCCACTTCCAGTCGCGAGCTACGGGACCAAACTGGCGCGTTAGGCCGTAGTACAGGTTGAAGCCGTCGATGTACACGCCCACGTTCATGCGCCTGAGCGTACTGGTATGAGCGGACACCGACGTGACGTGGTCAAGTCCCGTGGCGTGGTGTCACTTCGGTTGTTGCCGTGGTGGACGGGGTCAGCTGACAAAGGGAAAGGGCCCGTCTTTCGACGGGCCCTTCTCCGCTCCCCGGCTTGGACTCGAACCAAGAACCTGCCGGTTAACAGCCGGCTGCTCTGCCAATTGAGCTACCGAGGATCGCTCCCCCGCTGCGCGGGGCAACCCCACAATCTTAGCAAAGCGTCAGGGTGCTCACGACACGTCGCCGGGGGCGGGCGTGTCGGGGGTCCAGAGCACCTCGCCGTCGGCCGTCTGTGCCACGACGTGCCCGCCGTGGAGGTGAAGTCGCGCCGCGCTGAGCTCGCGGATGAAGGACTCCTCGTTGGTGACGAGCATCGCCGCCATGTTCCACTCGCGCCGGCGGCGCTGGATGGCGTCGAACACGACGTGGCGCACCTCGAGGTCGATGTTGGCGAGGGGCTCGTCCGCGATGAGCACGCGCGGGTCGAGCACGAGCGCTCGCGCGAACGCGACCCGCTGCCGCATTCCCGCGCTGAGCTCGAAGGGGAACTTGTCTGCGGCTCCGAGCGGCAGGTGCATCTCGTCGAGCAGGGCCGCCACCCGGACGGCCACGGCGCGGCTGTTGACGCGCCGGTCCCGCGAGGTGATGGGCTCCGCGATGGTCTCCCCGACCGTCAGGCGCGCCGGAAGGTCCGCCCCCGCCCCCTGGGGAAGGTAGCCGACGCGATACGTCAGCACGCGACGGGCGCGGCCCCGGCGGTGCACCGAGATGCCGCACACGCGGGCGTCGCCGCCGATCACCGCGAGCGAGTCGTCCGTGACGCCGGCGAGCACGGCGGCGAGGCTCGACTTGCCGGCTCCCGTAGGACCGGAGACGCACAGCGTCTCCCCCGCGGGAAGCGTGAAGGTCACGCCGTCGACAGCCCGCGTCTCGGGTCCGTGGCCCCGGCGCCCCACGCTCAGGTCGTCGCAGACGACGGCGTTGACGGGGTCATCGGGGACACGCAGCATGTCCCCATCCTGCATGGCTACCCGGGGAGGAACCTCCAACCGGGCCGGGCGAGGGTCATTCCTCGTCGATGAGGCGGCGGCGCTCCGCGTCCAGGTCCCGCAACCTCACCCGCAGTGCGCGTCCCTCATCGGAGGAGGGCGAGGCGCGCTGCACGGCGGAGAGCAGCTCACGCTTCTCCTGATCGAGCGCGCGCAGCACCAGGCGCCGGCAGATGTCGGCGACCGACGCCAGCGCGTGCTCCTCGTCGCGCGCGGGGAACTCGCGGGCGAGCAGTTCGCCCGCCAGCTGGCGGTACGGCTCTCTGACGCCCTCGATCACGGCGAGCGACCAGCCGGGCCGCGTGCGGTCCGCCGCCTCGGCGACGCGTGCCCGCACCACCTCGAGCGCGGGATGCCGGAACGGCAGCGCGATGGCACGCGTAAGGAGATCCGGATCCACGCGATGCCCGTACTGCAGCACGCCGGTCAGGGCGTCCCGTTCCAGCGCGACGTCGCTGGTGCGCGGCAGCGTGGCGAGCGTGACGCGCTGCACCGCGGGCGCGGCGCCGTCCGGGGCGCCCGCGCCGGGCGCGTCCGTGCCGGGCATGGGGCGAGGCGGCCTCCGGCCGCCTCCGGCTTCGCCGGCGCGGCGCGCGGCCTGCTCGACGGCGGCATGGACGTCGCGGGGCTCCATGCCGAGCTTGCGCGCCAGCACCCGCTCGTACCCCGCCCGCACCATGCGGTCGCGGATCGCGGCGACGATCGGAGCGGCGGAGCGGAGCGCCCCGATGCCGCCCTCGACGCTCGCGAGGTCGAACCCCGCGATGCGGCGGTCGATCACGAACTCGAACATCGGCACCTTGTGGTCGAGGAGACTGCGCACGGCGCCGTCGCCGCGGCGAAGGCGGAGATCGCACGGGTCGAGTCCGTCGGGGGCGACCGCCACGTACGTCTGGGCGTTGAAGCGGCCCTCCTCGGCGAACGCCCGGATCGCGGCCTTCTGACCCGCCTCGTCGCCATCGAACGTGAAGACGACCTCGCCGGACGAGGAGTCGTCGCCCATGATGCGGCGCAGCACCGTCACGTGCTCAGGACCGAACGACGTGCCGCAGGTCGCGATCGCGGTCGTGACGCCCGCGAGGTGGCACGCCATGACGTCCGTGTAACCCTCGACCACGACCACGCGCTTCGGGTCCCCCCGCGCGATGTCGCGCTTGGCCAGGTCCAGCCCGTAGAGCACCTGCGCCTTCTTGTACACGGGCGTCTCGGGGGTGTTGAGGTACTTCGGGCCCGGATCGTCCTCGTACAGCTTGCGGGCGCCGAACCCGATCGTCTGCCCCGTGACGTCGCGGATCGGCCAGATGAGGCGTCCCCGGAACCGGTCGTACACCCCGCCGCGCTGGCCGGCCGACACCAGGCCCGCCGCGGTCAGCTCATCCCGGCTGAATCCCTGCGCCGTCAGGGCCTTGATCAGGCCGTCCCACCCCTGGGGCGCGTAGCCCACGCCGAAGTGCGCCGCGGCGCCGGCGTCGAAGCCGCGCTCGCCGAGGAAGCGCCGCGCGGGCTCCGCGTCGGGCGTCATCAACTGCGCGCGGAAGAACTCCGCCGCCGCCGCGTTCGCCGCCAGCAGGCGCGACCGTCCGCTCGTCTCCGGCGCCGGGCCTCCGTCCTCGTACTGGAGCGTGTAGCCGACGCGGGCGGCGAGGCGCTCGACCGCCTCCGTGAAGCTGACGTGATCCATCTCCCGAAGGAACGTGTACACGTCGCCCGACTCACCGCATCCGAAGCAGTGGTAGTAACCCTGCTGAGGACGCACGTGGAAGCTCGGCGTCTTCTCGTCATGGAAGGGGCACAGGCCCTTCATCGACCCGATGCCCGCCGACCGCAGCGCCACCCGCTCGCCGATGACGTCGGCGATGTTGGTGCGGGCCTTGACCTCCTCGACGTCGGCTTGCCGGATGCGCGGCATCAGGAGACACCGACGTCCACGGGACGGACGCCTCCCGCGACGGCCCGCACGGGACGCGGGCCGGGCCGCGAGTGGCGCGGCGACCAGATGCCCACCTCCGCCGGATCGATCTCGCCCACCAGCCGGCTGTGCCAGTCGACCGCGGTCTGGTCGGTCAGGCTCGCCACCTGGTCGACCACCACGCGAGCGCGCTGCGCGTCCGTCTCAGCCGAGAGGAAGTCCGCCGCGAAGGCCGGCTCGAGCACGTCGGCCCCGGCCGACCACAGCGCGTCCGTCGACCACAGGGCATCCGCGAGCCGCTTCAGGACGCGGCGCTGCTCCTTGTACACGCCCTTGCGCGCGTCGATCGTCACGATCGCCGAGCCCATGATGCCCTTGAGCACGGCGATCTCGACCTCGATGACGCGGGGCACCACCACGTGGGCGCTGTAGCGCGCGAGCGACGCGCCGGGGTACGCCTCGCGCGTGGCGGCGACAGCGGCGCGCGCGAAGCGCCCGATCAGATCGCTCGTGAGGTTCTTCAGCTTGGCCAGATCCCGGCGCGAGCGGTCGAACGTCCGCGGCCACATCGGCTGGCGCATCAGCCGGTAGAGCCCGTCGGCCAGTTCCTCCCGGCTGTAGTCGTAGCCGACCCACTGCTGGATCCTGCCGATGAGCGGGTGGTGCTCGACCGGATCGGCCAGGCGCGCCAGATCGAGGTAGCCGTTCACGACCGCGTCCTCGAAGTCGTGCACCGAGTAGGCGATGTCGTCCGACAGGTCCATGACCTCCGCCTCGATGCAGCGCAGACGCCCGGGGGCGCCCTCGCGCATCCAGTGGAAGACCTCCTCGTCCTCGGGATAGACCCCGAACTTGAGACGACCGCCCGGATCGGGCAGCGGGCTGTCGACCGTCCACGGATACTTGCACGTCGCGTCGAGGCTCGCGCGCGTGAGGTTGAGCCCCACGGAGTGCTCGCGGTCGTCGAGCACCTTCGCCTCGAGGCGGGTGAGGATCCGCAGCGACTGCGCGTTGCCCTCGAAGCCGCCGATGTGCTCGGCCCACTCGTTGAGCGCCCGCTCGCCGTTGTGACCGAACGGCGGATGTCCCAGATCGTGGCTCAGGCACGCCGTGTCGACCACGTCCGCCGACAGGCCGAGCGCGATCGCGAGCTCCCGTCCCACCTGCGCCACCTCGAGCGAGTGCGTCAGGCGGTTGCGCGCGAAGTCGGCCGTGCTCGCCGGGCTCAGCACCTGCGTCTTCGCCGCCAGGCGGCGCAGCGCGGCGGAGTGCAGCACGCGGGCACGGTCCCGCGCGAAGTCGTCGCGCTCCGAGCGGTGCCGCTCCGCGTAGAAGCGCTCGGCGTCGGCCTCACCGTACCCGGCGGGCCGCGTCCGTTCAGCCGCCACTGGTGTCCAACTCCGCTCCCTGGAGCTCGCAGCTCGCGTCCTCCCCGATCTCCCTCGAGTCAAGCCAGCCCTGGGGCAGGACTGGGCGCTTGGGCGAGCCGGCCCGGCCGCGCTGTCCTTCGGCCGCCACTCCCGGATAGGGCGCGTCGTGGTCGAGTCGCGCGAGCAGGTCGTCGATCTCGGCCAGGCTCGACGCGGTGGCGAGGCTGGCGCGCAGGTCGCCGCCCACGGGATAGCCCTTGAAGTACCAGGCGACGTGCTTGCGGATGTCGCGGCAGCCGCGGTCCTCGTCCTCGAAGAACTCCACGAGCAGCTCCGCGTGGCGGCGGAAGGCCTGCGCCACGAATCCGAGCGTCGCGTCCACCGCGGGTGCTTCGGCGCCGAAGGCCGCGGCCAGCTCGCCGAACAGCCACGGGCGGCCGAGGCAGCCGCGGCCGACGACGACGCCGTCGCAACCGGTCTCGTCCATCATCCGCACGGCGTCGGCGGCGCTCCAGATGTCGCCGTTGCCGAGCACCGGGATGCTCGTGACCGCTTCCTTCAGCCGGCCGATCGCCGACCAATCGGCCGTGCCCGAGTAGAACTCCGACGCCGTGCGGGCGTGCAGCGCGACGGCCGCCGCCCCCGCGTCCTCCGCGATGCGGCCCGCGTCCAGGTAGGTGAGATGGTCGGCGTCGATGCCCTTGCGCATCTTCACGGTGACGGGGACGTGGCCGGCCGCCTTCACCGCGCCCGCCACGATGTCCCGGAACAGGCCGAGCTTCCACGGCAGCGCCGAGCCGCCGCCCTTGCGCGTCACCTTCGGCACGGGGCAGCCGAAGTTCAGATCGATGTGGTCAGCCCGGTCCTCCTCCGCGATGATGCGCGCGGCCTCCGCCGTCACGACCGGATCGACTCCGTACAGCTGGATCGATCGCGGCCTCTCGGACTCGTGGTGCCGGATCAGCCGCATCGTCGCGGCGTTGCGCTCGACCAGAGCGCGCGTCGTGATCATCTCGCTGACATACAGCCCGGCGCCGTACTCACGGCACAGGCGGCGGAACGCCGTGTTCGTGATCCCCGCCATGGGCGCGAGAACGACCGGCACGTCGAGATCGATCGTGCCGATGCGGAGCGCCCTTCCCGGGGCCAGGACAGAAGTCACCAGGTCATTCTCCCAGACTCGCCTCGGCGCGAGCCCAACGCGCCTACGCTGTGGACATGAGCGGAAGCGACGAACTCTCCCTGCACGATATCCCCTTCGCGGACGCGAGCGGTGCCGAGAAGCGGCTCGCCGACTTCGAGGGCCCGGTCCTCGTGGTGAACGTGGCGTCCAAGTGCGGCCTGACGCCGCAGTACGAGCAGCTGGAGCAGCTGCAGCGCACATACGCCGATCGCGGCTTCACGGTGCTGGGCTTCCCGTGCAACCAGTTCATGGGGCAGGAGCCCGGATCGATCGAGCAGATCCTCGAGTACTGCGCCACCACCTGGGGCGTCACCTTCCCGGTGGCGGACAAGATCAAGGTCAACGGCTCGCACGCGCATCCCCTCTACAAGGCGCTGAAGAAGACCGAGGACGCCCAGGGGAAGGCCGGTCGCGTCGAGTGGAACTTCGAGAAGTTCCTGGTGCTGCCGGACGGCCAGGTGAAGCGATTCCGACCGAGGCAGAAGCCCGATGACCCGGCGATCGTCGCCGAGATCGAGCGCGCGCTCACCCGCTGAGCGTCAGCCCTCGGTCGCGGCCTCGGCGGCGCGGCGCTCCGACCACACCTGCCGCGCGACCTGCGCGAACGCCTCCGGCGGCTGGGCACCGCTGACGCCGTACTTCCCGTCGATCACGAAGAACGGCACGCCGTTGATCCCGTAGGCACGGGCCTGGGCCTGGTCCTGCCGCACCGCGGGAAGGTAATGGTCGCTCTCGAGGACGGCGCGCGCCGCGTCGCCGTCCAGTCCGACCTCGCTCGCCAGGCCTACGAGGTCGTCGATGCGGCCCACGTGGCCGCCCTCGACGAAGTACGCCGACATCAGGCGCTCGGTCATCTCGACCTGCTTGCCGTGCTCCTTGGCGAAGTGAATGAGCTCGTGCGCCTTGACCGTGTTGGTGTGGTGGACGAGGTCGAAGCGATAGTGCAGCCCCGCCTGCTCGGCGATCTGGGACACCCGCTGGTTCATCTCCCGCGCCTGCTCGCGCGAGATGCCCTTGTGCTGGGCGAGGAAGTCCTCGGACGTGCCCTCGAAGTCGACGGGCGTGTCGGGCGACAGCTCGTAGGAGTGGAACGTCACCTCGACCTGGGGCGCGTCCTCGTCTCCGGCCGCGGCGGCCAGCCCCTTCTCCAGGTTGCGCTTACCGATGTAGCACCACGGGCAGGCGATGTCGCTCCACACGTCGATCTTGATGGCTTCCGTCACGATGGCTCCCAACCGCCCGCGGGCGTCTCCTATTCCCGTCACGCCTTCGGCGCGTCGACCGCGCCGCCGAAGCGCCGCTCGCGTCCCAGGTACAGGTCGATGGCGTGCCACAGGTCCGTGCGGCTGAAGTCCGGCCACAGCGTGTCGAGGAACACCATCTCGGCGTAGGCCGCCTGCCACAGCAGGAAGTTGGACGTGCGCTGCTCGCCGCTGGAGCGCACGAACAGGTCGACGTCCGGCATGTCCGGCACATAGAAGTGACGGCGCAGCGTCCTCTCGGTGATGCCCGAGGGCCTGAGCCGCCCCGCCGCGACGTCCTCCGCGACCGCGCGCACCGCGTCCACGATCTCGTTGCGCCCGCCGTAGTTGATGCACATCGTCAGCGTCAGGCCGTCGTTCCCGGCCGTGAGCTGCTCGGCGAAGCGGAGCTCCTTGATGACCGAGCCCCACAGCCGGGGCGTGCGTCCGGCCCAGCGGATCCGCACGCCCCACTCGTTGAGCTGGTCGCGGCGCCGGTGCAGGACATCCCGGTTGTACCCCATGAGGAACCGCACCTCGTCGGGCGAGCGGCGCCAGTTCTCCGTCGAGAAGGCGTAGACGGACAGATGCCGCACGCCGGCCTGGATGGCCCCCGCGACGACGTCGAGCAGCACCTCCTCCCCCGCCTTGTGCCCCTCGATGCGCGAAAGCCCCCGCCGGTTCGCCCAGCGCCCGTTGCCGTCCATGACGATCGCGACGTGGTGGGGGGCGTCGGCGCCGTAATCGGGCGCCTGCAGACCCGTCCAGTCCAGCGGGCGGTAGGGCACGGCATCGCGATGGGTGTACGGCTTCGGGGTCATCGGGCTCCTCTGGACTGTCGGGAGGACTGGGCCGAGAGCGCGCGGATGCCCCGCTCCATCGTCCACTGCACGTAGGCGGCGACGAAGCCGGATGCCTGCGCGGCGTCGCGGGGCCCGGAGCCGTCGACGATCTCCCAATCGCCGGCGAGCAGCGCGCGCAGCAGCGCGAGGACGGAGGCTCCCGCGGATGCGCTCCCGGCGGGAGCGCACGCCGCGCAGACGACGCCGCCCAGCTGGGCCAGGAGGGCATCGTGCGGCCCCGGCGCGCCGCAGCGCGCGCAGGCGTCGAAAGCCGGCGCCCAGCCCGCGACGGTCAGCGCCCGCAGCAGATACGAATCCATCGTGGCGCGCGCGTCGTGCTCCCCGCGGGAGAGCGAGCGCAACGCGCCGACCAACAGGAAGTACTGGTCGGGCATCGGCTCGTCGTGGGTGAGCCGGTCGGCGGTCTCCACCATCGCGCTCGCAGCCGTGTAGCGGTCGTAGTCCGCGGCGATCGCGGCGCCGTAGGCGCCCAGCGACTCGGCCTGCTGCACGATGTCGAGACTGCGACCCTGATAGAGCTGCACGTCCGCCACCATGAACGGCTCCAGCCGCGCGCCGAACTTCGACGAGGTCCGCCGCACGCCCTTCGCGACCGCCCGCACCTTGCCGTGCCGCCTACTGAGCATCGTGACGATGCGATCGGCCTCGCCCAGCTTGTGGGTGCGCAGCACGACGGCTTCGTCTCGATAGGTGGGCACACTCCAGTATCCGCCCGCGACCGGACGGCGGCGGCCTCGACGCGCTCGTGACGCGCCGAGGCCGCCGCCCGGTCGGGATCAGCGAGCCGCGAGCAGCTCGCCCGCCCGGGCCCGGATGGAGCGGTTCACGCCCGAGACGATCGCCTTGAGCGACGCGGTCGAGATGTCGCCGTCGATGCCGACGCCCCACAGCCGGTCCCCGTCGACCTGCAGCTCGACGTAGGCCGCGGCCTCCGCGTCGCCCGATGCGCTCAACGTGTGCTCGACGTAGTCGTACAGCGTGACGTCGATCCCCTGCTCGCGCAGCACCGAGAGGAACGCCGCGATCGGCCCGTTGCCGCGCCCCGACAGCGTGACCCGCTCGTCGCCGTCGCGCAGCGCGACCTCCAGCGAGACATCACCGTCGAGGCTGCTGCGCGTACTGGTCGCGAGCAGCTCGAAACGGCCCCAGCGGCGCTCGTCGGCGGCCGAGGGCAGGTACTCGTCCTGGAAGATCGCCCAGATCTCGTCGCTGGTGACCTCGCCGCCCTCCGCGTCGGTCTTCGCCTGCACGACGCCGGAGAACTCGATCTGCAGCTTGCGAGGCAGGTCGAGCGCGTGATCCGTCTTCAGCAGGTAGGAGACCCCGCCCTTGCCGGACTGCGAGTTGACGCGGATGACCGCCTCGTACGACCGGCCCAGGTCCTTCGGGTCGATGGGCAGGTACGGCACGGCCCACTCGATCTCGTCGACCGACACGCCCTGCTCCGCGGCCCGCGCGGCCATGGCCTCGAAGCCCTTCTTGATCGCGTCCTGGTGCGAGCCGCTGAACGCCGTGAACACGAGGTCGCCGGCCCACGGGCTGCGCTCGGGCACCGGCAGCTGATTGCAGTACTCGACCGTGCGCTTGACGTGATCGATGTCGCTGAAGTCGATCTGCGGGTCGATCCCCTGCGTGAACAGGTTGATCCCCAGGGCCACGAGGTCGACGTTCCCGGTGCGCTCGCCGTTGCCGAACAGGCACCCCTCGATGCGGTCGGCGCCCGCCAGATAGCCGAGCTCGGCTGCCGCCACGGCCGTGCCGCGGTCATTGTGCGGGTGCAGCGACAGGATCACGTTCTCGCGATGGGCGAGGTGACGGCCCATCCACTCGATCGAGTCCGCGTACACGTTCGGGGTCGCCATCTCGACGGTCGCAGGAAGGTTGATGATCACCTTGCGCTCGGGCGTCGGCTCGAACACCTCGAGCACCTGGTTGCAGACGTCGACCGCGAACTCGAGCTCCGTTCCCGTGTAGCTCTCGGGCGAGTACTCGTAGTACACGTTCGTGCC
Source organism: Microbacterium album (assembly GCF_014643695.1). Taxonomy (GTDB): domain Bacteria; phylum Actinomycetota; class Actinomycetes; order Actinomycetales; family Microbacteriaceae; genus Microbacterium; species Microbacterium album. The sequence goes on along the minus strand of NZ_BMJY01000013.1, from coordinate 54,447 downwards.
CGGCACGGTCTCCTCGTACTTCTTGCAGAGGCGGGCGCCCTCCAGCGCGATGTCGATGATGCCCTGCCGGTCGGTGCGGAAGACGACCTCGCGCTGCAGCACGCTGGTCGAGTTGTACAGGTGGACGATGGCCTGCTTGGCGCCGCGGATCGCCTCGTACGTGCGAGCGATCAGGTGCTCGCGCGCCTGCGTGAGCACCTGGATCGTGACGTCGTGCGGGATCAGGTCCTCTTCGATGAGCTGGCGCACGAAGTCGAAGTCGGTCTGGCTCGCCGAGGGGAAACCGACCTCGATCTCCTTGTAGCCCATCTTGACGAGCAGCTCGAACATGACACGCTTGCGCTCGGGGCTCATGGGGTCGATGAGCGCCTGGTTGCCGTCGCGCAGGTCGACCGCGCACCAGCGCGGCGCCTTCTCGATGCGCTTCGAGGGCCAGGTGCGATCGGGCAGGTCGACGCGGATCTGCTCGTGGAACGGCCGGTACTTGTGCACCGGCATGCCGCTGGGCTTCTGGGTGTTCTCCATGGGTGTCGCTTCTTCTCCGCCGAATGGCAGTCGTTTCTGAAGAGGGCCGACGACGAGCTCCGCGACGAGGAGGCCCTAGATCGAGGTCTCGTCGCGGCGGCTAAGAAGAAGGAGCCCACCGAAGCGCATGGAGCCAGGGTAACACGCACATTGCACGGCGCGGAGGCGCCCGGAGGCTCGCCATTGCGCAGGATGCGCAGCCTCGGACCCGGGCTGGGGTCAGAAGCCGAGCCGACCGAGCTGCTTGGGATCCCGCTGCCACTCCTTGGCCACGCGCACGTGCAGCTTCAGGAACACGCGCGTGCCGACGAGGGGCTCGATGCCGGCACGGGCTCGAGAGCCGACGTCGCGCAGCCGGGAGCCCTTGCGGCCGATGATGATCGCCTTCTGGCTGTCGCGTTCGACGACGATGCTCGCGTGCACGTCGGTGAGCTCACCGTCCTCGCGCGGGGCGATCTCGTCGATCGTCACCGCGATCGAGTGGGGCAACTCGTCGCGCACGCCCTCGAGCGCGGCCTCGCGGATGATCTCCGCGACACGGTCCTCGACGGTCTCGTCGGTCACGACGCCCTCGGGATAGAGCGCGGGACCCTCCGGCATGAGCTTCAGCAGCTCATCGCTCAGGACGTCGAGCTGGTCACCCGTGAGCGAGGACAGCGGGATCACGGCGTCCCAGTCCTCCCGCAGCGCGGTGACCTCGAGCAGCCGCTCCATGATCTGCTCCTTGCCCGCGGCGTCCGTCTTGGTCACGATCGCGACCTTGCGCGCGCGTGAATAGCCGTCCAGCGACTCCGCGATGCGGCGGTCACCGGGTCCGACCTTCTCCGTCGCGGGGGCGCAGAACGCGATGACGTCGACGTCGCCGAGCACCTGCTCGACCAGGTCGTTGAGCCGCTGCCCGAGCAGCGTGCGGGGCCGGTGGATGCCCGGTGTGTCCACGACGACGAGCTGCCCGCCGGGCCGGTTCAGGATGCCCCGGATCGCCCGTCGCGTGGTCTGCGGCTTCTCGCTGGTGATCGCGACCTTCTCTCCCACCAGCGCGTTCATGAGCGTCGACTTGCCGACATTGGGTCGCCCGACGAACGTCACGAAACCCGAACGCGCGTTCTCACTCATCCCGCCCCTCCCCTCGCGGCCGTGACCGCTGTCCGTCGTCCCGTGAACGCCGCTCGCCGGTCGGCGCATGCGGCACCTCGCCCGTGCGCACGCGAGCCTCCTCGAAGGCCTCGTCCACGGCCCGCAGGCCGGCCCCGCGCTCGACGAACACCGTGGCGATTCCGCGCCCTCGTCCACGCGAGGTGCCGCCCGTGAGCACGATGCCGGCGACCTCGGCGGTCTCGCCCGGCTGAGGCACGCGTCCCAGCGTCTTGCCCAGCAGACCGCCGATGGAGTCGACGTCGTCGTCCTCGAGCTCCACGCCGAACAGGTCCCCGACCTCGTCGAGCGGCAATCGCGCGCTCACCCGGTAGCGCCCCGGGGCGACCTCGACGATCTCCTTCGCCCGCGGATCGTACTCGTCGGAGATCTCGCCGACGAGCTCCTCGATCAGATCCTCGAGCGTGACCAGGCCTGCGATGCCGCCGTACTCGTCCACCACCAGGCACACGTGCACGGCGTCCCGCTTCATCTGCTGCAGCAGCTTTTCCGCGCGCATCTGCTCGGGCACGAACACGGCGGGGCGCGCGATGGCTCGGATGTCGGCGTCGCGCCAGCCCGGTGTGTCACGGAAGCCGAACTGCACGACATCCTTGAGGTAGAGCACCCCCACCACGTCGTCGACCTCGCCGTCCACGACGGGCATGCGCGAGATGCCGCGGTCCAGGAATCGCTGCAGGGCCTCGCGCAGCGTCGCCTCCGCCTCGATCGTCACCATCTCGGTCCGCGGCACCATGATGGCGCGCACGACCTGATCCGTGAAATCGAAGACGGAGTGGATGAGCTCGCGGTCGTCGTCGGCGATGAGCGAGTGGGACGCGGCCTCGTCGACGATGCTGAGCAACTGCTCCTCCGACTCGAAGCTGCGCCGGCCCGCGCCGGGCGTGACGCGGCTCCCGAAAGCCGCGAGGCCGCCGGCGAAGGGGCCGAGCAGCAGCCGCACCCCGCGCACGAGCGGCGCGGTGAGCGGCAGCAGGCGCGTGGCGTTGCGGCGACCGAACGAGGCAGGGCTCGACGAGATCGCCACGAACGAGACACCCGTCATCAGCAGCGCTGCCGTCAGCACGGCCCACCAGATGCTGTCGAGCAGCAGCGTGAACGCGGCGGTCACGAGCACCGCGGCCGCCATCTCGGCGAACACGCGCGCGAACGTCGCGGCACCGGCGTGGCGATCGGGGTCCACCGCGATGCGCGCGAGTGCGCGGGCATTGCGCCCCTCGCCGGCCATCGCCGTGAGATCGCCGCGCGACGTCACCGCGAGCGCGGCATCGATCGCGGACATCAGGCCCGCCAAGAGCACGAGCAGCAGCGCCGCGACGAACAGCAGGATCTCGATCATGCGGTGGAGCGGCGACGCTCAGAGGCCGCGAACGCGGCGATGAGCTCCCGCTGAAGCGCGAACATCTCCCGCTCCTCGTCCGGCTCGGCGTGGTCGTAGCCGAGCAGATGGAGCAGTCCGTGGGTCGTCAGCAGGATGAGCTCGTCCATCGTGGAGTGACCGGCGACCTCGGCCTGAGCCTCCGCCACCTGGGGGCACAGCACGATGTCGCCCAGCAGTCCCGGCGGTGTCGGCTGGTCCTCGGTGCCCGGGCGCAGCTCGTCCATCGGGAAGCTGAGCACGTCGGTCGGGCCCGGCTCGTCCATCCACTGCAGGTGAAGCTGCTCCATCGCGCCCTCGTCGACGAGCACGATCGCCACGTCCGCGTCCGGCGATACGTGCAGGGCGGCGAGGTTCTCCTGCGTCAATCGCAGCAGCACCGACTCGTCGATCTCCGCGTCCGACTCGTTGTTGATGTCGATCACGATCGTCCTCGCTTCGGCATGCGGTCGCGCGGCCCCGGCGGGGGCGTTCCGGCTCGTCTCTCCGCCCGATTCGCGAACTCCGCGGCCTCGTCGCGCTCCTGACGGGCGGCGAGCCGGCGCTCGTCATACTCGCTGTACGCGTCGACGATGCGGCCGACGAGCGAGTGGCGCACGACGTCGTCGCTCGTGAGACGGGCGAAGTGGATGTCGTCGATGCCGTCGAGGACGCGCGTCACGAGCCGAAGACCCGAAGCTCCCTGCGGCAGGTCGACCTGCGTGATGTCGCCCGTGACGACCATCTTCGTCCCGAAGCCCAGCCGCGTGAGGAACATCTTCATCTGCTCGGGCGTCGTGTTCTGCGCCTCGTCGAGCACGACGAAGGAGTTGTTCAGGGTACGGCCGCGCATGTACGCCAGGGGCGCGACCTCGATCGTGCCGGTGGCCATCAGCTTCGGGACGAGCTCGGGATCCATCATCTCGTTGAGCGCGTCGTACAGCGGTCGCAGGTAGGGGTCGATCTTGTCGGTGAGCGTGCCCGGCAGGAACCCGAGGCGCTCTCCCGCCTCGACCGCGGGACGCGTCAGGATGATGCGCTCGACCTCGCGTCGCTGCAGCGCCTGCACCGCCTTCGCCATCGCGAGATAGGTCTTTCCGGTGCCCGCGGGGCCGATGCCGAACACGACCGTGTTCTGATCGATCGCGTCGATGTACGCCTTCTGTCCCACCGTCTTCGGGCGGATGACCCTGCCGCGCGAGGACAGGATCGCCTCGCCCATGACCTCGCTCGGGCGGGGACCCGACTCGTCCCGCAGCATGCGCGCCGAGCTCGCGACGTCCGCCGGGCCGAGGGCGTGACCCGCCTTGGCCATCTGCAGCAGCTCGTCGACCAGGGTGCGGGCGGCGCGGACGTCCCGGGCCGCGCCGCGCAGCGTGATCTCGTTGCCGCGCACCAGCACGTCGACGTCGGGGTGTGCGCCCTCGACCATGCGGAGCAAGCGGTCCTGCGGTCCGAGGAGCTGCACCATCGCCACGCCGTCGGCCGTCACCGTCTCGGTGACGGCGTCGTCGCGGCCGCGATCCGCGTCACTCACCGACGAGGCTCGTCTCGCCCAGCGGGCCGCACAGGACGTGCGCATGTACGTGGAAGACGGTCTGACCGGCGCCCGCACCGTTGTTGAACAGCAGTCGGAAGTCGCCGTCGGCATGCTCCTCGGCGAGACGCTTCGCCATGGCGACGACCTCCGCCAGCAGGGCGGGGTCCGCCGCGGCGAGTTCCGTCACGTCGACGTAGGGGGTCTTCGGGATCACCAGCAGGTGCACCGGCGCCTGCGGCGCGATGTCACGGATGGCGAAGACGCGCTCGGTCTCGGCCAGAATCTCGCCGGGGACGTCACCCTGCAGGATGCGCGTGAAGATCGAGGGCTCGCTCATGCCCTCAGTCTATCCGCGCGCCGCGGGGAGAGATCGAGGCCGCCACGTGCCGGCGATGCGTTGCGGGATGCCCTCACCAGCGGCCCAGCCGCGCGTTCACCAGGGTGAGCGCGGCCGGGCCGGCGGTCGACGTGCGCAGGACCGTGTCGCCGAGCCGCACCGCCGTGGCGCCCGCGTCCGCGAGGCGGCCGAGCTCTTCCGGCGCGATCCCGCCCTCGGGCCCGACGAGCAGCAGGATCGACCTCTCGCCCGCGAGCTCGAGGGAGGTCAGGGGCGTGGGCGCGTCGGGGTCGAGCACCAGCACGAGCTCCTCCTGCGCGCGAGCAGCCAGCGCGGCCGTGGTGGCGACCGGCGACACCCGGGGCAGCCAGGCGCGATGGGCCTGCTTCGCAGCCTCGCGCACGATCGCGGCCCATCGCGCGCGCCCCTTCTCGGCTTTCGCGCCCTCCCAGCGCGACACGCTGCGCGCCGCCTGCCACGGCACGACCTCGTCGACGCCGAGCTCGGTGGCCGCCTGCACGGCGAGCTCGTCGCGGTCGCCCTTCGCCAGGGCCTGTGCGAGAGCGACACGGCGGCGCGGGGCGGCCACGTCGCGCCGCGCGGTCACGCGCACGCGCACCTCGCGGGGCGCGACGCTCTCGCACTCGCCGTCGAGCCACGTCCCGTGACCGTCCGTGACGCTCACGGCCTCACCCACACGCACCCTCCGCACGGCGGAGGCGTGGTGCGCCTCCCCGCCGGTCAGCGCGATGGTGTCCCCGACCCGCGCCTCGCCGGCCCGTTCTTCGATGAAGTGCAGAGCCATCCGGGCGCCTACCCGTGCCGGAACCGGTCGCGCAGCTTCGAGAACAGGCCCTGCTGGAACTCCGCCAGCCGCGGCCGGGGAGCCTTCGTGCGCCGGGCGAGCTCCTCGACGAGCGCGCGCTGCCTGCCGTCCAGCCGCGTGGGCGTGACGACGTGCACGGCCACGCGGAGGTCGCCGCGCCGCGAGGTGCGCAGGCCGGTGATGCCGCGCTCGCGCACGGTCAGGACCTCGCCGCTCTGCACGCCGGGGCGCAGCTCCAGGTCGACGGGACCGTCGAGCGCCTCGATCGTCGTCGTGGTGCCGAGGATGGCGTCCGTCATCGCGACCTCGAGGGTCGCGACCAGGTCGTCGCCGTCGCGACTGAACACGGGGTGCGGCTCCACCTGCACCTCGATGTAGAGGTCGCCGTTGGGGCCGCCCGCGGGCCCCACCTCGCCGGAGCCGGGCAGCTGCAGCCGCAGACCGCTCTCGACGCCCGCCGGGATGTCGACCGAGACCGTGCGCCGCGAGCGCACACGGCCCTGGCCGTGGCACGTCGGGCACGGGTGCGGAATCGTCGTCCCGTATCCCTGGCACGCCCCGCACGGCTGCTGCGTGACGACGTTGCCGAGCAGGCTGCGCACCTGTCGCTGGAGGAACCCCGCGCCGCCGCAGATATCGCACCGCTCGGGCCCCGTCCCGGGCTGGCAGCACGACCCGTTGCACGTCTCGCACAGCACGGCCGTGTCGACCTCCAGGTCGCGATGCGTGCCGAACACGACGTCTCCGAGCTCGAGGGTCACGCGCACGAGCGCGTCCTGCCCCCGTTCCCGGCGCGAGCGCGGGCGCCCGGCACGCCCTCCGCCGGCGCCTCCCCCGAAGAAGGTCTCGAAGATGTCGCTGAAACCGCCGAAGCCCGCCGCGCCCCCGAAGACGCCCTCGTCGCCCCCGAGGTCGTAGCGCTGGCGCTTCTCCTGGTCGCTCAGCACCTCGTACGCGTGCGTGACGAGCTTGAACTGCTCCGCGGCGTCGGCGCTCGGGTTCACGTCGGGGTGGAGCTGACGCGCCAGCCGACGGTACGCCTTCTTGATCTCCTCCGGCGTCGCCTCACGCGACACCCCGAGCACCTCGTAGTGGTCAGCCACACTCGTCCTTCACTGTTCCGGCCTCTCGGCCGCGTCGCTCCCGGCGGCGCTCCACCGCCGAGACGTGTCTCGTTCGTTCTGGGGCCTAGCGGCGACCCTCGTCCTCGTCCAGCAACCGGCTCAGGTATCGCGCCACGGCCCGCGCGGCGGACAGATTGCTGGGATAGTCCATGCGGGTCGGTCCCATGAGGCCCACCCGCGCGCGTCCGATCGCGGCGTCGTACTCACTCGCGATGATCGACGCCTCGGTGAGGCCGAACGCCTCGTTCTCGCGTCCGATGCTCGCGGCGAGCCCCTGGTCGTCCGCCGCCATCTCCGACATGAGCCGGAGGAGCGTCACCTGCTCCTCGATCGCCTCCAGGAGCGGGTGGATGCTGCCCCGGAAGTCCTGCTCCCGCTTGGCGAGGGTCGCCGCGCCCGCCATGACGAGGCGATCCTGCCGGAACTCGTCCAGCTCCTCGCCCACGACGTCCGCGAGGGCGAGCAGCGCGTGATCGAGCGGTCCGCGCTCGGCCGGCGCGGACGCGCGCAGCGCCTCGACGCGTTCGGAGCCGGCCCGCACCGAGCGCCCCGTCACGAGCTCCGCGAGCTGTGCGCGCAGCACCGGCACGTCACGTTCGTCGATGTGCTCGGGCATGCTCGTGAGGCGCTGCGAGACGCGCCCCGTGTCGGTGACGATGATGACGAGCATGCGGACCGGATCGAGCGCCACGAGCTCGACGTGCGTGACGTTCGCGGCCGCGAACGAGGGGTACTGGACGAGCGCGACCTGACCTGTGAGCTGCGTGAGCAACCGCACGGTGCGCGCCAGCAGATCGTCGAGGTCGGCGGGGTCCGCGAGGAACGTCGAGATGGCGGAGCGCTGCGCCGACGACAGCGGCCGCAGCTCGGCGAGGTGGTCGACGAAGACCCGATAGCCCTTGTCCGTCGGGACACGCCCGGATGACGTGTGAGGAGCGGTGATGAGCTCCTCGTCTTCCAGCATCGCCATGTCGTTGCGGATCGTCGCGGCCGACACCCCGAAGGCGTGACGCTCGACGATGGACTTGCTGCCCACCGGCTCGTGCGTGTCGACGTAGTCCTGCACGATGGCGCGGAGCACCTGCAGACCGCGTTCCGTGACCATCCGCACCTCCCCGGCGCCGTCCCGTCCTGCGGGCGCGCCCCGTCGGTTCTCGGGGCCCCGCTTGGCACTCGGTCGCTCTGAGTGCCAGCTTCCAGTTTACCGCGCAGCGACGCAAGTGCGCCGGTGTGCCGTCGCACCTGCGCGTCGCCGACGTGGACGCCGCACCGGCACCGGCGCTAGCGTGTGATGCGCCCATGACGGACAAGGTCGACTTCACCAAGGCGCTCGATGCGTACCGCGCTCCTCGCGGCGCGTTCCGCGTCGTGGAGGTACCCGAGCTGCGCTATCTCATGGTCGACGGGCGCGGCGACCCGAACACGGCGCCCGCGTTCGTCGGGGCCATCGAGGCGCTCTATCCCGTGGCGTACCGGCTCAAGTTCGCCAGCAAGCGCGAGCTGGGCCGCGACTACGTCGTGCCTCCGCTCGAGGGACTGTGGTGGTCCGAATCCATGGACGCCTTCACGACCGCGCGCGACAAGTCGCGATGGGAGTGGACGCTCATGATCCTCGTGCCGGACTGGATCGATCCCGAGCTCATCGCCCGCGCGATCGCCGCCGCCGGCGAGAAGCGACCCCCCGCTCGGCTCGGCGACGTCCGAGTCGACGCGCTCTCCGAGGGGACCTGCCTCCAATCCCTCCACGTCGGGTCCTTCGACGACGAGGGCGGCGTGCTGGAGCGCCTGCACCGGGAGGCGACGGAGACGCGGGGCATGAGGCTGGCCGGCAAGCACCATGAGATCTACCTGAGCGACTTCCGCCGGGTGACTCCCGAACGACAGCGGACGATCCTGCGGCAGCCCGTCACGCCGTGAGGGCGCGCACGACCGCGTCGGCGAGCAGCCGCCCGCGCAGCGTCAGCACGACCCGGCCGTGAACGGCCGCGGCCCCATCCACCAGGCCGTCGGCGACCAGTCCCGCCACCGCACGGCGCGCGTCGGGTGCCAGCGCGTCGACGGCGAGCCCGTCACGGATCCGGCTCTCGAGCAGGACGCGCTCGAGCATGCGCGCCTCCGCGTCGGGCGTCTCCCGCCCCGCCGCCGGAGAGGTGCCCGCCGCCAGCCGCTGCGCGTACGCCGCCGGGTGCTTGACGTTCCACCAGCGCAGCCCGCCGACGTGGCTGTGGGCGCCCGGCCCGAAGCCCCACCAGTCGTATCCCCGCCAGTACGCGAGGTTGTGGCGCGAGCGATGCTCGGCGCCACGCGACCAGTTGCTCACCTCGTACCAGTCGAACCCGGCGGCCGCCAGCCTGGCGTCGGCCAGCTCGTACATGTCGGCCTGCAGGTCGTCGTCCGGCGCCGGAACCTCCCCCCGGCGGATCTGCCGCGCGAGCTTCGTGCCGTCCTCGATGATGAGTGCGTACGCGGAGACATGGTCGGGCCCGAGCGCGAGCGCGGCGTCCAGCGACGCCTCCCAGTCGCCGAGCGTCTCCCCCGGCGCTCCATAGATCAGGTCGATGCTCACATCGAGCCCGGCGGCGCGGCCGGCCTCGACCGCGAGCCGCACGTTCTCGGGCGAGTGCGTCCGGTCCAGCGCGGCGAGAACGTGCGGGACGGCCGACTGCATCCCGATGGACATGCGCGTGACGCCGGCGGCCGCGAGCTGTCGGGTGGCCTCGGGCGTGACCGTGTCGGGGTTGGCCTCCACCGTGACTTCCACGTCCGCTGCGACGCCGAACGCGTCCGTGACCCCGTCCAGCATCCGGGCGAGGTCGCCGGGTGGCAGCAGCGTGGGCGTGCCGCCCCCGAAGAAGACGGTGCGCGCGGGGCGCAGGCCGCCCGCGTCACGCAGCACGTCGCGCGCGAGCGCCACCTCCTGCAGCAGCGTGTCGGCGTACTGGTCCTGGCGCGCGCCGCGCAACTCCCCCGCGGTGTAGGTGTTGAAGTCGCAGTAGCCGCAGCGGACCCGGCAGAACGGCACGTGCAGATACACGCCGAAATCGACGTCCGGGTCGGCCCGGGCATCGGCGGGGAGTCGCCCGTCGGCCGGCGCGGAATCCCCGAGCGGCAGAGGCCCGGCCATCACGCCCCGGGCGTGGCGAACAGGGGCGAGATCGCGCGCAGATAGCCGTCGAACAGGACCCTCCGGCGCCGACGCACGCAGCCGCGGAAGGCGCGATACAGCAGCGACACGGGGCGGTCGAACGCCTTGACCGTGAACCAGACCTCGTCGTTGTCCCGCCACTCGATCATGAACGACTCCTCGCCGCTCACGACGGATCCGCCGACCGTGCCGAGGGCGAAGCCGACGCGACGTGCCTCCTCGATCACGAAGATCACGCGCAGCTCGGCGTCCGCCCGCATGCCGCTGAGCCTGCCCTGCACGCGCAGCGTGGTGCCCGGGCCCGCATACGGAGTGCCCTCGGCGTCGTAGCGCTGGTCCGCCTCCAGCCGCGACGGGGCGATCGCATTGCCCTCGGCGTCGAAGCTCACGCCCGAGTACATCGGACCCGGAGCGGGGCGGACGTCCGTCACCTTGAGGCCGGCTCCCTTGAGCGCTCCCCACGCGAGCAGCGCGTCACCCGCGGTGCGGAAGCGCTCCTCGCCGCTGCCGATCCGCCACGCCTCCGCGGCCGGGATGCTGCGCTCGGGCGGGTACTGCAGCAGGTCGTTCGCCTGCGTGGCTCCGACCGCCGCGTAGTCGACCGTCTCGTCCCGGAAGGTTCCACGGCGCATACGTGTCAGCCTACTTCCTTCGCCTGAAGGGCCCGTGGGACTTACTTGTCCTTGGTCTCGACGTCGCCCGAGAGCGCGGCGATGAACGCCTCCTGGGGCACCTCCACGCGGCCGACCATCTTCATGCGCTTCTTGCCCTCCTTCTGCTTCTCGAGCAGCTTGCGCTTGCGGCTGATGTCGCCGCCGTAGCACTTGGCGAGGACGTCCTTGCGCATCGCGCGGATGTTCTCGCGCGCGATGATGCGGGCGCCGATGGCGGCCTGGATGGGCACCTCGAACTGCTGGCGCGGAATGAGCTTGCGCAGGCGCTCGGTCATGGTCGTGCCGTACGCGTACGCCTTCTCTCGGTGCACGATCGCGCTGAACGCGTCGACGCGGTCGCCCTGGAGGAGGATGTCGACCTTGACGAGGTCGGCCTCCTGGCGGCCGGCGGGCTCGTAGTCGAAGCTCGCGTACCCCTGCGTGCGGCTCTTGAGCTGGTCGAAGAAGTCGAACACGATCTCGCCGAGCGGCATCGTGTACTTCAGCTCGACGCGCTCCTCCGACAGATACTCCATGCCGAGCATGGTGCCGCGCCGCGTCTGGCACAGGTCCATGACCGTGCCGACGTAGTCCTTCGGGGTGAGGATCGAGGCGCGCACGATCGGCTCGGACACGGCGCCGATCTTGCCTTCGGGGTACTCCGAGGGGTTGGTCACGACCACGGTCTCGCCCGTCTCCGTCGTGACCTCGTAGATCACGCTGGGGGCGGTGGTGATGAGGTCGAGCCCGAACTCGCGCGAGAGTCGCTCCGTGACGATCTCGAGGTGCAGCAGGCCGAGGAAACCGCAGCGGAACCCGAAGCCCAGGGCGACGGAGGTCTCCGGCTCGTAGGCGAGCGCCGCATCCGACAGCTTGAGCTTGTCGAGCGCGTCGCGCAGATCCGGGTAGTCGCTCGCGTCGATCGGGTAGAGCCCCGAGAACACCATGGGCTTGGGATCGACGTAACCGGGAAGGGCCTGCGTCGCAGAGGTGCGGGCGTTCGTGATCGTGTCGCCGACCTTCGACTGGCGCACGTCCTTCACACCCGTGATGAGGTACCCGACCTCGCCGACGCCGAGTCCCTGGGACGGGACGGGCTCGGGGGCCGAGACGCCGATCTCGAGCAGCTCGTGCGTCGCGCGCGTCGACATCATCTGGATCCGCTCGCGCGGCGACAGCCGCCCGTCGACCATCCGCACGTACGTGACCACGCCGCGGTAGGCGTCGTACACGGAGTCGAAGATCATGGCGCGCGCCGGCGCCTCGGCATCGCCCTGGGGTGCGGGGATCTCCCCCACGAGGCGGTCGAGCAGTTCCTCGACGCCCTGCCCGGTCTTGCCGGAGACGCGCAGCACATCCTCCGGACGCCCGCCGATCAGGTCCGCGAGCTCCTTCGCGAATCGCTCGGGATCGGCCGCGGGCAGGTCGATCTTGTTGAGCACGGGGATGATCGTGAGGTCGTTCTCGAGCGCGAGGTACAGGTTCGCGAGGGTCTGCGCCTCGATCCCCTGCGCCGCGTCGACCAGCAGGATCGCGCCCTCGCAGGCCGCGAGCGAGCGCGAGACCTCATAGGTGAAGTCGACGTGCCCGGGGGTGTCGATCATGTTGAGCGCGTAGGTCTCGCCGCCCTGCTCCCACGGCATGCGCACGGCCTGGCTCTTGATCGTGATGCCGCGCTCGCGCTCGATGTCCATGCGGTCGAGGTACTGCGCGCGCATGTCCCGGTCCGCGACCACGCCCGTGATCTGCAGCATGCGGTCGGCCAGGGTGGACTTGCCGTGGTCGATGTGGGCGATGATGCAGAAGTTGCGGATGCGCTCGGGGGGCGTGGCGGCAGGCTCGAGCGGCGAGGAGGCACGTGGTGACATGTCCACTCGATTGTATGGGTCGCCGCTGACCGCCACCCGCCTGCCCTTCTCACCCACCCCCGTCCCACCCACTCCCGGCGTTGACTAGCGCTTGTGCCGTTTACTAGCGCAGGGGACGCTAGTGAACGGCACAACGGCTAGTGAACACCCCGCTGGCGCTACCGTGGACAGCATGTCGGTGCAGGTCGTCCTGGTCCACGGGATCCGCACGTCCGCGACCATGTGGAGGGCGCAGGTCCGGCACCTGGAGGCGCGGGGCGCGGGGGTGCACGCGCTCGATCTGCCGGGCCACGGCACCCGGATCGACGAGACCTTCACGCTCGAGGGAGCCTTCGCGACGATCGACCGCACGGTGCGGGAAGCCGCCCGGCACGGCCCCGTGCTGCTGGTCGGGCACTCGATGGGGGGCCTGATCGCCACCGAGTACGCCGGGAGCGAGCGGCCCCCGCCCATCGCGGCGTTCGTCGGGTGCGGCTGCACGGCGCTCCCCCGCGGATTCGGACTGCGCGCGTACCGGCTCCTGATGGCGGGCTTCAACTCGCTGCCCGGGCGCGGCCGGCTGATCACCGACGCGCTGCTGTGGTCCACCCTGCCCGCCGAGACGCGCGGCGACTTCGCGGCCGGCGGGTACGCGTTCGGCGCACAGGACGACGCGCTGCGCAGCCTCTCCTCGCTCGACGTCATGGCCGCGCTGCGCAGGATCCGGGTGCCCGTCTGGTTCGTCAACGGACGGTGGGACCAGCTCCGGATGCACGAGCGACTGTTCGGCGAGCTGGCGCCGCACGCCGAGCTCATCGTCGTGCCGCGCACGACCCACCTCGTCACGACGATGAGGCCCGAGGTGTTCAACGCCGTCCTGGACCTGGCGATCGCGACCATCGAGACGGACGCCACCACGCGCGCATCGGGCTCCGACGAGGGCGATCCGCTCCCGACCTGATAGAATCGGTCCTTGGCTTGCGTGTGGGGCCACCCACACTCGCCGCACGGCGCCCCTCTCTCGCCACGCGGCACCGTCCATACCGGCACCGAGCCTCACGGCACCGGCCGAACCACTCCTGAACGAAAGTCCTCCGACACGTGGCAAACATCAAGTCGCAGATCAAGCGCAACAAGACCAACGAGAAGGCGCGCGAGCGCAACAAGGCCGTCAAGAGCGAGCTGCGCTCCGTCGTCCGTCGCACCCGCGAGGCGATCGCCGCCGGCGACAAGGCCGCGGCCGAGGCCGCTCTCGTGAAGGCGTCCAAGAAGCTCGACAAGGCCGTGAGCAAGGGCGTCATCCACAAGAACCAGGCGGCGAACCGCAAGTCGAAGATCGCCAAGAAGGTCGCCTCGCTCTAAGGCACCGCGCACGAGCCCGGTCCCCTCAGGGGCCGGGCTCTTTCGTGTCCGCGTGCGGACACACGGCGCGAACGGCGCAGCGGATCACTCCCCGAAGGGGCGCCTGGTCGCGATGACCGCGATCATGCGCTCGAGCGCGAACACCGGATCGCGCGAGGCGCCCTTGACCTCGGCGTCCGCACGCGCGGCGGCCTGGATCGCGAGGCCGAGCGTGGCCTGCGTCCACCCCGTCTGCAGGTCGCGCCGGGCGCGCTCCACCTGCCAGTCCTTCATTCCGAGGCGGGCGGCCACCGTGCGTGCCGGCTCGCGGGAGCCCGCGACGCGCGCCATCGTGCGCAGCTTCATGGCGAACGCCGCGACGATCGGAACGGGATCCGCGCCGGACGCCAGCGCGTGCCGGAGCCCGACGAGAGCCTCGCCGTAGCGACCCGCGATGGCCGTGTCCGCCACCGCGAACGCGTTGGTCTCCACGCGGCCGCCGTAGTACCGGGCCACGACGTCCTCGGTCACGTCGCCCTCGACGTCCGAGATGAGCTGCTGGCACGCTGCGGCCAGTTCGGTCAGGTCGTCCGCGAACGCCGAGGTCAGAGCCTGCAGCGCGCGCGGCGCGATGCGTCGGCCGGCCGCCTTGAACTCGCCCGCCGCGAAGTCGTGCCGGTCCGCATCGCGCTTGACCGCGGGGCAGGGGATCTCCACTCCCCCGCCGACGCCGGAACGGATCGCGTCGAGCAGCTTCTTCCCCCGCACGCTCGCGCCCGTGTGGCGCAGCACCACCGTCGCGCCTTCCTGCGGATGCTCGATGTACGCGAGCGCCTCGGCGAGGAACGCGTCCGAGCAGCGCTCCACGCCCGAGACCCGGACGAGACGGGGCTCACCGAACAGCGACGGAGCCGACACGGCGAGCAGCGTTCCCGCCGTGTAGTCGTCGGCGCGGATGTCGGAGATCTCCAGCGACGGATCCTCGGCCTTGAGGTAGTCGCGGACCCCGGCGATCGCACGCTCGGCACAGATTTCCTCCGGGCCGGACACGAGCACCACCGGCGCGGGTCGCGGCGCACGCCACGACACCTGCGGGATCGATGTCTTGGTCGCCCGCGGCTTCGACTTCGATGCGGGTGCGGCGGCCATGCCTTCAGCCTACCGGCGGCCTGCGACACGCCGCCGGGCACGCGCGCACGCTCAGGGCGGGCGCTCCCTCCAGAGCCGGAGCCCGTCCGGCCCGTCCGCGACCAGCAGGAGGCCCGACAGATCCGTGCGAGCGGTCGTCGCCCCGAGGCGGGCGAGCGTGTCGAGGATCTCTCGCCGCGGATGCCCGTAGTCGTTGTCGGCGCCCACCGTGACGAGCGCCAACGACGCGGCGATCTCGGCATAGAGGGGCTCATGCTGGTCGGCACTCCCGTGATGCGCGACCTTGACGACGGCGTAGGGGCCCGCCACCCTGCCCGTCCCCAGCAGCGACAGCTGCGCCGCCGCCGACAGATCGCCCAGGAGGATGGACCGCGGCAGTCCGCCACCGGCGATCTCGAGGATGACGCTGGCGTCGTTCCCGGACGCGAAGGCCACCCCCTCCGCACGCGGCCAGAGGACGCGCCACCGGGCATCCCCCAGCGTGCCCGTCGTTCCCGCGCTCGCGGACAGGAGCCGCGCCCCTTCCAGCCGCTCGAGCACGCGCTCGTCCGCGGGTCGCCCGGTCGGGCCGTGCAGCACGGCGTCGACGCGGCCCTCGACCGCCGCGACCCCGCCGACATGGTCGAGGTCGAAATGCGTCAGCACCAGGAGGTCGACGCGCGAGATGCCGAGTCGGGTCAGGCACGATCCGAGCGCGTCGGGATCGGGGCCGGTGTCGATGACCCCCACCGCGCCCGCCGAACGCACGACGAGGGCGTCGCCCTGCCCGACGTCGCAGGCCGCGATCGCCCAGTCGGCGGGCATCGCCAGGCGGCCGACGGGACCGTTCGTGAGCGCGGCGCCGCCCCCGGCGACGCCGACGATCACTGCGAGCACCGCGGCGATCGCCCTTCGCGTCACCCGGTCCGCGACGCCCGCCCGGTCGCTGCGCGCGATGAGGAGCGCGGCCGCCCCGCCCACGGCCGCGAGCAGCACCGCGCCTCCGAGACCGGGCGGCCACGCCAGGCTGGCGCCCGGCAGCGCCGCCGTCGTCAGAGCGGTCGCGGCGATCCATGCCGACGGCAGCCAGGCCAGCGCGGCGAGGCCGTCCGCGAGCACAGGCAGCGGAGCGGCCAGGCAGGCGGCCAGGCCGATCACGGTCGCCGCCGGGGCCGCCGGACCCGCCAGGAG
Source organism: Microbacterium album (assembly GCF_014643695.1). GTDB lineage: Bacteria > Actinomycetota > Actinomycetes > Actinomycetales > Microbacteriaceae > Microbacterium > Microbacterium album. The sequence continues at coordinate 38,278 of NZ_BMJY01000013.1, read as the reverse complement.
ATTCGCGACCACGCCATAGGTCGGCACTTCGGGCGCCAGGAGGATGAGCACGGGCCCGCACGCGAGCTGCGCGGACAGGGGCACGCTGATGGCCAGGGCGAGCGGCGCGGGCATCCACCGCGACGCTCCCCGCGCGAGCGGTCGGGCCAGCAGCAGCAGTGCTCCCGTGGCCGCGACGGAGAGCACGAACCCGTAGGATCCCGCGAGCCACGGGTCGGCGATCAGCAGCACCGCCACGGCGAGGGACAGCACGGCGACGCCCGCGGCCACGCGTCCGAGCACGAGCGCGAGCAGCGCGATCGCCGCCATCGTGGCCGCCCGCACGACGCTCCCCTCGGGGGTGACGAGCAGGACGAAGCCCGCCAGCGCGACGAGAGAGACGACGATGCGGACCGCGCGCCCCGCACCGGCCAGGGCCGTCGCGCCGAACGCGATGCCCACCACGATCGCGCAGTTCGCCCCGGAGACGGCCGTGAGGTGGCTGAGGGAGGTGACCTTCATCGCCGTGTCCAGCTCGTCGCTCACGGCACGCGTGTCGCCCACCGACAGCCCCGCGAGCAGCTGCGACCCGGGACCGGGCAGCGACGACGCGCGCTCGACGAACGCGTCGCGGAGCGAGGAGACCGCCCCGAGCACATGCGCGGGGGACGCCGTGACCTCGGCGGCGCGCGCGAACACCACGAGCGCGGCCCGGTCGCCCGGGTCGGCCGCCATCGCCGTGCCCCGCACGGCCGCGGAAGAGCCGAGGTCCAGCCTTGCTCCCGTCACGTCCGCCGCGGGAACGCGCACGCGCACGGGCACACCGATCGCGAGCCGCTCCTCGCCCCGCGCGATCGCGCTCGTCCGCCCGTCGAACCACACCGCGTCACCGCGCAGATCGACCTTCGACACGACGGTCAGCTCGATCTCGAGCGCCCGTCCCCCGCCCCCGGCGAACTCCACCGCGACGTCGCGGGTCGGCTGCGCCATCGCGACGTGGGCGCCCACCGCCCCGGCCGCGGCGCACGTGAGCACCGCGATCCCGCACGCGACGCGACGCGCCGCGGGCAGGCGCCGCCAGAGCAGCAGCCCGGCACCGGCGAGCGTCCAGGCGCCGATCGACAGCCACCCGGCCGACGAGGGATGCCACGTCCCGGCGAACGCCGCGAGCCAGGCGACGACCGCCACGGGCAGCATCCGCAGGTGCGCCCCGCCCTCCTCCCCCTCAAGTGCCGAGCGCTCCGTCACCGGATCACCCCACCCGCACCAGCGGCCGCAGCGACTCGAGCACGCGCTCCCCGATGCCCGACACGGCCAGCAGATCGTCGACGCTCGTGAAGCGGCCGTTCTGCTCGCGCCACTCGAGGATCCGCTGCGCCAGAGCCGGCCCGATCCGCGGCAGGGACTCCAGCTCGGCCGCGCTGGCGCTGTTCAGATCGATCGTCGGGCTGCCGTTCGCCGCGCCCGACGACGCCCCCGCCCCGCCGGTGCTGCCCGGCGCGACGTGTTCCCCCTCGGCGCCGGGCGCCGGCACGTGCAGCTGCTCGCCGTCGCTCACGACCCGCGCGAGGTTGACCGCCCCGCGCTCGGCCTCCTCCGCAAAGCCGCCGGCCGCGGCGATCGCGTCCACCACGCGCGCGCCCGCCGGAAGCACGTACAGTCCCGGTGCGTTGACCTCCCCGTCCACGTGGACGTAGATCCGTCCCGCCGCGACGCTGACCTCGGGCGACGGCAGCGCATCGGGCACGACCTCCACGGGCGCGGTCGCGCCGCGCCACAGGCCGATCCCGATCGTGACGGCCAGCGCCGCGAGGACGAGCACGATGACCGCGCTCACCCCGAAACCGCCGCGCCGTGGCGGCGCGCTGATCCCCTCGATCTCGGACACGGACGCCACGCTAGGTCGCCCACGGCGCCCGCGGTCGCCCGGCGGTGCCCAGCGGGGACAGCCATGTCGCCTCCGGCGCTGGGGACGAGAAGCGACCGCGAAGCGCTACCTCAGCGCTCGGAGAGCGAAACGGACGTCCGCTTCCCGATCAGCGATGGGGTGGCTGTACCGGCGCGAAGCATCCTCCGCTGCTGGTCGATCGAGGACGGCGCGAGCACGCCGACCACCGGCTGCGCTTCCCCGGGAAGGTCACTCCGGGCGTCGCGCGGCGCGATACCGCTTCATCATGTACGAGTACCAGGCGATGGCGACGAAGGCGGTACCGACGAACAGCCACGAGCCCGCTGCGGGAAACATGATCGACAGAGACGTAGCCGCGACGATCAGCAGAGCCAGCGCGATCGTGAGCACCAGGTGCCTCCCGGGCGCGGTGATCACCCCGAACCACGTCGGCGGAGTTTCATTCATCGGCAAGCGCCCGACCTACTTCGTGGAGAAGCTGACGACCTTCGGCGCGCGCACGATCGCGCGCACGATCTGCCGGTCCCCCAGCGCGCGCAGCACGCGTTCGTCGCCGCGCGCCATCGTCTCCAGCGCGTCGGTGTCGATCTTCGCGGGCACCTCGAGCGTCGCGCGCACCTTGCCGTCGATCTGCACGACCGCCGTGACCGACTCCTCGACCAGGAGCGCCGGGTCGGCGTTCCGCCACACGACGTGGCCGATCGAGGGCTCATAGCCGAGGATCTCCCACATCTCCTCGGCCGTGTGCGGCGCGAAGAGGTCGAGGATCATCGCGGTGGCCTCCACGGCCTCGCGCACGGCGGGATCGGCCGGGCCGGCCGCGCCGTCCACGGCCTTGCGGATGGCGTTGACCAGCTCCATCAGGCGCGCCACGACCACGTTGAACTTCGTCTGCTCGACCAGGACGGGCGCGTCGGCGAGCAGACGATGGGTCACGCGGCGGAGCGAGACGTCGCCCTCGGCCCAGACCACGTCCTTGTCGCTCGTGACCTCCTGGGCGAGCCGGAGCGCACGCGCGAGGAACTTCTGCGCCCCCGTGGTCGAGACGTCCTTCCAGTCCTTGTCGTCTTCGACGGGGCCCGCGAACGCCAGCGCGACGCGCAGGGCATCGGCGCCGTGGCGCTCGAGCTCCTCCTTGAAGAGCACGAGGTTGCCCTTCGACTTCGACATCTTCGCGCCGTCGAGGATCACCATGCCCTGGTTGATCAGGCTGGAGAACGGCTCCGTGAACTCGACCAATCCCATGTCGAACAGGACCTTCGTGATGAAGCGCGCATACAGCAGGTGCAGGATGGCGTGCTCGACCCCGCCGATGTACGCATCCACCGGAGCCCACCGATCGGCGTCGCGCGGATCGAACGCCTTGCCGTCGTTGCCGGGCGACAGGAACCGCAGGTAGTACCACGAGCTGTCGACGAACGTGTCCATCGTGTCGGGGTCCCGCAGCGCCGGCTCGCCGGTGCGCGGATCGGTCGTCTCGACCCAGCCCGTCGCCGCACCCAGCGGAGACTTGCCCTTCGGCTTCAGATCCAGCCCTGCGGCATCCGGCAGGCGGACGGGCAGCTCGTCCGCGGGGACCGGCACGATGTCCCCGTCCTGCGTGTGGACCATCGGGATCGGCGTGCCCCAGAAGCGCTGGCGCGAGATGAGCCAGTCGCGCAGCCGGTACTGCTTCGCTCGGCGGCCGGTGCCCGCAGCCTCCAGCTGTTCGATGACGCGCGTGATCGCGTTCCGCTTGGACAGGCCGTCGAGACTGCCGGAGTTGATCATCCGGCCCTCCCCCGTGAGCGCCTCGCCCGTCACGCGCGGGTCGATCTCGCTCAGCTGCGGGTCGATCGGCACGCCGTCCTCGTCGAGCTCGATGACCGGGATCGCACCCGTGATGGGGGCCGTGGTGTCGACCACGACCCGGACCGGAAGGTCGAAGGCGCGCGCGAAGTCGAGGTCGCGCTGATCGTGCGCGGGCACGGCCATCACGGCGCCGTGGCCGTAGTCGGCCAGCACGTAGTCGGCGGCCCAGATCGGCAGACGCTCGCCGTTGATCGGGTTGATCGCGAAGCGTTCGAGGAAGACGCCCGTCTTGGGGCGATCCGCCGACTGGCGCTCGATCTCCGTCTGCTGCTGCGTCTGCAGGAGGTAGTCCTGGAAGCGCGTCCGCGCCTCGGGCGAGGCACCCGCGACCAGCTCGACGGCCAGGTCGCTGTCGGGCGCGACCACCATGAACGTGGCGCCGTGCAGCGTGTCGGGGCGCGTGGAGAACACGGTCACGGGCTCGTCGCGTCCCTCGATGCGGAAGTCGATGTCAGCGCCGACCGACCGGCCGATCCAGTTGCGCTGCATCTGCAGCACCTTCTGCGGCCAGAAGCCCTCGAGCTGGTTCAGGTCGTCGAGCAGGCGATCGGCGTACTCCGTGATCTTGAAGTACCACTGCGTGAGCTTCTTCTTCTCGACCGTGGCACCGCAGCGCTCGCACGCGCTGTCGACGACCTGCTCGTTCGCGAGCACGGTCTGGTCGTTCGGACACCAGTTGACCGGGCTCTCCTTGCGGTACGCGAGCCCCCGCTCGTGCAGCTGCTGGAACAGCCACTGGTTCCAGCGGTAGTAGTCGTCGTCGCTCGTGTGCAGCACGCGGCTCCAGTCGAACGAGACGCCGTACGCCTTCAGGCTCTCACGCTGCTGGGCGATGTTGGCGTACGTCCACTCGCGCGGGTCCGCGCCGCGCTGGATCGCCGCGTTCTCCGCGGGAAGGCCGAACGAGTCCCAGCCGATCGGGTGCAGCACGTTGTAGCCGCGGTGCCGCCAGAACCGCGCGACGATGTCGCTGTAGAGGTAGTTCTCGGCGTGCCCCATGTGCAGGTCGCCCGACGGGTACGGGAACATCGCCAGCACGTACTTGCGGGGCCGCGTGTCCTTGTCACCGCCCGCGAGGAACGTGCCGCGCTCCTCCCAGAGCCGCTGCCACTTGGCGTGCAGGGCATGGACGTCGATGGCGCCGTCACCGGGGGCGGTGGAGACCGAGGAGTCGGGCGACACGTTCTGTGACTCGTTCTGCGACACGGGGTGGTACTGCCAATCGATCGTGGGCACGCCGAAACGGGGCGCGCGTGGGGGGCGAGGTTCCAGGTTAGCGCGGAGCACCGCCGCATATGCTCGTGGGGATGAGCGGGGCGATTGCGGGCGCGGTGAACGAGGCCCTCACCTGGCTACTCGACGCTGTGCAGGCGGTCGATCCCGTGCTGCGGACCGTGCTGGCGGGGATCGCGATCATGCTCGAGACGAGCGTGCTCATCGGGCTGATCGTGCCGGGTGACACCATCGTCATCGTGGCCGCGACCGGCGTCGCGTCCCCGGCCGAGGGCGTCGTGCTGGGTGCCGTCGTCGTGGTGGGCGCGATCGCGGGAGAATCGATCGGCTTCTGGCTGGGCCGCTGGCTGGGGCCCCGCCTCCGGCACTCCTGGGTGGGCCGGAGGATCGGCGAGAAGAACTGGATGCGCTCCGAGCGCTACCTGCGCCGCCGCGGCGGACCGGCGATCTTCCTGTCCCGTTTCCTGCCCGTCCTGCACTCCCTGGTGCCGCTGACCGTCGGTATGAGCGGATACTCCTACCGGCGCTTCCTCGCCTGGACGCTGCCGGCCTGCATCCTGTGGTCCGCGATCTACGTGTCGATCGCGGCCGGCGCGGCGCACTCCTACCGGGAGCTCGCGGGCAGCGCGCACTACGCTGGCTACGTCTTCGTCGGGATCATCGTCCTGTTCATCCTCGTCGTCTACGTCGTGAAGAAGGTCATCGCGCGGCTGGAGCAGCGACACATGAAAGACTGAGGACGATGTCCTCCCCCACGCCCCGCGACAGGATCCACTGGATCGCCCGGCTCGAGCGTCGCATCCATGCGTGGCGCGAGCGGCACGCGCGGCGGCGGGGCCGCCGGCCCACGGTCCTCGTGTTCCCCGGCTACGGCGGCGACGGGTGGGTCCGCGTCCTGGGCCGCGTGCTCATCGTGCCGCCCGGCAAGCGGACCGCGACCGGAGAACTCGCGAGCGTGCGCGGCTGGCGCAGCTTCATCGGCATCCCGATCGGCTACGCGACCGTCACGATCGAGCTGGGCGGCCGCACGCACGAGGTCGTCGCCGATCGCGGCGGCGTGATCGACGCCCGCATCGAGGCGGAGCTCGAACCGGGGTGGCAGACCGTGAGCATGTCGGTCGAGGGCAGCGAGCCCGCCCAGGCGCGCGTGCAGATCGTGTCGCCCGAGGTGGACTTCGGCGTGGTGTGCGACGTCGACGACACCGTGATGGTCACCGCACTGCCGCGCCCCCTCCTGGCCGCCTGGAACTCCTTCGTGCTCGACGAGCACGCACGCCAGCCCGTGCCGGGCATGGCGGTGCTGCTGGACCGGCTCACCCGCAGCCGGCCGGGCACCCCGATGATCTACCTGTCGACCGGCGCGTGGAACGTCGCGCCGACCCTGACCCGCTTCCTGAGCCGCCACCTCTTCCCCGCCGGATCGCTCCTGCTGACCGACTGGGGTCCGACGCACGACCGCTGGTTCCGCAGCGGCACGGAGCACAAGCTCACGAACCTGCGGCGGCTCGCCGAGGAGTTCCCCGGCGTGGAGTGGCTGCTCATCGGCGACGACGGACAGCACGACGACGACATCTACACGCGCTTCACGAGCGAGTACCCGAACTCGGTGGCCGGGGTCGCCATCCGGCGCCTCTCCCCCGCCGAGGCCGTCCTGGCGGGTGGCCGGACGGCCGTGAACGACCACTCGGCGGCCGGCGTGCCGTGGGTCAGCGCCGACGACGGTGCCGGGATCGCCGAGCGCCTCGAACAGGTGGGTCTGCTCGAAGCCGAGGCCTGACCCGCCCTCGCTCGACCACGAGAGCGCGAGGAGTGTCCGCGGGCATACGCTGGCTGGCATGTGCGGGCGATTCGTCGTGGCGAGGGTGGGCAGCGAGCTCGTGGGCGAGCTGAGGGTCGATCTCGTATCGGACGCGCTGCCGCCGCCGTCGTACAACGTCGCGCCCACCGACCGTGCGGCGATCGTGCTCGACTCCGCCAAGACGGAGCCGCCCACTCGCCGCGTGGAGGCGGCGCGCTGGGGCCTCGTGCCGTCGTGGGCGAAGGACACGACCATCGGGGCCCGCGCTTTCAACGCCCGGTCGGAGGAGCTCGAGGACAAGCGGATGTTCCAGAACGCCCTCGCGAAGCGCCGCGCGATCGTGCCGGTCACGGGGTACTACGAGTGGCAGCTCGTCGGCGGTGAGAAGGTGCCGAACTTCATCCATCCCGCGGGCGGCGAACCGCTGCTGTTCGCGGGACTGTACGAGTGGTGGAAGGACCCCGCCAAAGAGGAGGACGATCCGGATCGCTGGCTCCTCAGCTTCACGATCCTCACCCGGGAGGCCCTGGGACCGCTCGGCTCCATCCACCGGCGGATGCCCGTGTTCGTGGACTCGGACCACGCGGACGCATGGCTCGATCCGACGATCGACCACCCGCGCGACGTGCTCGACGCGGCCGTCGACGCGGCCCCGCGCGTCGCATCGACCCTCGCCTTCCATCCCGTGGGCAAGGAGGTCGGGAACGTCCGCAACGACACTCCCGATCTCATCCGTCCCATCGGCGACTGACGCGCGGCATCCCGGGCCGCCGTAGCACCGGCGCCGTATGCCGGCACGGTCTCCCCACGCCGGCCGTGATCCCGGTTCCCGGCGCGATAATGGGCAGATGACTCCCGATCGCATCCCGGGCGACGCCCACGTCCACATCGAGGACCTCGCCGACTTCGTCATCGCCTCGCCGTCGTCGTACCACGCCGCGGCGGAGGCGGCGCACCGCGCCGTCGAGGCCGGATACAGGCGGCTTGCCGAGACGGACGCCTGGGCGCTCGAGCCGGGCGGACGCTACGTCGTCACGCGCGACGGATCCGTCCTCGCCTTCGCCCTCCCGGACTCGGTCGAGGCCACCACGCCGTTCACGATCCTCGGCGCCCACACCGACTCCCCCGGCTTCAAGCTCAAGCCGAACCCGGACACGCAGGGCGCGGGCGGCTGGTGGCAGCTCGGGCTCGAGGTGTACGGCGGCCCGCTGCTGAACTCCTGGCTCGATCGCGAGCTCGAGCTGGCGGGGCGGCTCGTGACGCTCGACGGCCACGAGCATCTGGTGCGCACGGGGTCGCTCCTGCGCATCCCGCAGCTCGCGGTGCACCTCGATCGCTCGGTGAACGAGGGCCTGACGCTCGACAAGCAGCGGCACACGCAGCCGGTGTGGGGCGTGGGCGCCCCGGAGGGCGCGGACATCCTGCGGCGCCTCGCGGCGCGTGCCGGCATCGACCCGGAAGCGATCGGCGGGTACGACGTCGTCGTGGCGGACACGCAGGAGCCGCGCACCTTCGGCGCGACGCAGGAGCTGTTCGCGTCGGGGCGGCTCGACAACCTGCTCTCCACGCACGCCGCGCTCACGGCGCTACTGCAGGCAGAGCCTGCCGGATCGATCGCGGTGTTCGCGGCGTTCGATCACGAGGAGGTCGGCAGCGAGTCCCGCTCCGGCGCCGCCGGCCCCTTCCTCGAGGAGACCCTGCTGCGCATCTCCTCCGCGCTCGAGGCGACCGCGGAGGAGCGCGCGCGGGCGTTCGCCGGCTCCCTGCACGTCTCGAGCGACGTCGGCCACGCCGTCCACCCGAACTATCCGGAGCGCCACGACCCCGCGAACCACCCGGTCGCGGGCGGCGGCCCCATCCTCAAGATCAACGCGAAGCAGCGCTACGCCACCGATGCCCACGGCGCGGCGAGCTGGGCGGCGGCGTGCCGCGCGGCGGGCGTGCCGATGCAGGAGTTCGTCTCCAACAACGCGATCCCCTGCGGTTCGACGATCGGGCCCATCGCCGCGACGCGCCTCGGCATCCGCACGGTCGACGTGGGCGTGCCGATCCTCTCGATGCACTCGGCGCGCGAACTCACCGCGGTCGTCGACCCCTGGTACCTCACGCGCGCGATGAGCGCGGTGCTCGCGCGCTGACATGCCCGCCGGCGTCGCCGCTCCCCTCGTGCGCCTCACGGGCGACGAGTGGCGCGCCCGCGAGGCGGCCCACGTACGCAGAGCGGACAGCCTGACGGCCGACCACCGTCGGCGCGCGTCGCACGGTGAGAAGCACCCCGTCTGGGACTTCCTGTTCACGTACTACTCGTACAAGCCCGCCGTCCTGCGGCGCTGGCACCCCGGCGCGCGCGTCGAACTGGAGGACGCCGCCGGCGAGGCGCGCGCGGGATGGCGCTGGTACGTCCCCGGGAGCACGCCGGGCTCGCTCCTGATCGACCACGAGGCCTTCGAGCGGCAGATGGCCTCACTGGCGCGCCTGGTCGAGCTGATGCTGCGCCGCACGGCCGCCCGTCCCGCCCAGTTCGACTGCTTCGGCCTGCACGAGTGGGCGATGGTGTATCGGCAGCGGGAGCATCGCCACCCCGTCCCGCTTCGTCTCGGCGCGCGCGGCACCGACGCGGTCGTCGAGACGCACGACCTGCGCTGCACGCACTTCGACGCGTTCCGCTTCTTCACGCCCGACGCCGTGCCGCGAAACCGGCACAGCCCCACCCGCGACCTGCAGCCGTCGCTCGAGCAGCCGGGCTGCCTGCACGCCGGCATGGACGTCTACAAGTGGGCCATCAAGCTCGGCCCGCTCGTTCCGGGCGACCTGCTGCTGGACGCGTTCGAGCTGGCGCGCGACATCCGCCGGCTCGACATGGAGGCGGCGCCGTACGATCTCACGGACTGGGGGTTCGCCCCCGTGCGGATCGAGACCGCCGAGGGCAAAGCGGAGTACGTGCGCCGGCAGCGAGCGTTCTCCGAGCGCGCCAACGCGCTCCGGGCCGCCATCCTCGCGGCGTGGAAGCCGTCAGGCGGGTGAGGGCCTGCGGCGCACCAGCACATCGATCCCGGATGCCGCCGCGATGCCGAGCGCATACATCACCAGGTCCTCGGCCGCGAAGACGGTCCCGAAGACGAGCGTGAGGGGGCGGAACGCCGCGCCCCACGCCTCCGGGAGACCCGTCAGCTGGAACAGCTCGACCGCGGTGCACCAGGCCAGCGCGACCGCCGCGACGCCCCAGGACGGCGCCCGCGGCGCGACGCACACACCGAGGGCGAAGATGAGCGCTGCGTAGAGCGCGTCCCCCGCGGCGTCGGAGACGAATCCGTCCGGCGCGAGAGCGTGAACCGACAGGCCTGCGATCATCACCAGCACAGCCGCAGCGGCGGCCGAGAGTCGCCGGTGTGCCGGATGACCGAGGGACAGCCGTGCGCGCTCCACTCGCGCGACTCTACGCGAGACCACTCCAGGTGGCCGTCTCCCCCGCGGGTCGGTCAGGATGGGTGGGTGTCTTCTTCCGCCGCCTTCGGGCTCCTCCTCGACGTCGACGGACCGCTGGCCAGCACCGTGACCCGGTCCCTGCGCCTGCCGTCCATCGCCGACGATCTCGTCGCCATCGCGAACGCGGGCTGTCCCGTCGTGTTCAACACGGGCCGATCCGATGTCTTCCTCGCCGAGCAGGTGGTTCCCGTGCTCGCGCGGGCCGGGCTGGCGCCGGATGCCCCGGTCTGGGGCGTCGGCGAGAAGGGCGCGACGTGGTTCGCCGTTCGGGGCGGCACCATGGGGCAGGTGCACACCGACCCCTCGCTGGCGGCTCCCGAGCCGCTCGTCGCGGCGTGCCGGACGATCGCTGAGCAGCACGCCGATCTGATGTTCTGGGACGCCACCAAGCGCACGATGATCTCGCTGGAGCAGAACGTCGATGTGGCCGGCGAGGCCTATCTCGCGCGGCAGCCGGAGGTCACCGCGCAGCTCGATCGCGCGATCGCCGAGGTCGGCGCGGATGCCGGCTTCTCCACCGTCCCGACGATCATCTCGATCGACCTCGAGCACCGCACGGCGGGGAAGGCGCTCGGGGCGCGGCGCGCGATCTCCCTCGTGTCGGAGCGGATGGGCGTGCCGCGGCGCTGGTTCACGGCCGGCGATTCCGACGGCGACTACGACATGGCGACCTGGCTTCACGACCACGGCTACGACACGACGCACCTCGACGTGCGCCCCGGCGGCGATGAGCGCGCGACCGGGTACCCGGTGCTGCGGGAGGCGCCCACGCACGGGCACGCCGAGGACGACATCACCGCACGTTGGCTCACGACGTGGCGGGCGCAACTGGCGGGATGAGCATGAAGGGCGAGCGTCACTCCCGCGCCTCCCGCTGGCGTCCCGCCCTGCGCGGCGCGGCGCGCGGGGTCATGGACGGCTCGCGCCTCGCGCTCGCGGCGCGCACCGCGATCGCCGCGGCGGCCGCGTGGTACCTCGCGCCTTACGTCCCCTTCGCCGAGACCGAGTATTCGTTCTACGCGCCGCTCGGTGTCCTGGTCAGCATGTACCCCACGATCGCCGGCACCGCACGATCCGGCGCGCAGACGTTGATCGGCCTGGCTCTGGGCATCGCTCTGGGCGTCGGCGGCATCGGGATCGTCTGGGCGGGAGCGCCCGGAATCGTCGCGGTGGCGCTCGTGGTCGCCGTGGGCGTGGCGTTCGGCGGCGCGGACGTGCTCGGCGACGGCAAGGAGTGGGTCGCGATGGCGGGCATCATCGTCCTCCTCGTCGGCGGCCCGACCCCCGCGGACTTCTCCGTCTCCTACCTCGTGACGATGGCGTTCGGGGTCGTCGTGGGCTTGATCGTGAACGTCGTGATCTTCCCGCCGCTGTACCTGCGGCACGCGGACGAGCGGCTGTCCGCGCTGCGCGACTCGACCGCGCAGCACCTCCACGACATGGCCGAGGCGGTGGCGGACGACCATCTGGCGCCCGAGCAGCTGGAACTGGCGGTCGGGGACCTCAGCGCGACGGTGGAGCAGGTCAGCGCCGCGGTGCGGGACGCCGACGAGAGCAGCGCCGCCAACCCGCGCGCCCGCCGTCGTGCCGCCGAGCGCGAGCGCAACCGGCGCCGGCTGCGCGCGCTCGAGCGCACCGTGTTCTCGACGCGCGACCTCGCGGACGTCCTCGCGCAGGGGCCCGAGCAGACGCGCGGGAACACCAGCCCTGCGGCTCCGATCCTGCTGTCGGAGGCCATCCATCGGGTCGCAGAGCTCGTCGGGCAGCCGCTGGATGCGCGGGAGCCGCACATCCGGCTCGACGCCGCCGTGACGGCGCTGGAACGATACACGGCAGCGATGGACGACGAGACGACGTCCGCGCCCTCCCGCATCGCGGAGGACCTCACGGCCGCCGTGTGCCTGCGCCGCATCATCGCCGCGTCGCGCCCGTTCATCTGAGGGCGCGGCGCCGGCAGATGGGCCGGCTCAGCCCGCGGCCGCGGCGGCCGGCACGACGACGCGCTCGGCGCCCGCGTAGACGTTCATCGTCTCGCCCCGCAGGAAGCCGACGAGCGTCAGTCCCTGCTCCGCCGCGAGCTCGACGGCGAGCGAGGACGGCGCCGAGACGGCGGCGAGCACGGGGATGCCGGCCATGATGGCCTTCTGCGCCAGCTCGAAGCTGGCGCGCCCCGACACCATCAGGACGTGCCGCCGCAGCGGGAGACGGTCGTTCAGCACGGCCCAGCCGACGACCTTGTCGACGGCGTTGTGGCGACCGACGTCCTCGCGCAGCACGACGAGCTCGCCCGTCTCGGCATCGAACAGGCCCGCCGCGTGCAGCCCGCCGGTCTTGTCGAAGACGTCCTGGCGCTCGCGCAGCGCGTCCGGCAGCGCGGCGAGCGTCTCGGCCGTGACCCGGACGTCGTCGGCTGCCACGTCATGCGCCGAAACGGTGGCGACGGCCTCGATGCTCGCCTTCCCGCACATCCCGCACGAGCTCGTCGTGTAGAAGTTGCGCGCGAGATCCGTGCTCGGCGGCGCGACACCCGGCGCGAGCGCGATGTCGAGCACGTTGTACGTGTTGTCGACGCCGCCCGTGCCCGGGCCCCCGCAGTGGATCGCCGACCGGAAGTCCGAACCGGTCCGGACCACGCCCTCCGACACCAGGAAGCCGGCCGCGAGCTCGACGTCGTGGCCTGGGGTGCGCATCGTGACCGCGAGCGGTTCCCCCGCAAGCCGTAGCTCGAGGGGCTCCTCGACCGCGAGCGTGTCCGGCCGGCGCGTGGCCGTCCCGCTCAGGGCGATGCGGGTGACCGGCCGGCGCGTCGTGATGCGGCCCATGGTGGCTCCTAGCGGCGCTTCTCGAGGCGCACGACGACGGCCTTCGACGTCGGCGTGCCGCTCACGTCGGCGGTCGAGTCGAGCGGAACGAGCACGTTCGTCTCGGGGTAGTACGCCGCGGCGTTGCGCCGCGGCGTGTCGTACGACACCAGCCGGAACTCCTCCGCGCGGCGCTCCTCCAGCCCGTTCGGGCCGTTCCACTCGGAGACGAGATCGACGATGTCGCCCTCGGCGAAGCCCAGCTCGCGGATGTCGTCCGCGTTGATAAGCACCACGCGGCGGCCGTCGTGGATGCCGCGGTACCGGTCGTCCTTGCCGTAGATCGTCGTGTTGTACTGGTCGTGCGAGCGCAGCGTCTGCAGCAGCACGCGGCCCTCCGGGATGACGGGGTACTCGAGCGGGTTGCCCGTGAACATGGCCTTGCCCGTCGCGGTCGCGAAGCGCCGCTCGTCGCGCGGGCCGTTCGGCAGGAAGAACGTGCGGCCCTTCTCGATCCGCTGCTCGTAGTCCTCGAACCCGGGGATCACGTGCGAGATGTGCGCGCGGATGGCCGCGTAGTCGCTCTCGAGCGCACGCCAGTCGGCCTGCGGCGCATCGGCGCGGTCGGCGAACACCAGCTCACACAGCCGGGCGAGGATCGCCACCTCGCTGAGGAGGTCGTCGGCGGGCGGGGCGAGCCTGCCGCGCGAGCCGTGAACGGCGCCCATCGAGTCCTCGACGGTCACGCGCTGGTCCTTGCCGCCCCGGCGGTCGCGGTCGGTGCGCCCGAGCGTCGGCAGGATGATCGCACGCCGTCCGTGCACCACGTGCGAGCGGTTGAGCTTTGTCGACACCTGCACGGTCAGGCCGACCTTCGACATGCCGTCCTCGACCACGCGGGTGTCGGGGGTGGCGCTGACGAAGTTGCCGCCCATCGCCATGAACACGCGGACGCGTCCGTCGCGCATGGCACGGATCGCCTCGACGGTGTCGTAGCCGTGCTCGCGCGGGGCCGTGAACGCGAACTCACGGTCGAGCGCCGCCAGGAACTCCTCCGACGGCTTCTCGTAGATGCCCACCGTGCGGTCGCCCTGCACGTTGGAGTGGCCGCGGACGGGGCACACGCCGGCCCCGGGGCGGCCGATGTTGCCCTGCAGCAGCAGCACGTTGACCACGTCGCGCAGGGTCGGCACCGAGTGCTTGTGCTGCGTGAGGCCCATGGCCCAGCAGACGATCGTCGACTTCGACCGGCGCACGTGCTCGCCGATCTCGCGCAGCCGCTCCGGAGTCATCCCGGTCGCGACGCTGAGGTCCTCCCAGCTCACCTGCGCCAGCTGCGCGCGGTACTCGTCGATGCCGGAGGTGTGTGCGCCGATGAAGTCGTGGTCGAGCACGCCGCCGTCGCGCTCCTCCGCCTCGAGCAGGTGCTTGCCGATCGCCTGGAACAGCGCCTGGTCTCCGCCCAGCCGGATCTGGACGAACTCGTCGGCGAGCTTCGTGCCCCCCAGCAGCACGCCGCGCGGCGTCTGGGGGTTCCGGAAGTGGAAGAGACCGGCCTCCGGGAGCGGGTTGACCGCGATGATCGTGGCGCCCTTGTCCTTGGCCTTCTCGAGAGCGCTCAGCATGCGCGGGTGGTTGGTGCCGGGATTCTGTCCGGCGACGATGAGCAGGTCGGCCTCGTGGATGTCCTCGATCGAGACCGTGCCCTTGCCGATGCCGATCGTCTCGACCAGGGCCGAGCCGCTGGACTCGTGGCACATGTTGGAGCAGTCGGGCAGATTGTTCGTGCCGATGCCGCGGACGAGCAGCTGGTAGAGGAACGCCGCCTCGTTCGACGTGCGGCCGGACGTGTAGAAGACGGCCTCGTCGGGGTCGTCCAGCTCACGCAGCGCCGTGGCGATCTCGCGCAGCGCGTCGTCCCATGAGATGGGCCGGTAGTGCGTGCCGCCCTCCTCGAGCAGCATCGGGTGCGTCAGTCGCCCCTGCTGCCCCAGCCACCAGTCGTCCCGTGTGCGGAGCTCGGCGACGCTGTGGCGCGCGAAGAACGCGGGGTCGACCTTGCGGACGGTCGCCTCCTCGGCGACGGCCTTCGCGCCGTTCTCGCAGAACTCCGCCAGGTGCCGGCGGTCCTCCTCGGGCCAGGCGCACCCGGGACAGTCGAATCCGTCCTTCTGGTTGACGCGCAGCAGGCTGCGGGCGCTGCGGACGACGCCCATCTGCTCGTACGAGATCTTCAGGGCGTGCAGCACCGCCGGTACGCCCACGGCGTACCGTTCGCGCTCCTTGATGCGCAGCTTCGACTCGTCGATGTCCTCTGTAGGGGGCTTCGTCGCCATGCCGCCATGTTAGTCCCGGACGCACCCCCTCGGCGCCGCGCACGCCGCCCGAGGCCCGCTCAGCGGGTCACGCGAACGAGCTCGCGCGGACCGTGGGCCTCGTGGCCGCGGACGCTGCAGCCCATCGTCAGCGTCTCTCCCTCCTCCGTCCGGATCGTCAGCTCGTGGGACTCGCCCGGGTGCAGCAGGGGCGTCTCCCAGTGCCCCGCGACCCCTTCGACGACGAGCCTGTGGGCGGAGGCGCCCGCATTGGTGACGACGACCGTGACCTCGCCGGCACGCACGGAATCCGCGTCCACCTCCACGGCCCACTCGATCAGCCCCACCCGCAGCTCGCTCCGGTCCGGCGCCGAGCGCTGCCCCGCCCCGCCGGCTCCGGCGGCCGTCCTCGGCGCCGACAGCAGAGCCCTCGCTTCCGACGCCGCGGGGTCCTCGGGGTGCAGCTCGACGAACCGCTCCAGCAGCCGAGCCGCGCGTTCGTCGCCGTCGCGCCACAGCATCGTGCCCCGCAACAGCAGAGCCGGTCCATGGTGCGGGTCTCCCGCCAGCACCTCGTCGAGCGTCCGCCCCGCCGCTGCGAGCTGTCCGTCGCGCAGGAGCACGTCCGCGAGCAGGAAGCCCGTCTGCGCATCCCCGGGCCGAAGCCGCCACGCGGCCTCGAGCTCCGCCGCCGCCTCCGTGAGACTTCCCTGGTGGGCCTGCGCCATGCCCAGCGCGATGCGCAGGCCCGCGTCGCCCGGTGAGCGATCGACCGCCTCCCGCAGCACCTCCGGCGAGGTCGCCGCCGCGGTGTCCGGAGCTGCGGGGCGCGCCTCCCTCAGCGCGCCCGCCGCGGCGGCCCCCGCCGCACACAGCAGCACCGCGGCCACGGCGATCGCGACCGCCCGACCGCGCCGGCCACCCCGCGCGCCCGCGGCGAGCAGCGCAACGGCGATCCCGCCGATCGCGACCGGGGCCGCCCAGGCGATCCAGCCGGCGCCGCGGGGCGGCGGCGCGAGGAGGACCTCGTCGCCGTACCGCTCCGCGAACCATCCCCGCACTGCGTCGGCGTCCCGCCCCGCCTCGACCTGGCGCTCGACCTCCTCGCGCATCGCCACGGCCACCGGCGACGTCGAGTCCGCCACGGACTCGCCAAGGCAGGTCGGACAGCGGAGGGTCTCCGACACCGCCCGCGCGGCGGCCTCGGGCGTGGCCGTGCCCGGCGAGACGGCCACCCAGGCCAGGCACGCCAGTGCGATCGCGGCGGCCGCGATCAGCGCCGTCCGCGTCGCCCAGCCGTCCCGGCCGCCGCTGCGGCGACGGCCACCGCGCGCGCCCGCCCCGACCCCGCTCATCCGCGCACCGCCGCGGTCACGACGCCCTCGATCCACGCGTCGTCGATCGCGCCGAACCGTCTCTCCAGGATCGTTCCGTCGCGGTCGACGAGGAACGCCTGCGGCACGGCCCTCACGCCCCACTCGATCGAGACCGAGCCGTCGAGGTCGACGACGCTGGGAAAGGACGCCTCCTGCTGCGCGAGGAACTCCTCGGCCGCGGCCGGGACGTCCCGGAAGTTGATGCCGAGCACGCGGAGCCCTTCCGGTTCCAGCGCGTCGAGTGCGCGCTCGAGCACGGGGAACTCCTCACGACACGGCGCGCACCAGGACGCCCACACCGTGACGATCACGACCTCCCCGCGGAGATCGGAGAGTCGGTGCGCCTGTCCGGTCAGGTCGTGCCCCTCCAGCACGGGCGCGGCTTCCGTCTGGGGCGCCGTCGCGGCGGAGCAGCCCGCGAGCGCCAGGACGACCGCCAGGGCGAGCGCCTGCAGCCGCCGCCTCATCGCGTCACCGCCGCGTCCCGGGCCGCCGCGTGGCGGTTCTCCCTCTCACGCCGCTGCGGGACCACGGCGATCGCCATCCCCGCGATCAGCAGGACCACCGATACCCACAGCCAGGTCACGAACGGCATGACGGCGAGGCGCACGGTCGCTCCCCCCTGCGCGGGGTCGACCGCCAGGAGCGTCACGTAGACGTCGCGCAGGGGCTCGGAGCGCACCGCCGGACCCGCGAGCACCACGCCGTGCTCGCCGTACCAGCGCAGCTCGGGGACCATTTCACCGAGCAGACGGTCGCCGTCGGCCACCACCACGCGCGCCGATTCGATCACGCGGCGCTCCTCCCCCGTCCGCTGGACGTCGACGAGCACCGCCGACACGTCGCCGGCCGACACGCTCTCCCCGACGGCGACGGTGCGCTCGGCGACGACGGCCCCGGCACCGGAGGTCACGGCGATCGCGGCGACCGCTACGCCGAGGTGCGCGACCGCCGCACCCTGCGCCGCCCGGCTGCGGAGCTCGCCCGAGCGGAATCGGACCGCGGTCGTCACCAGCAGGAACGCACCGATCCCCCAGCAGAACGCCGCTCCGACGTCGCGCGACAGCAACGCGGCCCCCGCCGTCGCGAGCGCGGCCGCCACGGCGGGCGCCCGCAGCCGCCCGATCAGCGCCGCCGGCGCGTCACGACGCCAGCGCATCCAGGGAGCGACCGCCATGACGACCAGGAGCACCAGCGCGAACGGCGCGAGGATCCGCTCGTACCACGGCGGCCCCAGCGTCACGCGCGCGCCGGAGAGCGCCGCCAGCAACGCGGGCAGCACGGATCCGACCAGCACGATCGCCGTGATGGCGACCAGTCCCATGCGCTGCACGCGCAACGCGCCCTGCCGGCTGAGGAGATGCACGGGAGCAGCGCGCGGCGGCAGCCGGTGCGGCAGGGGGGCGACGATCACCGGGACGAGGGCGGCCGCGCACAGCACGGCGAGCAAGAGCGGACCGATCGCCGAGACGCTGAAGGCATGGATGCTCGCGACCACCCCCGAGCGCGTGAGATACGTCGCGAGCAGCACGAACACGTAGGCCGCGATCCCGAGCCCCACCGCCGCGCGCTGCCAGCCGGCGCCGCGCGCGCGGGGCCCGACCGCGTGCAGGAGCGCGGTGGCCAGCAGCCAGGGCATGAGCGATGCGTTCTCGACGGGGTCCCATGCCCAGTACCCGCCCCACCCGAGCACCGCGTAGGACCACCACGCACCGAGGCCGATGCCGGCGGTCAGTGCCATCCAGGCGACCGCCGTCCAGGCGCGCATCGCGCGCGCCCACCGCACGTCCCACGAGCGCGCCAGCATGGCCGCCAGCGACAGCGCATACGGCACAGCCAGCGCGGTGAACCCCGCGTACAGCAGCGGCGGGTGCAGTCCCATGGCGGGGTGATCCTGCAGCAGGGGGCTCGGCCGCTGTCCCAGCTCCGCGGTGGCCGCGGCGAACGGAGCCGCGACGAGCGCGACCACCCCGAAAGCCGCGGTGACGGCGCTCAAAGTCGCGGAAGCGACGGCGTGGGCCGGCCGGCCGATCCGCGGGCGCGCGAGCGCGAAGACCGTCGCGACCGCCGCTGTGAAGAACAACCAGAGCAGCAGCGACCCTTCGAGACCCGCCCACAGGGACGTGACGCGGTAGTACGTGGGCATGCCCGGCTCGATCGCCCGCTGGGAGTACGCGAACACGCCCGGCTCAGCCAACAGGGCGACCAGCATCACGGCACACGCAGCCGCCGAGGCGGCGACGGCGGCGCCCGAGGCGATCGCCGCCGGGCGACGCAGCCCCTGCCGGCGCGTCGATCCGCTCCACAGCGCCGCGGCGGTGACCGCGGCGCCGATCAGGACGGCCAGGAGCGCGGTTCCGAGAGCGGTCACGGCCCGGTCACCTCCGCGGGGCCGTACTCGTTGGAGTGACGCAGGAGCACCTCGGTCGCCGCCACGGCGCCGTCGGGCCCCAGACGTCCTTCCACGACGGCGCCCTCGCCCTCCTGGACGAGCGCCGGCAGCAGCCCGTCGTACCGCACCCGCAACTGGGTTGCGCCGTCGGTGAGGACGAACTGCGAAGCCCCCTCGCTCCGCACAAGGGACCCGTCGACGACGAGCCCGGCCACGCGGACCGGTTCGGGGGCGTCGCCTGCACGCACGACCTCCGTGGGCGTGCGGTAGTACACGAGCCCGTCGGCCGTGGCCCAGGCCACCAGGCCGCCCAGCGCGAGCACGCCCCCGACCAGAACCGCCGCGCCCCATCGGCGCTGCGCCGACCAGCTCAGCGCCGGGCTCATGGCCGCGCGTCCCGGCGCGTCACGATCCGGCCGGCGGGACCGGATGCCCCGAGCACGGGATTCCGCTCCGCGGGCTTCTCGACCGGCGGCGACGCCAGCGCCTGTGCACGCCAGCGCACGAGCAGCAGCGTGATGATCGTCACGGCGAGGACGGCCGCGAGGATCGCTGCGCCCATGAGCGGGTGGATGGGCGGAGACGTGCTGGGCGCCAGGAGGGTCGCGGGCTGATGCAGGGTGCGCCACCACAGCACGGAGAGGTGCACGACGGGCACGACGGCGAACCCGACCACACCGATGCCGGCCGCGACGAGCCGGGAGACGCGGCCGACCTCGATCGCGCGCGCCGCCAGGTACACGACGTACACGAGCGCCATCGCGACCGTGCTCGTCGTGCGGCCGTCCCACACCCACCAGGTCCCCCACGTGGCGGCGCCCCACGCGCTGCCGCTCGCGAGCGTCAGCGCGGTGAGCGCGACGCCGGCCTCGGCGGCCGCGCGTCCGACACGCGCCGCGCCGGCGCCTCGGCGCCACAGATAGAGTGCGCTCGCGCCCAGGACGATCGCGAAGCAGAGGTAGGCCGACCACGCAGCGGGCACATGCACGTACATCAAGCGCTGCCACTCGCCCTGGACGCGATCGGCCGGGGCGATCAGGAGGCCTAGCGCGAGCGCCGCGATCAGTGCCACGCCTCCGGATCCGAGCAGCGTCCGGACGGCCCGCCGCGCCGACAGGTCGCGGCGGGCGGCCGACAGGGTCTTCATCTCCATACGTCGCCTCCTCGGACGCGGATCGAGCTGCGGGGCGAGGTCACGAGCAGATCCCCAGCAGGAGCGGGTGGATGCCGATCAGCACGATGCCGAACCCGAAGAGCGCCGCCGAGGCGACGCCGGTCCAGCCCAGGAAGGCGATCGTGTTCCGCTCCTCGTCGTCGCGCCGAGCGAGCACCACTCCGAGCGCTCCCGCGGCCAGGCACACGATGAGCAGCACGGCGTTGAGGACGAGCAGCAGGACCTGCAGCGCCGCGTCCGGAACCGGCGCCGCCGCGCTCGCGACCGCCGCACACGTGAAGTCCTCGATCACATAGGACAGCCCGAGGGAACCGAGCCAGGCGACGGGGGGCACCGTGAACGAGGCGATGCCTCCCACCGCTCGAGCAAGGGGCGTCCGCTCCCCGCCGATGACGGGGACCCGGCCGCGGAGCGGGTCGCTGCTCATGTCAGATCACCAGTACCGGGAACAGGTCGCTCGTGCCCCACACAAGGAGCCAGCAGATCAACGCGGAGACCCACAGCATCGCCGCGTGGTGCAGTTGCCTCGCGGGCCGGGTGTCACGGCGGTGGCGGAGCCGCGCGACGATCGCGACGCCGCTCATCCCGAACGCGGCCGTGACGGTGAGCGCGGCGGCGCCGAGCATCGTCCAGACCGACGAATCGTAGGCGTGGGCCTGCGGATCGAGGTCGCCGAAGAGCCACACGCCGGCCAGGAGCACCAGAGCGACCGCCCCCGCCACGGCGGCGATGCCGCCCGCGGCGAGGTGAGCGCGCCGCACCGCCGCGCGCTCGTCGTCCGGCGCCCCGTCCCGCTCGCGGCGTCCGCCCCACCCGGCCGCGACCGCGGCGACGGCGAGCAGGACGGTCACGGCGCCGAAGGTCAGCGGCCGATCGACCGTGCCGTCGATCGGCCAGACCGACGCGTTCACCTGGAGATACAGAGCCGAGAAGGCCAGCGTCGACATGCCGATCACGAACACGGCTCCCGCGGCCCCCGCACCCCACCATCCGATCGACGCGGCACCGCGACCCTCGAACGGGAAGTCCGGCCCCAGCTGACGCACGTGCTCGGCCCGGTACTCGCCTTCGTTGCGCCACGCCCATCCGACCAGGCCCACCGCCACGATCGCGAGACCGACGAAGGCGAGCGGGTACCACTCGGTCAGCAGGGACACGGCGATCACCGCGAGCCCCACGGGCGAGACCAACGGCCAGATCGTGGCGTTGGGCAGCAGGATCGCGCCGTCCGGCTCGGCGGTCAGCACGGTCGTCATGGGGGTGGCCCGGAAGTCCGCGGGGCGCGCGTCGAAGGCGTCCCGCACCTCCGCCGCCAGCTTCTCGTCGGGCGCCACCTCGCGGTCCCACGCGGGATGCCGCGTCGACACCACGGGCGGGCGTCGCCAGTTCCAGTCGGGCGGCGGCGAGGACGTGAGCCACTCCAGGCTGTCTCCTCCCCACGGGTCGCGCGGCGCCGGCTCGGCGCGGCGCCAGCCGAGCACGAAGGTCGTCACGAGCACCGCGATGCCGGTGGCGAGCACCGCGGCGCCCACGCTCGAGGTGAGGTTCACCGCACCGATGCCGAGCTCCTCGGGATAGGTGTACACGCGGCGAGGCATCCCCCAGAGCCCGGCCAGATGCATCGGGAAGAACGTGGTGTGGAAGCCGACGAAGATCAGCCAGAACGCGACGACCGCCGGGGTCCGGGGATAGGTGCGGCCGGTCACCTTGCCCCACCAGTGGTGCAGCGCTGCGAGCACGGGGAACACCATGCCGCCGATGATCACGTAGTGGAAGTGCGCCACGACGAAGTAGGTGTCGTGGACCTGGGTGTCGAGGGCGACCGACGCGACCATGACCCCCGTGATCCCGCCCGCGACGAACGTGACGATGAAGCCGAGCGCGTACAGCATGGGCACGGTCATGCGCGGCTTGCCGAGCCAGAGCGTGGCGATCCACGCGAAGATCTGGATGCCGCTCGCCAGCGTGATCGACATGCTCGCCGCCGTGAAGAAGCCGAGCGTGAGGGAGGGCAACCCCGTCGTGTACATGTGGTGGACCCACAGTCCGAGGCTCATCACAGCGGTCGCGGACACGGCGATGACGACGAGCGGATACCCGACGAGCGGATGGCGGGCGTGCACCGGGATGACGTGGCTGATGATTGCGGCCCCCGGAAGGAACATGACGTAGACCTCGGGATGACCGAAGATCCAGAACAGGTGCTGCCATAACAGCGGACTGCCGCCCGCCGCCGTATCGAAGAACGCGGTCCCGACGACGCGGTCCAGCTCGAGCAGCACGGACGCGACGATCAGCGGGATGAACGCGACGAGGATCAGGAAGGCCACCGCGAGCATCGTCCATGCGAAGATCGGCATGCGGTTGAGGGCCATGCCCGGTGCGCGGCAGCGCAGGACCCCCACGGCGATCTCGATCGCCGCGCCCACCGCGGCGATCTCCGCGAGCGTGAGGCCGAACAGCCAGAAGTCCATCGACCGGTCGGCGTACTCGGGCCCGCTCAGGGGCACGTACGCGAACCAGCCGGAGTCGGGCACGAGCGCGAACAGATAGCTCGAGTAGAGGATGATCGCCCCGAGCAGGTAGCACCAGTAGTTGAAGGCGTTGTACCGCGGGAACGGCAGGTCGCGCGCTCCGATCATGAGCGGCAGCATGTAGGTCGCAAGGCCCTCGAGGAAGGGCACCGCGAAGAGGAACATCATCGTGGTGCCGTGCATCGTGAACAGCTCGTTGTAGGCCTGCGCGGACAGCAGGTCGTTCTCGGGGGCCGCGAGCTGCGCCCGCATGAACAGCGCCTGGATCCCGCCCACAAGGAACATCACGAGGGCCGTCACCATGTACCGCATGCCGACCTGCTTGTGCTGCACGAGGGTGAAGAACCCCCACACGCCGCGCGGGTTACCCCAGGTGCGCTCGAACCGCTCCTCGCGGGCGGGTCCCGAGGCTTCCGCACTGCCCGTGGCGTCGCTGGTCATGCGCGTCACTCCAGGCTCTGGAGATAGGCGAGCAGAGCGTCGAGATCGGCCGGGTCGTCGAATTCCGTGCCGGGCATGAGGTTGCCCGGCTTGATGGCCTGCGGATCGAGCAGCCACGCGGACAGGTTCGCCCGGTCGTTCGGGAGCGTCCCCGCGGCCAGCGTCTGCCGGCTCGCCAGGTGGGTGAGGTCCGGACCGACCTCGCCGAGGGCCGCGCTGCCCGCGACCGCGTGGCAGTACACGCAGGACGAGGAGAGGAAGACCTCGCGTCCGCGCGCGATGAGCTCGTCGCCCGGAGACTCCTCCCCCTCGACGATCGACGGGGGCGTCCGCAGCTGGGCCTCGACCCACCCCTCGAATTCGTCGGGCTCGTGCGCGACCACGACGATGCGCATGAGCGCGTGCTGCTCGCCGCAGTACTCCGCGCACTGCCCCCAGTACACGCCGGGCTCCGACGCCTCCAGCCAGATGGAGTTGGAGGCGCCCGGCAGCATGTCGATCTTCCCGCCGAGCTCGGGCACCCAGAAGCTGTGGATCACGTCCTGAGACGACACGTCGAGCCGCACCCGCTCCCCCGCGGGGATGTGGATCTCGTTCGCGGTGACGACGCCGCGTTCGGGGTAGTTGACCTCCCACCAGTACTGGTGCCCCACGACCTCGATCATCGGGCTGTCGGCGACGTCGGCGTCGGCGATCTGCCGCTGGACCAGCGTGGACATCGCCAGCACGACCGCGATGATGACGGCGGGGACGAGCGCGCCGGCGACGGCGACGATCCGCACCGGCCGACCGTGTACGCCCGCCTCGCGATGCGGGGCGTCGGGGGCCGTCGGGTCCCCCTCGTCCCCGCGGCGCCGCGCGAGCGCGACGACCATCGCGACCACGACGATCACCCAGACCGCGGCGCCGATGCCGAGCATCCACGACCACAGGCCGTGGATCGCCTCGGCGTGGCTTCCCGCGGGATCGAGGATGGACTGCTGCTCGCCTCCCGCCGCGCAGGCCGTCACGAACGCCGCCGCGCTCACGGCCCCCGCCGCCGCGAACCCGCGGGCGCGGGAGCTCACCGCTCCTCCACAAGGATCGTCCCCATCATCGGGGTGTCCCCCTCCGTCCCGCGGTACACGTACGTGCCGGGCACCTCGAAGCGATAGGCGAACACGTCACCGGGCAGCAGCGGACCCGAATCCCACGGGTCGGCGCCCCCGGGGATCGCCGACTCGCCGGCGCGGTCGTCGGCCGAGACCACGGTCTGCACCCGCGCGCCCGTGTTCCGCCAGCGCACTTCGGTGCCGGGCGCCACCGCGAGCACGGCGGGTTCGAACGCGCCGCCCGTCATCCCGTTGTCGACGACCTGCACGAGAGCGGTGGGAGGTTGATCGGGCCCTGCGCACCCCCCGAGCGCCGCGACGCCGGCGAGCATGACCGCCGCCGCGACCGGGCTGCGGTGCGCCCCGCCCCTCATGCGAGCAGCTCCCTCGGCGCCCGGAAGTAGCGGTCGCGGATCGCCTCGGCGGTGCGGTAAGCGAGGGCCCCGACCGTTCCGGTCGGGTTGGCGCCCGGGTTCTGCGGGAACAGCGCCGCGCCCGTGACGAAGACATTGGGCGTGTCCCACACCTGGCCGTAGCTGTTGGTCACACTGTTGCCCGGGTCGGTGCCCATGATCGCGCCGCCCGTGGCGTGCGTGCTCTGATACTCGTCGTATCGGTAGGGCGCCAGTTCGGGCGTGGTGGCGACGCGGTCGGGCTCCATCGCCCGCAGGATCTCCTCCGCCCTGGCCGTGAGGAACCGGTACATGTTGCGCTCGTTCTCGCGCCAGTCGAAGGTGATCCGCAGCAGCGGGCGCCCCCAGTGGTCGGTGAACCGAGGGTCGAGGTCGCAGAAGTTCCCGGCGTACGCGGGACTCTCGGCCTCCATCGAGATGCCCCCGATCCCGTCCCAGCTCGACGCGAGGGTAGCCTTCCATTCCGCGCCCCACCCGCGCGGCACGAACCCCTCGAGCGCGGTTTGGACGTCGCTCACGGGCTCGCGCTGGCCCGCGCTCGGCGACATCCGCCCGCCGCCGAGGAAATCGAGGTCGGTGTGGTCGAAGTTGTCGCCGTTGAAGTCATGGATCTGCGGGATCGTGCAGCCGTTCCCCATGTAGAAGTTGAATCGGCGCCCCTCCCACAGACCGCGGACCGGCGTCTGGTTCAGCTGATAGGTGTAGTTGCGCCCGACCATTCCGCGGTCGTTGCCGATGCCGTCGGGGTGGGCATCGCTTCGCGCGAGCAGCAGGTTGCGGATGTTCTCCAGCGTGTACGCGCTCGAGATCACGACCTCGGCGGGCTGGAAGTGCTCCTCGCCCTTGGCGTTCACATATCGCACGCCCGTTGCGAGGCCGTCCGCGTCCGTCCCGATCTCGAGGACCACCGACCCGGTGCGGACCTCGTAGCGGCCCGTCTCCAGAGCCGGGGGCAGCCACGTCGTGATGGGTGACGACTTGGCGCCGACCTCGCAGCCGTAGCGCGTGCAGAACCCGCAGTACAGGCAGCCCGCGCGAACGTTGCCGTACGGGTCGGTCCATCCGCGCGACAGGATGCCGGACGGCGTCGGGAACGGGTGGAGCCCGAGCTCCGTCGCGGCGCGGTCGAACAGCTCGCCGAACGCGCTGGGCGCCAGCGGCGGGTTCGGGTACGGCCGCTGCCGCGGCCCCTCGAAGGGGTTCCCTCCGGGGAGGATCTGGCCCCCGAGGTTGCCTGCCTGCCCGGAGACGCCGATGTCCCACTCGAACGCGTCGTAGTGGCGCTCCAGCTCGTCGTAGTCGACGGGCCAGTCCTGAACCGTCATCTCGTCGGGAATGCGATCGGCGCCGTACCGCTCCTCGTGGTGCGATCGGTAGCGGAAGTCGGTCGGCAGGAACCGCCAGGTCAGCGCCGTCCAGTGCACCATCGCGCCGCCCAGACCGTGCCCCGGGTGGAACGAGCCGTACTGCCGCATGGGAAGCGCCGGCGCCCTCGCGTCCGGCCGCCACGTCCACGACACGCGCGAGAGATCCTGCATCATCGCGTAGCGGTTGTTGAACTTGAGGCTGTCGTGGTTGTGCTGGAAGTCCGGATACGTCCACTGGGCCGGCCCCTGCTCGATGGAGACCATCTCCAGGTCGGTGTCCGGCAGGACCAGCGCCGCGATCACCGCGGCGGTCATTCCGCCGCCGATGGTGACGATGTCCACCGCCTCGTGGCGGATCATCCCTCGACCACCCCCTGCCGCGGCTGCTCGAGCGCCTCGCGCGCAGGGCCGTGGAGGTGGTCGGGGTTCATGGGCGGCAGGCTCTCCAACGGCGTCGGCACGCGCCGCGTCGGCGTCACCATCTCCGCCGGAGACCACGCGCGCCGCGGCCCGGGATAGCCGATCAGCGCCCAGCCGGCCATGCCCCGATTCCCGCCGTAGTGCGGGTCTGCGAACATCCCCTCGATCGTGTCCGTGCGGATCCTGTCGAAGAACGCGCCCGGATCCACGTCGCCGAAGGCGCGCTCCGCGGCCTGGGCGAGCCGGCTCTCCTCGAGCCCGCCCTCGGGGCCTCCGCCCGTCGCGCTGTCCGATTCCTGACCGCTCTCGTCGGCCTCCTGTGCCTGGCCGATGTCGTCGAGCACCGTGAGGATCTCGTCCTGCGTCGCTGGATCGAGGTCCGCGAAGGACGCCCCGCGCTCCTCCTGGCTGAGTCGGTCCAGGGCTGCGAGCGATTCCCGATAGAGGTCCTGGGGTGCGGTGTCGGCGCCCTGGAAGCCGTACCGGTAGAGCTGATCCTCCGCAACCGGGATCGTCCCGGGCGGCGCCTGCTCGCCGGCCTCGACACCCTCCGCGAAGGGACCCTTCGCGTAGGTCGGCTCGGCGAACGCCTCGTGGTCGGCGAGCTTGCCGTCGATGTAGTACAGCGCTCCCGCCTCGCGGGCGCCCGGATCGTTCTCATCCCCCGGCACCAGCCGCCCGATGACCGCGTCGACCGTGCGCGCTTCCTCCGGGGTGAAGAACCGGAGTGCATCGTGGTGGGTCTGGGCGTGTCGATGCGACAGGGTGTGGTCATGGTCGACGCTGCACCCCGCGAGCACCGTCGCGCCGCCGACCGCGATCGTCATCCCAAGGAACGTCCGCCGCGGAAACGTCGTGCGCACTGCGGCGCTCGGTTGCGACATGGCGGACCTCCGTGGTTTCGTGAACGTCAGTCGCTTGCGCACGACGCTAGAGAGGCCTGCCAGGATGCTCAACCCCTCCCCGCGTATTCGACAGGGGCTGTCTTCGGCGCGGGCGTGGCGCTAGTATCCGTCGTCGTCGCGACCGCGTCGTCGCTCCCCCTGGCGACCGCGTGGGCCGAGGTCGACGTCGCGCAGCTGCGCACCGTTGTCCGGCTGCTGAAGACCCTCGTGGCCACGGGGACGATCGGGATGCTCCTCACGTCCGCCGTGCTCGCGCCGCCCGACGCCATCCCAGGCCTGCGGCAGGCCCGGCTGCGGCGCGCGGCGCTGATCCTGGGGATCGGCTGGTGCGTGCTCTCGCTCGCCGAACTCCTCGCCCTCGCCGCCGCGGTGTCGCCGAGCGCCCTCGTGCCCGCGGCCGTGATGCTGGCGACGGAGACGGCCGCGGGGGCGGCGCTCGCCGTGCAGGCGGCGGCTGCCCTCGTGGCGGCGGCCGCGGGCACGATGCCGGGGAGGGCCGGTCCCGCTCTGGGATTGGCCGCGGCGACCGCCGCGCTCGCAGCCGTCGCGGGCGGGGGCCACTTCGCGTCGCACGGTCACTCGGATCTCGGCCCAGTGGCCGTCTTCGCACATGTCGCCGCGGCGACCGCCTGGGCCGGAGGGCTCCTCGGGATCCTGACGACGGTTCCGGGAGCGACCAGGCCCGGCGGGATCCTCGCTCGGTTCGGGCGTCTCGCCACCGGCTGCGCGATCACCGTGGGGGCCAGCGGGCTCGTGCTCGCGCTGATGGCGGTCGATCCCACACGCCTTTTCGGCTCGGGATACGGCGTACTCCTCGTGCTGAAGACGTTCGCGTTCGCGGTGCTGGTCGCCGTCGCGCGCGCGGCACGGCGGGCGATCGCCGCCCGCGGGAGCGACGCCGACGCGCCGTCCCGCTGGACCGGACGATCGGGGGCGTGGGTCACGGCGCTGGTCGAGACCGCGGTGATGGCCGCGACATTCGCGCTCGCGGTCGCCCTGTCGCAGACGGCGCCCGCGCCGCCCGAGGCCGTGCCCCTCACCGCAGATCCCCTGTCGGACCCGCCCACCGCGCTGACGATGCTCGGCACGCTCGCGCCCAGCGGCGTGGGCCTCGCCGTCGCCGCCGCGCTCGCCGTGCCGTACATCCGCGGCGTGCGGGCCCTGCGCCGCCGCGGCGACGCCTGGCCGGCGGGTCGCGTCGTCAGCTTCCTCGGCGGCGTCGCGCTGCTGCTGGCGGTGACCTGCACCGGCGTCGGCGCCTACGCGAACGTGCTGTTCAGCATGCACATGCTCCAGCACATGACGCTCAACATGATCGTGCCCGTGCTCCTTGTGCTCGGCGCGCCCATCACGCTCGCTCTCCGCGCGCTCCCGATGGACGGCCGGCAGCGGCTGCTGCGCATGCTTCGCGCTCGTCCTTCGCGCGTCTTGGCACATCCCGCGGTCGTCGCCGCCGTCTTCGTGGGCAGCCTGTACCTGCTGTACTTCACACCGCTGTTCCCGGCGCTCATGTCCCACCCGTGGGGGCACGCCGTCATGCTGCTGCACTTCCTCGCGTCAGGCTTCCTCTTCTTCTGGATGGTCCTCGGCGTGGATCCCGATCCGCACCGCCCCGCCGGTCCCGCGCGGATCCCGCTGATCGTCGTCGGTGTCCTCGGGCACACGCTGTTCGCCGTCGTCCTCGTGTTCGGGACGAACGTGATCGGCGCCGACTGGTTCGACGCGATCCGGCCGGAGTGGCAGGTCTCCCGGCTCGACGACCAGCGTCTCGGCGGTGCGATCGCGTGGGCGCTCGGCGAGTTCGCCATGGTGGGCGTCCTGGTCTTCGTCATCGCCCGGTGGTTCCAGGCGGCCGAACGCGCGGACCGCGCCCGTGCTCGGGTCCGGCGCGGAGCGTCGGCGGAGGAGCACCGGGGCTGAGGCGTCCACAGACCGGTTCAGCGGGCGGGCGGGCGATTCGTAGTGCCCCGGCTCGTGCGCGCAGTGTTCCGGATCCCGATCCACGACACCGTGGAACCCGCCGCGAACAGCACCGCTGTAGCGATCGCCGTGCGGTGGAAGCCCTCGAGGTCAAGGTCGCCGCCCGCGATGAGGGCGAGCACGGCGATCGCGAGCAGCCCCGCGACGCGGGCCACCGCGTTGTTCACGGCCGACGCGACGCCGGATCGCTCGGGGTCCACGGCGCCGAGCACGGCGCTCGTGAGGGGGCTGACGGTCAGCGTCAGGCCGACACCCATGAGGAGGACGCCGGGCAGGACCTGCAGCCAGTAGTCGAACGCTGCCGAGACGGTCAGCAGGAGCGTGGCGCCGACCGCCATGATCGCGGGGCCGAGCGCCATGAACAGCCGGGGACCGCGTCGTCCCGCCCAGGCGCCGACGCGCGCGCTGCCCAGCATCATGACCACCGTCATCGGCAACGTCGCGAGCCCTGCCAGGGTCGCACCGAGGCCGGCACCCTGCTGCAGGTAGACGACGACCGCGAAGCCGTTCAGCGCGAGCGCCGCGTACACGAACAGCGTCGCCAGATTCCCGGCGCGGAAGTTGCCCGCGCGGAAGAGGACGAGCGGCATCAGCGACGCGCGGGGGCGGCGCTGTCCCCAGACGAAGACCGCGAACAGCACCGCCCCCGCGCATCCGACTGCTGCGACCAACGGGTCCGCCCATCCGCGCTCCGGGCCCTCGATCAGAGCGAAGACGATCCCTCCCAGGCCGAGCGCACAGCACGCGGAGGCGACGAGATCCACTCGCGCGTCGGCACGCCGGACGTCCCGCGCACGCAGTCCCGCGAGCAGCAGGAACGCCGCCGCGATCGGGAGGACGTTGATCGCGAAGGCCCAGCGCCACGAGGCGAGATCGATGAAGAGACCGCCGAGCAGGGGCGCGACCAGCATCGCCGCGCTGGTGGCGGCGGTCCACGCGCCGATGGCCCGGCCCCGCCCCTGCTCGTCGAAGTGGGAGGTGATCAGGGCCAGCGAGCTGGGGACGAGGAGCGCGCCCGCCACGCCCTGCACCGCGCGCGCGGCGATGAGCAGCTCGAGCGTCGGCGCCGCGGCGACGGCCAGCGAGGTGACGAGAAAGCCCGCCAAGCCCAGGCGCAGCGTACGCAGCCTCCCGAACTGGTCGCTCATCGAGCCCGCCACGAGGATCAGGGCGCCGAGCGTGACCAGATACGCGTTGACGACCCACTGCTGGCCCGCCAGCCCGCCGCCCAGCTCGTCGCGGATCGCGGGCAGGGCGACGTTGACGATGCTCGAGTCGAGGAAGGCGACGAACGACGCCAGGATCGCGATCCCGAGCACGCGCCCGTCCTGCCGCGCTTCGCCGCGTGAGCCGCCGCTCGTGGTCATCCGATCCTCCCCCGCTCGCGGGCGATGCTATCCGCCCGCGAGCGGGAGGGGCGTCACTGAGGAGGACCGGTCTCCTCGAAGGGGTCGTCGGCGATGTCCTCGATCGGCAGCTTCTCGGGACCGACCGCGGCCGTCTGATCCGCGGCGGGGCGGTCGACTGGCGTCTCTCCATCCCAGGTCGCACCCTGCGCCGTCGGGAATCCACCGGGGTCGGCCACGCCGTGCTCGGTCGCGATGCGGTTCGCCTCCTCGGCGTCGCGCAGCGTCTTGTCGTCGGGGCGGTCCGTGTCCGCTTCGCTCATGGTGTGGCTCCTCCTGATCGTGTGGGCATCTCCCACTCTGGTGCGCGCGCCCCGGGGCGTGGAGGGGGTTGCTCGCGTGATTCCCGCCCGCTAAGCCGGCGGGACCGATGTCGCGGCCTCGACGGCGTCCCGGTGGGACATGCCCGTCATCCGCAGGAGGTCGACGACCGCGGTGCGGGCGACGCTGAGCAGCACGCGCTCGCGCGCCGCGAGCTGACCGCCGAGGTCGACGGTCAACGAACGGGCCAGCTCACGCAGCTCGTGTCTGAGCGCGTCGGTCTCGGGGATCGGCTCGGGCCCGACCGCCCAGCCCGTGACAGCGCGCACGGCCTCGGCGAGTTGCGCCACATGCGCCGCTGCGGATCGTCCCTCGCGATGCTCGCGCAGAAGGGCACGGGTCGCCCTCGCCAGCGCGGCGATCGACGCCGCGAGGTCCTGCCACTCGGCGCGCATGCGTGCCGCCCGGGCCGTTCCCCGGCGGAGCTCCCGGGCCCGCCGTCCCAGCCGGACGCTCTCCCGCGCCGCGCGGATCGCGTCGTCCAGCGATTCGGCGGCCGTCGTCGCCGCCGTCACGTCGCGCACCGCCGCGTCGACGTCCACGCGCTCGCCGCGCAGGGCGGCAGCGAGCCGGTCGACCACCGCGGCTTCGCGATCGGTGACGGCGCGGACGCCCACGCGCAGCGCCCGCTCGGGACGGAGGGTCGCGGGCACCGCGATCGCGAGCGCGACCATGCCGCCGAGCACGGCGTCGCCGAGCCGCAGGAACGGCGCCGCCTGCGTCACGGGAGTCAGGACCATGGTCACGACCGCCGCGACGGCCGCCTGGTTGCTGAGCAGCGGGCTCGCTCGCACGGACACCGCCGTGCCCATCCCCAGTGCGACCGCGATGGCGAGAGCGACCGGTGTGGGCAGCGGCAGCAGCGAGACGAGTTCTCCGACGAGCACCCCGACGAGCACCCCGCCGCTGATCTCGATCGTCCGCAGCATGCGGCGCCCGCCGCCCAGCCCCACGCTCAGCACCGCGGCAATCGGAGCGAAGAACGCGTTCTCGGGTCCGAACAGCGCACCGGCCAGCGCGAAGGCGACGGCCGCCGCAAGCGCGGCCAGGAGCACGGATGCCCCGTGCCGTCGCAAGCGTCCCGCCGCTTCCCGGATGCCCTCCTTCAGCCGGCGCACTCGTCGAACGTCCCGGTCAGGTCGATCCGGCGAAGCCGAGGGTCGTGCTCGTGGCGAGCTCGGCCTTGCGGGTGTCGAGCCTCGTGAGCTGAGCCACGATGGGCGCGTCGCTCTGGACGACCAGCCCATAGGGCACCCCCAGGGGGATCGCATGCGGATCGATCAGGTCGTTAATGCGGCGATGGCACACGCGGCGCGCCCCGACCGTGATCGGAAAAGGTCCCGAAGGATCCCGATCTTCGAAGTACACCCACAGCTCGACGTGCGTGTCCGCGTCCCCCGTGTTGAGCAGACACAGCTCGTCGCGGCTGGTGAACTCGGGCTCGGCGCCCGTCGACTGCGGTGGGACGTTTCCTGCCGAGAAGACCCAGGTCGTCGTGCCGAGCGCGGTCATGTCGTCCCCTCTCCCAAGAGCTCGCGCAGGTGCGCGTTCAGATACACCCCGTCCGGATCCAGCTCCCGCCGGATCTGCTGGAACCGATCCCACTCCGGGTACATGCCGCGCAACTGCTCCGCAGTCTGCGAGTGCTTCTTGCCCCAGTGGGGACGCCCCCCGAAGTCCAGGAACAGCGGCTCCAGGTCGTCGAAGTAGTCGTGGTAGTCGAGCACGTTGTTCTGGAGCAGCGCGATCGTCATGGTGGGTCCGCCGTTGCAGTTGCTGAGGAGCCCGTCGTCCTCCGCGATGACGCGGACGAGCACCCGCCAGCCGACGTGCTGGCGGTGGCGCTCCTTGACGCGCTCTCTGACGGCGCGGAACACCTCCATGCCCCGCTCGAGCGGGAACATGTATTCCATCTCCTCGAAGCGCAGGTCACGGTCGTTCGTGATCACGTGGTGACTGGGGCCGATGTCCTCGCGCTTGTACTCGTCGACGGGGGCGTCGATCTGCTGGTCCTCGTCGGGCCGGTCCATGAGACGCACCTGCGTCTCGTCGCGGCGCGGGTACCAGTAGAAGTCGAAGTGGCGGCTGCTCGACACCAGTTCGTCGAAGTGGTCGAGCGTCCAGTCGACGTGCGTCATGAAGTTGCGTCGATGCAGACGGTAGTACGGCAGCACGCGCAGGGTCAGCGCGCTGAACATGCCGAGCGCGCCGAGCGAGACGCGCGCGGCGCGGGTGAGGTCGTCGTGTCCGTCGGTCCCGGCGTCGACGCCGAACGCCCGCACCTCTCCCGTCCCCGTGACGAGCCAGCCGCCGATCACGTTGGACGAGACGTTGCCGAGCTCAAGGCCGGTGCCGTGGGTTCCGGTGCCGATCGCGCCGGCGATCGTCTGGTAGTCGACATCGCCCAGGTTCTCCATCCCCAGGCCCACGTCGGCGAGCAGCTCACCCGAGTTCTCGAGCGTGGTGCCCGGCAGGAGCGTGGCGGTGAGCGCGTCCTCGTCGTGTGCTGTCAGGCCGTGGAGATGCTCGAAATCGACCAGCACGCCGTCCGTCTCCACCAGCGGCGTCGAAGAGTGCCCGGACCCGACTGGCCGTACGGTCCGGCCCTCCTCGCGCGCCGCGCGCACGATCTCTTGGATCTCTTCCTCGCTACGGGGACGTTCGCGCCGCGCGTACTCGAACTCGAGGCTGCCCGACCAGTTGCGGAATCGTTCGGTCATGATCCTCCCGTTCTCCCCGGTGGCGCCCGCCCGCCGAGGTGGTGCCGTCGGTCGTCACCCTACGGAAGAGGCGCCTCCCGGGACAGGGACTTGCGCGCATCGCCCCGAGGGGTCACTCGCGCCCGAACCTGCTCCGGGCGGACCGAGCGCCCGCGTGGCCCGCTCCGCCGCCCGACGCGGCGTCGGCCGGATACGACATGCGTGCACTCCGATGCCCCATCCGCACGCAAACCCCTGGATCGACGACGCGGCCGCGGCGCATGCGCAGGGTCGGGCCGGCTCCAGCACGGGCGACCACGGCACGCCTCCGGTCGGTGCCGGGACGCCCCGGGCGACGCCGCCGGGACCGTCGGCGGCCGAGAGCACAGCGCGAGTGCTCCGCGAAGCTGAACGGGAGGGCCGCGACGCGTGGCTGAGCGCCGCGTGGAGCGGCGTCCACACCCACATGCTGGAATCAGGCCGCGCGCTGGTGCTCGTGGTGAGGGACCCAGAGCCGGCGAACGCTGAGGCGTGGCTCGTGTTCGTGCCGGCCGCGCCGTCGTGGACCGACGCGGATCCCCGACGGGCGCGGCACGGCGGGGGCACGACCGGCGCCCCGCGGATGGAGTCCTTCCCGACGCGCGAGGAAGCGGAGGAGGCCGCCCGGGCGTGGTGGATGCGGGACGACCGGTGGCGGGCGGTGCTGGTGATCGACGACGAGTAGGTGCAGGGTGCCCCTCAGGCGAGGACAGCCGGCCGGGCGTCCGCCTCGCGGGGAGTGAACAGCGTCAGGCCGGCCCGCTCTCGGAAGGTGTCGCCGTGGTGCTCGGCCGGGAAGTAGCCGCGCTCCTGGAGCTCTGGCACGAGCAGCTCGAGCATGTTCCCCATGCCCTCGGTCACGTTGGGCGGATCGAAGTTGAAGCCGTCGCACGCACGCGCGTCGAACCAGTCGATCATGCGCTCGGCGATCGACGCGGGCGTGCCGACGAGCGACTGGTGGCCGGTCGAGCGCGACATCCTGATCATCAGCTGTCGCAACGTGAGCTCTTGCGCCATGTCGCGGAACAGGCGCCATCGCTCCATGCGGCGGGGGTTGTCGACCAGGCGCTCCTGCGGGATTCTCTCGTTGAGCTCGATGTCGCTCAGGTCGACGTCCAGCAGCCCCGAGACGAGCGCACGCCCGGTCGTCTCGGTGACGCACGCGTCCAGCTCGGCGGCGAGCTCCTCGGCCTCCGCCTGCGTGCGTCCCACGATCGGGATGATGCCGGGAAGGATCTTCACCTTCTCCGGGTCGCGACCCTTCTCCGCCACCCGCTGCTTGTAGTCGGCGTACCAGGCCACCGCGCCGGCCTTCTCGGGCTGAACGGCGTAGATGAGGTCGCCGTAGGTGGATCCGAGCTCGATGCCGGCCGGGGACTGCCCGGCTTGGACGAGCACCGGCCGGTCCTGGGGCGAGCGAGGGATGTTCGTCGGGCCCTTGACGCGGAAGTGCACGCCGACGTGATCGATGTCGTGCACTCGCTCGTTGTCGACCCAGTTGCCGTTCTCCTTGTCGTTCACGATCGCGTCGCGATCCCAGCTCTCCCAGAGCTTGATCACGACGTCCACGAACTCCATCGCTCGGTCGTATCGAGCGGCGGGGTCGGGCATCTCGTCGCGACCGAAGTTCTGGTTTCCGCTCACGGACGTGACGATGTTCCATCCGGCGCGGCCACCAGAGAGCTGGTCGAGGTTGCCGAACTGGCGCGCGACCGTGAACGGCTCGGACCAGGTCGTCGACGCGGTGCCGATCATCCCGATCCTCTCGGTGAAGCCGATAAGCGCGCCGATCGTCGAGACCGGCTCGTTGACCGAGACGCCGCGATAGCCGTGACGGCGCAGTCCCGACGCGTCGTTGCTGTCGGCGAAGAAGATCGCGTCGAGACCGGCACGCTCGGCAGCCTGCGCCATGTCGCGCGCGTGTGCCAGGGAGCCGATGTCGGCGGTGCGGCTGCGCGGGTGCCGCCAGGCGTCGTTGGCGTATCCGAACGCCGCCATGAACATCGTGAGGGTCATCCTGCGCTCGGTCATGCGCCACCTCCTGGTCGCCGAACGGCCCCGTTGCCGCCTCGGTCAGTATCACGGCGCGACCCGGCGGCGACTATCGCGTCTTCCGGGAGCCGAAAGCCCGTGTGACGACGACGCCGCGATTCGTTGCGCCGTGGGGTAGGGCTAGCGCAAGATCCCGTCGCGCGCGACCCCCTCGATGTCCCGCCGAGCCCCGCCTAATGTGGACGGCAATTCCGGGAAGCGCCCGGATCTGACGGAGGGAACCATCATGGGACTTGACGACAAGATCAAGAACGCCGCCCAGGACGTCGCCGGCAAGGCGAAGGAGGCCACCGGCAAGGGCACCGACAACGAGCGCCTGGAGGCCGAGGGCCAGACCGATCAGACGAAGGCGAACCTCAAGAACGCCGGCGAGAACGTCAAGGACGCGTTCAAGTAAGACTCCTCCAGCCTGACACCCCGAAACGCCCTCCGCCGGGAGGGCGTTTCGCTGCGTTCAGGTGCTCAGCGCGGTTGCTCCCGCGAGGGATCGACGCTCTGCTCCTCCGGCATCCCCCCGGCCTCCAGCGCGGCGTCCTCGACCGCCGACCGGTCCCCCGCGTCGCCGTCCCCGGCTTCCGGGAACCCGGCGAAGTCGGTCTCGCCGTGGGCCTCGGCCAACCGATCCGCGTCCTTCTCGTCCTGCTCCCCCTGTGAGCGCCCGGCGATGTCCTCGGTCATATCCGCTCCTCCCGTCGTGGTCTCTCCCACGATCCACCCCGCGGCGCGCCACTGGAAGGGATTGCTCGTCCGGCGAGATCCCGCTACCGGGACGTCTTGTTCTGTTCTTCTGCTCTTCTCTTTCCTCCCACGCTCTTCTTTTTTCCTCCCGCTCGTCGGGCCCCGAGGGGCCGCTCCGCGAGGGAGGCGCTTGCGCTTCGCTTCAGCGCGCCGGCGCTTCGCGCCTGGTTGGCGGGCGCACTCGCGCCCGCACGCTCGCGCTGGCGCGCTCGCACCGGATTGAGGTGGGGCGGGTCGGGCTCGGCTTCGACTCGCTGCGCTCGCTCAGCCCGTTTCGACTTCGCTTCGCTCCGCTCAACGACCGGTTCGGGGTCTCGGTTGCGCGCTCAACAAGGAACGGGGTGGGGTGGTGCTCAGGTTCCGGTCGTTGAGCGGAGCGGCGGAGCCGCGGAGTCGAAACGGGTTGAGCGGAGCCGCGTAGCGGCGGAGTCGAAACCGAGGTCGGCACGCACGGCCGCGCACTCCTCGTCCCCAACACGCGCCCGGGGCGAGTTGTCCACGGGTGTGGTTTTCGGGTGTGGATCGGCGGTTTACCGGCGCCTCGAATGTCGGTGGCCCCGTCTACC
Organism: Microbacterium album; assembly: GCF_014643695.1. Lineage (GTDB taxonomy): Bacteria > Actinomycetota > Actinomycetes > Actinomycetales > Microbacteriaceae > Microbacterium > Microbacterium album. The sequence continues at coordinate 992 of NZ_BMJY01000013.1, read as the reverse complement.
GTTGGGGGTATGGAACAGCGGTGCGCGACCAGTGACGAGGGGCGGGATGTTCTCGCTTCGGTCGATGCGTTGCCTGCCCTGATTGAGCAGACCGGGGCCCCCTCGCGGACGCCGATCTGGTCGCCGCGGTGGGCACGGTGGAGGCGTTGGGGCGGATGGTCGACGCCGCCCGAGTCCGTGTGGCCGGCGAGGTGGATGCGCGGTCTGCCCGCGACTGCGAGGACCGCCTCTCGGCGAAGTTCGGGTGTCGCAACGGGGTGGAGCTGCTGGAGCGCACGACCCGGGTGTCGGCGAAGGCGATCAACGCCCGTATCCGGTTGGACAAGCGCACCCGGCCTCGGGTGTCGTTGACCGGGGAGGAACTCCCGGCGCGGTTCCCCCACGTCGGTCACGCACTACGAGACGGAGCCCTCGGTGTGGACGCGGCGCACGAGATCACCAGTGCCCTCGCACGGGTGGAGGATCGTGCCGACCCGGTCGAGTTCGACGCGGCCGAAGCCACGACGGTGGCGTACGCGACCGGTGTGCTGGAAGAGCAGGCGGGCATGATTCCGCCGACGTTCGCGGAAGTCGAGGTGCACGCCCGCACCTGGGCGACCTACCTCGACCAAGACGGCCCCGAACCCGACGCGGAACGCGCTGCCCGGAACCGGGGCCTGACCCTGGGAGTAATTCGGGACGGGGTCGTCCCGCTACGGGGGTCCCTCCTCCCCGAGGTCGCCGCCGGGCGGCAGCGGCTGCTGGATGCGCACCTGAACCCCGCCGTCCGGTTCACCCCCACCTTCGACCCGGAAGACCGGGACGAGAACACCGCGTGGTCCTCGGACGAGGTTGTCGATGACCCGCGGAGGAACGCGCAGAAGCGTCACGACGTGCTGGCGGTGATCATCCAAGCCGCCGCCAAAGCCATCGAGACGCCCACGCTCGGCGGTGCCGCCCCCACGCTGGTGGTCACCGTCGCTGAGGACGACCTCCACAACCCCACCGCAGCC
>NZ_BMJY01000012.1 GCF_014643695.1 Microbacterium album | reverse complement strand
TCCCGCCTCGGTTTCGACTCCGCCGCTACGCGGCTCCGCTCAACCCGTTTCGACTCCGCGGCTCCGCCGCTCCGCTCAACGAGCGGAACCTGAGCACCACCCCGCCCCGTTCCTTGTTGAGCGCGCAACCGGAGACCCCGAACCCGGTCGTTGAGCGAAGCGAAGCGAAGTCGAAACGGGCTGAGCGAGCGCAGCGAGTCGAAGCCGAGCCCCACCCGCCCCACCTCAACCCGGTGCGAGCGCGCCAGCGCGAGCGTGCGGGCGCGAGTGCGCCCGCCAACCAGGCGCGAAGCGCCGGCGCGCTGAAGCGCAGCGGAAGCGCCTCCCTCGCGGAGCGGCCCCTCGGGGGCCCGACGCGTGGGAGAAAAAAGAAAACGCGTGGGAAGAAAAAAGAAAGAGCGTGGGAGGAGAAAAGGAAAGCGCAACACCCGCGGGAGCCCGGCCTGCGGCCGAGCTCCTCAGAGACACATGTCCCGACTCATCACATGGCGCCCCCAACAGGATTCGAACCTGCGACCTTTGGTACCGGAAACCAACGCTCTATCCCCTGAGCTATGGAGGCCTACCGAGAATACCAGCCCTCGGGGGCCGCGCCGGTCAGGATGCGGTCGGCTGGCCTCAGTCGGCGCCGCGGCCCCCGCCGCGCTCGCCCGAGTTGCCAGGACCGGCGCCTCGGTCGAGGCCCTTGCCCTTGCCCGGGTGGTCCTGGTGCCGCTCGCCGTCGCCCTTCGCGCCATTGCCGCGGTCGGCTCCCTGACCGGCGGGCGGAGCGTCGCCGTCCTGCTCCGAGACCGGATCGGGCGCCGGGGCCTCTGGCGCTTCCCCCACGGGCTCGCCGTCGGCACCGCCGTCGGGAGTCACGCCCGCCGGCTCCCCCTGCACCGAGTCGGACGCGGGCGCCGTCTGCCGCACGATCCCCCCGCCCTCCTGCACGGCGCGCACGTGGGGTGTGGCGGGCGCGTCGGTCGCGCTCACGACTCCCCACGCGGCGCCGGCGAGCGCCGCGGTGACGGCGCCGACCAGCGCGACGCGCCCGACAGCGGCCGTGCGCGAGCGGCGGGCGCGACGCGAGCGGCGCCGGGGCGCGGCGTGCGTGTCCTCCCCGAGCTCGCGGGTCGTCACGGTGAAAGGGTCACCCGCCGCATCCCCGGCCTGATCCGCGTCGGCCGCCTCGAAGGGCGCGGTCGCCGGGGCGTCCTCGAGCACGGCGAGCCCGGGCTGGGGCGTGGTCGCGGGCGGATCCAGCAGCGGTGCCGAGGCGGTCGACGCCCCCGGCACGGCGGCCGTCGGCTCTGGCTCCCCCGCTCCCGTGCTGGCCGCGGCGTGATGCCCGCCCGCCGGCAGGGGCGCCTGCAGCGCGCGCGCCCGGCGCACGACGTCGCGCGCGGACGGGCGGTCCGCCGCCTCGATCGCGGTCATCGCCGTCAGCAGGGACCGCCATCCGTAGCCGAACGTCCCCGGCACCTCGGGCTGCGAGTGCAGCCGCGCGATAGCGGCCTCGATCGGACCCGTCTGCGGGAACGCCCGCCGACCGGTCAGCGCCTCGATGAGCACCAGCCCGAGCGCGTACACGTCGGAGGCGGCGGAGGGCTCCGCCCCGCGTGCCTGCTCCGGCGAGAAGTACGCGGCCGTGCCGATCGCCATGCCGGGACCGGTCACCCGCGCGGCGTCGGCGAGGTAGGCGATGCCGAAGTCGGCGAGCGTCGCGCGATACGGCTGGCGCGGGGTCACGGTGGAGCGCAGCAGCACGTTCTGCGGCTTGATGTCGCGATGCACGATCCCCGCCGCGTGCACGGCGTGCAGCGCCTCGCCCAGATCGACCGCGATGTCCGCGACCTCCTCGGGGGGCAGCGCGCCCCGCGCGATCCGCTCCGCGAGCGTCCCGCCCTCGATGAACTCCATCACGAGGTATCCGGATCCGCCCGGCTCGGATTGCGCGTCGTAGAGGGTGACGAGCGAGGGATGGTTCAGGGCCGCCAGCAGGCGCGTCTCCGACTCCCGGCGGAGACGGTCGGCGGGATCCGCAGCGGCGGCGGGGAAGACCTTGATCGCGACCGTTCGCCCCAGCAGCTCGTCCGTGGCCCGGAAGACGCGACCCATGCCTCCCTCCCCGACGAGCGCGTCCAGCCGGTAGCGTCCGTCCAGCACCTCTCCTGGATGGACGCCTCCGGTCGCACAGGCGAAGCTCATGTGACCAGCCTGCCGTCCGGCTCGGTTTCCCTCATCGGGCTTGACGCCCCCGAGCCGTCATGCAAGACCGAGCCGTCATGCAAGACCGCGCCGCCATGCGAGCCGCGCGCGCATGCGGCATGCTGAAGTCCATGGAACCTCGCCCGAAGGCATCCCTCGCCCTGCTGTGCCTCGCCGCCGTCTCCATCGTGCTCGCAGGCTGCGCCACGCCCACCGAACCGCCGTCGCAGCCCGGCGGGCCCGCATCCGGCGGCCCGCTCGTGACACCGGGCCACCCCGTCACGGTCATGGACACGGGCGACGGCGCCGAATTGTGCCTGGGCGCGATCGCGATGTCCTATCCCCCGCAGTGCGGCGGTCCCCGGCTCGAGGGCTGGGACTGGGCCGAGTGGGACGGCCACTTCGAGGACGTGAGCGGCAGCCGCTGGGGCGAGTTCCACGTCGTGGGCACCTTCGACCCCGAGACCGAGGTGTTCGTGCCCGTGGAGGTGACCCCGGGCGCGGACTACGACTGGTCCGCCCAGGGCGGCGACGACGCCCGTTCCCCCGACTTCTCGACGCCGTGCCCGGCCCCCGAGGGCGGGTGGCGGGTGGCGGATCCCTCGCGCACGACGATGCAGACGCTGTCCGACGCGCTGCAGACCGCCACCGGACTGCCCGGATACGCGGGCGCCTGGGTCGACCAGGCCGTCGACGAGCCGACCGAGTCGACCGAGCCGCCCGCCGGGGACGACGGCACGGCCGGTGCAGGAGACGGCTCTCTCGCGGATGAGGGAGCCGGGAGCGACCCGCTGCGCACCATCCTCAACGTGCAGGTCGCCGAGGACGTCGCGAGCGCGGAGGCGGCGCTGCGCGACGTCTGGGGCGGCATGCTGTGCGTATCGGAGGCCGAGCGCACGGAGGCCGAGCTGCAGGGCATCCTCGCCGCCGTCACCTCGGCGTCGGGAGGCATGCTGACCGGGTGGACGGACGCGCGCACCGGCACGGTCCACGTCGAGGTCGTCTACGACGACGGGTCGCTGCAGCAGCAGCTGGACGCCGAGCACGGCGAGGGCACCGTGCTCGTCTCCCCCATGCTCAAGCCCGTGGGCTGAGGTCTCTCGGTTCGGGCTGGGCCGTCTTCCTGCGCGACCGGCGCTGTTTCGGCGGCCTGCCCGCCCCGGGCTGCGGGGCCGTGGAGACGGGCGTCGACGGCACCGCGGGCACGACGGGTGCCGGCGCGTCGGCGGGCCAGGACTTCTCCGGCATCCAGTCGTCGTTGACGCGCGCCCGCAGCGACGCGTGGGAGACGAGCACGCCCGTCGGCAGCGTGGGATCCGAGGTGTCCTCGACGCTCACGGCGCGCGGCAGGCCGTCCGGCCCCTCCGCGTACGTGTACACGACCCACGGCGAGCCGCGCGTGATCCACCGCGGCGCCCGCAGCCGCGGCAGCGGCGGCAGCTCGGGCGGCAGCGGCATCGTCCCCAGCAGCACGTCGTGCTCCGTGAGGCTGGCGAGCAGGATGGGCCAGCGCCACTCGGTCACGTTCTCGGCGTCCGCGAGCGTCGGCACGCTCGGGTAGGTCGCGCAGGACACCCAGACGAACTTCCCCCGCTTGGGCCACACGTAGGCGACCAGGACGATCGCCCATCCACGGTCACCGTCCGGATCGGCTCCTCCCGGCACCAGCGACAGGTCCAGGGCGTACACCTGACCCGGTTTCAGGGCGTGTCTCATCCTCACGTCGTGATTCCTCTCGTGCGTCAGCGGACAGCGGCGGCGTAGCGGTTCGCGAGTTCGGCGACGGCGTCCACGTAGGAGTCGAGGTGGTTGTACGAGAAGACCGCTCGACGCCACCCCTCCGGGTGGTCGACGGGCCCCGACGCGCACAGGTAGCGCGCGGCGGCGAGCGCCGCGTCGTCGAGCTGGTGGGGATCTGCGATCCCGTCGCCGTTCGCGTCGGCGCCCCAGCGGTTCCAGGTCTCGGGAATGAACTGCATGGGTCCCACCGCGCGATCCCAGGTGCGATCCCCGTCCCAGGCGCCGTCGTCGGTGTCGCGGATCGCCGCGACGCCGTTGCCGTCGAGTACGGGACCGAGGATCTCGGGCTCGACGCGCCCGTCCGGCCCGAGTACGGCCCCGCCGTGGCTGCCGTGGCCGGACTCGATCGCGCCGATGGCCGCGAGGGTGTTCCAGTCGAGACCGCACGCCGGCTGCTCGACATCGATGGCGAGGTCGGCGCGGGCGTAGGCGGCCAGGGCGCGGACGGGGATGTCCGTCGCGGCGGACACCCGGGCGAGCCAGTCGGAGCTGACGTCGACGCTTCCTCGCCAGACGCCGTGGGCCCCGGCCGCGGGGGTGCCGGAGGGCGGGACGTCCTCAGGCGACGCGCCGCCGGCGGGCGCGGTGTCGGCCGACGCGGGCGCTTCGGCCCGGAGGGCGTACGCCGTGACGGGGGTGCGGTCCCGCTCGGCGGCGGGATCGAGGCGCGAGAGGTGCAGGACGCCGGCCGCCGTCACGAGCACGATGAGCACGCCGGCCGCGCCGAGCACGAGGTCCAGGATGCGGCGTACGGTCATGGGCTCTGTCCCGTCGGAGTCGGCGTGGGCGTGGCGGGGGGCGGCCCGGCTGGCGGCTCGGGCTCGGTCGGCGGCCGCACCACGAGGGTGACGGTCACGCCCACGCGCAGCACCGTGCCGACGACGGGCTCGACGGCGACGACCGCGGCGGCGGGATCCGCCACGGGAGTGACCTGCACCGAGAAGCCGGCCGACTCCACGAGGGCGCGCGCGGTGCCGAGTGAGTGGCCCACCACGGACGGCACGGAGTTGCTGCCGCTCGTGACCGTGATGCCGACCGCGGAGCCCCGCTCGATCCGCACGCCCGCGGCGGGATCCTGCCGCACCACGCGGTCGGCCGGCTCGGCGCCGTCGGTGCGCAGGACGGCGCCGAGCACGAGTCCCGCGTCGCGCAGCGCCGCCTCGGCATCCGCCAGGGTGCCGTGCAGCAGCGGCACATCGATGAGCTCGGGCTCGGGCGGCGGCTCCTCCTGCGTCTCCTCGGGCGGCGGTGACGGCGCCGCGGGCACGTGGTCCGGCGTGCCGGTGGGCGTCGGCAGAGAGGGCGGCGGCGTGGAGACCGAGGGGCGCGGAGCCTGCGCCGCACCGGCGGTGCGGGGGTCGGACGCGGCGGCCACCCAGGCCCCGAGCACCGCCACGGTCACGACCGCCGCGGCCGCGATCGCGCCGCTCGCCGACCGACGTCGAGCGCGCCCGGAGTGCGCGTCCCCGCCGGCGCTCCCCACAGGTGAAGCGGCGGAAGCGGCGGAAGCGGCGGACAGATAGGACAGCTCGCCGTCCAGCGGGGTCCGAGCGAGGACGCGCGTGGCGCCGGTGCGATCGGCGGTCGCCTCCGCGATCGCCGCGGTCTCCGCCTCGGGCTCGGACTCGGCCCCGGGGAGGGCGCTCGCAGCGGGCGTCGGCACGGCGGATGTCAGCGCGGCGCGCAGCTCCCCGGCGTCGCGGAAGCGGTGCGCGGGGGTCTTCGCCATCGCCTTGGTCACGATGCGATCGAGGGAGCGCGCGGCCGGCGCCAGCACGGAGGGCACGGGCGGCGGGGCCGCGACGTGCGCCCGCATCGCCTGCTCCGTCGTCGCGCGCGGGAACGGCGGGGCACCCGTGAGCGCGAAGTAGAGCACGGCCGCCGCCTGGTACAGATCGCTCACCGATCGCACGGGAAGTCCCTGCGCCTGCTCGGGCGACATGTACGCGGCGTTCCCGACCACGGATCCTGACCCCCGGTCGGCGAGCAGGATGTCCGCGCCGGTCGTGCGGCGCCCGGTGGCGTCGGCGAGCCCGAAGTCGAGAATCCGCACGGCGTCCGGACGCAGCGGCCCGTCGGACCCGCTGAGCACGATGTTCTGCGGCGAGATGTCGCGGTGTACGACACCCGCCCGATGCGCCGCCTCGAGGCCGTCGAGCAGGCCGACCAGCACGGCGACGGCCTCGACGGGGGCCAGCGGGCCCACCCGCTCGACGTGTTCGCGCAGCGTGGGCCCCTGCACCAGGTCCATCGCGATCCACGGCTGCACGACACCGCCGGCGTCGTGCAGGCCGGCGTCATGCACCGCCACGATGCGCGGATGCGTGACGACACGGACGCGCTCCGCCTCCCGCAGGAACGCATCGCGCGCCGCCGCGTCGGCGCACAGGTGCGGGTGCAGCACCTTGACGGCGACCTCCGCACCGCTTCGGACGTCGACAGCTCGATACACGGCTGCGCTGCCGCCCGAGCCGAGCAGCTCTTCCAGCCGGAAGCGGGCGCCGACCAGGGTGCTGTCGCCGTCCCGCTCGTCGCGGTCCTCACTCACCGGCACGCTCCCATCCGCCGGCACGCTCCTATCCGAAGCGGCCGTTGACGTAGTCGTAGGTGCGCTGGTCCTGCGGCTCGGAGAACATCGCCTCCGTGTCCCCGTGCTCGACGATCGCGCCGGGCGTGCCGCGAGCCGCGAGGAAGAACGCGCACTCCTGAGACACGCGCTGGGCCTGCTGCATGTTGTGCGTCACGATCACGATCGTGACCTCCTTCTGCAGCTCGGCCATCGTCTCCTCGATGACACGGGTCGAGGTGGGGTCCAGCGCCGAACAGGGCTCGTCCATCAGCAGCACGCGCGGCTTCACGGCGAGCGAGCGCGCGATGCACAGGCGCTGCTGCTGACCGCCCGACAGTCCGCCGCCGGGGGCGCGCAGGCGGTCCTTGACCTCGTTCCACAGGCCCGCCTTCGACAGGCAGGACTGGACGAGCTCGTCCTTCGTGTCGCGATCGGCCCGGATGCCCGCCAGCTTCAGCCCGGCGATCACGTTGTCGTAGATCGACATCGCCGGGAACGGGTTGGGCTTCTGGAACACCATCCCGATGTGCTTGCGCGCGTCGGTGAGCTTCTTCGTCGGATCGTAGATGTCCTGCCCGTCGAGGAGCACCTCGCCCGCCAGCGAGGCTGAGGGGACGAGTTCGTGCATGCGGTTCAGGATGCGCAGGAACGTCGACTTGCCGCAGCCCGACGGTCCGATCAGCGCCGTCACCTGGCCGGGGCGCATGGTGAGCGTGACGCGATCGAGCACCTGGTGGTCGCCGAACCACGCCGAGATGTTCTCGGCATGCAGCTCCGCGAGCCCGGGATCCGCAGGGTCCGCCAGCGACGGCAGCGGCGGCACGGACGACGACACGGACGACGGCACGGGGGCGGAGACGGGCGGTGCGACGGTGGTCACGTCCGCGGCGGCCTCGGCCGAGCGACGCACGCGGCGCCCTTCGGTCACGGGCGGCAGGACCTCGGTCACCGAGTCGGACGCGCCGGCGGCCGGCATGGGGTCGGAGGGGGTGGTGTTCACGGTTTCTCCAGGCGGATCGGGGGTGACGCGTCGGCGCGTGTCACAGCAGGTTGGGAAGGAGCAGCGTCACCTGATCGGCGACGAGCAGCGCGACCAGCAGCAGGACCGGGGTGAACACGATCACCGTGCGCCGGCGCCCGAAGCGCGACAGCGACCATGCCGCGGCGACGAGCGACGCGACCAGCAGCTGTACGGTGAACAGGGTCTGCCAGAGGTGGCGGGCGTCGCCTGCGAGCTCCTGGTGCTCGGGGGGCAGCGACAGCGCGGTCGTCTGACGCGGTCCCGCGGGCTGCGCCTCGGTGATGAGGCGCGCGTCCACGCGCGCGATCCCCTGCGGGAAGTACGGCGCCCCGCGGGCCGTGGTGAGCACGAGGCGCCCCTCCCCCGGCTGCACGGCGGGCGGCGCGGGATCGCCGGCGTAGCGCACGCCGATCACCTCGTAGACGTGCTCGCCCTCGCCTGTGGTGACGGTCAGCTTCTCGCCGGGCGACAGCTGCTGGATGCCTCCGAACGGACCTCCGTACGCGGCGGCGCGTCCCATCAGCACGCTCACGCCCTCCTGGCCGGGCAGCACGGTGCTGCGCCGATGCCCGGGACCGAGCTTGAGCTCCCCCGCTCCGGTGCCCTCGACGATGACCTCGGACACCCCGAGCGCAGGGATCTCGATGATGCCGACCGGCGCGCCGTCCCGCAGCAGCACGTCGTCGAATGTGCCCTCGGACACCGGCGCGGTGCCCTCCTCCAGCTGGGCGGCGTACTCGCCCCGCAGCCCGTTCTGGGCGATCGCGTGCGCGAGGTGGCTGTACACGACGACGCTGAGGACGAAGCCGATCAGGAAGACCGTGAGCAGCCCGACCACCCCGCGCGCGAGACGCTGCCGGGGCGAGAGCGGCTCGAGCACGCGCGGCGGCCGTCGGGGCGGGCGCGGGGCCCGCGGCGGCTTCGGCGGCTTCGGCGGACGCCGCGAGCGCGTCGGAGCGGGCCGCTCCTCCGGGAGCGCGGGAGGCGCGGGAGGCGCGGGAGGTGGGGCGACCGCGGGCGGATCGGCCAGGGCGGTCATGCCGCGGCCCCGGGCACCGGGGTGGCGGCCACCGCGCGCTCGCGGAGGAAGCGGAACCCGAACACGGCGGCGACGATGAGGCCGAGCGTCACGAGCAGCGCGATGGGCGGGACGAGCACGAACGCCTCGCGGGCGACCTCCTCCGTCGCCGCGTCCCCGATCTTCTCCGGGGGCACGAACGTCGCCGACGCGGAGTAGAACGTCCACGGCCCGGGCGACGCGAACGACGCGCGCGCCTCCTCGGCGATGCCCGGCTCGAGCTGGCGCACCGCGACCGACTGGCGTCCGATCTCCATGCCGAAGAACGTCGTCAGGACGAACTCGACGCGGCCGTCGAAGCGCTCGGGCGAGAGATTGCGCACGGGCAGCCGAACCGTCACCTCTCCGCCGTCCCACCACAGGGAGGGACGCACCTCGCTCTGCAGCGCGCCGACATAGAACGTGCCGTCCGCTGCCGCGGGCTCGGGAGAGTCGTCCTGCGGGGTCTGCGCTCCGGGCGCGGGGTCGGACGTGCCGCCGCCCGCGGGCCACGTGCCGCTGCCCGACGGCGTCTGGGCGGGACCGGCGGGGGCAGGTGCGCCACCGCCGCCCGCCGGGTCCTGGCCGCCACCGCCGCCGCCTCCGGCGCCGCCCCCGCCAGATGTCTGCACGACCTCGACCTGGATCGTCGGTCCGGGCAGGTCGGGCACGAGCGCCGTCGCGGGTGTCGCGAGGAGCATCGCGGTCGCGATGCCCGCCGCTGCAGCCCCGAGCAGGCCCCGGCGCAACCGGCGCCGGAACCGGGCACCCGCGGCATCGCGGATGGACTGACGGACGATGGTGGTGTCAGGCACGGTCGTTCCCTCCCTGAGACGCGACGAGCGTCTGCTCCGGCTCTTCCAGGGCCTTGCGTCGCGCCTCGGCCTCCATGTGCTGCATCCAGGCCGCGGCACGCTTCTCGTCGCTCTTCCGCCGCTGGCGGATCACGAGCCACGCCGCCGCCGCGACGAGCAGCACCGCGAGCAGCAGCCACGGCACGGCGATGATCGTGGTGTCGCGGAAGCTCTGCGGTGCGTTGACCGGCTCCGACATCTCGCCCTCGGCGAAGGGCTGGATCGCGACCGCCGGCTGGAGCAGGCCCCAGGCGCCGATGCCCGGCACGGTGACCTCGACCGTGCGCGCGTTGCCCGGCAGCAGCTCCGCGAGCTCCTCCCGCACGTAGCCGTCGTCGCCGCCGAGGTGGATGCCGAACCAGGTGCGCACGTCCGCGACCGAGCGCGCGGCGAGGGCGACGTTGCCCGTGTTCTGGATCGTGTAGGTGATCGTGACGTCCCCGGCGAAGGGGTTCCAGCTCGTCGAGTGCGACGCCTCGAGGCTGCTGACGGCCAGGAGCGGCTGCAGCTCACCGGAGACGCGCACATACATCCGGGAGGCGATGCGCCGGTCGACCAGGACCTGGCCCTCGGGCGTCACGACCGACGCCCCGATGCCGCCCGCGTGGTCTCCCGGGCGGGCGTCCGCCGGAACGGTGACGGTGAACGGGACCAGCCGGCTCTCGCCGGGCTCGAGAGTGAACCGCAGCCGGCCCGTATCGCCCTCGAAGCGCACCCACGTGCCGATCTCGGACGGATCCTCCTCGGTCGCGAGCAGGCCGTAGTTGCCCTCGTTGTCGTTGTAGGCGTCGGTCGCCAGGATCGTGAACTCCTGGGCCGTGGTCCCCGTGTTCGAGACGAGATAGAAGTCGTTGACCTGCTGCCCCGGGTCGAGCTCGTAGCTGAAGCGCGTGCGGCCGTCCGCATCGCCGGTGTCGGTTGCGGGGGCGCCCGAGACGCCGATCGTGTCGTCGGCGCGCGCGGTGAGCGCGCCGCCGAGCGTCAGGACGAGCGCGAGCAGCGCGGCCGCGACGGCGACGACGAGGGGCCGGGCGGCGCGGGATGGGGTGAGGGAGGGTGCGTTCACGATTCGGGATCGCATTCGGGATGCGGCCGCGGCTGCGGCGTACGGACGGGGGTGCTGCGGATGGCCGGGAAGCGGGTTCCCGCGGGCATACGGCCGGGTGCCGTATGCCCGCGGGCGCCCGATACGGGCCGATCCCGCTGTGCTGCTTACTTGGAGACCAGCGTCATCGTGAGCTTCGACGTGTACGTACCCGCGTCCGCACCCTTGGGGGCCTTGAACGTCAGGTCGGCGTCGAACGTCGCCTTGCCGCGCGCGGCGCCGGCGGCAGCCTCCGCGAACGTCGACGGGTAGATAGCCGAGCCGGCCACCTGCTCGGCACCCGCCGTGACGCCGGCGACCGGGGTCACCAGGACCGGCTTCACGCCGAGGGCGCTCTTGAGGATGTCCTCGCTGCCGGCCTTTTTGAAGTCCTCGACCGCCGTGGTCAGCTCCCAGCCCTTGAGCTCGACGCGGTCGTCCGTCACCGAGAACTGGCCGAGCTTGCCGGTCGAGACCGACTGGCCGTCGACGATCTTCGCGTCGCCGATGCGAGCCGTCGCGTTGGCGGGCGCACTCAGCTCGAACTTGCCCGTCGGGGGCGTCGTGACGTCCTCGACCACATCCGCCTCGACGTTCGAGGTGAAGCTGCCGCCCTCCGGCGCGGCCGTCGGCGCCTTCCAACCACCGGCGCCGTTACGCAGCGTCGGGTCCCACTCGCCGTACGCCTGACCCCAGACGTGGCCCGCGGGGGGCTGGACCGGGTCGAAGCGCCAGTCGCCGCTGCCCGGCTCGACGATGATGTGCTGGAAGAACATGCCGTCGGGCGAGACGTGGATGCCGTTGAACTTCGTGAACGCGATGCCGACGCTGTACTCGCCGCCGGCGGCACGGACGCCGCCGTTGCCGGCGGGGCTGCCGTTGCCCGGGGTCGACATGGCGCCGAAGTTGATGGTCGGCAGCCAGATGCCCGGGGCGCCGGGGCCGCGGAGGCCGATCGGCTCGAAGGCGTTCCACTCGTTCCAGAGGTGCTCCTTGCCGCGCGGGGCGATGAAGGTGAACGCCTGGGTGGTGTCGGGGTGCGAGAACGTGAACCGCTCGTCCGCCATATCCTGGTTCCCGGTCGAGTTCTCCGGCTTCGCGAGCGCGATGGTGGCCTCGGTCCAGCCGTAAACCTTGCCGAACTCCTGGAGGATGCCGTCGCCGGCATCGGCGGGCCAGAACCCACCACGGAAGCCCGGGGTCGTGGTCTCGGCCGCGTGAGCGGGGGCCGCGAAGCCCGCGATCACCAGGCCGGCGGCGGCCACCGCGATGGCGGCGCGCTGGGCGATCTTCTTGATGGACATTGCAGTCGTCTCCTAGGGGTCTTAGCCGTCGACGTGCGTGCGGATGATGGAGGTGTCGCTCGGGGCGAGGAAGCCGAAGCGCGACTTCACGGCGCCGGCGGTGGAGATGAACGTGCCGAAGTTGGTCAGGCTCTGCGGCACCGCCGGGTTGAGGACCGCAGCCAGGTCGGCGTCGTAACGCGGGTCGGCCGGGTTGATGCGCGCGTACTCGGCGATCAGGTAGGTGTTGCGACCGAACGACGAGTTGTAGAAGGCGCTGCTCGCGGCAAGCGTCGTGGTGCCGGTGGTCGGCGAGACGCCGTTCGGGCTGCCGAGGTGGACATCGCTCGCGATCGTGTTGACGCCGGCGGCGCCGTTCTTCTGGGCGATCCACGCCGCAGCCGAGAACGGCACGATGACGTTGTTGTAGCCGGCGAGCACGGAGCCGTTGTTCTCGGGGATCGTGTTGTTCTCCGTCACGACCGTGTTGCCGACCGTGCCGACGCCGATCGACGAGAGGAAGAACGAACGCGTGCCGGACGCGCTCTGCGGGATGAGCGCGGTCACCTCGACACCGTTGATGTTGACCTTCGAGCCGTTCGCCTCGTAGATCTGACGCAGCTGCGCCGTCGTGAGGCTGCCCAGGCGGGGGTCGCCCTTGTAGGCGTACGCCACGGCGTCGCGGCCGAACGGGATCCACGCGAGCTTGCCATCGGGGTGGATGACGTTCGCGGCCGGGGCGCTCGACGAGCGGGCGATGTCGACCTGACCGGCGATGGTCTTGGCCGGGATGCTCGGCGACGTGTTCTGGCTGAACGGCGTCGTGCCGTCGATCGAGGCGCGCAGCGCGTTGACACCGGCGCCCGAACCACCGGGACGGGCGAAGACCGGACCGCCCGACTTCGTCTGGATGCCCTCGGAGCCGAACGCGTCGAAGTTGCCGAGCGTGCGGCCGCCGGCGAGGACGCGGACGTTCGCGCCGGAGATGGTCGTGCCGTTCGTCAGCGCGTTGACCGACTCCTGCAGCGTGTCGGAGCCCGCGATGACGTAGCTCTGCGAGACCGGCTCGGCGTGCGCGGGCGCACCGACCGCGAGCGTCGCGACGAGGCCGAGGGCCGCGCCGAGCGCGATACCCTTCTTGGTGAGTTTCATTGCTGAAGTTCCCTCTCTTGGGAGTTGACGGGGGATGGGGGCCGAGACTCACGGGCGGGCCCGCGTGGCTCGTCGATCGGCGCCGGCCGTAGCCGCGGTCGGCACCGCGTGGGGCGGGACGTCGCCGCAGACGGCGTCCCGCCTTTCACGATTGAGGGCGTCAGGAGGGCCACATCGCCCTCCGACGCGAGAGAAGGGCGAACGCCACGGCGCCCGCGACGCTGCCGACGACGCTGCCGGGAAGCAGCGTCACCGCCGCCGCGGTCTCCGGGTCGTCCGGTGTGGCCGCACCGGCGAGCGCGCCCGCGGGGGCCCCGATGCCGGAGGGGTCCGTGCCGGTGGGGGCAGCGCCCGGCGCGGCGGTGCCCGCCGCGGCACCGCCCCCGCTGGCACCGGCGATTCCGGCACCGCCCGCCGCGGGGCTTCCCGAGCCGCCGCCGACACTCCCCCCGCCGGATCCGCCGCCCGCAGGGTCGGTGGGATCGTACAGCCGCCCCGTCTCGATCCGGTCAGCCGCGGCAAGCGCGAGGTTCCGCCAGCCCTCCGGCAGCGGCGCGTAGCCCGCCGGAAGCTGACCGTCGCTGGTGCCGCTCACCTGTCCGGCCTGCACCGCATACCGGATCAGAGCGGCGTAGTCGGCCCGCGCCGCCGCATCCGCGGCGAGAGGCGTAATCGCGGCGTACACCGGCAGAGCCAGCGGATACGCCGTGCGTGCCGCCTTCGCGGCGGCCGAGTTGGGCTCGAAGTAGAGGACCTGCGGCTGATCGGGGTGGCGCTGCATGGCCGCCGCGGCGGCGAGCAGGGATGCGTCGGAGGGCGCGACGAACTCGCCCGCCGGGTTGCGCAGCGCGGCCTGGCGCACCTGGTACTTCTGGGCCGCCGCCGTGTGGGTCATGCCGAGCACCTGGTGGAAGCCCGGCAGGGTCCGCGGCGTGATGTCGAAGCGCGGCGGCGCGGCCCCGGGGTTCCACTGCGGAACGCCGGCATCGCCGCGGAGCACACGGTAGGCGCCGTTGTCCAGATCCGCGATGTACGGGCGCCACGCGACGGCGTCGAGCACGCCCTCGCCCGCCGCCTGATGGGTGACGGGATCCGGCCGCGGGAAGTCGAGTCGCGGCACTTCGAAGGCATAACCGGTCGGATTGATCGCGGGGTCGGTCGACGCGTACGGGTTGACCTTCATCCCGTACTCGTCGGGTTCACCGGCCAGGAAACTCCGTGCCTCGGCGTCGGCGAGGATGTACGACCACACCGCCCACGCGCTGTCGGAGCGGTCGGACGCGACCAGCACGTCGGACAGCGACGCGGCGTTCAGGAGCTGCCCCTGCCACTCCGGACCGTTGATCGCGAGGAACTCGGGGTCCCTCACGATGTTGTACGGGTTATTGCCGAGGTGGCTGAGATCCGCTCCCGAGGGCAGGCTGCTCTTGTAGGAGGAGGTGAGCAGCTTCGCGAGCAGCCGCGGCGTCAGCCGCAGCGAGGTGAAGGGGAGCTGAGCCCGTGCCTTGGCCACCGCGGGCGCGTCCTCCGCCGGGTCGCCGTCGACCGCGAACGCAATGGACACGCCCGTGAGCGCGACCGGCGCGTATGCGAGCCGATCCAGTTCGTCCGACTCGAGCGGCCGGGAGGCGAAGGCGAGCGGTCCGCGGCCCTCGTTGGCCTGCACCAGCGCGTCCGCCTCGTTGGTGATCAGGGTGCTGTAGATCGCGCCGCCTTCGCGAGAGCACAGCGCAGGCTGCCACGACGAGAGGGCCATCACCGTGAGCTCGCTGCCGACCACCCGGCGCTCGGCCGCACCGATCGCGCAACGCTGCTCGAGCGGCTTGAAGTCGAGCGGCACGGCGACGTGATGGCGCCAGTTCTGCCACAGCAGGGGCGACTTCGTGACATGGTCGGGCGTGCCGACGTCGGAGGCCCCGCGGGGGACGATCACGATCCAGCCGGGGCGCCCGCTCACGCTGCCATCGGGGTTCTGGATCACAGCGCCGCCGCCGAGGCCAGGGGCGAGGTCGCCCCGCTGCACCTCGAAGTTCACGGCACCTGTCCCGTCTGCGCCGGAGCCCGCCCAGACGACCTCGTTCGTGGTCGTCCGCGTGAAGAACTGGTTGCTGTCGACGTCGACACCCGGGATCAGACGATTCCTGGTCCAATCCTCCGGGTCGGCCTCCACGCGGGAGATGACGGTCTGCTGCGCATCCGCGGCGCGGAACGGCACGATCACCTGGGTCGGGTTGACGAATCCGGAGCCCGGGACCGCGAACGGCCGGTCCTCGGGGGCCACGTCATCAACACTGGGAAGGACCGATCCCCTCCCCTGCCCGTTCGCCGAGAACGAGCCGGCCTGACAGGTCGTGCGGTCCGGCCGCGACGGGTTCTCAGGGTCCGTTCCCCAGCACTGGAACACCTGGAGGAAGTTGCGCCCGGCCGAGTACTGCGAGCTCTTCTCGGAGCGGGCGGCACCGCGCCAGCTGACCTGGATGCCCTGACTGACGAGATCAGCCGTCTGCGAGATCGTCACCTCGAGGTCCGGGAAGGGGGACTCCTGCCAGTTCGGGTCGTAGTCGCGCGCCGAGATCGTGACGGACGACCCGGTCGCCGCCGCAGCCGGCGAAGTCGGGCCGACCGCCAGCGCCTGGAACACGGCGCCGGCCACGACGCCGACCGCGACGCTCATCGCGAGCGCGCGCCCTCGGGGACGGTGCGTGCGAGTCATGGTCTTCTCCAGCGGATGAGCGGATGTGAGCGAGCCGGCCGCATCGGTCATGACTGCGACCCCCCGCGGAGTCGGTGTGAGCGTCGCATGACCAGCGGAGGCGCCACGGCGGCCAGCACGATGAGCCCGACGATCCCGGCCAACAGGACGCCCTGCAGCATCGGCGCGCCGGCGGGATCGAATCGCTGGGCGTTGCCGACCGCGAGGGGAACGCCGTCGGCCCCGAGGGCGCCGTCCGCCGTGATCGGGTTGCCGTCGGGGTCGTACTGGACCGCGCCCCCACCGGCCGCGCCGCCGCCGGAACCCCCCGCGCCGGCCTGACCCGCGCCGCCGGCGCCGCCACCGCCACCGGCCGTGTTCTCGCCGCCTCCGGCACCGTCACCGGAGCCACCGGCGCCGCCACCGGGGCCGGCAGCACCGCGACCGGGACCGCCACCGGCACCCCCGGTGCCGACCGTGCACTGCTGCGGCCCCTGCCGGTCGCAGTTGGGCGGCATCGGCGCCTCGGCGGCGAGGCGGTTGTTCGAGGGTGAGTCCCCCGGACGGAACGTCGGATTGTTGCAGCGGTCGATATTGATGCCCACTTCGCCGGCACCGGGGATGCGCTCGATCTGCTTCGAGCCCGCCATCACGAGGTTCATGGGCAAGGGCGAGTACCCGAGGTCGTCCGCCTGCTGCTGCCCCTCGCACAGCACGTACCGCGTGAACGCGCCGAGCGTTTGGCCCTTCGCCTCGCTGAACGTGCCGCTGACCGTGGTCGGCACGATCATGTAGGAGTAGCTGGACAGCGGGTAGCTGCGCGGGTCGCCGTTTCCGTAGACCCCGTCGAGGATCTGCGTCAGATAGTCCGGCGAGCCGGGATCCTCGTTGATGCGCGCCTGCAACAGGGCGACCGCGACGGCCGATGCCGTCGGCTCGACGTAGTACCCCGCGCTGTTGAGCACCTTCGCGACCGGAAAACCGGCCTTGACGGCGTACGAGTACTCGACATACGTGATCGCGCCCTCACCATGGTTCTGCCGGACGTAGCCCGAGACGCCGTCCGACCGCCCCTGCGCCTTGGCGTTGCCGTAGATGGGGTATTGCGACGTCATACCGCACGACTGGCCGGCCGACAGCCGGCCCGCCCTGACGCAGAAGTCGTTCCACAGCTGCGGGTACTGCTTCGACATCCACAGCGTGAACTGCGCGCTCGTGCCGGAGCCGTCCGAACGCACCACGGGGATGATCTCCCGGTCCGGGAGGGCGATGCCCGGGTTGTCGGCCTGCAGCGCGGGGTCGTTCCAGCGGGTGATGACGCCCGTGAAGATCTTCGTGATGTTCTCACCCGAGAGGCGCAGGTTCGTCACCAGCTTCCCGCCCACCCGGAGGTGGTACATGAACGCGGTGCCGCCTGCGACGATCGGCATGTAGGCGTACGGGCGCGTCGGGCGCTCGGCTTCCGCGCCGGGCAGCTCCGGCACCGTCTGGAAGGGGATCTCGCTGACGGCGAAGTCCATGCCTCCCCCGATGAAGTCCTTGCGGCCACTCGAGGATCCGTTGCCGCTGAAGTCGACCGTCATGCCGTAGTTGCTCTGGACGTTGCGCCGCCACTGCGTCATGGCGTTCTCGGACCAGGTCGAGCCCGACCCGTTGATGCGCGTGTACGAGGGCGCTCCCGCCTGCGCCGACGACGCCGCGCCGGGCGCCACGAGGGTGCCCAGGGCGAGGCTCGCCATGGCCAGCGCACCGGCGATGGCGCGCCAGCGCCGTGCTCGGATCGCCTTCCGCGTCATCGGTTGCCTCCTTCGCGTCCGCTCGTCATGCGCTGCAGGTCCTCCATGGAGCGTCGGCGCACCCGGCGCCGCTCCGCTTCCGACAGCTCGCCGGGCTTGCGCCCGCCCAGCACGCGGGCAAGCACGAACAGTCCGAGGACCAGCAGGAGGAGCACCGCCGCGGTCCCGAATCCGCGCGCGATCATGTTCGGCTCGGGCGAGCCGACGAGCGCGAAGATCTGGAGCGGCAGCGAGATCATCGGGTCCTGGAACGGGTTGAGGTTGAGCACGGCGGTGATCCCCGACGTGAGCAGCACCGGGCTGGTCTCGCCGATGCCGCGCGCGGTGCCGAGAATCACCGACGTCACCAGCCCGGGCCGCGCCGTCGGCAGCACCACGTGCCACACCGTCTTCCAGCGTCCGGCGCCGAGGCCGTACGAGGCCTCGCGCAGGTTGTGCGGCACGAGGCGGAGCACGACGTCCGCAGCGCGGATGATGATGGGCAGCATCATGACCGCGATGGCCAGGGCGGCCGCGAAGCCGTTGCGTTCGAGGGTGACGAGCTGGATCACGGCCGCGTAGACGAAGAGGCCGGCGACGATCGACGGCAACGCGGTCATGGCGTCCGAGATGGTGCGCACGAAGCGGGCGAAGCGTCCCCCGACCTCGTTGAGATAGATGGCCGTGCCGATCCCGAGGGGAACCGTGATCGCCAGCGCGATGCCGATCTGGATGAGCGTTCCCACGATCGCGTGGAGGACGCCTCCCACGTGCAGCGGATCGAGAGGTCCCGCGACCTCCATCGTCTGGGTGAAGAGATTGAGGTGTCGCAGGGCCGGCCAGCCGCTCACCAGCGTGAACACCACGATGAACAGGAGCGATCCGAACAGGAGTGTGCCGGCGCTGTACAGCAGCACCGTCACGACCCGGTCGACGACGTGCTCGCGGTCGTTGCCCGTGCGGGCGAGGAGCACGTACAGGCCGAGGAACGCGAGGAACGCGACGACGAACCACCCGATGATGCCGGTCAGGGGCGCAAGCCACCCGAACAGGAGGAAGGCGATCGCACAGCCGCCCACGACCGCGCCGACGACGTTGAAGACCTCCTCGCGCGTGGATCCGCGGAGGTTGCGCCGGGGCGCGATCGGTGCCGTGCGCTGCGGCAGAACCGTCGCAGGACGGACCGGTCCGGAGCGGGGTGCCGTCTCGTTCGGCGGAGAGGCGACCGGAGGGTCTACGACGGTGCTCATGTGCTCTCTGCTCCCGAGCGCGAACGGGCGACGATGGAGGAAGCGGTGAAGTTCACGACGAGGGTCATGAGGAACAGGACCAGCCCGGCGGCCATGAGCGCGGACAGACCGAACTCGCTCGACTCTCCGTACCGCAGGGCGACCAGCGCCGACACCGAGTTCGTGCCGGTCTTGAGCACCTGCCAGTTGATCGTGAAGATCGGCGAGATGATCATGTACACCGCGATGGTCTCGCCCAGCGCGCGACCGAGGCCGAGCATCGTCCCGCCGATCACGCCGCCGCGTCCGAAGGGCAGCACCGCCGCTCGGATCATGCCCCAGCGCGTCGCGCCGAGCGCGAGGGCGCCCTCGCGCTCGCCGTCGGGGGTCTGAGAGAACGCCTCGCGCATGACCGACGTCTGGATCGGCACCACCATCAGGCCCACGACGATCCCGGCGATGAAGGCGCTGGACGTGAAGGCGCTCGCGGTGGTGAGCTGCGCGCCGTCCGCGTCGGTGACGGCGAAGACGGGGATCCAGCCGAAGTTGATCGAGATCCACTGGCCCACCGGGATCATCGCGCCCTGCAGGAAGTAGAAGCCCCACAGGCCGAACACGATGCTGGGCACCGCGGCCATGAGGTCGACGAGCGAGATCAGGAACGAGCGCACCTTGCCCCGCAGCACCTCCGACAGCAGCAGCGATGTCCCGAACGCGAGGGGCACGGACACGACCAGCGCGATCAGCGCGATGCTGACGGTGCCGAAGAGCACCGCCGCCACACCGAACCTGCCGGCCTCGGGCATCCACTCCTGTTCGAACAGGAAGTCGATACCGGCGACCTGGAGCGCGGATCCGGCACGCAGCGACAGGAACAGCCCGACCGCGAGCATGATCGCGACGGTGATCCCGCCGGCGGCGTACGCGAGCCTGCGGAAGACCGAGTCCGTGAGCGACGAGCGCGCCTTGAGGCTGCGACGAGCGGGCTGCGGCGCCGCGGGCGTGCCGCCGTCGCCGCTCCCGCCGTCGCCGCTCCCGCCGGGGGGAAGCCCGTCGGACGCTCGCGCGTCGTCGCCGGGACGTGCGGGGGCGCCCTCGGGCGCATCGCCCGGGGCGATGCCGAGCTCGTTCAGCGCCTCCTCCAAGCGCGCAGGCGCAGGCGGAGGCGGCGACACAGAGTGCCGTTGCATGGGGGAGGTTCCGTTCTCGCTTCACTCGGGCGAAGAAGCGAGATCAGGATGGCAGGGCGGAGGGATCCAATGGGCGCCGCGCAGGCGTCTGAACCGCGAACGATAAGTGAACGGATGGCGACAAGGTCCACGGGCGCGGCGCGCCTCCCGCGGCGGCCGGCCGGATTCCCACTGTCAGACCAGGAACAGGAGGTCCAGCATACCGGGATTATGCGCGTGGACCAGCACGAGGAACACGACGGCGTCGAACAGCAGGTGAACGGTCACGACGTAGGCGAGCGAGCGCGTGCGCAGGAAGATCACGCCCTGGAGCAGGGCGAACGGGATGGTGAGGAGCGGCCCCCACTCGCGATATCCGAGCTCCCACAGGAACGACACGAACACGATCGCCTGCAAGCAGTTCGCGGCCGCATCCGGCAGGTGACGCCGCAGCAGCACGAACACCGTGCAGATGAAGAACAGCTCGTCCCAGATCCCGACCGCGCCGACGCCGACGAACAGCCGCGCCATCAGATCGGCCGTGTCGACGACCGGCCAGTTGCGGTAGACGCCGCTCGTGATGAAGTAGAAGGGCAGGATCAGCCACCCGAGCGCGACCACCGCCAAGAGCCAGGCCCACTGCAGGCGCGTCCAGCGCCCGCCGCCGCGCCAGGGGAAACGGATCGCGTGATCGCGATAGACGAACCGCGAGATCAGGTACGGCACGGCGACGGCGCCGCCGAGCACGACGGTGAACCGCAGCATGGCGGCGTCGTCGAGCTTCGCCTCGAGGGACATGACGCTCACGATGCCCATGCCGATCGCGATCAGCGACAGGTCGCGCAGCAGACCGGGGCGACGCGCGCCCGCCCCCAGCGGCTCCGACACGCGTCGCCGGCGGTCGGAGATCGCCCCCACGGCGAGGCCCGCGGCCAGCAGGGCCGCCCCGAGCCATCCGATCTCCACGACGAAGAAGGCTGGCGCGGCGAGGCACACCAGCAGGCCCGCGACGAGCACGAGCGGATCGAGGCTGCGCGCGGCGGGTGCCGGCGCGTGCGTTCCCCGGGCGGCCACGGTCAGCCCCGACCGATCCGCCGGTACGCGAGGTCGCGGATGTCGCGTCCCTTCGCGAGCCCCTTGCGCTCGAACGCGGTCATCACGCGACCGTCGAAACGCGGCGCCCATTCGCCCGCGAAGGCGCGGTCGAACTCCGGCGCTTCGTCGAGCACCTCGCGCATCTGCAGCGCGTAGTCCTCCCAGTCGGTCGCCAGCCGCAGCGCTCCCCCGTCCCGCAGGGCACGCGCCCCCGTGGCGCCGAACCCCGGTCGCACGAGGCGGCGCTTCGTGTGGCGCTTCTTGTGCCACGGGTCGGGGAAGAACACCCACACCTCGTCGGCGGCCCCTTCGGGCAGCAGGGTCTCGAGCACCTCGGGGGCGTTCGCCTCGACGAGCCGGAGGTTGCGCACACCGGCGCGTTCGGCGTCGAGCATCGTGCGCGCCAGGCCCGCGCGGAACACCTCGACCGCGAGGAAGTCGTGGTCGGGCCGCGCCTGCGCGGCGGAGACGATCGCGTGCCCCTGTCCGGAACCCACCTCGACGACGAGCGGCGCGGTGCGGCCGTAGACCTCCGCCGGGATCAGGCGGGCAGCCGGGTGGACGGAGGTCGAGGCGATGTCGCGCGGCACGTCGAGCACGTAGAACGGCGCGAGGTCGGTCCAGGCTCGCTCCTGCGCCTCGGACATGCGGCCGCTCCGACGCACGAACGACACCGGCTGATCGCGGAAGCGGCGCTCGGATCCGTCGGGGCCGCGGGACTCGGGCTCCGTCGGTGCCGGCGCGTGCGGGTCGGGCGCGTGGGGATCGGGCTCGGCGTGCGCGGGGGGCATTGTCCCAGGGTATTCGCCGCCCCCTCCGAGCTCGCCGAGCCGCTCGCCGGGCCGCACAGCCAGCCGCCCACCCAGCCGCACAGCGGGCGGCGGGCTCACGCGGGCCCGACGCCGCGCAGCATGACGCTGAGGGAGACGACGCGGTCGTCGGCGAACTCGACGTCGAGGTAGCGATCGTCCAGCCGGTAGAGCGCGTGCGCGACCTCCGCCTGCGTCGGCGCGCCGAGCGCGGCCACGACCTCGCCGCGCGAGGCGGGCAGCGGGAGCCCCTCGAACAGCGCCTCGGGCCGCGGGTAGGAGCCCCCGCCGTCCGGGGCGGCGATCCACAGGAGCGCGCCGACCAGCACGCCCTCCCGGAACTGGAGGTCGGCGCCGTTCGGACCGAACACGAGGTACTGCCATTCGACGCCGCCCCGCTCGGTGCGGTGCCGCTCGTAGCGGGGCCCGACGAGCCCGATGACGTTCAGGACCTCGAGCGAGCCCTCGCGTGTGCCGAGGGCGTCCAGGAAGACGGAGATCTCGCCGGCGATCGGCGCGGTCGCCGGTCGCCGCGGTGCGGGGTCCGCGGATGCGTGGCCCGCCGCCCCGGCCTGCGTGACGTCGTCGGACATGGATCCGTCTCCTTCGCTGCCGTGCCGCACGGCTAGCGCGCCGCCGGGTCGCGCAGCATCGCCGTCACCTTGACGAGCGCGTCGTCCCGGAACTCGGCGTGCACGAAGCGCCCCGAGGCGGCGAACAGGTCGTACGCGGGCTGCGAGCGCACCGGTTCACCGAGCACGGCAGCGATCTCGGAGCGCGGGGATCCGGGCGCCACGCCCTCGATCAGCGCATCGGGCCTCGGGTACGGGGCGTGGGAGCGGTCCCCCGCGAGGAAGACGAACACCGACGACAGCACGCCCTCCTTCACGAGGAACTCGACTCCGCCGGCCTCGGAGATCAGGTACCGCGCCGTGTGCACGCCGTACGGCTGCTCGTCGACCTCGAGCTCGGTGCCGACGAGCGCGACGGCCGCCGCGAAGGGCGCGCTGTCCTCGGGCGTGCCGAGCGCGTCGAGGAACGTGGTGATGTCGCCCGCGAGTCGCGTCATCTTCCTAGCCTCCCATTCCGTTCGCGCAGTCTGTCAATGACGTCGTCGATGGTCTCGATGTCGTAGTCGCCCGTGTCGATCAGGTTCTCGCGCAGCACGGCGTAGTCGCGCTCGGCCGCCGCGGGCAGATCCCGGGCGTCGAGGTCGATCTGCTCCTGCGTGTTGCGCCCGCGGAAGGTGCGGCTCTGCGCGTGCAGCTCGTCACGCAGCTCGACCGCGATCGCGTCGTTGTGCAGATCCCGGATCTCGTCGCGCGTGAGCTCGCGGCCGAGCTCGATCTCCTTGGCGCGGATGATGGCGGCCGACGACGGAATGTGATCGTGCTGCAGGCCGTCGCCCACGACCTCCCGGTTACGCAGTTCGCGGTAGGTGCCGACGTCGAGCTCCTGCACCGGCCCGTCAGGCGCCGTGTCGGGGCCGAGATCGGGTGCGAGGTCGGGTGCAGCGTCGCGGCCGAGGTCGGGTGCAGCGTCGGGTGCGGCGTCTCTGGACGCGTCGACGCGGACCTCGGCCTCGGTGCGCACAGACGCCGCGTCCGCGTCGACGGCGCCGGCCGCCGTGCGGTTCGGCCGCGGCGCGTCGACCGCGTCGCCCAGCTCGGTGTCGGTCTCCTGGTAGGCGCGACGCTTGTCGCGCAGGTCGGCGCTCGTGCGCGCCATGCGCGCCTCGAACCGGTCCGCGACGCGACGCAGGTGCAGCGGCAGGTCGTCGAACACGTCCTTCAACGCACGGCTGAGGCTGGACACGGCTGCTCCCTATGAGGCGAAGATCGGCAGGGCGGAGACCCGGGAGGCGAACGCGATGCCGATGGCGCGCTGCTCAGCGCCGCACTCGTCCATCGCGTCGGCGATCGCGTCCATCACGGCGAAGTCCACGTCGACGGCCGGCACGTCCGCGCCGCCGGACACGAGCGGGGCGTCGACGATCGCGTCCGCGAGGTCCGCGATCGTCCCGGCGAGCGGCTCGACCACCGCCCCCAACGCTTGCGCCACCACCTCGGCCACGGCCAGCTCGGTCACGACGTCCAGCGCCTTCTTGCGCGCCACGATGATCGCGGCGTTCGCCGCGACGCTGACGCCCGCGGTCGCGACGGCCGTCGCCGCTGCCGCGGCCAGCTGCGCGGCGGTGATGGCGAGCTCGGCGACGACCTTGGTCTTGAGGGCGACGACGGCGTCCGCGATCAGCTCGATGCCGTCGGCGACCCCGGGCAGGGCGCCCAGCAGCGCGTCCATGTTCTGCGTGCGGTTCTCGGTCCAGGCCTCCAGGTAGGCCAGCGCGGCCCTCGATTGGAACCCGGCCGACAACTCGCCCGCGATGCGCGCGTCCATCGCGTCGAGCGTGCGCTGCAGGTCGTCGCGCAGCTCGCGCACGAGCGCCGCGGCCTCCCGCACGGCGTCCTCGTCCACGTTCGGCCACTCGTAGCCGAGCATGTCGAGCACGAAGTCCAGCTCCCCCGGAACCGTGATCGCCACCGTCTCCCCCTCGCCGGTTCGTCCCCTCGCGGCTCTGCGCACACGATAGGCACGCCGCCGGACGGAGCGGCAGGAGGAGAACTCCCCATGCGCCCGCGGGACGTCAGTCCTGGGGCACCGTCACGAAGTCGATCAGCTCCTCCACGCGGCCGAGCAGCGCGGGTTCCAGGTCGCGGAAGGACGTCACGCTCCCCAGGATGCGCTTCCAGGCGCGCGCGATGTCGGCATGGCTGTCCGCGGGCCAGTCGAGTCCGCGGCAGATGCCGGTCTTCCAGTCGGTGCCGCGCGGCACCTCGGGCCATCGCGCGATCCCGAGCGCCTGCGGGCGCACGCACTGCCACACGTCGACGAACGGATGGCCGACGATGCGCACGTGGCGCCCATGCGGCCCGCGTGCGACGCTCTCGGCCACCCGCGACTCCTTGGATCCGGGAACCAGGTGGTCGACGAGCACGCCGTAGCGCCGCGTGGCGCTGGGCGGCTCGGTCCGCAGCAGCTCGTCGAGCAGGTCGATGCCCTCCAGGTATTCGACCGCCACGCCCTCGGCGCGCAGGTCGTCGCCCCAGACGCGTTCGACGAGCTCGGCGTCGTGGCGCCCCTCGACGAGGATCCGGCTCGGCAGCGCGACCCGCGCCGGCTGATCGGCCACGGCGAACGACCCGGACGCCGTGCGCCGCCGGCCGGCCGGTTGTGCGGCGGGAGCGACGAGTTCGACCGGCTCGCCGTCGATCAGGAAGCCCTTGCCGAGCGGGAACACCCGGCGCCTGCCCTTGCCGTCCTCCAGTTCGACGTGCTGCCCCTCGCGGCGTGTGACGGCGCCGCAGAACCCGTCACCGGCGACTTCGACGACGAGGTCGATCTCGGCGGGGACGCGCGCGACCTTCTTCGCCCCGCGCTCGCGCCATCCGGCGGCCAGCACGTCGCTCCCGTAGCGGTCGTCCATCGCCCTCTCCCCTCCGCGCACGCCGGCGCGACCGCCCAGCCTAGAACCTGTCCCCGACCGGCCGCGCTCGGCTCGCGGCGCGTCGCCGGCGCCGCCCGCCCGTGTCCCACTTCCTGCCCCAGGATGTCCCACTTCGTGCCGGTATGCGCCCGCAATACCGACCCCAAGTGGGACGCGGGCGACGGCCTGTGCGCGCATGCCGCGATCTGCATAGGATCGGTCACGGAGCCGGACGGCCCGCGGAGGGAGAGACGATGCGAGCGCGAGCAGGCGCGGGCGGGCGCCGGATCGTCGCCCTGGTGGCGGCCGTCACGATGGCCGCCAGTGCGGTGCTGGCGGGCACAGCGCCGGCGTTCGCGGAGGATCCGGTGGAGCTGCGGCCCGGCTTCGTGCACGACGCGGTCGACGCCCTCACGCCCGCGGAAGAGGAGGCGGCGCAGGAGCGGCTGGATCGTCTCAGCGCCGAGACGGGCCACGACCTGTGGGTCGTGTTCGTCGACCGCTTCACCAATCCCGAGGCGGCGAACGAGTGGGCCGACGAGACGGCCATCCGCAACGGACTGGCCGACGACCAGTACCTGCTCGCCGTCGCGACCGAGGGGCGGACGTATTTCCTCTCCTCCTCCTCGGCGGGTCCCGTGAGCGACGCACAGGTGGGCGAGATCGAGCAGTCGCTCGAACCCCACCTGCGCGCCGAGGACTGGGCCGGCGCGATCGACGCCGCCGCGGCGGGGTTCGAGGCCGTGGCAGCGCCCGGCACCGGTGAACCCGGAGGGGGCGGCGCCGGTTCGGCCGGCTGGACGATCGTGCTGCTCGTCGTCGCGGTGCTCGCCGTCGTCGCGGTCTGGATCGTGGTCGCCCGCCGCCGTTCGCGCGCGCCGGCCGCGAAGGGCACCAGCGAGCCGCAGGTGCCCACCGAGGAGCTCGCGCGCCGGGCGTCCTCCGCTCTGGTCGCGACGGACGACGCCGTGCGCGCGAGCGAGCAAGAGCTCGGCTTCGCGGTCGCGCAGTTCGGCGCGGACGCGACGAGCGAGTTCGAGCAGGCCCTCCAGACCGCCAAGGCCGAGCTCGCGCAGGCGTTCGAGCTGAAGCAGAAGCTCGACGACCACGAGAAGGACACCGAGGAGGAGATCCGCGCGTGGAACGCCGAGATCGTGCGGCTGTGCGAGTCGGCCTCGGAGACCCTCGAGCGCAAGCACGCGGCGTTCGATGAGCTGCGGCGCATCGAGCAGGACGCCTCCGCCGCGCTCGTCGCCGCGCAGCAGCGCCGCGGCGCGGCGGAGGGGACGGCGGAGCGCGCCGGGGCAGCCCTGGCCGAGCTGGCGGACCGGTATGCACCGGCCGCGCTCGACACGGTCGCCGACAATCCCGCGCAGGCGCGGACGCGGCTCGAGTTCGCCGACGAGCAGCTCGCGCGCGCACAGGAGCTGGTGGCGACGGGACAGTCCGGTGAGGCGGCCGTCGCGATCCGCGCCGCCGAGCAGGCGACCGCGCAGGCGGCGCTGCTCGAGCAGGCGGTGACGGATCTCGCGGCGACGCTCGCGGACGCCGAGCGTCAGGCCAACGAGCTGCTCGCCGACCTCGAGCGGGACCTGGTGCGCGCGCGTGCGCTGCCGGCGTCGCCGGAGGTCGCCGGGGTGGTCTCCGCGGCCGAGCGCGCCGTCGCCCAGGCACGCGAGAACCTCTCGGGAACGGCGCGCCGCCCGCGCGTGCTGCTCGCGTCGCTCGAGCAGGCGAACGCGCAGCTCGACCAGGTCGTCGGCAACGCCGAGCGCACCCAGCACATGCTCGCGCAGACCCTCCTGCAGGCACGCAGCCATCTGACGGCGGCCGAGGAGTACATCGCCGCCCGCCGCGGCGCCGTGGGCGCTCAGGCGCGCACGCGCCTCGCCGAGGCCGGTGCCGAGCTCTCGCGAGCGGAGGCGCTGGGAGCGGCGGATCCCGCCCAGGCGCTCCCCCGCGCCCAGCGCGCGCTGCAGCTCGCCGCGCAGGCGTCCGAGCTCGCGCGCTCCGACGTCTCGTCCGCCGACTGGGGCACGATGCTCGGCGGCGGCGCGGGCGGGGGGCGCCGCGGCGGCGGCATGACCGAGAGCATCGTCGGGGGAATCCTCGGCGGCCTCATCAGCAGCAGCCTCAACAGCGGCGGCCGCAGCAGCGGCGGTCGCAGCAGCGGCTGGGGCGGCAGCTCCTGGAGCGGCGGGGGACGCAGCAGCAGCGGCCGCAGCGGCGGCAGCTGGGGCGGCGGCCGGTCGACGCGATCCGGCGGCGGCAGCTTCGGGCGTTCGGGCGGCGGACGCGGCGGGCGGCGCGGAGGAGGCCGGTTCTGATGTCCCCCGCTCGCGATGCGCGCCGACGCCCCGAGCACCGGGCCTCTCGCGTTCCCCGGCACCGCTCTTAGACTCACCCTGAGCTCAACATCACGCCACACGAAAGGCACACCATGGCAAAGCAGTCCATCTTCGGGCGGATCTCGACGCTCGTGAAGGCGAACATCAACGCCATCCTCGACCAGGCCGAGGACCCGGAGAAGATGCTCGACCAGCTCGTGCGCGACTACACCAACAACATCGCCGACGCCGAGGCCGCGATCGCGGAGACGATCGGCAACCTGCGTCTGCTCGAGCGCGACCACGCCGAGGACAAGCAGGCCGCCCTCGAGTGGGGCAACAAGGCGCTCGCCGCCAGCCGCAAGGCCGACGAGCTGCGCGCCGCGGGCGACACCGCGGGCGCCGACAAGTTCGACGCGCTCGCCAAGGTCGCGCTGCAGCGCCAGATCTCGGCGGAGAACGACGTCAAGACCGCGGCTCCCCAGCTCGCGGCGCAGAACGAGGTGGTCGAGAAGCTCAAGGCCGGCCTCAACGGCATGAAGGTCAAGCTCGAGCAGCTGCGCGCGAAGCGCAGCGAGCTGCTCGCCCGGCAGAAGACCGCCGAGGCGCAGGCGAAGGTCGTCGACGCGGTCAAGTCGATCGACGTGCTGGACCCGACGAGCGAGCTCGGCCGCTTCGAGGAGAAGGTCCGCCGCGTCGAGGCGCAGGCGCAGGGCAAGGCGGAGCTGGCGGCGTCGAGCCTGGACGCCCAGTTCGAGAGCCTCGAGGACCTCGGCGAGCTCACCGAGGTCGAGGCGCGGCTCGCGGCCCTGAAGTCGGGCGGCCAGCCCCAGGGTCAGATCGGCGCCTGACGCTCCGACGCGCACGAAGGCCGCCCGCCACGCCGGGCGGCCTTCGCCGTCCTCAGGCGCGGCGCGAGGAGGCAGGATGAGTGCATGGCACGCTTCGTGATCGTCCCGCAGTGGCAGGGGTCGCCGTCGTCGCGCGCGATGTCGTTCATCGACGGCGCGGAGGCGATCGCGGGCGATCTGCCGCGATCGGCGTGCACCCGGGTGCGGGTGCCGCTCGAGGCGGGCGAACCCCTGGACACGGGTGTGCTACGGGCGAGCTCGCTGCTGCGGACGCAGGACGCGATCCGCTCGGCGCTCGCGGATGTGCCGTCACCGGCGATCGTCGTCGGCGGCGACTGCGCGGTGTCGGTCGCCGCGATCGGGCACGCGCTCGAGCAGGGCCCCGAGCCGATCCTCGACCCGGGCGTCGCCGCCGGGCCGTCGGAGCCCGAGCCGATGGCCGTCGTGTGGTTCGACGCCCACGGCGACCTGCACACCCCCACCACCTCCCCGACGCGCGCGTTCGCCGGCATGGCGCTGCGGGCGGTGCTGGGTGAGGGCGCGCCGGGGCTCGCCCTGCCGCGGGGCGCCGTCGCCGCGCGTGACGTGGTGCTCGCGGGCGTTCGCATGCTGGATCCCGAGGAGGACGAGCTGCTGGCTCGTTCGGCGATCACGACGCTCGCCCCCGCCGACCTCTCGCGGCCCGAGGCGCTCGCCGACGCGGTCGCGGCCACGGGCGCGCGGCGGGTCTACATCCACGTAGACCTCGACGTCATCGACCCGGCCCACATCACGGGCGTGTCCTCCCCGGAGCCCTTCGGGGTCGAGCCCACGGCGCTCGTCGCGGCGATCGCGGCTGTTCGGAGCCGGTACCCCCTGGCGGGCGCCACGATCGCGGGATTCACTCCGCGCAGTGCGGGGGCCGCCGTCGAGGACATGGGGACGATCCTGCGGATCATCGGAGCGCTCGCGTGATCGAGTCTCTTCCCGCGGAGCTGCGACCCGCGGCCGAGCGCGCCCTGCGCCGCGGCGAGCGCATCGACCGGTTGATCCCGCGCGTCCTGCTCGACTCGCCCGTCAGCCTCGCCGGCTACGCCTGGGGCACGCTCGTCGGCTGGGTGTGGGGAGCCCTGTGGAGCACGGGCCCGGTCGAGCGCCGCGCCGGGTTCTGGGTCTTCCGCGGCCTGCCGTCGTGGGCGTATCCGCGCGGCGGCGTCTGCGTCGGGGGCTGCTTCCTCACGGGCGACGGGCGCGTCACGCCCGCGCTGCTGCGGCACGAGGGCGTGCACCGCGAGCAGTGGCGCCGCTACGGGTTCCTCATGCCGCTGCTCTATCTGCTGGCCGGACGGGACCCCCTGCGCAACCGCTTCGAGATCGCTGCGGGGCTGCAGGACGGCGGCTACCTCCGGCGGGTGCGCCCGCGGTGAGCGCGCGTCAGCGCGCGTCGAACAGCCGGAACCGCTCGGGCGTGTGGATGCGGGCCGGGTCGATGCCGAGCCGCTCGGTCAGGTGATCGGCGATGTCGGCGGTCCCGACGTAGCCGCCGAGCAGCTCGATCCGCGTCTCGTCGCCCTCGGCGCACAGCATCTCATCGGCCCACGCGGTCACGGCGCGCGTGAGAGCGGCGCCCGACGGGCACGCGCGCCCCGTGCCCGCCTCGCCGCTGCGCGACGAGCGGTCGAGCCAGGTCACCACCATGCGCGGCGGCACGGGAAGCGCATCGATCCACCGGGAGTCCGGAACCTCCACGAACACGCGGCCCGTCGAGCACAGCGGCAGCGTGGCGAGCAGCGTCGCGAGATCGACGAGCGAGTGCTCGTCCGCGGCGATGAGGTGCTGCACGCGTGTGTGCCGCTGGGAGCGGCACGCCGCGGCACTGTGCTCGACAGCGGCGGGGCCGCCCGAGCCGTGCGTCGCGGACATCTCGGAGGTGGTCATGATCCGACCAGTCTATCTCAACTCAGGCATGCCTCACCTTACCGGCGAAGATTCCCGGCTCACTCCGCGATCAGCGTGCGCCGCAGTAGCGCGAGCTCGCCGTCGTCCATGCCGTGCGCGCGGAGGTAGCCCTCCGCCGATCCGTGCTGCGCGCGTACCTCGTCGAGGATGCCGCGCATGACGGGCGCGGGCGAGCGCGTGGCGAGCTCCTCCAGGTTGCGCGCGGACGGATACGCGGCTCGAACGCGCGCCGTGACCTCGGCGTTGCGCCAGGCGGGCAGCATGCTCTCCGTGCGCGCATAGTCCGCCACCACCGCGTCCTCGTCGACCCCCGACGCGGCGAGCGCGAGCGCGACGGTCATGCCGGTCCGGTCCTTCCCCACCGTGCAGTGGACCAGGACCGGCTGCGCCCCGAGGATCCCCCGCACGGCCGTCACGATCCTGTCCCCCGAGCGCGCGAGCAGCAGGCGGTACAGCTCGGTCAGTGACAGGTCCTCCACGAAGAAGGACGCGAGAGACCCCAGGAACAGCGGCACCCTCAGCGTCTCGACATCTCCCACACGGCTCGGCGCGTGGGCGACCTCGTCGTCCGAGCGCAGGTCGACCACGCGCCGCACGCCGAGTCGACGGAACGCCTCGGCCCCGGGCGCCTCCACGGCGGCGAGGTTGCCGGAGCGGTACAGGACGCCGTGACGCGTCCGTCCGGCGCGTGCGGGCAATCCGCCGACGTCGCGGAAGTTGACGGCTCCGGGGACGAGGCTCTCGGAGGCCGACATCGGGCCTCCGCTCGTCGAGGGTTCGGACGCCTCACTCATGGCGCGATTCATGCGTCCGCGGCCTCGCGCGACGGCGCGCTCCGGGGCGGCACCGGGTATCGTCCCGCGATCACGACACGGTTGAAGGCGTTGATGGACACGCACAGCCAGCTGATGCCCAGGTACTCCTTCTCGCTCAGTACGGCGCCGGCGCGCTCGTACACGTCATCGGGCACTCCGCCGCGGTGGATGAACGTGAACGCCTCGGCGAGCTCCAGTGCGGCGCGCTCCCGCTCGGTGAAGACCCCCGACTCCCGCCACACGGGCACCTGGGTGAGCTCGTCGGCGGACAGGCCCGCAGCGACCGCCCTGTCGGTGTGGACGCGGGTGCAGTACGCGCAGCCGTTCAGCTGGGAGCAGTGCAGGAGCACGAGCTCCTTGAGACGCTCGTCGATCCCGTTCTCCCTGGCGATGCCGCCGACGGTGCGCGAGAACGCGTCGAGGCTCTTGTACGCCTCCGGCTCGGACTTCGACAGGTGCACCCGCAACTGCTCCATGCTGCCACCCTACAGAGGCCTCGCGCCGCGCGACCAGGAATCGACCGCGGATCATTCTGCCCACGCTATGATCGTTAATCTCTTCAAAACGGTCAAGTATGACGTTTTATAGTGGCCATAATGGCTCCCGATTTCCGCGCGATGCTCGAACGGCGGCACAATGGTCGCGTCCAACCCCGACCAGGAAGCCGGTGACCCGCGTGACCGAGAGCCGTGAGCCGCTCACGAGCGAGTTCGCCTACCTTCCCGGGCAGGCCGAGCGGCTCGGGCTGGAGGCACCCTCGGCACGACGCCTCACGCTCCCGCTCGACGACGGCAGGCTCCTCTCCGCCATCCGCTACGGCGAGGGCGCGCCTCGGGTCGTGCTGCTGCACGGCGCGGGCCTGAACGCGCACACGTGGGACGCGACGGCCATCGCGCTCGACGACGGCGCGATCGCGATCGATCTGGCCGGCCACGGCGACTCCTCCTGGCGCGACGACGCCGACTACGCCCCCGGCACGCTCGCTCCCGACGTCATCCGGGGCCTCGAGACCTGGACCACCGGGCCCGTCGTGCTCGCGGGGCACTCGCTGGGGGGCCTGACCGCGGCCGCCGTCGCGGCCGCCCGCGCCGACCTCGTGCGGGCCGTCGTGATCGTGGACATCACTCCCGACATCGACGCGAGCCCCGGCCTCGAGCACCTGCGGCGCTTCTACGAGCAGGCCGATTTCCCGTCGCGCGACGCGGTGGTCGAACGCGCGCAGGCGTTCGGGCTCGGCGGCTCGCTCGAGGACACTCGACGCGGGGTCTTCCTGAACACGCGCGTGCGGCAGGACGGCCGGGTCGAGTGGAAGCACCACTTCGCCCGCATCGCGCAGCACGCCCTCGCCCCGGCCGCGGATCAGGCGCCGGGCGGAGCGTACGCCCGATCATGGGACGACCTCGCCGCGCTCCGCGTCCCGCTGACGCTCGTGCGGGCCGAGCGGGGCTTCGTCGACGCCGCGGCGACGGCCGAGCTCTCACGCCGCGTCCCCCATGCCCGCGTCGTGCCGCTCGACGCCCCGCACAACGTGCAGGAGGTCGCGCCCGTCGAGCTCGCGCGTCTCCTGCGTGGCCACGCCGACGGGTCCGCCGACCGGTGATCCCCCTCCTCTCTCCGCGCTGCCGCGCGGCCCGCTCCGAAAGGACCGCCATGTCCCACTCCCTCTCGCGCCGTGCCGGGTCCGTCCCGCGCCGGTCCTCCGCCGCTGCGGCGGGCCTGCTGACCGCGGCGGTCGTCCTCGCGGGGTGCTACGGAGCGCCGTCTCCCGAGCCGACGGGCGACCCCGACCCCGACGCGACGCTGCGCGTCGGTCTCGTCCTCGAGCCCGAGAACCTCGACATCCGCCGGACCTCGGGCGCGGCGCTCGAGCAGGTCCTCATCGACAACGTGTACCAGGGACTCGTGACGCGCACGCCCGAGAACGAGATCGTCCCCGCGCTCGCCGCCGAGTACGACATCTCGGACGACGGCCTGACGTACACGTTCACCCTCCAGTCAGGCGTCACGTTCCATGCCGGGGGCGAGCTCACGGCGTCGGACGTCGTCGCGACGCTCGAGGAGGTGCGCACGGACGAGAGCCTCATCGGACACGGGGATCTCGCGGACGTCTCCTCCGTCGAGGCACCCGACGACCGCACCGTGGTGCTGACGCTGGACCAGCCGAACCAGAACCTGCTGTTCTCCCTGACGGGGCCCGCGGGCCTCGTGTTCGACGAGGGGGACACCACGGATCTGCGGACGGGGGCCAACGGCACGGGACCGTTCACGCTCGAGGACTGGAGGCAGGGCGACAGCATCACGCTCGCGCGCTACGACGAGTACTGGGGCGAGCCCGCCGGGGTCGCGGCCGTGGAGTTGCAGTACATCCCCGATTTCACGGCCGGCGTCAACGCGGCCCTGGACGGCAGCCTGGATGTCCTCACGGCCGTGCAGGCGGATCTCGCTCCGCAGCTGGACGGCACCGACGGCTTCCGTCTGACGACGGGCAAGACCACGGACAAGGGCACGCTCGCCTTCAACAACGCGGTGGCGCCGCTCGACGACGTGCGCGTGCGCGAAGCGCTCCGGCTCGCGATCGACCACGACGCGCTCGTGCGCGCGGTCGGCGCGTCCAGGACCCAGTACGGCCCGATCCCCGAGCTGGACCCGGGGTACGAGGACCTGTCGGACGTCGTGTCGCATGACCCGGAACGCGCCCGGGAGCTGCTCGCCGAGGCCGGCCAGGAGAACCTCGAGCTGGAGCTGACCATCCCCGCCTTCTACCCCACCTCCGTGTCGGCGTTCCTCGTGTCGGCCTTCAACGACATCGGGGTCGACCTGCGCGTCTCGCCCGTCGAGTTCACGGCGTGGCTGCAGGACGTGTACACGAACCGCGACTACCAGCTCAGCTTCGTGCTGCACGTCGAGCCCCGCGACTTCGGCAACTTCGCGAACCCCGACTACTACTTCGGCTACGACAACGCCGAGGTCCAGGACCTGTACAGCCAGGCGCTGCGATCGCTGGACCCGGACGAGTCCGCCGAGCTGCTGGCCCAGGCGGCGCGGATCGTGTCGGAGGATCACGCGGCCGACTGGCTCTACGTGGGCGAGACGATCACGGCCGTCGGGCCGGGCGTGGCGGGCTTCCCCGTCGACTCCGTCAACGCGCGCCTGAACCTGTCCGGCGTCACCGTGACGACCGGCTGAGGCCGGGCGTCCCGTCCCCGCGCATGCCGTGATCCGGTACCTGCTGACGCGACTGACCCTGCTCGTGGTGGGGCTGTTCGTCGCGAGCGCGCTCATCTTCACGACGCTGCGGGTGCTGCCGGGCGACGTGGCGCAGGTGATCGCGGGGACGCAGGGGTCGCCTCAGCGCGTGGCGGCGATCCGCGCCGAGCTGGGCCTGGACCGCCCGCTGCCCGTGCAGTACCTGGACTGGATCGGCGGCCTGTTCCGGGGCGACCTGGGATCCTCGCTGCTCACGGGCTCTTCGGTGACCGAGCAGCTGTGGCAGAAGGCCCAGGTGACCGCCCCGCTCGGGCTCCTCGCGCTGCTGATCGCGCTGCTGATCGCCGTGCCGTTCGGTGTGCTGTCGGCCGTGCGTCGGGAGCGGCCGGACGGAACCCTGATCAGCGTGGTCGCGCAGGCGCTCGCGGCGGTCCCGGTCGTGTGGGCCGGCATGATGCTCGTGGTCGTCTTCGCCGTCGCGCTCGGCTGGCTGCCCGCTCAGGGCTTCCCCCGCGCAGGTTGGGCGTCCCCCGGTGAGGCGCTGCGCGCCCTCGCGCTCCCCGCGCTCACGATCGGGGTCGTCGAGGGCGCCATGCTCCTGCGGTTCGTGCGCAGCGCCACGCTGCAGGCGATCGGCCAGGACTTCGTGCGCGCGGCGGCCGCGAAGGGGCTGACCCGTACGCAGGCGCTCGTGCGCCACGGCCTGCCGTCGGTCGGGCTCTCGATCGTCACGGTCCTGGGCGTGCAGGTCGCGGGCATCGTCGTGGGCGCCGTCGTCGTCGAGCGCGTGTTCAACCTGCCCGGGATCGGCCGCATGCTCGCGACCGACGTCGGATCGCGCGACCTCGTGATGGTGCAGGGCGAACTGCTCGCGCTGACCGGGTTCGTGCTCGTGGTCGGGTTCGTTGTCGATCTGGCGCACCGCGTCATCGATCCCCGGCACCGGGAGGCGACATGACGGATCCCGCTCGCTCCCCCGCGCGCGGCGGCGTTCCGCGCGACCGCCTCCTCGCGCGGCTGTGGCGCCTCGGCCCGGGGCGCTTCGGCCTGATCGCGGTGGCCGTCGTCGCGGCGACCGCGCTGGTCTCGCTGGCATGGACGCCGTTCGACCCGCGCACCGTGGACGTCACGGCCCGGTGGGGGCTGCCGGGCTGGCCGCACCTCCTCGGGACCGACGGCACGGGACGCGACATCCTGAGCCTGATCATGGCGGGCGCCCGCACGACGGCGCTCGTCGCGGTCGGCGCGGGACTGGTCGCGACCGCGGTCGGGATCGGCCTCGCCGCGCTGGGGGCGCTCACGCCGCGTTGGACCCGGGAGGCCGTCGCGGTGCTGATCGACATCCTGATCGCGTTCCCGGTGCTGCTGATCGCCATGATGATCTCGGCCGTGTGGGGCGGCTCGCTGTGGGTCGTGGTGTGGTCCGTCGGCATCGGCTTCGGCGTGAACATCGCGCGCGTGACCCGCCCCGAGCTGCGCCGCGTGCAGCGCAGCGATTACGTCCTCGCGGGACGGGCCGCGGGCCTCACACCGCTGCAGAACCTGCGTCGCCACCTGCTGCCGAACGTGGCCCCGGTGTTCATCGTGCAGCTGTCGTGGTCGATGGCGATCGCGGTGCTCGCCGAGGCGGGGCTGTCCTACCTCGGCTTCGGCGCCCCCGTCACGCAGCCCTCGTGGGGTCTGCTGCTCGCGGACCTGCAGCAGTACATCCGCGTGCATCCGCTCTCGGTCGTGTGGCCGGGCCTCGCGATCACGCTCACGGTCCTGGCGCTGAACCTCCTGGGCGACGCCCTGCGGGAGGCGACGGATCCGACGCTGCGACGCGGCGGGCCGAAGGCCACCCCTCGCACCACGCCGGGGGTCGTCGCGTGAGCCTCGAGGTGGAGGGGCTGGCGGTCGAGATCGGCGGACGCCGGGTGGTCGACGGCGTCTCCTTCGCCGTCCCCGACGGCGCGCGCGTGGGACTCATCGGCGAATCGGGATCGGGCAAGTCGCTCACGGCCCTGGCGGTCCTGGGGCTGCTGCCCGACGGGGCGACCGCGACGGGGAGCGTCCGCTGGGACGGCCGGGAGCTGATCGGGCTCCCCGACCGCGAGCTGGCGCGGCTCCGCGGGGACGAGATCGGCATGGTCTTCCAGGAGCCGCAGACCGCGCTGAACCCGATCCGCTCGGTGGGCCGGCAGATCGCCGAGTCCGCACGCATCCACCGGGGCGTCTCGAGGGCCGAGGGCCGCCGCCTCGCGGTCGAGGAGGCCCGGCGCGTGCGCCTGCCGGATCCGGAGTCGATCGTGCGCCGCTATCCGCACCAGCTGTCGGGCGGACAGCGACAGCGCGTCGCGATCGCGATGGCACTCGCGTGCCGGCCGAGGCTGCTGATCGCGGACGAGCCCACGACGGCGCTCGACGTGACGATCCAGGCGGAGATCCTCGAGCTGCTGCTGGGGCTGGTGTCGGACGAGGGCATGTCGCTCGCGTTCATCACGCACGATCTGGCGGTGCTGTCGCAGGTCGCCACGCACGGCGTGGTGCTCGAGCGCGGCCGCGTCGTCGAGGACGGCCCCGTCGCGCAGTTGCTGCGGAACCCGCGCAGCACGGTCACGCAGGGGCTGCTGCGCGACGCGAAAGCGACGCTCTGGCGGCCCGGCGGGCACCCCGATGACACGCACGACCGATGCGAGGGAGGCGGTGGATGAGCGAGCCCCTGATCCGGGCGCGCGGGCTGACACGCCGCTACGCGCTGCCGCGCGAGACCCTGTTCTCCCGGCGGCGCGAACAGACCGCGCTCGCGCCCGCCGATCTCGACGTCGCCCGCGGCGAGGCTCTGGGCGTCATCGGGGAGTCCGGCTCGGGCAAGTCGACGCTCATGCGGCTGCTGCTCGGGCTCGACCTGCCCAGCGGCGGAACCGTGGAGTTCGACGGGCGCCCGGTGGACGCCGGCGCCCCGGCCCGCTCCCTGCACTGGCTGCGCCGCCGGACGGGCGTGGTCTTCCAGGACCCGTACGCGTCGCTCGATCCCCGCATGAGCGTCGGACGCATCGTCGCGGAGCCCCTCTGGGCGCTCGGTGTGCCCGGCGACCGGCGGGCCCGCGTGCGCGAGGTGCTGGGCGAGGTCGGCCTCGACCCGGAGATGGCGGACCGCTATCCGCACGAGTTCTCGGGCGGGCAGCGCCAGCGCATCGCGATCGCCCGGGCGATCGCCCACCGGCCGAGCGTGCTCGTGGGCGACGAGCCCCTGTCGGCGCTCGACGTGACGGTGCGCGCGCACATCCTGGAGCTGCTCGGGCGGCTGCGCGAGCGCGACGGGCTGACGCTCGTGCTCGTATCGCACGACATCGGCGTGGTGCAGAGCCTGTGCGATCGCGTCGTCGTGATGAAGGACGGCGAGATCGTCGAACGCGGCCCGGTGCGGGACGTGCTGCTGCGCCCGCGCCACGAGTACACGAAACGGCTGCTGGCGTCCATCCCCGTCATCGACTGACGCCGCGTGCAGCGGCTGACACCGTGCGTCTCGGCTGACGCCGCGTGGGGAGTTCTCACCCGCCCCGGGGCCCGGACCACGACCGGCGCGACGGTAACGTCGTGATCGAGCCCGCCGGACCCGAGGAGGCACCATGACCCTTCGCTCGACCACGACCGTCGGCGCGATCGCCGCGCTGATGCTGCTGCTGAGCGCGTGCGCGCCCGAGCCCGCGACGGACGGCCGCGACGACCCGCCCGCGGCCGACGCCCCCACGGCCGAGGCCGAAGCGGGAGACGGCGCCGAGGACGCCGGCGCCCAGGGCGTGGTCGGCGTCGACTTCCCGGATCCGGACGACGTGATCGCCGACGCGACCTTCACGGTGCCCGGCGAGCCGGGCCAGGAGCTGCGGGTGGGCATCGAGTCGCTCGCCGTCCGCGACGGCGTCACCGAGCTGCGCCTCGTGCTCACGCCGCTGTGGACCGGCTCGGACATCCGCGTCTACGACATGCTCGGCGGCGCCTTCACCGGATCCAACCTCAAGCTCGTCGACATCGCGAACCTGAAGGAGTACGGCGTGCTGAGCTCGGGGCCGCACCTGTTCATGTCCGATCCGGTCACGACGCGCACCGCAAGCCAGACGCCCGTCGGCTTCCAGGCGTTCTTCCCCACCCCCGAGGATGACGTGGACGCGTTCGATGTCGTCATCGACCCGAGTTGGCCGTCCTTCCAGGGCGTGCCGCTCACGCGCGAGGACTGACGATGGCGATCCTCAGTTCCGCGACGCGCGCGCTGGCCGTCGTCACCGGATCCGCCCGCCGCATGGTCGGTCGCGCCCCCGCTCTTGCGCTCAGCACCGGCGTCGCCGCCACGATGCTCACCTCGGCGTACGCCTGGCCCAGCCTGGACGAGCTCGACTTCCCGGCCGCGCGCGGGGACGCGGTCATCCGCTACTCGCTCGACGGGTCGGTGACGCGCTACTCGGCGGAGAGACGCGTCTCGTCCTTCGCGACGGAAGAGCAGGACGGCGGCGAGACGACGATCTCCCTCTCCTCGGACATCCTGTTCCGCTTCGACAGCGCCGATCTGCCCGGCTCCGCGGAGCCGCACCTGCGCGAGCTGGTCGAGCCCGTGCCGGAGGGCGAGACGGTGCACGTGGAGGGGCACACCGACTCCGTCGGCGACGCCGCCTACAACCTGGATCTCTCCGAGCGGCGCGCGCGGGCCGTCGCCGACGCCATCGCGACCGCCCGCCCGGACCTCGTCCTCGAGGTCCGGGGGCACGGCGAGACCCGACCCGCCGTGCGCGAGACCGGCGACGAGACCGCGATCGCGGAGGCGCAGGCGGCGAATCGCCGCGTGGAGATCCGGTACGGCAGCTGATCCACGGGCCGCCCCGCGGTTCCGTCCACCTCAGCGCGGGCCGGGATCGCCGTCGTCGCCGCCGAAGATCCGCTGGAGCAGGCCGGGCCGCTTGGCGGGCCGCAGCTGCTTCTGGAGATAGACGGTGCCGAGCCAGCGGCCGAACTTGTATCCGACCTTTCCCATCCGCCCGACCTCCACGAACCCCAGCCGCTCGTGCAGGGCGATCGACGACTCGGCGCCCCGGTCGCTGATCACGGCCACGAGCTGACGCAGCCCGGCCTGCTCGCACGCCGCGATCAGCGCCTCCAGGAGCGCGCGGCCGAGCCCCTTGCCCGTGGCCGCCTGGCCGAGATAGATCGAGTTCTCGGCCGTGTAGCGATACGCGGACTTGCCGGCCCACGGCTGCGCGAGCGCATAGCCGAGCACCTGCCCGGTCGGGCTTACGGCGACGAGGAACGGCAGCCCCAGCTTCTCGAGCTGCTGGAACTTCTCCCGCCAGCGGCGGTGCGACCACGGCTTCTCGTCGAGGGTGACGACGGAATTGCGCACGTAGGAGTTGTAGATCTCGCGGACATCGGGCATGTCCCCGATCGTCGCGGGGCGGATCTCGAAGGAGAAGGGACGCTCGGGCTCGGGCCGCCGCCGCAGGTGGCGGGGCAGCACCCGGCGCTTCTGGTACTCCTCCTCCAGCATGCGCCACAGCCTACGGCGCGCGCCGTGCGGTGTCAGTGCGGGATGCGCCAGTCGACCGGCGCGGCGCCCTGCTGCTGCAGCAGGGCGTTGACGCGCGAGAAGGGGCGCGAGCCGAAGAAGCCCCGGCTCGCGGACAGCGGGGACGGATGCGCCGACTCCACGATGGGCACCGAGCCCAGCATCGGCGCGAGGCCCGCCGCGTCGCGGCCCCACAGGATCGCCACGAGCGGTCCGCCGCGCGCGACGAGCGTGCGGATGGCGTGCTCGGTCACGCGCTCCCAGCCCCAGCCCCGATGCGACGCGGGCGCGCCGGGCCGCACCGTCAGCACGCGGTTGAGCAGCATGACGCCCTGATCGCTCCACGCCGACAGATCTCCGTGCGGAGCGGGCGCAACGCCGACGTCCTCCTGCAGCTCGCGGTAGATGTTCGCGAGGCTGCGGGGCAGCGGACGCACGTGCCGCTCGACCGCAAACGACAGGCCGATGGGGTGACCCGGCGTCGGATACGGATCCTGGCCCACGATGAGGACGCGCACGTCCGCGAGCGGGCGCTGGAACGCGCGCAGGACGCGGCCGCCGGCGGGAAGGTAGCCGCGGCCGGCCGCGACCTCGCCGCGCAGGCGCTCTCCGAGCGCCGCGATGTCCTCTGCGACCGGCGTGAGCGCCTCCGCCCAGCCGCGATCGATCAGGCCGGCGTCGGCCAGCTGCGCGAGCGTCATCGCCACGGGCTCGCCGCCTCCGGTCCGGACCTCAGCGCGTGCGAGGACGCAGCGGCCCGCGCGCGAGCAGGTGCTGGGCCGACTGGGCGACGGGACGCATGGTGACCAGATCCAGGTTGACGTGGCCCGGCGCGTTCAGCGCATAGGCGATGACGTCGGCGACGTCCTCGGCCACCAGCGGCCCCTCCACGCCCGCGTACAGCTCGTCCGCGGCCTCCTGCGAGCCCGTCCGATTGAGCGTGAACTCCTCCGTCTTGACCAGGCCCGGCGCGATCTCGATCACCCGAATCGGCTCGCCGTTCAGCTCCTGGCGCAGGGCGTGCACGAGCATCGACTCGCCTGCCTTGGCCGCGTTGTAGCCCCCACCGCCGGGGTAGGCGACCTGTGCGGCCGTCGACGTGACGAAGAGGGCGTCGGCGTGGCCCGCGCCGGAGCCCACGGCGTCGCGCAGTGCCGGCAGCAGCGCCTTCACCAGCCGCTGCGCTGACAGCACGTTGGTCTCATACATCCACGTCCAGTCGGCCGGATCCCCGTCCTCCACGCGATCCGTGCCCCGCGCGCCGCCGGCGACGTGCACGAGCGCGTGGGTGGGGCCCGTCGCCGCGAGGTGGGCCGCCAGCGCGTCGACATCCGCCTGCGCCGTCAGGTCCGCCGCGAACACGTCGGCCCCCGTCTCGTCCGCGAGCTGCGCCAGGCGATCCGCGCGCCGGGCGACGCCGACGACGTCCCACCCGCTCGCGCGCAGGGCGCGCGCGGTCGCCGCCCCGATCCCCGAGCTCGCTCCGGTCACGACTGCCCGTCTGTTCGTCATGCATCCCACCGTAGCGGCGGCGAGGACGCCGGGCGGGCACACATATGACGTCGCGTGTCCGCCCGCTTGTGCCGTCCGGGCCGCGGCTCGTACCTTCGGATGCATGCCCAACGGCGGGCATCAGCAGACTCATCCCCGATCCCCGGAGACTCCCATGAGCGACAACACGCAGTCCGAGCAGTTCCGCTTCGAGACGCTGCAGATCCACGCGGGCGCGGCCCCCGACCCGACCACGGGCGCCCGGGCCACCCCCATCTACCAGACCACGTCCTACGTCTTCCGGGACTCCGACCACGCCAAGAACCTCTTCGCGCTGGCCGAGTTCGGCAACATCTACACGCGCATCCAGAACCCGACGCAGGACGTCGTCGAGCAGCGCCTCGCCGCGCTCGAGGGCGGCACGGGCGCGCTGCTCGTGTCGAGCGGCCAGGCCGCCGAGAGCTTCGCAGTGCTCAACATCGCGCAGGCAGGCGACCACATCGTCTCGTCCAGCTCGATCTACGGCGGCACGTACAACCTGTTCAAGTACACGCTCGCCAAGCTCGGCATCGAGACCACGTTCGTCGAGAACCAGGACGACCCGGAGGCGTGGCGCGCGGCCGTCCGCCCGAACACGAAGCTGTTCTTCGCCGAGACGATCGGCAACCCGCAGATCAACGTGCTCGACATCCAGGCGGTCGCCGATGTCGCGCACGAGAACGGCGTGCCGCTCATCGTCGACAACACGATCGCGACCCCGTACCTGATCCGCCCCTTCGAGCACGGCGCCGACATCGTCGTCCACTCGGCCACCAAGTTCCTGGGCGGGCACGGGACGGTCATCGGCGGCGTGATCGTCGACGGCGGGCGCTTCGCGTGGAGCCAGAACGTCGAGAAGTTCCCGGGCCTGACCGAGCCGGACCCGTCGTACCACGGCGCCAGCTACACGGCCGCCGTGGGCGACGAGCTCGCCTACATCATCAAGGCGCGCGTGCAGCTGCTGCGCGACCTGGGCGCATCGATCTCGCCGCAGAGCGCGTGGCAGCTCATCCAGGGCATCGAGACGCTGTCGCTGCGCGTCGAGCGCCACGTCCACAACGCCCAGCAGGTGGCGGAGTGGCTCGAGCGGCACCCGGACGTCGCCTCGGTGAACTACTCGGGTCTGCCCACGTCGCCCTGGTACGCGACGGCCAACCGCTACGCGCCCAAGGGCGTCGGCGCCGTGCTGTCGTTCGAGCTCAAGGGCGGCGTCGACGCGGGCCGCGCGTTCGTCGACGCGCTGAAGCTGTTCAGCCACCTGGCCAACATCGGCGACGTCCGCTCGCTCGTCATCCACCCCGCCTCCACGACGCACTCGCAGCTGACGCCCGAGCAGCAGCTCACGGCGGGCGTGACGCCGGGCCTGGTGCGCCTGTCGGTCGGCCTCGAGAACGTCGACGACCTCATCGCCGACCTCGAGCAGGCGCTCGTCGCCGCCCGCGAGGCATCCGCCGCCGCGCGCGCCTGAACCCGCCACAATCCCTCCCCGCGCCGGGAATGCGTGTAACCCACGCATTCCCGGCGCGGAGTCGTATTGTCGCCGCGTAACACTGGCGGGGCCGCCTCGGCCGGCACGGCAGAATGAAGCGCATGGACTGGCAGATCTCCGAGGACACCGTGCCGTCGTCCCTCGTGACGGAGGCCGACGCCCGGTCCATGGTCGGTCGCCCGCCCGCCTCGGGGGCGTGGCGCGACGGCGATCCCGCCGGAGCGCGCCGGTTCGCCGCGTTCGGCGAGCTGCGGCTCGAGGGCGGCGGTGTCCTGCCGTCCTTCCGTCTCGCCTACGAGACATGGGGCGAGCTCAACGCCGCACGCGACAACGCGGTGCTGATCCTGCACGCGCTGACCGGTGACAGCCACGTGCGCGGCCCGGCGGGCCCCGGGCATCCGACGGTCGGGTGGTGGGACGACGTCGTCGGCCCCGGAGCGTCGATCGACACCGACCGCTGGTTCGTCGTGGCGCCCAACATGCTGGGCGGCTGCCAGGGATCCACGGGACCCGCGAGCGTGCATCCGGACGGCGAGGAGTGGGCCTCGCGTTTCCCGTACCTGACAATCCGCGACCAGGTCGC
Source organism: Microbacterium album (assembly GCF_014643695.1). Taxonomy (GTDB): domain Bacteria; phylum Actinomycetota; class Actinomycetes; order Actinomycetales; family Microbacteriaceae; genus Microbacterium; species Microbacterium album. The sequence continues at coordinate 46,722 of NZ_BMJY01000012.1, read as the reverse complement.
CGCGCAGGTGCGCCTGGCCGACGCGCTCGGCATCGACGTGTGGGCGGCCGTCGTCGGCGGGTCGATGGGCGGCATGCACGCGCTCGAGTGGGGCGTCGGCTTCCCTGACCGCCTCGCGCGGCTCGCCGTGCTGTCCGCACCCCCCGTCAACACGGCGGATCAGATCGCCCTCAACTCCGTGCAGCTGGAGGCGATCGCGATCGACCCGCGCTTCCGCGGCGGCGAGTACTACAACGCGCCGGACGGCGAAGGTCCCCACCGGGGCCTCGCGCTCGCGCGGCGCATGGCTCTGCTCAACTACCGCAGCCCGACGGAGCTGAACCAGCGCTTCCAGCGGTCGTGGCAGTCCGGCGTGAGCCCGCTCGGACACGGCGGCCGGTTCGCCGTCGAGTCGTACCTCGACTTCCACGGCAACAAGTTCACGCGGCGCTTCGACGCCAACAGCTACATCCGCCTCGTCGAGGCCATGGACTCGCACGACGTGGGCCGCGAGCGCGGCGGCGTCGAAGCGGCGCTCGCGCGCGTCACGGCCAAGACCCTCGTGCTCGGCATCGACTCGGATCGGCTCTTCCCGCTGGACGGGCAGCACCGCATCGCCGCCGGCATCCGGACGTCGATCGACGGGGACCAGGCCGCCGTCATCTCGAGCGACTTCGGCCACGACGGCTTCCTCATCGAGACGGCCGCGGTCGGCGCCCACCTGCGCCGCCTGCTCGACGCCTGATCGCGCGGCGGCGGAGCCCCGACCCGACGTGGCGGGCGCCGGCGCCCGTCAGGCCGTCACAGCGACCGCGCGGCGCTCGCGCGCCAGGCTGAACAGCACGATCCCGACGCCGGCGAGGGCCAGCGCGACGCCGAGCCACGCGGGAGCGACGTAGCCCCACCCGAGCGCGATGACCCCGCCGCCCAGCGCGGCCCCGAGACTGTTGCCGACGTTCATGCCCGAGTGGTTGAGCGAGGCCGCGATCGTCGGGCGGTCCCCCGACACGTCCATGAGCCGCGTCTGAACAGCGGGGCTGGCGAGGGCGCTGATCGCGCCGAACAGCAGCATCGACGCCACGAGCGTCACGGGAGTGGCGGCGGCGACGCCCACGACGGCGGCACCCGCCGCGAGCAGCACGAACGCCACGACGAGAGCGCGCGCGAGATTGCGATCCGCGAGGATGCCGCCCAGCACGTTCCCCACGGTCATGCCGAGCCCCGCCGCGACGAGCGCCAGCGGAACGGCCCACTCCGGTGCCCCGGCCACCTCGGTCATCAGGGGCGCGATGTAGCTGTAGATGGCGAAGAACGCGCCGAAGCCGATGGCTCCCATGGCGAACGCCAGCCAGACCTGGCCGATGCGGAACACGCCGAGCTCGTGCCGCAACGAGCGGGATCTGTCGCCCGGCATGGCGGGCACGACGAGCGCGATCAGCAGCGCGGCGAGCACGAACACGCCCACGACGACCGCGTAGGCGACGCGCCAGCCGGCGAGCTGCCCGAGCCAGGTGCCGAGCGGCACGCCGACGACGTTCGCGACCGTGAGACCGCTCATGACGACTGCGACGCCCTGACCCCGCAGCCCCGGTCCGAGCAGGTCCGCCGCCACGAGCGCGGCGATGCCGAAGTAGGCCCCGTGGGGCAGACCGGCCAGGAACCGCGCCGCCGCGACGGTCTCGAACGTCGGCGCGAGCACCGTCAGCACGTTCCCGACCAGCAGGCCCGAGGCCAGGACGATGAGGGCGCGCTGCCGGGCGAAGCGCGCCGCATAGCCGGCGATGAGGGGCGCGCCGATGACCACGCCCAGCGCGTACACGCTGATGAGCAGCCCCGCCTGCGCGACCGCCTGCTCACGGCTGGACGCCCAGGCGGCGGGCAGGAGATCCGCGGCGATACCGGGCAACAGGCCCATCGACACGAACTCGGTCATGCCGATGCCGAACGAACCGATGGCGAGCGAGAGGAGCGCCCACTTCGCCGCACCCCTCGACAGGGTCGAGGAGCTCATGTGCTCAGCCTACGCGCTGCCGCCGACACCGCCGCCCGCGAACGGAGTCACCTCGCCGACGATCTCCGCCGGGCCGCCGCGCTCCCGAGGTGAGCGCGCCGCCGTGTCGCTGCACTTCCAGGATACGCGGGGGGTGGGGCCTTGCCGCAAGGCCCCGGTCAGGGGGCAGAATGGCGCGTTCCCCTCACCCCTGGAGCCCGCCCGTGAACACCCACCCCTTCCTGCTGGACGCGCATCCCGCCAAGGCCGATCCCGCGCTCATCGCCGCCGATGCGGCGCACTTCGCGCGGATCGGCGAGAGCCTGGCGCGGCAGATCGCCGACCTGGAGGCGCGTCTCGAGCGGCAGCGCCGCGCGCCGGCGAGCGGCGGGCAGGCCGCGCTCGACCGCGACCTCGAGATCCATCGCCTCACCGCCCGGCTGCGCGTGCTGCGACGCTTCGGCCTGGATCTCTGCCTCGGCCGCATCGTGGGCGCTCAGGGCACCCTCTACATCGGACGTCTCGCGCTCGCGGACGAGGCGGGCGATCCCCTGCTGATCGACTGGCGCGCCCCCGCGGCAGAGCCGTTCTTCGGCGCGACGCACGCCGCCCCCATGGGCCTGATCACCCGTCGCCGGTACCGCTGGGCGCACGGCCGCATCACCGACTACTGGGACGAGGCCTTCACTCCCGAGGGGCTCGCCCGGATCGCGGCGGAAGGCGGTGCGGCTCTCGACGACCAGTCGGCGTTCATCGCGAGCCTCGGTGCGACCCGCTCGCCCCGCATGCGCGACGTGCTGGGCACGATCCAGGCGGATCAGGACCCGATCATCCGCGCCGGGTCGACCGGCGCGCTCGTCGTGGACGGCGGGCCGGGCACGGGCAAGACCGTGGTGGCGCTGCATCGCGCGGCCTATCTGCTCTACGCGGATCCCCGCCTGCGGGAAGGTCGCGGCGGAGTGCTGTTCGTAGGTCCGTCGCCTGCCTACACCGACTACGTTGCGGACATCCTGCCCGGGCTCGGCGAGGACGGCGTGCAGGTGACCACCATCCGCGACCTCGTGCTCGAGGGCGCCGCGGCGGTCGAGGAGGACGACCCGGAGGTCGCGCGGATCAAGGCGTCGGCGCACATGCTCGAGGCGGTGGACCGGGCGGTGAGACTGCGGGAGAACCCGCCCGCACGCGACGTCCTCGTGGACGCCGCCTGGGGCCGGATCCGGGTCGGCGCGGCCGACTGGGAGGAGGCGTTCGGCGCCGTCGACCCCGCGGCGACGCACAACGAGGCGCGCGCGCAGGCGTGGGACGCGCTGCTGGCGGCGCTCGCCGAGCGCGTCGCCGCTCCGCCGTCGAACGGCGACGACCGGGGCGGCGCGGAAGGGGACGACTCCACGCCCGATGACCGCTGGGGCGACGAGGGCTGGGGCGATGCCGGGACGACGGCGTGGGACGACGAGCGTTGCGCTGAGGAGCGATCCCATCGGGAGGCGGGGGATCAGTTCGACGCCTACGGCCTCTCCGCCGCGGACGACGGCGAGGCCGTGCGGCATGCTCTCGCCGACAGCGAGCAGCTGCGTGCGGCGTTCGACAGGGCGTGGCCGCTGCTCGATCCCGTCGGGCTCGTGCGGGCGCTGTGGTCCGAACGGTCGTGGCTGAAGCGCTGTGCGCCATGGCTCTCGGACGACGAGGCGGACGCCCTGCAACGGTCCGCGGATGCGCCGTGGACGCGGGCGGATCTGCCGCTCCTCGACGCGGCTCGGCTGCGCGTCGGCGACCCGGACGCGTCCCTCCGACGCCGGCGAGCGGAGGTCAAGGCGGCCGCGGAACGGGCGCTGATGAGCGACGTCGTCGCCGACCTGATCGCGTCGGACGACTCCGACATGCGCGTCATGTCGATGCTGCGCGGTCAGGACCTGCGCAGCACGCTCGCGGTCGAGGCCGAACCGCGTCCGCGCGACGAGGCCCTGGTCGGGCCCTTCGCGCACATCGTCGTCGACGAGGCGCAGGAACTCACCGACGCGGAATGGCAGATGCTGCTGCGCCGGAATCCGTCCCGCAGCTTCACCGTGGTCGGCGATCGTGCGCAGGCGCGTCGCGGCTTCCCGGAGACCTGGCCGGATCGGCTGGCCCGCGTCGGCCTGCGTGCCGCGACGATGACGGCGCTGACCGTCAACTACCGCACGCCCCGGGAGATCATGGCCGAGGCCGAGCCCGTCATCCGGGCCGCGCTTCCGGACGCGAACGTGCCCACGTCGATCCGCAGCACCGGGATCCCGGTCCGCTACGGCCGGGTCCGCGACCGCGACGACATCCTGTCCGCGTGGCGGAGCACGCACGAGGAGGGCGTCGCGTGCGTGATCGGGGATCCGTCCTTCCTCGGCTCGGAGCGCGTCCGCTCGCTCTCGCCGGTGGACGCGAAGGGACTCGAGTTCGACCTCGTCGTGCTCGTGACGCCGGAACGGTGGGACGACGGGATCGCCGGAGCCGTCGACCGCTACGTCTCGATGACCCGCGCGACCCGGGAGCTCGTGGTCCTGACCGGCTGATCCCGGGCGGGTCCGGCTAGTCGGCCGCGCTCTCCTCGATCGCGCGCTCCAGGCGCTCGATCTTGCCGTCGAGTTCGCCCGAGTAGCCGGGTCGGATGTCCGCCTTCAGCACGAGCGAGACGCGCGAGCCGAAGGGCATCACGGCCTCGGTCGCGCGTTTGACGACGTCCATCACCTCGTCCCACGTCTCGCCCTCGATCTCGGTGAACATCGAGGTCGTGCGGTGCGGCAGGCCGGACGCGCGCACGACGCGCACCGCGGCGGCGACCGCGTCGTGGACCGACGCGTCGGCCGGCTCGGAGCCGGACCGGGGCGATCCGGAGGGGGCGACGGAGAAGGCGACGAGCATGGCGGTTCCTCTCGATAGGGGTTTCAGACGACGACGGCCGGCGCGTCGCGCACCGTGCGGACGGGGACGCGGACGAGACGCAGGACGGACCACGCCAGCAGCGCGATCAGCGTGGCGTTGCGCACGGTGAGCACCGCCACCGCGGTCGGCGCCGCCGCGAGCAGGTGTCCGTACAGGACGGGATACACGAGCTGCGTCAGGAGGGCCGCGACGAGCGCCAGAACCGCGAGCGGAAACGCACGGCGGCGATCGAGCACGAGCCACAGCACCAGCGGCGGGATGAGCCAGACGTGGAACTGCGGCGAGCCGACCTTGTTGAACACGATGAGCGCCGTGACCAGCGCGAGCGACAGGGGTGGCAGCAGCCGCACGATGGAGGCGCCGCGCGCGGCCTTGTGCCAGCCCAGCGCCGCGATCGACGCTGCGGCGAGCGCGAGAACGGGCGTCATGACCGCGATGACGGCGTCGACGTGCGGGCCCGTGACCTGGAACGTCAGGATGTCGCGGTCGTAGAAGAGCCACCATCCCTCTGCCCTCGCGGCGGCACCCCAGAGATACGGCGTGCTGACCGGAGCCTCGATCTGCAGGCCGCGGCCGGTCTGCGCCGTCACGAATCCCAGCAGGTGGGCGGCTCCGCCGGACAGGATGATCACGCCCACGGTGAGGGCCGTGACGACGATGGCTCCCGTGACGACGTCGGCGCGTCGCCGCAGCGCGACGAAGGCGGCGGCGAGCAGGGCCGCCGGCCACACCTTGATCCACGCCCCGGCCGCGAGCAGGGCCGCGCCCACGAGCGGTCGCCGCGCGAGCCACACCAGGCCTGCGACGGCGAGCGGCACGGTGATCGCGTCGAGACGATACATGCCCACGGGGCCGAGCGCGGCGCTGAAGGCGAGCCAGAACCAGGCCGCGAGCCGCCGCGAACGCGAGCCCGCCGTGCCCAGCAGCATCCCGAACGCGACGGCGTCGCACGCCGTGACCAGCAGCGCCCACCCGACGGTGTAGCCGCCGACCCATGCCAGAGCGTGCGCGAGCGCCATGGGGGCGAGCGCGAGGTGCGGATACACCCACGTCTCGGTGACCCCGACGATGCCATCCCCGGCGAGCGCGGCGCGGGACCAGGGCTCGTACACGAGGTAGACATCGCCCATCGGCTGGTTGGGCAGCACCCACCCCAACCACGCCACCCACGCGTGCACGATGATGAAGCACGCCCACAGCGCGAGGCGGTGCGAGGGCCGCGGCACGCTACGCACGCTCCGCGAACGCGATCGCCCAGGCCTCGGGGAGGCGCTCGGCCACGTCGAGAGCGGTGATGGGGCGTCCTCCTCCGGTGGGGCCTGCCGCGACGGGCCCTCCCCCGGCGGGCCCTGCCGCGGCGGAGCTTCCGGCGGCGGGGATCCCCGTGGCGGCGATCCCGGCGGCCAGACGTCCCGCCACGCCGTGCACCCACGCGGCGGTCGCGGCGAGGGGCGCCAGCTGCTCCACGCCCACGCCCGCGGGTCCTTCGGCCGCCGCCGCGGCGGCGAGCGCCCCGAGCGCGCCGGCCAGCACGTCGCCCGTGCCGGCGGTCGCCAGCCAGGGGGTGCCGGAGCGGACGACCGTCGCCCAGCCGGACGGGGCGGCGACGATCGTCTCGGAGCCCTTGAGGAGCACGACGCCGCCCAGCGCGGCCGCGGTCTCCCGGACGGCCGCCGCGGCACCCGCCTCGCCCGACGCCTGCGGGAGCCCGAGGCGCTCCCGCAGGCGGGCGAACTCCCCCGCGTGCGGCGTGGCCACGAACGGCGCACTGGCACCGTCCAGCACGTCGAGCGCGCCGGCGTCGACCACCACCGGGTGGGAACCGGCGAGGATCTCCCGCAACCGGAGGGTCTCGCCGGGCTCCCGGTTCCCGGGGTCGGTGCCCGATCCGATCACCCACGCGTCGACGCGTCCGGGGGTCGTGACGACCTCGGGACGCCGCTGCAGCACGAGGCGCGCGACCTCGACGGGCCCCAGCCACCGCACCATGCCCGCGCCGGCGCGCGCGGCGCCCTCGACGCTGAGCACCGCCGCCCCGGGGTAGGAGACGGACCCGGTGCGCAGGCCGGCCACTCCGCGGGAATACTTGTGGGAGGCGTCGGTCGGCACCCGGAGGATGCGCGCGGCATCAGCCGCCGTCCACTCCGGAGGCTGCGCCCGATGGTCGCCGCTTGCCATGCCCACACGATACCCACGCGCCGGACGGCGCGTGGCGAGCCGGATCGGAGCTCCATGAGCCTGCTGTTCAGCCCCCTGCGCCTGCGCGAGACGACGTTCCGCAACCGGCTGTGGGTGGCCCCCATGTGCCAGTACAGCGCCGAGGAGGGCGTCCCGAACGACTGGCACCACGTGCACCTGGCGCAGTTCGCCTCCGGCGGCGCGGGCCTGATCGTCGCCGAGGCGACCGCGGTCGTGCCCGAGGGTCGGATCTCGCCGCGCGACACGGGGCTCTGGAACGACGCGCAGCGCGACGCGTGGCGGCCGATCGTGGAGGCGGTCCATGCGCGAGGGGCCGCGGTCGGCGTGCAGCTGGCCCACGCCGGCCGGAAGGCGTCGACGTGGTGGCCGTTCGCGGACGCGAGCGGCACCGTGCCAGCCGAGCAGGGCGGCTGGCAGTCGGTCGCGCCGTCGGCCGTGGCCTACGAGGGCTTCGCCGAACCGCGCGCGCTCGACGAGGCCGGGATCGCGGACGTCGTCGCGGCGTTCGCGGCCGCGGCCCGGCGCGCGGTGGACGCCGGCTTCGACGTGCTCGAGGTGCACGCGGCGCACGGCTACCTGCTGCACGAGTTCCTCTCGCCCCTGAGCAACCGGCGCACCGATGCGTGGGGCGGTTCGCTGGAGAACCGGGCCCGCCTGACCGTGGACGTCGTCCGCGCGGTGCGTGCCGAGGTGGGCGACGCGGTGCCCGTGCTCGTGCGCTTCTCGGCGTCGGACGCGGCCCCCGGCGGCCTCGAGCCCGAGGACGTCGCCGAGGCCGCGCGGTGGGCGATCGCGGCGGGCGCCGACCTCATCGACGTGTCGAGCGCGGGACTGGTGGCGCACCAGCAGCTCACGATCGGCCCGGGATACCAGGTCCCCTACGCCGCCCGCGTGCGGGAGCTGTCGGGCGCCCCCGTCGCGGCGGTGGGGATCATCACCTCCGGCGCACAGGCGGAGCGGATCCTGCAGGACGGCGCCGCCGATGCGATCTTCGCGGCGCGCGAGTGGCTGCGCGACCCGCACTTCGGCCTGCGCGCCGCGACCGAGCTCGGCGAACCGGCCGAAGCGCTCTGGCCCCCGCAGTACGTCCGCGCCCACCGCCCCGGCTGAGCCCCCTCCCCGCTCGTTGAGCCCGCGCAGCCAGTCGGAACCGAGGTCCGCCCCGTCAGCGGCCGCGGCGGGTGGCGTCGTGGACCTCGCCGATCAGCTCCTCGAGGATGTCCTCCAGGAACAGCACCGCGGTGGTCTCCCCCTGTGCGTTGCGCACGCGCGCGAGGTGACGGCCGGCACGGCGCATGAGCGCGAGCGCGTCCTCCAGATCGGTCGATTCCTGCACCGGCACCATGTGGTGGATGCGCTTGGCGGGGATCGGACGCGACACGGTGGCGCTCTCGTCCGGACCGTCCGCGGCGCGCAGGACGTCCTTCAGGTGCACGTATCCGACGGGCTCGCCCTCATCGTCGACGATCACGTAGCGCGAGTAGCCGTGCTTGGCCACGGCGCGCTCGATCTCGTCGGGCGTGGTCGTCTCCGGCAGCGCGACGATGTCGTCCAGCGGCACGGCGATGTCCTTGGCCTTCTTGTCCGTGAATTCCACGGCGGCCGCGACGGCCCCCGACAGGTCGTCGAGCAGCCCCTCCCGACGCGACTGCGCGACGATGGTGCCGACCTCGTCCAGCGTGTACGTCGACGTCGCCTCGTCCTTCGGCTCCACGCCGCACAGGCGCAGCACGCCGTTCGCGACCCAGTTGAGCACCCAGATGACGGGGTGGAAGAGCTTCGACACCCATACGAGCGGAGTCGCGAGGATCAGCACCGCCCGGTCCGGCACCGAGAACGCGATGTTCTTGGCCACCATCTCGCCGAACACGACGTGCAGGTACGACACCAGGACCAGCGCGATGATGAATCCCACAGTGTCGACGAGCGCGGTCGGCAGGCCCGTGAGCCCCAGCGGCACCGCGAGCAGGTGATGGATCGCGGGCTCCGAGACGTTCAGGATCAGCAGCGAACAGATCGTGATGCCCAGCTGCGACGTCGCGAGCATGAGCGTCGCGTGCTCCATCGCGTACAGCGCGGTCTTGGCCGCGCGTGATCCGCGGTCGGCGAGCGGCTCGATCTGCGAGCGTCGCGCCGAGATGACGGCGAACTCGGCGCCGACGAAGAACGCGTTGCCGACCAGCAGCACCACCAGCCAGGCGAGTCCGGCCCAGTCGCTCATCGGTCTCCTCCGCTCGCATGCATCGAGGGCACGGGGAGGTCCTCGATCCCCTCGCTCGGCAGCGGATCGGGGGTGAACCGCACGCGGTCGACGCGCCGCCCGTCCATACGCTCGACGGTCAGGGTCCCGTCGTCGACGCGCACGGTGTCGCCCACGACGGGGATGCGCTCCAGCACGCTCATGATGAAACCGCCGACCGTGTCGTACGCGTCGGCCTCGGGCACCTCGACCTCGGCCCGGTCGCGCAGCTCGTCGGGCCGCAGCTGCCCGGGGAACGTGAGCGAGTCGCGGTGCCGCACGACGCCGGCGAGTCGGCGGTCGTGCTCGTCAGACACCTCGCCGACGATCTCCTCCACGAGATCCTCGAGCGTCACGACGCCCGCCGTCCCGCCGTACTCGTCCACCACGACGGCCATCTGGTAGCCGCGCGAGCGGAGCTCGGAGACGAGCGCGTCGAGATGGACCGTCTCGGGGACCCGCAGCGGCTCGGTCGCGAGCGCCGCCGCCGGCACGTCCGCCCTACGCTCGCGCGGCACGGCCACGGCCGCCTTGAGGTGCACGATCCCCACGATGTCGTCCATCGAGTCGTCGAACACCGGGAACCGGCTGTGCCCGGTCTGGCGGGCCAGCTGGATCACCTCGTCGGCCGAATCGCCGGCCGCCACCGCGTGCACGCGCGGGCGCGGGGTCATGACATCGGCCGCGGTGAGCCGGGCGAACGTGAGGCTGCGGTCGAGCAGGGTCGCGGTGTCGGCCTCGAGCACGCCGGCCATCGCCGAGCGGCGCACGAGCGACGACAGCTCCTCCGCGGTGCGCGCGCCCGACAGTTCTTCCTTGGGCTCGATGCCCACGGCCAGCAGGACCTTGTTGGCGCTGCCGTTGAGCAGGGCGATCGCGGGGCGGAACACGGCCGTGAAGGCGAGCTGGAACGGCGCGACCACCTTTGCGGTCGCGAGCGGCAGCGCGAGGGCGAAGTTCTTGGGCACGAGCTCGCCGAGGATCATCGACAGGATCGTCGCGACCGCGATCCCGATGATCGTCGCGATGGGCGAGACCGCGGCTTCCGCGAGCCCCCAGCCGAGCAGCACGGGAGAGAGCATGCGCGAGAACGCCGGCTCCATCGTGTAGCCCGTCAGCAGCGTCGTGAGCGTGATGCCCAGCTGCGCGCTCGACAGGTGCGTCGAGGTGTGGCGCAGCGCCGAGATCGTCAGCGACAGCCGCGACTCGCCGCGCGCCTGCCGCGCCTCCAGGTCGGCCCGGTCCAGGTTGACGAGGGCGAACTCGCTCGCGACGAACAGCCCCGTCCCGATGGTCAGAAGCAGCCCCACGCCCAGCAGGATCAGATCCATCCGATTCCACCCCCGCTCGCGGGGGAGGCGGTCATCGTGATCGCTGTGCTGTGGGGCGAGCTACTACAACTGGGAGGGTCGTCCATAGTGACAGCATCTTACGGGCGCGCGGGCGTGTCGCGCCCGCGGGCGGCGCCTCCGCGGCGGATTCCCACCTGTCTGCGCCCTGGGCCGCGTACAGGCTCCCGGACAGGCTGAGAGCGCGCTCACCATCGCTCCGGGGGGCGACGGCCGCGGGACGATCTGGGCTAGGCTTTTCAGGCGTACGCGTCACGCACAGCAGCTGTGCGTACGGACGGATTCTCACCGATGAAAGAAGGCGATTCGGCCGTGTCGAGCCAGGTAACGGGCATCGGGTCTTCGAGCGAGGGAGAGTTCGGGGCCAATCAGTGGCTCGTGGACGAGCTCTACCAGCAGTTCAAGGCCGACAGGAACTCGGTGGACAAGGAGTGGTGGCCGATTCTGGAGGCGTACGACCCTGCCGGGGTGACCAGCCCGTCCGGATCGGGGAGTTCGGCCGCCCAGACCGCCCACCCGCCGACGGCCCCCGTGCCCGTGATCGGCCAGCAGCCGGTGGCCCGCACGACCGCCAAGCCCGCGACCCCCGCCCCGATCCCGGCCGACGCCCCGGAGAAGAAGGACGACTCCGGCGCCAAGTCCGCTTCCGAGGAGAAGGCCGACGAGGACGTGGTGACCGTCCTCAAGGGCATGCCGAAGACGCTCGCCCGGAACATGGACGAGTCGCTCACGGTCCCGACCGCGACGAGCGTGCGCACGATCCCCGCGAAGCTGATGATCGACAACCGGATCGTCATCAACAACCACATGTCGCGCACCCGCGGCGGCAAGGTGAGCTTCACGCACCTCATCGGCTGGGCGCTGGTGCAGGCGCTCAAGGAGTTCCCGAGCCAGAACGTGTTCTACGCCGAGATCGACGACAAGCCGTCGGTCGTGGCCCCCGCGCACGTCAACCTCGGCATCGCGATCGACCTCCCCAAGCCCGACGGCTCGCGCGCGCTCCTCGTGCCGAGCATCAAGAACGCCGACACGCTCTCCTTCACCGAGTTCCTCGCGGCGTACGAGGACCTCGTCAAGCGGGCACGCGCGAACAAGCTGACCGCCTCCGACTTCGCGGGCACGACGATCTCGCTCACCAACCCGGGCGGCATCGGCACGGTCCACTCCGTGCCGCGCCTCATGAAGGGCCAGGGCTGCATCATCGGCGCCGGCGCCCTCGAGTACCCGGCCGAGTTCCAGGGCGCGAGCCAGAAGACGCTCAACGAGCTCGCGATCGGCAAGACGATCACGCTGACGAGCACGTACGACCACCGCGTGATCCAGGGCGCAGGGTCCGGCGAGTTCCTCAAGAAGGTGCACGAGCTGCTGATCGGGCAGCGCGGCTTCTACGAGGGCATCTTCGCCGCCCTGCGCATCCCGTACGCGCCGATCGCGTGGAACAACGACGTCGCGATCGACGTCTCTGAGCGCGTCGACAAGACCGCCCGCGTGCAGGAGCTCATCAACGCGTACCGCGTGCGCGGCCACCTCATGGCCGATGTGGACCCGCTCGAGTACGTCCAGCGCGTTCACCACGACCTCGAGATCGAGTCGCACGGCCTGACCTTCTGGGATCTCGAGCGCGAGTTCGTCGTCGACGGCTTCGGCGGCAAGCGCGCCATGAAGCTGCGCGAGGTGCTCGGCGTCCTGCGCGACTCGTACTGCCGCACCACGGGCTTCGAGTACATGCACATCCAGGACCACGAGCAGCGCGAGTGGTTCCAGCGCAAGCTGGAGGTCAAGTACACCAAGCCCGAGCACAACGACCAGCTGCGCATCCTGCGCAAGCTCAACGAGGCCGAGGCGTTCGAGACCTTCCTGCAGACCAAGTACGTCGGCCAGAAGCGCTTCTCGCTCGAGGGCGGCGAGTCGCTCATCCCGCTCCTCGACCGCGTCCTGCAGGGCGCGGCGGGAGCCGGGCTGGAGGGCGCCGCGATCGGCATGGCGCACCGCGGGCGCCTCAACGTGCTCACGAACATCGCCGGCAAGACGTACGGCGAGGTGTTCCAGGAGTTCGAGGGCGCGCTCCCCGGCAACAAGCGCGGCTCGGGCGACGTCAAGTACCACCTCGGCACCGAGGGCACGTACGTCGGCGAGAACGGCGAGGAGCTCGCCGTCTACCTCGCGGCCAACCCGTCACACCTCGAGACGGTCGACGGCGTGCTCGAGGGCATCGTGCGCGCCAAGCAGGACCGCCGGCCGGTCGGGACGTTCTCGTGGCTGCCGATCCTCGTGCACGGCGACGCGGCCTTCGCGGGCCAGGGCGTGGTCTTCGAGACCCTGCAGATGTCGCAGCTGCGCGGCTACCGCACGGGCGGAACGGTGCACGTCATCGTCAACAACCAGGTCGGCTTCACGACCCTTCCGCAGGACGCGCGCAGCTCGGTGTACGCGAGCGACGTCGCCAAGACGATCCAGGCGCCGATCTTCCACGTGAACGGCGACGACCCGGAGGCCGTCGTGCGCGTCGCGGAGCTCGCGTTCGAGTACCGCCAGCGCTTCCACCGCGACGTCGTGATCGACCTCGTCTGCTACCGCCGCCGCGGCCACAACGAGGGCGACGACCCGTCGATGACGCAGCCGCTCATGACGAACCTCATCGAGGCGAAGCGCTCGACCCGACGCCTGTACACCGAGGCGCTCGTGGGACGCGGCGACATCACCGAGGAGGAGTACGAGCAGGCCAAGCGCGACTTCCAGGAGCGTCTCGAGGTCGCCTTCGCCGAGACGCACGCGGCCGAGACCGGCTCCAACCCCGTCGTGGACCCGGGCGCGGCCGAGGACGAGGTCGTCGGTGAGCCCGAGACGACCGGCGTGGCCGTCGAGGTGATCCACCAGGTGGGCGACGCGCACGCGAACAAGCCCAACGGCTTCACGGTGCACCCGAAGCTGCAGCAGCTGCTCGACAAGCGCGTGCAGATGAGCCGCAACGGGCAGATCGACTGGGGCTTCGGCGAGCTGCTGGCCTTCGGGTCGCTGCTGCTCGAGGGCACGGCCGTGCGCCTGGCAGGTCAGGACTCGCGCCGCGGCACGTTCGTGCAGCGCCACGCCGTGCTGCACGACCGCGTCAACGGCCAGGAGTGGCTGCCGCTGCTCAACCTGGGCGAGAACCAGGGCCGGTTCTGGGTGTACGACTCGCTGCTCAGCGAGTACGCGGCGCTGGGCTTCGAGTACGGCTACTCCGTCGAGAACCCCGACGCGCTCGTGCTGTGGGAGGCGCAGTTCGGCGACTTCGTCAACGGCGCCCAGTCGATCATCGACGAGTTCATCTCCTCGGCCGAGCAGAAGTGGGGCCAGCAGTCGAGCGTCGTGCTGCTGCTGCCGCACGGTTACGAGGGCCAGGGTCCCGACCACTCGTCGGCGCGCATCGAGCGCTTCCTGCAGCTGTGCGCGCAGGACAACATGACCGTGGCGCGCCCGTCGACGCCCGCGTCGTACTTCCACCTGCTGCGCCGGCAGGCCTACTCGCGCCCGCGGCGTCCGCTGGTGGTGTTCACGCCGAAGGCGATGCTGCGCCTGCGCGGCGCGACGAGCGAGGTCGAGGACTTCACGTCGGGCCGGTTCCAGCCGGTGCTGGACGACAACCGCGGCATCGACAAGGGCGCCGTGAAGAAGGTGCTCCTGCACTCGGGCAAGATCCACTGGGATCTGCGCGGCGAGCTCGACAAGCGGCCGAACCCGGAGATCGCGCTCGTCCGTGTCGAGCAGTTCTACCCCGCCCCGGTCGAGGAGCTGAACGCGATCCTCGAGACGTACCCGGGCGCGGAGCTCGTGTGGGTGCAGGAGGAGCCGGAGAACCAGGGCGCGTGGCCGTTCATCGCGCTCGAGGTCGCCGGCCACCTGAACGGCCGCGGCATCCGCGTCGTGGCGCGCACCGCCTCGGCGTCGCCCGCCACGGGCTCGTCGAAGGTGCACGCGAGCGAGCACGCCGACCTCATGAAGCGCGCGTTGTCCTGACGCATGTTGCCAAAGCACGTGCTCTGCGCGAGGACACGTGGATAACCGCGTGCGCTCGGTGAGAGCACGTGCTTTGGGCACGCGGCCGTGCGGGCTCAGTACACGATGCTGAGGAACGGGGCGCGGGGCACGCGCAGCGCGAGGTCGAGCGCCGCGATCGCGGCGTCCGACCCGCGCACGCGGCCCGCCGCCCGCAGCACGGCGAGCGAGACGCCGCCGAGGTAGGCGGCGGAGAGCTCCTGCACGGTCAGCTCCACGTCGGCGCCCGCTCCGGCCGCCTCGGTCACGGTGGCGCGGCCGTCGGCGATCTCGACGCGCCAGGCGCCGTCGGCGTAGCCGAGCGGATCGGCGACCCGCAGCACCAGGTCGACCGGGCCGGCGTACGCGCGCGCTTCCAGCACGGCGGGCACGTCGACGATGCGCAGCCAGCCGTGGTCGGTGAGCGACGATGTCGGCACGCGCGGGTCGGACACGAGCCACGGCAGCGGCTCGTCCACCGGGCGGTCCGGGGCGGTGACCGTGCCGACCAGATCGTGCTCGATCGCGAAGCGCCACAGCGCCGCGACCGCCTCGTCGCCGTCCGCGACGAGGAAGCGGATCGTCAGGTCGGCGTCCGCCTCTTCGTGGTCCTCGTCGATCTTGTACGCCAGGACACCCCGGGGCTCCCCCGCGGCGTCGAGGTAGCGAACCGCGCGCACCGCGCGATCCTTCTTCTCGACGAGCCCGAGGTGCCCCAGCCACCGCCGCGGCCAGCCGGGCACCTCCCCCAGCCGCTGCAGGCGCGTGCGCTCGTGCAGCTCGCCCATGAGCGCGGCCGCGGCCTCCCGATCGATGTACTCGATCCGCCCCGGAGCCTCAGGTCCGGCCCAGCGGACGCGGCGCGTGTCCACCTTCCACGTGGCCGCCTGGGTGGCCGGCGCGAAGCCGTAGCGGCCGTAGATCGTGGCCTCACTGGCCGTCAGCCCCGCGATCGGGACGCCTGCCGCGTGCGCGTCGCGCAGTTCCGCCTCCAGCAGCGCCCTCGCGATGCCGCGACGCCGGTGGGTCGCGGCGACCGTGACGGTGCTGATCGCCCACATCGGCAACTCGCCGCCCGGAATCGTCACGGGCGTGATCCACGAGCTGACCGTCGCGACCGGCCAGTGGGCCTGCGCCCCGCGCGCGTCGTAGACGCCGATGAGGCGGCGCCCGGCCATCGTCTCCCGCACATCGCGGAGGTGCTCCTCCTCCGCTTCCGGTGCCGCGAATCCGCGCATCCAGGCGCTCGAGTGGGCGTCGATCGCGTCCCCGTCGTGCGACCTGAGCAGGCGGTACTCCAGGCCGCGTTCGGCCAGCGCGGCGCGCGAGGCCTCGTCGAGCGGAAGGGTGCGGGCGTCAGGGAGATCGGCCATATGCCGACCCTACCCACCTCTCCCGACGGCCGCCCCGCCCGGTCCGTCTCCTCGCCGAAGCACGTGCTCTGCGCGAGAACACGTGATAAACCACGTGCCCTCGATGAGAGCACGTGTTTCGCGCGGGCCGGGACGGGGGTGGGCCGTGGGCGCGGGAGGGGACGTCAGTGCGCGGCGGCCTGCGCGAGCCGCAGGCGCTCCAGGACCTGGCGGCGCAGTTCCTCGGGCGCGGTCTCCTTGCACGCGCGTGCGACGACCTCCGTGAGCGTACGCGCGACGAGCGCCTCGTCACGGCACGACGGGCAGTTCTCCAGGTGCTCGCGGATGTCGGAGTGCTCCGTCTTGCACATCTCGTTGCGCAGGTATTCCTCGAGATCCTGCCGCGCTTTCTCGCAACCGCAGTCGGTCATTTCTCACTCCTGTTGGAGACTCGGCTCCTCGTCGGTGCGGCCTGGATGCCTCGCTCGGCCGCATAGTCCTTCAGCAGGTCACGCAGCAGGCGCCTGCCACGGTGCAGGCGGCTCATGACCGTGCCGATCGGGGTCTTCATGATGTCCGCGATCTCCTGGTAGGCGAAGCCCTCGACATCGGCGAGGTACACCGCCATCCGGAAGTCGTCGGGGATGGACTGCAGCGCGTCCTTCACGACGGACGCCGGCATGTGGTCGATCGCCTCGGCCTCGGCGGAGCGGCTGCTCGTCGCGGTCGTCGACTCGGCGCCGCCGAGCTGCCAGTCCTCGAGGTCGTCGATCGTGCCCTGATACGGCTCGCGCTGCTTCTTGCGGTACGTGTTGATGTACGTGTTGGTGAGGATGCGGTACAGCCAAGCCTTCAGGTTCGTGCCCTGCGTGAACGACGCCCACGACGCGAAGGCCTTCACGAACGTCTCCTGCACGAGGTCGGCGGCGTCGTTCGGGTTGCGCGTCATGCGCATCGCCGCGCCGTACAGCTGATCCATGAAGGGCAGCGCCTGCTGCTCGAACTGGTCGCGGGCCTCGCCCGCGGGCTCGCCCTGCGGGGCGTCGGCGCGCGTGACCGCCTCGCTCGCGTCACCCTCGTTCGCGGCGCCGTCGTTGTCGGCCTGATCCGGCTCGTCATCCATCGGGAGCCAGTCTAGGGCGAGGTCGGCCTCGGGCATCGGTGGACGTCCGGCCGCGACAGGTCGACGCAGCGTCGCGACGGCAGGGACTGTGGCGATCATCCCTCTCCTCTCGGCTTCCGGCGCCCGCTCCGCCGATCCGGGGGGCGGATCGGGGGATGTTCTCGGAGCAGGCGACGGGACTATCAGTAGGCTAGGAACCGATGACAGCGCACGGGTATTCCCCCGACGCCCCGCGGGGCGCATACGCCACGCCCACGACGGCGGGCGGACTGTCCGCGACGCTGACCATCCCGGGGTCGAAATCGCTCACCAACCGGGAGCTGATCCTCGCCGCACTCGCGGAGGGTCCCAGCAGGCTGATGTCGCCGCTGCAGTCCGACGACTCGCGCCGGATGGTCGAGGGACTGCGCGCCCTGGGCGTGACGGTCGAGGAGGTTGCGGGCGACGGCCCCTTCGGCCCCGACCTCCGGGTGACGCCGGCCTCCCCCCTCACCGCCGGGGCGACGGTCGACTGCGGGCAGGCCGGCACGGTCATGCGTTTCCTCGCGCCCCTGGCCGGCTTCGCACCGGGCGACGTGCTGATCACCGCGCACGAGAGCGCGCTGCACCGCCCGATGAGCGAGATGATCCGCGCGCTGCGCGACCTCGGCGTCGACATCGACGACGGCGGCCGCTGGTCGCTGCCTTTCACGGTGCGCGGGCGCGGCCGCATCCGCGGCGGCGAGATCACGATCGACGCCTCGGCATCGAGCCAGTTCGTGTCGGGCCTGCTGCTGGCCGCGCCGTGCTTCGACGTCGGGCTGCGCCTGCGGCACACGGGGTCGCGCCTTCCCAGCACGCCCCACATCGACATGACCATCGAGGCGCTGGCGCGCCGCGGCGTGTACGTCGAGCGGCCCGCCCCGGGTGAGTGGATCGTGCCGGCCGGGCCGCTCCGCGCCAAGGACATCGCGATCGAGCCGGACCTGTCGAACGCGGCGCCGTTCCTCGCCGCGGCCATGGTCGCGGGCGGATCCGTCTCCGTCTCCGGCTGGCCGCCGCACTCCACGCAGCCGGGCGCCCAGCTCGCCGACATCCTGCAGCTGATGGGCGCGCGCGTGAGCCGTCGCGGCGGGGCGCTCACGGTCACCGGAGGGCGCGAGATCCACGGCGTCGACCTGGACCTCTCGGCGGTGAGCGAGCTCACTCCGACCCTCGTGGGCCTCGCGGTGTTCGCCGAGTCTCCCACCACGTTCCACGGCATCGGGCACATCCGCGGCCATGAGACCGACCGGATCGCCGCGCTCGCCGGGAACGTCAACGCGCTGGGCGGCTCGGCCGAGGAGCTGCCGGACGGCATCCGGATCACGCCCGCTCCGCTCCGCGGCGGCACGTGGAAGGCCCACCACGACCACCGGATGGCGACCACGGGAGCGCTCATCGGCCTGCGCGTGCCGGACGTCGTCGTGGACGACATCGGCACGACCGCCAAGACGCTGCCCCAGTTCACCCAGCTGTGGGAAGAGATGCTGCGAGGCGTCAAGGCATGAGCCCGGCGCCGGGACGCGACGCACACCGGCTCCGGCGCGCTCGGAGCGCCGTGTGAGCTGGCTCGACGACGCCCTCGGCGACGAGCTCGACGACGAGCCGGAGTTCGACGAGAGCGACGTGCGCGTGCGGCCGAACCCCAAGGCGAACCGCCCCCGCACCAAGCGTCGCCCGGCGCACGAGGACGCGACGATCGCGCGCGTGCTGGGGGTCGACCGCGGCCGGTACACCGTGCTCGTGGACGAGGACACTCCGGACGAGCGCCCGGTGACGGCGGCGCGGGCGCGCGAGCTGCACCGTACCCCCATCGTGACGGGAGATCGCGCGCGCGTCGTGGGCGACACCTCCGGCGAGGAGGGCACGCTCGCGCGCATCGTCGGGATCGAGGAGCGCACGTCGCTGCTGCGACGCAGCGCGGACGACACCGACCAGGTCGAGCGGGTGATCGTCGCCAACGCCGACCAGATGCTGATCGTCGTCGCGGCCGCGGATCCCGAGCCCCGGCCCCGCCTGGTCGACCGGTACCTGGTCGCGGCGCTCGACGCGGGCATCCGGCCGCTGATGGTGGTCACGAAGACCGACCTGGCCGATCCGGGCCCGTTCCTGGAGCACTTCGACGGCCTCGAGGATCTGCGCGTGTTCCGCAGCTCGCCCGCGGAGACGCCGATCGACCTCATCGGCGAGGCGCTCGTGGGCCACTCGACCGTGTTCGTGGGACACTCGGGCGTCGGCAAGTCGACCCTGGTGAACGCGCTCGTGCCCTCGGCCCGACGAGCGACGGGCCACGTCAACGAGGTGACCGGTCGCGGCCGGCACACGTCGTCCTCGACGGTGTCGCTGCGATACCAGGGACCGGCGGGGTCCGGGTGGGTGATCGACACCCCGGGCGTGCGCTCGTTCGGGCTCGGGCACGTCGATCCGGCGAACATCCTCACGGCGTACCGGGACCTGGCCGAGGTCGCCGAGGAGTGCCCGCGCGGGTGCACGCACCTGCCGGATGCGCCCGACTGCGCGCTCAACGAGGCCGTCGCCGAGGAGCGTCTGCCCGCCGCGCGTGTCGACTCGCTGCAGCGGCTGCTGGCGACGTTCAAGGACCGCACCGACTACTGACCCCCGGCGCTGGTTAGGCTGGAGACGTGACCACGCGACTCGAACCCGGTGCCCCCGCTCCCGACTTCACCCTGAAGAACCAGGACGGCGAGTCCGTCTCGCTCGGAGACCTGCGCGGCGGCAAGGTCGTGCTGTATTTCTACCCCGCGGCGATGACGCCCGGCTGCACGACGCAGGCGTGCGACTTCCGCGACAGCATCTCCTCTCTCGCCGGCGCGGGCTACACCGTGGTGGGCGTGTCCCGCGACGAGCCGGCCAAGCTGGCGCAGTTCCGCGAGCGCGACGGGCTGACCTTCGACCTGCTCAGCGACCCCGACGCCGACGTGCACCGCGCGTACGGCACGTGGGGCGAGAAGATGAACTACGGCAAGGTCGTCGAGGGCGTCATCCGCTCGACGTTCGTGATCGACGAGCAGGGCACGATCGCCAGGGCCATGTACAACGTCAAGGCCACGGGGCACGTCGCGCGCCTGCGCAAGGACCTCGGCATCGACGCCTGACGGGCCACACCTGCTCCGCCAAGCGGCGGCTCGGAAGCGCGAGCTCGACGTCATGATCGCGACGTCACCGACACTTCAATGGTGAAGGGACGGTGACGCGTGGATGGGACTGGAGATGCCGAACTCCTCGAGCGTTCCGGCAACGGCGACGAGCTTGCCTTTCAGGCCCTCTTCGATCGTCACGCCGCCGCAGTGATGCGGTACGCCTGGGCGCTCGCCGCGACCCGCGAAGACGCGCAGGACCTCGTGCAGGAGACGTTCCTGACGGCGTGGAGGCGTGCCGGCGCCATCCGCCTTGTGGGCGCGTCCGCGCTGCCGTGGCTCCTGACGACGTGCCTCAACCACAGCCGGAATCTGAAGCGGCGGAGAGCACGACACGATGCCCTGCCACTCCCGGATGAGTTCCGGGGCGATGTCCGGAAGGCGGAAGCGGAGGACCTGGCGAAGGAGAGGTTGCGATGGGTGCTCGACGCGATCGACGGTCTCTCCGAACCCGATCGAACGCTGTGTCGGCTCTGCCTCATCGAGGGCAGATCGTACAAGGAAGCCGCAGCGACCCTGGGGACGACCTCGGGTGCCGTGGCGAAGCGAATTCAGAGAGTACGCACCATTCTGCGAAACGAGGTCGTATGAGCACCGACGATATGCGGACACCACCCCCATCCGGGGCCGAGGCCGAGGTTCTTCTGCGAGAGGCTCGCGCCAACGTGATGCGTCGAATCGCGCGCGATCGCGAGCGGGTCCATCGATTTCGCTGGGGCGCCGCCGTGCTGGCGGCCGCGGTCGGCTTCGGCGGAGGGGGCCTGGCGGCGGGAGCAGCGCTCGCGTCCACGGCCCCGCTTCAGGACGGCACGATGCGCGGTTCGCAGACCACCGTCGTCCCCCGACCGGACTTCTCGGCGAGTCACCTCTCGGTCAGCCTCACCTGCCTCACACCGGGCGGGTTCACCGTGTCGCTCGCCGACGAGGCGGTCACGGACCACTTCACCTTCCGCTGCCAGGACGACGCCGCGACCGTGACGTACGAGTTTCCGCTCCACCATTCCGACGACCCGCACCCGCTCGAGATCACGACCGATGACGACGCGGCGTACATCGTATCGGCCTCCTACAGCGCGCGGAATCGCGAAGTCGCGGCGACGAACGCGGCGGGCGAGACGATCGGCACGCTCACGGACGAGACGCTTCCCGACCTGGTCCTCGTGCTCGGGCGCGATCCGGATGGCCACCCGCTGGAGGGTTACGCGCGCACCGAGGACCTGTTCGGCCCGACGCCAGTCCCGCGCGAGGTTGTGTTGGAGTGGTCGCAGGAGCAGCGCGGCGGACGGAGCATCCCGCTGTACGCGAGCGACGGACACACGGTGATCGGATCCTACGGGGTGGCTGGATAGCGCTTCGCGTGCACCGCTCCCGCGCGACGCTTCCGAGAGGATCTCCGACCGGGTATCCCCCGCCAGATCCCTTCGGTCGCCCCGATCTCTTCGGAATCGCGGCAGTCAGCTCGGGACGCTCCGTGCCCTGGACCGCTCGACGCGCACCAGCCACAGCACGAACGCACCTCCCAGCACCGGGACGAGCGCGAGCAGGCGCGTGCGCAGCATGAGGCCGCGCCCGAGGAGCGCCGTCACCGCGACGGCCAGATAGAGCGCGCCGTGGATCGGGCCGAGCGCCGAGGACACAGCCGGCTCGTGCACCGTCAGCAGATTGAGCAGCAGCGCGGCGATGCTGACCAGCTCGAGGACGGACAGCACTTCCAGCGCGCGCAGGAGGGGTCGCATCCCGCTCACGCTCCGTACGTCGAGCCGGGGCGGACGATCATCAGCACCACGACGACCGCCCACAGCAGGTTGAACACGCCCGCGAGCATCCCGAGGCGCCGCAGTTGCGCGCCGTCGTCCGGCGTGCGGATGGCGTCGCGCTGACGCGGCGCGATCTGCAGCGCCAACAGCCCGCCCGCCGCGGCGGTGAGCACCATCGCGATCGTGATCCAGATCTCCCCCATGCGGGACTGGACGACGGCCAGCGTGAGACCGAACACCGGGACGGCGAGCGCCAGCACCCCGTACACCCGGGTGATGCGGTGCAGCACGAGCGCGACGCGCTCGGATCGCTCGCCGGGCCGCCGCTGCGGGGCGCCGTCGAGCACGGGGGCGAAGCGCGGGAACAGGCTGACCACGACGGCCACGGGACCGACGAACAGGATCCCGGCCAGCACGTGCAGCGAGAGCAGAAAGGCTTCCATACCTTCAGCCTAACTGAAGGTATGGAAGCCTCACTCCGCGCGACGGGCCAGCTGGGCGACGAACTCGCGCTGCAGCGCCGGGGTGAGGTCGGGCAGCGCGGCTGCGAACGCGGCGTCGAGGCGCGCGAGCACGGCCGCCGCCTCATCGAGCACCCGCTGGCCCGCGTCGGTGACCGCCAGGGTGGACGCCGCGCCGGCATGCGCCGTGGTGTCCTGCACCAGGCCCGCCCGGATGAGACCGTCGACGGCCGTGTGCGCGCTCTGCACGGTGATGCGCGAGCGGCGGGCGAGCTCGCTGAACGAGATTCCCGGCGTACCACGGATATGGCCGAGCAGCCCGTACTTGCGCGTCGTGAGCCCCAGCCCCTTCAACGCGGCCGATAGCTCCGCGTCCCACAGCCGACTCACCGTCAGCAGGGTCACGACAGGGCTGAACGGAGGAGGATCGCCGGGCATGCGGGAAAGTCTAGGACGGGCGACAGCTCGGCCCGGCCTATGCACCGCTGCCGGTGGCGACGGCGCCGTCTCCCCCGCGTGCGTCCTCGCGCTCGACGGCGCGCCGCAGCTCGGACACCTCCTCGGCCAGCCGGGCGACCGCATCGCCGGACTCCTGCGATTCCGCGCCCACCCGCTCGACGATCCAGGACGCGAGGGTGGCGGTGACGACGCCGATGAGCGCGATGCCGCCGACCATCAGACCGGCCGCGACGAATCGCCCGAGGCCCGTGACGGGGAAGTAGTCGCCGTAGCCGACCGTGGTCACGGTGACGAAGGCCCACCAGAGCGCATCCGGGAACGTCTGGATCGGCCCTCCGGCGCCCCGCTCGGCATCGAGCACTGCCAGCGCCGCGACGTAGATCAGAAGGACCGAGGCACCAGAGACGTAGACGATGATGCGTCCACGCAGGGCCGTACCGGCGCTGCGCTGCACGACCGACAGGATCGTCACCAGCCGCAGCAGCCGCAGTGGCCGGAGCATGGGCAGCACCACGACGAGCAGGTCCAGGAGGTGCCGACGGAACCACACCCAGCGTTCCTGAGCGAGGAGCAGCTGAGCCGCATAGTCGATGGCGAAAAGCGCCCAAGTCACCCAGATCACGGCCTCGACCGCCACGGCGCTCGCGCCCCGCGGCTGCGCGAGCACCTCGACCGAGTAGGCGGCCAGATACACAAGTGCGGCGGCGGTCAGCGGCCAGCCGGTGAGCTTCTCCCATCGCTCGGCAGTCATGGCCGAGATTATGGCAGAACGCGACGCTGCCGACGTCCAGCACCGAGGCGCCGGTTACAGCGCGCATTGACTAGCCCCCGTGCCGCTCGCTAGCGCAGGGGACGCTAGTGAACGGCACGGGGGCTAGTCAGGGAGCTACACCTAGAGGGTCAGAAGTCCCAGTCCTCGTCCTCGGTGGACTCGTGCTTGCCGATCACGTAAGAGGAGCCGGAGCCCGAGAAGAAGTCGTGGTTCTCGTCCGAGTTGGGCGAGAGCGACGACAGGATCGTCGGGTTCACGTTGGTGACCGATGCGGGGAACATCGCCTCGTAGCCCAGGTTCATGAGGGCCTTGTTGGCGTTGTAGTGCAGGAACTTCTTGACGTCCTCGGTCAGGCCGACCTGGTCGTAGAGGTCCTGCGTGTACTGGACCTCGTTCTCGTAGAGCTCGTACAGCAGCGAGAACGTGTAGTCCTTGATCTCGTCGCGCTGGGCCTGGTCGACGAGCTCGAGGCCCTTCTGGAACTTGTAGCCGATGTAGTAGCCGTGCACGGCCTCGTCGCGGATGATCAGGCGGATGAGGTCGGCCGTGTTGGTCAGCTTCGCGCGCGAAGACCAGTGCAGCGGCAGGTAGAAGCCCGAGTAGAACAGGAAGCTCTCGAGCAGGGTCGAGGCGACCTTGCGCTTGAGGGGCTCGTCGCCACGGTAGTACTCCATGACGATCTGGGCCTTCTTCTGCAGGTTCGGGTTCTCCACCGACCAGCGGAACGCCTCGTCGATCTCCTGCGTCGAGCACAGCGTCGAGAACACCGACGAGTAGCTCTTGGCGTGCACCGACTCCATGAACGCGATGTTGGTGTACACCGCCTCCTCGTGCGGGGTCAGCGCGTCGGGGATCAGCGACACCGCGCCGACCGTGCCCTGGATCGTGTCGAGCAGCGTCAGGCCCGTGAACACCCGCATCGTGAGCTGCTGCTCGTCGGCCGTGAGGGTGTTCCACGACTGGATGTCGTTCGACAGCGGCACCTTCTCGGGCAGCCAGAAGTTGCCCGTGAGGCGGTTCCACACCTCGACGTCCTTGTCGTCCTGGATCCGGTTCCAGTTGATCGCCTGGACGTGGTCCAGCAGCTTGACCGCTTCAGTCATCTCTCGTTCTCTCTCGCGCGATCCGGTGTCACAGCGTGCAGCTGACGCACTGGTCGATGTCCGTGCCCTCGAGTGCCATCTGGCGCAGGCGGATGTAGTAGATCGTCTTGATGCCCTTGCGCCACGCGTAGATCTGCGCCTTGTTGATGTCGCGCGTGGTGGCGGTGTCCTTGAAGAACAGCGTCAGCGACAGGCCCTGGTCCACGTGCTGCGTGGCGGCAGCGTACGTGTCGATGACCTTCTCGTAGCCGATCTCGTACGCGTCCTGGTAGTACTCCAGGTTGTCGTTCGTCATGAACGGCGCCGGGTAGTAGACGCGGCCGAGCTTGCCCTCCTTGCGGATCTCGATCTTCGACGCGATCGGGTGGATCGAGGACGTCGAGTTGTTGATGTACGAGATGGAGCCGGTCGGCGGGACGGCCTGCAGGTTCTGGTTGTAGATCCCGTGCTTCTGGATGGAGGCCTTCAGCTCGCGCCAGTCGTCCTGCGACGGGATGTGGTGGTTCTTGAACAGCTCCTTGACCTTCGCGGTGCTCGGCGCCCACTCCTGCTCGGTGTACTTGTCGAAGAACTCGCCCGTGGCGTACTTCGACTCCCAGAAGCCGTCGAACACCTGGCCGCGCTCGATCGCGAGCCTGTTCGAGGCGCGCAGGGCGTGGAACAGCACCGTGTAGAAGTAGATGTTCGTGAAGTCGAGGCCCTCTTCCGAGCCGTAGTGGACGCGCTCGCGCGCGAGGTAGCCGTGCAGGTTCATCTGGCCGAGGCCGATGGCGTGCGACTTGTCGTTGCCGTCCTCGATCGAGCGGACCGAGCGGATGTGGCTCTGGTCGCTGACCGCGGTGAGGGCGCGGATCGACGTCTCGACCGTCTGACCGAAGTCGGGCGAGTCCATCGCGAGGGCGATGTTGAGCGACCCGAGGTTGCAGGAGATGTCCTTGCCGATCTGGTCGTACGAGAGGTCCTCGTTGAGCGTCGTCGGCGTGTTCACCTGCAGGATCTCGCTGCAGAGGTTGGACATGTTGATCCGGCCCTTGATCGGGTTGGCCCGGTTCACCGTGTCCTCGAACATGATGTACGGGTAGCCCGATTCGAACTGGATCTCCGCGAGCGTCTCGAAGAACTTGCGTGCGTTGATCTTCGTCTTCTTGATGCGCGGGTCGTCCACCATCTCGCGGTACTTCTCGGTGACGGAGATGTCGCCGAACGGCACCCCGTACACGCGCTCGACGTCGTAGGGCGAGAACAGGTACATGTCCTCGTCGTTCTTGGCGAGCTCGAACGTGATGTCCGGCACGACGACGCCCAGCGACAGCGTCTTGATGCGGATCTTCTCGTCGGCGTTCTCGCGCTTGGTGTCGAGGAACTTCATGATGTCGGGGTGGTGCGCCGACAGGTACACCGCGCCGGCGCCCTGACGCGCGCCGAGCTGGTTGGCGTAGCTGAAGGAGTCCTCGAGCAGCTTCATGACGGGGATGATGCCGCTCGACTGGTTCTCGATCTGCTTGATCGGCGCGCCGGCCTCGCGGATGTTCGACAGCAGCAGCGCCACGCCGCCGCCGCGCTTGGACAGCTGCAGCGCGGAGTTGATGCCTCGGGCGATCGACTCCATGTTGTCCTCGATGCGCAGCAGGAAGCAGCTGACGAGCTCGCCGCGCTGGGCCTTGCCGGCGTTGAGGAACGTGGGCGTCGCGGGCTGGAAGCGGCCCGAGATGATCTCGTCGACGAGCTTCCACGCGAGGTCCTGGTCGCCGTCGGCGAGCGCGAGCGCGGTCATGACGACACGGTCCTCGAAGCGCTCCAGGTAGCGCTTGCCGTCGAACGTCTTGAGCGTGTAGCTCGTGTAGTACTTGAAGGCGCCGAGGAACGTCTCGAAGCGGAACTTCTTGCCGTACGCGAAGTCGTTGAGGCGCTCGATGAACTCGAACGGGTACTTCTCGATGACCGCGCCCTCGTAGTACTCCTTCTCGACGAGGTAGTCGAGGCGCTCCTTGAGGGAGTGGAAGAACACCGTGTTCTGGTTGACGTGCTGCAGGAAGTACTCGCGTGCCGCGCGCTTGTCGGCATCGAACTGGATCTTCCCGTTCTCGTCGTACAGGTTCAGCATCGCGTTCAGGGCGTGGTAGTCCAGCCCGTCGAACTTCGGGTTGTGCTTGAAGTCCACTTCCGTGGTCACTGCTGCTTCCACCATCGTTCCAATCCATCGCTGACGCGCACGACGTCGTCGGGTGTGCCGAAGAGTTCGAGCCGGTACAAGTGAGGCACGTGGCACTTGCGGCTGATGATGTCGCCGGCGATGCAGAAACCTTCGCCGAAGTTGGTGTTGCCCGCCGAGATGACCCCCCGGATCCCGCGGCGGTTGCGCTCGTCGTTCAGGAAGCGGATGACCTGCTTGGGAACCGCCCCGCGTCCGTCGCCCCCGCCGTAGGTGGGGGTGACGAGCACGTAGGGTTCGTCCACGACCAGGGGCTCCTCGCCGCTGCGGAGCGGGATGCGCACCGCCCTCTTCCCGAGCTTCTCGATGAAACGCGCCGTGTTGCCGGACACGCTCGAGAAGTAGACAAGGAGGGGGACGTCAGTCTCGGTGACTGTCGCGGTGGTCATCTCATCTCCCCCGGTCGCCCGCCGATCCCGCCGATGGCGCTGTGGCGGCGCCGATCAGGCGAGACGCGAGGCGAGCTCGTCGATC
Source organism: Microbacterium album (assembly GCF_014643695.1). Lineage (GTDB taxonomy): Bacteria > Actinomycetota > Actinomycetes > Actinomycetales > Microbacteriaceae > Microbacterium > Microbacterium album. The sequence goes on along the minus strand of NZ_BMJY01000012.1, from coordinate 19,147 downwards.
TTGTCGGGACGGAAGCCCGACCAGTGGTCCTCGTCCGTGATGACGACGGGGGCCTGCATGTAGCCGAGGGCCTTGACCTGCTCGAGAGCGGCCGGGTCCTGCGACAGGTCGTGGATCTCGTAGTCGATGCCCTTCGAGTCGAGCGCGCGGTACGTCGCCGTGCACTGGACGCAGGAAGGCTTCGTGTAAACCGTGATCGCCATGGCGCTTCTTCCCCTTACAAACCGTCTGTTCCCCGGCGGACCGCCGCCGGGACCTCAATACTACATATGGGTGCGGACAAACCGGCGCACCACAAGCAGTAGTAGTTACACGCTTGTCATTTTCCACCGCTCTCCACCCGTTCACCACAGCTCTGTCCACCGATCCGTCCACAGCGCGAGCCGGTCTCGGACGCCTCAGAGCCGCGGAAAATCGCGGGCCGCGAGACCCCCGTTCGGGGCTGTCCACAGGTACAACGCTAGAGAGGGCCTCGGACATCCCACACGGTGTGAAGAAGTGTCCTCGGCGTGTCGCGGCGTGTCTCCCCGGGCGGGCTTACCGTGAGGGAGTGCCGACGTATCGTGAGCTCCTCCGCACGCCCGGAGTCGCGCGTATCATCGCCGCCCAGCTGACCGCGCGCTTCCCGTCCGGCATGGTGAGCCTCGGCCTTCTCATCCATGTCGAGCACCTGACGCACTCGTACGCGGCGGCCGGGACGGTGCTCGCCGCGGTGTCCATCGGGCAGGCCGTGTCCGGCCCCGTGACCAGCCGCTGGATGGGCCGCTGGGGGATGCGGCCCGTGCTGACGCTCCTCACCCTCGTGTACGCCGCGGCGCTCACCGCACTCGCCCTCATCGTGGCCCCCGTCGCCGTGCTCGTGCTGCTGGGCCTCGTCGCCGGCCTGTCCACGCCGCCCGTGCAGTCGGCCGTGCGCACCATCTACCCCAAGCTCGTCAACGCCCGGCAGCTCACCGCGCTCTACTCTCTCGACGCCTCGCTGCAGGAGATGATCTGGGTCATGGCGCCGGTGCTCGTGACGTTCCTCGCGATCCAGGTCTCCTCCGTCCTCGCGCTCCTCGTCGTCGTCGCAGTGGCCGTGCTCGGCGGCGCCTGGTTCATCCTGTCGCCCGAGGTCGGCCGCGTCCGGATCCCCCGCAGCCGCGCGGCGATCGGTCGGGTCCTGCGCAAACCGACGGTCGTCCTCGCGACCGTCATCGGCGTGCTGTTCATCGGCTCCGCGGCCGCCGTCGAGGCGGGCGTCGTCGCGGCCTTCGGCGAGGGCGGCCTGGAGTCGGGCCTCGTGCTGGCGGTCTTCGCACTGGGCAGCCTGGCGGGCGGTCTGGGCTCGGGCGGCATCCCCATGAGCCCGTGGTCGACCGCGCGGCGGCTGTGCATCGTCGCGCTCGGGACGGGCCTGACGCTGCTGTGGATCGACAATCCGTGGTGGCTCGGCGCGGTGCTGTTCATCGCCGGCGTGGGCTTCGCCCCCGCGCTCGCCGTCATGCTCGCGTCGACGTCGGCCAGCGTGAAGTTCAGCGAGACCGCCGAGGCGTACGGCTGGATCAACACCGGTCAGCTCATCGGAGCGGCGCTCGGGTCCATGGCCGCGGGCTTCGCGATCGACGGCGTGGGCCCCGCGGGCGCCTACGTCGTCAGCGTGGCGCTCGTGGTGAGCGCGGCGCTCGTGGCGGCGGTCTTCCATCGCGGTTTCCCGGACCTGCGGCACCGCGACGCCTCCCCCATCCCCGACACGGAGCAGTTGCCGGTCATCCGCTGAACGCCCTCCGGCGACCCGCCACTCGGCGCCGGCGTCCCCGCCCGTCGCTAGGCTGACCGCATGTCCGCCTCGGCCCCGTCCCCCGTCGCGCTCCCCCGCCTGGAATGGGGCGAGCCGGCCGCTCCGCTTCGCGCGCTGCTCGTGCACGGACTGGGCTCATCGGCCGCCCTCATGTGGCGATTCGGCACCGAGCTCGCTCACGAAGGATGGCATGCGACGGCGGTCGATCTGCGCGGTCACGGCGACGCGCCGCGCGCGCTCGACTACTCGGTCGCCGCGTATGCGGGCGATGTCGCGCGCGTGCGGCCCGGCGACGGCGACGCCTGGGACGTCGTCATCGGGCACTCTCTCGGCGGCGCGGCCTCGACGGTCGCCGCCGCCGCGGACCCAGGATGGACACGCCGCCTCGTCCTGGTGGACCCCGCGCTCTTCGTCGGCGAGCGCGACGCGGGGATCATCCGCCGCAGCCAGGAGCGCACGTTCGCCGACAACCGCATCGAGGCGGTGCGCGAAGAGCATCCGCAGTGGCATCCGCACGACCTGGAGCTCAAGGTCGCCGCCGTCGCCCGAGCCAGCCGGTGGGCCGTGGAGCAGACGAGCAGCCAGAACGCGACGTGGGATGTCCGCGACGCCGCCCGGCGCCTGCGGGTTCCCACGCACGTGTTGGGGGCGGATCCGCGGGTCTACAGCCTGTTCACGGGCGAGGTCGCCGAGGCCGTGCTCGCGTCCAACCCGGCGATCACGATGACGATCGTCCCCGGTGCGGGTCATTCGCCGCACCGGGACAAGCCCGAAGACACTCTGCGACTGCTGCGGGAGGCGCTCCGATGACCCGTTTCGATCCCCGCGACATCCTGCCCGACGCGCTCGTCGAGCGCATCCGGCACCGCGCCCCCTCCGTGGACGCGAGGAACGTCTTCCCGGAGGAGGACCTCGCCGAGCTGCGCGAGGCGGGATACCTGAGCGTGCTCGTCCCCGCCGATCGCGGCGGTGCCGGGCTCGGGCTCGCCGAGGCGTGCGTGCTGCAGCAGCGCCTCGCCGAGGCGGCGCCCGCGACGGCGCTCGCGGTGAACATGCATCTGGTATGGACGGGCGTGGCCAAGATGATGCGGGACCGCGGCCTGGACGAGCTGCGTTTCGTGCAGGAGGGCGCGGCCGCGGGGGAGGTGTTCGCGTTCGGCATCAGCGAGGCCGGCAACGATCTCGTGCTGTTCGGCAGCGACACCGTCGCCGAGCCGCTGGCCGGCGGCGCCTACGCCTTCACGGGCACCAAGATCTTCACGTCGCTCGCGCCGGTGTGGACGCAACTGGGCCTGCACGGTCTCGACACCGCGTCACCGGATGGCCCGAAGCTCGTGTACGCGTTCGTGCCGCGCGACGAGCGCGTCGTGACGCGCGACGATTGGGACACGCTGGGGATGCGCGGCACGCAGAGCCGCACGACCGAGCTGCACGGCGTCGTCGCCCCCGCGGATCGCGTGGTGCGCCGCGTCCCGCCCGGGCCGAACCCGGATCCGATCGTCTTCGGGATCTTCAGCACGTTCGAGCTGCTGCTCGCATCCGTCTACACCGGCATCGCGCGGCGCGCTCTCGATCTGGCGGTCGCCGCGGCGGAGGGCCGCCGCTCGAAGAAGACCGGGAAGCCCCTCAGCCAGGACCCCGACATCCGCTGGCACATCGCCGACATGGCGCTCGCGTACGACGCGCTGCCTCCGCAGCTCGCCTCCCTCGCTCACGACGTCGACGCGCAGGCCGACCACGGCTCCCGGTGGTTCTCGCTCCTGTCCGGCGTCAAGCACCGGGCGACGGGCACCGCGAAGCGCATCGTCGACGACGCGATGCTCGTCGCGGGCGGCTCGTCGTACTTCGCGTCGAATGAGCTGTCCCGCCTGTACCGGGACGTGCTCGCGGGCGCGTTCCATCCCTCGGACCCGGAGTCGGCTCACGCCACGGTGGCCGCCGCGTGGCTGGGGCCGCTGGAGCAGTAGTCGCGCCGGGCCGCGTCAGCGCCCGTCGAAATCGAAGGCCCGCAGGAGCTCTGCCACGGCGCGCTCGCGTTCCTCGTCGCCGTGCTCGAACATGTGCGTGACGTGGGTGCGCAGGTGGTTCTCGAGCAGCAGGCGGTTGAGGGATTCGAGTGAGCGCTGGATCGCACGCGACTGCGTGATGATGTCCATGCAGTAGTCCTCGTTCTCGATCATCCGGCCGAGGCCGCGCAGCTGCCCCTCGAGGATGCGGGTGCGGTGCAGGGCGCGCTTCTGGATGTCTTCGATCACACCGCGAGAGTACCCCTGCCGGGTATGAGGCGCATGCGAGGATGGCGGGCATGGCCTGCGCCTCGAGACCGGCGAACCCGCTGACGACCCTCCTGTCCCCCGCCGACGAGGAGCGCCGCCGCCGGCTGCGCCGTATGAAGGCGATCGCCCTCGGAGCCCTGCTGCTCATGGCGGCCCTGTTCGTGGTCGGCTTCGCCTTCCAGCAGGAGGTGCCCGCGCTGGCGTACCTGCGGGCGGCGGCGGAGGGCGGCATGGTCGGCGCGCTGGCCGACTGGTTCGCGGTCACGGCGCTGTTCCGTCGCCCGCTCGGCCTGCCCATCCCGCACACCGCCATCATCCCGACTCGCAAGGACGAGATCGGACGCAACCTGGGCGAGTTCGTCGAGACCAACTTCCTCGAGGCCGACGTGGTGCGCGCCAAGCTCGCGACCACGCCCATCGCGGCACGGCTGGGCGGATGGCTGCGGCAGCCGGACAACGCCGAACGCGTCGCCTCCGAGGGAAGCGCTCTGGCTCAGGGCGTGCTGCGGGCGCTGAGCGACGAGGACGTGCAGGACGTCATCGAGTCGCTCGCGCGCTCCCACCTGATCGAGCCCGGCTGGGGCGAGCCGATCGGCGGCTGGCTCGAGAGGGTGATCGAGTCGGAGGCTCACCACGGGGCTGTGGATCTGGCGGCCGAGACGGTCGCCGCCTGGCTCGAGGCCAACCCCGACGCGTTCGACGGACTCGTCTCGCGGAGGCTGCCGTCGTGGGTGCCGTCGGTGGCGCAGCGCCTGGTCGACCAGACGGTGCACCATGAGGCGGTCACGTTCGTGAACGCGGTGCAGGCGGACCCGGAGCACCCGGCCCGCCGCGCGATCGACGCCTACCTCGCGCGGCTGGCCGACAACCTCCAGCACGACCCGGTGACGCGAGCTCGGCTGGAGCAGGCCAAGTCGACGCTGTTCGACAGCCCCCGGATCCGAAGGCTGGCGGGCGAGGCCTGGGACGTCGCGAAGCAGGGGCTGCTGCGGGAGCTGGCGGATCCGGAGAGCGGCCTGCGCGAGCGGATCCGGGCGGCGCTGGTCGAGATCGGTGCCCGCCTCGAGGAGGACCCCACGCTGCGCACGCGGGTGGACACGTGGGTTACGGATGCCGCGGTGTTCGTCGTCGAGCGCTACCGTCACGACATCGCGTCGCTCATCACCGACACCGTCGAGCGATGGGATCCGAAGGAGACGACCGACAAGATCGAGCTGATGGTCGGACGCGACCTGCAGTTCATCCGGCTCAACGGCACGGTCGTCGGCGCGCTCGCCGGCCTGACGATCTACGCGATCGCCCATGCCCTGCTCGGCTGACGCGCCGCCATCCGTCGCGCGCGCCCGTGTCCCACTTCGTGCCCCTTACACGTCTCCCGTGTCCCACTTTGTGCCGCTTACACGTCTCCCGTGTCCCACTTTGTGCCGGATTGAGAGGTCCATTCCGGCATCAAGTGGGACATCGTCGAGCACATGCGAGGGCGGGTAGGAAGCGAGATGCTCGTCAGCCGACGGGCCCTGTCGCCCATCGTGTTTTTTACCAACTGACGGATGTCTCGAGCACGTCGAGGGTGAAGGCGCGCAGACCGGTCGGGGGGATCTCGAGCCCCAGCGCACGCCCGGGGTTGATCACGAGCCCGGCGCTCGCGGGCACGCGTCTCAGCACCTCGAGGGCCGGCACGTGAACGACGACCCGCTCGCCGCCGGTCGCCTCAGCGGCGAGATCGCGGTGGGTGTACACGGCGAGGAAGGTGGCGCCGGCCCTCGCCACGACGAGCGGCCGGTCCGGGAACTGATCACCCTCGGGTGGTCCCTCGTTGATGATCACGACGTCGGACGCCGCGAGCACCCAGAGCACGGTCCCGGTATCGAGCGTTGCCTGCTGTGCCCGGGATATCGCACGTTCCAGCACGGTCGCCGGGCGGCCATCGCGGCCTCTTTCCTCAGCCATACACGTCCTCTCTCTCGCGCCGGCGAGCGAGGGCCGCCGGTCATCGCCGCTCCTGCGCGAACCCGTCGAACAGCGACGAGGGCGGCTCGAGACCCGGATCCTCCGCGATCGCCGCCTGAACCCGGGCTGCTCATGACGCCGCTCCACGGGTTGAGGTGAAGGCGATGGCGGTCCGCAGATCGGCAAGACGCCGAAACGCCCACTCCGTCGAGTGGCCCGGCTCACGAGGACCCCCTGCGTCGACGAGCATTCGGGCGAGCGATTCGGCCGTGAGACCGTCTTCCACCGCTCTGCCGTCGCTCACGCGTTCCACCGATTGCTCGATGACGTGCGCGATTCGCTGCTTGACACCCGGGTCGCTCAGCGATCGGTCGGGGATGCGCTCGACTTCTGCGATGGCTTGCGCCCCGCGCCGTCGGTACTCCTCCACGGCACTCGCTTGATCCGTCACGACGTCACACCCCTGGGGTCATCCGCGGAGTCATTGGACCGATGGCACTAAGCCCCGAACCGGCCAGGGCTCGTGACGGCGACGTCCGCCCGAGAACGGGCATCCCGGATCAGCGTCCCGATCCCCTCGTCGTCGGGATACTCCGGGAGCGGCTCGTTCGCGGGGGGCTGCTCGAGCACCACCTGCACCTTCACCCCCTCGACCTCGTGCAACGCCGAGACCGGAACCAGTCGCGCACCCGGCAACAGGACGACCTCCTGCTCCGCGGGGTTCGCCGCCAGCGGCCCGATTTCGCGTGCGCCCGTCGTCACGAAAAGGTGCGCACCGGCGACCCGGAAGTTCTCCGTCGCCACCCGAACATCCCGGCTCGTCGGAATGGGCATCTCCGTCGTCAACGGCGTCGTCAACGCGAAGTCCGCCGCCCGCCACGACAACCCCCGATACACCGGCAGCCGCGACACCGCCTCCACGAACCTCGTCATCGCGTCGTTCATGCTCCAGCTCGCTCCGCGAGGGCCGCTTCCAGGGTCGTCGCCTGCGCGCGGAGCTCATCCGCCGTGAACTTGTCGTACCGGCTGAAAGCTGCGGCCTGAATGTCGCGAGTGAACCAGACGGTGCGCCCGTCGGGAGCGATGAGGGTCACTCCACCCGCGGGATCCGGGCTGATCGAGTAGCCGTCGGCTGCGCCTGTTGAGCCGTCCGCCGCCGCCCTCGCAAGCGGTCCCACGGGACTCAGACCATGCTTGCGGCGGATCGTCGAGAAATAGACCATCATGACGAAGCGCTCAATGTCCTCCCACCGCGCCGACCTGACTACGGGACCGCGGTCGTCGTCGCGCACGCGGGTCTGGACAGTCCAGACGCCGCCGCGCTCGGAGACGGTATGGACCGCCTCACCCTCATCGATGAGGATCTGGGCATCGCCCGAAGGCGAGACACGGACGCCCTCTCGCGTGAGCCACTCCGTCAACCGGCCCGCCGGCGGGCGCGATGCAGCACGCTGACCGTGTTCGGCCACGCCTTCGGCGGTCGGATCCTCCACACCTCTCACCCCGCGTCTCGTATCCGGCGGACGGTCCGAACCAATTTCGGCTCGGTTCTGCGGCCAGAGTACCCGGACGCCGTGGCGGAGACGAGACCCTTCTGTCCTGCGGGAGCACCTGGTCGGCGGCAGGCGCGGAAGGCCGCGGTGATCAGGGGTCGCGCCGCATGGGCCGCCCCGTGGCCATGCTGCTCGCGGCGCGCATCATGCGCCGGGTGTCCGAGGTCTCGAGGTAGCGGACCCCGGCCTGGGCCGTGGCAGCGCGCAGGGCGCCGCGCAGTCGTGCGAGTCGCGCATCATCGAGCGCGGTATCCAGATGCATGAGCAGCCCCATGTCGAGCGCCGACACGTAGCGCGCAAGCGGGCCACTCGCTGCGGCACGGTATCTCTTGGGTTCACGGACGCCGACGTGGAGGAACACTTGTGCTCCACCGGCCTGATAGGTCAGGTTCTTCATCCAGCGTGCGACGCCATTGCCCGTGCGGAGGTTCTCGGAGCTGTCGCCGTAGATCACCCCGAGCACGTCGCCCCAGGCGATCCGTGGGATGCCGTCGACGGCGACTCCCGCCCGGCTCACGACGATGAACGGGCCGTCCACCCGCAGGAAACCACGGACACGCGCGCGCAGCCACAGCCCCATCCCGAGGCTCCCGACGAGAAGCACCAGCAGGAACCCGAGCAGGAGGTATGTCGGACCGCGGCCGATCCCGGTCACGGCCACGGCCACGATACCGGCGGCGAGGCCCGCGACCAGAAGAGCGTAGACGGCGACGTAGCGCGTGTTGTACCGCAGCGCTCGCAACAGCTTGTCGCGGTCGGTGTGGAGGACGAGCTCTCCGTCTTCGACGACAGCACGCCCCGCGGGGTCGCTCACCGCTCTGCCCTCCTCACCGCAAGGCCCGCGCCGGACGCTGAGGTGGCAGCGGCCGAGGAGCCGCCACCCCGGAATGGAATCGGGTGGTCATGGCTGAGATCCTCGCATCACCGACGCGCCGGGCGCATCCGGCCCCAGCAAGCGTGTGCCTCATCCCGGCGGACGTCGGCCGCCGACCGGGCGCCTCGCCCACGGCCTGCTCGGCTGAGAGAGCAGACGATACGTGACACCGGCTGGCATCAGGGAGCGACATGTGCGGCCTCGCACCGGAGGTATGCCGACACGTCTACACCAGGAGCATCAGAGCGAGCGCGAGCGTCACAAGCGCGACGATCACCGCGTTCACCCCGGCGACGATGCCGGTCACCTTGGCGAGACTGATAGTGGCATCCTCGCGCGACCCCATCTCCGACGCGAGCGTCGCCGCCAAGACGACCCGGGCGGGGGAAGCGAGAATCGCTGTGCTGCTCACCGCGTTCTGCGCGCCCAGCACGACAGCCGTGTCCAGGCCGAGGCTGCTCGAGGCGTGGGTCGTGCCTGGCGTGACGATAGAGGCGGCAGAGAGATTGGAGACTGTCAGGTACCCCGCGAGGGCGCCCGCGATCGGAACGATCAGCACGAAGCCGGCTCCTAGCCTCGCGGCTCCCGCGGCCAGCGCATCCCCCATGCCGTTCACCGACAGGAGCGATCCGAACAAGATGAAGAGGCTCGTTGTGGTGAACGCGGGAAACCAGATCCGAGTTCCGCGCGCGACGACTTCGCGCAGCTGCTCGCGCTTGAGCCTGACGATCGGCGGCGTAACCGCTGCTGTCACGACGAGCCACAGCGCCGGACTCGTGACGATGGGACGGAGGTCAGCCACGTCGACGAAACCGGCGAGAGTCAGCGCGCCGGCCATCGACGTGATGAGGAAGCAGTACGGAGCAAACGCCAAGACCGTCGCTCTTGATAGACGCGGCAGCGGGCCTCGGACTCGGGAGAAACCGAGCAACATGGCGAGCCCTGCGAGCGGGGCCGCGACTCCAGCGAGGGACGGGCTGACCCAGAGGTTCGCGCCGAGCAGCGCACCCCAGATGACGAGCACCACGACGAGCATCTGAGCGAACGCGCCGACCGCACGCGGACGCTGGAGGCCCACCAGCACAAGCGCCACACCGAGCACGAGAAGGACGGGGAGTGTGAAGACGGCTGCCCAGAAGCCGAGCGCGTTCAACGGCTGGCCGCTCATGCTCTCAACAAGCAGCAGGCTCAATCCGAGGGATCCCCACGCATTGTGGGTCATACCGAGCAGCGCGGCAGTCGCTGCTCGCGCCGGCGGCAGCCCCACGCGGATCAGCAACGGCACTCCGACGACGATCCCGACGCCCCAGCCGATGGCCGACTCAGCCAGCGGCACGACGGTGAACGCAATCAGAAATATGGCACGGTCGCGGCTGCCTGCAGCCTGATTGAGCCAGGCGCTGATGCGGTCCTGAGCGCCCGATGCGGCGAGCATCTCGGCAAGCAGAATGCCGCCGTACATGATGAGGACGACTGAGAGCAGTACACCGCTCATCCGAGAGGCGAGGTCGCCAAGAGACCCGCCACCGATCGGGAACTCGAAGCTCAGAATGAGCAGCAGCCCAAGGGCGGCGAGCGCCGCGATCATCGTACGGATGCGGAGGACAAGCATCGCGAGCAGGGCGACGATCGGGGCGCCCGCGAGCACCAGTCGCACCGTCTCATCCACCGCAGCGCCTCTGCCGCGCACGAATCGTCGCCGCGGACATCTCACTCGGACCCGCGAGCGCAGGTGTCGCTTCCCGGTCTGCGCGAACCGAATGCTCGATGAGGTCGAGAAGCTCCAACGAACCTGCGCCCGAGCCTCTCGACCTCATCGACGCGCTTTCACGCGCCGCGTGATGACGCCCGTCACCCCACCGCCACCAGCGCTGTCGCGAGCACGGGGAAGACGAAGATCAGAGCCATCACGATCACGTCCGATGCCACGAATGGCACTGCGGCTTTGTAGATGGTCCCCATCGAGAACATCGGTGCCACGCGTCGCATCACGAACAGTTCGAGTCCGAACGGCGGCGTGACAAGCCCGATCCGCAGAGCGATGAGCCACAGGACGCCGAACCAGATGGAGTCCACGCCCAGCCCAGCGATGATCGGCACAAAGAAGGGAGCCGTGATCATGATGATCGACATCGATTCGAGGAACAGGCCCAGGAAAACGGTGATCAGCAAGAGCAGGATCAGGATGACCGGCGTGGGTGCTTCGAGGTCATTGAACAGGCGCAGGAAGCCGGGCAGGACGCCGCTGGCCGCGAGAGCCTGCGAAAAGCTGCCCGCAGCGGCGATCAGAAGGAGGAGCGAGCCGGCGGTGATCGTCGTTGATTTCGCGCTTTCCCAGAGCAGCTTGAGGGACAGCCGGCGTTGCACTGCCGCGAACAGCACCGCGGCGAGCACACCGAACGCCGCGGACTCGGTCGGCGTAGCGATACCGAACAGGATCAGGCCCAGCACCAGAGCGAAGATGACGATCAGTGGCAGAAGGGAGGAGGGAAGCTCCTTGGTGCGCTGCCAGAAGGAGGGGCGAACGACGCCCTCCATGTGCGCTCGTTCCGTGCCATCGCCGTTGAACTTGAGCACCCAGATCGTCTGGAGCACGAAGTAGCCCGCGACCATGAGCAAGCCGGGGATCAGGCCCGCGATGAGCAGAGGGCCGATGGGGATCTGCGCGGTCGCGCCCAGCACCACGATGACGGTACTGGGTGGCAGCACCATGGACAGGCCACCGGCCGACATGATCGATCCGATCGCGAGGCCCGGCTTGTACTCGTACTTCCGCATCTCGGGGATGAGGTTCTTGCCGAGCAGAGCCGTCGTGGCGGTCGCGGAGCCCGAGACGATTCCCAGCACTGCCCCGGCACTCGTCGCGCTAGCGGACAACTTCCCCGGCAGCCTGTCGAGCGCCAGCGTGATCGAGTTGATAGCTCGTTCGACCATGCCGGTGCGGAAGAGCACCTCGCCCATGAGGAAGAACAATGGCACCGGCGCCAGAGTCTGCAGCGACAAGCTCGCTGCGAAACCGAGAGGAACTTGCCGAGAAGCAGCCGTCCAGCCGTATTCGGCGATGAGAATCACCAACCCGATCCCGAGCAAGGCAACGAAGACCGGGACGCGTAGGACGATGAGCAGGAAGAGCAGCGAGCCCAGAATCAGCGCCAGAGTGACATACCATTCCATCGGAAATCCTGACTTCTAATCTGATCCGGGTCGGGCCGCGGCGACGGGGCTGCGCCGCATGGTCTTTGCGATGGTGCTGACCAAGAACACCGCGAAGGTGAAGGCGCAGAGTGTGGCTGACACCGGGATTACGGAGTGGATGAGCCAGCGCGGTGGCGCGAGGGTGGTCTGCATCACATAGCCGCCAGTGAATGCCTGGACCACCGAGTCCCAAGCCATGACAGCCAGGACCGAGAGGAACACGACCGAGATCAGCGCGCTGGCGATTGTCGCGATGGTCCGGATAAGCGCCCCGCGCTTCGTGTTGTAAGCGCCATCGATCAGGTCGACGACGATGTGGTCGTTGTACCAGGTGATGATCGGCGCAGCGAGCAGCGGCACCCAGAGCATCGCGTACTCCGTTCCCTCGAACACAACGGGCAGTGGCTTCGAGAAGAGGGCACGTGAGAGGACATCGGCGATGATGGCCACCGGCATGAGCAGCACCAACGCGATTGCGATGCCGGCCGCCGCCTTCAGCACACCTTCAAAAATCCCGCGAACCAAGAGGGTTGTCCTTTCCATTGCTCGCGCGAAGACGCGAGGCTTCGCCAGGGGCCACCGTCCGGTGACGCGGTGGCCCCTGTGAGCAGAGCTACGAGGTGCTGCTTAGTTGTCGCCCCACCAGTGGTCGCGCAGACGCTGGAACTCCGGGTTGAGGCTGATCGCCCTGGACCAGGCCCGATCCATGACCTCCGCGCGGTAGGACTCCGCGAACTCGGGGCTGAACTCGATGACCTCAACGCCCGCCTCGAGCATGCTCTCACGGTACTCAGCGATGACTCGCTCGAAGGCTTCGTCGATCCGCGGCTCCGACAGCACGACCGCCTCGCTGATAGCCGTGCGAGTCTCCTCCTCGAGCCCCTCCCACCACGCAGTGTTCACCACGAGCGGCGCCGTGGCCGGAACGACGAAGGGCTGCAGCTCACAGCCCGTGATCGGCTCAAGCCCCTGCGGCGCCAGGTTGGCCTGGCCCATGCCGTACCCGTCGATCACGCCTCGCTCGAGCGCGGTGTAGACCTCGGCCACGGGCATGTTGACGATCTCTCCGCCCAGCGCCTCGACTGCGGGACGGTACTGCTCGCCACCGCGGATCAGCAGACCGCTGAGCGAGGGGTCAGCCGGATCGATGGCGTCGCACTGGTCCTTGCCCAGGTACAGCGAATGCCAGTTGTTTGACTGCATCTCCCCGAGGTACGTGACGCCGTGCGGGTTGAACACGATCTCATTGAGCAACTCGGCGGTTCCCGCCTCGCGTTCCTCGCTCGGGAGCAGGTTGGATGTCATCAGGATCGAGGCCCCACCGGGAATCAGCCCTTCGAGGTAGGCGGGGAACACCAACGCCATGTCGAAAGCGCCGTTCGAGATCGCTTCGATCTGGTCGTTACCGGGCACAACCTCGGCACCACCGACCACGTCGAGGGTGATCCAGTCCGCGTGCTCTTCGAGCGTGGGAATGAAGGCCTCGAAGAAGCCCGTCGTGTCGGGCATCTGGACGCTCACGGGCCAGATCGCGCGGATCGTGACCGGGGCCGGTCCTTCGCCCCCGGACGCATCTGCGCCGCCGCCTGCGTTGGCGCTGCACCCCGCGAGAGCGAGCGCACTCACACCCGCGATCCCGAGCGCCGCCAGTCTCCTCGTCCTCGAGTCTGCGCTCCGCTCAAACTTCGTCATTAGCTACTCCCGCCATTCTGCGTTGAATGAAGCAAGGCTCGTCCTTGCTTGCTGCCGCGGAGGGGTGGTGATCCCCGTCGGGCCAGGTTGATGTGAGGTGGCATCAGCCTCAAGGCAGATTACCGTAATACCGTATGATGTCAAGCGGAGGCCACTGCTGCCACCAGCGGGATCGCCCTCGGCTCAGGGGAGCCGGGAACGCTGTACGATTCCCGTATTACGGTAATATAGTCTTACCGACGAGTCGGGACCGATAGCCAAAGGAGGCCGTGTGAAGATCACCGCAGCGGTGCTCGAACGACAGGGAGCGTCGGAGCCTTTCGCTGACTCTCAGCCCGTACGCGTCCAGCAACTTGAGCTTGACCAGCCTGGACCCACCGAGCTCCTCGTGCGCATCACCGCGGCGGGGGTCTGCCATTCCGACCTCTCCCGCGTGCAGGGCGCACGGGAGTGCGCGGTCCCCATGGCGCTCGGCCACGAAGGCGCGGGCATCGTCGAAGCTGTCGGTTCCTCGGTGACCGCCTTCTCCGTCGGCGACCAGGTCACATGCATCTTCATGCCTCGTTGCGGCGAATGCGAGAACTGCCAGTCGGCGCAATGGCGCCTCTGCTCTCGCGGGCTCCAGGCGAACGCCACAGGCGAAATGCTCGCGGGCGGCAGACGCCTGCACCGGAGCAGCGGCCCGGTAGACCACCACGGGGGCGCATCCGTGTTCGCTACCCACGCCGTCGTCGACCAGGCCTCGGTTTTCAAGGTCCCCCACGAGGTGCCGTCCGAAGTCGCGGCGCTTCTCGGTTGCGCCGTACTCACCGGCGGGGGCGCCGTATTGAACTCAGGCCGCCTTTCAGAGGGCGAGACGGTAGCGATCGTCGGAATGGGTGGAGTCGGCTTGGCGGCCGGCCTCGTCGCCAAGGCCGTCGGGGCCGAGAAGGTCGTCGCGGTCGACCAGCTGGCGAGCAAGCTGGAGAAGGCGCGCGAGATCTGCGCCGATGAGACCTACACGCCCGCACAGGCCCTCGAGGTCGGCGTCCGTGCTGATCTGGTCGTCGAGTGCGTCGGGCACCCGGCTGCATTCCAGACCGCGTACTCGCTTCTGGACACCGCCGGCCGCCTCGTGACGATCGGCCTGCCGAAGCCGGGGGTGACGGCGCCGCTTGACCTGCTCGATCTCGTCACGCAGGCCCGCTCCATCACTGGCTCGTACATGGGGTCGGGCCTACCGGGTCAGGACATCGACCGGTACGTCCAGCTCTACCTTGACGGGCGCCTGCCGATCGACCGCCTGATCAGTTCTGAGCTTCCGCTCTCCGAGATCAACGCGGCCATGGATCGCCTCAAGGAAGGTCACGTGATCCGGCAAATCGTGCGCCCTTGAGACGGACTTTGGGCTGCATAGAGTGAGCACTGAATATGGAGGACGCTAAGTGAATCTGCAGGATGAGGTCGTCGTCATCACGGGCGGAGCAAGCGGGATCGGTCTTGCCACGGCGAAGCTGAGCGCGAAAGAGGGAGCCCTGGTAGCCATCCTCGACCGCAACCTGGACGCTGCGAAAGCGGCGGTGAAGGAACTTCCTCGGCCCGAGCGCCACATCGCCGTCGGCGTTGACGTCAGTGACAGCAATTCCGTCGAGGTGGCGTTCGCGACCGTGCTCTCGCGATATGGGCGAATCGACGTCCTCTGCAACAACGCAGGTTTCGGCTTTCGCGGTTCGATCGAAGAAACCCCCGAGGAGGCGTGGGATCAGCTGATGGCGGTGAATCTCAAGGGCGTGTTTCTGTGTTCCAGGGCCGCAATGCCCGCGCTGAAGAAGACGAAGGGCCGGATCGTCAACACTTCCTCCTACACCGCCCAGATGGGGATCGCCGATCGGGCAGCGTATGTCGCTTCGAAGGGAGGGGTCTCGGCTCTGACCCGCGCCATGGCGCTCGACCACATCGCCGATGGCGTCCGCGTGAACGCAGTCGCACCCGGCACCGTGAACTCGCCCTATTTCGCCGATATGGTGCAGAAATCAGAAGATCCGCAAGGCCTCCTCGATTCACTCAACGGCCGAGCCCCGATGGGCCGGATGGGCGAACCCGAGGAGATCGCGGAAGGCATCGTCTGGCTCGCGTCTAAGCGGTCCGCGTTCGCGACCGGCTCCGTCGTGACGTTGGACGGCGGTACCAGCATCTGGGGCCGGTGACCGATCAGACGCCCATCGCAGTCTCGCCACCATCCTCACCCGTTCCATGAACTCGACCTGCCAGACCAACTTGAAGGAGCAGCCGTCATGATCGAGCGGCAAGCCGCGCCACTCCGCGAGCAGGCCCGCGAGGAACTGCGACGCCGCATCCTCAACGGCAGCATCGCGCCGGGCCAACGACTGAAAGAACGCGTTCTTCTCGAGGAGCTCGGCGTCAGTCGAACGGTGGTTCGCGAAGCGCTACGACAGCTGGAGTCCGAACGTCTGATTCGCATCGAGCCCCAGGTGGGGCCAGTGGTCTCGGAGATCACGGCCGAGGAGGCACGCCAGCTCTACGAAGTGCGCGCCGCGCTCGAAGCGACCGCCGCGAGACTCGCCGCTCTCCACGCGACCCCGGAAGACACCCAGGCGCTGCGCGACAGCCTCGACACGATCGAGCAGAGCCTGCCCGGATCGGAAGAGCTGATCGAGTTGAAGAACACGTTCTACGGCACGCTGATCCGAGCGAGCCGCAACGAGATCATCGGCGAACAGCTCGAAAGTGTTCAAGCCCGAATTAGCCAGCTCCGTCGGGTGACGCTCTCAGAGCCGGGCCGAGGCCCCCGAATGGTCGACGAGCTGCGTCGCGTCGTCGACGCCATCTCACAAGGTGACCCCGAGGCAGCATACGCAGCGAGCGTCGCGCATGTTGAGGCCGCAGCAGTCATCGCCAGACAGTACTTCGAACAGTCCACGGAGGCACAGTGAGCAACACACTCTTCATCGGCCTCGGGCGCATGGGACGCCCCATGGCTCGGCACATCTCCCGGCACTTCCCCACCGTCGTCCACGACATCCTTCGAGAGAATATCGATCTCGCTGTTGAGGACTCCGAGGCTGCGCCGCTCTACGAGCTGAACGACATCGGCGTCGTAGACACGATGATCCTCATGCTGCCTACGAGCACGCACGTCGAGTCCATCCTTGTGGACTCGGGGCTGCTCGAGAAGCTCAAGCCGGGCGCCCTGGTCATCGACATGGGCTCGAGTGTCCCCGACAGCACCCGAAAGCTGGCAGCCAAGGCCGTGGAGCGCGGAATCGACTACGTCGATGCGCCGGTTTCCGGAGGAGTAGCGAAGGCGACTTCCGGCGAGCTCGCGATTCTGGTCGGCGGAGAGCCCCGTGCAGTCGAGCGCGCCCGCCCCTATCTCGAGGCGGTCGGCAAGGAGATCGTGGTCGTCGGCGGCAACGGCGCCGGTCACGCGGCGAAGGCCATCAACAACCTCGTCAGCGCGACGAATCTGGCTGTGGCAACGGAAGCGCTCATCCGGGGTCGAGCCGCCGGTATCGCGCCTGAGCGCATGATCGCGGTGCTCAACACGTCGACCGGCATGAGTCAGGCGAGCCAGGTCAAATTCCCGAACCACATTCTCACCGAGACCTACGCATCGAACTTCGCATACGACCTCATGCTGAAGGATCTGGGCATCGCGATGGGGATTGAGACGCCCAACGGGGCCACTCCCGTCACCCAGGCATCGTACGAGTTGTTGAGCCGCGTGCGCGAGCTGCTTGGCGAGTATCCGGACCACACCGAGATCACTCGCGCCTACGAACGATACTTCAATACGCCGATCATTTAGGAGGACACGTGACAGAAAACAGCCAGGACGCCCTGGAATACATCAACCACATGGCGAGCACTCGGGGCTACGTTCTCGACTACCACAAGGTCATGGCCAAGCAGGACTTCCCCGTGCTTCAGGCAGCCAACGGATTGGTCTCTGCCGCATACCTCGACCAGCGCACTCTGGACCGCAAGACCAAGGAGCTCATCTTCATCGTCTCCCTCACGGTGATGCGTGCTTCGAAGGGACACATCCAGTCTCATATCCGGGTCGCACTCGATCTCGGCCTCACCCCCCGCGAGATCCTCGAAGCCATCGAGATCGCCCTCCCCGAGGCGGGCGTCGTCGCGTTCCAGACGGGGTTCGACGCCTGGCGCGAGGTGGTCGAAGCTGACGGCATCGAACCGACCGTCAAAGCTCACGAAGGCGGCTCGGGCGCCTAGGTCTGTATCGGTCGAGCGAAGAGAGCGAGCGGCCAGTGCAAGACTGGGAGATCCTGATCATCAAGCACGGAACGCGGGCAACCCGACGTAGCGACGTGTACATGAATTACGCGTTCTACGGGGAGCAAGACGACGATTTCACCGTCGACTACTACCTGTGGGTGCTGCGCAGCGGTGATCAGGTGATCCATGTTGACACGGGATACTCGGCTCTCGGCGCCGCCAAGCGGGGGCGCGAGGTGCTCATCGACCCGCTCGAGGCGCTGAGCCGCATTGGGCTGAACGCCGGCGACGGCCATCCGCTCGTGGTGACACATGCCCACTACGACCACATCGGCAACGTGGGCGCTTTCACCGCGTCGCAGGTCTACATCGGTCGACGGGAGCTGGAGTTCTGGACGAGTGACGTCGCAACGAGGCCACTCTTCGCTCACTTCGGTGACCAGGCGGAGGTCGCCGACCTCCTGGACGCACAACGCGATGGCCGAGTACGGCCGATCGACGGCAACGCCACGATCGCACCGGGGGTCGAGCTCATCGAGCTCGGCGGGCACACCCCGGGTCAGCTGGTCGTAAGGGTTCGTACGACCCTCGGCCCGGTCATCCTCGCAGCGGACGCTGCGCACTTCCAGGAGGAACTCGATCGCGACATGCTGTTCCAGTCGATGACCGATCTGCCGCAGGCATACCGGGCCCTCGACTGGCTCCGCGCTTCGGACGCCGCGGCCATCATCACCGGGCACGACCCCTGCGAGCTCGATCGCTTCGAGCCGCTGACCGGCGCACTTGAGGGGCTCGCGGCGATCGTGGCACCGCTGGGGTCGCCTGCCCGATAGTCGCCAACGATGGAAGCGTCCTGGCAGGGACGCGCAGAGGGGGCGGCGGTCACACTAATGACCGCCGCCCCCTCTCTTGTGCATGTTCAGTCTGACCGGGCTCAACCAAGCGCGGGCCTCCTTCCCGGCGCCAGGCTGAGCTTCTGCCGCGCACGCATGGAGCGCTGGCGTGCGGAACTCAGTCCACCCTGAGCACCGTGCCAGCTGTGAGCCGGACCAGTTCATCGAACGTGAGCGGGAAGACGGTGTGCGCGGTGCCGGCAGCGGCCCACAGCTGAGGGTAGGACGCGAGGTGCTCGTCGACGATCGTCTCGATCGGCGCGGGGTGGCCGGTCGGTGCGACGCCGCCGATCACCTGGCCCGTGGCCGAAAGCACCTGATCCGGCTTGGCGCGGCGGATCTCACCGCGCCCGAGACGGGACGCGAGTGCGCTCGTGTCCACGCGGTGCGCACCACTGGTCATCACCAGAAGCGGCTCACCGTCGCACCAGAAGACAAGACTGTTGGCGATCGCGCCCACCTCGACGCCCAGTGCAGCGGCAGCTTGAGCCGCAGTCGCCGCCGAGTCCGGCAGCACGACGACCTCACCGGCAATGCCCGCCTCGGACAATCGATCGGCAACGCGCTGCGTGCGGGGATGCAGTTCCGTCATGAATGCCAACGTACCGCGAGGTGCCCGGTAAATGCAGAAGGGCCACCCAGCGTTGGGTGGCCCTTCTGTTAAAGGAAGTCCGGCGGTGTCCTACTCTCCCACA
>NZ_BMJY01000011.1 GCF_014643695.1 Microbacterium album | reverse complement strand
ACCGACACCATCCTCGAACTCAGCGCCTAACCCAGCACCGAAGGATCACGAAGCGGCTACACCACTACCGGGGACTTGACCCGGGCGTGTTAGTCAGCCGGGTCGGTGATGTCGGGGCGGGTGCTGGGGAGGCTGCCGAGGCCGTGGCCCCTGAGCCGGTAGCACAACCCGCTGCAGCCGTCCCTGCGCGCCGGCTACTTCGTCCTTCAACACTTGGTGATCGGCGATCATCCGACGGGCCCACACCAGGACGGCCTCCCCTCGGGAGTCAGTCCTTCGAACGCTGCCGCGCCGCACGAGCGGCCCGCCGAGCTCAGCCCCCCAGCTTCTGCAGTGACTCGGACAATGCCGGTGGCGACACCTACGACGCCGCAGAGGCTCGGGCGAAGTGCCGCTCCCGCGCCAGCGCGACGAAGTACTCGAGCTGAGCAAACAGCATGGCTGCCCTTGTGTGCCGTCACCCGTCGCCGGCTCGGGGGTGTCGAGGATCTCTCACCCCGCGCCGTTCCGGAATCCTCCCCGGGCGTGGAGTTGCGCCTACTACCCAAGGACCGGCGCGAGGCGGCCCGCGGTGGTTCGCAGTACGCGATCAGCTCCCGACGATGGACGAGCCCTTGTCCTGCCGCGCCGCCGAGGTGTAGGGGCTCGGTGCTACGACGGCGCGAACCGTGGTCTGCTCGTGCTTTTCCACGTGAGGCTTGCGGGATCCGCCGCCGGGCTCGCCCCAGGTCACGATGACCTCGGTGCCGGGGGCCGCGACCTCCGGATCGAGGTAGGCGAGCGAGAGGACATCTCCCTCGTTGTTGGAGTACCCGACATGCGCGGACAGTCCGACGATCGCGCCGCCTTCCTCGACCCTCACCTCGTCGAGGTGCGGGAAACCGAAGTACGACACCGGGAACTCGAGCGATTTGTAGCGCGGACCCGAGCCCAGCTGCGACGCGAGCACCTTCACGACGTCGTCTCGGTTCCACACGAGGGTCACGTTCCGCCGTTCGGCCGCGGGGTCGAGCGCTTCGAGAGCCTCGCGGCCGATGAAGTCGTGATCGAACTTCACGAGTTTGCCGTATCCGAGGTTGTACGGGGTGACGTAGTAGTCCTCGATGTCATCGGTCCGGAAGCTGCCGCCCAGCTGCGAGTTCGCCTCCCACCCGTCGGCGGAGAGCCACTCGCGGAAGCCCCGCAGCTCCTCGCCTGTGAAGATGGCCGGTAGCGGATACGCCATCCAGCCGCTTTCGAACAGCGTGCTGAAATACGCCTGGGTGCCGCCGCGCACGAGACCGTGCTTCTCCCCCACAGCGAGGATCGCTCCGCGGACTGCGTCGGCCTCGTCGTACGGCCCGGAAATCTCGTATCCGTGCTGTCCGGCCATGCCGTGACGCAGCACGAGCACCTCTTTGCCTGCGATGCTCACCCGTGCCGTCCGGAAGAACGGGATGTCGTCGACCGGCTCGTCGAGCACGTCTTCGAAGATCGCTCGCGCGTTCGGCCCGTCCAGCTGGTAGCGGTAGAGAATTCGACGACCCTTGGGGTTGTACGGTGTCGGGTCATCGCGCTCGATCGACACATCATACCCGCCGAGCTCCGCCTGATACTGCACCCAGTTGAGCACTGCCATGCCGCTGATCAGCTCGTAGCGATCTTCCGTCAGCCGGTAGGCCACGCAGTCCCCGATCACGTGGCCGCGCGGGGTCACCGAGACGAATTGCTTCGCCCGCCCGACATCGAACGTCGAGAAGCTGTTGATGGACAATCCTTCGAGCAGCTTCGTCGCGTCAGGGCCCTCGATGAACAGCTCGGGCATGTGGTGCGACTGGTCGAACAGCACCGCCGTCTCGGCCCATCCGCGCTGCTCGTCGCGCCAGTTGGTGAAAGCCGGCGGGATGAACGCCGCGGTGAGTCCGGTGCGCGCCCGGAAGTGCGGGGCGATGGTCTCGTTGAAGAAGTACTCGACGACATCGTCCTGCTCGTCGAGCAGGTCTTGCAGTGACTTGTCCCGTGCCATAGTCGCGTCCTTGATCTCAGGCGTTCGAAGAGGCGTAGGCGGTGCGCCATCCGCCTTGGTACTCGGCTCGGGCTACCGCGGAGAACGGCGTCGGGCTGACCACGACACGCACTTCGGTCTGCTCGTGACGTTCGACGTTGACCTTACCGCTGCCGCCGTCCGGCTCGCCCCACACGAGGCGCAGCTCCGCCCCCTCGGGGACGTTGGCGTCGACCGTACCCATGGACAGCACACGTCGCTCGTTGGCGGTGTAGGCGACGTTGTTCAACGACAAGCCGACTTGGTTGCCGTCGGCGTCCAGAAGGGCGTCGTAGCCGGAGTAGCCGTAGTTGGCCAGCGGCAGGTCGAGGAACTTGTACTGCGGACCGTCGACGTCGACGACCGAGCCCAGGATGCGCTTGACGTCGTCGGGGTTCCACGCCAGCGTGACCTTCTTCCGTCCGTTCTCGACGTCGTATGCCTCCAGCGCCGAGCGGCCGATGAAGTCGTGGTCGAACTTGACGAAGTTGCCGTATCCGAGCTCCCAGGGGCTGAGGTAGTACCCCTCGATCGACTCGGGCACGTACGACCCTGCCACAGACAGGGTCGCCTCATAACCGTCGACGGGCAGCCACTCGCGGTAGGCGCGCAGCTCGTCGCCCGTGAAGATCGCGGGCAACGGTGCGGGCACCCAGCCGGATTCGACGGCGGCGGGCGGGTAGGCGCGCGCCCCGACGGGGACGATGCCGAACTCCGCACCCTGCTCGAGGATGAAGTCGCGCACGCGGTGGTACGACTCGTAGGGCCCCCAGATCTCGAGACCGGGTGCGCCGGCCATCCCGTGGCGCAACGTCCGCGCACGCACGCCGTCGACGGTGATCCAGTCCATCGCGAAGAACTTGATCTGCTCGAGCGGGCCGCCGTTAAGTCTCTCGATGACATCCCACGCGCGGGGGCCCTGGATCTGGAAACGCCAGTACTCGCGCGTCACGGCGCTGCCCAGGGGGAAGTTCGGCGAGCGGCGGTCGATCGTGAGGTCGACGTCGTATCCGCCGTGCTCGGCCTGGAACCGCAACCAGTTGGCAGAGGGCGCGCGACCGACGAAGACGAACTCGTCGTCGGCTTCACGGTGCATGATGCCGTCGCCGATGACGTGGCCGGCGGGGGTGACCGGGATGAACTGCTTCGCACGGTCGACCGCGAAGTTCGCCACGCTCGTGATCGCGGTGTCAGACACCAGCTTGAATGCGTCGCGGCCGCTGATCAGCAGGTTGTCCATGTGGTGGGTCTGGTCCATGAGCACCGCGGACGTGCGCCACGCCAGCTGCTCGTCGCGCCAGTTGTGGTACTCGGGGGCGACGACCGGGTAGACGTAGTTGCCGACGCGCGAGTTGCGCACGTGCGCGACCGGGTCACCGGATGCATCCAGGAGTTCCTGGAGATTCTGAGCCGTCATTGGTTCTTCTTTCGTGTGATGGTTCGTTCTGTGATGGGCAGGGGGACGACCGGTCAGAGCGCTCCGGGCCGGTCGGAATACGGGATCGCGCCCTCGGAGGTGACCGGGATGCTGAGCTCGCCGAGGCCTTCGATGGCAACGGTGACCCGGTCTCCGTCTGCCAGCGGCCCGACGCCGGCAGGCGTACCGGTCGCAATCACGTCGCCAGGCTCGAGCGTCATGATGGAGCTGGCGTACTCGATGAGGGTTGCGACGTCGAAGATGAGGTCGGCGGTGGAAGCGTGCTGCCGCAGATCACCGTTGACCCACGTCCTCAGTGCGAGCGCATCGGGATCCGCGATCTCGTCGGCGGTCGTGATCCATGGGCCGACCGGAGTGAACGTGTCGTAGGACTTACGGGTCGAGCGGTCTTCGGTAGAACGCACGCTGATATCCAGCAGCGGTGCGTACCCGAACACGTGCGCGAGGGCTTCCTCGCGCACGATGTGACGACCGCCCCTTCCGATGACCACGGCCAGCTCGCCCTCCTGGTCGATCCTCTTGTCCGTGTACGGCAGGACGATGCGCGAGTCGGGTCCGATCACCGAGGTGGACGCCTTCAGGAAGACGCCGTACTCGGCAATCGTCTTCTGCTCGCTCATCTCGATTTTGTGATCTATGTAATTCACCGGTGCGGCGATCACCTTGGGCGGCCGCATGATCGGGGCGCGCAGCGCCGCCGGATCGGCCTCGGCGACGGGATCCGGCACGTCCAGGTCGGTGAATGTCACACCGTGCTGGAGGGCCCAGAGGAGCGGGTCGGGTTGGTCCGCAGGAACGCCGGCCTGTGCACCGATGGGCGCGATCCGACCATCGATGATCGCGACGAGCCCGTGACGGGCGTCGAATCCGATTCTCATGTCACCTTCTTCGGCTTTGGCAGCGGCCGTCGCTGTCGTGAGCGAGATTAGAAGCGGCCGGACGCCGCTCGGCGGGAATTCCGTGATCCCGAACCGGCGGCGCGGTCACGCAGCAGCGGACGTCAGCCGGAGCGACGCGAGCTGCTCGCCGAGTCGCGGATCGAGTCATGTCTCGGCCGCGACCACGTCGCGCAGCTGCGCGGGCACGTCCCGGGAACGGCCGTTGCCGAGCAGGATGGCAGCCCGCCAGATCTCTTGCGCGCGCCACAGCGGCGTCTCGGAGATCGTGAGCCGGGCGCCCGCGACATAGACGTGTTCTCGCCAGAGTGCGGGCGGGAGATCGCGCCACGAGACGTTCAGATGCACCCCGCTGTGCGTCGCGAGGTGCCGAAGCGCGAGAGGCGGGAGCGTCGCGGCGAACACCACGGCGTCGGCGAAGGAGTCGGCCGTGTCGATCTCATCCCACGTGCCTTCGCTCTCGACACCGGTGAGCCGGTCGAGGGCATCGGCGAGGAGACGCGCTCGCAGCGCGGCGGCGGCCACGACCGCACCCTTGGTCGCACCGTCAGCGGTCACGACCGCCGAGAGCTGGGCATCGGGCAGGTGGAACAGCCCCCGCAGGAAATACGCCTGTCCGCGACGCGCGAGCAGCAGGTCCTGCTGCACCGCGGGATCGTCGATGAGATCCGAACGAGCGCTCATCAGCCCGCCGGGGGTGCCGTGAGCGTGCGATTGAAGCCGAGGCGCTCGATGATCGGCGCATCACTGTAACGGAAGAGGTCGAGCCCTCCCGAGTCCGAGTGCAGCTCCCACGAGGTCCAGCTGGGGACGGCGAACAGGTCGCCTTTCTCCAGGCGCAGCTCCTCGCCGTTGAGTACGACCGTTCCGCTTCCCTCGAACGACTGCCACACCGAGGAACCGACCTCGCGCCGCGGCGGTGTCGACGCGCCGGGGCGCAGTCGGTGCATCTCCGCGCGGATCGTCGGCATCACGTCGCGACCGGTGGTGACGTTCGTGAACCGGATGGCGGCGTGCCCCTGTTCGACCGTGGCGGGGTGACCCTCGTCCTCGAGCTCTAGCTGTGCGGCCAGAGCGCGGTCGGTGTACTCCCAGCGGTATGCGCTGAGAGGGGAACTCGGCAGCCGGCGCGGCTCCGACAGGGGCTGCAAGCCCGGATAGCCCCAGAGACGCTCGCTGCGCGAGATGTCCGGAGAGGCCTCGTCCGTCACACGGTCGGAGCCGTACTCGAAGAAGCCCACGTCGGTGTAGTAGGAGAACGGTGCGTCGAGGCCGTCGATCCACGCCATCGGATTCGCGGTGTCGTTGTGGTGGCCGTGGAAGTTCCACGCCGGGGTGAGCAGCAGGTCCCCGCGGCGCATGGCGACGGGATCGCCGTTCACGACGGTCCAGACGCCTTCGCCCTCCAGCACGAATCGGAATGCGTTCTGCGCGTGACGGTGCTCGGGCGCCGTCTCATGGCCGCCGAGATACTGGATGGCGCACCACAGGGTCGGAGTCGCGTATCCGGTGCCCGGCAGACCGGGGTTAGCCAGGCCGATCGCGCGACGCTCTCCGCCGCGGCCCACGGGCACGAGATCCCCGGAACGCTTCGCGATGTCATAGAGCGTCCGCCATTTCCACAGGTGGGGAATCGCCTTGGGGGAAGGCACAGGTGGCATGAGATCGTCGCGTTGCGTCCACAGCGGTGCCATGCTGTTCGCGTCGAAATCACGATAGAGCTGCTCCAGTTCGGGACTGTCGGCTCGGCCATCCATGGTCTGCATTGCGATCCTCATCTCTGTCGGTCGCATCGGGTGAGCGCGTCGATGCGTGACCTTGCAGTGAAGCCTCCTGATTTCTCAGCCGGCGGGGGTCGAGATTCTGGACAGCGAAATTCCGCACCGACGTTGCGGGCTGCGATTGAGGTGCTCCGCGACGTGAGGTACATTCCCTGCATGTCCTCGGCAACGACGCCCTTGGCGTACCCGACCAACGCCCTCGACCGCGGCCTTCGCCTCATTCAGCTCGTCCGTGACGAGGGAAGCATCCGCGTCATGGAGGCGGCCGACGAGCTCGGCGTGTCGCGATCGAGCGCGCACCGCCTCCTACAGGCATTGGTCTACCGCGATTTCCTCGTGCAGAACGAGGATCACGTGTACGAGCAGGGCCCGGCCATCTCCGCCCGCCCCTTGGAGATGGCGGGATTGCGCGACCTACGGGCACGGGCGAAGCCGCACATGGACAGGCTCGTCGGCAAGCTCGGACACGCCTCGAACCTCTTGATCAACGACGGCTGGCACGTACGGTTCCTGACCTGTGTCACGTTCCCGGGGGGCACCTACGATCGACGAGGCAGCCTGATGGCGGCTCACCGTACCGCCGGAGGCCGGGTAATGCTCGCACAGCTCGACGACGACACGCTGTCGCGCCGGTACGCCTCCACTTCGCAGCAGGTGCACGCGCGCACGCCCGCGCTCTCGCATGCCGAATTCGACGATCTGCTCGTCAAGGTCAACCGCGCGCGCCGGGCCGGATTCTCGTTCTCCCGGGGCGAGGTCGACAGATCCGTTACCGCGGTCGCGACATGCGTGCGGGATGCGTCGGGTCAGCCGATCGCGGCGCTGACCGTATCGGCTCGCACTCCTGACACGATCGCCGGTGACGATATCGCGAGGAGCGCCGACGAATTGTTCCTCGCCCGCGAGCGCATCGAAGCCGATCTCGTCGCCGGCTGAACCCGGGGGCGCGGGTATTCATGCGCCGCCGCGCAGGGCGAGATCGGCCTGCGCGGCGGCGCATTCCGGGGTCGATCTTCGCATCGACGAGGAACGCGCCGACCGGCTTGGCGAGCCAGTGGCGCAGCTCCGCGACATCCAGGTCTTCGAGCCCCCGGACGCTGATGGCGGGGATGCCCAGCGCTCGCGCTATTCCGGCGAAGTCGCGGAATCCGAAGTCGACGAGATCGGTCGGGCTGCCCTCCGGGCCGAAGTGATGGCGCTCGGCGCCGGCCCCGGCGTCGTCCATCATCACCACGAGGATCGGCTCGCGCGAGTTCGCGATGCTGTAGAACTCGCCGAGCGACATCAGCGCACCGCTGTCTCCCGAGAACACCACGGTCGGGCGGGTCGGTTGCGCGATCGCGAGCCCTACGGCGCTGGCCAGGCCCAGCCCGATCGCCTGAAAATTCTGCGTGAACACGAACGACGATGCGTCGGGCACCGAAAAGTGGCGCATCAGGAACCACATGAAGTGCCCGCCGTCCAGGGTCAGATTCCTGTCGGCGGGCACCGCCTCGTTCAGCCATGAGACCAGCCGCGCGGGATTGACCGTGCCGGCCGGCGCGGTGTCCTCCCGCACGGGCCAGCGGACATCGCCGAGTTCGCCGAGCGCCGCGCGGTATCCACCACCGGGGCTCACGGCGCGGGTGAGCTGGCGCGCTGTCTCGCGCGCACCGCCGAGCACCGCGAGCTCCGGGCGCCGGTGCACGTCGAAGGCGCGCGGATCCACGTCAACCTGAAGGATGCGTGCGCTGTCGGCGATGACCTCGCCGTGACCGGCGGTCCAATAGGTCAGGCTCGCACCGAACGAGATGATCAGGTCACTCTCCGCCACGATCGCCCGCACGCGCGGTGCCGCGAAGCCGCCGGCGATGCCCACCGACCACGGATGGGCGGCGAAGGCGCCGTGCGCCTGCGCCGTCGTTGCGAGCACCGCACCGATGCGATCGGCGAGCACGGCTATATCGCGCTCCGCTTCGTCCAAGACGGCGCCGCGACCGGCGATCACGACGGGCTTGCGCGCTGCCTCGACGATCTCGACGGCCTGGGCGAGTGCATCCGCGTTCGGTCCCGATGCCGCGACGGGGGCAAGCGGGCGGAGCATCGGATCATCGGGAGCCGGTTGCCGCTGCACGTCCACCGGGAAGCTCACGACCACGGGACGCCGCTCGGCCACCGCATCGCGCCACGCGCGAGCGATGTCACGACCCGCCGTCGCCCCCGACACGATGCGCACCCAGCCGGCTCCCGCGTCGCGGACCAGAGTCGCCGCGTCGTACGCCTGATTCTTGTGGAGCGAGGTCGTCGCCACCTCGCCGGTCACGACGAGGAGCGGCGTGTGCGAGCGGACCGCCTCGACGAGGGCTGTCACCGCGTTGGTGAAACCGGGCCCCTGGTGCACGGTCGCCACACCCACACGGCGGGTCGAGCGGGACCACGCGTCGGCCATCGTGACGGCTGCCGATTCATGCCGAGCGGCGACCGCCCGCACCCCCTGGCCGACCAGTCGTTCGACCAGGGGGAAGTTGCCCGAGCCGAGCAGACCGAAGACGGTCTGAACGCCATGGGCGAGGAGCGTCCCGACGACGACGTCGAGCGCGCTGCGGGACGGTGACATCACTGATCGCTGAACTTCCGGGCCGGCTCTGCCAGCAGGTCGTCGACCGTCACCTCGTCCTCGAGCAGGCCCACCTGATCTGCCATGTCGATCGCCTGCTGCACGAGCGCGCGGCTGACGGTGGAGCTCCAGTACGGCAGACGGACGCTGTCCACCTGCTCTGCTGTGAGCGCGGTGAACTCGGGAATCACCGCGCGTGCGGCCTCCGGGTTCTCTTGAGTGAAGTCGGTCGCCTCGGCGAGCGCTTCGGCGAGCGCCTCGGCATCGGATCTGGCGAGGAAGTCCTGGGTGACGGCCCAGCCGCCGTTCGGGAAGTTCTCCCCTTCCTCCGTGATCGAGACGAGGGGCGCGTCGATCTGCCGGGCACCTTTCGCGATCTCGGCGGAGGCGAAGGGCTCGGCGATGTTGATCGCGTCGACGGACCCGTTGGCAAGTGCCGCGCCCATCTCGGGCATTGGCACTTCGAGTAGGTTGACACTCGCCGGGTCGATGCCCTGCGCTTCGAACGACATCGTGTTCTGCACTTCGGCCTGACTGCGCAGCGCGTTGACGGCGAGGGTCTTGCCGGGAAGATCTTCGACGCTCTGGATGTCGCTGTCGGCACTCACCAGCGTGACCGCGGCCCACGCGGCGTCGGCCTCGGCGGCCTCCTGGTCGTTGTTGCTGATGATCTGCAGCGGCAGTCCCTTGCTGATCGGCACGGCGGCGGTGAAGTACCCGACGAACGCGACGTCGATCTCGTCGGCGACGAGAGCGGTCACCTCTTCCGCGCCGTTGTTGAAGGTCTTCGGTTCGATCTCGAAGCCGTGCTCCTCGAAGATGCCCTCCTGCATACCGACGTACAGCGGTGCCACGTTCGCGTAGGGGAGGATCCCGACCCGGATCGTGGTCAGCTCTCCTGACGCATCCCCACCGGCGTCGCCACTCGGTGCGCCCGAGCCGCTGGAGCACGCGGTGAGTGCGATCACGGATCCAGCGACCAAGACATCGAGAGCTATCAGCCGACGATTTCGCTTCATTGTTCTCCCTTTCGTTGTTCCGGGGCTACGCCGGCGCGTCATTGCTCCGCCTCCCGGTGCCTGATGAGTCGGTAGACGTGCGCCCGCAGATGCGCGAAGGCGGGAAGCTCTTTGGTCTCGACTTGATCGCGCGGCTTCCCCAGATCGACGTCGATCACCTCGTTCACCCTCGTCGGGGCGTTCGTGAGCACGACGATACGGTCCGAGAGGTACACGGACTCGTCGATGTCGTGCGTGACCAGCACGATGGTGACACCAAACTCGTCTCGTACCTTGAGGATGAGGTCTTCCAGATCACCGCGCGTCTGCGCATCCACCGACGCGAACGGCTCGTCCATGAGCAGGATGTCCGGCTTGTACGCGAGGGCGCGCGCAATCGCGACGCGCTGTTGCATTCCGCCGGACAGCTGCCAGGGGTACTTCTCACCCGCTGCGCCCAGCCCGACCGAGTTCAGCGACTCCGCCACCCGCTGCTTGCGCTCGGCGCTGGACATCTTCCTCGAGCGCAGGGGAAGCAGCACGTTGTCCTTGACGGTCAACCAGGGCATGAGCGAGCGCCCGTACTCCTGGAAGACGACGGCCATCTCGGCGGGCGGGCCGGTCACGGCGCGGTCGTTCAGCCGCGTCACGCCTCGCGTCGGCGAGTGCAGGCCGGCCATGGCCTTCAAGAGCGTCGTCTTGCCGCAGCCCGACGGGCCGACGATGCACACGAACTCACCGCGACGCACCTCGAACGAGATCTCGTCGATCGCCTCATACTGCGTCGCCCCGGTGCCGTAGGTCTTGCCGAGCTTGTCGACTACCAGCATTTCTCTCCCTCGGATTCACGTGGACGATGATCGGATGGCGCGGTACCAGGTCAGCGACCGGCGTTCGATCCAGATGAAGACGGCGTTCAGCAGGTACCCGAAGATGCCCAGCAAGAGAATCCCCGACCACATTTCGGCGATGTCGAACGAGCGCTGCGCCTGCAGGACGAAGTAGCCGATGCCGTTCGTGCTGGCGACCATCTCGCTAACAACCATGAGGATGACGGCGAGCGACAAGCTCGTGCGCATCCCCGCGAACACCTGAGGTGCGATGGCCGGCAGCACGATGCGACGCAGTTGATCGACGTTCGAGAGGCGGTAGACGCGTACCGTTTCGCGTAGCACCGGATCGATCGCCCGCACGCCGTCGATGGTGTTGAGCAAGACCGGCCACACGCACACGAAGGCGATGATGAACACCTTCATCTCGAATCCCACTCCGAAAACCAGGATCGCGAAGGGCAGTAGAGCCGTCGGCGGAATGGCGCGGAAAAACTCCACGAGTGGCGACGCCGCTTGCCGGGCGACCACCGACAAACCGAGTGCGACGCCGGACACGACGGCGATGACGACTGCGATCGCGTATCCGAGGAACATCCGCCCGAGACTCGGCAGCACATCGGTCGGGAAGCGCGCGAAGAGCCATGTTTCCTGGAAGCTCCTGAGAATCTCCGCGAGCGGCGGGAAATAGAACGAGTCGGCGCTGGCGGACCACACCCACCACACGGCGAGGATGAGGATGGGAACGAGGATCTCGAGGCCGACGAGGAGCCCGCTGCGTGTTCCGGCTCTCATGGCAGGAGCTCCCGTGTCGAGGGGTGCCACGACAGCACTCGTTGCTCGATGAAGACCATGACGGCATTTAGCAGCAGCCCAAGGAAGCCGGCGGCGATGATGAGCGCGTACATGAGCGAGATCGCGCCGGAGGAACGAGCGAGATTGATCTCGTAGCCGAGCCCGGATTGGCTGAACAGCAGCTCGGCGGTCACGGCGAGGATGAGTGCGACTGCCGCGGAGATGCGGGCACCAGTCATGATGAACGGCAGTGCTCCTGGGAGTTTGATACGCCAGAGGCGGTCGAAAGTCCGAACTCGGTACGAGCGGGCCGTCTCGACGACCACGCTGTCGGTGTCGTGCATCCCGTATACCGTCTGTACGAAGAGCGGCCAGAACGCGGCGAAGGCAGCGAGGAAGACCTTGCCCTCGAGACCCGTGCCGAAGACGAGGACGGCGACGGGGATCAAGGCGACGGAGGGCATGGGGCGAAGGAACTCGATCGGTACTCGGAAGGCACGGTAGAGCCATTCGGTCGAGCCGAAGAGCACGCCGAGCGGGATGCCGAGAGCGACCGCCCACGCCATCCCCAGCGCGGCACCCATAAGGGTGTCCGCGAGCGCGAGCCAGAAGCTGCTCGAGACGACCAGCCCCGCGAGTTGCGTCACGGTGGAAACCATGTCGGGGAAGTACTGCGCGTCGATCAGCCCCACCGTCACGGCCAGTTGCCAGAGCACCAGCGTCGCGACGATCGCGATGGTCGGCGCGACGCGCCCTCGCGCTCCCGGCCCGAGGGAGGACGTGGACGGGGACCGCGTCTCGACGACAACCGTCATTTGTATGCCTCCTACGCTGACCACGCCGTGAGCTTCTCGGGGCCCCGAGACTCGGATTTCCGGAAAGCTATCAGCGGCACGCGCGGCCCGAGACGGATTCTGTATCACGAAACGGGATGCGACGCCGACGATGCGTGCTGGGAGGGTGGGGGCCGAGCACGCCGGCTTCGCCCCCCCGCCCCGCCTCGCTCGCACGCGTTGATCTCGGAAGGATTGCCTGGTGGCACACAGCACACGAAATGAGGCCGTCGTGGAGTTCATCCGCGACTTCTCACTAGAGATGACCGGCAAGGACGTGCCCGGGCTCGAAGAAGCTCGACACGCCATTCCCGCGGGAACGAAGATCAACGTCACGTTCCTCGGCAACGAGAACCTCGACATGCGTGTCGCGGCGGCCAAGGCCGTGAAGGATCTCGGCTTCACCCCCGTGCCGCACATCTCGGCCCGGCGCCTCGCATCTCCAGGCCAGCTGGAGGAGTTCCTCGGGCGGCTGCAGGAGGTCGGTGCGACCGAGCATATCTTCGCCGTCGGCGGCGACCCGGCGACGCCCGAGGGGCCGTATCCTGACGCGCTCTCAGTCATCCGCACGGGTCTGCTACAGCAGTACGGCGTCCGCGAGGTCTCGATCGCCGGCTACCCCGAGGGCCACCCCGACATCGCGTCCGACGTGCTCTGGCGCCACCTCGAAGACAAGTCGGCCGTGCTGAAGGAGCAGGGACTGGATGCGGTCGTCCTGACCCAGTTCGCCTTCGACACCGACCCCGTGATGGCGTGGATCGACGGGGTGCGCGAGCGGGGAATTGACAGCGAGATTCGCATCGGCACGCCGGGTCCTGCCGGCATCAAGCGGCTGCTGTCCTTCGCGCGTCGCTTCGGTATCGGCGCGAACGCGATTATCGTGAAGAAGTACGGCTTCTCCCTCACCAACCTGCTCGGCACGGCCGGGCCCGACACGTTCGTGACCGACCTCGCACGCCTTACGGACGAAGACCAGGCGAGTGGCGTCGTGAAGCTGCACTTCTACGCCTTCGGAGGACTGCTGGCCACCTCCGAGTGGGCACGCGACTACGTCGCCGCGCGTTCGTGAGCCGGTCGTGACCGCACGCACCCTTGACGGCAACGCCGCTGCAGCCGCCATCAAGGACGATCTGCGCGATCGCGTCGCCGCGCTGCGCGCCCGCGGGGTGGTGCCCGACCTCGGCACTCTGCTGGTCGGCGATGACCCCGCCTCACGCTCCTACGTCACCGGCAAGCACCGCGACTGCGCCGAGGTCAGCGTCGAATCGACCTCGGTGGAGCTACCCGCCGACGCCACGCAGGACGACATCGCCACGGCCGTCCGGGCCCTGAACGACGACGCCGCGGTCACCGGACTCATCGTGCAGCTACCGCTGCCCGCAAGCATCGACGAAAATGCGATCCTCGAGCTGATCGACCCGGCGAAGGACGCTGACGGCCTGCACCCGACCAACCTCGGCCGCCTCGTGCTGGGTGTCGATCCCGCCCGCGCGACGCCCGCGCCCCTGCCCTGCACCCCGCCGGCGTCATCGAGTTGCTCGAGCGCAACGCCGTCCAGATCGCCGGCCGCCGCGTCACGGTGATCGGGCGCGGCGTCACCGTTGGTCGCGCCCTCGGTTTGCTGCTCACCCGCAAGGGCATCGATGCGACGGTGACCCTAACGCACTCGCGCACACCCGACATCGCCGCCGAGGTGCGGCGCGCCGACATCGTCGTCGCGGCCGTCGGCGTGCCGCACCTAGTGAAGGCCGAATGGATCGCGCCCGGTGCTGCGGTACTCGACGTCGGCGTCACTCAGGTGGGCACCACCAACTCCGGCAAGGCCAGATTGGCGGGCGACGTCGAACCCGCGGTCGCCGAGGTGGCCGGATGGCTCTCGCCCAACCCGGGCGGCGTGGGACCCATGACCCGCGCTCTGCTCGTCTCCAACGTCGTGGAAGCCGCCGAGCGCTTCATCCGCTGACGAATCTCTGTTCCATCCCACGGAAAAGACCCGACATGCCCCCACGCCTTGATATGGCCCGCGATCACGCCTGCCTCATCGTTCATGGACCGGACCGAACCGGCCTGGTGGCCGCCGTCACCGCTCTGATCATGCGGCACGAGGCCAATATCGTCACGCTCGATCAGTACTCCGACGATCCGGAGGGCGGCGCGTTCTTTCAGCGCGTCGTGTTCCACCGTCCGGGGCTTTCGATCGCGCTTCCCCAAATCGACGCCGACGTCGCAGAGACGCTCGACCCCTACGGCGTGCAGTGGGTGCTGACCGACCAGTCGGTGCCGAAGCGGATGGCGATCCTCGCGTCCACGAGCGACCACTGCCTGCTGGAGTTGCTGTGGCGGCACCGGCGCGGAGAACTACCGGTCACAATTCCCATGTTGATCTCCAACCACACCAACGTCGCCGAGGACGTCCGCTCCTTCGGCCTCCCGTTCTTCCACGTGCCGTCCCAGGGTCCGGACAAGAGCGCGGCGGAGGCCCGCATCCTGGAACTGCTGGGCGGCAACGTCGACTTAGTCGTACTGGCGCGATACATGCAGATCATCTCCGAGGACGTCCTCGACGCGGTCGGCGTGCCCGTGATTAATATCCATCACTCGTTCCTGCCCGCATTCATCGGCGCCGCTCCTTACCGCAAAGCCGCGGAGCGCGGCGTCAAGCTCATCGGCGCGACGAGCCACTACGTCACCAAAGACCTCGACGAAGGTCCCATCATCGAGCAGGACGTCGCCCGCGTCGACCACACCATGGACGCCGCGGCCCTGCAGGCCCGCGGCGCATACGTCGAACGCGCCGTGTTGTCGCGGGCCGTGCAGTGGCACGCCCAGGACCGCGTCATCCGCCACGGCAACCACACCATCGTCTTCCCCTGAGGGAACCTTGCCGCTTGAGGCGGGTGACAGTCTTTATTACACAGGTGTCATCCGCGATGAGCGGGCCGCCGCAAATGCACGACCGGTTCCTGCAGGTGGGGATGTGAGCCGACGACACAGGGCCCGTCGTGTGCCGATGGGATTCAACCACCGACGCACGACCGGCACCTCACTCGCGGAGCAGGGCGATCTTGCCGTAGTGATGGTGCGTGCGGAAGGATTCCAGCGCGCGGGGGGAGTTCGTCGGACAAGACCGTCTAGGCGACGGGGATGCGGATCGCCCCTTCCCGCAGCAGCTCGGCGAGTCGGGCGAGCATCTCGCGTCCGGTCAAGTGATCGATATCGAAGCGTCCCTCATTCCTCGACCGACTGCCGGAAGACGGTGCGCGACCACTCGCCGACCTCCTCGCCCCGGTCGTCGAGAATCTGCGTCTCAGCCGGCCGCCCCGCTGAGCGGACCACCCGCCGCGGACGGCGCCGATGAGGGTCCGGGTCACTCAGTCTCGAGCGGCGGGACTCGCAGGACGTTCGTCATGATCGCGACCTTCGCATACTGTGCGCCAACGAAAGTTGCCTCGACTGCACCTCTCGTGCCCAACGCGCCGACGAGGCGATTCCACAGCGCATCGTCGATGTTCCCACCGTCGCACAGCCCATCGGCGAAGGCCACGATGTCGGCCTCGGTGCCCGTAAATGCCGGCGTCGTGGAGGTCAGACCGTCGAGATCTCCCTCATCCATCCCAGCAGCGTCGGCGAACAGCGTGACGTGCACCTGCCACTCCGGCGTGGCGGCGAAGCGATGCAGGACCCGCAGGATGAGGAGTTCGCGCATCCGTACCGGAAGCGTCGTGGCCTCGAGGGATCGCGCCGTCGCGCCCTTCAGGTCGCTGAACGCTGCGGGCGCGTGACCGAGCAGAGCGAAAAGTTGCAGCGGTCGCCCGTCGGGAAGTCTGTACGCCTCGAGCGTGAGGTCGTCGACGGGGGGAACGCGAGGGGATGACGTCATGGGAATCCGTCCGACATGCGGTAGTCTCTCTACCTACTGGTAGGTAGAGTATCCTGAATGAGAGGCGCAATGACCCATCCCGACCCGGCCGCTGCGCTCCTCGACGGCTACTACGCCGACGCGGATGCGCTCGTGTCGCGCGGCGTCGCGAGCGCCGCGCACGTCGACACCAGCATGCGTCTGGGAGCCGGGTACGCCGCGGGCCCGTTCGCCGCACGCGGCATCGCGGTGGGCGACGCAGCCGAAACCGACTCCGGTACCGAGACGCCGTGGTCCAAGGTCGCCGTCCTGGGCACGGGCCGCATGGCGACCGGAATCGCTGAGGCGATCGCGCGCGCGGGAGGCGACGTGGTGGTCGTCGCACGTAGCGAAGCGTCTGCCGCGCGCAGCAATGCTGACCTCTCCGCCAGTCTCGATAGGTCCGTCGCACGGGGCCGACTAAGCGCCGAGGACGCGGCGGCAACGATGCGACGCACTTCGTTCGTGCCGTCACTGTCGGCGCTTCCGCCGGTCGACCTGGTCGTCGAGGCGGTGGCGGAGGACCTCGCCGTCAAGCAGACTCTCATGGTCGAACTCGACCGCACGCTCGCCCCTGCGGTCCCGATCGCGACGAACACCAGTTCGTACCGGGTCGCCGAGGTCATGTCCAGGGTCGGGCCCGACCGTCCCGTTCTCGCCCTTCACTTCTTCAACCCCGCGCCGGCGATGAGACTGGTCGAGATCATCCCCGGGCCCCACAGCGCCCACCTCGTCCCCCTCGCCGAAGCATGGGTGCGCAGCTTGCGCAAGACGCCCGTTCGCAGCGCGGACGAGCGGGGGTTCATCGTCAATCGGCTCCTCATCCCCTACCTCAACGACGCCGTCCGCCTGCACGAATCGGGCATTT
Organism: Microbacterium album; assembly: GCF_014643695.1. GTDB lineage: Bacteria > Actinomycetota > Actinomycetes > Actinomycetales > Microbacteriaceae > Microbacterium > Microbacterium album. Next base: position 87,992 of record NZ_BMJY01000011.1, on the reverse strand, counting down.
CGATCGAGCTCATCGACGAGTCCCTCGTGGCCGAGGCGGGCGTTCCCATGGGGCCGTTCGCGCTCATTGACCTCATCGGCCTGGATGTGACCGTGGCGGCGCTGTCATCGATGGCGGAGACCTCGATCGACGAACGACTGCGGCCGGCCGCGACGCTGCACGCCCACATCGCCGCAGGACGACTCGGGCGCAAGAGCGGCGCCGGCTTCTACCGAGAAGGAGAATGACATGACCGACACCTCACGCGAACGCGACGGACTTTTTATCGACGGCGAGTGGGTCTCGCCGGTGGAAAGCAGCGCACCGTTCACGGTCATCGACTCCACGAGCGGCAGTCAACTGGGCACCGTGCCTTCCGCCGGCCCAGCGGACGTCGACCGCGCAGTGCGGGCGGCCGAGTCGGCGGCGAACGAGTGGCGGCACACTCGACCCGAAGACCGTGCCGCGGCCCTCGAGGCCGTACGCGAGGAGCTGTCCGCCCGCGCCGACGCGATCGCCGAGATCATCAGCCTGGAGGTCGGAACGCCCTCGAACATCTCGAAGAAGGTGCAGGTGGGTCTGCCCCTCCTCACCCTTCAGGGCTTCGCGGATGCCGCTCGCACCTTCGAGTGGGATCGTCAGGTAGGAAACTCGACGGTCACCCGGGAGGGCGTCGGGGTCGTCGCCGCAATCACCCCGTGGAATTATCCGCTGCACCAGCTCATGGGCAAGGTGGGCGGGGCGCTCGCTGCGGGCAGCACCGTCGTTGCGAAACCTGCTTCCGATGCCCCCCTGGCGGCGTTCGCCCTCGCGGACGCGATCGCCGCCGCCGGGCTGCCTGCGGGAGTGTTCAACCTCGTGAGCGGCAGCGGTGCTGCCGTCGGCGAGGCCCTGGCCGGGCACCCTGGTGTGGATCTCGTCTCGTTCACGGGCTCCACACCCGTGGGCGTGCGCATCGCCACCGCGGCAGCACGCAATGTCACCCGCACAAGCCTCGAACTGGGGGGTAAGTCGGCGAGCGTCGTTCTCGACGACGCCGAGCTCGAACGCGCCATCCGATCAAGTGTGAGCAACGCCTTCCTGAACTCGGGTCAAACCTGCTCGGCCTGGACACGCCTGGTGGTTCCCCGCGTGCTGCAGGAACAGGTGCTCGAGATCGCGGTCGCGTCCGTAGAGCGCCTGCGGCTCGGCCACCCGCTGGACGAGGGCACTCGTCTCGGACCGCTGGTCTCGGAGAAGCAGCGTGAGAGCGTTCGTGAGCACATCCGTCGCGGCGAGACGCTCGCTCGCCTGGTGGCCGGCGGCGCGGGATCTCCGGTCGGGCTCGACGAGGGTTTCTACGTTGCACCCACCATTTTCGCGGACGTGGACAACGCCTCCGCACTCGCACAGGAGGAGATCTTCGGGCCGGTGCTGTCCGTCATCCCCTACGACACCGAGGATGAGGCGATCGCAATCGCGAACGACAGCCCTTATGGTCTCGCGGGCGGGGTGTGGAGCGCGGATGTGGAGCGCGCCGAGCGCGTCGCGCGTCGGATCAGAACCGGCCAAGTAGACCTCAACGGCGCGGCGTTCAATCCCGTCGCACCGTTCGGAGGTGTCAAAGCCTCGGGATACGGCCGGGAGTTCGGTGAATTTGGAATAGAGGAGTTCACCGTTGTGAAGGCGATGCAGCGATGAGCGCGCTGCGGGTGATCAGCCGCTACTACGACGGGTGCTCGGCGGGAGACGTCGAGGGGATGCTGAGCACGTTGCACCCCGACGTGGTCCACTACTTCCTGGCTCCCAACGTCGGCTCCGCACCCGTGGCGGGCGCGGAGCATCTCGCTCGCTACTGGCGCAAAGTGACCGGGATGATCGCAGCGACCTGGATCATCGACGCGATCGTGGAATCGGGAAACGACGCCGTCATCGAGTGGACGATGATGTGGACACCGCCGGAGACGGGCGAGCAGGTGGCGACACGCGGCTCGGAGTGGTTCACTTTCACCGACGGCCGGATCAGCGAGATCCGCTCGTACTACCAGCAGAGGAACGAGTCGACCGAGCTCGACGGGTTCCCCTACACGCAGCGCGGCTACTCGACGCTCGCGACCCCCGCCAGCGCCATCCATATCCCGGCGGGAGCGGCGCAGTGACGGTGCGCATCGACGTCGCCGACCGCGTGGCGACCATCACCATCGACCGACCGGAGCGGTTGAACGCTCTCGATGAGCCGATGCGTCTGCGGTTGGCCGAGGCCATCGCGACCTGCGGCAACGATCCCGAGCTCGGCGCCGTGATCCTGACCGGTGCTGGACGCGCCTTCTGCGCCGGACAGGACCTTTCGGCCATTGCGGAGCTAGACGACTGTTACGACACGGTCGCGCGGACGTACAACCCCATCGTCCACGCGATCGTCGACGCTGATCTTCCGGTCATCGCGGCGGTGAACGGCGCCGCGGTCGGCGCAGGCATGGGCATCGCCCTCGCGTGCGACGTCGTGCTCATGTCCGAACGGGCCTCGCTCGCGTGCGTGTTCGGCGCAGTCGGTCTCGTACCCGACAGCGGTACCTCGTGGCAGCTCGCACGTACCGTCGGGGCGGCGCGCGCGTTCGAACTCGTCACGACGGGTCGCAGAGTGCAGCCACAGGAGGCCGTCAGCCTCGGCCTAGCCACGGAGGCGGTTCCCGTCGAGGAACTGCCGGCACGCGCCGCTGCATGCGCCCGCGAGCTCGCCGCGGGGCCACGCCTCGCACAGACGCTCGCGAAACGCCTCCTGCGCGAGGCCAGCTCACTCCCTCTCGCGGACGTGCTGGAGTTGGAGGCGCGAGGGCAGAATCAGGCCGCTCGATCCGTCGATCATCTCCGTCGCCGCGCAGAGTTCCTCGCAAGATAAACACAATCGACCAGTCCCACTCGCACTCGAAGAGGAGAGCCAGTATGAGCACAGACGAAACCATCGCCGTCATCGGATCCGGGCCAGCCGGCCTCGCCGCCGCCCTCGCGCTGCGAGCGGTGGGCAAGCCGGTGAAGATCTATGAGCGGTACGCCTCACCGAAACCCGCGGGCAACATCCTCAACCTCTGGCCCCCGTCCATCAAGGCGCTCGAGTGCCTGGGAGTCGATGTCGATGACATCGGCGCACCGTGCGAGTCAACATTCCGCAATCACCGAGACCGCCTCCGGGCCGACGTGCACATCTCCGAGGATGTCGTACGCGCCTACGGCGGCGGCTTCATCGGTCTGCTGCGCCCGGATCTCTTCACCCGCATGCTCGCGGCCCTGCCCGACGAGACGCTCGTGGGGGAGCACGAGGTGGCGAGCTTCGAAGATCATGGTGACCACGTCGAAGTGCGGTTCATCGACGGGACGTCCGTGCGCACCCCCCTTCTCGTCGGCGCCGACGGGATCAACTCGACCGTGCGCCGGAAACTTCTCGGCGAGGCGCCGATGCGCGAGCACAATCTGCACGTCATCGGCGGCTACACGTTCGACGTGCCCGACGGCGTCGACACGCGCAAGGCGATCATCCGGCACTCGCGCACCGTGCAGGGCAGCTACACGGGCGTCCGCAGCGACGGTCGCGATGGCGCGGAATGGTGGTTCGTCGAGGCGATGGATCCGGCGGCACCCGCGCCGACGTCGCTGCACGAGCACAGCATCGAACTAGCGAAAGAGTTCCCCGCCGACCTGCAGCAGCTCGTGGCACGCACCGATCCCGCGCACGTCATCCGGTGGCCGATCCGTGACCGCGGGGTCCCTCCGCGTGAGTGGGCACGCGGCCGCGTCGTCCTGGCGGGGGATGCGGTGCACGCCACGAGTCCTTACGCCGCCTACGGCGCGGGCATGTCCATCGTCGACGGCTACTTCCTCGGGCAGGTGCTGGCGACCACGGACCTGTCAGATACCGCAGCTGTGGAGGCCGCACTGCAGACCTACCAGGCCCACCGTGTCGATCACTGTTCCGACCAGGTCGCGCAGGCCTACATGCTCGGCCGGACGTTCCACCACACGCCGGCCATCCTCCGCCCCATCCGCGACTTCATGCTCGATCGCACCCCGTTCCTGCAGAAGCAGGTCGGCGACAAGAACCCGGCCGAGATCAACGCACAACTGGGTCTCATGGGTCGCGACCTCTTTCACCCGGCGAAGGCGCGGGCATGATCGACAAGACGGTCACCGACGTCGCTACAGCCGTCGCCGGAATCGACGACGGCGCGACAATCATGGTCGGCGGCTTCGGACGCGCGGGAGAGCCCGCCGAGCTCATCGATGCGCTGATCGCCCAGGGTGCGTCCGAACTGACGATTGTCAACAACAACGCCGGAAGCGGGGACACCGGCCTCGCGGCGCTCCTCGCGGCCGGGCGCGTACGGAAGATCATCTGCTCGTTCCCTCGGCAGAACGATTCGTGGGTCTTCGACCAGCTCTACCGCGACGGAAAGATCGAGCTCGAGCTGGTTCCGCAAGGAAACCTGGCCGAGCGCATCCGTGCAGCCGGCGCGGGCATCGGGGGGTTCTACTCGCCGACCGGCGTGGGCACTCACCTCGCGGACGGCAAAGAGACACGGCAGCTCGACGGCCGCACTTATGTGTTGGAGTACCCCATCCGCGCTGATGTGGCCTTGATTAGTGCACGGACGGCCGATCGGTGGGGGAATCTCGTCTACCGGAAGACGGCCCGTAACTTCGGCCCCGTCATGGCGGCCGCCGCGACGGCGACGATCGTGCAGGTCGACGAGGTCGTGCCGCTCGGCGCGCTCGATCCGGAGGCCGTCGTCACTCCCGGCCTCTACGTCGATCGCGTCGTCGCTGTCGGCGAGCGCCGCTGGCTGCGTGACGGGGTGTTCGTGGGTGGCGTCGACGTCGAGGGGCGACCACGGAAGGAACACGTATGAGTACGAAGATCGATCGCCTCACGCTGGCCGCGCGCATCGCCGCAGACATCCCCGAAGGGGCGACCGTCAATCTCGGCATCGGCGCACCCACGTTGGTCGCCAACTTCCTGCCGCCGGACCGCGAGATCCTGTTGCACACCGAGAACGGCTTGCTCGGCATGGGTCCCCCGCCGCCCAACGTCGAGATCGACCCCGACCTGATCAACGCGGGGAAACAGCCCGTCACAGCGCTCGCGGGCGCGGCGTACTTCCACCACGCCGACTCTTTCGCCATGATGCGCGGCGGACACCTCGACGTGTGTGTCTTAGGGGCGTTCCAGGTATCGCAGGCGGGAGACCTCTCGAACTGGTCCACAGGTGCACCCGGCGCGATCCCGGCTGTGGGCGGCGCCATGGACCTCGCCATCGGCGCGAAGAACGTCTACGTGATGACCGACCTGCTGACGAAGCAGGGCGAGTCGAAACTCATCGCGGAGTGCAGTTACCCGCTCACCGGCCTGCGTTGCGTCACCCGCGTGTATACGGACCATGCTGTCTTCGACGTCGCCGCAGGCGGCTTCGCGGTTCGTGAGCTGTTCGGGCACAACACCGTCGATCACCTCGAGAAGCTCACCGGGCTGACATTCGCGCGGCTCGAGGCGGGTGCGCCGTGAGCGAGACCGAATCCACGATCCGCACTCATACCGACGGGCGCGTCGGATGGATCACGCTCGACCGGCCCCGCGCACTGAACGCGCTCACTGCGCAACTGATGCGCGAAGTCGTCGAGGCTGCCGCAGCCTTCGACCGCAGTCACAACATCGGCGCCATCGTCGTGACCGGCTCCACTCGCGCCTTCGCGGCCGGCGTCGACATCGCCGAGATGGAGGGCATGAGCAGTAGTGACATGTTGCTCGACGACCCCTTCGCGCTGTGGGAGAGATTCGCCGAGGTGCGCACGCCCGTCGTGGCCGCCGTCGCCGGTTACGCACTCGGCGGCGGCTGCGAGCTCGCGATGATGTGCGACCTCATCATCGCCGCCGACGATGCCCGATTTGGGCAGCCTGAGATCCGCCTCGGCATCATCCCCGGCATGGGAGGCACGCAGCGTCTGCTGCGCGCCGTAGGTCCCGCGAAGGCAGCAGATCTCGTCCTGACGGGCAGGCAGCTCAGTGCGGAGGAAGCGGAACGGGCCGGACTGGTCGCCCGGGTGGTCCCGGCGGAGCACCTTCTCGAGGAAGCGGCGGATGTGGCTGCCGCCATCGCCTCTCATTCGTTGCCCGCGCTGTACGCGGCGACCGCGGCGCTCGACGCCGCACAGGAGGGTTCTTTGTCCGAGGGTCTTCGCTTCGAGCGGCGCGCATTCGCGCAGCTGTTCGACACCGTGGATCAGAGCGAGGGTATGGCCGCGTTTCGCGAAAAGCGGACTCCCGAGTTCCGCCACCGGTGACCGGGCCGGAGCGTACGCTCTGGCCGCTATCCAGCCCTGGCGGAGCGGGGTGATCTGCTCGCCTCCTCAATCTCACGGGAAGCGAGCAGGTCCAACCGTTTCGCTAAGCCGGCTCGTTCACGGCGGTGATCCGCAGCGCGAGTGGACTGTCACTTCCTCGGATGGCCACGTCGAGGATAGCGTTGGTGTGCTCGTGGTCTCAGTGCGCGTCGAGGTCCGCCTCGGAGTTCCCCAGCTCTCCGGCGATCAGCAGCTCGCTGTCTCCTGCGTCGACACCGACGTGGTAGACCCGGCAGCCTTCATCCGACCACGTCTCGAGCGCCGCCTCCTGCGCCGCGGCAACGACGTCGTCTCTATGCGCTGTCAGCATTCGCCGACCGATACCGCGAGGATCGGCATCAGGCAGGCTCCAAAGCGTCTGCGCCCATTTCCTGCAGCTGCGAAGCAAATCTGAACAGGGCTCTTGTCGCGCACCTGCTTCTGCAGGAACTTCGTGTGATCGAGCACGAAATCGCGGAAGGGACGAACCGGGGGCTTCGAGTCGTGGAACAGCCGTCCTGGAGTGTGGGCTGGTTGACCTGGAACGTCGTGTGCTCGACGCCATGTCCCTCGGACATTTCGAGTGCCACACGCACCCCCGCCGTATCGGTGAGCTCTGTTCCGGCGAGCGATGCGCGAGGAAGTACCCGTCCACGATCGACATCCCCGCACTGTACGCCGCGTACGGGCTGGTCGCATGCGCTGCCGCGCCGCTCTGACGACACGGCCAACCGACCACTTCTTGGACTGAAGGGTTGATTCGGATGGGAAGCGCGGGCGATTCAGGAAGTTGTGGGGTCAGGCATTCGGATGATGATGCCCCACGGGATGACCTGTTTCCAGCAGCTGGAACGCCGCGCGCGTCCTCGAGGTCGAATGGATCCTTCACCCGATCTGCAGCCCTTCTGAAGCGGCGAGTGCCGCGAACTCTTCGAGGCGTTGCTGAGTGCACCGGTAATCTGTCGGCATCCGCACGTCGAAGTTCGCTTTGGCCGCGTAGCCAGTGATGGTGCAGATCCGCTCCGCCTGCACGCCGAGTTCGAGTGCCACGGCGATGGTCTCGCCACCATGGCAGTCCTGCACCGCGGTGAGTCCGAGCGGCGCGCTCTGACGGACCCGATCGATCAGGCCGGCGCCGTACTCGATGGGCACGATCCCGAGTGAGGTCAGATGGGGATCGTGGAGTGCAGAAGCCCTGCCGATGACGGAGGCGCCGCTGCTTAGCGCCAACTGCGAATACAGCGAACCGACCGCGCCGCTTGCCGCACTGACGAGCACGATATCGCCCGCTCCGATCGTCAGTTCGTCGAGAGCCGCACGCGCTGCGACGGCGGGACGAGGCAACGATGCGGCGATCTCCCACGTCAGGTGCTCCGCCTTGCGGGCAGGCTCTGCAGCGGAGAGCGTGATTCACTCGCGCAGGGCGCCCCCCGGTCATGAGCGCCGAATACGGCGTCCCCTACCTGGACCGGTGCCCATGGCCTTTCGGTCCTCCGCGTCGGAGGGGTTCAGGCCGACTGCGAAACTGCGGACCTAAACTGCGTCGCGTCCGGGCTCGATGTCGGAAAATTGGCGGAGCGAAAGTCCGGACGAGTCGCCGACCCCCGCGGTACTGCACCGCGCACCATCATGAGGCCGTCCCCGTGCCGATCGGACCCCACACTCCCGTCTGGGCGCGCATCCAGCCCGCGGCGCGGGCCGCCGTCGATGACGGCGACCACGCTCCGTTGGTAGGTGACTTTTCGAATCGCGCGGTTCGCCACTAGCCAGCGACGCAACGAATGGTCTGCGCGCCCAAGCCGGTGATCGACCCCACCATTACGTCGCCATCCCGGAGTGCTATGCCGTAGTGCATACCGTTTCCCGCCGGGCTGCCCGTAAGGATGAGGTCGCCCGGAAGCAGACGGGTGATCTGCGAAGCCGCAGACACGAGCTGTGCGACGCCATGGACCATATCCGCTGTCGATTCGTCCTGGCGAACGACGCCGTTCACCTCGAGCCGAAGAGCGAGCGACTGCGGGTCGGCGACGAACTGCGCCGGCGTGACGAAGGGCCCCGTCGGGAAGAAGCCTGGCGAGTTCTTCGCGCGGAACCAATCCGCGAATGTCGCCGGGGCCCCTTTCGGGAAAATCGCATCGCGTGTCGTGATGTCGTTGACGATTGTGTAGCCCACGACATGCGAGAGCGCCTCGTCTGGGCCGACGCGGAATGCTGGTGCGCCGATCACGGCAGCGAGCTCGAGCTCCCAATCGTGCGCGTCGCTCCAGGCGGGCAGCGAGAGCGGATCGGCCGTCGACGCTATCGCGGTCGGCAACCCGGTGAAGAGAAACGGCAGTCCGAACGCAGCACGTTGATCCATCTCACGCTCCGCCGCCGCTCGGACCTCCGCGAGATCGCCATCCGGCGCGGCGTGCGCGACGGCCAGGTCGATGACGTGCTTACGGTAGTTCGCGCCGCCCTGGATGAGCTGGCGGGGCGCGACCGGCGCCTCGACCCGCACCTCACTCAAGGGGCGCAGCTCACCCTGCAGGGCGGCTCCGATCCGCTCCTCCCAGGAGGCCAGGTCGCCGAAAAGCCGATTCACGTCGTCGGCCTCCGGGCCGAGGAGTGCGAATGCGTCGCCGGACACGACCGCCGTGCTCGGAGTCTCCACCCCCGGCTGAGTGATTCTGCCGATCATGTAGCCGCCGGTCACCTTCGACCACCTGCCGCGCTGATGAGCGGGAAGAGTTGCGTGTTCGACATCCGATGCTCCTTTACATCTGCGCCGGCAGTGCGGCGCAGTTCACAATCACGTAGATGAGAGAGGTTTGGGCAGTGCAGGACGGCGATCGCCACCATCGCTCCGGCTTACGCCTGACACAGACCCGCATGCCCGCCCCCGGGTCGGTCCACCCGCTCATTCGCGCGAGCGACCCACTGCGACGCGCTGCTGAAGGCGGCCGAAGAGCGAGCGGTTCCCCGCGCTCGCCGTCATCGTGACGACGTCGCCGTCGGAGAGGTAGGAAGTCACCGCAGCGCCGGTCTGCAGGATCTCGATCCCTCGGCGCTCCGCCACGCACGCAGATCCCGCGCGCGCGTAGTCGCGACTGGAGGTGGTCCCCGCACCGACAATCGTGCCCGCGGGAAGGTCACGCGTCCGCGCAGCATGCGCGATCAGCTCGCCGAATCCCACGCTCATCCCGTCCGTCGGCACATCTCCGAAACGTGTCCCGTTCAGCGCCACGTGCAGCACCAGGCGCGCTTTGCCGCCCTGCCACGTGCCGCCCAGCTCGTCGGGCGTCACTGCGAGCGGAGCCGCCCCACACGCCGGCTTGCCGACGATGTAGCCGAATCTGCGCTGCATCTCTCCCACGACCACGGCGCGCAGGGACCAGTCGTTGACCAGGACGAAGAGCGCGATGTGTTCCAGCGCGGTGTGTGCGTCGATCCCTGCAGGTGTGTCTACGAGGACGACCCCGAGCTCGCCCTCGAAGTCGATCTCCCCATCCTCCGAAGGGAACGGAACGTCGGCGTAGGGCGCCAGGAACGTGTGCGACATCCCCTGATACATGAGAGGCTCGTCCGAGACGATGGGCTCGACGCCTAGGGACCGGGCCATGAGGTCGCCGTGCGATGAGTAGGTCGATCCGTCCAACCACTGCCACGTACGGGGTAGGGGAGCAAGGGCTTCTGCGTCTGAGAAGGGCTCCCCGATCCGACCCGCGTCCACTTCCCTGGCGAGGGAACGAAGAGATTCCTCCGCCGGACCCCAATCCTCTAGCGCCTCACGAAGAGTGAGGATGCTGGGGTGTTCCGCTGCGCGGTCTCCCGCCGCAGAGACGACCACCAATCGTCCGTCGCGGGTTCCGTCGTCCCGGGTTGCGAGCCTCATGCTTGCCTACCTAACAGTCGGTCGATAACGTAACTCGAGCAGGGTACCGTGTTGAACAGAAAAGAGTAAACAGTGCCGATCGTCGACGTCCACGCCCACCTCGCCGTGTTCGAGGCGGAAGCCCTGTTGGCCGACCACCCGGGCCTGCAACGGCAGCAGGCCGTCGATCTCGCGACGATGGGTGCCGCAAGCAACGAATACAACCAGCGGGCCTTCTCCGACCTCTTTCCCCGCCTGACCGACGTCGAGGTCCGACTCGCCCAGATGGACGCATCCTCCGTCGACGTGCAGACCGTGAGTGCCATGCCGACGCAGCGGCACTGGCTCGAGGAACGTCTCGCGGTTCGGTATCACCGAGCCCTCAACGACGGTGTCGCTCAGCATTGCGCGGCAGCCCCAGAGCGGCTCCGGATGATCGCGTCGGTCCCTTATCAGCACCCGGCGGCTGCCGCCGACGAGCTGACGCGGGCCGTCGAGCAACTCGGCGCCATCGGGGTTCAAATTCTCACGCACGCCGGTCCTGACTTCGAACTCGACGATCGTCGGCTCGATTCGCTCTGGGAGCGAGCAGTCGAGCTCGATGTGCCGGTGCTCATCCATCCGTGGGGATGCACGCTCGGCGCGCGCCTGGATATCGGCTATCTGTTCAACCATGTCGGAAATCCGACGGAGACCTCGCTCGCGCTGTCGCGGCTCATCTTTGGCGGCGTCTTCGACCGCATCCCCGCGCTGCGCGTGTGGGCAGCACACGGCGGAGGATGGCTCCCGAGCTACAGCGGTCGCGCCGACCACGCCTGGAAGCAGCGCGCAGACGCACGCACCTGCGCCTCTAAGCCGAGCGATTATCTCCGGGATCGAGTGTGGGTCGACGGCCTCGTCTACACACCGCACGCGCTGAGGTTCCTCGTGGAAAGCGTGGGCGCCGCCCACGTGACCGTGGGCACCGATTATCCCTTCGACATGGGCATCACCGATCCGCTGGAACGCATTGCGGCCGCTGGTCTCAGCGTCGACGACTTCCATGCCACGACTGAACACAGCGCCCGGCTCCTCTTCGGGAACCGTCTGACAGCGAATGGAGCACGACGATGAATCAACCAGCCCCCGACGACGCGACCGCGGCCGGCACCTACGACAACGCGGCGACGCGCCGATACGGCCAGGATCCCGCAGCGGCCATCGCCGCCGCCGCCGCTGCCTGCAGCAACTGGAATCGCTGGGGACCCCACGATGCGGTCGGCACCGTCAACTTCATCGAGCCGTCGCACAGGGCCTACGCGGGGACGCTCGTCCGGCGCGGCGTCTCGTTCTCGCTCTCCCTCCCGTTTGATGACGACGGACCGCAGAACGGCTGGCGTCGGCGCGTCAATCCCGTCCACACCATGACGTCGACAGGCGCGTCGACCGCGGAGATGCTCGGGTTGCCACACGGTCTGGGCGTCGCGGACGACGCCGTCTACATGCCGCTTCAGTGCAGCACGCAATGGGACGGACTCGGCCACGTCTTCGACCACGGAATCGGGTGGAACGGCAGGAACGCGGCGACCACCGTCACCAGCGACGGAGATCTCGAGACCGGGATCGAGAACCAGTCCGCTTCTGTGATCGGCCGCGGGGTGCTGCTCGACGTCGGGCGTGCCTTCGGAATCGACGGCGAGCTGGCGGACGGGTTCGCGATCACGCCGGAGCACCTCGACGCGACGATCGAGCTGCAGGGCGAAACCTCCCGTGTGGGCCGTGGCGACCTGCTCCTCGTGCGCACGGGGCAACTGACGCGCGTCCGGAAAGGCGCGGGGTGGGGCACATACGCCGGAGGTCCGGCTCCCGGGCTCTCGTTCACGACCGCATCGTGGATCCATGAGCACGAGATTGCCACCGTGGCGACGGACACGTGGGGCGTCGAGGTGCGCCCCAACGAGTTCCCAGGCTCCGTACAGCCGCTGCACCAGGTGCTTCTCCCCCACGTCGGCCTTCTCCTCGGCGAGATGTGGGACCTGGACATCCTCGCGGCCGACTGCGCGGACGATGGAGTCTTCGAATTCCTCTTGTCGGCTCCCCCGCTGCCGTTCACAGGCGCGGTCGGCTCGCCCGTGAACCCGATCGCCCTGAAATGACCGAACCGGCTCGCAAGTTCACGGGGCGACGAGCCCTTCCGACAGCACCGCCCAGAAGGAACGAGCGACCGTGGCGGCGTCCTGGGTTCCGCCCGATCGGAACCATTGATAGGACCAGTTGCACATGCCCAGGATCGCGAGACTGGTGAGCGTCACGTCCACCTCGCGGAAAGCGCCGCACGCGATTCCCGCCTGAATGGCGTCACGGAGGTATTCGGCGTAGCGGTCGCGACGCTGGGCGACCCGCTGCTGCTCTCCCTCAGGAAGCTCGCGCCGGTGCTCGAAAAACACGCGCAGCGACCCGGGATGCGTCTCCTGGAGCGAGATCAGGTCGATCATAATTCCAACGATCAAGTCCGTTGGGGAGGTCTCCGTCTTACCGAGCCGGGCCTCGTGAGAGGCGATGACCCGCTCGATCATCTCATCGTGCATCTCGACGAGCAGGCGATCTTTGCTGGGGAAGTAGTAATACAGCGAGGCTTTGCGGATGCCCACGGCTTCCGCGATGCGGTCCATCGACGTCTCGTGATACCCGTAGCGGTCGAAGAGTCGTGCGGCTGCGTCTCGGATCTGCTGGCGGCGCACCTCACCCGAGAGCCGCGTCCCCGTCGGCGCGGGCTTCCCGGTTGACACGCTCACAGTCCTCCTCCTCCTGGCGTTCCTGCCAGCCTACCGGTCAGTAGACTGGCAAACGGCCACATCCCCCGCCTCGGAGGCGAACTCGATCCGTTCGGCGGTCGTACGCAGCAGCTTGACGATCCAGCGGAGTGCAGGATCGTCGTTCTTGGATGGGTGCCAGTACACCGCCTCGACCAGGGTCGGATGCTGGACCGGTGTCGCCGCGACGACGAAGTCGAGGTCGCTCCGGTAAACGTCCGCGACCCGCGAGGGCACGAACGCATACATGTCCGACTCCGCCACCAGAAAGGGAACGCTCAAGAATCCAGGAACGGTCATGCTCGACTCTCGGACTCACTCCCGCAGCGGCCAGCGCTCCGTCGGCGAGCATCACGAGATTCCCGAGCAATCGCACCTGCACGTATGTCATCGCCGCCAGATCTTCGAGTGAGAGCGCGCCGTTTCTGAGGCGGGCATGCCCGCGGCGAACGACGCACACGAACGAGTCGGAGAACAGCGATTGACGCTTGCCCGCAATGCCCTGATGCGCGGACGCCACCAGCACGTCCTTCCTCAGGAGATCGACCGGGTCAGGATTGTCGAAGGAGTCGAAGCGCACGGAGATGCCGGGCGCCTCGTCCGCCAGCAGGCCCAGGAGAGGCGCCGTCATCATGGCGAGGGCGTAGTCGGAGGCCGAGATCCGGAACTCCCGGGTACTGGTGCGTGGGTCGAAGCCAGATCGCACGTCGACGACCCGCTGCACCTGCGCGATCGCTTCGGACACGATCGGCCGGAGCGCTTCCGCGCGGGAAGTGAGCACCCACCCACGGCCATGACGCATGAGGATCGGGTCGTCGATCAGTTCGCGAAGCTTCGCCAGGGCGTGTCTGACGGCGGATTGCGTCATCCCGATGCGTTCTCCTGCGCGCGTGAGGCCGCGCTCGCCGAGCACTGCGTCGTTCAGCGCTGAGCGCTGAGCCGGTCCGACGCGTACGGTTCAATCCGGTTCGGCAGGAAAGAATCACACCGCGTCCTCCCGGGGAGCGCTCTAGCCTTGGGGTGCCTGCGACCGCAGGCATCACCGCCCGAGCTCGCGAAGCATCCGGAGATCGAGCACATCCGCACCGTCGTCGTGGAAGGATTCGCCGTTGCCGGAGAAGATGAGGCCCTTGCAGTCGCAGAGGGGCGGATCGGTCAATCGCCAGGACGCCGTCGAAGCGGTTCGCCTCCTTTTGACCGCCGTCGGAGAGGATCCTACGAGACACGGCCTTGTTCGCACCCCGGAGCGGGTCGCCGACCTGTTCCTGGATCTCTTCGCCGGCATCGGTGTCGATGCGGCCGCCGCACTGGGCACGCCGGTCGCTCTCACCGACAACGATCAGCCCGGGGAGCTCGTCGCTTTGACGGACATCCCGTTTCACTCGGTATGCGAACACCACCTGTTGCCCTTCCAGGGATCGGTGGACGTCTACTACGCACCGGAGCGACATATCGCCGGTCTCAGCCGCATCGCGGCGGTCGTTGACGTGGCCGCTCGTCGTCCGCAACTGCAGGAGCGCCTCGGGCAGGAGATCGCCGACGCGATCATGACCGTCCTGCGTCCCCACGCGGTCTCGGTGCGCGTGGAGGCATCCCACGGCTGCGTCACACAACTCGAACCGCAGGCAGCGTCGGCTCGCGCCGTGACCGTCGCCTCTGTCGGATCTATGCCTGCCGCCGCGTGGCAACTCGCCGCGGGAGTCCGCGCGACGCCGAGATCGTCTTAATCGCCGTTCTTGGCTCCTGACTACGCTCCCGAGCGACGCGCGCGACTTCCCCCACTTCTTCGAAAGGCGTCGGGCGGCGCTCGCCGAGCGGATCCGTCGCAAGCTGTCCTCGATGATTGGCGAGACGCGGCCGATCGAGGCGGAAAAAGATGAGTACGACGGCATTGAGCTCGACGCCGCGGTCGAGGACTAAGCCCCGGGACAGAGCCCTGTCATGTCGGCCGACAGCTCCGAGCCACCAACTGCACCCAGATCGCCTACTCGAAGTGGAGTTCGAGGGATCGAGCGAGCCCAGGCGGCGCGGGTCATCGGCTGATCCGCTAGACCTGGACTACTGGTAGTTCTGAGAGTTCCGCTGCCATCGCTCGTGCTGCGGATCAGGCGCCAGTAGGTCAGTAAGCCAGAAAGTCGCGTCCGGGTCCCAGCCCGCGAGGAGCGACTTAGCGTCATGCGCTGCTGCGCTTCCTCCTGCTGGTGACGGCGAGTGCGACGGCTGCGAGGGCGATCCCTGCCGGTCACGGCCCCACCGGGTCGGCCCGGCAGCAGCGGCTCATGCGCACCGCGATCACGCCAAGCGTCGAGAAGGGCGAGTGCGCGGTAGACGGCGGCGCGGCTGGCGCAGAGGTTGGCGAGCATCTGCGCCGAGTAGCTGGCCGCGAAGTGCGTTAATGCGAAGTACTTGCTTGTCCGCTAGTACGGTCTTCTCGCCGAGGGCGACGCCGATGGGGTCGCCCTGATGACTCGAGGACGACAGCGGCCGGGTGTCGGAGGCAGGATCAGTGCCCACCAATGATGCGTTCGGCATATCGGGCTGCTTCCCGTGATAGTCGGTGGGAAAGGTCGGTCCAGGCTTGCAGTTCCTGGGCCGCCCACTCCTTGGTGAGTTGCCGCATCATCGCGTCACCGATTGCGAGGGTTCGGCGGGCGAGGTCCCGTCCCGCTTCAACAAGTCGGATCTGTATCGACCGGGCGTCCTCGTGGTCGACGACTCGCACCAGAAGCGCTCGTGCTTCTGCCCGGCCGACGATCTTGCTGACGTTCGAGCGCGTCATTCCGAGGTCGCGTGCCAGCGCGGTGGGCGACTGAGGACCGAACATCTCGAGGTGCCGGACCAGCAACTGCACGGGCACATCGGGGTTGGCCTCGACCTGCTCCCCGAGTGCGTGCTGGAACGCTGGCAGCGTCCAGATGTAGACCAGTGCACTGACTGCCGTCAGTGCGTCGACGTGGTAGGGCAGCTCGGTCGGGAGTTCTTGCCGTTGGTTCCTTCGTGGCCCAGGTCCGACAGTCACGAAGCCAGCGTACAGGTATGGTCACCTGCTCTCGGAGCGCCACTAAACGAGTACGATCATTGCTGTCGGAGCGACACTAGTTGGGAGCGGTCGATGACGATCACCAGCAAGGTGGCAGTGGTGACCGGAGCGGGTTCCGGTATCGGTGAGGCGACGGCGAAGCTGCTCGCGGCCCGCGGGTGGTCGTCGCCGATGTCGTCGATGACGGCGGTCACAGGGTCGTCACCGAGATCGAGGAGGCCGACGGTACTGCCGCTTTCGTCCACGTGGACACCTCCGACGAGCGCGAGGTCGATGCCATGGTCGCGTTCGCTCTGGAGACGTATGGGGCACTGGACCTGGCCCAAAACAACGCGGGTATCGGTTATCCGCCGACTCCGTTGCACGAGCTTGCCACTGCTGAGTGGGATCGCGTGACCGGAACCGACCGGCGTGGCACCTTCTTCCGCCTTCGCGGCGAGCTCGGGCACGTGGTGAGTGCGGGATCGGGCGCAATCGTCAACACCCCTTCGGGGGCCGGACAGAAGGTGTCGCTGAACCTCGACGCGTACGTCGCTTCCAAGCATGCCGTCGTCGGACTGACTCGGAACGCAGGTCTCGCATATTCAGGACTCGGAATCCGCGTCAACGCGGTCGCGCCGGGCACCACCCGGAAGCCAGCGATGGCGAGCTTTCCGCAGGAGTTGCAGGATCAGTGGGCCGCTCACATCCCGTTGCATCGAATGGCCGAACCGTCCGAGGTCGCCAGCATCGTCGCGTTCCTGCTGTCTGATGAAGCAAGTTGCGTCACTGGCAGCACCTATGAGGTCGACGGTGCCTTCCTGCAGTTGCGACAGATGGCACAGATCGATGAGCGGAAGTCAGTGGTACGCGTCGAACTGGTCGTGGCCACCGTGCACCAGGGGAGGTTTCCGGATCTTCCCGCGGGTTGGGCGCTCGGACGCCTGCGCTTCCGCCGCGACCTCGGGGTCGACCCCCTCGACCTACGCGACGAGCCCGAGTTCGATCGCGACACACCGACGGCGCCCGGCTACCCGTCGGTCTGGCGCAGCTACGGCACTGCTGTCAAAGGTCAAGTTGGTCGACGGCTGGATGCCGCGAGCGGGTACCCCGTCCTTTCGAGCGATCACAACTACGGCTTCATCGCGCCACTGAAGATATACTCGATCACTTCTTTGTGGAATTCGGACACAAGCCGATGGTGTTCACGGGCTACGGCAATGTCGCCGCGGAACCCGGCATGGTTTGGGCCGGGGCCGGGAGACCATGAACATCTTGGGGTCCACACTTCGCACAGCTTCGAGCAGGCGGCGGAGAACTCAAGCCGTGGTGGACTACGTCAGCCCGCGATTCACGTAGATCGATCGCCGTGCCGCGAGGTGCTAAGCAGCATCCTGCGCCCGCCCTTCAGCTCATCGCTTGTATGGAGGCTGCACGTCAGGGCGGATCGACTTCGCGACCCGGTCGACTTGACGGTCGTTGAACCCGTTCCAATCGGACGCTCGCCCAGTCGATACGTAGCGGATATGGACTCTATGGATCCGTCGAGAGCCGACCGGCCCGGCGCGTTGTGGGGCGCCTGAGCGAGGGAGTGGGCGGTCTGCTGGACCGACGTTCTCTAGCCTCCACACCGAGTCCGTCCAGCGCTGACAAACGCTCACTACGGACAGAATCTCAACCTTCTTCCTCGATCTAGAATTTTGTAGAAAGGACTTCCATGCGTGCAGCAACATTGCTCAACGGCTCCATCACCGTCGATGAGCTTCCCATTCCCGTCCCGGGACCGATGCAGGTGCTGGTGAAGACCCGCCGATGTGCGATCTGCGCCTCCGATACTCATTTCGTGACATCCGCCGATGTGATGATCGAGAATTCCAAGCGGTTCGGCGGCCCGTACGCGAACATCGACTTGACGAAGCCCATCGCGATGGGACACGAATTCGTCGCCGAAATCGTCGAGTACGGTCCGCAGACCCAGCAGCAGCACCCGGTGGGCACGCGGGTAACTGCCATTCCTGGCATGGTCGTCGATGACCAACTGTCAATCGTCGGCTATGACAGCAGCTACCCCGGGGGATTTGCCGAGTACATGCTGCTGTTCGAGCCTCTGATGCTCGCCGTACCCGATGAAGTGTCCGACGACCTCGCTACGTTGGTTGAACCGCTGGCCGTAGGTCTTGAGCACGCTCGCGCAGGTCACCCAACGGTCGACGACACGGTGTTGGTCATCGGAGCCGGGGCGATCGGGCTGGGTGTCATTGCCGGATTGAAGAAGGCTGGCGTTGAGCGCATCATCGCGGCCGATCTCGACGCCGGCCGTCGCGACCTCGCAGTGCAGATGGGCGCCACCTTCGGCGTCGACCCTCGTGAGACCTCGCCCTACGGCCCGCAGAAAGCGTTCGATGGCAAGCAGGTCGATCTCGTCTACGAGTGCGTGGGCCGGCGGGGGATGCTGAACCAGATCATCCCGGGCCTCGGTGTCGGTGCCCGCATAGTGATGGGCGGCTACAGCCTCGAGCCGGAAGAACTTCTCGTTCCGCCGGCGCAGGACCGCCGGCTCACTATCTACTTCGCCAGCGGTGAGGAACTCCAGGACATGGCCCTCGCGCTCGCCTCAATCGCAGATGGCAGCATCGACGTGCGGTCGTGGGTTGGGCGCACGATTGGGCTCGAGGAGGTCGCGGCCGCGATTCCATCGATCAACGCTCCCTCCTCTCCAATCCGCACGCTGGTCGACCCCGCACGGTGAGGTCGCTGAGATGACGAGGAACAAACAACAGCAGGCGCACGACGCCAGTTGGGTGCTGGCAGAACCGCATTGCAATACGCCAATGGCCTACGTATCCGAGACAGACCCGATAGGCGGGCTCGTCAGCGAGCCCAACTGCGCAGATCCCCGCGGACTCGAAGGCTCTGCCCTCACAACGAGCCCGGTCGCCGCGGAACCTCTGAGCCGCGCGACCTCGCACCCCAATCCGACCGCATACAACACAAGGAGAAAGCAATGACTCAACTCGAGGGACGCGTGGCCATCATCACGGGCGCAGCCGGAGGGATCGGTTCTGCTGTCGCGCGTCGTTATTCAGAGGAGGGAGCCCGGCTGGTTCTGGCGGACATCGTCGGCGATCGCGTCGAAGCGGTCGCCGAGACGATCACGGAGGCCGGCGGAACCGCCGTGGCCGTGACCTGCGACGTGGCGAAGGAGGTCGATATCGACAAGGTCGTGCAGACTGCCGTCGAGAACTACGGTCAGATCGACATCATGGCCAACATCGCCCAGGGCGCCATGGGAGACATGGCGTATCTGGACGAGACGACCATCGATCAGGCCACCACGAACTTCGTCACGGGTCCGCTCCAGAGCATGCTGTTCATGCAGAAGTGCCTCCCGCACATGAAGGAGCGCGGCTACGGTCGCATCATCAACACCGCGTCCCACTCCGCAGTGATGGGGGCACCGGGCTTCGCCCCCTATGAGATGGCGAAGGGAGCCATCATGGCCCTGACGCGCAACGCATCGCAGGAGTGGGCGAAGTACGGCATCGTCGCCAACACCTTCATGCCTGTTGTTCGCACTCCAGCGTACGACCTGAGCGAACAGGGTCGGGCCGCCGCGGAGTCCATGGCCGCGAACAACCCCACAGGGCGGTTCGGCACCCCGTACGAGGACCTCACGCCTGTCCTGGTCTTCCTCGCGAGCGAGGGAGCCGGGTACGTCAACGGGCAGCTCATCGGCGTCGACGGCGGAGGCTTCCTCATCGCTTGATGCGGCCCGTTCTGCGGCTCGGCTGGCGGCAGCACCGCCAGCCGAGCCGCACGTTTACTGAAGTACAGGTCGTGCTCGACGAACCGAATGGTCCACCAGCGTCCACCGGGTCGAAGGAGGCACGAAGCTCTCCCAGGACGGCGTCTCCTTGCGCTCCGGTGGGCGTCTCACTGGCCTGCAACCGAGACCGCCGGAGTCGCTGCCGCCGATGAGTGCGACGAAGGCTCGACTGGAGGCCTTCGGGGTAACCGAATTGTCGGGCGCTCAGCGCATTTGAAGGACCGAAGCGCACGATGCGGTCATCACGAAAGGACGGTCAACGACGGCTATCCCCACAGCGCGTTGACGGCCGAGCAAGCCAACGATGTCATCGACCGCAGCACCGGATTCCTAAAGACGGGTCTGCTGAACGGATAGGTGACACCTGATCTGTGGTGCCGGGAGGCGCCGCTGGGAGGATGTCATCATGCCCAAGCCCTATCCGCGCGAGTTCCGTGAGGACGTGGTCCGCGTTGCTCGTGGTCGGGATGCCGGGGTGCCGTTGCGTAAGATCGCGGCGGACTTCGGGATCAGCGAGACCTGCCTGCAGAACTGGATGCGCCAGGACGACGTCGAAGCCGGGGTCAAGCCCGGCGTGACGAAGACCGAGGCCGATGAGCTCCGTGAGCTGCGCAAGCGGAACCGGTTGCTCGAGCAGGAGAACGAGGTGCTGCGGAAGGCGGCGGCGTATCTGTCGCAGGCGAACCTGCGCCTCGGTGGCTCCTCAAAATGATGTACCCGCTCGTCCGCGAGCTGGCCGCGAAGTCGGCGCTCGTCCGGGTGCCGGTCGCGGTGACGTGCCGGGTGCTGAAGATCGCCCGCCAGCCGTACTACCGGTGGCTGGCCGACCCCGTGACCGACCGGGACTGGGCGCAGGCGCATCTGGTCGACGCGATCATCAACGCGCATGCCGACGATCCAGAGTTCGGGTATCGCCTTATCGCCGACACCGTCCGCGACAACGGGTGGGAGGTGTCGGATCGGACGGTCTGGAAACACAGCTCCCGCAACAGCGTGTGGTCGGTGTTCGGGAAGAAGCGCGGCAAGAACGGCAAGAAGGCCGGCCCGCCCGTGTTCGACGACCGCGTGCAGCGCGACTTCACCGCGACCGCGCCGAACGAGCTGTGGCTGACGGACATCACCGAGCACCGGACCCGCCAGGGCAAGCTCTACCTCTGCGCCGTCAAAGACGTCTTCAGCAACCCGATCGTCGGCTATTCGATCAGCGACCGCATGAAGTCCCAACTCGCCGTCCGTGCGGTCGAGAACGCCGTCGCGATGCGCGGGCAAGTCGCCAGCTGCATCGTGCATTCGGACCGCGGATCGCAATTTCGAAGTCGGCGCTTCGCCCGCGCGCTCACCCGTCACGGACTCGTCGGTTCGATGGGCAGGGTGGGAGCTGCGGGCGACAACGCGGCCATGGAATCGTTCTTCAGCCTGCTGCAGAAGAACGTCCTCGACCGCCGGTCCTGGGCCACCCGAGAACAGCTGCGCATCGCAATCGTGACCTGGATCGAGCGGACCTACCACCGGCGCCGCCGACAGACCCGCCTGGGCCGTTTGACGCCGATCGAGTTCGAGACCATCATTAACCAGAACCTGGCCCTCGCGGCCTAACCGAAACTGTCACCAGTTCGTTCAGCAGACCCGAACCCACAAAAAAGCCCTGAGTCGCGACACGTTCGTAAACGATGTCGCGACTCAGGACAGTGGCGGTGACGGTGGGATTTGAACCCACGGTAGGGGGTTACCCTACACAACTTTTCGAGAGTTGCACCTTCGGCCGCTCGGACACGTCACCGCCGACCAGTTTACGTGAGGTTCACGCGAGACGCGAATCAGGGACGAAGCGGCATCAGAGCCGGGCGCGGGCCTCGTCCCGGCGGCGGATCAGCTCGCGGCGGGTGCCGGCGGTGAGGAGCGACGGGTCGCCGAGCGAGGGCAGTCCGGACCAGAGGTCAGGCTCGTCCACGTCGAGCACCGCGAGGTAGCCGACGGCGCGTGCCGCGGGCGTGCTGCCGCGCAGGCCGAGCGCCGACATCACGGCGGAGACGGGGACGTCGCCGGCCGGCGCGAGCGCGTCGTTGACTGTCGCAGCGATCCAGATGACCGCCGCGGCGGCCAGCTCCGGCTTGCCCTTGGCGAAGATCCGCGGGTCTGCGTCGACCAGGAGGTCGGCGACGCTCGTCGCGGCGGTTGCGAGCTCAGGGTCCTCGAACAGCGTGCCGCACGCCCGCTCGATCAGGCCACGCACCGTCGCGAGCCCCGTGCGGGCGCGCTCGTCGAGCGCGCGATGATCCCGCACCACCCGCGTCATCGGAACCGTGTCCAGCGCGTCGAGGTGTCGGTGCCCTCCCACGCGCAGCGCCAGCAGCGCGAGCTCGCGGCGGGCCGCGTCGCCCTCGGACGCACCGCCGTCGGGCGCACCGTCGCCAAGGTCGTCGAAGAAGCCGTCGCCGTACGGATCCTCGTCGATCGCCAGCAGCTCCAGGAACGAATCTGCGAGCTCGTCCACCGCCTCCAGCGTCCGCAGCGTGAGCCGCTCCGGCACCTCGGCGCGCACGTGCCCCGCCACGATCAGCGCCCGGAGTGCCGCGAGCACGCCCTCCGGATCGGCCTCGGCGTCGTCCTCGAACGGCAGCAGGTCGAGCAGCAGCGACTCGACGAACGTGTCGCTCCACAGTCGCGCGTCTCCCGCGCCGCTGTGCTCGCGGTTCAGCGCGATGAGCAGCCGGGCGTGCTGCTCTCCGTCGGGCACCGTCTCCCGCACGGCGGCGATCAGCGCGTCGTCGGTGGAGGACTCGGCCGGCGGCCGCGGGAAGTCCCCTCCGCCGTCGGGGAGCGACCGCAGCAGCCACGCGAGCAGGGGCCGGCACGCGGGCCACGAGTCCGTGACCAGCGCCGGTTCGAGCGCGAGGTCCGTCACCATCGCCCGGGCGACCCGCTCGCGGGCA
Organism: Microbacterium album; assembly: GCF_014643695.1. Classification (GTDB taxonomy): domain Bacteria; phylum Actinomycetota; class Actinomycetes; order Actinomycetales; family Microbacteriaceae; genus Microbacterium; species Microbacterium album. The sequence continues at coordinate 65,242 of NZ_BMJY01000011.1, read as the reverse complement.
TCCGCCGGCGCGATCTCGACACGCGGGAACTCCTCGGCGTCGACCCCGCGGGCGCCCGCGGCGAGCGCGGCGTCGAGGGTCTCGGGCGTGACGAAGGCGTCGCCGATGGTGCCACCGCCGTCCCGGTCGATGAACACGGTCGCGGTGATCGGCGTGCCGTCGGGCAGGACCGCACCGATGAGGATCGTCGCGTCGGCGCCGAGGACGTGCTCGAACGCGATCACGCCGGCGATCTCCGCGCCCGGCTGCCGGGAGGCCGATCCCGACAGCCAGCCGGGAAGGGTGCGCCAGCGGTCGCCCGCCGAGGAGCGGATGCGCTCGGCGACGGCGTCGTCGGCCGTACCGCCCCCATCCAGCAGCACCGCCATCGCCAGCAGCAGCGCGTCGCTCTGCCGTACGGCGTCGGCGAGCGTACTCTCGACCATCTCGGCAAGCGTCGGCATGCCCTCGATGGGCTCGCCGTTGGGATCGAGCGGGCGTCGCAGCATCTCGAGCACGCGGCTGGCGTACACGAGGAGGTCGAACGCGTCGCCGCGGAGCGCCTCGTCGACGGTGCGGATGAGGTCGAGGTCACGGCGGGCCATGCACCGAGCGTAGCCGCGCATGCGCGCGAGCCGGACCTGGCCCGAGGGAAGGTCTGCCCTAGGCTCAGGGGCGTGACGGACAACCTCGGCATCGTCGCCCGTGGCCTCCGGCGCTCGTTCGGCGACGTGCACGCGGTCACCGACGCGACGTTCGAGGCACCCGCGGGCTAGGTGACGGCGCTCGTCGGGCCCAACGGGTCCGGCAAGACGACGCTCCTGCTCATGCTCGCGTCGCTGCTGCGCCCCGACGCGGGATCGATCGAGATCGCGGGCGCCGATCCGGTGGCGGCACCCGCGGCCGTGCGCGCCCGGATGGGGTGGATGCCCGATGCCCTCGGCGCGTGGCCGTCGCTCACCGCGCGCGAGACGCTCACCGTCACGGGACAGCTGTACCGGATGACGCGCGAGCAGGCCGCGGCGAGGGCCGCCGAGCTGCTCGGCGTCGTGGGCCTGAACGCGCTGGCGGATCGCCCGGCCCGGGTCCTGTCCCGCGGGCAGAAGCAGCGGCTGGGGCTCGCCCGGGCGCTCGTGCACGACCCGGCCGTGCTGCTACTCGACGAGCCGGCCTCGGGGCTGGACCCCGAGGCGCGCATCGAGCTGCGCACGCTGCTGCGCGGCCTGGCCGCCGACGGACGCACGGTGCTCGTCTCCAGCCACGTGCTGTCCGAACTCGAGGAGATCGCCGACGGCGCCGTCTTCATGCTGCGCGGTGCGACGGTGCCTGAGGAGCACGTGGCGCGGGCAGGCGCGGGGACGCGCGACTGGCGCATCCGCTTCCTCGCCGCGCAGGCCGAGCCGGCCGCCTCTCCGGAGCTGGTCACGGCGCTCGTCGGCGTCGGTGTGGACGTCTCGGCCTTGCGCCGCGACCGCGGCGACCTCATCGTGCCGTTCGCGTCCGACGAAGCGGCCGCCGCCGGTCTCGCTGCGCTCGTCGCGGCTGAGCTGCGCATCACCGAGTTCGCCCCGGTCGCCGGGCGACTCGAGCAGACGTTCCTGGGTCTGGGCACACCGGAGGGCCGCGCGTCGTGAACACCTATCTGACCGGCCTCGGCACGATCGTCGCGCTCGAGCTGCGCCAGCGCGTGCGGAGCGTGGCGTGGTACGTCCTGCTCGGCGTGTTCGCCCTGCTGCTGCTGATCGTCACGGTCCTGGCTTTCCTGGTGTCGGGCACCTGGGAGGCCGTCGGCGGGTTCGTCTACTCGATCGTGATCTTCTTCGTGCTCCTGCTGGCCACACTCGTCTCCCCTGCGCTCAGCGGCAACGCGATCAACGGCGACCGGGACGCCGCGACCCTCGCTCCCGTGCAGGTGACGCTCGCGACGACCGGGCAGATCGTGCTCGGCAAGTTCCTCGCGGCGTGGGTCACGGGCCTGGCGTTCCTCGCGGCGGCCGTGCCGTTCATCCTGATCGCGACCGTGGCGGGCAACAGCGATCCGGGCGTGGTGGCGGTGTCTCTGCTCGTGCTCATGGCCGAGGTCGGCGTGGTCGCCGCCATCGGCGTGGGCCTGTCGGGCGTGCTCGCGCGACCGCTGTTCTCGGTCGCCGTGACCTACCTGACGGTCGCGGCCCTCAGCATCGGGACGCTCATCGCGTTCGGGCTCGGCGGCGCGGCCGTCCGCAGCGAGGTCGTGAGCACGAGCCGCTACATCGAGTACGGCGTCGCCGGCCAGGAGTACGAGTGCTCGGAGTGGCAGACCTACACCTATGAGACGCCCCGGTTCGACCTGGTGTGGGGGTTCCTGGCGGCGAATCCCTACGTCATCCTCGCGGACGCCACGCCCACCACCTTCGACCGTCACGGCAACCCGGTCGACCTGTTCGGGCAGATCAAGCTCGGTGCCCGCCACGCCCAGCGCACCCCCGACCTGAACCCCGTGGACGACGGGTGCGTACCCACACCCCAGGGCTTCGTACCGTCGTCGGGGCCCTCGTGGGCGACCGGCGAAGAGGTCATCGCGTCGACGACCCCGAGCTGGTTCGTCGGGCTCGGCAGCCACGTGCTCCTCGCCGCGGGCGCCCTGGCATGGGCGTGGTCCCGGAACCGGACGCCCGCAGGACGGCTGCCGCAGGGCACCCGCGTCGCGTAGCCCCGCGGGGGCGACGGGCACGACGGGAACGCCCCACCCCCTCCCGCTGACGCGACCGCGCTGACAGACTGGCCGCGTCGATCTGTCTTCCCGGCGCGACGCGCCCGGGCCGACGGGGACGCAGTGCCAGCGAAGGGACCAGCGCGATGGCGGTCATCGAGAACGCGAAGCTCACGATCGTGGGTGCGGGCGCGGTCGGCGCCGCGACCGCGTACGCGTCGCTCATCCGGGGCGCCGCGCGGCACGTCGTGCTCCACGACATCGACGCCGCGCGCGTCGAGGCGGAGGCGCTGGATCTCGCGCACGGCTCCCTGTTCACCGGCTCCAGCACCGTGACGGGATCCGCGGACGTCGACGCGACCGCGGACTCGCACGTCGTGGTCGTGACCGCCGGCGCCCCCCAGCGGCCCGGGCAGACGCGTCTCGAGCTGATCGACACGAACGCGCGCATCTTCCGCACGATGATGCCCCGGCTCGTGGAGGCGTCGCCGGGCGCCGTCTTCGTCATCGTCACGAACCCGTGCGACGTGCTCACCCTCCTCGCGCAGCAGCAGACCGGACTGCCCGCCGAGCGCCTCTTCGCCTCCGGCACCGTGCTCGACACCTCCCGCCTGCGGTGGCGCCTCGCCGAGCGCGCCGGGGTGGCGGCGTCCTCCGTCCACGCGCACATCGTCGGCGAGCACGGCGACACGGAGTTCCCGCTGTGGTCGTCGGCGACGATCGGCCCCGTGCCGCTGCTCGAATGGGATCCGCTCGACCGCGACCCGTTCACTCCGGATGAGCTCGACGAGATCGCGCAGGACGTCCGCACGGCGGCGTACCGGATCATCGCGGGAAAGGGCGCGACGAACTACGCGATCGGGCTCTCGGCGACGCGCATCGTCGAGGCGGTGCTGCGCGATGAGCGGGCCGTGCTTCCCGTCTCGACCGTGCTGTCCGACTTCCGCGGGCTGCCGGAGGTGGCCCTGTCGGTGCCGTCCATCGTCGGATCGTCGGGCGCCTTCCCCATCCGGGAGACCCGCTTCTCGGACGAGGAGCACGCGCTGCTGCACGCGTCGGCCGAAGCCATCAGGGAGACCGCGGACCGCGTGCGCGACGCGGCCTGACCTGTGCATCGCCGACCGGCGATGTCGGCGGCCCCGCCTACGCTGATCCCATGGCCACCAAGCGCACCGCCCCCGCCGCCTACCGCTGCACCGAGTGCGGCTGGACCGCCGCCAAATGGGTGGGCCGCTGCGGCGAGTGCCAGCAGTGGGGAACCGTTGCGGAGGCGTCGGAGCAGACCGGCATCACCCGCCGGGTCGAACCGCTGATCCCGACCGCGGCCGCGCGGCCGATCACCCAGATCGACCCGGCCGAGGCTCCCCGGCGCGCGTCTGGCGTCGACGAGTTCGACCGGGTGCTGGGCGGCGGGATCGTCCCGGGCGCCGCAATCCTCCTGTCGGGCGAACCCGGCGTCGGCAAGTCGACCCTGCTGCTCGAGGTGGCGGCGCGCTCGGCGCTGGAGGGCCGCCGCGTGCTCTACATCAGCGCCGAGGAGTCGCCGGCTCAGGTGCGCATCCGCGCGGAGCGCACGGGTGCGCTGCACGACGAGCTGTTCCTGGCCAGCGAGACCGACCTCGCGGCCGTGCTCGGTCAGATCGACGCGGTCGCGCCGCAGCTCGTGATCGTCGATTCGGTGCAGACCGTCTCGTCCTCGCTCTCCGACGGGGCCGCCGGCATGCCCGGGCAGGTCCGGGAGGTCGCCTCATCGTTGATCCGCGTGGCGAAGGAGCGGGGTCTGCCCATCATCTTGGTCGGTCACGTGACGAAGGACGGCCAGGTGGCGGGGCCGCGCATGCTGGAGCACCTCGTGGACGTCGTATGCCAGTTCGAGGGCGATCGGCAGACCGCGCTGCGCTTCATCCGCGCGCTCAAGAACCGCTTCGGGCCGACCGACGAGGTGGGCTGCTTCGAGATGACCGGCTACGGCATCATGGAGGTCCCCGACCCCAGCAGCCTGTTCCTCTCGCGCGGCACGCCCGAGCCAGGCACGTGCGTCGCGATCGCGCTCGAGGGGCGCCGGGCGCTTCCGGTCGAGGTGCAGGCGCTCACGGTGCCGACGAGCGCGCCGAACCCGCGACGCGTCGTCCACGGCGTGGACGCGTCGCGCGTCGCGATGGTGCTCGCGGTGCTGGAGCGCAAGGCACGCGTGAAGACGAGCGACCTCGACGTGTACGTCTCGACCGTCGGCGGCGTGCGCTTCACCGAGCCCGCGGCCGACCTGGCGATCGCGATCGCCGTCGCCGGCTCCGTGCGGCACTGGGCCGTCGCGCGTGGGATCGCCGCCGTAGGCGAGCTCAGCCTCGCGGGCGAGATCCGGCCGATCACGCAGGCCGCCCAGCGCCGTTCCGAGGCCACGCGCCTCGGGTACGGACGGGTCGTCGACGACCGTTCGGGCAAGCTCCTCGCGGCACTGGAGGACGTGCGGGCGCCGGAAATCCCGGACTACCTGAAGGACATCCCGGGCTTCTGACGGTCGCGGGGCGCCGCCCGCTCACGCGCCCGGGCGCCTCAGGCGTCGAGCGCGGCGAGGAGTTCGGCGGGCGACGCCTGCATCGGATGCGGGCCGGCGATGTCGAGGAACACCGTCGTGAGCGTGTCGCGATGCGCGGAGAGGAACGACCGCAGCCACGCGGGCGAGTAGAGGCCCACGCTCGGGGGGAGGTTCGCGGGCTTGTTGCGTGCGTCGCTGAACAGCAGCAGCGCCACGTCGCCCGTGCCGGGGTCTCGGTACGTCCAGACCTCACCCCCGTCGAGGGGGTTGTCGCGGGGTCCCGGCTTCAGCAGCGGGACCACCGTGTTCCCGTTGCGCAGCGCCAACGCCACGGCCGCCATGTCCTGGCGCTCGAGCGCTTGCGCGAGCGCCTCGGAGCGGAACGCCGCGGGATCAGCCTTCGAGAAGCGCTTCCGAGAACCCATTCCCCCAGCCTATGCGGGGGGGGTACGCGGCGAGGGGCCCGGAGCACCGGCTCCCGGCCCCTCCCGCGATTCCTACTCCTTGTTCATCGCGTCCTGCACCGCTCCCGCCGTCTTCTCGACGACGTTCGGCAGCTCGGTCGTGCCGTAGAACCGCGAGTCGGGGTGCGTCGGCGGCGGCATCGGCGCGCTGGTGGTCGGCCCGTCGTGGTACGTGAACTCGCCCTTGCCGTCCGGGGTGGGACCGCTGGCCCAGGCCCCCTCGGCGGCGGCCTTCCCGTCGCTGAAGTTGAGGTACTGGTAGGAGACCTCGCGGTGCTCCTTGTTCAGCGGGAAGTTGCTGGGCACGGGCAGATCCTCCACGCCGTCCTCCTTCAGCTGCTGGATCGCCGCGAGCCACTGGTTCTGGTGCATCGTGTCACGTGCCAGCAGGAACGCCAGGAGGTCCCGCACGCCGGCGTCGTCCGTCATGTGGTAGAGCCGCGCCACCTGGAGACGGCCCTGCATCTCCCCGTTCGCGTTCGCGGTGAAGTCGGCCAGCAGATTGCCGCTCGCGGTGATGTAGCTGCCCTGCCAGGGGTTGCCGTTGCTGTCCACGGGGCGCGCGCCCGCCCCCGCGACGATGGCCTGCTGCACGTCGGTTCCTCCGACGATCGCGGCGACGACGGGGTCGTCCTGGACGGCCTTCTCGGTCACGCCGAGCGGAGCCTTCTCGAGCAGCTGGGCGATCATGATCGCCAGCATCTCGACGTGGCCCATCTCCTCCGCGCCGATGCCGAAGAGCAGGTCCCGATACTTGCCCGGGATGTGCATGTTCCATGCCTGGAACTGGTATTGCATCGCCACGGTGATCTCGCCGTACTGGCCGCCGAGCACCTCCTGCAGCTTGCGCGCGTAGACGGCGTCGGGCGCATCCGGCTTCACCGTGTGCTGGAGCTCCTGCCTGTGGAAGAACATGCGTCTCTCCTTCTCCGCCGTGAGGCGATGTGCTGGGTGGTCGTTACGGACCCAGTCAAAGCGCGGTGGAGAAGGCGCACAGGGGGCTGGTCAGCAGCCGAGCGGCATGTGAGAATACCGCGGGCCGGTCAGGGCCCCGGCCGCTCCGGCACCAGCGTGATCCCGCCCAGGAGGCTGGCCGACTCCGCAAGATCCTCGAGCCATTCCGGATTCAGCTCCGGCCGCTCCGATTCGTCGAAACGGAACCGCAGGGGGATCGCGGCGTTGATCCACAGCGTGCTCCGGCCGCTCCCGTCCTCGTGCTGCAGCGACAGCGTGAACGCCTCGTCCCGCCGCAGCTTCGCCACGATCACGGCCTTCAGGTGCGCGAGCGCCCTGTCGTCGATCTCGATCGGCGTGCTGCCGGCCCCGTAGAAGAGTGTGCCCATGTAGCCCCACGGTACGAGCGTCCGCCCCGGATTTCCACCCATCTCACCCCCGCACGTTCTGGCCGCGCGCGCGGCTCAGGCGTCGCTCAGTACAGGAAGAAGCGCGTCATGGACGCGGACTCGACCTCGCCGACGCGCACCTTGAGGTGATAGGTCGCGCCTCCGCCCGGCGCCCGCGGCCGGTTCTCACTGTCGCACGTGTCCACGCTGGAGCGCGTCCGATCCCACACGAGCGGCTCCGCGCTCGTGACGGTCTGGCCCGCGGCGAGGGTGACGACCATGTCGCTCGGCTCCCGCTGGCAGTCGGTCGAACGCCACCACGTGTCGGTGCCGCTGGTCACGACGAACTGCTGCACGGAGGTGCCGACGTTCATGGTGCAGTCGACGGATCCGGTATTGGTGAGCTGGATCGAGAACTCGATGGGCCGCGTCCGAAACCGCTCGCCGTTGATGAGCGGAACGACCTCGATGACGTGCGGGTCGCAGGGCTGGGGCGCCGGCGGCTCGCCGTCGTCCGGCGACTCGGAGGGCTCGGGGCTCTCCGTCGGCGCGGGAGACTCGGTCGGCGTGGGCGAACCGGTCGGCCTCGGCGAGGATGCCGGTGCGGACGCGGTCGGCTCCGGTGCCGACTGCGGCAGCAGATCGGCCAGGCCGCGCCAGGGCTGCGCGATCACCGCCCACACGACACCGGCGACGACGAGGAGCGCGATCAGCAGCACCGCGATCCTGCGCCGCCGGTACACGGCGGGCGAGTGTCGACGACGCGGCTGGGATCCCACGCCTCCAGCGTAGGCGCGGCTGTCTGGGCGTCCCCTCCGGCACGCGCGTCGCGTGTCGCCGCGCGTGCCGCCGTGGGTCAGAGCAGCTTGAGCATGCGCGTGTTGCCGAGGGTGTTCGGCTTCACGTGCGCGAGATCGAGGAACTCCGCGATCCCTTCGTCGCGGCTGCGCACCAGCTGTGCGTACACGTCCGGCGCGACGATCTGCTCCCCGATGGGCGCGAAGCCGCGGCGCGTGAAGAACTCGACCTCGAACGTGAGGCAGAACAGGCGCTTGAGCCCCAGCTCGCGGGCCTTGCGCTCCAGCCCCTCGACGATCGCGCGGCCGACGCCGCGGCGCAACCAGGACGGGTCGACCAGGAGCGTGCGCACTTCGCCGAGGTCCTCCCACATGACGTGGAGGGCACCGCAGCCGATGATCGTGCCGTCGACCTCCGCCACCAGGAACTCCTGCGTGGACTCGTACAGCACGACGAGGTCCTTGCCCAGCAGAATCCGCTGCTGCACGTACGGGTCCAGCATCCGGTGTACGTGCTGCATGTCGGCAGCGCGCGCCGGCCGCACGACGAAGGCCTGCTCGTCCCTGGCCACGGTCATCCCCTCAGCCTAAGGCGTCCCATCCCACCCGTTGACTAGCGTTCGTCGCGTTCACTAGCGTTCCCCGCGCTAGTGAACTACCCCGAAGCTAGTCAACGGGACGACGACGGGGACGGACGACGACGACGGGGCGGGCGCACATGGCGCCCGCCCCGTCGTGATGCGGATCGGATCAGTTGCCGAGCGCGAGGTCCGGGGTGCCGGAGATCCCGCCGCCGGTGTTGACGCCGACCGCGACACGCTCGCCGCGCGGGGCGTTCTCGAACACGAAGCGGCCGTCCTCGACGTCCACCTTGATGTGGTGACCCGACTCGAGCTCGCCGTTGAGGATCCGCTCGGACAGCCGGTCCTCGACCTCGTGCTGCATCGCGCGACGCAGCGGACGCGCGCCGAGCGCCGGGTCGAAGCCGATCTCGATGAGACGCTCCTTCGCGGCCTGCGACAGCTCGATCGTCATGTCCCGGTCGAGCAGGCGCTCGCTCAGGCGCTTCGTGAACAGGTCCACGATCTGCAGCAGCTCGTCCTTCGACAGCTGCGGGAACACGATCACGTCGTCGACGCGGTTGAGGAACTCGGGCTTGAAGTGCCGCTTGAGCTCCTCGTCGACCTTGCCCTTCATGCGCTCGTACGACGTGGTGGTGTCGCCCTCGACCTGGAAGCCGACCGGACCGCCCGCGATCGCCGACGAGCCGAGGTTCGTCGTCATGATGATCACGGTGTTCTTGAAGTCGATGATGCGGCCCTGACCGTCGGTCAGGCGACCCTCCTCGAGGATCTGCAGCAGCGAGTTGAAGATGTCCGGGTGGGCCTTCTCGATCTCGTCGAACAGCACGACCGAGAACGGCTTGCGGCGCACCTTCTCCGTGAGCTGGCCACCCTCCTCGAAGCCGACGAAGCCGGGAGGGGCTCCGAACAGCCGCGAGACGGTGTGCTTCTCCCCGAACTCCGACATGTCGAGCGAGATGAGCGCGCCCTCGTCGTCGAAGAGGAACTCCGCGAGCGCCTTGGCGAGCTCGGTCTTGCCGACGCCCGTGGGGCCGGCGAAGATGAACGATCCCGACGGACGCTTGGGGTCCTTCAGGCCCGCACGCTGACGGCGGATCGTCTTCGACAGGGCCGAGATCGCCTCCTCCTGGCCGATGACCCGCTGGTGCAGCGCCTTCTCCATGAAGACGAGACGGCTGGTCTCCTCCTCGGTCAGCTTGAACACCGGGATGCCCGTGGCCTGGGCCAGCACCTCGGCGATCAGGCCCTCGTCGACGATCGCGTGCGATCCGACGTCGCCGCTGCGCCACTGCTTCTCGAGACGCAGGCGCTCGGCCAGCAGCGACTTCTCCTCGTCGCGCAGCGCCGCGGCCTTCTCGAAGTCCTGCTCCTCCGACGCGGCTTCCTTGGCCTCGCGGACCTTCGCGATCTTCTCGTCGAACTCGCGCAGTTCCGGCGGCGACGACAGGATCGACAGGCGGAGGCGGGCGCCGGCCTCGTCGATCAGGTCGATGGCCTTGTCCGGCAGGAAGCGGTCGCTGACGTAGCGGTCGGCGAGGTTCGCGGCGGCGACGATCGCGCCGTCCGTGATCTGCACCTTGTGGTGCGCCTCGTACCGGTCGCGCAGGCCCTTCAGGATGTTGATGGCGTGCGGCAGCGACGGCTCGGCGACCTGGATCGGCTGGAAGCGGCGCTCGAGCGCGGCGTCCTTCTCGAAGTGCTTGCGGTACTCGTCGAGCGTGGTCGCGCCGATCGTCTGCAGCTCGCCGCGCGCGAGCAGCGGCTTCAGGATGGAGGCGGCGTCGATCGCGCCCTCCGCGGCCCCCGCGCCCACGAGCGTGTGGATCTCGTCGATGAAGACGATGATGTCGCCGCGGGTGCGGATCTCCTTGGTGACCTTCTTCAGGCGCTCCTCGAAGTCGCCGCGGTAGCGCGATCCGGCGATGAGCGAGCCGAGGTCGAGCGAGTACAGCTGCTTGTCCTTGAGCGTCTCCGGCACGTCGCCCTTGACGATCGCCTGGGCGAGGCCCTCGACGACCGCGGTCTTGCCGACGCCGGGCTCACCGATCAGCACCGGGTTGTTCTTGGAGCGGCGCGACAGGATCTGCATGACGCGCTCGATCTCCTTCTCGCGCCCGATGACCGGGTCGAGCTTGTTGTCGCGCGCGGCCTGCGTGAGGTTGCGGCCGAACTGGTCGAGCACCTGCGAACCGCCCTGCGCCTGCGAGCTGGACTCCTGGCCGCTGGGGGCGACGCCCACGGGCTCCTTGCCCTGGTAGCCCGAGAGCAGCTGGATGACCTGCTGGCGCACCTTGTTGAGGTCGGCGCCGAGCTTGACCAGCACCTGGGCGGCGACGCCCTCGCCCTCCCGGATGAGCCCGAGGAGGATGTGCTCGGTGCCGATGTAGTTGTGGCCGAGCTGCAGCGCCTCGCGCAGGGACAGTTCGAGCACCTTCTTGGCGCGCGGCGTGAACGGGATGTGGCCGGTCGGCTGCTGCTGACCCTGGCCGATGATGTCCTGGACCTGCTCGCGCACGGCGTCGAGCGAGATCCCGAGCGACTCGAGCGCCTTCGCGGCGACGCCCTCGCCCTCGTGGATCAGCCCGAGCAGGATGTGCTCGGTGCCGATGTAGTTGTGGTTGAGCATCTTCGCCTCTTCCTGGGCGAGGACGACCACACGACGGGCACGGTCGGTGAATCTCTCGAACATGTCACTCCTCCGGGCGCTACGGCCAGTGGCGACGCCTTCCGACGCCGGTGGTTCCACGGTAGTCAGCGCACGGTGCCCGTGGTCCGGTGTTCGCCCTGGGCATAGCGGGCCGGCCATCTCGGGCCGGCCTCGCTTGACAGGTATATCGACAGTCGTTATCTTATCGATAGTCGATACAACGATAGTCGATAAGAACGATCATCGATAATAACAATCATCGATAAGGAGCAGTCATGTCGTCCTCCCGCCAGGAAAAGCCGACGGTGTCGCGCTGGGACGCGGCCGCGCTCGCGCTGTTCGCCCTCGCCGGTGCCGCCATCGTCATCACGACGATCATCGGCGCCGTCATCCGCATCGGGGAGGTGCTGCCGGGAACCAACGTGCCCGTCCACGCGGTGTTCAACGGCACGCCGGCCGAGGCGCCGATCGGCCCCGGCGGCGACGCCGTGATCGTGGAGCTGGAGAGCGCCACCCTGATCGCGCCCACGCTGCCGGCGGCATCCGTCGGCGCCCTCGTCATCCAGCAACTCGTCCTCGTCGCCGCGGTCACCCTCGTGGTGGGCGCGCTGCTGTGGCTGAGCATCAACATCATCCGTCAGCGCGTCTTCTCGCCGACCAACACCGTCCTGGTGGCGGTCGCCGGCTTCGCGGGCCTCGCCGGCGCGTTCCTCGTCCCCTTCTTCGGGAACATGGGTGCCAACGGCGCGTTCGCGCAGATCTCCGCCGGAACGTTCGACAACGTCATACTCCAGGTCGAAATCGGGCCGTACATCCTCGCGGCCTTCGTCGTGGCGGTCGCGTGCCTCGCCTTCACGGTCGGTCAGCGCCTGCAGCGCGACACCGAGGGTCTCGTATGACACCGGCGACCGACAGCGGGCCCACCGGCGTCCACTGCCGGCTGGACGAGCTGCTCGCCGAGCGCGACATGACGCTCACGCGGCTGAGCGAGCTGGTGGGCATCAGCATCGTGAACCTCTCGGTCCTCAAGAACGACCGGGCCCGGGCCATCCGGTTCTCCACCCTCGCGGCGATCTGCGACGCGCTCGACTGCGAGATCGGCGAGCTGCTCGTGCGCGCCGAGTGACGCGGCGAGAACGCCTGCGGGAATGGGATGCGCGCGGCGCCGGTTGGCAGTGGGGATGAGCGACGTCACGAACCCCGCCCTGTCCGTGCTCGACCTGGTACCTGTGCGGACCGGCCAGTCCAGCGCGCAGGCGGTGACCGCGTCGATGGCGCTCGCCCGCCGCGCCGACGAGCTCGGGTACCGGCGGTACTGGTTCGCCGAGCACCACAACATGCCCGCGGTGGCGTCGACGTCGCCGCCCGTGCTGATCGCTGCCGCCGCGGCGCAGACGTCGCGCATCCGCGTCGGCTCGGGTGGCGTGATGCTGCCGAACCATGCGCCGCTCATCGTCGCGGAGCAGTTCGCCGCGCTCGAGGCGATCGCGCCGGGACGCGTCGACCTCGGGCTCGGACGAGCCCCGGGCAGCGACCCCGTCATCACGCAGCTGCTGAGGCGATCCGGCACCACGAGCGAGGTCGACCAGTTCCCCCAGCACATCACCGACATCATGGCCCTCGTTCGCGCCGACGGGGCGACGATCCACTTCACGAGCGGCGGCGAGTACGGCGTGCGCGCGACGCCCGCGGCGACGGGCGTGCCGGAGGTGTGGCTGCTCGGCTCGAGCGACTACTCGGCGCAGCTGGCCGCGGCCTACGGTCTGCCGTACGTGTTCGCCAACCACTTCGCCGGCGAGGGCCTCGAGCGGGCCCTCGCCCTCTACCGCTCGCAGTTCCAGTCGAGCGAGCAGCATCCACACCCGCGCACGTTCGTCACCGCCAACGTCGTGGCGGCACGCACGGCGGAGGAGGCCGAGCGCAGGGCCCTGCCGCAGCTGCGCCAGTTCGCGCGGCTGCGCACGAACAAGCCCATGCGCGCGCTCGAGACGATCGAGGAGGCCCTCGAGAACCCGTCCGACCCGCTCGAGCAGAGCCTCATCGAGCAGAACCGCGCCCGCTCGTTCGTCGGCACGGGCGAGGAGGTGGCGGCCGCGCTGCGCGACTTCGCCGCCCGGCACGAGGTCGACGAGGTCATGCTGTCCCCCGCATCCGGCTCCTACGCGTCCGATCCCCTCGACGCCAGCCCCGGCCGCACCGAGACACTCGAGCTCCTGGCGGCCCAGCTATCCCCCGTTCACTAGCGTCGGGGTAGTTGACTTGCGCTCCCCGCGCTAGTGAACGGCACGGGCGCTAGTCAACGGATCCCGAGGTCGGGACGGACGCGGCGGAACGCGTCGCGGAGGACGGGCGCTACGGCCCGCGCAGCTCGCGGAAGGCCTCGGCGAGCGCCTGACGCGCCACCACGTTGACCGGGACGGCGCTCGAGGCCCGACGGAACGACACGAACACCTCGCGGGACGGCGCGGGCACGGGATCGATCCGTCGCACCGGCTGCGCCTCTCCTCCCATCGCCAGGCCCGGCACGAAGCCGACAGCGTGCCCCGACGCGATGAGTCTCAAGTGCGCCACCAGGTCGGCGGCCTCGTAGCGGACATCCGGCTCGAAGCCGGCGGCGCGGCACTGTTCGACCGCCCACGACCGTGCCGCCGTGCCCTCGGGCTCCATCACCCATGCCGCGTCGCGCGCCTCCCCGAGAGAGCCGACGGTGCTGTGCTCCGCCACGACGAGCGAGATCGGATCGCTTCCGAGCAGCGCACGCTGCAGGCCCGCGGGATGGGGGCGGCTGCGGCCCGGATACTGCTCGGCGATCACGAGATCGAACGCGTGCGCCTCCACCTCGAACAGACCGCGCTCCGGCGGCAGCAGGGCGACCTCGACCCGCAGGTCGGGACGCCACTCCGACAGCCGTGAGAGTGCGGCGGGGATCAGGGCCAGCGCGGCCGTCTGCATCGCTGCGATCCGGAGCGTCCCCGGGCTCGGAGCGGCCGCATCGAGCAGTCCGCGCGTCTCCTCCTCCAGCGCGAGGACCCGACCGGCGTGCGCCGCGACGACCTCGCCGAGCGACGTGAGGCGCACGCGACGACCGTCCGCCTCCGTGAGCGCAACCCCGACCTCCTCCTCGAGCCGCGCCAGCTGCTGCGAGACCGTCGACGAGCTGTAGTTCAGCGCCGCCGCCACCGCCGTGACCGTCCCACGCAACTGCAGCTCCCGCAGCAGTCGCAGCCGATGCGCGTTCCACTCCCGACCCATTGTTCGATGATAACGAGCGGTTCCTCGCGTTTTTATGCGCTTTTCACGACCAGTCGCGTCGTCGCACACTGAGTTCGTCCCGGCGAAAGGCGCATGATGACCCTCCACCAGACCGATCCCTCCGACTCGGAGGCCGCTCCCCTCAAGCGGCAGACTCCCGGCATCGATGCCGAGCTCGCCGAAAGCGCCATCGCGCAGGTCCGCACGTGGCTCGCGGCCGCGCGGAAGGAGAAGGTCGACGCGTCGGCCCGGAACCTCGCGGGCGTGCTGCGGGACCCCGACGGCCTCGCGTTCGCGGTGGGGTTCGTCGACGGCGTGGTGCGGCCGGAGGATCTCCGCGTCGCCGCTCGCAGCCTGCGCGACCTGACCCCCATCGTGCCGCGCTTCCTGCCCGCGCCGCTGCGCGGCCTGATCCGCGTCGGAGGCACACTGGCCCCCGCACTGCCCGGCGTCGTCGTCCCGATCGCCCGCAGGGTGCTGCGCCGCATGGTGCGCCACCTCATCGTCGACGCACGCGACGACCGGCTGGGCGCCGCGCTGCGCGCGATCCGCGGCGAGGGTGTGCGACTCAACGTCAACCTCCTCGGCGAGGCGATCCTCGGCGCGGAGGAAGCGCGGCGGCGTCTGGCGGGAACTCGACGACTGATCGAGCGATCGGATGTCGACTACGTCTCGGTCAAGGTGTCTTCGACCGTGGCGCCCCACAGCCCGTGGGCCTTCGACCAGGCGGTGGCGCACGCGGTGGACGCGCTGGTGCCGCTCTACGAGACCGCGCGACGCCACGGCACGTTCCTCAACCTCGACATGGAGGAGTACAAGGACCTGGACCTGACGATCGCGGTCTTCACCGCGATCCTCGACCGCCCCGAGTTCCGCGACGTCGACGCGGGCATCGTGCTGCAGGCGTACCTCCCCGATGCGCTGGGCGCCATGATCGGGCTGCAGGAATGGGCCGCCGCGCGGGTCGCGCGCGGGGGAGCGCCGATCAAGGTGCGCGTCGTGAAGGGCGCCAACCTGCCGATGGAGCAGGTCGACGCCGAGACCCATGGCTGGCCGCTGGCCACCTGGCCCACCAAGCAGCACAGCGACGCGTCGTACAAGGCGGTGCTCGACTACGCCCTCCACCCCGAGCGCGTGCGCAACGTGCGCATCGGCGTCGCGGGCCACAACCTGTTCGACATCGCGCTCGCCTGGCTGCTCGCGCAGCGTCGGGGCATCGAGACCGACGCGTCCGCCGCGGGAGGGAAGCCGGGCGTCGAGTTCGAGATGCTGCTGGGCATGGCCACGGCGCAGGCCGCGGTCGTGCGCCGGGACGTCGGTTCGCTGCTGCTCTACACGCCGGTCGTGCACCCCGACGAGTTCGACGTCGCGATCGCCTACCTCATCCGTCGCCTGGAGGAGGGCGCCAGCGCGGAGAACTTCATGTCCGCCGTGTTCGACCTCGGCGACGACCCGGCGCTGTTCGAGCGCGAGAGGGACCGCTTCCTCGCGTCGATCGCGCTCATGCCCGAGGACGTGCCCTCGCCGAACCGCGTGCAGGACCGCACGACGCCGCAGCCCCCCGGACCCCGCGACGGCTTCGTCAACACCCCCGACACCGATCCGAGCCTCGCGGCGAACCGGACCTGGGCGGCGGCGATCCGCGAGAGGATGCAGACCTCCGCGCTCGGACGCGACACGGTCGACGCCCACACCATGCGCAGCGCCGCCGCTCTCGAGGGCCTGATCGACGAGACCGTCGCCGCGGGAGACGCCTGGCGCGCGCTCGGCGCGGCCGGGCGGGCGGAGATCCTGCACCGCGCCGGCGACGCGCTGGAGGCTCGTCGCGCCGACCTGCTCGAGGTGATGGGATCCGAGTGCGGCAAGGTCATCGAGCAGGGAGACCCGGAGGTCTCGGAGGCGATCGACTTCGCTCACTACTACGCCGAGAGCGCCGTGAAGCTCGCCGACGTCGACGGCGCCGAGTTCGAGCCCGCCCGGCTGACCGTGGTGACGCCGCCGTGGAACTTCCCGGTCGCCATCCCGGCCGGATCGACGCTCGCCGCGCTCGCGGCGGGGTCGCCCGTGATCCTCAAGCCCGCGCGCGCGGCTCGCCGCAGCGGCGCCGTGCTCGCCGAGGCGCTGTGGGAGGCCGGTGTGCCGCGCGACGTGCTGCGCTATGTGCAGGTCGAGGGTCGCGAGCTGAGCAGCCGACTGGTGGCGCACGAGCAGGTCGAGCGCGTGATCCTCACGGGCGGCTACGAGACCGCCGAGCTGTTCCGCTCCGTGCGGCCGGATCTGCCGCTGCTCGCGGAGACCAGCGGCAAGAACGCCATCATCGTCACTCCGAGCGCCGACCTCGACCTGGCCGCGAAGGATGTCGCGTACTCGGCGTTCGGCCACGCCGGACAGAAGTGCTCGGCCGCGTCCCTGGTCGTGCTCGTGGGAGCGGTCGCCTCCAGCGACCGTTTCCGGCGCCAGCTGCTCGACGCCGTCGAGGGCTACGAGGTCGGCATGCCGTGGCAGGAGGGCGCGCGGATCGGCCCCCTGATCGGGCCGGCCGAGGGCAAGCTCGCCCGGGCGCTGACGAGTCTCGAGCCTGGGCAGCGCTGGCTGCGCGCGCCCGAACGGCTCGACGAGGCTGGTGCCCTGTGGCGCCCCGGCATCCGCGACGGCGTGCGGCCCGGCTCCGAGTTCC
Organism: Microbacterium album; assembly: GCF_014643695.1. GTDB lineage: Bacteria > Actinomycetota > Actinomycetes > Actinomycetales > Microbacteriaceae > Microbacterium > Microbacterium album. The sequence goes on along the minus strand of NZ_BMJY01000011.1, from coordinate 48,271 downwards.
ATCTCACGGAGTACTTCGGCCCGGTGCTGGGGATCATGACGGCCCGGACGCTCGACGAGGCGATCGAGATCGTCAACGCGGTGGACTACGGGCTCACGTCCGGGCTGCACGCGCTCGACCCCGGGGAGATCGCCACCTGGCTCGAGCGGGTCGAGGCGGGCAACCTCTACGTCAACCGCGCCACGACGGGCGCGATCGTGCAGCGCCAGCCGTTCGGCGGCTGGAAGAAGTCGGCGGTGGGCGCCGGCACCAAGGCGGGGGGTCCGAGCTACCTCTACGGCCTCGGCGCCTGGCAGGACGCCGCCGTCCGCGGCGCGGGCGAGCTCGATGCGGCGGCCCGCCGGGCGACCGCCGCGCTCCCGGGAGGGGCCGACACCGCCGACGCCCGCTGGCTCGCCGACGCGCTGCGCACGGACGTCGCGGCCTGGGCGGACGAGTTCGGGCTCGCGCGAGACGTGCAGGCCCTGCAGCTCGAGCAGAACGTACTGCGCTACGCGCCGGTGCCCGTGACCATCCGGTTCGAGGGCGAGCGGACCGCGGAGCTGATCCGCGTCGCCGCCGCGGGCCTCCGCGCCGGATCGGCGCTCACCGTCAGCACCTCTGCGGCCCTGCCGGCCGAGGCCCACCGTTACCTCGCGGAGGCCGGCGTCACGCCCGTCGTCGAGGACGCGGCCGCTTGGTCGGCTCGTGCCGCGGCCCTCGCCGAGGTCGGCGGCCGCATCCGTCTCGTCGGCGGTGACGCCCGGGCCGTCGCCGCGGCCACCGGCGGCGCCCCGAACGTCGCGGTGTACGCCGGACCGGTCGTGTCTGCGGGCCGCGTGGAGCTGCTCGCCTTCCTTCGCGAGCAGGCGGTGTCGATCACCGCGCACCGTTTCGGGAACCCGCGCCGCTACGACATCCCGGTGATCGCCGGCCGCTGAGCCCCGCTCGCTCTCCCGTGCCTTCGCATGGGAGAACGAGCGGCGGTCCGGACACGACGGCGCGCGCGAATCGTGCGCGCGGGCGCCGTCAGAGCGCCCACCAGGTGCGGCGCCCGGCCAGCAGGGTCGCGGCGACGGGCAGAGCGCGGAGGCGCTCGGGCGACACCGTCGCGGGGTCGTCGTCGAGCACCGCGATGTCGGCGGCGGCACCCTCGCGGATCCCGTCCCGACCCAGCGTGCTGCTGGCGATCGCGACGTCCAGCGGCAGCCGCTGCTCGGGGTGCCAGGGCGCGCGCTCGTCCCCGGTACGGGTCACGGCCGCCGCGATCGCCCGCCACGGGTCGAGCGGGGCGACCGGCGCATCCGAGCCGAGTCGCAGCGTCGCCCCCGCGGCGTGCAGCGAGCCGAAGGCGAACGACCGGTGCGTTCGCCCCGCCCAGATGCGGTCGGCCACGTCGCGGTCGTCGAGCGCGTGCTCGGGTTGGACGCTCGCGACGACGCCGAGGCGCGCGAAACGGGGGATGTCCTCCTCCCGCAGCAGCTGGGCGTGCTCGATCGACCCGCGGGCCCCGGCCCGCTCGAACTCGTCGAGGACCATCGTGTTGGCGCGGTCGCCGATCGCGTGGATCGCCAGCCCGATGCCGGCCCCGACGGCGCGCTCCACGAGCTCGCGCAGGGTCTCCGGGCCCACGGTCTCCACACCGTGAGCCTCCGGAGAGGACGGGTCGACCCCGTCGTACGGGTCCCAGCACAGCGCCGTGCGCGTGTTCAGGGATCCGTCGACGACCACCTTCAGCGGGCCGACCGTCACCAGACCCGCCTCGTCGAGCGTCGCGCCCGTGCGGTGACCCGCGCCGATCGCGGCCTCGAGGCGGTGTGGCCACATCGAGGCCACGACGCGCAGGGAGTCGACGCCCGCGGCCACGCGCTCGGGCCACTCGTGCAGGTTGTCGGCGTTCTCGAACTCGATGATCCCCGTCACGCCCCGCCGAGCGGCTTGCTCGGCGGTCTCCCGGTAGTCCGCGATCGACGGCTCCGACAGTCCCTGGACGCTGTCGAGGGTGCCGATCCAGGCGCCCTCCTTCAGCAATCCGGTCTCGTCCGTCTGGCGACCCAGTCGCTCCGCGGCGGCGGAACTGATCCAGCCGGTGTGCAGGTCGCCGCTGACGAGCACGACCGCCGCACCACCGCCGGCCTCGTCGAGCCCGTGACGCGACGGCACGTCGGGCCAGAGCGCGTCGCGGAAACCGTAGCCCACCAACAGCTCGCCCGTCGCCGGGCGGCGCGCGGCGACGATCTCTCGCACGATGTCCAGCGCCTCGGCCGCACTCCGCGCGGGCGAGAGGTCGAACCGGCTGCGCCTGATCGCCGCCTGCGTGAAGTGCACGTGACCGTCCCAGAGGCCCGGGAGCGCGATCCGGCCGTCGAGATCGATCGTCTCGACGCGCTCCCGCACCGTCCCGGCCGGAGCCACGCGAGCGACGATGCCGTCGCGGATCAGGACGTCGGACGGCGCGCCGCCGCCGAGGCGGGCGTTGTGGAGGAGGAGGTCGTGGCTCACCCTTCCGACGCTATGCCAGCCGCGCGGCGTCGCCCACGTACCGCTGGCACAGCGACGTCCCGCTTTCCGGTGCCCCGAACACAATCCGACGACACACCCGAACAGGCAGGGTGGAATCGCCCCCTGTCCGCGAGCGCGATCGGAGCAGCATGCCCCCCTTCCCCACCGCCCCCCTGACGCCGACGGACGCCGTGCGCGCCGACATGATCGCCCTGCGGCGCCGGCTCCACGCGCGGCCCGAGCTGGGGCTCGACCTCCCGGCGACGCAGGCCGCGGTGCTGGAGTCGCTCGACGGCCTGGACCTCGAGACGACGACCGGCCGGGGGCTCTCCTCCGTCACGGCGGTGCTGCGGGGAGGAAGGCCCGGGCCCGTCGTGCTCCTGCGCGCCGACATGGACGGGCTGCCGATCACGGAGGCGACGGGGCTCGACTTCGCGTCGGCGAACGGAGCCATGCACGCGTGCGGCCACGACCTGCACGTCGCCGGGCTGGTCGGCGCCGCGCACATCCTCGCCGCCCGGCGAGCCGACCTCCCGGGCACCGTCGTGTTCATGTTCCAGCCCGGGGAGGAGGGGCACGCGGGCGGGCGCCTCATGATCGAGGAGGGTGTGCTCGACGCCGCCGGGTCGCGCCCGGTCGCCGCGTACGCCATCCACGTCGACAGCACGACGCCCTTCGGGCAGTTCGTGAGCCGTCCGGGGCCGATCATGGCGAGCGCGAGCGGGATGCGCCTCTCGATCGTCGGGGCGGGCGGCCACGCGGCGTTCCCCCACCTGGCGGTCGATCCCGTGCCCGCGGCCGCCGAGACCGTGCTGGCCCTGCAGTCGTTCGTCGCGCGGCGGGTGCCGGTGGCCGAGCCGGCCGTCGTGTCGGTCGTGAGGCTCGCCTCCGACTCCGAGGCGCCGAACGTGCTCCCGGGGCGCGTGGACATCCAGCTGAACATCCGCACGCTCGCGCGGGAGACTCTCCGCCTGGTGCGGGAGGAGCTGCCCGTGCTCGCCGAGCGGGTGGCGGCCGTGCACGGCTGCCGTGCCGAGGCCGAGTTCGTCGACTCGTACCCCGTCACGCACAACGACCCTCACGAGACGGAGGCCGTGCTCGCGCATCTGGAGGCGCGGCACGGACAGGACCGGGTCACCCGGCTGCCGGCCCCGTCGATGGCCTCCGAGGACTTCGCGTACGTGCTGGAGGAGGTGCCGGGCACGCTGCTGTTCCTCGGGGCCCGGCCGGAGGGCGCCGTCGACGCGGCCCCCATGCACTCCGAGCTCACGCTGTTCGACGACGCCGTCCTTCCGCTGCAGGCCTCGACGCTCGCCGAGCTGGCCTGGCGCCGCCTCGACGGCCCGACCGACCGGGCCCGCCGCGCGAGCGCCCGACGGCCCTGGTCCCCCGCCCCAAACCGCGGCCCGGATCCTGTGCCCTCCTCCGGCGACGCGCCGCGACCTCTCTGCCACCCTGGAGGGATCATCCCCGAGATCCCCCCGACGCCCGTCTGGAGCTCCGATGCCCTACACCACGACAGATGACGTGCAGATCTGGTACGAGACGATCGGCTCGCCGGAGGACGAGGCGATCGTCCTCATCGCCGGCGGCGGCGCCCAGCTGATCGCCTGGCAGGACCCGTTCTGCCACTCGCTGGTCGAGGCCGGGTATCGCGTGGTGCGCTTCGACAATCGCGATACCGGGCTCTCGCAGCGCTTCGGCGGGCCCGAAGACCTCGACGGCGGGTACGAGATGGACGACCTGGCGCTCGACGTGATCCGCGTGCTCGATACCGAGGGGATCGCTGCGGCACACATGGTCGGGCACTCGATGGGCGGGATCGTGGCCCAGTACCTCGCGCTCGACCACCCGTCTCGAGTGCTGAGCGCGACGCTCGCCTCGACCATCCCCGGTCACGATCCCGCCTGGGTCGTCACCCCCGGCGTGCCCGAGATCTTCACGCGTCCGCAGGAGCGCCGCTCGCGCGAGGAGGTCGTGGAGCTGTCCGTGGCCGTGCAGGCCCACTACGCCGGCTCGGCCTACCCGTTCGACGCGGACACCGCGCGGCAGCTGGCCGGGCTGGCGTACGACCGCGGGTACTGGCCCGACGGACTGCCGCGGCAGTGGGCGGCGCTGGCCCGGGCCACCGAACGGCTGGAGCGGCTGCGCGGACTGGACCTGCCGGTGCTGATCCTGCACGGTCGCGAGGACCGGACGTGCGCGTGGCGCGCGGCCGTCGACATGGCGCTGGCGATCGAGGACTCCGAGCTGCAGGTGTACGCCGGCATGGGCCACGTGCTCGTTCCGGAGCTGTGGCCCGACTACGTCTCGGCGATCGTCCGCACCGCGAGGCGAGGCCGCCGTGCGTGAGAACCCCGACTACGCCCTGACCGACACCGCGGCGGTGCGGGAGCTGATCCGCGTGTCCCCCTGGGCGACGATGGTCAGCGCCACCGAGGACGGCCTGGTCGCGTCGCACTATCCCTTCATCCTGGACGAGGGCGCGTCGGACGAGGACGACATCGTCGTCGTCAGTCACGTCGGCCGACCCGACGAGCGCCTGCACCGGCTCGGCACGCGCGAGCTGCTCGTGATCTTCGAGGGCCCGTACGGCTACATCTCCCCCGGTTGGTACGGCGTCAGCCCCGCCGTGCCCACCTGGAACTTCGCGGTCGTGCACGCGTACGGAACGCCCGAGCTGCTGAGCGACGAGGAGAACCTCGCGGTGCTCGAGCGGCTCGTGGACCACTTCGAGGATCCGCTGCCCGAGCCGTTCCGGATGCGCCGCGACGAGCTGAACGCCGAGTACGCCGAGCGCATCGTTCGCGGCACGGTCGGCTTCCGTATGCGCGTCGAGCGTTTCGTCGCGAAGGACAAGATGAGCCAGGACAAGCCGGCGGAGGTCGTCGACCGGGTGATCGAGGCGCTGGACAGCCCCGGCCCCTACGAGAACCCGCGCCTGGCCGCCTGGATGCGGCGCGTGCACGGGCGCTGAGCGCCCGCCGGCGCGTCGGTCTTCGGGCGCGAGCCCTGTCAGTCTCCGCCCGAGGTCCAGGGGTCGTCCGAGCCCAGGACCTCGGCGTCGTGCTCGCCGAGCAGAGGGGGCGCGGACGCCGCGCGTCCGCGGACGCCATCGATGGCCATCGGCATGTCCACGACGCGCAGGTCCGGGACCGCCGGGTGCGGCAGGGGGCGGAGCAGTCCGAGGGCCTCCAGCTGGGGGTCGGCGGCGAGGTCGGCGACCGTGCGCACCACAGAGCACGGCACGGAGCGGGCCCGCAGCCGCCGTTCCCACGACTCGGCGTCGTCCGCCGCAAAGCGTGGGGCCAGCACCGCGCGCAGCTCGGCCTTGTGCGCCACTCGGTCGGCGTTTCCGGCGAAGCGCGGGTCGCTCACCGCCTCGGGCACGCCGAGCTCGGCTGCCAACGCCGCGAAGAGGCGATCGTTCGCGGCGGCGACGAGGATCCCCCGGTCGCGGGCCTCGAAGACCTCATACGGGGCGATGAACGGGGTGCCGGTGCCCTGCCGCGAGGGCGCGCCGCCCGACCCGAGGTAACCCATGAGGTGGTACGACAGCCACCACGCGCCCGTCTCGTACAGGCTCGTCTCTATGCGGGCGCCCTTGCCGGTGCGGGCGCGCTCGATCAGCGCCCCCTGGATGCCGATGGTGGCCCACAGGGCCGTGCCCAGGTCGATCGCCCCGATCCCGAGCCGGACGGCCGGTCCGTCCGGCTCGCCCGTGAGCGCCATGATGCCGGTGTCCGCCTGGATCACGGGATCGTAGCCGGGCAGCCCGCTCTTGGGCCCCGCGGCCCCGTAGGCGCTGATCGAGCAGTAGATCACTCCGGGGTTCAGCGCCGCGACCGCGGCGTGGTCGAGGCCACGGCGGCCCAGCGCGCCCGGGCGGAAGGACTCCACCACCACGTCGGCGGTCGCCGCGAGCCGGCGCGCCGCGTCCTGACCGGCCGGGTCGTCCAGGTCGAGTACGACCGCGCGCTTGCCCCGATTGGCGGAGAGGAAGGTGGCGCTCTCGCCGTTCCACGAGGGCGGGTGCCAGCGGCGGGTGTCGTCACCCGCCGGGGACTCGATCTTGATCACGTCCGCGCCGAGGTCGGCCAGGGCCATGGTGCAGAACGGTCCGGCGAGATTGCGGGTGAGATCGAGCACGCGCACGCCGTCGAGCGGGCCGCGACCCTCCGGATCCGTCATCTTGCTCCTCCTACTAACCGCTATTGACGCACACGTGTACGCTAAAAGCAACTCGCTCGCGCACGCGAGCCGCACTGCCGCAGGAGGCCGGATGACCGACGACGACCCCTTCGCCCGACGGGAACGCGTCGTCTCGCGCGGTCTGTGGTACGAGGAGTTCCGCACGGACGTCGTCTACGCGCACTCGCCCGGCCGCACGGTGACCGAGGCCGACAATGTGCTGTTCACGACCCTCACCATGAATCCCCAGGCCCTCCACCTGGACGCCGCGTGGAGCGCCGGCACCGAGTTCGGCGAGCGCCTGGTCAACAGCATGCTCACCCTCTCGACCGTCGTGGGGCTCTCCGTCGCACAGCTCACGCAGGGCACGCTCGTGGCGAACCTGGGGTTGACCGACATCGCGTTCCCGCAGCCGGTGCGGATCGGCGATACGCTCCTCGCGGAGACCGCTGTCACCGGGAAGCGCCCCTCGCGCTCGCGGCCAGGAGAGGGCATCGTGTCCCTCCTGCATCGCGGTGTGAACCAGCACGGCGACGTGGTCGTCACCGCGGCCCGGACGACCCTCGTGCGGATGCGCCCGGCCGCCGAGCCCGGGGGCGACGGACGCGGAGCCGACGAACAGGAGACGAGATGAGCCGCGAGCGCTCCGACGTGACCGGCGAGGAGAGCCCCACGAAGACCGTGGCCTGGCTGTTCTGCCCCGCCGACCGGCCCGAGCGGTACGCCAAGGCCGCCGCCGCGGCCGACGCGGTGATCCTCGACCTCGAGGACGGCGTCGCTCCCGAGCGGCGGGACGAGGCGCGCGCGGCGCTGCGCGCGCGGGCGCCCGGGCTGGACCCCGCGACCACGATCGTGCGCATCAACCCGCACGGCACCCCCGAGCAAGCGCGCGATCTGTCGGCGCTCGAGGGAACCGGCCTCGCGCGCATCATGCTCGCCAAGACCGAGTCCGCGGATCAGCTCGCCGCGCTCGCCGGGCTCGAGGTCGTCGCGCTGTGCGAGACGCCGCTCGGCGTCGCGCGGGCGGACGAGATCGCCGCCGCTGCAGCCGCCGTGATGTGGGGAGCCGAGGACCTGATGGCCGGGCTCGGCGGCATGTCCAGCCGCGCCCCCGACGGCTCGTGGCTCGACGTGGTGCGGTACGCCCGTTCGCGCGTGCTGATTGCGGCCGGCGCCGCGGGCGTCCCGGCCCTCGACGCCGTGTATCCGGCGCTCGAGGACCTCGACGGCCTGCGCGTCGAGGCCGCGGACGCCGCGCGCTCCGGGTTCGCCGGCAAGGTGGCGCTGCACCCGCGCCAGGTGCCCGTGATCCGCGAGGCGTTCCGACCGGACGAGGTTCGCGTCGCTTGGGCGCGCGCGGTGCTCGACGCGGCGGCGCACAGCGGCGCCCAGCGCGTCGGCGGCGAGATGATCGACGAGCCCCTCCTGCGCCAGGCGCGGCGGGTGCTCGCCGCCGCGGGCTGATCCGGACGAGGGTCCGCGGGGACGGCGCGCTCCGGCTTCGCGCGACGCTCCGGCACGACGACGCTCAATCGCCCCCGCGCGACTCCGCCCCCGCCATCGTGCGACTCAGTGTCTCGGCGGACTCCGCGACGGCGACGCGAAGCGCCGCCTCGGTCGCGTCGTCGAAACGCTGGTTCGGCACGATCACGGCGAGGCTCGCGGCGACCCCACCGCGCGTCCGCAGCGGAGCCGCGACCCCGCTCGCGCCCAGGTTCACCTGATCCCGACTCACCGCGACGCCCTCGGCGCGCACTCGCTCGAGCGCGATCTCGAGCGCACCGACCGACGTGATCGTGGTGTCGGTGAGGGCCGGTAGCCCACTCTCGGCGACACGCCGACGCTCCTCGGCGGGCAGGTAGGCGAGGATCGCCAGAGCCGACGCGCCCGCGTGCATCGGCAGCCACGCATACAGCTCCGGCACGAAGCGCACGGCGTGCCCTTCCGCCTCCGCCTGGGCGACGAACATCCGCCGCCGCCGACCGGGGTCGTACACCGCGAGCAGCGCCGTCTCGCCCGTGCGGTCGCTCAACGCCCGCAGCACCGGCCCGGCGATGCGGAAGGGCTGCCGTTGCTGGCTCAGCGCCGCAAGCCGGTGGAACTCCCACCCGAGTTCCCATCGACCGTCGACGGACCGGACGAGCCCGCTGTCCGCGGCGGCCTCGAGCGTGCGCTGCACCGAACTGGCGGGGGAGCCGAGCAGCCGCGCCAGCTCGCGCACGCCGACCGCGTCCGGGGCCTCCGCCAGCGCCGACAGCACCCGCGTCGCCGAAGCGATCGGGTTGCGCTCACGCCGACGCCCCGGATCGCTCATCCCCCCATCCTGGCATCCGCCGGCTCGCCGCTCACGCCCTTCACCCGATCCCGCGGTGCCGGTTCGGATCGCCGTCACGCGCGCCGATGCCAGAACAGAGCTGCGCCTCGGCGGCCAGCCGAGTCCTGCCCGCCGAATCCCTAGGCCCAGGAGACGTCGCCCTGCGCGAGCAGGCCGCCGTCGGCGTCCACGAGCGCGACCCGTGTCTGTTCGCCGTCGCGCCACCCACGGATCGTCGCGGTGGTCCCGACGAGGAACGGCGCCCGCGCGCGGAAGCGGAAGGCCGAGATCCGGGCACCGATCTCGTGCCGGCGCACCGCGTCCAGGAGCAGGATCCGGATGAGCGGGCCGTGCACGAGCAGCCCGTCCAGGCCCTCCCGCTCCCGCGCCCAGGCCAGGTCGTAGTGCACCCGGTGGGTGTTGAAGGTCAGCGCCGAGAAGCGGAACAGCTGACGCTCGTCGAGCGTGAGCGGCTCCGCCCAGGCGCCGTCCGGCACGTCCGCAGGGGCCGGGCCGGCTGCGCCGCCGCTGCCGCCCTCGAGGAACACGTCGTGCCAGACGCTCTCCGCCGCGAGCTCTCCGCCGACCCGGAACTCGCGCACGACGTCCGCGAAGACGAGGCGCCCGCTGCGGCCCGTCTTCTCCACCACCGACCCGGCCCGCGCCGTCTGCTCGACGACGTCGCCGATCCGCAGCGGTCGGTGGTACACCGCGTCCTCGCCCGCATACATCCGGCGGGGCAGGTCGAACTCGGGCAACACGCCGTCGCGGGCCGGCGAGCCGTCCTCGCGGAGGTCGGCGAGCGGGGCGTCGTACGGGAAGTAGACGCCCTCCCATCCGGGCGGCAGCGCCGCCCCCGGGGCCGCGGACTCGTCGTCCGGCGCGAACGTCCCGCGGTACGCCTCGGCGGGGAACGGCTCCAGGCGCTGTTCGCGCGTCACGCCGGCCTCGGGGCCGGCCGGCTCGGCCACCATGTCAGATGACCCCCGCCTCGCGCAGCGCGGCGATCCGCTGCTCGTCGTAGCCGGCGATCCCGGCGAGCACGACGTCGGCGTGCTCGCCCATCCGGTTCGCCACGCGGGCCGGGTTCGCCGGCGTCGCCGACAGCTTGATCGGCTGTCCGAACATGCGCAACGTGCCGAAGTCGCCGTAGTCCGCCTCGACGATCATCTCGCGCTCGGCCGTGCCGGGGTCGTCGACGACCTCGCCGATGTCGCGCACGGCGGTGAGCGGAATGACATCGCCCGCCAGCTCCTCCAGCTCGGCGCGCGTGCGGCCGGCGAACCACTCCAGGATGATCGGCTTCACCCGGCGCTCGTACGTCTCGCGATCGAAGCGCTTGCGCATCGTGTCGATCTCCGGATCCTCCGCCACTTCCGGCGTGCCGAACAGCTCGCAGCTGGCCCGCCACAGTTTGTCGGTGTAGCCGCCGAAGAACACCTGCCCGTCGGCACACGGGAACAGCTCGTACGGGCGGACCCAGGCGTGCTCGTTGCCGGACGGGGAGGCGACCTTCCCGTCCACCGTGTAGTCGACGACGGCCGTCTCGGTCATCGCCATGATGCTGTCGACCTGCGCCACGTCGACCAGCTGCCCCTCGCCCGTTCGCTCCGCGTGCCGCAGAGCCGCGAGCGTCCCGATCACGCCGAACAGCGTCGCGGAGAGGTCGCCGATGGTGACCCCGACGCGGACGGGCGGCTGATCCGGGTAGCCGTTCATCGACCACAGTCCGCCGGCGGCCTGGGCGGTGTTGTCGAACGCGGGACGGCGGCTGCGGGACCCGGTCTGGCCGTAGCCGGAGATCGCCGTGTAGACCAGGCGCGGATTGATCTCGCGCAGCGAATCGTAGCCGAGTCCGAGCTTGTCCATCGTGCCGGGCCGGAAGTTCTCGACCAGCACATCGGCCTGCGCCACGAGGTCGCGCAGCACGCCCTTGCCCTCCTCGCTGCGCAGGTCGAGAGCGAGGCCGAGCTTGCCTCGGTTGTACTGCGCGTAGTAGCCGCTGAACTCCTCGTCACCGTGGCGCAGGTACGGCGGGAAGCCCCGCGAGACGTCCGGGTCGGCCGGGTTCTCGATCTTCACCACGGTCGCACCGAGGTCGGCCAGGAACTGCGCCGCGTAGGGACCGGCGAGCACGCGCGACAGGTCGAGCACGACGACCCCGCCGAGGGATCCGGCCTGCTGGGCGAGGAGAGGGTGTTCTGCCATGGTGGTGCTCCTGGTTCGTTCCGATGATGCTGTCAGGCGACGCCCGCTGCCGTCAGCGCCGCCGCCACGCGCGAGGGCAGGGGCCGTCCGAGGCGACGCGACATCCACTGTGTGGTGCGCACGAGCTGCTCCAGGTCGAGCCCGGTCTCGATGCCGAGGCCGTGCAGCAGCCAGACGAGGTCCTCGGTGGCGAGATTGCCCGTCGCGCCCTTGGCGTACGGACAGCGGCCCAGCCCTCCCGTGGACGCGTCGAACTCCGTCACGCCGGCCCGCAGGCCCGCCTGTACGTTGCCCAGCGCCTGCCCGTACGTGTCATGCAGATGCAGCGCGAGGGCTTCGCGCGGCACTCCCGCGTCTGCGGTGAGGTTCACGACGCGTTCGATGTGGGAGGGTGTCGCGGTACCGATCGTGTCGCCCAGCGCAATGGCCGCCGCCCCGGCGCCCGCGAGCTCGGCCGCGATGGTCGCCACGCGCTCGTGGGGCACGGGGCCCTCCCACGGATCGCCGAACGACATGGAGACGTACCCGCGCACGGGCACACCCCGATCCGCTGCCGCCGCCGCGACGTCGGAGGCGGCGTCGATCGCGCCGCGCACCGTGTTGTTCAGGTTCGCGCGCGCGAAGCTCTCGGTGGCGCTGACCACCACCGCGACCTCGGTCACGCCCGCGGCGAGCGCCCGCTCGAGGCCGCGCAGGTTCGGCACGAGCGACACGAGCCGACGACCCGGCACGTCGCCGACCTGCGCGACGACCTCCTCGGCGTCGGCGAGCTGGGGGACCCAGCGCGGCGGAACGAAGCTGGTCACCTCCAGCGCGCTGACGCCCGCGTCGAGCAGCCGGCGGCAGAACTCCGCCTTCACGGCGGCCGGCAGGATCTCCGGCTCGGCCTGGAGCCCGTCTCGGGGCCCGACTTCATACACCCGCACGCGGGCGGGCAACGACGCGTCACGCACGGGCTGCGGCGCGGGGTGCCACGTGTCGGGCAGCGCGTCCGCGGGCCTGGTCCCCCCGATCGGATCGGTCATCGTGCGGACCGCAGTTCCTCCAGGACCGCCTGGGCGTGCTCGATCCGGATGCGGCCGTCCGCGACGATGCGCTGGGCGACCTGACCGATCTCGTCGGATCTCGCCCCGGCCGAGGCCGCGATCGTACGGGCATGGAGCGCCATGTGACCGCGCTGGATGCCTTCCGCCGCGAGTGCTCGCAGGGCGGCGAGGTTCTGAGCGAGGCCGACGGCGGCGATCACTGCCGCGAGCTCCGTCGCCGTCTGCACGCCGAGCAGCTTCACGGCCGCCTGCGCGACGGGGTGCGCGCGGGTCGCCCCGCCGACCAGGCCGACGGCGAGGGGCAGCTCGAGCGTGCCCACCAGATGCCCGTCGGCCCCGACCTCGAACCTCGACAGCGCCGAGTACCGGCCGTCCCGTACGGCGTGGGAATGCGCCCCCGACTCGACCGCGCGGGTGTCGTTGCCGGTGGCCAGCACGACGGCGGTGATGCCGTTCATGATGCCCTTGTTGTGCGTCGCCGCCCGGTACGGATCCGCCGTGGCGAAGGCGGAGGCGTGGGCGATGTCGCGGACGACCTCGGCGCCGCCCAGCAGCTCGGCATCGAAGACGGCTCGCGCACGGGTGATCCGCAGATCGGCCTTGTTGCTGAGGATGCGCAGGAGCGCACGACCGCCGGAGATCTCCGACACCCGCGGCGCGACGGCCTCCGCCATGGTGTTCACGGCGTTGGCTCCCATCGCGTCGCGCACATCGACGTGGAGGTGCGCGACGACGTGCGCGCCCGTGGCGGTGGCGAGCACCCTCACGGACACGTCGATCGCTCCTCCGCCCAGGCTCACCAGCACGGGGTCCTGCGCGTTCGCCATCGCGAGCAGCTCCTCCCGCGCCTCCAGGATCCGCGCCCGCGCGCCCTCGGGGTCGACGACATCGACCACCTGGATCTGCGCGATCATCACGGTTCCCGTGGTGGAGGTGCGGAACCCGCCGTGGCCGCGTGCCATGCGGGCGGCGTTGGAGGCCGCGGCGACGACACTCGGCTCCTCCGTCGCCATGGGGATCAGATAGTCGCGGTCGTCGATCGTGAAGTTCGTCGCGACCCCGACCGGGATCCCGATCACGCCGATGACGTTCTCGATGAGGTGGTCCGCCTGTGCCACGGTGAGCCCGTCGGCCGGTTCCAGCGGCGCGAGGACGTCCTCGTCGATTCCCGCGCTCTCGGCCACGAGGCGACGCCGATCGGCGGGCTCCCTGTCGCGCAATCCGGACAGACGACTGTTGACCACCACTGATCCTCCTCGAGCAGTTCGTCGGCGCCCGCGCATGCAGCGCGCGGCGACGCCCACAGCCACACTAGGAACCGCCCCCGCCCGCGGCCTATGGAGCTTTCGCCCACGTCGAACGCGGATCAGTGTGACGATCATCCGTCGGAGCGACCGGGAGCGGCCGTGAGGCGTTCGCGCATCTCGTCGAGGCGCACCGCGAGTCCGAGCCGGAACAGTCGCTCCTCCTCCCTCCAGCCCGGCCCCAGGACGGAATCGAGCCGCTCGAGGCGTTGCAGGATCGTGTTGGGGTGGAAGCGGAGCATTCTGGCCGTCCGGGTCGGGCTCGCGCCGCTGCGCACGAACGCGCGCAGCGTGCCGAGCAGATCCGTCCCGCGGTCGGCGTCGTAGCGCCGCACCGGACCGATGAGCGCGTCCAGGAAACCCCCGATCCCGGGGCCGTCCGCGTCGAGCACCGCCGAGTACGGCAGGTACTCCTGCACCGTCACGACGCTCTCGTGCGCGCCCAGCGCAGCCGCCAGCCGTGCGGTGCGCGCCGCCTCGGCGAAGCGCGCGCCCAGCGCCCCGGCGCACCCGTCGGCGCGCACCGCGAGCACGGTACTCCCCGTCGCCTGCGCCACGTGGGCGCGAAGACCCACCAGATCGATATCGGCCCGTGCGAGCACGGCGATCACATACCCGCGATACTCACCCGTCAGCGCGCTCTCGCGGAGGGCGTCGGCAACGACGCGGGCCGCCGATGCCCGGTGCTCCCCCTCGACCGCGAACAGCACGAGGGTGTCGAGCTCGTCGACGACGATGCCCGCGCGTCGCGCACGGCGCTCGACGTCCGCGCGGCGCTCCGGGACGTCGTCCAGGAGGTCCGTGACCAGATCGGTCCTCGTCCGCCGTTCGGTGAGGGCGACGGCCTCCTGCTGCAGGGCCAACAGCGCGCCCACCTGCGCGGCGCGCTCGACCGTGCGCAGGTCGACCGCACCGAGCGTCGGCCCCGGCCCCAGCAGGATCGCCCCGAAGTACTGCGCCCCTGCGGCAAGCGCCGCGACCGCGGACACCCCGGGATCCTCGACCGGGACGCACTGCGCCGACCGCCGGCTGCGATCGATCGCCTCCCGCACCGCCTCACCCGGATCGGACATCGCGGGCGACAGCGGCAGACCCGCCGCGGCCAGCAGCACACGGCGTTCGTCGACGATCGCCACGGGGCGGTGCAACGCCTCGGCCAGGGTCTGGACCACGGGTGCATATCCCCCTCCGGCCAGGACCGCCTGCACGAGCTCACGGTGCACGAGACTTGCGCGCTCGCGTTCCGCGACGTGATCGCGCAGCGCCGCGAGGGCCTCGCGCGTCTCGTCCTCGGATCGCTGCAGCGTGCGCAGCATGCGCGCGGTCTGCAGCACGACGGCGGCGTGGTCGGCGAGGGCCGAGAGGAGTGCGACCTCGTCCGGCGCGAACTCGTGTTCGTCCCTGTACGCGACGAACACCACGCCCAGCACCTCGCCGTCGCCGAGCATCGGCACCCCGAGGAGCGACACGATGCCCTCGGCGGCGACGGCGTCGTCGATTCCCGGCTCGTGACGATCCGAGCGGTACTGATCGTACCGAGTGGCCCACTGCGGCTGTCGCGTCTCCACGACCTCGCTCGCGAGGCCCCGGCCGGGAGGCACGCGGAGCGACTTGAACACGGAGCTGACGGATCCGGCCGTGGTGCGCACGCGCAGGTCGCGCCGGGCGCTGTCGAACTCGGACAGGTACGCGATGTCGCCGCCGAGCATGCCGTGCGCGCGCGTCACGAGCCGGTCCAGCACGGCCGACGAGTCGCGAAGCTCCGCGAGCTCGCGGGCACTGGAATAGAGCTCGCCCAGCTCGCGCGAGCGCCGCCGGAGGCGTGCCGCGTCGGCGCGCAGGCGGAAGGCGTGTCCGGCGATCGCCTCCGCGTCGGAGCCCGCGATGCCCAGGGCCCCGAGCGCCGACATCACCTGCTCGACGCGAGGCTCCGTGTCCGTGGCGACCGCGTCGAGCAGCGCGCTCACCGCCATCCGAGCCTCATCGCTCATTCCTTCAGTCCCTTCGGCGTGGTCGGCGCGTCGCTACGCCCGTTCCAGCATGCGTCATGTGGCAAAGACTCATCAACTCGCGCCGACCGTGTGCGGAAACCACATGACCTCTGCAGCGATCACGGAACTACCGTGGCCTCGGCACCGCGACACGAGCAGGCTTCCACCTCGGCCGTGCCCGCCCGGAGGGCGTTGCTCACGGTGATCCCCGACACGAAGGAGTGTTCATGGAACCCGCGATCGACATCGACCGCAACGGACTCGACTCGCGCGACCACCGGCGCCGCGCAGTCATCGGCAGCAGCGTGGGAACGGTCATCGAATGGTATGACTTCACGCTCTACGGGCTCGCGAGCGCCCTCGTCTTCGCCCCCTTGTTCTTCGGAGACTCCGGGGTCGCCGGCATGCTGGGCTCGTTCGCCACCTTCGCGGTGGGGTTCGCCGCCCGTCCCCTCGGCGGCCTCGTGTTCGCCCACTTCGGCGACCGGGTCGGCCGCAAGACCACGCTGCTCGTCACGCTGCTGATCATGGGTGTGGCGACCACCATCATCGGGCTTCTGCCCACCGCGGAGGCGATCGGCCTGTGGGCGCCCGTGCTGCTCGTGGTGCTGCGCTTGTTCCAGGGGGCCGGGGCAGGCGCCGAGTTCGCCGGGGCGATGACCATGGCGAGCGAGTCGTCGGGCACCCGGGGACGCGCCTTCACCGCCGGATTCCCCGGTGCCGCCGTGTACGTCGGCATGGCGATCGCGACCGGTGCCTTCGCCGCGTTGCGCGGCGCCATGTCCGAGGAGGAGTTCCTTGCTTTCGGCTGGCGGATCCCGTTCGTCGCGAGTGTCGTGATCGTGCTGTTCGCCCTGTACTTCCGGTTGCGCGTCAAGGAGACGGCCGCGTTCGAGGCGGCCGAGAGCGCCGGAACGGTTGCGCGCGCTCCCCTCGCGGAAGCCGTGCGCCGGCATTGGCGGGTCCTCGTGCCCGGAATGGCCCTGTTCGTCTTCGCGCTGCCGTGGGTGTACATCGTCCAGACCTTCGCGATCAACTACACGACGCAGACGCTCACGGTCGATCCGACGCACGCCCTGATCGGCCTGATCGCCGCAGAGGTGCTGACGATCCCGGTGACCCTGGGCGCGGGCCTCATCGCCGATCGGATCGGACGTAAGCCGGTACTCGTGTTCGCCGCGGTGTTCGGAATCCTCTTCGCATACCCGATGTTCCTGCTGTTCCTCACCGAGTCGTCGCTGCTGGTGGGCGTCGGCCTCGTGCTCGGTCTCGCGGTGGTTCAGGGCGCGACGATCGGCGTCTCGGCCGCCATGCTCGCAGAAGTCTTCACCACGTCGACGCGCTGGACCGGCATCGCGATCTGCCGCGAGATTCCCGCGGCACTCGTCGGCGGCACCGCACCGTTCGTCGCCACGTGGCTCGTGCAGGCCGGAGGCGGCACCCCGTGGCTGGTCGCCGCGTACCTGGTCGTCCTCAGTGTGATCGGGCTCGTCGGGATCGCGTTCCTCCCCGAGACGCTGCGACGTGAGGCCGGTGAGCCGGCCCCCGCTGAGGTGTGAAGTCCGCGGGACGTCGTTCGGACCTGCGCCCAGGTGGTGTCTGTCACGTGCCGGCCGTGCTGCGTGACGATCAGCACGCGCCAGACACTCCCTAGACCGTCTCGAAGGGGCGCCCCAGCACGGGCACGGCTGCGAGGAGTTCGCGCGTATAGGGATCGGCGGGGTCGCGCAGCAGCGACTCCGTCTCCCCGCGCTCGACGAGCCGCCCGTGCCGCATCACCGCGATGTCGTCGCTGATGTAGCGGACGACGGCGAGGTTGTGCGAGATGAAGAGCATCGTCAGCCCCAGCTGCCGCTGCAGGCCGCGCAGCAGGTTCAGCACGGTCGACTGCACGGAGACGTCCAGGGCGCTCGTGACCTCGTCCGCGATGAGGATCTCCGGCTCTCCGGCGAGGGCCCGCGCGATCGTGATCCGCTGTCTCTGACCGCCCGAGAACGCTCGCGGCAGCTGATCCGCGCGCGCCGGATCGAGGTCCACCTGACGCAGCAGCTCGGCGACGCGCTCCCGGCGGGCCGCTCGCGACAGACGTCGACCGGTGGCCCTGAGACCCTCCGCGATCGACGCGCCGACCGGCATCTGCGGGTCGAGAGAGGAGAACGGGTCCTGGAAGACCATCTGGATCCGGCGGCGGGCCGCCGTGGCCTGTCGGCCGCGGCCCACGGTGCTGGTCCCGTGGACCCGGATGTCACCCCCGGAGACGGCCGTCAGCCCCACGGCCGCGTTGGCGATCGTCGACTTCCCCGAGCCCGACTCGCCCACCAGCCCGAGCGTGGTGCCGGGCGGGATCTCGAGCGAGACGCCGGAGACCACCTCCCGGGCGCCGTACCGGATCCGCAGGTCCTCGATCTCCAGCGCGCCGCTCACAGGACCGCCTCCGCTCTGTTCCGTCGGGTGCCGCCCCGCTCGGCGCGGTCCGCCGCGGGCCCCTCCTCCTCGTCACCGCCGCCCTCCGCGAGCTCGCGGGCCCGCAGGTGGTCTCCGATCACCGGAAGGGGCTGCGTGCGATCGGAGCTCATGTCGGGCAGGCACGCGATCAGCCCCTGGGTGTACGGATGCGACGCCTGCTGCTTGATGGTGCGGGCATCCAGCTCCTCCACGACCTCTCCGTCCTTCATCACGACCACGCGGTCGCAGAAGCCGGAGACGAGGGCGATGTCGTGGGAGATGAACACGATGCCGGCGCCGGTGGCCTCCTGCGCGCGCCTCAGCACGCTGAGCACCTGGCGCTGCACGGTCACGTCGAGCGCCGTCGTCGGCTCGTCGGCGATGATGAGGCGGGGCCGGCCGGTGAGCGCCATGCCGATCATCGCGCGCTGTCGCATCCCGCCCGAGAACTGGTGCGGGTAGTCGCCGAGCCTCGTCTCGGGCTCGGCGATGCCCACGGCGTCCAGCCCCTCCACCGCGCGCTGCCGCGCCTGCGTCCTGCTCATGCCCAGATGCTGTCGGGGCACCTCCGTGAGCTGCCGACCGATCGTCAGCGCCGGGTTGAGCGACGTGAGCGGGTCCTGGAAGATGACTCCGAGCTCCACACCGAGGCGTCGGCGCTCCGCGAGGCTGAGCTTCGAGTCGAGGTCGATGTCGTCGAAGCGGCGAGTCTCCGCCTCGACGATCGCCGGCGCGTCGAGCAGGCCGGCCATGGCCATGGCCGTGAGCGACTTGCCCGAGCCCGACTCCCCCACGATTCCGACCACCTCGCCCGGGGCGACGTGCAGGTCCACGCCGTGCACGCGCTCGACGACGCCTCCCTGCCCGTCGGGAAACGACACGCGCAGCCCGCGCACCTCGGCGAGGGGAGAGCCGCCGTCCCCGCGGGGCGCCGGGGACGCCGGCGCCTGGACACGGCGACGCGCGAGCACGGCGATCCGGCTCGACTGCGCGAACGCCCGCAGGCCCTGCCCCGGCTGATCGCCGACCGTCTCGGCGATCATCGTGAACACGAGGCCGGCGAACACCACGGCAAGACCGGGGCCGAGCGCCGCCATGGGGTTCGTGTAGAGATGCGCGAGTCCCTCGTTCAGCAGGCGGCCCCAGTCGTACTCGGGCGCCTGGACGCCGAGGCCGAGGAACGACAGACCGGCGAAAGCCAGGAGAGTGGTGCTCGCTGCGGCGGCGGACTGCACCAGCAGCGGGTTGGCGATGTTCGGCAGCACGTGCTTCGCCATGATCCCCAGGGGCCCGACACCGACGACGCGGGCGGCGCGCACGTAGTCGCGCTCGGTCACGGACGAGGCCATGTTGTAGACGAGCCGCGTCACGTTCGGGATCCCGGCGAGGCCGATGGCCAGCATCGCGCCGGTCGCCGACGCGTCCCAGATCACGGTGAAGAACAGCACGAGCAGCAGCCACGGGAACGCCAGGAGCATGTCCATCACCCAGATCAACGCCCGGCGCGGGCGGCGCGGGAGCATCGCGGCGGTGAGGCCGATGATGAGTCCGCCGCTGATGAGCATGGCGGTCGCGCCCGCGGTCAACAGCAGGGATGTGCGCGTGGCCACCATCACTCGCGCGAAGATGTCGCGCCCGATGTCGTCTGTGCCGAAGGGATGCTCGGCGCCCGCCTGAGCCCATCGCTCGGCGATGTTGCGCGCCGTGGCCGCCTCCGTCCAGATCGCGGGGCCGACGACCGCGATGGTCAGCAGCACCGCGATGCCGATCAGAGCGGCGATGCCGGATGCGCTGATCCAGCGGGATCGAAGGCGACGCTTCGACGGGGGCTCCGCGACGAGCGGGGCGTCCAGGAGACCGGGGACCGAGGTCGTCATGATGGCGCGCTCACCCTTCTGCGATCGTCGTTCGGGGGTCGAGGGTGATGAGGATCAGATCCACGACGAGGTTCACCGCGAGAACCAGGAACGCGTAGACCAGGACCATGCCCTGGATCATCGGGTAGTCCTTGCTGCCCACCGCGGAGACCAGGGTGTTGCCCGCGCCCGGGACGGCGAACACCGTCTCGATGATCACCGTTCCCGCGACGAGGCCCGACAGCAGCAGGCCGCCCACCGTCAGCGTGGCGGTGATGATGTTGGGCAGCGCGTGGCGGAGCAGGATCACGCGCTGCGGGAGACGCTTGGCTCGGGCGGTGGCGATGTACGTGGAGTCGAGCACCTTGATCATCTCGACCTGCACGATCCGGGCCAGGTATGCCATCGCGCCGAGCGACAGTCCGAGAACGGGCAGCACCGCGTTGCGCCCCTCGCCCCAGCCCGCGGGAGGGAAGAGCCCCAGCCACATGCTGAAGAGCGAGATCAGGCCGACCGAGAGCACGAAGTCCGGAATCGCGATGAGCACGCCGAGGAACCCGGCGACACCGCTGTTGATCGTGCGTCCCCGGCCGGTGCGCGCGGCGAGCGCCGCCCCCATGCCGATGGGCAGCGCGCCGATCACGGCGACCACGAAGCCGAGGGCCGCGAGGGTCAGCGTCGTGGGGAAGCGGGCGGCGATCGTGTCGCCCACCGAACGTCCGCTCTGGATCGACGTGCCCAGGTCGCCCCGCAGCAGCCCCGAGAGGTAGTTCAGGAGCTGCTGCGGGACGGACTGGTCGAGCCCCAGAGCCACCCGCGTGGCCTCCACCAGGGAGGCGGGAGCGGTGGGCCCCAGTGCCGCCCGGACGGGATCGCCCGGCACCAGGTGGACGAGGAAGAACGCGGCGAGGACCACGACGGCCAGGCTGACGACGAGCCGCCCGATCCTGCGGATCGCGAAGTCGGCGCGGGGCGAGAGCCGTCCCCGCAGCTGCCGGAGCCGCTGCAGCCGACCCGCTGGGGGCCCGTCCTGGACGAGTCCGTCCAGCCGTGTGTCCGTCGTTGTCATCGCGCGTGGCTCACTCGGTCATGCGGATCGTCACCGGCTGGATGTAGTCGGTGATCTCGAAGGTCGTGCCCGACATGTACGTCGGCCGGATCGTGCCCGCGAGCAGGAAGGTGTGGAAGTTCTCGACGACGAGCTTCTCGGCCTGCTCCCAGTAGCCGCACGCCTCCTCGGCATCCGCGGCCGCGCCGGCCTGCTCGGCGAGCGCGAGGTACTCCTCGTCGCGGACGCCCATGAAGTTCAGGCCGCCCTCCTCCGGCCATGCCCCGCCGTAGAAGAGGTTCTGCGTGACCGGGCTGCCCACGCCGATCTGGATCCATCCGGTGTCGTAGTCGAACGTCTCATACAGGTACTCGGACCATGCGGCGCCGTCCATCGCGATCAGATTCGTGACGATCCCGAGCTCAGCCCAGTCCTCCGCGACGAGCTCCGCGGCGGAGGCGTGCGCCGCGGACGTCGCGTCGTAGATGAAGTTGATCGACAGCTGCTCGCCGTCCTTGGAGCGCATCCCGTCGGAGCCCTCCGTCCACCCTGCCTCGTCGAGCAGCTCGGCGGCGCGGGCGGGGTCGGCCGAGGGGCGCTCCCAGACCGGCTCCTCGTTGAAGCAGGTGAAGGGTGCCTCGGTGATCCACGACGTCAGGTCGATCGGCCGGCCGCCCGTCACGACCTCGCGCGCGTCCTCGTGGTTGAAGCCCAGAATCAGCGCCTCGCGGACCAGCGGGTCGTGCGTGGGGCGGTCCTCGCGCTCGTTGAAGAGCATCTGACCGATCGGGTTGATCGTGCCGACGAACTCGTAGCCGGCGCCGTCGAGGCGGTCCTGGTCGGGGCCCTCCACCGCCGCGGCGTTGAGGTCGCCCGAGATGAGCAGGTTGGCCCGCGTCGAGGTGTCTGTGACGACGCTGATCTCGAGGGCGTCGGGAAGGCCCTCCGTCTCGGACGTGAGACCGTCGGGACCCCACGTGTAGTCGTCGCGCCGCTCGAACATGTAACGGTCGGCCTGAACGCTCGTGAGCGCGTACAGCCCGGTGCCGTTCGAGGCCGTCTCCAGCGGGGCGGGGTCCGACAGACCGGCGGCGCCGACCATGCGGATGCTGCCGACGATGTTCGCGAGGAACGGGTCGGCGACATCCGTGGTGACCTCGAGCGTGAGTCCGTCGCCGCTCGCCTCGAGGCCGGCGGGGAGCACGTCGCCGAGCGTGGTCGCGTTGTCCGGGTTCGCGTGGTAGTTGATGTTCTCGGCGGCGACGCTCGCGTCGAACGCGGAGCCGTCGTGGAACGTCACGCCGTCCTTGAGCTGGAACGTCACGGAGGTGCCTTCGTCGCCCAGCTCCCACGACTCGGCGAGCCACGGCAGCTGCTCGCCCTCTCCGTCGGTGTAGAGGAGGGATTCGTAGGCGTAGGTGATCACCTGGATCTCCTGCGGTTGCGCGGCGGTCATCGGGTTGATGCTGCCGACCTCGGGGAACACGGCGTGACGGAAAGTACCGCCCGACACGTACCCGGCGTCGTTGCCGGGGTCGTTCGGGGAGTCTCCGCCGCTGCACGCGGTGAGGACCAGCGCGCCGATCATACCGGCGGCAGCCATCGTCACCGCCTTCCTGCGAGTGATCATGATGCCTCTCTTTCGGGTAGATGATGCGGGGATGGAGCTCGGCCGATGCTCGCGAGCGGGCCGGCCGCCTTCACCGACACGCGCAGTGCCGGCTTGGTCGTGTACGAGACGGGGGTCTCCTGCACGTCGACGACGGCGACGTGCAGCGGGTCGGCGCCGGCCTGGATCGCCCTGTCCAGCGCCGCGGCGGACGCCGCCTCGGTCGCCGCCGCGCGGTCCGCGAGGTCGGCGAACTGGTCCGCGCGACCGCCGGCGAGCGCGATCGCGGCGCCCACCGCGTTCGCGACGCCCGCCTGCTCGGGGCGATGCACCGTGGCGACGCCCGGGAGGTCGTCCGGGACGAGGAAGCCACCGCCGCCCACGACGACAAGGGGAAGGCCGCGCCCGAGCGACATCCGCTCGACGGCGGCCTCGATCCGCTCGCGCGCGCGGGCGAGCGCGGAGCTCAGGCCGCGGCGGGTCGCGTTGTCGAGCGGCGGCAGGCTGCGACCGGGGATCTCGAGCTCCGCGGCCGCGACGGCCGCGTCGGTGAGCGTGGCCGTCGTGCCGCCGAAGACCAGCGCCTCGGACGTGAGGCGGTAGCCCACCGAGTCGGGCACGGGGACGCCGGCGTCGAGGTCGACGATGGTGCCGCCGCCGATGCCGATGCTGAGCACGTCGGGCATTCGGAAGTTGGTGCGCACGCCGCCGATCTCGCGGGGCATGGTGGACTCGCGCGGGAAGCCGTCGACGAGCACGCCGAGGTCGCTCGTCGTTCCGCCGACGTCGACGACGATCGCCCCGTCCAGGCCGGAGAGCGCGGCGGCGCCGCGGATCGAGTTGGCGGGACCCGAACCGATCGTCAAGACGGGGTAGCGGGCGGCGTACTCGACGGCCATCAGCGTGCCGTCGTTCTGCGCGAAGAACGTCTCGGCGTCGAGGCGCTCCTCGTCGACCGCGGTGAGCAGGGCCCGCGTCACGTCGCGGGCGACGCCGTACAGCGAGGCGTTGAGGACCGTCGCGTTCTCGCGCTCGAGCAGGCCGAGCTCGCCGATGTCGTGGCTGAGCGAGACCGGCACGTCGACCCCGAGGTGCTGATGCACGATCGCCTCTGCTTCGAGCTCCTGGTCGGGGAACGAGGGGCTGAAGATGCCCGAGATGGCCACGGCATCGATCCGCTCCAGCCCGTCGAGGAAACGGCGGATGCCGTCCGCGTCGATCCGTCCGATGGGGTAGCCGTCGACGAGATGACCGCCGGGGAGCACCGCGGAGCCGGCGAGCGCCGCCTCGCGCAGAGCGCTGGGCCAGCCGACGAGCGGCGGGTAGGCCGTCGACGCGGGGGCGCCCAGCCGAAGCACCGCCACGCGCGACAGGTCCCGGCGACGCACGATCGCGTTGGTTGCGTGCGTCGTCCCGAGCATGATGCGGGACACGCGATGGCGCTCCTCGCCCAGCTGCCCGAGCACGTCGCTCAGGCTCGCGCGGATGCCACCGGTGACGTCCGCCGTGGTGGGCTGCTTCGTCCACGCGATCACGCGGCGTTCGTCATCGAGCACGACGGCATCGGTGTTCGTGCCGCCGACGTCGATGCCCACGGACAGGTCCCGGCGGCTCATCGAACGGTCTCCTTCTCGGCGCTGAAAGGTGTGTAGTCGATCTCGTAGCCGAACGCGCGCGGCCCGGTCAGCTCCAGCCCCCGGGGTGTGCGCCACAGCGGGTCGCATGCCCAGGCGAGCACCGACACCCGCTGCCCGAACCGCAGCAGCTCCGTCGAGATGGCCTCGCCCGTCTCGCTGTCGACGATCGTGATGAGGTCGGGCACGCTCACGAGCACCCGGCCGTCCTCGAGCACCACGAGGTTCTCGTTCTGGATCTCCACTCGCACGAGCCGGTCCCGGTCCTCCCCGACGCCGGCGATCGTCACGGAGCCGCGGGTGAAGCCGCCCTCGTTGCGCCGCTCCACGTCGATCACCTTGCCGGCCACGAGCACGCGCGCCCCGAGTTCGTCGGCGAGGTCGTCGACGGGGTCGGTCGAGCCGAGGAGCCTGCGTCCCACGGAGATGGCACGGCTGACCGAGCCCTCGATGAGGGCGCCTCGGGCGTCCGAGGCCGTCAGGTAGCTCGCGCCCAGCGCGATCGCGCCGCTGGCGACGACGTTCGCGCGCACGTGACGCTCGAGCCAACCGGGCGAGACGGTGCGCAGTACCGACACGTTGCCGACGACGTCGCTCATGACGACGGGGCCCCGCGGGAGTCCGGCGACGTTCGTCGACGTCATCGTCGCCTCGGGGAAGGCCCGTCCCATCGTGTCGGCGTCGAGCAGGGCCACGCCGAGCCGGGCCGCCCAGGCGGCCGGGCCGACTCCGTTGCTCCCGCCGATCTCGGTCGCCAGGACGGCCGTCACCGGACGACCGGCGAGGATCTCGACCTCGTCGCGAAGCGTCTCCGGCTGGTGATCGGCCGGCAGCATCTCGATGCCCGCGAAGGGGGCGCCGACGCCCGACATCGAGATGACGAGGTCGTCGTCGGTCAGGTCGGAGACCGACAGCAGCGGGACGGGTCCGTGCTCCTCGAGTGCGTACTGCGCCGCGTACCGGACGGTGTGGACCGCGCCGCCGCCCCCCGTCCCGAAGACGGCCGCGCCCACGGCGAGCGCCGGGATGTCGTCGGCCGTGACGACCGGCGTCGAGCGCCGGTCGGGGGCGGTGGGAGGGGACGCGTCGTGTGGCATGCATCGAGAGTAGGGATGGGGACCAGGCGGCTCAATGTTCCCTCAGCACAGGGTCTCGCTGCATACTGTGCTCATGCCCCAGTCGGATGTGCGTGAACTGCTCGGCTCCGCCAAGCACCTCGGGTTGTCCCTGCTCGCGGGGCCGCCCGTCGGGCCGGCCCTGCAGCGCGTCGTCATGGCCCCGATCGACGCGCTCGCCGCTCCGCCGGGAAGCCTCGTCATCGCCACGACGCGCGACGGGAATCCGCCGTCGCCCTATCAGGTCGACGTCGCCATCCGCCAGGCGATCGCCCGCGACTTCAGCGGTCTGCTGTTCATCGGCGAGCTCGTGCTCGCCGAGACCGCCCGAGCGCTCGCCGAGCGGGCCCGGATGCGCGTGCTGACCTGCACGAGCGGCTCCCCACCGGACATCGCGATGGGCATCGACCGCATCGTCCGCGGCGACGCCATCGGGGCACTCGCCCGCGCGGAATACGCGATCGATCGCGCCGGGGCCATCGCCATGCAGGAGCGCGACGGCAGCGGCGAGCAGATCCTCGCCGCCGCCGGCGAGGCACTGGGCGTCTCACTGACGATCGTGCCCGATCCGGGCGCGCGCTGGACCGATCCCGACGCCGTGTGCATCGGCGAGACCGCCGTCGGGCGCCTGCAGGCCGACAGTTCCGACGCGGCCGTGGCTCTCGCGACGCCCGTGATCGCCTCGCTCGTCTCGCGGGCCATGCAGCGCGACCTGAACGAGCGGTTCGCGCCGACGCAGTCCCGCGCGGATCTCATCGTCGAGCTGATCCTCGCCGACTCCTCGCGCGTCGACGCGTTCGCAGCGGACGCCACCCGCCTCGGCCTGCCGCTGCAGCTCTCCCACGTGGTCGGCTGGCTGCGCGTGTCGCACCGTGCCGACCCGTCGCATCGGCCGCCGCGCACGATGGTCGCGGCGCTCGAGCTCTTCGCGCTCCAGCTGGTGGAGCCACGCAGCGAGCTGTGGCACTTCGCCTCGATGCACGACGACCTCGTGCTGGTCTCGTCGGAGCAGCTCGGCGCCGGGGACCATCAGCGCCGCCTGCGCGAGGTGGGCTCGCAGCTCATCCACCACGTCGCCGCCCTGGGCGGCTCCGACTGGCTGTGCACCCTCGGCCTCGGCACGCCGCAGCTGGGCGCATCCGGACTCCGGCAGTCGGCCGCCGAGGCGCGCATCGCCGTCGAGACGGCGATCGCCAGCGGACGCACCGGGTCCATCGAGGCCACCGACGTCACGGGCCTGCGCCGAGTCCTCCTCGACTTCTACGCCTCGCCGCTCAGCCGGCAGCTGCTCGACGACGTCCTCGCCCCGCTCGACGCGCTCGGCCCCGAGCGTTCCGAGGTCGCGGTGCGCACGCTGCAGGCCTACCTCAGCAACCGCAACTCCCTCGCACGCGCGGCCGAGGCCCTCAACCTGCACCCCAACGCCGTGAACTACCGCGTGCGCCGTGCCGAGCAGGCGCTGCAGCTCGACCTGTCGGACCCGGATCACCGCTTCGCCGTCGAGCTGGCCTGTCGCGTGCGCCTGCTGTCCACTCGGAGATGAGCGCGAGCGCCTCCCCGCGCATCACCGCAGGACGGAGCTCAGGAGCAGACTCGTCTCGCTGTTGACGACGCCGTCGATCGAGCGGATGCGCCCGAGCACGCGGTCGAAGTCGCCCAGCGACGCCGCGCGCAACTCGGCCACGAGGTCCCAGCCGCCGTTCGTCGAATGAAGCGCGGTGATCTCGGGGAGCCCGCGCAGCCGCCGGATGACGGCGTCCGTGTTGCGTCCCTCGACCTCGATGAGAGAGATCGCCCGGATCTCGAGCGGATCGACTTCGTCGCGCACCCGCACCGTGAAGCCGACGATGACGCCGGACGAGATCAGCCGGTCGATGCGGCTCGTGACCGTGGCCCGCGTCACCTTCAGCTCGCGGGCGAGCACGGCGACGGGCGCACGGCCGTCCGCGCGCAGCGCCGCCAGCAGCGCGCGATCCAGCTCATCCAGCTTGATTCCGTCCATATGCGCACCAGGTTAGAGCACAATGCGCACTCGAGACCCACAACTTGGGCATCTGGATGATTGTCTGCACATATCGCCCAGTCCTAACGTGACAGGAATGACGGCTTTCGTGGGTGTGAACAATATGGTGCGCTGGCTGGCGCAGAGCGGAACGGAACGGGTGATCGCCGGGATCGTCGAGTACCTCGCCGACGACTTCGCGCGATGGGAGCAGTTCGAGAAGACCCCGCGTATCGCCAGCCATACCCCGTTCGGCGTGATCGAGCTCATGCCCGCGAGCGACCGGGAGACCTACGGGTTCAAGTACGTGAACGGCCATCCCTCCAACCCCGCGCGGGGCTACCAGACGGTCACGGCGTTCGGCGTGCTGGCCGATGTGCACAACGGCTACCCCACGTTCCTCGCCGAGATGACCGTGCTGACCGCCCTGCGGACCGCTGCCACGTCGGCGCTGGCGGCGCGCGCGCTCGCCCGACCCGACTCGACGCGGATGGCGATGATCGGCGCGGGCAGCCAATCCGAGTTCCAGGCCATCGCGATGCGCGGCGCCCTCGGGCTCAGCGACCTGACCGTCTACGACGTCGATCCCGACGCGATCGCGAAGTTCGTCCGCAACCTCGCGCCGCTCGGCTTCCGGATCACGGTCGCCGGCGACGCCGGGGAGGCGTGCGAGGGCGCCGACATCGTCACGACCTGCACGGCCGACAAGGCACTCGCCACCGTGCTGCGCGACGCGGACGTCGCACCCGGGATGCATCTGAACGCGATCGGCGGCGACTGCCCCGGCAAGACCGAGCTCGATCCCGCCATCCTCGACCGCTCCAGCGTCTTCGTCGAGTACACGCCCCAGACCCGCATCGAGGGGGAGATCCAGGCCCGGGGCCCGGAGTTCCCCGTCACGGAGCTGTGGGAGGTGCTGACGGGCCGGGCCACCGGGCGCACCTCCGCCGAGCAGATCACGCTGTTCGACTCGGTCGGCTTCGCGATCGAAGATCTGTCCGCGCTGCGCTATGTTCGCGATGCGGTCGCCGGCACGCCGTTCGTCGACGACATCGACCTCGTGGCCGAGCCGGACGACCCCAAGGATCTGTTCGGCATGTGCGGCTCGCTCGCGCCGGTCGGCTGAGCACGAAGGAGCACCCGCATGACATCACGGATCTTCACGGGCGGACGCGTCTTCACGGGGCGCGGCGAGACCGACTTCGTCAGCGCGTTCCGCGTCACGGACGGCGTCATCGACTGGGTCGGCGACGCGTCCGGGGTCGACGGCGCCGCCGCGCACGACCTCGGCGGACGCGTCGTGGTGCCGGGATTGCTCGACATGCACGTGCACCCGGCGCTCATGACGACGACGATCGACGCCGTGGACTGCCTTCCGCCGGCCGTCACGTCGCTGCCGCAACTCATCGACGCCCTGCGCACGCACGAGGCCCTCGGCTCGGATCGCGACGCCTGGATCGTCGGGAACGGCTATGACGAGACGAAGTACCCGGAGGGGCGGGCGCCGACGGCGCGGGACCTCGACGCGGTCTCCACGACGCAGCCCGTGCTGGTCTGGCGCTGCGACCGCCACTCCGCCGTCTGCAACTCGCGAGCGCTCGAGATCGCGGGGATCACCGCGACCACCCCGGATCCGCCGGGCGCGCGCTTCGAACGCGACGCCGACGGCGCGCCCACGGGGGTCCTCACCGAGATCGCTGCGGCGCAGGCCGTGGCCTCGCACATCCCGGAGGCGGGACCGGCCGAGCGCGCCGCGCGGCTCCGGCAGGTCGGCCAGCGGCTCCTGTCCCGGGGCATCGTGGGCGTCTGCGATCTGCTGGCGACGCGGATCGCCGACCCGCTGAGCACCTATCGGGCCGCCGAGGACGGCGCCGCGATGCCCCGCGCCGGGCTCTTCTACGGATGGGATCCGGCCGATCCGCCGGCCGACCTCACCGACGAGGACCGCACGGGCCGAGCGCGCGTGTCCGGGCTGAAGGTGATCATGGACGGCGCCTACTCAAACCGCACGGCGTGGGTGTGCCGGCCCTACCCGGGCTCGGACGACGACCACGGCCTCCGCACCCTCAGTGACGAGGACGCGCTCGCCGCCGGCGAATGGGCGCGGCGCAACCGCGTGCAGCTCGCGGTGCACGCCATGGGCGACAGGGCGATCGCGCAGGTGCTCGACCTGTTCGAGCACCAGGAGCCGTGGCTCGAGGAGACCCCCTCGATCCGCATCGAGCACGCGACCCTCCTGGCTCCCGCGACGATCGCCCGCCTTCGCGCCGCCCGGATGAGGTTCGGCGTGGCCACGCACACGGTGTTCCTCTACGCCGAGTACGACGGCTACGAGCGCAACCTCCGCCCGGAGCTGCGCGACCACGCGTACCCGATCCGCTCGCTGTACCACGAGCTGCCGGCGCTCGCACTGTCCTCGGACTGCCCGGCGACGGCGTGGGGCGAGGCCGACAACGTGTTCGTGTCGGTCGAGGCCGCGGTGCGCCGGCGCGCGTACAACGGCGCCGACATCGGACAGGGCGCCTCCGTGTCTGCCGCGCAGGCGCTGCTGCTCTACACCGACCGCGCGGCGAGCCTGACCGACATCGGCCGCGTGGGTCGGATCGAGGTGGGGTACGAGGGCAGCTTCGCGGTGCTCGACCGGGACGTCTTCACGGTGCCGTCCGAGCAGATCGGCGAGACCGCGGTGCTGGAGACCTGGATCGCCGGCGAGCGCGTCTGGGGCGGCTGAGGAATCAGGTCGCGGCCGCGGGGGTCCCGTCGGCGTCCGGACCTCCGAGAAGGGCCGTCACGCCCGCGGCGAGCTCCAGCGCGGCCTGTCTGAGCGCTCGGACGCGCGAGCGCGCCTGGTCGGTCGCGGCGACGATGCACGCCGCGGCCGCCACGCTCCCGCTGGAGTCCCGGATCGGCGCGGAGACCGACAGCAGCCCCGCCTCCTCGAAGGACTCCTTGGCGATCACCCCGTCCTGCGTCACCTGCCGCATCCGGGCGAGGAACTCGTCCCGCTCCGCCTGTGGCTCGCGCCGCGGAAGGAGCGGTGCGACCTCGTCGACCCCGAAGTCCATGACGAGCGTCGGCCCCCCGTCCGCGCTCATGAGGGGACAGGGCCGTCCGAGCCACGGGGTCATCCGCAGCCCCTCGCCCTGGATCTCGAGCTCTTCGACGAGCGTGACGCTGCGCATGCCCTTCAGGACGGTGATGAATGCGCACGCCCCCGTCGCATCGGCGGCCGCGGCCACCAGGGGCGCGCCTCGCGTCGCCATGATCGGCGCCGCGGCCGCACGATGCCATCCGTGAATGCCCCAAGCGAGCCGGTAGCCGCCGCGATCGATGTCGTCCATGACGACGCCCACCGCGCGGCAGGAGTCCACGATGCGCTGGGCGCGGTCGCGCCGCACTCCGGCCGCGCGGGCGATACCGGCGAGGCCGTCGGGGCCCTCGGCGAGGTGCCGGAGCATACGCATCGCCGCTTGCAGAGCCGACGGAGCGCCCTGCGCGTCCCCTCCCGCCGCGGCGCGGGGGGCAGGATCGCCGACGGAGCCGAGCACGTCTTCGACGCGCCGCTCGAGCGCGCGGCGCGCTGCGGCGAGCGCTCGGCGCGCCGCCGGGACGCCGCGGCGGGCGCGGTTCACGGGCAGCCTCACGGCGAGCACCGCGAGGCACTCGCCGGCGGGGTCGAACACGGGCGTGGCGAGTTCGACGCTGCGTCCGATCGTCGACCGGAAGTGCCGGGGGTCGTCCTCATCGCCGCCCGTGCCCTGCGCGGCGCGCACGATGGCACTCTCGGGATCGTGCACGAGCTCGCCGACCTCGGCCGCGGAAAAGAGCGTCCAGGGCGAGACGACCGCGGCGACGATCCTCATACCGCCCTCTGCACGCGCCGCCAGGCAGACCGTCTCACCGGTCGTCTGCCCGGCGATCGTCAACGCGGCGCGCACCGTCTGCGCCACGGGCCGCGCGGCCAGGCCCGACAGGGCGATCGCCGCATCCCCGATCCGATAGGAGCCGTACGCGTCCCCGCGCTCGAGGAACCCGAGGCGGTGGAGCTCCGCGCACAGTCGGGACGCCCCGCTGAGCGGCAGCCCGAGGCGGCGCGCCAGCTCGCCGACGGACACCGGGGCAGTGGGGTCCGGTCGCTCGGCCACCGCACGGACGATCCTCAGGCCCGCCGCGACGCGCATCGTCATCCCGCTCACCTCGTTCCTCGGTTCCCAGAACGAGCAATCCCCCGTCGACGTGATTGCCCGTGATGCGGACTGTAACAGAGCGGGGAACGGGCCTCCCAATAATGGGCCAACAACCGGACTACAGCTCCCAGTGCCCGACGCGACGAGGCGTCCCGCACCTGTCCCGCCCCTGCCGTCGAGTGCTGACGCCGCAGTCCGTCGTCCCACCGCACAACCGGAAGAAGAGCGATTCAGCACATGGAGACATTCGACGTCGCCGTCGTCGGAATGGGCGCGCTCGGCAGCGCCGCCGCCTACCACCTCGCCCGCAAGGGGGTGAACGTCGTCGCGTTCGAGCAGTTCGAGCTCGGGCACGTCCGCGGCGCCTCGCACGACACGTCCCGCATCATCCGCACGTCGTACGGCAACGCCGCGTACGTGCGCCTGGCCGAGTCGGCCTACCGCGACTGGGCCGAGTTCGAGGAGGTCGCGGGCGAGCGGTTCACGAGCATCACCGGCGGCCTCGTCTTCATCCCGGAGGACGGCCCGTACTCGGCCGACGACTTCGCCCACAGCCTCGGAGACGTCGGCATTCCGTATGAGCTGCTCTCACCCGCCGAGGTGCACGACCGGTGGCCGCAGTTCTCGATCCCCGAGGGCGTGGAGACCGTCTACACCCCCGACTCCGGGATCGTCCACGCCGCCCGGTCGGTGACCGCGTTCCAGATGCAGGCGCGCGTGCACGGCGCTGTGATCCGACCCCGCACCCCCGTCGAGCGGATCACCCCCGACGACCGGGGCGTCGTCGTGCACACCCCGGACGGCGACGTCCGCGCCGGCAAGGTGATCCTCGCGACCGACGCCTGGACGAACGCACTGCTCGAGCCTCTGGGAGCGCACATCCCGCTCGTGACGATGCAGGAGCAGGTGACGTACTTCAAGCCGAAGGACCCCGACGCGTTCGATCCGTCCGCCTTCCCCGTGTGGATCTGGGAGGACGAGTCGTGCTTCTACGGCTTCCCGACCTACGGCGAGCCGACGATCAAGGCCGCCCGCGACGTCGGCAACAACTACATGACGCCGGAGCAGCGCACGTTCGTCCCCTCCGGGGAGCTGCTCGCGGAGCTGTCATCGTTCATGGGCACGACGATCCCGGACAGCGGCGAGGTGCTGCGCACCGTCACGTGCCAGTACGCGCTCACCCCGGACCGCCGGTTCGTCCTGGGGCCCCTCGACGAGCACCCCGACGTGATCCTCGCCCTCGGCGCCGGGCACGCCTTCAAGTTCACGCCCGCAATCGGGCGGATCGTCGCCGAGCGCGCCGTGGACGGCACCACCAGCGACGACATCTCCTCGTTCACCTTCGCCGACGCGCTCGCGGCGGCGGCGCGGCCGACGACCGGCGGCGGTGCCGCCGCCGCGATCGAGTGACACCGCCCGCCTGCGGGAAGAGCGGAAGGAGACGACATGCAGATCCAGCGGCGCGGCGAGGGCCACTACGACTGGAAGCTCTACGACGGCGAGGGCCGCATCGGCGTGGAGTGGTACTTCCGCCACACCACCGAGCTGCCCACGTCCGCCATGCTGTACCGCCTCGAGGCGGGCGCCGAGGAGGGTGAGCACTTCCATCTTGAGGGCGACCCCAGAAGCTGCTCCGTGGTGAGCCAGGACGAGATGTACATCGTCGTCACCGGCGAGGTCGTCGTGACGCTCGCCGGCGAGCGCTCGATACTGCGCCCCGGCGACGCCGTGTACGCCCCGCAAGGAGTGCCCCACGGCGTGAAGAACGAGTCCGCGGAGCCCGCGGAGCTGATCCTGCTCTTCGGTCCGGCGGACGGCAACCCTCTGCGCAGAGCGTAGGGGAGGACCGTGACAGCTTCCGCACCGCACCGCGAACGGCATCGAAGCGCCGGGATTCTTGCATGCCGAGCCTTCGGCCGAGGCACCGCATCCGAACTGTCACACGGACGGGGTTGCTATCACACGCACGATCATGAGTTTGCAAGAGTCTGAGGGGGCGCTTCATAATTGCGCTCAATCAAACTAAGATCAATCTTGTGCTGAACCTCGCTGACATCATCACAGCGCTCAAAGCCGGCGCCACAGGGGGGCAACTTGAGAACGAGGCGCTGGACTTCAAACAAGAAGACCCGAATGTCAAGAAGACGCTCGAAGTCATCGCAGATGCGGTCGTCTGCTTCGCGAACGCGAACGGTGGCTCGATCGTTCTCGGCATCGCCGACAACGTAGCCGGCGCGGCTGCCATCAGCGGCGTCTCCTCACGCCTCGACAGTCGGAGCATCGTCCTCGGCATCTATGAGCGCACCCGCCCCGGCCTCTCCGTGCCCATCACCGAGCACACCGTCGACGGCAAACGACTCATCGAGATCACCGTCCCGGCGGGGGCGACCTTCTATGCCAACGCCAAGGGGACCTCGACCCGACGCATCGGCACTCAGTGCCAGCCGTTTCCGCCGGAGCAGCAGCGCCAGGCACTCGCGGCACGAGGTCTGTATGACTGGTCGGAGCAGCCGTCCGGTGCCCGGCGCGTGTCCGAGGAGGAGATGGTGCGCGTGCGACGGCTGCTGCGAGCCGCCGACCGCCGAGAGCTGGCGGACCAGAGCGACCAGGCCATTCTCACGGACCTCAGGCTCCTCACCTCCGATGGACAACTCAACCGTGCCGGGCTGCTCATCGCCGGGCACGAGGACGACATCCGCGAACTGCTTCCCGCCTACGGATACTCCTATCAGTACCGCCCCTCTCCCGGCGCCGAGGCGGTCGACCGCTTCCGGGGCAGGCGACCCATCCTCGCCGCGATCGAGCAGCTCATCAATGCGATCGAGGCACGACGACAGATGCGCCCTCTCAATCTCGCAGGCGGTGTGCAGTTGCAACTCCAGGACTACCCGCAAGAGGCCGTGCGAGAACTCGTCGTCAATGCTTTCGTCCACCGCGACTTCGAGGTCGCCGGAAGCGCCGATATCGAGCAGTCTCCTGAGCAACTGCGTATCGTCAGCCCCGGCGGCCTCGTCTTCGGCGTGACGGCAGAGAACATTCTCAGCCATCCCTCAACTCCGCGGAACCGCCTGCTTCTCGAGACGGTGACCGCACTGCATGTGGCCGAACGTGCAGGTCAGGGCATCGACCGCGCCTACCGCTATCTTCTGCGGGCAGGGAAGAAGCCGCCGACGTTCACTGATTCCGGCCAGGCCGTGGAAGCACGGGTTCCCGGGGGCGCGGGCAACGACGCTTTCGCGCGTTATGTGAATGGGCACCTCCCTGACGCGCTCGCCGGCGATATCGAAGTGCTGCTGGTCCTCGACGCACTCTGCAACCAACGAGCTGCTCAGGCCGAGGCCATCGCGCCACTCCTGCAGAGATCCGTCGCTGAGGCGCAGAGCACTCTGGAACGGATGCGAGCCAGCGGGCTTCTGGAACCGACGCGGAGAACCGCAAGCAGGGCATTCCCCAACTACGTGCTCGCCAGCTCGACGCTCACTGGACTCGGCCTGGCCGTGACGTACCATCGCCGCAATGCCGACGACGCCGACGACAAGGTCATCGAGCATATCCGCGAGTACGGGTACATCACCAACCAGACGCTCCGACGTCTCTTCGACCTCGAGATGTTCCCCGCACGCGACATGCTCCGCGATCTGCAAGCCCGCGCGGTCATCGTCAAGCTGGAAGGACAGGCCCGTGGACCGGGGGTGCGCTACGGCAGAGGACCCAAGTTCCCCTCCTGACTGACGCGGCCTCCCAGGAAACGCCAGCCGCCGATGTCGGGAAGGCTCGTACCGCCGCCCAGGAGTTTCGGTTCTTCGAGAGGAGGTCGTTACGAGGGCGACGACCGGACGCGCGGATCAGGCGTCGATGACGAGGGTGGGGCCGAGGGCGCGGGAGACGCACGGATAGACGATGCCGCTGGCGTCGTCGGCACCGAGGGAATCGCGGTGCTCGGCCTGTCCCTCCAGCAGCGGGACGGCACAGGAGCCGCACACCCCGCGGAGGCAGGACGCGGGGAGCTCGATCCCGGCGCCGCCGAGGGCGTGGAGCATGCTCGATTCCGCAGGCACTTCGACCGTGACGTCCGAGGCTGCGCAGACGAGCGTGAAGGGGACGTTCGGACGGAACTGACGCAGGGCGGGCTCGAACCGTTCCACGTGCAGTGCCGACCCTCGTGGGAGCAGTGCCGCCCGCTCTTCGAGCGCGTCCACCAGGCGCGCCGGCCCGCAGGCATAGACGTCTGTGCCCGCGGCGAGGCTCCCGAGCACTTCCGCGATGTCGATGCGCGACGACTCGCCACTGACATGGACCTGCACGCGCTCGCCGAACCCCGCCAGCTCCTCGGCGAACGCGACGTCGTTGCGCGTGCGCACCAGATAGAGCAGCCGCCAGTCCGCGTTCCGGGCGGCCAGCTCGCGCGCCATCGCGAGCATCGGGGTGATCCCGATGCCGCCCGCCAGCAGCAGGTACGACCGCGCGTCCGCGAGCGGGAACATGTTCCGCGGCGAGCGCACGTACACCCGCGCACCGACCCGGAGGAAGGAGTGGATGTAGTGCGAGGCGCCGCGCGAGAGCTCCTCCCGAAGGACGGCGATGCGGTACCCGCTCGCGTCGGCGGGGTCACCGCAGAGCGAGTACTGGCGCTCGTGGCGCGTCACCAGCTGCACGTCGATGTGCGCTCCGGCTTCCCATGCAGGCAGTGGCGCTCCCGCCGGGTCCTCTAGTCGGATGCTGACGATCGACGGGGTCTGGGGAGCGATCTCCCGGACGATCAGGGGCAGCATGCCGTCCCTGCCGCGCATTCAGTACAGCTCCCGATAGGCGGCGTTCACGCTGCGGTTGATCGTGTCGCCAACCGCCTCGTCGAGACCGGACGTGCTCGCCCAGATCCGGCCCGCGTCCGGGACCTCCAGCGCCAGGTCCTGCATCTCGGGGTCCCAGAGGCCGGCCCGCAGCAGGGCTCGGCCGCAGTGCAGGTACACCTGCTCGGTGCGGATCACGATGGCCAGGTCGGGGACCGAGTGATCCTGCTCCAGCATCGACAGGATCCGCGCATCGTCCGTGACGAACGCCGCACCGTTGATCCGCAGCGTCTCCGTCATGCCCGGGACGAAGCAGAGCAGTCCAACGTGGCCGTTCTCGACGATATTGCGCATCGAGTCCGCGATCCTGTTGCCGGGCCGCTCGGGGATCACGAGCGTCTGCGGGTCCAGCGGCCGGACGAAGCCCGGGTAATCGCCCCGCGGCGAGCAGTCGCAGTTGCCCGCGGCGTCCGACGTCGACAGGCAGCAGAACGGCGAGTGCGCGAGGAAGCGCATGCAGTTCTCGTCGAGACGATCCGTGATCTTCGCGTACGCCGCGTCCGACGCGTCTCCGAGTGTCGAGCGGATCTGCGCCAGGTCCAGGGCCCGCACCTCACGGGTGGCCGGAACCGTCGGTGGGGTGATCTCGGGCATCATGTCGCCACCACTCTACGAACGCGGGGGCGCGGGCAGCGTGTCTCGCGCCGGAAGACGCAATCCGGCGGCCCGGTGTTTGCGGTTCGGCCGCCTCGGCTCACGGAGAAGACCTCGTAAGCCGCCCCTCAGGCGTCCGGTTCGCCCGAAAGCAGGCCCCTCACCCAGTCGCGGGCCTCGACGAAGACCTCGTCGGAGTAGCGGTTCGAGTAGTGGACGATCGCGCGATCGGCCCGCGGGTAGGAGCCGAGGTACACGACGTTGGGGCTGAAGCGGCGCAGGCCCATCAGCGCATCGGCCATCCGCTCGTCCCGGATGTGGCCGTCCGCGTCGATCACAAAGCGGTAGCGGCCGAGCGCGTCGCCGATCGGACGGGACTGGATCAGGCTCAGGTTGATCCCGCGCGTCGAGAACTGCTCGAGCAGCTCCAGCAGCGTGCCGGCGCGGTCCTCCGGCAGCTCGACGATGACGCTCGTCTTGTCGGCGCCCGTGGGGGCCGGGGGCACGCCGGGTCCCGTCACGAGGACGAACCTCGTGACGGCGTTCGTGTTGTCGCCGATGTTCTCCGCGAGCACGTCCACGTGATGGTGGGCCGTGATTCCGGGCGGCGCGATCGCGGCCTCCGCCGAGCTCGAGCCGTCGAGGATCCCGACCGCGCTGGCGACGTTGCTCGCGGCGGGGACGTGCTGGTGGCCGGGCAGGTGCTCGACGAGCCAGCGATGGCACTGGGCGTACGCGACCGGGTGCGCGCTCACCAGCTGCACGTCCTCGAGACGCTGACCGGGCTTGCCGACCAGGACGAAACTCACCGGCACGAGATACTCGCCCACGATGCGGAGGTTCGGGATCCGCGCGAGCGCGTCCTGCGCCGTCGACACGCCGCCGTCGATCGAGTTCTCGATCGCGATCATCGCGGCATCGCTGCGCCCCTCCGCGACGTCGGCGAGCGCCTCCCCCACGTTGTGGACGGGGCGCCAGATCTGGCCCCTCGCCTCCGGCACCTGCTCGAGCGCCGCCTCCGTGAAGGTACCGGCGGGGCCGAGATAGCTGTACGTGCGACGAGAAGCGGCATCCGACGGCATGCCCACCAGCTTAGAGCGCGCCGAGTTCCTCGACCGCGCCGCTCACCGGTCCGCTCGCGGCCTCGGCGGTCAGCTCGGCCACGAGCCGCTTGACGGTGAGCGCGGCCTCGGCCAGCGCCGCGTGCTCGTCCTCGTCGCAGTCGAGATCGTCGGGCACGGCCGATCCTCCCGCCACCGTGACGGGCAGGGCGACGAAGGACCCGCCCGGCAGGGAGGCCACGGGATCCGTGGCCGTCGAGGTCGGGAACGACCGGCCGTCCCGCAGCCGCCGGACGAGCTCGGCGACGCCCGCGGCCGTCGCGCGCGCGGACGTGCGTCCGCTGTCGAGCCGGTGCCAGCGCCCGAACCAGCCCTCGAAGTCCGCGACGATGCGCGCCCGCTGCCCGGCGTCGAGCGCGACCGGCTCATCGTCCACGCGCACGCGGCTGAAGAGGGGGACGACCTGCTCGCCGTGCAGTCCCAGCGCGAGCGCGTCCACGCGCGCGGGGTCCACGCTGAGCTCGCGGCCGATGGCGGCGCGCAGCCGCGTGGTGTCGTTCAGGGAGTACCCCAGCACGCGACCCGGTCCGCCGATCCCGGGCTCACGCGACAGCAACGCGGCCATCGCGTCGACGGGGTTCGTGACGAGCAGGATGAGGCCGGTGTCGCCGGCCGCTGCCGCCAGCGCGGGCGCGAGCGAGCGCAGCAGCGCCCAGTTGGCCGCCGCCGCGGCGCTGCGCGACTCGCCCAGCCGCTCGCCGCGCGTCGCGGCGCAGATCACCAGCTCGCTCGGCGCCTCGGGCGACGCTGTGCCGTCGTCGACGACGACGCGCAGCGCCGGGCCACCCGCCACGAGCGCGGCCTCGATCAGATCGATGCGATCCGCCTCCAGCACATTCACGCGAGGGTCGACGAGCCGCAACTCGTCGAACAGCCGCTGCCCGACCAGCTCGCTCGCGATGCTCGCTCCGATGCCTCCCGCCGCGCCGAAGATCGTGACCGAGGTCATGCCGTGAGGGTCCGGGTCTGGAGGGCGCGCACGCCCGCTCCGCTGTTCGCTTGCGCGGTTACTCCGGGATGCATCGTGTCTTTCCTCGCGGGACGGCGCCGTCCGATCCGGCGCGCCCTCGCGCCAGTGCCTCCACGCTAGCCGCCCGCGGGCGCCGACGCCATGGCGGGATCCTCCGCCCGAGACCGCCGATGCGGTGCGGGCTTCGGCCCGGGAGCCTCGTCGCCGGGTGCCCCTCGCACGAGAATCGGGCGTCGGCGTGGCACACTGTCGGCATGACGAGCCGAGCCGGACTTCCCGCCGAAGCAACCGATCTCACCGACGTCGACGCGCTGATCGGCGCGTACTACGACCGGACGCCCGACCCGTCGAAGCCGGCCGAGCGGGTCTCGTTCGGCACGAGCGGCCACCGCGGCTCGAGCCTCAACGGCAGCTTCAACGAGCACCACATCCTCGCCACGACGCAGGCGATCGTCGACTACCGCACGGCCCAGGGCATCCGGGGCCCGCTGTTCCTCGGCCGCGACACGCACGCCCTCTCGCTGCCCGCGGAGCGCAACGCGATCGAGGTGCTCGTGGGCAACGGGGTGGACGTGCGCATCGACGCGCGCGACTCGTGGGTGCCGACGCCGGCGCTCAGCCACGCGATCCTCACGCACAACCGCGGCCTCGACGCTGCGGCCCCCGAGCGCGCCGACGGCATCGTCGTCACGCCGAGCCACAACCCGCCCTCCGACGGCGGCTTCAAGTACAACCCTCCGCACGGCGGCCCTGCCGACACCGATGCGACCTCGTGGATCGCGGCCCGCGCCAACGACCTCATGGAGGCGGGGCTGGAGGGCGTGCGACGCGTACGCTTCGCGGACCTCGACGCCGACGCGCTGGCCACCCACGACTTCCGAGACGCCTACGTGCGCGACCTCGCCTCGATCATCGACATCGACGCCATCCGGGCCGCGGGCGTGCGGATCGGTGCGGACCCGCTGGGCGGCGCGTCGGTCGAGTACTGGGCGCTGATCGCCGAGCTCTACGGCCTCGACCTCACCGTGGTGAACCCGGACGTGGATCCGACATGGCGGTTCATGACGCTGGACTGGGACGAGAAGATCCGCATGGACCCGTCCTCGCCCTCGGCGATGGCGGCACTCGTCGCCCGGCGCGCCGAGTTCGACCTCCTCACCGGGAACGACGCCGACGCCGACCGGCACGGCATCGTGACCCCCGATGCCGGGCTCATGAACCCGAACCACTACCTCGCGGTCGCGGTCGACTACCTCTTCTCGCACCGCCCCGGCTGGGCCGCCGACGCCGCCGTGGGCAAGACGCTGGTGTCGTCGATGATGATCGACAAGGTCACGGCGGCGCTCGGTCGCCGCCTGCTCGAGGTGCCCGTGGGCTTCAAGTGGTTCGTGCCGGGGCTGCTGGACGGCTCGGTCGCGTTCGGCGGCGAGGAGTCGGCCGGGGCCTCTTTCCTGCGCAAGGACGGGACCGTCTGGACGACCGACAAGGACGGCATCCTGCTGTGCCTGCTGGCCGCCGAGATCCTCGCCGTCACGGGCAAGACGCCGTCACAGCGGTATGCCGAGCTCGAGGCCGAGTACGGTGCACCCGCCTACCAGCGCGTGGACGCCGCGGCGACGCCCGAGCAGAAAGCAGCGCTCGCGAAACTCGGACCGGATGCCGTGACCGCCTCCACGCTCGCGGGCGAGGAGATCACCGCCAAGCTCTCGCACGCGCCCGGCAACGACGCGGCGATCGGCGGCCTCAAGGTGCAGACCGCGAGCGCGTGGTTCGCCGCCCGCCCCTCCGGCACCGAGGACGTCTACAAGCTCTACGCGGAGTCGCTGCGCGGCGAGGAGCACCTCCGCCAGGTACAGGACGAGGCCCGCGCGGTGGTCACGGCCGCGCTGGAGGGCTGACCGCCGCGCCACCGCACACGGAGAGCCTGGTCGAGGCCTTCCACTCGGCGATCACCGGGCGTCCCTCCCTGGGTCTCATCGACTCGCCGGAGTGGATGCGCCTGCGCTTCCTGGATCCCCGGATGCGTCCCGGCGGCATCGCCGATCTGTCGACGGGCGTGGAGGAGCTCGCCGGACTCACGCGGCCGCGGTCGACCCCTGATCGCACGGGATGTGCGCGCGGACCCCCTGGAGCGCTTACGTCCCGAGACGATAGACTTGCCTACGAATAATCAACCGGAGGAAAGATGGCCGCCAAGACTGTGGGAATCGCCGTCGATGACGAGCTGCGTCCGGCGCTCGACGAGGTCGTGACGCACTTCGCGCACGGCAACCGTAGCGAGTTCCTACGGCTCGCGGTTCGCGAGTTCCAGGCCCGCCTCCGGCTGGAACAGCTGCACGCGCTCCGCGACACGGCGCGCTCCGAGCGGGATGGCCGCATCTACTCCCCGGATGAGGTCACTGCGCTGATCGAGAGCGCCCTCACCCGCGACCAGTCGTGATCCAGCCTGGCACTCCCGTCGTCTTCGACATCAACGTCTACCTCGACTACATCCTCGCGGGCGACGGCTCCTGGCCGCTGCTGCCCGAGATCCCCCCGACGACGGACAACGCCGCCGCCGACGCGGTCTCGCTGGCGTTTGCAGGGACCTTCCGTCTCTACGCTTCTCCCCACATCCTGCGCAACGTCGCCCGCGTGATGATGGCGGCCGGACAATCCTCCCGAACCACGGTGCGATTCGCGGAGGCGATCGCGGAGATGTGTGCCTTCTCCGGCGGGGCCGTGCTCGACCCCGATGTCCGAGATCGCGCGATCGGCGATCACGAGGACAACCACATCCTGTCCCTGGCCGCGGACCCGAGCGTGGACGCGCTCATCGTCGTCAGCCGCGACCGGCACCTCCTTGACCTCGGCCCCGCGTGGAACGGGCGGCTCATGATGACGCCGCGCGACTTCGTACGTCGCGTCGTCAGCCGCTGACTGTCCGCGTGCGCCGCGTGTGGGGGTGGGGAGTTCTCCCCACCGTGACACGCCGCCGGTCACGCGCCGTTCACCTGCCGGTCGCTCGGATCTCACCGGCGCGGGCGCAACGTGGACGCATGAGCACGCAGATTCACGAAGACGCGTCCCGACCGGGACGCCGCCCCCTGCTGAACCTCCTCATGGCGGGACGCACACACGGCAAGCGCAGCCCTGTGACCTGCCTTTACAAGTGCGACAACGCCTGTTTCCACCCTGTCCCGAACACCTCCGACAATCCGTACTTCCGCGACATCGCGAGCGCCGCGCTCAGCCGCCGCGCGGTGCTGGCCGGCGGTGCCGCCGCGGGCGCCCTCGTGATCGCGGGCACCGTCGTCGGCGGGGCGGACTCCGCGTCCGCCACCACGGCGCAGGCGGTCGGCAAGGGCGGCGGGCGGGCCTTCGGATTCCAGCCCATCGCGCCCGTGCCCGCGGACGTCGACGAGGTCACGGTGCCGGCGGGCTTCCGCTGGCATCCGGTCATCCGCTGGGGCGATCCGCTGTTCGATCCCGCAGACGTCTTCGACCCCGAGCGCCAGACCGCCGAGAAGCAGGCGCGGCAGTTCGGATACAACAACGACTACCTCGACATCATCGTGGAGCCGAACGGCAAGCGCGCCGTGCTCGTGGCGAACCAGGAGTACACGAACTTCGGGATCATGTTCCCGCCCGCCCGGAGCGAGGAGGAGCGGCTCGAGCAGCTGCGCGTGACGAAGGCGGCCCACGGCATGGCGGTCGTCGAGCTCGAGCGCCGCCACAGGGGCGAGCCGTGGACCTACGTCGTGGGCGGCCGCCGCAACCGCCGCATCACG
Source organism: Microbacterium album (assembly GCF_014643695.1). Classification (GTDB taxonomy): domain Bacteria; phylum Actinomycetota; class Actinomycetes; order Actinomycetales; family Microbacteriaceae; genus Microbacterium; species Microbacterium album. The sequence goes on along the minus strand of NZ_BMJY01000011.1, from coordinate 5,535 downwards.
GCCGACACCCCCATGGCTCTCGACGGTCCCGCCGCCGGATCCGACCTGCTGCGGACGGTCGAGGACCCGACGGGCCGCTGGGTGCGCGGCACCCTCGGGAACTGCGCCGGCGGCACGACGCCGTGGGGCACGGTGCTGTCGGGCGAGGAGAACTTCAACGGCTACTTCCGCTCGGCCGGGACCTCGGCCTCCGAGCGCCGCTACGGCCTGAGCCCCTCGGAGTCGAGCTACGGCTGGGAGGCTGTCGACCCCCGCTTCGACGCGCGCCGGCCCGGCTACGAGAACGAGCCGAACCGCTTCGGGTGGATCGTCGAGGTCGATCCCGACCACCCGGACGAGCCGCCCGTGAAGCACACCGCGCTCGGGCGCATGAAGCACGAGGGTGCCAACGTCATCGTCGGCCGGACGGGTCACGTGGCGGCGTACATGGGCGACGACGAGCGCTTCGACTACCTGTACAAGTTCGTGTCGAAGGACACGTTCCGCTCCGGAAAGAGCGCGAAGGCGCGCGCGCACAACAAGACCCTGCTATCGGCCGGATCGCTGTACGTCGCGCGCTTCTCCGGCGACTCTCCCATCGAGGAGATCACCGGCACGGGCGCGCTGCCGTCGGACGGGAAGTTCGACGGCACGGGCGAGTGGGTGCCGCTCATGATCGACGGAGCCAGCGCGGTCCCCGGCTTCACGGTCGAGGAGGTGCTGGTGCACACCCGCCTGGCCGCCGACGCCGTCGGCGCCACGAAGATGGATCGCTGCGAGGACGTCGAGCCCAACCCGCGCACGGGCCGCGTGTACGTCGCGTGCACCAACAACACCGCCCGCGGCACCGGCTCGAACGAGGGCGCGACGGAGGCCAACCCGCGCAACGACAATCGCGACGGCCACGTGATCGAGATCACCGAGGCGGGCGGCGACGCGCGCGCCACGACCTTCGGATGGAGCATCCTGCTGCTGTGCGGCGATCCCGCGACCAACGCGTACACGTACTTCGCCGGCTTCCCGGCCGACCGCGTCTCGCCGATCTCGTGCCCCGACAACGTCGCGTTCGACTCGGCGGGCGACCTGTGGATCTCCACCGACGGCGCCCCGGGCACGATCGGCTACAACGACGGCCTGTTCCGCGTGCCGCTCGAGGGCCCCGAGCGCGGGCGCGTGCAGCAGTTCCTCTCCGTGCCGCGCGAGGCGGAGACCTGCGGCCCCGTGATCCACGACACTGACGGCAGCGTCTTCGTCGCCGTGCAGCACCCGGGCGAGGACGGATCGTGGGACGCGCAGCACTCGTTCTTCCCCGACTACGTGACCCCGGGCAGCCTCGCGGGCGGCAAGTGGGGCGGGCCGCGCCCCGCGGTCATCCAGGTGACCCGCGCCTGATCCCCGCGCGCGAACGCCCCCCGGCTCCGGAAGGGGCCGCGGGGCGTTCGCGCGTGTGGGACAGGCGTCAGCCGATACGGACGCCCGCGTCGGCCGGGTCCAGCAGCAGCCAGCGCCATCCGTACGGCTCGAGGTCGAACGTGACCGACGCCGACGCGTCGATGCGCTCGCCCGTGAGCCGGTCGGTCAGGAACGCATCGGCGGACCGGTCAGCGTCGAGCGTGACCCGCACGGTCCCGCCCTCGCCCGACAGGTCGTGCAGCGCCAGCATCGACCACTCCGCGCCGCGGCACACGTGGGAGAGCAGCCCCGCGGGTCCGCCGTCGAGCATCTCGAGGCTCGACCACGCCTGCTGGGGCGTGTCGCGATAGAGGCGGCTCAGCCGGCGGATGTGGGACCAGAGCGATCCCGGGTCGGCGCGCTGGTCCGCGACGTTCACGTGCTCCCGGCCGTACTCGCCCTGCACCTCGGCGCGCACCCAGTCCTCGGGCGGCGCGGTGGAGAACCCGCCCTCGCGCGACCACTGCATCGGGGTGCGAACGGCAAGGCGTCCGTGCAGGTCCAGGTTCTCGCCCATCCCGATCTCCTCGCCGTAGAACAGGACGGGGGCGTCCGGCAGCGAGAACATGAACGCGTAGACCATGCGCACCGCGCGCTCGTCGCCGAGCATCGGGGGCAGGCGGCGACGGATGCCGCGGCCGTACACGCGCATGTCCTCGTCGGGGGCGAACGCCTCGAAGACCTCGTCCCGCTCCTCGTCCGAGAGCTGGTCGAGCGTGAGCTCGTCGTGGTTGCGCACGAAGCTCGCCCACTGGTGCGACGCGTCCGCGGGCGGGCGCGAGCGCAGCATCTCGGCGAGCGGGGCGGCCTCGCCGCGCGCCAGCGCGAGGTACAGGCGCTGCATGGAGGGGAAGTCGAACTGCAGGTGCAGGCCCTCGTTGGGGTCGCCGAACCAGTCCATCTGCCGCTCGTGCGTGACGTTGACCTCACCGAGCAGCACGGCCTCCCCGCTGCGTCGCGACACGAAGCCGCGCACGCGGGCGAGGTGCTCCAGGCCGTCGTACTCGGCGACCTCGCCGTCCTCGTCACCCGCCCCCGATTCGGTCGGGCTGCTGCTGAACAGGAACGGCACCGAGTCGAAGCGGAAGCCGGCGACCCCGATCTCCAGCCACAGACCCAGGTTCTTCTCGATCTCCCGCCGCACCTGCGGGTGCTCCACGTTGAGGTCGGGCTGGTAGCGCAGGAAGTGGTGGAGGTAGTACTGGCCGGTCTTCTCGTCGAGCGACCACGTGCTGTCCTCCTGGTCCGGGAAGAACGGCGGATGCGGATCCTCGGGCGGCTCGTCGCGCCACACGTACCAGTGCCGCTTCGGGTCGTCCTTCGACCGACGGGCCTGCTCGAACCACGGGTGCTTGTCCGACGTGTGGTTCATGACGAAGTCGATGATGATGCGGATGCCGTGCGACCGGGCGACGCGGATGAGCTCGACGAGGTCCCCCAGCGAGCCGACCCGCGGATCGACCGTGAAGTAGTCGGTGACGTCGTAGCCGTCGTCCTTGTGCTCGGTCGGGAAGAACGGCATGAGCCACAGGCACGTGATGCCGAGGTCAGCCAGGTAGGGCACGCGCGAGATGAGGCCGGGGATGTCGCCCACGCCGTCGCCGTCGGAGTCCTGAAAGATCTCGACATCCAGGCAGTAGTAGACGGCGTGCCGCCACCAGAGGTCGGCCGTGTCGATCGGTGCGGGGCGGCTCATGCGACGCTCCTCAGCTCGGGGAGGACGCGTTCGCCGAACGTGTCGATGAACGACTCCTGGGCATCGGCGTCTGCACCCACCTGGTGCAGCATGACCTCGTCGAACCCGACGTCGGCGAGCTCCGCGATGCGGTCGCGGTGCACGGACGGGTCGCCCGAGACGATCATGGCGGCCCTCAGGTCCTCGTCCGTGATGTCGGCGGTGTGCGTGAGGAAGTCCTCGGGCGTCGGGATGTCCCACGTCTGGTGCGGCGGCAGCGCCCCGTTCGGCCAGTCGCGACGCGCCATCTCGAGCGATTGCCGGTCGTCCCGCCCCCAGGCGAGGTGCACCTGCAGGCGCAGCGGACCGCGTCCGCCCGCCTCGCGGTACGCGTGGACGACCTCCCGCAGCGCGCGCGGGTCCGAGCCGACGGTGATCAGCCCGTCCGCCCATTCGGCATGCCGGGCGGCGGACTGCGGGGAGACGGCCGCCGCGACGAGCGGCGGGGCCTGCTCCGGCAGCGACCACAGCTTGGCGCGGCTCACACGCACCTCGCCGTCGTGCGTGACCTCCTCTCCCGAGAGCAGCGCGCGGATCACCTCGGCGCACTCCCGCAGCCTCACCTCCCGCGCCTCCTTCTCGGGCCAGGGCTCGCCCGTGACGTGCTCGTTGAGCGCCTCGCCCGACCCGAGCGCCGCCCAGAACCGTCCGGGGAACATCTCGCCGAGCGTGGCGATCGCATGCGCGGTCGTGACCGGGTGGGTGAGATACCCGGGAGCGGTCACGACCCCGAACGGCAGCGGCGTGGCGGCCAGCGCGGCGCCGAGCCAGGTCCACGCGTGCCCGCTGTGCCCCTGCTGCGGGGTCCACGGCGCCAGGTGATCCGAGCTCATGGCGGCATCGAATCCCGCCTCGTGTGCGCGGACGACGTGCCGGAGCAGGCGGGACGGCGCGATCTGCTCGTGGGAACAGTGGTATCCGAAGAGCGTCATGCCTCCATGCGACCGCAGTGCCGGGCGGGCGGCAAGGGGCTTGCGGGGGGCGGTGCCCTCCCCCTCCCGGGTATCCACCGGATCGCTCAGGGCGGACGGCGGATCGTCCTCAGGCGCGGGCGGAGTCCTTGCGCCGCGCCCAGCGGGCGGGGCGGTCGGGGCCGTCCCAGACCTGCACGATGCCCCAGGCGACCGCGGTGAGCGGCACCGCGAGCACGGCCCCGATGACGCCGCTGAGCACGGTGCCGATCGTCAGGGCGATCAGGACGACCAGGGCGTTCAGCTTGAGCGCCCTGCCCATCACGACGGGCTGGAGCAGGTTGCCCTCGAGCTGGTTCACCGCGATCACGATGCCGACCACGACGAGGGCGATGACCGGACCGCTCGCGACCAGCGCGACGAGCGCGGCGAGCGTCCCGGCGAGGGTCGCGCCGACGATGGGGATGAACGCGAGCAGGAACACCAGCACCGCCAGGGCGGGCCACAGAGGCACCTGCAGGATCCAGAGGCCGATGCCGATGCCGATCGCGTCGACCGCCGCAACCGTCGCCGTGCCCCGGACATACGAGCCGAGCGTGTCGACCGTCTTGCGACCCGCGCGGGTGGCCCGGTCGTACCACTCGCCCGTGAAGGGGCGGCGCAGGAACTCCCAGATCGCGGGGCCGTCCTTGAGGAAGAAGAAGAGCACGACCACCATCAGCACGAAGCCGGTGACGAAGCTCGCCACGGCGCTGACTCCGGCGACGGCGCCGCTGCCGAACTGTGCGCTGGTCAGGAAGTCGGTGAGCGCGCCCAGCCACTCGTCGATCTGCTCCTGCGTCGGCGCGAAGGGAAGGGTGTTGACCCATTCGAGCACCTGCATGACGCCGTCCTGGGCCTGCGTGTACAGCTCGTCCCACTGGTCTCGCACGGCCCAGACGATGAGCCATCCGACCGCACCCAGCGCGAGCACGATCGCGAGCAGGACGATGATGGTGGCGAGCACGGCCGGCAGCCGGCTGCGCAGCCTGGACATGACGGGCTCGAACGCGCTGGCGAAGATGAGCGCCAACAGGACCGGGATCACGACGAGCGTCAGGTTGCGCAGACCCCAGATCACACCCGCGGCGAGCACGACGACCGCGATGATCTGTATCGCGCGGGTCGCCAACGTGCCCAGGCTGTCGGTCCAGAGCGTCCGGGCGGCGGGCGGCGGGGTCGGCTGCGCCGGCGCCTCCACCCTCACCTGGGGCGCGCGTCTCCTCCACAGCATGCAGTCCTCCTCCGCGCGGGGCGTCGTGTGCTCCCATCCTGGCCGTCGTCCTCCCGGCCGTCCACCTCTTGCGCCGACGGCGCGCTTGCGCCTAAGGCACCGCGACTAGCTGTGATGTCCAGGGACGTTGTTTCCCGACACGGGGCTGAGCTTGTGCTGGGGTGAGGGCCTCCGGTTGTGAAGTG
>NZ_BMJY01000010.1 GCF_014643695.1 Microbacterium album | reverse complement strand
GCACCTGGGCGGCGTACCTGGACCAGGACGGCCCCGAACCCGACGCCGAACGCGCCGCCCGCAACCGAGGCCTCACCCTCGGCACGCCCCGGGACGGGGTCGTCCCACTGCGCGGATCCCTCCTCCCGGAAGTCGCCGCCGGGCTGCAGCGACTGCTGGACGCGCACCTGAACCCCGCCGTCCGCTTCCACCTCGCCGACCCCGAAGACCGGGACGAAACCGAAGCCTGGTCGCCGGACGAGGCGGTGCACGACCCCCGCACGAATACGCAGAAGCGTCACGACGTGCTCGCCGTGATCATCCAGACCGCCGCGAAAGCCACCGACACCCCGACATTGGGTGGCGCTGCCCCGACGCTCGTGGTCACGGTCGCGCAGGAAGACCTCCACGACCCCACCGCCGTAGCCCGTATCGACGGCAGCCCGGTCCCGGCGTCCACCGCGCACCGGATCGCGTGCACCGGGGCCGTGCAAAAAGTCATCCACGACCGCACCGGCAGGATCATCCGCCTCGGCACCCCCGAGCGGGTGTTCAACACCCACCAGCGCCGGGCGATCACCGCCCGCGACGGAGGATGTGTGATCCCCGGCTGCACGATCCCCGCCGCGTGGTGCGAGATCCACCACGTCGACGAACACGCGAACGGCGGCCCCACCCACACCGACAACGGAGTGCTGCTCTGCTGGTGGCACCACCACAACCTCGAGCATTCCGGGTGGGACATCCGCATGCGAAACGGCACCCCGGTCATCAAAGCCCCGCCCTGGATCGACCGACGCGGCACCTACCGCCCCGCACCCAACGCCCTCACCCGAAGACCGAGAGCCCGCCCGCCTTCCGGGTGAGCCGACTCATGGCCCGGCGCGGGGGATCACGAGCGGTGCCAGCCGAGGCGGAAGCCGAGCGCGAGCGCCGCGACGACCGCGGCGGCGAAGACCCAGCCCGAGAGTGCGAACGCCTGCGTCCCGGAGAGGAACACGCCGATCGTGCAGCCGAGCGAGAGCGTCGCGCCCCACCCGAGCAGGGTCCCGCCCAGGACGGCCGTGCCCGCTCCGCGGACGGTGAGCCGCTCGATCCGGAAGCGTCGTCCGGGGAGCGCCGCCGCGAACGATCCCAGCAGGATCCCGATCACGAGCCAGCCGTTGTCGGTCAGCGTCTCGACCACCAGGGCGACGCAGCCGGCGAGGGCGCCGTCCAGCCCGATGAGGCTCTCGGGGATCCAGCCGGCCTCGGTCAGTCCCGTGCGCGTGCTGCTGCCGAGCTGCGCGGTCACGCCGAGCGGCTGCCCGCGCAGGTAGGCCAGGACGCCGAGAATGCCCACGAGCCCGCCTGTGAGCAGCGCCGGCCAGCGCTGGAAGAAGAGCTGCCGGCGCACCTCCGTCGCGGTGATCACGCGGGCGGGGCGCTCCCTGACCGGCGGATTCCAGCGCAGCAGCAGCACCCCGATGGCGGCCAGCGCTGCGAGCTGCAGGGCGAGAGCCGGTCCGTAGCCGAAGGCGGACGGCAGCCAGGGCACGGGCGCGCCGACGATCAGCGCCGAGGCGATCGGGTTCCAGGTCGCATAGCCGAGCCCGAATCCGACGACGGCCCCCGCCAAAGCCGGGAGTGCGCGGAGGCTGCCCTCGCCCAGTCGGTACAGGTGACCGGCGATGCAGCCGCCGGAGATGACGATGCCCAGCCCGAAAGCGAAGCCGCCGATCACGAGCGCGGGGCCGACGGGGCCGACGAAGGCGCCGGGCGGCACGGTGCCGGGCTGCGGGTCCGGGACGCGCATCGACAGGACGAGCGCGTAGCCCACGCTGCCGACCGCGAGCGCGGTGAGGATCGAGTACGCACCGCGGCTGTCGCGCTTCTCGAAGAGGTCGCGGAAGATGCAGTAGAAGCAGAAGCGCCCGCGTTCGAAGAGGATCCCGAGCCCCGCGCCCGCCAGCAGCGCGAACGACGCGGTGGGGCCGGTGCCCGTGCCCGAGCGGACCTGGTACAGCACGGCGGCGGCGACGAGAAGCGCGATCGCGATCGCGACGGCGATGACCGTGCGGACGGTGTCGGCGCGGGTCCAGCCCAGTGTGCGCGGCGCGGCGGCGCCCCCGGGAGTGGGGGCGCCGCCGTCGACGACGGTCTGCGACACGGGCTACTGCCCGCCCCACAGGCCGCTGAAGCCGCCGCTGGCCTCGAGCGTGGGGTTCTCGACGGGGACGCCCACCGAGTTGCCCCACTCGGTCCAGGAGCCGTCGTAGAGCTTGACCTCGTAGCCGAGCAGCTGGCTCAGGGCGTACCACGTGTGGCTGGCGCGCTCGCCGATGCGGCAGTACACGTAGACCGGCACGGAGCCGTCCACTCCGAGCGCCTCGTAGTGGGCCTTGATCTCCTCGAGGGAGAGGTAGGTGCCGTCACCGCCCGCGTCGCGCTGGTTGACGATCTGGCCCCACGGAGCGTTGACCGCCCCGGGGATGTGTCCCCACTTCGCGGCCGCCTCGCCGCCGAATCCCTCGGCGACGCCGATCTCGCCGTTGAACTCCGCGGCGCCGCGGATGTCGACGATCACGCCCGGCAGCTCACCGCGCACGACCGAGAGCACCTCCGGCTGGAACGCGCGGATGTCGGCGTTGGGCTCCTGCGCGACCCATGACCCGCGTGCGGGGGTCGGCGTGGCCTGGTCGAGCGGGTGGCCCTCGCCGACCCACGTGTCGCGGCCGCCGTCGAGGAGGCGCACGTCGGGGAAGCCGTAGAGCTTGAAGACCCACGCGGCGTACGCGGCGAACCAGTTGTTGGCGTCGCCGTACAGCACCAGGGTGGTGTCCTCGTCGAGGCCCCAGCTCTGCGCAAGCTCCGTGAGCTCGTCCTGCGTGAGGAGATCGCGGGTGAGGCGCTGCACGAAGTCGCGGTACCAGACCGCGCCGATCGCGCCCGGGATGTGCCCCTGCTCGTATGCGCCCAGCGGGTCGCCGTCGGCGGTACGGCCCTCGCTCACCTCGACGACGACGATGCCCGGGTCGCCCAGTCGCTCGGCGAGCCACTCGGTGCTCACGAGCGCCTCTTCCTGGTGCACATCCCCGTATCCGCGCGGCTCACCGTAGGCGATGTCGGCCACGGGGACCGCGGCCGGACCGGGGGCGGGTGCGGCCGCGGGAGGCTCGCTACCGGGGACGCTGCGGGCCACCACGGCGCCGGCGGTGGCGGCGACGGCGGCGACGGCGAGAAACGCGAGGACGGTGGTGAGGCCGCGCCTGCGCTGCGTCGGCGGGACGCTGGAGGGCGAGGCGGGGCTGCTGCTGTCGGTCATGGGGTCACTCCCTGGAGACGGGCTCGGGCGGCTGTTGCGCCGATTCTGTCCCGGGTGACGCGCGCCTCGCTTCGGGGATGACGAACCGTTGCGGCGGATGACGTAACACGGCATGACCGGCGTGCGGTCGGAGTCGTCCGGCACCCGGCGGGGAGGACTCCCCGATGCGGCGCGGCGCGCGATGTCGCTAGGGTTGGGGGCACGGCGGGCCTCGCCGGGCACGGCATCTCCGAAGGGATGATCATGTACTACGACCCGTACTACGACACCAGTTTCATCGCGTTCATCTTCGCGATGCTGGGGTTCTTGGTGCTGCTCGCCATCGCGTTCTACGTCATCAGCTCCTTCTTCATGATGAAGCTGTTCGACAAGGCGGGTGTGCAGGGCCGGTGGCGCGCGTGGGTGCCGGTATACAACCAGATGATCTTCTTCAAGCTGGGTGATCTGAGTCCGTGGCTCGTGCTCTACGCCATCGGTGGCTCGATCGTCCTGGCCTGGATCCCGATCCTGAACGTGTTTGCGGGTCTGTTCAGCCTCGCGCTGTGGGTGTTCAGCGCGATCGCGGCGTACCGAATCGGCCTCAAGCTGCAGAAGGAGGGCGCGTGGGTCGTCCTCTACATCTTCCTGAGCCTCGTGTGGCTGGGGATCGTGGCCTTCGATCGGTCGCGCTGGAACACGGCGGTGCCGCGCGCGGGCTGGGCCGACAACGGCTTCCTGGGCGACCGCACGGTGTGGGACGGCGTCCCGACGCAGGTCACCGCGCAGCCCGGCTACGGACAGGGCTACGGCCAGCCCTACGGGCAGGAAGGGTACGGGCAGCAGCAGGGCTACCCGCAGGGATACCCCCAGCAGGGCCACCCGCAGGCCGGTTATCCGCAGCAGGGCTACCCCCAGCAGGACGCGTCGCAGGCGGGGTACCCCGGCCAGTCGTACCCCGGGCAGTCGTATCCCGCGGGCTATCCTCAGGCCGGCCAGCAGCCCCCGTCGGCGCCCGGCGCGCCCACGCCACCCGCGGCGCCGGACGCCCCGACGCAGCCGCCCGCGGCCCCCGAGCCACCGGCCGCTCCTGAACCGCCGAGCACCGAGCCGCCGAGCGAGCCCCGGCAGCCGTAGCGCCGCCCCGACCTGCGTCGGCCCCGCTCTCCCTCGCGGGGAGCGGGGCCGACGGTCGTCCTGCGGGCGCCGAGCGACCGCGATCCGGCCGGCCTTGACCGGGAGAACCCCGGCCAGCGGCTAGGATGTGAGAACCCACGACGGATCCGCCCACTGCGACGTCGACCATCCCGGAGGTCCATTTCCCGTGTCAGAGGTCAGGACGACGGCGCAGTCTCAGTCCGTCACTCTGCCAGGCGGGGACGAGGTCGTCCTGACGTGGGCCGGCGCGACGCATCGGGGCCGCAAGCGCGACGTCAACCAGGACGCGCTGTTGACGGCGTTCCCCCTCTTCGTGGTCGCGGACGGCATGGGTGGGCACATCGGCGGCGAGATCGCGAGCGCGAGCACCGTCGGCCGGCTGCAGCGCATGGTCGGGAAGGGCTCGATCACCCCCGAGGCGATCGAGAAGGCGCTCGTCAAGGCCGTGCGCGACATCGGCGAGCACCCTGAGACGACGGACGAGGGCACGGGCACGACCGTCACGGGCGTCTACCTGGACGTCACGGGCGACCCCGCGACATGGGTGGCTCTGAACATCGGCGACTCCCGTGTCTATCTCGCCCGCGAGGATGTGCTCGTGCAGGTCACGACGGACCACTCGCTCGTGCAGGAGCTCGTCGCCTCCGGTCGGCTCAGCCCGGAGGAGGCCGAGAACCACCCCTACGGCAACGTGATCACGCGCGCCGTCGGCCCGAGCGAGAGCGTCGAGCCGGATTACGTGCGGCTCGACGTGTGCGACGGCGACCGCTTCGTGATCTGCTCGGACGGCCTCACCAAGGAGCTCACGGACTACGGCATCCTGCATTTCCTCCGCGAGCACGCCGAGCCGGCTCCGGCGGTCGACGCCATGCTGGATGCGGCGCTCGAGAACGGCGGGCGTGACAACATCACGGTCGTGGTCCTGAACGTCTCACTCCCCGGAGCGGGCGCGGGCACGGCCGGGGACGAGGGCGCATGCGGCGACGCCGACGAGCGTGTCGCGGGCGACGACCGGAACTCGGCTGCGCGACCCGCGGACGACTCGTCCACAGCGGCGGATCGCGGCGAGTAGTCCCTGGGCGCCGGCGCGCCCGCCGATTCCCGCCCCGGAGCGGCTGGAATGGGCTCCATGCCACCTGCCCTGCGTGTCGACGAACCGGTGACCCTGCCCGATCCCGTCCCACCGCCGCGCCGCGCGCCGTTCCCGATCGTCGCCTCGCTCGCTCCCGTCGTGGCGTCGGTGGCGATCTGGGCCGTCACGGGGTCGCTCCTGGCCCTGTGCTTCGCGGCGCTCGGCCCGCTCATGGCCGTCGCCTCGCTCCTGGATGCGGCTCGGGCCTCCCGCCGCCACCGGCGCGTCGCGCTGCGGGAGCGCGCGCAGGAGCTCGACCGTGCGCGCGACGGGATCAGCCGGCGGCACGAGACCGAGCGGGCCGCGCGCTGGCGCGAGCGGCCCGACGTTGCGGCGCTGCTCGCAGACCCGCGGCGGCAGTGGCGCGGAGCGACCGACGCCCTCGTGGTGGGGCGCGGCTGCGTGCCGAGTGCCGTGCGGGTCTCGGGGGGCGATGGAGATGCCGCGCGTGAACTGCGTCGCCAGGCCGCGACGCTGACGGACGCGCCCGTGACCGTGCCGTTGACGACCGGCGTGGCCGTGCAGGGCGAGCCCGCCATCGCACGCGCGGTCGCGAGGGCGCTGCTGCTGCAGCTGTGCCTCGCGCGTCCGACCGAGGACATCGTCGTGGTCGCGGTTCCCGACGCCGAGCGCGAGTGGGCGGGGATCCTTCCGCACGCCGCGCTCGACGCGGAGGGCCTGGCGGCCCGGTCGCCCCGGAGCCTGCGCGTCGCGCTCGTGGAGGGCACACCTCCGCCTGCGGTCGATGTGCTGCTGGCCGTCGTCCTGCCCGGCTCCGACGTGCCGCCGGGATGCGGAGCGCTGCTCGAGGTGGACGGCTCTGCCCGGGGGCGACTCACCTGGCGCGGCGAGAGCGAGGACGGGGAGGCCGAGGGCGTGTCGCGAGCGCAGGCCCACGCCATCGCCGAGGCGCTCGCCGCGCGGGCGAGGGCCATGGCGCCGCCCGCCGAGCACGCCGAAGGCCCGCTGGCGCTCGAGGCGCTGCTGAGCGACCGGCGCGCCGAGGACCCGGCCGCTGTCGCGCGACCTTCACTCGGGGCTCTGGGCGCGGTGATCGGCGCGGAGGGCACGGCCCCTGCGTGCGTGGACCTCGTCTCCGACGGACCGCACGCCGTGGTCGTGGGCATGACGGGCAGCGGCAAGAGCGAGCTGCTGGTGACCTGGGTCGTCTCGCTCGCGGCGACGCTGCCACCGGACCGCGTGACCTTTCTGCTGGCCGACTTCAAGGGCGGGACGGCGTTCGCCCCGCTGGCCGGGCTGCCGCACGTCACGGGCGTCATCACGGACCTCGACGGTGGCGGCGCCCGCCGCGCCGTGGAGAGCCTGCGCGCCGAGCTCCGCCGACGCGAGCGCATACTCGCCGCCGCGGGCGCCCGGGACGTGTCGGATCCCGGCGTGGACGTGCCGCGGCTCGTGATCGTGGTGGACGAGTTCGCGGCGATGCTCCAGGAGCATCCGGATCTGCACGCGGTGTTCACCGATGTCGCGGCGCGAGGGCGAGCTCTCGGGCTGCACCTCGTCCTCGGCACGCAGCGGGCCGGTGGGGTGCTGCGCGACGCGCTCGTCGCCAACTGCCCGCTCCGGATAGGGCTGCGGATGGCGGAGGCCGCGGAGAGCCGCGCGCTGCTCGGCACGGACGCGGCGGCGGCGATCCCGGGCGGGCCCGCCGGGCGCGGGATCGCCTACGTGCGACGCGCGAGCGACGACGCGGCGCGCCTCACCCGGATCGCGCTGTCCTCGCCTGCGGACGTCCGCGCCGCCCGTGAGCGATTCGGCGACCGGCCGCGCCCGATCGGGCCCTGGCTGCCACCGCTCCCGCAGCGCCTCTCACGGGAGGAGCTCGCCGTCCTCGCGCCGGAGGCGCCGAGCCGGGACATCCTCCTCGCGCTCGCGGACGACCCGGCTCGGCAGCGCCGCACCGTCGTGACGCTGCGCCCCGGGGCGGACCGCGGCATCGCGGTGGTCGGAGGCGGAGGGACGGGGAAGAGCACGGTCGCCGCGACGGCGGCCGCGGCCAGCGGTGCGCTCGTCGTGCCGCGCGACCCGGAGGGGGCGTGGGATGCGCTCGAGCGCGCGGAGCGGACGCGCCCGCCGCTCGTCGTGCTGGATGACGCCGACGCGCTCCTGAGCCGTCTGCCCGCCGCGTACGCGCAGGCCGCGGCGGAGCGCCTCGAGGCGCTAGTGAGGGACGCGGGGGAGACGGGGTCGACGATCGTCCTCACCGCGGCCCGGTTGTCGGGAGCTCTGCTGCGCGTCGCCGATCTGCTGCCGAGTCGCGCGCTGCTGGCGCTGCCGAGCCGTACCGAGCATGCCGCCGCGGGCGGCGATCTCGCGACGTTCGATCCGCGGCGCCCACCCGGGCGCGCGATCCTCGACGGGTTCGAGGTGCAGTTCGTCCTGGCGCAGCGGCCCGCCGTCGTGGGAGAGGGGCAGGAGCCGCCGCGCTGGACGCCGGATGCGCCGGTGAGCGCCATGGTGCTGCGCGCCGCCCGTCACCGTGGCGAGCTGCTCGCCCGCGCGTGGGAGGGCCGGGCGCGGGTGACGGTGCTGGACGACCTCCGCCCCGGCGCGTCGATCGCCGACGTCGCGGCACCGGGCGAGCGCGTCGTCGTCGTGGGCGAGGGCGAAGCGTGGCAGCGGCAGTGGGGTCTGCTGCAGGAGATCCGGGGGAGCGCTCCCTTCGTGGTGGGGGCGGATTGCGCCGCCGAGCTGCGATCGCTGCTGGGGGAGCGGGAGCTGCCGCCCTACGCGCGCCCGCGAGCCTCGCGCGCCTGGCTCGTCCGCGATGCCCTCCCGCCCGAGCGCGTGCTGCTGCCCGGGTGACGTGCGTGCGCGCGGGCCCTATGCTGGCCGCGTGGACGAGACGAGCAACCCGCTGCTGCCGACGGCGTACGACCTCGCGTGGACGGCGTCCTTCGGGCTGATCCTGCTGCTGGCGATCGTCGCTCTCGTCTCGCTCATCCGGCGGGCGCCTGGCATGACGACGCTGGCGGCGGGGCTGTGGGCCGCGATCGTGATCCTCGTGCCCGTCCTGGGGCCCGTGGCATGGTTCGGGGTCGGCAACCGAGCCCGAACAGCGGAGCGCTGACTCCTCCGGTCGGCGCGCCGGTTCAGACCGTCGCGCGGATGCGCCCGACCTCCTGGCCCCCGCCCTGAACCGAGAACAGCGGGTGCGCGTTCGCCTCGGCCACCGCGGCCGTGGGAAGCGCGCCGGCCCGGGCGAGCAGCTGGAGGGCCACCAGGGGCGCCGCACGCAGGGAGCCGTCCAGTATCTTGAGTGCGACGGTGGTGCCGTCCTGCGCGACCATCACCTGCACACCCTCCGCTCCCAGCTTCGAGAAGACGCCGAAGCGCTCGATCGCGAACGTGTCCGATCGGCCCGGGCCGTCGATGGCCCACGGCGTCTCCCGCACGGTGCGCACGAGCGCGCCCGCCACCCGGTGCAGGGCGAACGGCGAGCGCTCCGAGGCCGTGCCGACGCGGTGGATGCCGCGGGCCAGGCCCGCGAGGGTGATCGCGTGCACCGGCGCGCCGCAGCCGTCGACGACCGTGGTCGCGATCTTCTCCCCCGTGAGGCGCTCCACGACCTCGCGGATGTGCAGTTGCAGCGGGTGCGTCGGATCCAGATAGCCCGCGGTGTCCCAGCCGGTCGCCACGCACGCTGCCAGCATCGCGGCATGCTTGCCGGAGCAGTTGTGGCGCACGGCGGCCTTGCCGAGGTGATCGCCCACCATGGCGTCGCGCGTGGCGGCGTCCGACGGCCAGCTGGCCGGGCAACGCAGGTGATCCTCCGTAAGGCCCACGGCCGCCAGCATGTCGCGCACGACGGCGACGTGGCGGTCCGTCCCGGCGTGGCTCGCGGTCGCGAGCGCGAGCCGCTCGCCCGCGAGGTCGGCGCCCGCGGTGACGCACGCGATCGCCTGCAGCGGCTTCAACGACGACCGCGGCAGGATCACGGCGCCGGGGTCCCCGATCACGGCCACCGCATCGCCGCCCGGCGCGAGGACGATCGCCGATCCCGCGTGCCGCGACTCGATGAAATCGCCCCGTTCCACGACGGCGAGCTCGGCCGAATCCGTCACGCTGAATGTCTCGGTCACCGCGCCAGCCTACCGAGCGCCTCGCCGTCACGGCGGTCGCCGCGGCTGGAGCCGCGGCTCGTGACCGGGGAGGCTGCCACACTGGGGATCATGCTCGGAGAACACCGCTACGCGCTCACGGCGACCTGGACGGGCAACCGCGGCACCGGGACGTCCGGCTATCGCGACTATGCGCGCGATGTCACGATCGAGGTGGAGGGCAAGCCGAGGCTGCTGGCCTCGGCCGACAAGCCGTTCCGCGGCGATGCGTCGCGGTGGAACCCGGAGGACATGCTGCTGGCCGCGCTCTCCGAGTGCCACCTGCTGTCCTACCTGCACGCGTGCGTCCAGGCGGGTGTCGTCGTGACGTCGTACGTCGACGACGCGACGGGGGTCATGCGTGAGGACGGCCGCGGGGGCGGCCGCTTCGTGGAGGTCGTGCTGCGCCCGCGCGTCACCGTCGCGGAGGCGTCGATGGTCGAGGCCGCCGAGGCGGCTCACGCGACCGCGAGCGGGTGGTGCTTCATCGCGGCCTCCGTCAACTTCCCCGTCCGGCACGACGCGGTCGTCACGGTCGCGGAGACCGTGGACTGACCGGGATCTGAGCGGGCGTCGTCAGCGGCGCTCGTGCGGCAGGGCGCGCTTGATCTTCTCCATGGGCGACTGCGCGGGCGACTCGTTGTAGGCGTCGGCCAGTTCCTGGCCCGAGAGCGCGTGGATCGCCGCCATGATCTCGTCCGTCGCCGTCCGCCGTGCCTTGCCCGAGGACGCCGGGCCGTGGTGCGACAGCTCCAGCGGCTCGCCGAAGCGGACGGTCACCCGCTGACGCAGGGAGGGGACGCGCGCGCCGACCGGCATGACCTTGTCCGTCCCCGTCAGGCCGACGGGGACCACGGGAGCGCCCGTCTGGAGCGCGAGGAACGCGACGCCCGTGCGGCCCTTGTACAGCCGGCCGTCGAGCGAGCGGGTCCCCTCGGGATACAGCGCCACGGCCGCGCCGGATTCGAGGATCTGGCGCTGCTGTTCGAGCGCCTCGAGTGCGGCCTGGCCCGCCCCCCGCCTGACGGGGATGGCACCGACCGCCGTGAACAGCACCTTCGACAGCCATCCCTGCAGTCCGCGGCCCTCGAAGTAGCTGGACTTGGCGAGGAAATGAACCGGGCGCGGCGCCACCGCGACGGGGATCGCGATCGAGTCGATGAACGACAGATGGTTGCTGGCGAAGATCACGGCGCCCGTGCGCGGGATGTTGCTCTTGCCCTCCACGCGCGGGCGGTAGACGGCCCGGGCCAGCGGTGCCAGCGCGAGACGGCCGAAAGTGTAGAACCAGCTGGGGCGGCGGGGATCCCCGGTCTCGTCGGGTTCCGGCGCGACGGATTCCGCAGAGCTCATTCGACGAGCGTATCGCCCGCTCCATGCGCGACCCGGCATGGGCGGGCGTGGGGCTGAGGCCGGTGTTCACGCACGATTCGCGAGACGTACAGCGCGTTCTGAAGCGACATGGGGGATGATGGACGCGTCCCCCACCGAACGAGGTACTCCGTGCGTTTCCGCTCTGCCGCTCTCCTGTCCACCGTCGCGATCGCGACGCTCGCTCTCGCCGGCTGCTCCAGCGTCCCCGGGACCGAGCCCGAGCCCACCGACGAGTCCGGCCTCTGCGCCGCGGCCCTTCCCGAGGGCGACGCCACGGCCTCGCTCGACATCGAGGGTGACGTCGGCGACGTGCCCGAGCTGCAGACGGAGGGACCGGTCGAGATCACGGAGCCCGTGCGCACGGTCGTCAGCGAGGGCGACGGCGCGCGTCTGCAGGAGGGCGACATGGTCGAGGTCGCCATGGCGATCTACGACGCGGTCACGGGAGAGCTCGTGCAGGTGGGCGGTTTCGACGAGCCCATGGTGCCGCAGGAGGTGAGCCCGAGCACCGGCTGGGGCCAGCTGCTCGGCTGCGTGCCCTCCGGCTCGCGCATCGCGGCAGCGGTGCCCGGCGGCGGCGGGGCGCAGGCCGCGGTGTACGTGATCGACGTCCTCGGTGTCGCGGACATCCCCGACCGGGCGTGGGGCGAGGACCGTCCCGCCGTCGAAGGACAGCCCGTCGTCGAGCTGGCCGAGAACGGCGCGCCGACCATCACCCTGCCCGACACCGATCCGCCCACCGAGACGGTCGTGACCACCCTCAAGGAGGGCGACGGCGCCGTCGTCGAAGCGGGCGACGACGTGCTCGCGATGTACACGGGCGTGCAGTGGTCGGACGGCAGCGTCTTCGACTCGAGCTGGGAGGCCGGCGTGCCGGTGCCCTTCAACATCGACGGCGTCGTCACCGGCTTCGGCAAGGCGCTCGAGGGCCAGAAGGTCGGTTCGCAGGTGCTCGTCAGCATGCCGCCCGAGGAGGGCTACCACATGGAGGGCTTCGAGAACCACCAGCTGTACGACGAGTCGCTCACCTTCGTCGTCGACATCCTGGCGTCCGGAAAGCCGATGACCCAGCCGTGACCGCGCGGCGCGTCGTCGTCCTCGGCTCGACCGGCTCGATCGGAACGCAGGCGCTGGACGTCGTCCGCGCCAACCCCGAGCGGTTCGCCGTGGTCGGGCTGTCGGCGGGATCGAATGCGGAGCTCCTGGCGGCGCAGGCCGCCGAGTTCGGCGTCGAGCACACGGCGCTCGGCGCGGACGACGCGGCACAGCTCGTGCGCGAGGTCGCGGCAGACGTCGTCGTCAACGGGATCACCGGCTCCGTCGGCCTCGGTCCGACGCTGGCCGCGCTCGAGGCCGGGCGCACGCTCGCGCTGGCCAACAAGGAGTCGCTGATCGTCGGCGGCGAGCTCGTGAAGCGTCTCGCGGCGCCCGGACAGATCGTGCCGGTGGACTCCGAGCACTCCGCGCTGGCCCAGGCCCTTCGCGCCGGGTCCTCCGGCGAGGTGCGCCGGCTCGTGCTGACGGCATCCGGCGGTCCCTTCCGCGGTCGCAGCCGGGAGTCACTCGCGGCGGTGACGCCCGCCGACGCCCTGGCCCATCCGACGTGGGACATGGGACGCGTCGTCACGACCAACTCCGCGACGCTCGTGAACAAGGGACTCGAGGTCATCGAGGCGCATCTGCTGTTCGACGTCCCTTACGACCGGATCGACGTGGTGGTGCACCCGCAGTCGATCGTGCACTCCATGGTCGAGTTCGTCGACGGCTCCACGATCGCCCAGGCGTCCCCGCCCGACATGCGCCTGCCGATCTCGCTCGGGCTCGACTGGCCGAACCGGGTGCCCGGCGTCGGCGCGCCGCTGGACTGGACGACGGCGTCCGCATGGACGTTCGAGCCGCTGGACGAGGAGGCGTTCCCGGCCGTCGGGCTCGCCAAGCAGGTCGGCCGCGCCGGTGGCACGTTCCCCAGCGTCTACAACGCCGCGAACGAGCAGGCCGTCGACGCGTTCCACGAGGGGCGACTGCCCTTCCTCGGCATCGTCGACACGGTGCGACGCGTGGTCGAGGCGCACGAGGCCCCGGCCGAACTCACGCTCGACTCCCTCGCCCACGCGGAGACCTGGGCCCGCGCGGAGGCGGACCGGATCATCTCGTCCTGACGGCCGGTTTCGGTCAGTACGGGACAGGCCAGGTGGGCTCAGGGACGGGCCAGCCCGCGTCGCGGAGGGCGCGGCGGGCGAGCTCGCGGGCCGAGTAGGGCGTGCGGACGCCGCGGA
This sequence comes from Microbacterium album, assembly GCF_014643695.1. Taxonomy (GTDB): domain Bacteria; phylum Actinomycetota; class Actinomycetes; order Actinomycetales; family Microbacteriaceae; genus Microbacterium; species Microbacterium album. The sequence continues at coordinate 97,762 of NZ_BMJY01000010.1, read as the reverse complement.
TGTCGCGGTAGTCCTGGTGCCCGGGGCCGGCCCACAGGATGGCGTCTCCGGGGCCGACGAGGCGGACGGCCTCCACGATCGCGCGCTCCGGCGGAGAGATCTCGTGGATCTCGTGATCCGGGTCCGCCGCGCGCGCGCCCTCGAGCAGCATCGCGCGGATCGCGTCCGGGTCCTCGAAGCGCGGGTGGTGATCCGTGATGACGACGATGTCGCTGCCCTCGACCGCGGTGCGGCCCATGTCGTGCCGCTTGGTCTTGTCCCGGTCGCCGTCGGCGCCGAACAGCATGAGCACCTTGCCGGGCGTCACGCGGCGGACCGCGGCGAGCGTCTTGACGAACGCGTCGGGCGTGTGACCGAAGTCGACGTACACCGCGGGGCCCTCCTCGCCGGAGACCCGCTGCGTGCGGCCGGGAAGATGGGCGCGGATCCCGCCGTCGCGCTCCAGGGCGGCCGCGATGCGGTCCCACTCGTAGCCTGCCTCCAGCAGCATGACGATCGCGAGCCCCGCGTTCGACGCCATGTGCGGGCCGATGACGGGAACGGTCGTCGTGAGCGAGCGGCCGTCACGGTGCGCGAGGGTGAAGCGCGTGCCGCTCTGCTGCTCGTCGTCGATCGTGACGCGCCACTCGGCGCGCTCGGCGAGCGCGGGGTCGGCCGCGATCGCGGGAGCAGCGATCGTCACGACGGGGATCTCGGCCCGCGCGACGATGTCGGCGCCGGGAACCGAGTCGAGCGAGACCACGCCGCGGCGCGCCCGATCAGGCCGGAAGAAGGCGAGCTTCGCCTCGAAGTACTCCTCCATGTCGGCGTAGTCGTCGAGATGGTCGTGCGTCAGGTTCGTGAAGGACGCGACGTCGAACACGAGCCCGTCGACGCGGTGCCGCGTGAGCGCCTGCGCGCTCACCTCGACCGCGACGGCCTCGACCCCGCGCTCCCGCATCAGGGCGAGCAGCGCATGGAACTCGGACGCCTCGGGCGTGGTGAGGCGGGACACGATGACCTCGCCGGCGATGTGGCGCTCGGCCGTCGAAGACAGGCCCGAGACCACGCCCAGCTGCCCGAGGATGCCGTCGAGCAGGTGCGTGACGCTCGTCTTGCCGTTGGTTCCCGTCGTGCCGAGCAGCAGCGGCAGGCCGCCTCGGTCGGTGCCGTTCGCGGCATCGGCGGACTCATCCCGCGGCGCCGTGTCGTACACCCACGCGGAGAGCTCGCCGAGGATCGCGCGGGGGTCGTCGACGACGACGATCGGGAGCCCGGTCGACGCGGCGAGCTCGGCGCCCTCGGCGTCCGTGACGATCGCCGCCGCGCCCTTCTCCACAGCGACCGGGGCGAACTCCGCGCCGTGACGGTTCACGCCGCGTATCGCGACGAACGCCTCGCCGGCCCGCAGGTCACCCGTGGCGAGCGTGACGCCGGTGACGTCCACCCCCGCCACGGGGCCGCGCGTGTCGCGGCCGAAACGCGCGGCGAGCTCCGCGAGCGGCTTGCGCGGCGGGTGCTCCGGGCGCAGGACGGGAGGCAGGTTGGAGGGCGCGTTCGTCATGGCGGATCAAGTCTCGCACGGCCTTCCTGCGTGGCCCGCGGGCCCCGCGTCCGGCCGTGTCGGGCAGGACGCGGGGCCCGCGGGTCAGGCGCGGCCCGATCGGCGCCAGGCGAGGACGGACACCGCGAGCGCGGCGACGCCGGTCAGCAGCCCGCCCGCGCCGAGCGCGACGGGCATGGCCGAGGTCCCGTCGTCGCCGTCCGCTCCCGTGCCGGCCGTTTCGACGGGCTCGGCCAGCGTGACGAAGGGCGCGGGATGATCGAGGTCGTGCGGATCCTGCCCCTCGTCGGCGATCTGCGACCAGGACGTCGCGCCCTCGGCGCACACCTGCTCGACCGGGAAGGCGAGCACGGTTGGCGCGTCCGCCGCGTACTTGACGCCGAGGGTCACGGTCGCTCGCAGGTGGTCCGGCACGGGATCATCGGTCGTGTAGACGACGCTCGTGACGAGGCCGTTGCCCGGGTCGCGCTCGACCTCGATCTCCCAGCCGGGCTGAACGGTCGGTGAGACCGAGTCCAGGCCGTCGGGGATGTCGATGTGCAGCGCGGTCGTGGGCGACCCGCTGCAGCCGTGGGAGAACGCGAACGTCAGGACGTCGTAGCCGCCCGCCGTGGGCGAGTCGGGCGTGACGGTGACGTGCGCGGTGGCGGCCCCGGGCGTGAGCAGGACGAAGCCCGCCGCGAGGGTCGCCGTCGCGGCGGCTCCGGCGATTCGGCGCGCGCCGTGGCGCCGGCTCCGACGGGCGACGGCGGGCGCCCACGAGCGGCGCGGGGTGGGGTGAGCGGTCGTGATGTGCAGCATGGATGTTCTCTTCTCGATCCGGCGACGGCGCGTGGGCGCGCGTCGCGAAGGGGAGCGCGGCTGTCCGCGCGGTGTCGAGGCAGGCGCGCGCGCTCGCCCCGACCCGGCGGGCGGGCGGGCGAAGCGTCAGGCGCGCGACGGGCTCGGCGGCCCGCGCCGCCGCATCGAGGAGAGGAAGCGGCGCTCGATGGGCGCAGCGGGCCCAGCGGCGCAGGGGAGCGCGATCCGGGATCGCACCGGGAGCTGCGGCAGCTCGACGCGGTGCAGGATCGCGAGCGTCTCGCGCGCGATCGCGCGCAGGAGCTGTTCGCCGCGCCAGAGCAGGGCGATCGTCAGCAGCGCCGCGGCCGCGTGTGCCACGGGCATGAGGGCGGCATCGCCCGGCGCTCCGGAGCCGAGGAGCGCGTGCTCCAGCAGGGGAGCCGCGGCGTGATGGTGGTGCCCGTGACCGGATGTCGCCGCGACCCCTCCGGCCGCGGCCGGGCCGCCGATCCACTCGAAGGCCGCATGGAAGGCCACCTGGCTCACAGCGACGGCGCCCGACAGCCGGGGCAGGCTGGGGCGCGGGCCCACCACCGCGGCCGCGAGCGGCGTCAGGAGCAGGGTCACAGCGACGACCAGCAGGGCCGTCGGCGCCGGACCGCCCGCGATTGTGTGGGAGACGGCGGCGAGCAGCGTCGCCACGCCCGCCGCGACAGCGCCGCGGAGCGCGCGCTGCTGCCGGGCCGTCATGCCTTCAACCTACTCCTGCCGGTGGGGGATGGGTGAGCGGTTGGTGACGCGGGGCGACGCAGGGTGCGGCGCCCGGCCGATTCAAAGCCGTCGGCAGTAGCGTGGAGGCGTGACTGTCCTGGCGTTCGTCATCGGCGTGCTCGTGGTGGTCGTCGGACTGGCCGTGTCCATCGCGTTGCACGAGATCGGGCACCTGGCGCCCGCCAAGCTCTTCCGCGTGCGCGTGGGGCAGTACATGGTCGGCTTCGGCCCCACGCTCTGGTCGCGGCGGATCGGGGAGACCGAGTACGGCATCAAGGCGCTCCCCCTGGGCGGCTTCATCTCGATGTCCGGGATGTACCCGCGCGCCCGCGACGACGGCAGGGCCGGCGGCGGCCTGTTCGCCACGCTCGTGCAGGACGCCCGCGACGCCAACGCGGAGACGCTCGAGGGCGTCGACGATTCGCGCACCTTCTACCGGCTGCCGGTGTGGAAGCGCATCGTCGTGATGCTCGGCGGGCCGTTCATGAATCTGCTGCTCGCGATCGTGCTCTTCGCCGTGCTGTACAGCGGCCTCGGGATGCCGCAGCACACCACCACCGTCGCCTCCGTGTCGGAGTGCGTGCTGCCGGCGGACGCCGCCGCGACCGAGTGCGGGCCCGGCGATCCGCCGTCGCCCGCGAGTGCCGCGGGGCTGCAGCCGGGGGACGAGCTGGTGTCGCTCGCGGGCCGCCCTGTGTCGACCTTCGCCGAGGCCTCCGCCATCATCCGGGAGCACCCCGGACAGCGCATCCCCGTGGTCGTGGAGCGGGACGGCTCGGAGCGCACGCTCCAGCTCACGCCCGTCCTCGCCCAGAATGAGTACGTGGACGCCGCGGGGCGGACGGTCGTCGACGAGGTCGGCTTCGCGGGGCTGAGCCCCGCGGCGGAGCGCGTGGCCCAGCCGCTGTGGGCGGGCCCGCAGGCCGCGTTCGAGAACGTCGGGCTCGTCACCGGCATCGTGGCGCAGCTGCCCGCGCGGCTCTGGGACACCGCCGTCGACCTGTTCACGGGCCAGGAACGCGATCCCGACGGCCCGCTCAGCGTCATCGGCGTGGGGCGGCTGGCGGGCGAGGTCGCCGCCACCGAGGCGCCCATCGTCGACCGCGTGGCCGTGATGATCGGACTGCTCGGAGCCGTCAACATCGCGCTGTTCGTCTTCAACCTCATCCCGCTGCTGCCGCTCGACGGCGGGCACGTCGCGATCGCCCTGTGGGACGGGATCCGGCGCGCATGGGCGAAGCTCTTCCGGCGTCCGCCGCCGGCGCCGACCGACGCGACGCGACTGGTCCCCGTGACGCTGCTCGTCGTCGCGCTCCTGATCGGCATGGCCGCGCTGCTGTTCGCCGCCGACATCTTCAACCCCATCCGCCTCGTCGGCGGCTGACGCCCCGGCGCCCCGCGGGTCGGCGCCGGGCGCTGCGCCCTAGACTGAGCCGGATGTCCCGGAACGCCGCTGTCCCCACCGACGCGCGGCGGCGCACCCTCGGCTACCTCGCCCTTGTGGGAGCGACGCTGTCGTGGGCGGGCAACTACCTGCTCGGAGTGATCGCCGTCGCCGAGACGGATCCGGTCAGCCTCACGTGGATGAGATGGGTGCTGGCGACGGCGCCCCTGTTCGCGATCGCCCAGCTCGTCGAGCGTCCGGACTGGCGAGCGGTGCTGCAGTCGTGGCCGCGGCTGGCCCTGTTGGGGCTCATCGGTGTCGCCGGCTACAACCTGCTGCTGTATGCGGCGCTCGACACGGAGACGCCGTTCCAACTCTCGCTCATCAACGCCTTCAACCCCGCGCTCATCGCGATCGCCGCGGTCGTGTTCCTCGGCGCGCGGCTGGGCTGGCGCGGTGTGGCGGGGATCCTGCTCGCGCTCGCGGGAGTGCTCTGGATCGTCTCCGGCGGGCGTCCGCTGGCCATCCTGGAGCACCCGCCGCGGATCGGCAGCCTGATCATGCTCGGCGCGATCATCGCCTGGACCGCCTACACGATCATCGGCCGCTCGGGCCCGCGCCTGCCGCCGATCTCGGCCGTGGCCGTGCAGGGACTGATCGTCGCCGTCTGTCTGACGCCGTTCGTCCTGGCCCAGGGGCTGAGTCTGCCGCAGACGACCGCCGGTGCGTGGTCGCTGGCATACATCGCGGTGTTCCCGTCGATCGTGTCGTACGTGCTGTGGAACTACGCGCTGCAGCACGTGCCGCCCGCCCAGGCCGGCGTCTCCCTCAACCTCATCACGGTGTTCACGGCGATCGCCACGGTACTGCTCGGCATGGCGATCACGGTGCCGCAGGTCGTGGGCGGGGTGCTCGTGCTGGCCGGCGTCGTGCTCGCGCAGGAACGTCCCCGGCCGGCGCCCCCGGAGCGCTCCCGTCGGGCGGGCCGCCGCGGCTCCTGATCCGCCGCAGCCGGAGGGCCGCGGCCTGCGGATCAGGCGAGGGCGTGGGTGACCAGGCGCTCCAGGGTGCGCATGCCGTCGCGCGACAGGATCGACTCCAGGTGGCCCTGCACGGACGCGAAGCCGCGGCCACGGAGGGCGTAGACGTCGCCGGAGTCGTCCGCGGCGACCTCGACCGTGCCGACGTCGCCGCAGCGCGTCTCGCTCGGGGTGAGTCGAGCGACGCCCGGCAGCACGCGCGCCGTGAACGTGTTGTAGAACCCGATCGAGGCCGGCTCGCCGAACACGTCCACGGTCTTCTGCAGCCCCTGGTGGGGGCTCGCGAGCGGGGTGAGCCCGATCCCGAGCCGGTCGCTCAGGATCTGGTGGCTCAGGCACACGGCCAGCAGCGGCGCGCCGGTCTCCAGGCGTCGGCCGACGATGTGCCGCATGCGCGCGATGCGAGCGCTGTGTCCGTCCCGCGGGTCGCCGGGGCCGGGACCGGCGACGACGAGCTCGGCGGCGTCCACCTCGGCGTCGGTCGGCTCCGACCAGTGCGCGATGCGCACGTCCAGGCCGAGGTGCCGCAGCTGGTGCGCGAGCATGGTCGTGAAACGGTCCTCCGCGTCCACGACCAGAGCCGATCGGCCCGTGAGCGGACCGGGCACCGGGTCCTGCGGGTCGAGCCAGAACCGGGCGAGCCGCGCGTTGCGCGAGGCGAGCAGCTCCGCGATGCGCGGATCCTCCGCGAGCGGCCGACGCGGGGCGGGGGCATCCGGGTCCTCGGGCGTGGTGTCGCGGGGCACCGCGCCGATCGCGCCCAGCACGCCCGCGGCCTTGCCGTGGGTCTCGTTGACCTCGCCGTACGGGTCGGAGTGCCGCACCAGGGTCGCGCCCACGGGCACGCGCAGCTGTCCGTCGACCAGGTGGGCCGTGCGGATCAGGATCGGCGCGTCCAGGTCGTGGCCGCCGCCCTCGCGCGGCGTGAACAGCGCGGCGACGCCCGAGTAGTAGCCGCGGGGCACGCGCTCATGGCGGCGGATGACCGCGCACGCGTTCTGCATCGGCGAACCCGTGACGGTGGGGGCGAACATCGTCTCGCGCAGGATCTCGCGCGGATCGAGCCGGCTCGTACCGCGCAGCATGTACTCGGTGTGCGTGAGCCGCGACATCTCCTTCAGGTGCGGGCCCGTGATGCGGCCGCCGTCGCTGCAGACGGCGCTCATCATCTTCAGCTCCTCGTCGACGACCATGAAGAGCTCCTCGGTCTCCTTGGTGTCGGTCAGGAACTCCGCGAGCGTCTCGACCGTCGCGCCGCCTGCGGGGTGGCGGAAGGTGCCGGAGATGGGGTTCATCGTCACCGTGCCGGCCGTGCCGGCGCCGGCGGCCTGCGCGCTCACGTGCGCCTCCGGGCTCGCCCCCACGGCGATGTAGTCGGGCGTGACGACCGCGAACGTCCAGTAGGCGCCCCGTTCGTGCTCCAGCAGCGCGCGGAACCACGTGAGCGCGGCGTGACGCGGCTCGGCGTCGACGCGTGCGACGTAGTCGCGGCGGATCACGAAGTTCGCGCCCTGCCCGCGTCCGATCTCGTCGGCGATCACGCGCCGCACGATGTCGGCGTACTCCTCGTCGTCGACGTCGAACCCGGCGTCGTGCAGCGGGACGGGCTCGGTCGGGAGAGACGCCATCACGTCCGCGAGCGGAACCGTCGCTCGCGACTCGACCAGCAGACACCGCAGCGGCACGCCGTCGTCGTGCGCCTCGAAGCCACGCTCGCGCACCTGCCGGTACGGCACGAGCGCGAGCACCTCGCGGGGCGCACCGGTCTCATCGTGCAGCGGGATGTCCGCCAGCAGCTCGACGTCGGCGATCGGGCCCGTGAGGACCTCGACCGCCTCGACCGCTCCGGTGTCCGGCTCGTCGCGCGCGATCAACGCGAACGATGACTCGGGGTCGGCGGCCAGGCGGGCGATCAGGTCGGCGGTGCCGGTCATGGGGGTCTCCTCGGCGGTGGCGCTTCGACGGGGTGGGCGGCCGCCATGCAGAAAGACCGCCCGCCCCGTGACGGGGATGGCGGTCGGTTCGTGGTTCGCGAAAGCGCCGCCTAGGAGGCGGGCCACCAGCCGGTGCGGTTCGCGAGCATGCTGTGAACGTACCACAGCGCGGCGCCCCCTCACCGCGAGGCGGCGTACCCTGGAGGGCGTGCCTGCCGTGAATCTCGGGATCCCCCGCGTCCCCGAAACGCTCGCCCCCCGTCGGAAGTCCCGCCAGATCCGGGTGGGCAAGGTCCTCGTCGGCGGCGACGCGCCCATCAGCGTCCAGTCCATGACGACGACGCCGACGACCGACATCAACGCGACGCTGCAGCAGATCGCCGAGCTGACGGCGTCGGGCTGCGAGATCGTGCGCGTCGCCGTGCCCAGCCAGGACGACGCCGACGTGCTGCACATCATCGCGAAGAAGAGCCAGATCCCGGTCATCGCGGACATCCACTTCCAGCCGAAGTACGTCTTCCAGGCGATCGACGCCGGCTGCGCCGCCGTGCGTGTGAACCCGGGCAACATCCGCAAGTTCGACGACCAGGTGGGCGCGATCGCCCAGGCCGCGCGGGCGGCCGGCGTGTCGCTGCGCATCGGCGTCAACGCGGGTTCTCTCGACCGCCGGCTGCTGGAGAAGTACGGCAAGGCCACACCGGAGGCGCTCGTGGAGTCGGCCGTGTGGGAGGCGAGCCTGTTCGAGGAGCACGACTTCCACGACTTCAAGATCTCGGTCAAGCACAACGACCCGATCGTGATGGTCAAGGCGTATCGCCTGCTCGCCGAGCGGGGCGACTGGCCTCTGCACCTCGGCGTGACCGAGGCCGGACCCGCGTTCCAGGGCACGATCAAGAGCGCGACGGCGTTCGGCATCCTGCTCGCCGAGGGCATCGGCGACACGATCCGCGTGTCCCTGTCGGCGCCGCCGGCCGAGGAGGTCAAGGTCGGCCACCAGATCCTGCAGTCGCTCAACCTGCGCGAGCGCAAGCTCGAGATCGTCTCGTGCCCGTCGTGCGGACGAGCCCAGGTGGACGTCTACACCCTGGCCGACAACGTCACCGAGGGTCTCAAGGACATGACCGTGCCGCTGCGCGTGGCGGTCATGGGCTGCGTCGTCAACGGACCAGGCGAGGCGCGCGAGGCCGACCTCGGCGTGGCCAGCGGCAACGGCAAGGGGCAGATTTTCGTGAAGGGCGAGGTCATCAAGACCGTGCCCGAGTCGGAGATCGTCGCGACCCTCATCGAGGAGGCCAACCGCATCGCCGCCGAGATGGGCCCGGACGCCCCCCTGGGCACCGCGCAGGTCGTCACGGCCTGACGCCGCTTCAGCGGGGCGCGAGATGCTCCGTGAGCATGGTGGCGGAGCGCTCGAGATCGATGGCGCCGCTGGCGACTCCCACGACGTAGTCGAAGGCCTCGTCCGTGGTGAACGTGTGCCTGACCCCATTGAGTGCCAGAAAGTGCAGCGTCAGCATCCAGGCGGTGCGCTTGTTGCCGTCGACGAGCGGGTGGTTGCGCGCGAGCGACTCGAGTAAGGCTGCGGCCTTCTCAGCCAGCGTCGGGTAGACGTCCGTGCCGCCGAACCCTGCCTCGGGTCGTGCCACCGCCGACGCCAGCAGCCCCGCGTCTCGGACATGGAATCCGAGCCATTCCACGACCGCGAGCGCGTCGTCCAGCGTCATATAGCGGATCATCAGGCGTCTTCGAGTCGGCGGAGCACTTCCGCCTCCTCAGCGACGAGCTGCTCGAAATCGCGTCTCAGCTGCGCGCGCTGCAGGCGCTCGCGCACGAGCTGCTCGACGCCGCTCACGATGAGCGCGTGCTTGGATGTGCGCTCGGCCGCGGCGATCGTGGCGAGGGCCTCGTCGAGCTCGGGCGGGAGACGCAGGTTGGTGGCCATGCGCCCATGGTACCGAAATGGTACCGGTACGGAAACGGCTCGGGCTCCGGGCGGGAAGCGCTGGAAGGCGTCGCGTGCCGCGGATAGGCTCCGGCCATGGTCACCATCACGGTCGAGGGAACGCACGTGCTCGCTCAGCCGGCCGAGCGCGGCGCTCTCGCGCTCGACGTCGCTGCGCAGGGCGCCGACCGCGATGACGTCGTCGCGCGGCACGCGGCGCTGCACAACGAACTCGCCGGCATCGCCCGCGGACGGCGCGATGCCGGCGTGGCGTCGGCCTTCGACGCCGGCAGCCCGTGGGCCTGGACCGAGCGACCTCACACGGGGCCGGACCGACAGGGCCCGCCGATCCATCACGTCACCTCGACCATCACCGTGACGTACGTCGACCTCGACGCGCTCGCCGCCGACGTCGGCGCTTTCGCGGTGCGGGCCGGCGTCGGCGTGCAGCCGGTGCGGTGGGACCTGTCGCCCGAGAGTCGGGAGGCGCTCCTCGACGCGGCGCGCGGGCGCGCGGTGGACGATGCGATGCGCCGCGCGCGGTCGTACGCGGCGGCGATCCGGCCCGGCGGGCCGACGGAACCGACGCTCGTGAGCGTCGCCGAACGCGCCGTCCACGGGGGCGGGCCGGGGCTTCCCATGCTGGCTCGCGCCGAGGCCGCCGGCCCCGCCTACACCACGCCCGAGATCCAGGTCGAGGCCGCGATCGTCGCGACGTTCGAGCTCTGACGAAGCGGATCCGCCGGCCGGCGGAGCGGGGGACCGGGCTCACCCGACGTGCGCCGCAACCTCCGCCAGGAAGCGGTCGCCCCGGTCGGCGAGCCCGGCCACGTCCCGCACGGACGTCAGCGGCAGGATGAACTCGTCCACGCCGGCCTCGGCGTACGCCGCCATCGTGTCGACGAGCTGTTGCGCCGAGCCGCCGATCGCGGGTCGGCCCTTCGCCCTGATCTCGGCCGCGCGCTCGGCGTCGTCGAAGAACACCAGCGCCTGTGTCGTGCGCCACAGCGAGGCGGGGTCGCGCCCGGCGTCCTCGAGGGCGGCGGTGAAGATCCGGTTCTTCGCCGTGAACAGGTCGGGCGTGGCCCACATGTTCCACTCGTCGGCGTAGCGGGCGACGAGTTTGGGCATCACCTTCTCGCCCTTGCCGCCGATCAGGATCGGCAGCGTCGGGTGCGGTCTCGGATTCAGCGAGGCGCGCTCGAGCCGGTAGCGCTCGCCCGAGAAATCGCTGAACTCGTCGTCGCGCAGCCGGGTGATGACCTCGAGCGCCTCCCGGAACCAGCGGATCCGGCTCGGCACGTCCCCGAACTCGATGCCGAACGCGCGGTGTTCGTTCTCCTGCCACCCTGCCCCGAGCCCCAGCACGAACCGGCCGTCCGAGATGTCGCTGAGGGCCGCGGCCTGCTTCGCGACCACGGCGGGATGGCGGTAGGTGTTGCCGAGCACGAGGGACCCGATGCGCAGGTCCGGCACGGTCGCCGCGATGGCCGTCAGCTGCGTCAGCGCCTCCCCGCGCGCGCCGTCGTTGGGTTCGGGCGCGTTGTCCATGAAGTGGTCCTCGAGCCACAGGCCGCGCCATCCGGGTCCTGCCGCGGTGCTCGCCGCGTGGAGCGCGGCGGCGTGCAGATCCCGCCAGGGGAGGTTCGCGGGGAGCCAGAGACTGAACTTCATGCTCCGAGCGTAGCGACGTGGCCCTGCGCCGGGCACTCGGCTCCGGCCGCGATCGGCCACGGGTCGGATGCGGGATCCGCCGCGCGGGGGAGGCGTGGAGACACGGGGCGCCGTAGCGTCGAGGGCGAACCACCGACCGACAGGAGACCCTTCCCGTGCTCGATCAGCTGCAGTCCTTCGCCGAGTCCCTTCCCGCCGCCGTCCAGTGGCTGGGCATCATCCTGCTGGGGGCCATTCCGTTCGTCGAGTCGTACCTCGGCTCGGTCATCGGCATCGTGGCGGGCCTGTCGCCGTGGGTGGCGATCCCCGCCGCGATCGTGGGCAACGTCATCTCGATGCTCGCCTTCGTCTTCACGGCGCACGGCGTGCGGCAGGCGGCGACCAAGGGCCGCGAGGCACCGGCACTGTCGCCGCGCCGCCAGCGCCTCAAGGAGCGCTTCGACCGCTACGGCGTGGCCGGCGTCAGCCTGCTCGGCCAGCTGGTCCTGCCCAGCCAGATCACGTCGGCGGCGATCGTCGGCTTCGGCGCCTCCCGCAACGCCGTGATCCTCTGGCAGACGATCTCGATCATCCTGTGGGGCGTGCTGTTCGGCGTGCTCGCGATGCTCGGTGTCAACATCATCGGCCGCGCGTGAGCCGCGTGCCGTGGAGGGGCGGGGGCGACGTGTCGGATTCGTTATCCAGCGCGTCGTCGCCGAACCCTAGGGTGAAGGCGTGATCCCCTCCCCGCGCCGCGCACGGCGCCTCGCGCCCGCCCTCCTCGCCGGCCTCGCTCTCCTCCTCTCGGCGTGCGCGACGCCCGTCGAGCCCGCCGCGTCGCCGAGCCCGTCGGCTCCGACGGTGGCGCCCACCGCGTCCGCCGCGCCCTTACCGAGCCCCTCGCCGGAACCGGTCCGCGCCGAGCGCGCCGCGTTCGACGGCGACTGCACGAGGCTGTTCTCGCAGCAGGAGGTGAGCGAGTTCCTCGGAACGGACGTCCAGCTCCTTGCAGCCTCCGCGGACTTGGATGACCAATTCGTACCCGACTTCGCCGCGTCGCTCGAGGCGAGCAAGACGCTGTGGTGCGTATGGGCGAGGGGCGACAACAATGAAGTCCCGCGCTCCCTGGAGGTGACGGCTCTGCCGGTTACCCTCCTTCGGCACGGCGCAGCGGACACCGCAGCCGAGTGCGTGCCGGATGGGCGCGGTGGCCACACACTGCATTGTGATGCAGCGCTGGTGAGGGCCGGCGCTTGGATCCGGGTGTCGTGGGCAGCACTCGCGGAGATGGGCGCGCCCGAGGCACAGCGCGTCACGGGCGAGCTCTTGGACGACATCGCCGGGCGTCTTGCGGCGGACGGCGGCCCGATCGTGCAACGACATTCCGCGTGGCCGCGCGTCACCTGTGATGAGTTGACGGATGGCGTGCGACGCGACTTTCCCGGGGCGGAGGCGGGCATACCGACCGATACGGCGCCCGGTGGACCGACGTGGCAGGCACTGGAGGACACCGGTCTCATGCTGCTGTGCGGTTGGGTGCGCTACGAGCCGTATTTCTCCTTCCACGCCTGGCTTCAGCATGACGTCGGCGCGCCCACCGATGATCAGCTCGGCGACGCCGAGTCCGTGAGCGTGGACGGAGCCGACGCCGCCTATCTCGTCCCCGGCCGGTTCCTGACCGCGGTCCTCGTCGTGGGGGAGAGCCGGATCACCGTCGGTGGGACCAGCGAGTCGACGGCGGAGGAGTTGCTCGCGGCGGCGCGCACGACGATCACGGCTCTCGCGGACGCCGGCGCGATCGAGCGCCGGTGAGCGGGCCGGTCCGGCCGGGGCCGCGCGTGAGCCGCGTGCGGGCCTAGACTGAACGCTCGTGGTCACCCGTCTTTCGCACTTCTTCCTCCGCACGCTCCGCGAGGACCCGGCCGACGCCGAGGTCACGAGCCATCGGCTGCTGGTCCGCGCCGGGTACATCCGGCGGCAGGCGCCCGGTGTGTTCGCGTGGCTGCCGCTCGGTCTGCGGGTGAAGGCCAGGCTCGAGACGATCATCCGCGAGGAGATGGCGGCGGCCGGCGCGTACGAGGTGCACTTCCCCGCGCTGCTGCCGCGCGAGCCCTACGAGGCGTCGGGGCGGTGGGAGGAGTACGGCGACGCGCTGTTCCGGCTCAAGGACCGCAAGGGTGCCGACTACCTGCTCGCGCCCACGCACGAGGAGGTCTTCACGCTGCTGGTGAAGGACCTGTACTCGTCGTACAAGGACCTTCCGCTGACGATCTACCAGATCCAGGACAAGTACCGGGATGAGGCGCGGCCGCGCGCCGGACTCCTCCGCGGTCGCGAGTTCACGATGAAGGACGCGTACTCGTTCGACTACACGGACGAGGGCCTGGACGCGTCGTACCAGGCACAGCGCGACGCGTACGAGCGGATCTTCCAGCGCCTGGGCCTGGAGTACGTGATCGTGCAGGCCGACGCGGGCGCCATGGGCGGCTCGCGCAGCGAGGAGTTCCTGCACCCGACGCCCGTCGGCGAGGACACCTTCGTGCGCAGCGAGGGCGGGTACGCCGCGAACGTCGAGGCGTTCACGACCGTCGCGCCCGATCCGATCCCGTTCGACGGGCAGCCGGCGCCCGCGATCTTCGACTCGCCCGGCACTCCCACGATCCAGACGCTCGTCGACCACGCCAACGCGGTGCTCGACAAGCCGGCGACGGGGGCGTGGACGGCGGCGCACACGCTCAAGAACGTGGTGCTCGCGCTGACGCACCTGGACGGGACCCGCGAGGTCGTCGTCGTCGGCGTCCCCGGCGATCGGGACATCGACCCCAAGCGCGCCGAGGTCGCGTTCGCGCCCGCCGAGGTCGAGGCGGCGACCGACGAGGACTTCGAGCGCCACCCGCTGCTGGTCCGGGGCTACATCGGGCCGTGGTCCGACACCGGCCCGATCCTCGGCGAGGAGTCGGCCACCGGCATCCGCTACTTCCTGGACCCACGGGTCGTGGACGGCACGAGCTGGATCACCGGGGCCAACCAGCACGAGAAGCACGTGCACTCGCTCGTCGCGGGCCGCGACTTCACGGCCGACGGCTTCGTGGAGGTCGCCGCCGTGCGCGAGGGCGACCCGGCGCCGGACGGCTCCGGGCCGGTCACGCTCGCGCGCGGCATGGAGATCGGCCACGTCTTCCAGCTCGGGCGCAAGTACGCCGAGGCGCTGGGGCTGAAGGTGCTCGACGAGAACGGCAAGCTCGTCACCGTCACGATGGGCTCCTACGGCATCGGCGTCACCCGCATCCTCGCGATCATCGCCGAGCTGTTCAACGACGATCGCGGGCTCATCTGGCCCGAGTCGGTGGCCCCGTTCGACGTCCACGTCGTCGCGACCGGCAAGGGCGCGGAGGCGTACGACCTCGCCGAGTCGGTGATCGGTGAGCTCGAGGCCGCCGGTCTCGACGTGCTGTTCGACGACCGTCCGAAGGCGTCGCCCGGGGTGAAGTTCGGCGACGCCGAGCTGATCGGAGTGCCGCGCCTGCTCGTGGTGGGTCGCGGCGCGGCCGACGGCGAGGTCGAGCTGTGGGATCGTCGTTCCGGCGAGCGCGAGACCGTGCCCGCCGCGGACGCGGTCGCGCGGCTGACGGCCCGCTGAGGCGCCCGCGCAGCGCTGGTCCCGCTGCGGTCGCACCCGCTATCGTGACGGCGTGGGCACGGCGGATCGCAGGCGGCTTCCGGGACAGCGGCGTCCGTCCCGGGTTCTTCCGCTGACGGCGCTCGCCCTCGGTGCGGCCGGCGCCGCGGGGGCGGCGCTCGCCTCGCCGTGGCCGGCCGCGATGCTCATCCGTGCGATCTTCGAGAAGAGCGCGCGCGCCACGGCCGCGGAGATGGCCGCGTACGAGCCGGCCGGGGGCCTCCGGGAGACGCTCGACGTGGTCTACGGCGGCGCCGGAGCGCGCACCAGCCTGGACGTGTTCTCGCCCGGGGCTGACGAAGATCCGCGAGCGACGGTCGTGTGGATCCACGGCGGCGCATGGATCTCCGGGTCCAAGGAGGACGTCCGTCCGTACGCGCGGATGCTGGCGGCCGAGGGGTACACGGCCGTCGCGGTGAGCTACGGCGTGGCTCCCGAGAGCCCGTATCCGTCGGCCCTGGCGCAGGTGAACGCCGCGCTCGGGTTCCTCGTCGCGCGCGCACGGGAGTTCCGCGTCGATCCGGCGCGCATCGTGCTCGCGGGCGACTCGGCGGGAGCCAACCTCGCCAGCCAGCTGGCCGTCGTCACGACCCGGCCCGACTACGCGCGTGAGGTCGGCGTCCGCCCGGCCCTGCAGCCCGAGCAGCTGCGCGGGGTCGTGCTGAACTGCGGGATCTACGACGTGAGCGACATCCCCCGGGCGCCCGGAGTCACCGGCTGGGGCTTCCGGATCGCGCTGCGCGCGTATCTGGGCCGCGGCTGGCAGGACTCGCAGGGCGACCGCCGGATGTCGACCGTCGACTGGGTCGACGAGAACTTTCCCCGCGCATGGATCTCCGGCGGCAACGGGGACACGCTCACGGCCGGCCAGTCCCGCCCGTTCGCCGCGCGGCTGGAGCGTCTCGGCGTCGATGTCACGACCCTCTTCTACCCCGGCGACCACGTGCCGTCCCTCCCGCACGAGTACCAGTTCCACCTGGACTTCGAGGACGCCCGCCGCGCATTCGACTCGACCGTCGCGTTCCTGAACCGCGTCACCCGGTAGGCGCCGGGGCGGCGCGCCGACTCACAGCATGCGGATCGTCGTCGTCGGGTAATGTCAGGGGGATATCGGCGGGACGTATGCCGGTGAG
Source organism: Microbacterium album (assembly GCF_014643695.1). Lineage (GTDB taxonomy): Bacteria > Actinomycetota > Actinomycetes > Actinomycetales > Microbacteriaceae > Microbacterium > Microbacterium album. The sequence continues at coordinate 81,900 of NZ_BMJY01000010.1, read as the reverse complement.
AGCTGAATAGGGAGGTCGCTGTGGACATCGATCTGGGGCTGCTGCGCACGGTCGAACGCGAGAAGGAGATCCCCTTCGACGAGCTGGTACGGATCATCGAGCAGGCGATCCTCACCGCCTACGGCAAGCATGTCTCGCAGAGCGGCGAGGTGCCCCAGGGTGTCCGCGCTCAGCTCGACCGCAAGACCGGCCACGTGGGCATCTTCGTGCCCGTGCTCGACGACTCCGGCGCGGTCATCGGCGAGGAGGAGACGACGCCGGACGACTTCGGGCGGATCGCGGCGTTCGCCGCCAAGCAGGTCATCAGCCAGCGACTGCGCGACATCGCCGACGACGCCGTGCTGGGCGAGTTCCGCGGCAAGGAGGGCGACATCGTCGCGGGGGTCGTGCAGCAGGGACCGAACCCGCGCATGATCCACGTGGACCTCGGCTCCGTCGAGGCGATCCTGCCGCCGGAGGAGCAGGTGCCCGGCGAGGAGTACCGCCACGGTTCTCGTCTCCGCGTCTACGTGACGAGCGTGTCCAAGGGGACGAAGGGGCCGTCCATCACGGTCTCGCGGACGCATCCCGGACTGGTGCGCAAGCTGTTCGCGCTGGAGGTCCCGGAGATCGCCGCGGGCCTCGTGGAGATCACGTCGCTCGCGCGGGAGGCGGGGCACCGGACGAAGATCGCGGTCAAGGCCAACGATCCGACGATCAACGCCAAGGGCGCGTGCATCGGCGAGCTCGGACGGCGCGTGCGCGCCGTGACCGAGGAGCTGAGCGGCGAGAAGATCGACATCGTCGACTACGACCCCGAGCTGGCGAAGTTCGTCGCGAACGCGCTGTCGCCCGCCAAGGTCACCTCGAGCTTCGTCCTCGACGCGACCACGAAGGCCGTCCGCGCGCTCGTGCCCGACTATCAGCTGTCGCTCGCGATCGGCAAGGAGGGCCAGAACGCCCGCCTCGCGGCCAAGCTCACGGGCGCGAAGATCGACATCCAGCCCGACAGCATCCTCGAGTCCGAGTAGCCACACCCACTCGACGGCAACCTCAACCCCGTGCGAGCGTAGCGAGCGTGCGGGCGCGAGTGCGCCCGCCACCAGGCGCGCAGCGCCGGCGCGCTGGAGCGAAGCGGAAGCGCCTCCCTCGCGGAGCGGCCCCTTGGGGTCCGACGCGTGGGAGGAAAAAAGAACAGAGCGTAGCGAGCGTGCGGGTGCCTCGCCTCGCGGGGAGAGTCCATGAGAGACACGAGGTGTAGGATGGAACCCGTACGAACGTGCGTCGGCTGTCGCACGCGTGCCCCCCGATCCGCTCTCATCCGAGTGGTCGCGCAGGATCTCCGGCTCGTCGTCGACGAGAGGGGATCGCTGCCAGGGAGGGGCGCGTGGTTGCATCCGGATCGCGAGTGCGCGGAGAACGCCCTCAGGCGCCGCGCCTTCGGACGAGCATTGCGTGTGTCAGGCCCGCTTGACACGCAGACCCTCGAGAAACGGCTGAACGGCTATGGAAACAAAGTGAACGGCTCGAAATGAGACCCGTCCGCCTTTAGAGGTCTGCCCTGTCTGGGGCAGGCTGCCCAGACAGGAGAATTGTGGCAAAACCACGCGTACATGAGATCGCCGCGGAACTCGGCGTCGACAGCAAGGTCGCCCTGGCGAAGCTCAAGGAGCTCGGCGAGTTCGTGAAGAGCCCGTCGTCGACCGTCGAGCCGCCGGTGGCGCGCAAGCTGCGCGCGGCGTTCGAGGCCGAAGGTGCCGCGAAGCCGGCGGACAAGCCGGCCGCGACGCCCGCGAAGCCCGGCCGTCCCGGCCCGGCGCGTCCCTCGGCTGCCAAGCCCGCGGCGCCCGGCAAGCCGGCCGCTCCCGGCAAGGCCGCGCCGGCCAAGCCCGCGGCCCCGCAGCAGCAGGAGAAGCCGGCCGCGCCGGCTCCCGCTCCCGCGCCGGCCCCCGCGCCGAGCGCGCAGAAGCCCGCCGCCGAGGCGGCGCCCAAGCCCGGCGGTCCGCGTCCCGGCGCTCCGCGTCCGGGCGGTGCCGGTCCTCGACCGGGCAACAACCCCTTCTCGTCGTCGCAGGGCATGGGCCAGCGTCCCGCCGGTCCGCGTCCGGGTAACAACCCCTTCGCGTCGGCACAGGGCATGGGTCAGCGCCCGACGCCGGGCAACATCCCGAAGCCCCAGCCGCCGCGTCCCGGGGCGCCGCGTCCCGGCGCTCCGCGTCCCGGTGGTCCCGGTCGACCCGGTCGTCCCGGTGGTGGCGGCGGCGGTGGGCGTCCCGGCGCTCCGTTCCAGCAGCGCCCCGGTGGCGCCGGTCGTCCCGGCGGTGCCGGTGGCGGCGGTGCCGGTGGCGGTTTCCGTCCCGGCGGTGGCGGCGGGTTCCCCGGCCGTCCCGGCCCCGGTGGACGTGGTCGCGGCGGCACGGCCGGCGCGTTCGGCAAGGGCGGCGGCAAGTCGAAGCAGCGCAAGTCGCGTCGCGCGAAGCGCCAGGAATTCGAGATGCGGGAGGCGCCGATCGTCGGCGGCGTCAAGGTTCCGCGCGGCGACGGCAGCACCGTCATCCGGATGCGCCGCGGCGCGTCGATCTCGGACTTCGCCGACAAGATCGAGTCGCTGACCGGTCAGTCGGTCCTTCCCGGCAACCTCGTGACGGTGCTGTTCCACCTCGGTGAGATGGCGACCGCGACGGAGTCGCTCGACGAGGCGACCTTCGAGGTGCTGGGCGCCGAGCTCGGCTACAAGATCCAGATGGTCTCGCCCGAGGACGAGGACAAGGAGCTCCTCGAGGGCTTCGGTCTCAACCTCGAGGCCGAGGAGGAGGCGGAGAACGAGGAGGACCTCGAGATCCGTCCCCCGGTCGTGACCGTCATGGGTCACGTCGACCACGGTAAGACGCGACTGCTCGACGCCATCCGCAAGACCAACGTGGTCGAGGGCGAGGCCGGCGGCATCACGCAGCACATCGGTGCGTACCAGATCTGGACCGAGCACGAGGGGATCGAACGCGCGATCACCTTCATCGACACCCCGGGTCACGAGGCCTTCACGGCCATGCGTGCCCGCGGTGCCCAGGTGACGGACATCGCGATCCTCGTGGTGGCGGCCGACGACGGCATCATGCCGCAGACGGTCGAGGCGCTGAACCACGCGCAGGCGGCCGGTGTGCCGATCGTGGTCGCGGTGAACAAGGTCGACAAGCCCGAGGCGAACCCGGCTCGCGTGCGCCAGCAGCTCACGGAGTACGGCCTGGTCGCGGAGGAGTACGGCGGCGACGTGATGTTCGTCGACGTGTCGGCGCGTCAGGGCAGCGGCATCCAGGATCTGCTCGACGCGGTGCTGCTCACCGCCGACGCGGGCCTGGACCTCACGGCCAACCCGAACAAGGCTGCCCGAGGCGTCGCGATCGAGGCGAAGCTCGACAAGGGTCGCGGCTCGGTGGCCACGGTGCTCATCCAGTCGGGAACCCTCCGCGTCGGCGACGCGATCGTCGCGGGCACGGCGTACGGCCGTGTGCGCGCCATGATCGACGAGAACGGCGAGCACGTGGAGGAGGCCGCCCCGTCGCGTCCCGTCCAGGTGCAGGGCCTCAACTCGGTCCCGCGTGCCGGTGACATGTTCATCGTCACGGAGGAGGACCGGACCGCGCGCCAGATCGCCGAGAAGCGCGAGGCCGTCGAGCGCAACGCCCAGCTGGCGAAGGCCCGCAAGCGCATGTCGCTCGAGGACTTCACCCGCGCTCTCGAAGAGGGCAAGGTCGAGTCGCTCAACCTCATCATCAAGGGCGACGTGTCGGGTGCCGTCGAGGCGCTCGAGGAGTCGCTGCTCAAGATCGAGGTCGACGACAGCGTGCAGCTGCGGATCATCCACCGCGGCGTCGGCGCGATCACCGAGTCGGATGTGAACCTGGCCACGATCGACAACGCGATCGTGATCGGCTTCAACGTGCGTCCCGATGCCAAGGCCCGCGAGGCCGCGGCGCGCGAGGGCGTGGACATCCGGTTCTACTCGGTCATCTACAACGCGATCGATGATGTGGAGCAGTCGCTCAAGGGCATGCTCAAGCCGGAGTTCGAGGAGGTGCAGTCGGGCGTCGCGGAGATCCGCGAGGTCTTCCGCTCCTCCAAGTTCGGCAACATCGCGGGTGTCATCGTCCGCTCGGGCACGATCACGCGCAACGCGAAGGCGCGGGTCATCCGCGACGGCGTCGTGCTGGTCGACGGCCTGGCGATCGAGTCGCTGCGCCGTTTCAAGGACGACGTCACCGAGGTCCGCGAGGGCTTCGAGTGCGGTATCGGCCTCGGCAAGTTCAACGACATCCAGATCGGCGACGAGATCGAGACGACCGAGATGGTGGAGAAGCCGCGTTCGTGACGCACCCCGCGTCAGCGGTGACACCGCGATCTGCGTGACATCATGATTCTGCCGGGCGGCCATGCGCTGCCCGGCAGAGTCCTTTTCCCTGGGAGGAAGAATGGCTGGTGAGCGACAGGCCCGCGTGGCCGACCGCATCCGCGTCGTGCTGTCGGAGCGGCTGCAGAAGGGGCTGCGCGACCCGCGGCTCGGATTCGTGACCATCACCGACGTGCGGGTGACCGGCGATCTGCAGAACGCTTCGGTGTTCTACACCGTGTACGGCACCGACGAGGAGCGCGAGGCGACGGCTGCGGCGCTGAAGGCCGCCACCGGACTGCTGCGCACCGAGGTGGGGCGCAAGCTCAACACGCGCCTCACTCCGACGCTCGAGTTCATCCCGGACGCGCTGCCCGAGGAGGCCTCGCACCTCTCCGAGCTGCTGCGCCGCGCCCAGGAGCAGGACGAGCAGGTGAAGGGCCTCGCGGCCGACGCGCAGTACGCGGGCGAGCCCGACCCGTACGTCAAGCCTCGCGAGGACGAGGACGACTGAGCCGGCCGGGCGCCGGCGCCCGCGTACCGAAGCCCCCGTGTCATCGCTCGCGTGCCGAAGCCCCCGTGCCCAAGCGCGCGCGCCCAAGAGGGCACATCATCCTCGCGGCAGCTGCAGCAGGCCGTCCTCGGGCTCGATGAGCCCGTCGGAGACCAGCGTGGCGATCGCGCGGTCGCGCTGGCGCGCGTCCGGCCAGTCGGGGATCACCGCCTCCTGAGGAAGCGGCCCCGACTCCCGCAGGGCGCGCAGCACGGCGCCGCGCGCCTGGCGGTCGCTTCCCTCGTACCGGGCCTGGCGGCGCCGGACGTCGGGCGTGGCGGGACTTCCGGAGGCGACCCAGGCGCATGCGTCGCGGATGGGGCACTCCCCGCATCGCGGCGACCGCGCCGTGCACACGACGGCGCCCAGCTCCATCGTGGCGGCGTTCATGACCGCGGCCGCCTCGTCGTCGGCGGGCAGGAGCCCGTCCATGTCGGCCAGATCGCGCCGGCTGGGAGCGCCGGGCTGCGCGCGAGCGTGCACGGCGCGCGCGATCACGCGGCGAGTGTTGGTGTCGACGACGGGGTGCCTGTCGCCGTACGCGAAGACCGCGACGGCGCGCGCGGTGTAGTCCCCGATGCCCGTGAGCGCGAGCAGTGCGTCGACGTCGCGCGGGACGACACCGGCATGGCGATCGCGGATCTCGACCGCGGCGCGATGCAGCCACAGGGCGCGGCGAGGGTAGCCGAGGTTGGCCCACTGGCGCACGGCCTCCGCCGGCGCGTCCGCCGCCAGCGCGGCGGGCGTCGGCCAGCGCTCGAGCCAGGCCTCAAGGTGGGGGATCACGCGTGAGACCGGCGTCTGCTGCAGCATGAACTCGCTCACCAGCACACCCCAGGCGCCGAAGCCGGGGGCTCGCCAGGGCAGCTCGCGCGCCGCGGCGCGGTACCAGGGGACGAGCGTCTCGGCCAGCGCGGTGCGCACGACGAGCTCAGGCATTCCTCCAGCGTAGGGCCGCCGGGCGCGGACGCCCGGCGGGAGCGGGACCGGACACCGGGGGCTCCGGCCGGAACGCCGGAGCGCCGCGCCCGCAACCCCTCGCGGGACGGCGGGCCTGCGGATAGCGTCGAAGGACGCGACACGAAGGAGGCACGTCATGCAGAGGACCTTCCGAGGACGTACGGCCGGTTCGGCGCTCGCGGCGCTGCTGGTGGCCAGCGCGCTTGCCGGCTGCGGGCAGGCGGACGACGCCGGCCCGGGCACGACCATCCCACCGACGGATCCTCCCGCCGGCGGCGATGAGATGGTGACGCCGTCGCCGCCCGCGACCGAACAGGGCGGAGGATCGGCCGATCCGGCGGGCTGGACGATCGACGACGGCGAGCTCGGTCCCCTCGAGATCGGCGACGACTTCGCTGAGACGCTGGCCGCGCTGCCCGCGGGCGAATGGACGCAGCTCGAGAGCTGCGAATGGGTCGCGTCTTATCAGGGCGCCGGCGAGGCGTACTCGCTGTGGTTCGCGCGCGAATCCGGATCCGCGAGCGGCCCGATCACGACGATCGCCGTGGAGGGCGGCGTGGACGCCGCGGGTGCCGGGCCGCGCACCGACGACGGCGGCCTGGGGCTGGGATCGACGCGCGAGGAGGTGCTCGCGGAGTTCTCGGGAGCCGAGGAATCGGCATCCTCGATCCCGGCCAGGTCGTTCCTGCGCGTCGCGGACGACGACGATGACGACGGCGCGCTGTACTTCGTGTTCTCGGAGGACACCGAGGGCGCCTACAGCGTCGTCCTCACGACGAACGAGGAGCCGCCCTACGAGGTCTGTGCCTGACCGCGTCCGCTGATACCGGTGCATGTCCCGCTTCCTGCCGCTCTGGCGCCCGATAGCGACAGGAAGCGGGACACCGACCGACGAGAAGTGGGACATCGACGGTACGGCTGCGCGCGACGCGTACGCTGGAAGGCATGCGTCCCGCTCCCGGCATCCTGCTCGTCGACAAGCCGGGCGGGATCACGAGCCACGACGTGGTCTCACGCGCGCGCCGCGCCTTCGGGACGCGCAAGATCGGGCACGCCGGCACGCTCGACCCGATGGCGACGGGCCTGCTCGTGCTCGGTGTCGAGGGCGCCACGCGCCTGCTGACCTACCTCGTCGGGCTCGACAAGACGTACGAGACGACGATCCGCCTCGGAGTCCGCACGACGACCGACGACGCCGAGGGGGAGGTCGTCGAGACGGCGTCGAGTGATGCCCTGGCGGCGGTCGACGAGGCGGCCGTCCGCGCGGGCGTCGCGCGCCTGACCGGGCGCATCTCCCAGGTGCCGAGCACCTACTCGGCGATCAAGGTCGACGGGAAGCGGGCGTATGACCTCGCGCGCGCTGGCCAGGAGGTCGCGCTCAAGGCCCGCGAGGTGACGATCGAGCGCTTCGAGGTTCGGGACGTGCGCCGAGCGACCCGCGGCGACGGCGGTGCGGCCATCGACGTCGACGCGGTCGTCGACTGCTCCTCGGGCACCTACATCCGCGCCCTGGCGCGCGACCTGGGCGCGATGCTGGGCGTCGGCGGGCACCTCACGATGCTGAGGCGGACCCGCATCGGGCCCTTCGACCTGGCCGACGCGCGCAGCCTCGACGAGCTGTCGGCGGACCGCGACCCCGTCGCGGCGCTGATCCCGCCCGCCGCGGCCGCCGGCCGCGTCCTCGGCCGACTCGACGTGGACGCCGCGGAGGCCGCGGACCTGCGTCACGGCAAGCGACTCGCGGGGGCCGCGGCGCGCCTGGGCGGAGCGTTCGCGGCCGCGATCGATCCCTCGGGGGCGCTCGTCGGGATCGTGGAGCGGAGAGGGGATGCGATCAAGAGCGTCATGAACATGCCGGAGGAGCAGTCGTGATCCTGGGATTCACCATCGTCCAGCTCATCGTCGGCGTCGCGGCGGGGCTCCTGTGCGTCGTCGCGGGCCTGGCGGGGCGCCGCCCCAGCGACTGGACCGTCGGGGCGCTCGCGCTCGTCGAGCTGCTCCTGCTGGCGCAGATCGTCGTCGCGATCGTCGCGCCGTTCGTCGGCAACGAGCCGACCGGCAGCGTGCTGGAGTTCTGGATGTACCTCGTCTCCGCCGCACTGCTGCCGCTCGCGGCCGTTGGCTGGGCGCTCGTCGAGCGCGGACGCTGGAGCACGGTGATCATGGGCGTCGTGGCGCTGTCGGTCGCCGTGATGGTCTGGCGAATGCAGGTGATCTGGACCATCCAGATCGCCTGACGCCGCCGTCAGGGGGACGGCGCCCGTCGCGTCCTCGGCCCCGCCGTAGACTGGAGCGGCTATGACAGAACCCGAGCGCGCCCGCCGCATCACCGGTATCGGATCGATCCTCGTGTGGGTCTACGGAGTGCTCGCGCTCGCCGCGACCGGACGCTCGGTCTACCAGATGATTGCGCACTTCGAACTGGCTCCCCTCGCGTACGTCCTCTCCGCGCTCGCGGCGGTCGTGTACATCCTCGCGACCCTCGCCCTGGTGTTCTCCGGCAGCGCCGGCTGGTACCGGATCGCGTGGGCCGCGGTGACGTTCGAGCTGGTCGGCGTCCTGGTCGTCGGCACGCTGAGCGTCGTCGTGCCCGACCTCTTCCACGCCGACGACACGGTGTGGTCGGCCTACGGCGCGGGGTACTTCTGGGTGCCGCTCGTGCTGCCCTTCCTCGGCGTGTGGTGGTTGGCGACGCACCGACCCGTCGCCGTCCCGGGCGCACCGGTAGGGGCGGCGCGATGATCCTGTTCGAGGACGTCGCCGACATCCCGGACGATTTCGGGCCGACGGTGGTCGCGATCGGCAAGTTCGACGGCGTGCATGCCGGGCACCGCGCGCTCATCGAGAAGATGCAGGTCGACGCCGCGTCCACGAATGCGCGCACGGTGGCCGTGACCTTCGACCGGAATCCCCTGGCGGTGATCGCTCCGGAGCGAAGCCCGCGGCCGCTCGTCGGAGTGGGCCAGAAGGTCGAGCTGCTCGGGCGGACGGGGATCGATGCGACGCTCATGCTGCGCTTCGACGAGCAGCTGGCGGCCGAAGAGGCGGAGGCCTTCGTGCGGCGCGTGATCGTGCGCGGGCTGCGGGCGCGGCGCGTCCTCGTGGGTAGCGACTTCCGGTTCGGTCGGGGAGGAGCGGGCGACGTGGCGCTGCTGCGCCGCATGGGTGAGGACATGGGCTTCGCGGTCGAGGAGGTCGCCGACGTCGCGAGCGCCGAGGATGGCCGCCGCGTGTCGTCGACGTGGATCCGCGAGCTCCTCGACGCCGGCGACGTCGAGCGAGCGGCCAAGCTGCTGGGGCGCTATGCCTCCGTCGTGGGAGAGGTCGTGCACGGACTCAAGCGCGGCAGGGAGCTCGGGTTCCCCACCGCGAACATGTCGCCGGCGACCGAGGGCTACGTGCCCGCGGACGGGGTGTACGCGGGCTGGCTCGTCGCGCGCACACCCGAGGGCGTGCTGCGCTCGGGTGTGCGCTATCCGGCCGCGATCTCCGTGGGCACCAACCCGACCTTCGACGATGTCGAGCTGCGCCAGGTCGAGGCGCACGTGATCGACGAGGTGGGCCTGGACCTGTACGGCCGCAAGGTCGAGGTCCAGTTCGTCGCGCGCATCCGGGGGATGGTGGCCTTCGCGGGCGTGGACGAGCTGATCGCCCAGATGTCGGACGACGTCGCCCTCGCACGCCGCACGCTCACCGAGACCTCCGCCCGCCGCTGAACGCCTTCGGTGTCAGTACGAGGACGTGTCCTCGGTTCGCGAGGCCGTGTCGCCCGCCGCGCGTGCGCGCAGTTCGCCCAGGATCGTCGAGCTCGCGCTCGTGCCGAGGCGCGTCGCGCCCGCCTCGAGCATCGCGACGGCGGAGTCCAGCCCGCGCACGCCGCCGGACGCCTTGACCTGCACGGCCGGGGAGACGCTCTCGCGCATGAGGCGGACGTGCTCGGCCGTCGCGCCGCCGCCGGCGAAGCCGGTGGAGGTCTTCACGAAGGTCGCGCCGCCGGCCTCGGTGAGGCGGCTGCCCCGGGCGATTTGCTCGAGGTCCAGATAGCTGGTCTCGAGGATGACCTTGGTAACCAGGCCGCCATCGGACGAGCGGCCGCCGGCGGCCTCGACGACGGCGGCGATGTCCGCGGTGACGAGGTCGTCCTCGCCCGAGCGCAGGGCCCCGATGTGGACGACCATGTCGAACTCCGTCGCGCCGTCCTCGAGCGCCCGGCGGAGCTCGGCGGTCTTCGCCGCGGTCGACGTCGTGCCGTGCGGGAAGCCGATGACGGTCCCGACCGCGACGCCGGTGCCGTCGAGCCGGCGGACCGCGTACGCGACGTCCGAGGGGCGCACGCACACGCTGAACACGCCCCACTCGGCCGCGACGTCGAGCTCCCGGTCGACGTCGGTGCGCGTGAAGTCCGGCTTCAGGATCGCGTGGTCGATCGTCGCGGCGACGGCCGCCTCAGTCAGCTCGCTGGTCATACCCCCAGCCTACGTCGCACAGGGCGTGTCACGCGGGGCCGCATTGACGCGGGAATACCCCCGGGGGGTATCCTGTTCGAGCCGGGGAAGACGAAGCGGGAACCACGAAAGGGATCATCATGATCAGCACCACGCATCACGTCCGCGGCATGACCTGCTCGCACTGCGCCGCCGCCGTCGGCGCCGAGGTGCGGGCACTGCCGGGCGTGACCGAGGTCGAGGTCGACGTGCCCGCCGGGCGCGTCACCGTTCACGCCGAGACGGATGTCCCGGACGCCGCCGTCGCGGACGCGGTGAGCGAGGCCGGCTACGCGTGGGCGGGCCGAGCATGAGCGCCGCCCCCGCCGAGCCGAGGGACGTGGTCCTCGACATCCGCGGCATGACGTGCGCGAGCTGCGTGGCGCGGGTCGAGAAGCGCCTGCGGCACGTGCCCGGCGTGGAGGCGTCGGTCAACCTCGCGACGGAGTCGGCCCGCGTTCGCGCTCCCGAGCCCGTCGCGGATGACGCGCTGGTTGCGGCCGTGCGCGCGGCCGGATACGACGCGCAGGTCCGCCGTCCCGCGCCCGATCCTTCGCCGGGGGCCCACGGAGACGTGCACGGAGGCGCGCACGAAGACGTGCGCGGCGGTGCCGAGGCGCACGGCGGCCACGAGCACGACGTGGAGGACGTGCCCGGGCGGGCGACGCTGCGGACGCGGTTCGTGGTCTCGGCGATCCTCAGCGTTCCCGTGCTGGCCGTGTCGATGATCATGCCGCTGCACTTCCCCGGGTGGCAGTGGGTGATGCTCGCGCTGACGCTGCCGGTCGTGGTGTGGGGCGGGGCGCCCTTCCACCGCGCCACGGTCCGCAATGCGCTCCACGGCGCCATGACCATGGACACGCTCATCTCGCTTGGCACGATCGCGGCGCTGCTGTGGAGCGTGTGGGTGACGATCGCCGGCGGGAGCCACGTGTACTACGAGGTCGCCGCCGTCGTGACGGCGTTCCTGCTGCTGGGCCGGCTGATCGAACAGCGATCGAAGCGCACGGCGGGGGCCGCCCTGCGCGCCCTGCTCGAGCTCGGCGCGCGCGACGCGGTGCTCGCCGACGACGAGGGCCGCGACTCCGCGACCGTGCCGGTCGAGCACCTGCGGGAGGGCGACCGGTTCGTCGTCAGGCCGGGCGGCACGATCGCCACCGACGGCGTGGTCGAGGACGGCGAGGCCGCGGTCGACGCGTCCATGCTCACGGGCGAGCCCGTCCCCGTCGCGGTCGGCCCCGGCGATGCCGTCACGGGGGGCACCATCGCGACCGACGGGCGCCTCGTGGTCCGCGCGACCGCGGTGGGCGCGGACACGCGCCTGGCGCGCATCGCCTCGCTCGTCGAGGACGCGCAGGCGGGCAAGTCGCGGCTGCAGCGTCTCGCCGACCGGATCTCGGGAGTGTTCGTGCCGATCGTGATCGCGCTCGCCGTCGGCACCGTCGTGGCGTGGGTCGCGACCGGCCACACGCTCGAGCAGGGCTTCGTCGCCGCTGTCGCGGTGCTCATCATCGCGTGCCCCTGCGCCCTCGGGCTCGCCACGCCCGTCGCGATCCTGGTGGGCACCGGGCGCGGCGCGCAGCACGGCATCCTGGTGACCGGCCCGGAGGCGATCGAGACCGCCGGACGCATCGACACGGTCGTGCTGGACAAGACCGGCACCGTGACGAGCGGGAGCATGTCGCTGCGCGAGGTCGTTCCCGCCGCGGGCGTCACCGCCGAGGAGGCGCTGCGCGTGGCCGCCGCTCTCGAGGCCGGCTCGGAGCATCCGATTGCGCGAGCCGTCGTGGCCGCGGCTCCCGCGGGGGCGGTGCCGCGCACCGCGTCCTTCCGCACCCACCCGGGCGGGGGAGTGACGGGGGTCGTCGAGGGACGCGAGGCCTTCGCAGGAAGCGTCGCGTTCGCGGGTGAGCGGGGCGCCCGCGTGCCCGCCGAGCTGCAGGCCGCGGCGCGCGCCGCCGATACGACGGTGGTCCTCGTGGGGTGGGCGTCCGCGCCGGGCATGACGGCGACCGCCCGCGCGGCGCTCCTCGTGGGTGACACCGTGCGCGAGGACAGTGCGCGAGCGATCACGGAGCTGCGCCGCCTCGGGCTCGACGTCGTGCTGCTCACGGGCGACGCCGAGCGAGCCGCGCGCGCCGTCGCGGAGGCCGTCGGCATCGACACGGTCGTCGCGGGCGTCTCTCCGGAGGGCAAGGTCGCCGAGGTGCGGCGCCTGCAGGCGGAGGGTCGGCGCGTGGCGATGGTGGGCGATGGCATCAACGACGCCGCGGCGCTCGCCGCGGCGGACCTCGGCATCGCGATGGGCGGCGGCACGGATGCGGCCATGCACGCGAGCGACGTCGCGCTCGTCCGGGAGTCCCTCGGCGCGGCGAGCGACGCGGTCCGCCTGTCGCGCCGCGTGCTCGGGATCATCCGCGGCAACCTCTTCTGGGCCTTCGGGTACAACATCGCCGCCATTCCACTCGCGGCGCTGGGGATGCTCACGCCGATGATCGCGGGCGCCGCGATGGCTTTCTCGAGCGTGTTCGTGGTGCTCAACAGCCTCCGGTTGCGTTCCTTCCGCTGAGCGGGCCACGGTTGCCAGCGGCGAGGGCCGCGGATGCTCTAAACTGACAGGACACGAGGTTCCCTCGCCCTACGACGCGTCAGCGACGTCAGAGAGGTCCTCTCGCCGGCCACTGAGCGTGCGGGGCGGGAACCGCGTCCTCACCGCCGCGTCGCGGAAGCGTCTGGCAGCCGCGGCCGACGATGTCGCCGCACGATCCGACCGAGGACGCCACGAACGACTTCGACCGGTCGGCCGCACGGGAAGGTCCGAGCAACTGCGGCCGGAAGGCATCTACGCTCAGGAGGAGCATGCCGACCACGGCACCCGCGCGACAGCGCAAGAAGTCCTCGTCGTCGCGCCGCGACGACGAGGCCCCCCTCATCCCGATCCTCGCCCGCAAGGTCCGAGAGGTCGAGGCCAAGGCCCAGCGCGGCAAGCTGGGGCCCACCAACCGGGTCAAGTTCCAGGTGATCGCCTTCCTCGTGCGCGAGGAGCGCGCCAGGGTCAAGGCCGCGCCTGAGATCCCCGACTCCGCCCGTGCCGAGCTGCTCAAGCGCCTCGACGGCGTGGCGACGATCCTCGCCAAGACCGCTGCGCGCGACACGTCGCTCATCCAACTGCTCGAGGTCGACCAGGCCACGTCGCCGGTCGCCCGCCGCATGCGCCGGGACTGGCTGCTGGAGTCGGGTGCGGAGCTGCCGCCCGAAGAGCTCGTCATCGCAGACGTCAAGCCGGTCGTGCAGAAGACGCTCGTCCCGCCGGCCGCGGCCGAGCGCCAGGTCACGCCCCCGCAGATCGAGGCGCGCATCGAGTGCAACCCGTTCCTGCCGCCCGATCTGTCCCGCCGCGCAGGGGGGCCGACGCCCCGACGCCGGCTGGACGACTGGGAGCTGATGGGCCCGCTCTACAAGGCCTTCGAGCAGGGGGCCGGGGGCGGCGCGGCGACCATGGATCTGCCCGATGTCCCGGAGTTCGACCGCGTCTCGCCCCGGGGCCTGGAGATCATGCCGCACCAGGCACGCTTCCTGGAGGCCGTCCGGGCCGGACATCGCACGTTCCTGCTCGCCGACGAGCCGGGTCTCGGCAAGACCGCCGAATCCGTCCTCGCCGCGTCCGTGGCGGGCGCGTATCCGCTCGTGGCCGTCGTCCCGAACGTGGTCAAGATGAACTGGGCCCGCGAGGTCGAGCGGTGGACGCCGCAGCGCCGCGCGACCGTGATCAACGGCGACGGCGCCGACATCGACGCCTTCGCGGACGTCTTCATCATCAACTACGAGATCCTCGACCGCCATCTCGGCTGGCTCGCGACCATCGGCCTGCGGGGGATGGTCGTCGACGAGGCCCACTTCATCAAGAACCTCTCGTCGCAGCGATCGCAGAACGTGCTGGCGCTCGCCTCGCGCATCCGCGAGACGACCCCCGGCGGCGATCCGCTGCTCATGGCGCTGACCGGCACCCCGCTGATCAACGACGTCGAGGACTTCGACGCGATCTGGCGCTTCCTCGGCTGGACGAGCGGCGACAAGCCCGGCCCCGAGCTCATGGCGAAGCTGGACGCGACGGGGCTCACCCCCGCCGACAAGGCGTTCTACCCGGAGGCGCGCGAGGCCGTGATCTCGATGGGGATCGTGCGGCGCCGGAAGAAGGACGTCGCGACCGACCTGCCGGACAAGCTCGTGGCGGACCTCCCGGTGCAGCTCGACGACGAGTTCGGCCGGGGCATCCGTGACGCCGAGCGCGAGCTCGGCTCCCGGCTCGCCGCCCGCTACCGCCGCATCATCGACGCGCGCGGCGACCGCGGGCTGGCCCCGGGCGAGATCGACGACGACATCGTGCGTCTCGTGGCGCAGGGCGAGCTCGACGAGTCGAAGGGCGCCGGCGCCGAGGGCGACAACGTCTTCGCGATGGTGCGCCGGATCGGCCAGGCCAAGGCGCAGCTCGCGGCGGACTACGCCGCGCAGCTGCAGCGCTCGGTCGGAAAGGTCGTGTTCTTCGCCAAGCACATCGACGTGATGGATCAGGCGGAGGCGCACTTCGCGGCGCTGGGTGTCAAGAGCGTGTCGGTGCGGGGTGAGCAGAGCGGGACCGCCCGCCAGGCGGCGATCGACGCGTTCAACAACGATCCCGGCGTGGGGATCGCGGTCTGCTCGTTGACGGCGGCCGGCGTCGGCGTGAACCTGCAGGTCGCCTCGAACGTCGTGCTCGCGGAGCTCAGCTGGACGGCCGCCGAGCAGACCCAGGCGATCGACCGTGTGCACCGCATCGGACAGGACGAGCCGGTCACGGCGTGGCGCATCATCGCGGCCCACACGATCGACACGAAGATCGCGGAGCTGATCGACCAGAAGCAGGGTCTGGCGGCCCGCGCCCTCGACGGCGAGGCCGTCGACGCAACCTCGAGCGACTCGGTCCAGCTCGCGGCCCTCATGCACGTGCTGCGTAGCGCGCTCGGGGCGGCGTGAGCCGTGCGGGAGGGCGCGGCGACACGCCCTCCCGCACACCGCCTGCCGCGCTCGTGGCGGTCGACCGGCATACCGTCCCGGAGCGACCAACGAGGAGTGCATGGGTCGCGTCCGGATGACCTAGTGTCGAGATCATGAAGATCGGCATCCTCACGAGCGGGGGCGACTGCCCCGGTCTGAACGCGGTCATCCGCGGCATCGTCCTCAAGGGCACGACGACCTATGATCTCGAGTTCGTCGGGATCCGCGACGGCTGGCGCGGCGTCGTCGACGCCGACTTCTTCCCGCTCACGCGTCACGAGGTCAAGGGTCTGTCGAAGGTGGGCGGCACGATTCTCGGCACGAGCCGCACCAATCCGTACGAGGGCGACCGCGGGGGAGCGGAGAACATCGCCAAGACCCTGTACGGCCACCGGATCGACGGCATCGTGGCGATTGGCGGGGAGGGCACCCTCGCGGCCGCGGACAGGCTCGCCAAGGACGGGATCAACGTGATCGGCGTCCCGAAGACGATCGACAACGACCTGCGCGCCACGGACTACTCCTTCGGTTTCGACACGGCCGTCAACATCGCGACAGAGGCGATGGATCGCCTGCGCACGACGGGCGACTCCCACCAGCGCTGCATGGTCGCCGAGGTCATGGGTCGGCACGTCGGCTGGATCGCCCTGCACGCGGGCATGGCCGCGGGCGCTCACGTCATCTGCATCCCGGAGGTGCCGCTGTCGATCGAGGAGATCTGCGAGCAGGTGTCGTCGGCGCACGACCGCGGCCGCGCGCCGCTCGTCGTGGTCTCGGAGGGCTTCAAGCTCAAGGGGCAGGAGGAGGCGTACAGCGACAAGGGGCTGGATGCGTTCAACCGCCCGCGCCTGGGTGGCATCAGCGGCGTGCTCGCGCCCGAGATCGAGCGGATCACGGGGATCGAGACGCGCGCGACCGTCCTCGGTCACATCCAGCGCGGCGGCTCTCCCTCCGGCTTCGACCGCGTGCTCGCCACGCGCCTGGGCCTTCACGCGGCCGACGCGCTCGTCGACGGCGCCTGGGGGCAGATGGTGGCCCTGCGCGGCACCGAGATCGTGCGCGTCCCCTTCGCCGACGCCCTCGGCGAGCTCAACACCGTCCCCCTGTCCCGCTACGAGGAGGCCGCCGCCCTCTTCGGCTGACCCCCGCGGATGTCCCACTTCCGGTCGCCCGATGTCCCATTTCCTGCCGGAATCGGGGCGCTATTCCGGCAAGAAGTGGGACATCCTCAGCCCCGCCAGCCAGCGCGGCGCAATGCTGCGGCGACGAGCGCGGGCGCCTCGGGGCGCGGGCCGCGCGTGTGGTGCTGCAGGATGCGGACGAGGTCCCAGTCGGCCGCCCGAATGGCCGCCCAGCGATCCGCGTCGCGCGCGAACTGACGCGCGTCTTCGGCGTGCTGTCGGCCGTCCAACTCGACGGCGACCCGGTACCTCGGGTAGGCCATGTCGAGCCGGGCGATGAACAGCCCGCGGTCGTCGAAGATCTCGATGTTGAGCTCGGGCTCGGGCAGTCCGGCCCTGACCAGCAGGAGCCGTGTCCTCGTCTCGCCGGGTGACTCGGAACCCGCCCGGACCTCGCGCAGCGCTCGCATCAGCAGGCCGCCTCGCACATCGCCCATCTCCTCGATCTCGGCTTGCAGCTCCGTGACGCTCGCCAGCCGACGCTGCGGCGTCACAAGGGCGTCCGCCGCGACGATGAGGTCATCCAGACGCCAGAGCGTCCCGGCCTGTCGCCAGGCACGGACCGGATCCTCGAGCGGGAGGCCGCGCTCGTCAACGCTCCACGCGGGCGCCCGCGTCTGCAGCCGATGGCCGACGACACCCTGGATGCGCGGCTCGCGTCGCGGACGGTGCGCGGACACGTGCAGGCGCGTGCGGTGCGGAAACGGCGGGGTGGGCACGTCGTGGAGCGCGAGCGCCGTCTCGTGGCTGTAGAACTGCCACTCCTTCAGGCGCGGCGCGTACCGCCACGCTTCTTGCGCGATCCCGTCCGATCCGGAGGGAACACGCCCGTGCAGCCGCACGCCGCGATACGGCGTCTCCAGGTCGCTCGCGCGCAGTCGGCGCGCTGACAGTCCCCACCGCTGCGCGTCGGCGACGGCGAAGGCAGACGGAACGTCCGGAGGCAGGGGAGCGGGCGTGCGCATGCCTCGAGGATCGGCCCCTCGCCTCCGGCGGGGACCGCCCCTGACGCCATCCTCGGAGAACAGACCGCCCCCGTCGCCCTGGGAGCGACCAGTGCCGGTCGCCCGGATGTCCCACTTCCGGTCGGAATCCTCACCCCAAAGCGACAAGAAGTGGGACACCGGGTCGGCACGAACCGAGGATGTCCCACTTCCGGTCGCCTGATGTCCCACTTCCCGCCGGAATCGGAGCGCTATTCCGGCGGGAAGTGGGACATGCAGGGGTCAGGCGTCGGCGACGCCCAGGACGTCGAACAGCCACGCGAGCTGGAACGCCCGTTCGCGCCAGGAGTTGTAGCGGCCGCTGACGCCGCCGTGCCCGGCGGCCATCTCGCACTTGAACAGCGCGTCGGCGCCCACCTCGCGCAGGCGCGCGACCCACTTGGCGGGCTCGACGTACAGCACGCGCGTGTCGTTGAGGGACGTCATGGCGAGGATCCGCGGATAGGTCACACCCTCGCGCACGTTCTCGTACGGCGTGTACGACTTCATGTACGCGTACACCTCCGGGTCGTGCAGCGGGTCGCCCCACTCGTCCCACTCGATGACGGTGAGCGGGAGGGACGGATCCAGGATGCTCGTGAGCGCGTCGACGAACGGGACGTCCGCGAGGATCCCGGCGAACAGCTCGGGCGCGAGGTTCGCGACGGCGCCCATCAGCAGACCCCCCGCGGACCCGCCCTCGGCGACGAGGCGGTCCGGCGACGTGTAGCCGCCGTCGACCAGGTGACGGGCGACGTCCACGAAGTCCGTGAACGTGTTCCGCTTGGACTGCAGCTTGCCCTCCTCGTACCACTGCCGGCCCATCTCGCCGCCGCCGCGCACGTGAGCGACGGCGAACACCACGCCCCGGTCGAGTTCGGACAGGCGCGCGACCGAGAAGGCCGGGTCGATCGAGTGCTCGTACGAGCCGTAGCCGTACAGGTGCACCGGGCGCGGTGCGGTGCCCGGCTCGCCGAACGAGCGCTTCCACACCAGCGACACCGGGATGCTCGTGCCGTCCTGCGCGGGCGCCCACACGCGCGCCTGCGCGTAGTCGTCGGGGTCGAAGCCGCCCAGCACCTCGGCGCGGCGGCGCAGGATGAGCTCGCCGGTCTCGAGCACGTACTCGAACACCGCGGCGGGCGTCGTGAACGACGCGTGCCCGACGCGCAGCACGGGCGGCGCCCACTCGGGGTTGCCGCCCAGGCCGGCGGCGTACAGCGGCTCGTCGAACCGGATCTCGGTGAGCTGGTGCGTGCGGTAGTCGAGCACCGCCACGCGGGGGAAGCCGTCCTGCCGGTACTCGACGACCGCGAAGTCGCGGAAGCAGTCGACGTCCAGCAGTCGCCGGCCCGGTTCGTGGGGGAGCACCGTCTTGGTCTGATCGGGCGAGTCGACGCGCGCGCGCACGAGTTCGAAGTCGAGCGCGCCGTCGTTGTGGAGGATGTAGAGCCAGTCCTCGCCGTCGATCGCGGCGTGGTCGACGCCGTATTCCACGCCCTCGCGGCGCGGCCAGACCACGGTCGGCGACGCGTCCGGATCGGTGGCGTGCGCCGCCTCCACGAGCGACACCTCGCTCGTGATGGAGGAGCCCGACTGCAGCACGAGGAAGCGGTCGCTGCGGGTCACTCCCGCGCCGACCCAGAAGCGCTCGTCCTCGTCGCGGTAGATCTCCCGGTCGTCGTCCCGTCCCGGGGATCCCACGGGGTGCAGCCACGCGCGGTCCGGCCGCCATGCGTCGTCCACGGTCGTGTAGACGATGTGTGCGCCCCCGGGCAGGAACTGCGCCCCCGAGAACGTGTCCTCGAGCACATCCGGCAGCACCTCACCGGTGGTCAGGTCCTTGACGCGCACGGTGTAGCGCTCGTCGCCGGTCACGTCGACGCCCCACAGCATGCGCGTGCCGTCGCTCGAGACATCGAACGATCCGAGCGAGAAGAAGTCGTGGCCCTCGGCCTCGGCGTTGCCGTCGAGCAGGATCTGCTCGCCCGGCACGTCGACGTCGGGCGCGAGGACGGGAGGCGTCCAGTCGTCGGGGCCGGCGATCGGGGCGCGGCACTGGATGCCGTACTGCTTGCCCTCGACCGTGCGAGCGTAGTACCACCAGTCGCCGCGGCGGCTGGGCAGGCTCAGGTCGGTCTCCCGCACGCGGCCCTTGATCTCCTGGAAGATGCGCTCGCGCAGCGGCTCCAGGTGGGCGAGCGCGGCATCGGTGTGGGCGTTCTCCGCCTCGAGGTGCGCGATGACCTCGGGATCGTCCTTGGCCCGCAGCCACTCGTACGGGTCCTCGAACGAGTCCCCGTGGTGGGAGCGGATCGTGGGGCGCCGAGCGGGCGCGGGCGGGGGGACAGGCGACGCAGAGGATGCGGGGGACACGGAAGCGGGGGCGGGCGAGTCATTCGTCACCCGTCAACGCTATCCGCCCCGCCGAGCCGGACGGGCACGCCCTAGACTCGCGGCATGCAGTTCGGTCAGCACCCGCCTGCGCGGCGCACGATCGTCCACCTCAGCGACACGCACCTGCTGGCGGACGGTGCGCCGCTCGGGGGGCGCTTCGACACCGAGGCGAACCTCCGGGCGACGCTCGCCCGCGTCGAGCAGCTCGAGACACCCCCGGATGCCCTCGTGTTCACGGGGGATCTGACCGACCTGGGCGAACCAGAGGCGTACCGTCGGGTGCGCGAGCTGGTCGAGCCCGTCGCGGAGCGGCTCGGCGCGCCGGTCGTCTGGGTCGCGGGCAACCACGACGAGCGGCCCGAGATGCGGCGTGACCTGCTGGGGCTCTCGGCGGACGAGCAGCCCGTCACGGGGGTGTGGGATCTGGGCGGGCTCCGGCTCGTGGCGCTCGACAGCACGGTGCCTGGCTGGCATCACGGCGAGCTGGGCGCCGAACAGCTCGGCTGGCTGCGGGAGGTCCTGGCGGAGCCGGCGCCGCTCGGCACGATCCTCGCCCTGCACCACCCGCCCCTGCCGAGCCATGTACCGCTGTTCGACATCCTGGAGCTGCGCGACCAGGTGCCCTTCGCCGAGGTCATCGCCGGCACGGACGTGCGGGCGATCCTGGCGGGGCACCTGCACTACTCCATGAGCGGGACCTTCGCGGACGTGCCGGTGAGCGTCGCCGCGGCGTCGTGCTACACGATGGACGTCGCGCGTCCCGCCCAGCGCGTGAACGGGATGGACGCGGGCCAGTCCTTCCACCTCGTGCACGTCTACGACCACACGATCACGCACACGGTCGTCCCGGTGCACGCGGGCGAGCCCGGCGGGTTCTTCGCCCCCGAGTGGTACGAGCGGATGGCGGCGCTGTCGCCGGAGCAGCGGCTCGAGGCGTTCTCGCGCAAGCCGCCGCGCGTCTGACCGCTCGCGGCCCGTCGCGGCGTAGAGTCGAGGCGAACGACCCGCGAACACGAGGATGCTCATGGCTGCGCCGCTGGAGACACGTACGGAGTCGGATTCGCTCGGCTCGCTCGAGGTTCCGGTGGGGGCGTATTGGGGGATCCATACGGCTCGGGCGTTGGAGAACTTCGATGTGTCGAAGCGGCCGATCTCGGTGTATCCGGAGTTGGTGGGCGCGTTGGCGATGGTGAAGCAGGCCGCGGCGCGCGCGAACCGGGAGATCGGGGTGTTGGATCCGGTGCGGGCCGATCTGATCGATCGGGCGGCTCAGCGGGTGATCGAGGGGGAGTTCCACGATCAGTTCGTGGTCGGGGTGATCCAGGGCGGTGCGGGCACGTCGACGAACATGAACGCTAACGAGGTGATCACCAACATCGCGCTGGAGCTTGCCGGACGCCAGAAGGGTGATTACGGGTATCTGTCGCCGTTGGATCACACCAACCGCAGCCAGTCCACCAACGATGTGTACCCGACGGCGATCAAGGTCGCCCTGTCGCTGGTGCATGTGTCGTTGCTGGAGGAGCTGGACCTGTTGCGGCGGGCGTTCTTGGACAAGGCGGCCGAGTTCGACGACGTGCTCAAGGTCGGGCGCACGCAGTTGCAGGACGCGGTGCCGATGACGTTGGGGCAGGAGTTCCACGGGTTCGCCACCACGCTGGGCGAGGATCATCAGAGGTTGACGGAGAACGCGTCGCTGCTGACGGAGATCAACCTCGGCGCGACCGCGATCGGCACGGGCGTGACCGCCCCGCGCGGGTACGCCGAAGCGGCCCGCCGCCACCTCAGCGAGATCTCCGGCCGTGAGCTGACCACCGCGTCGGACCTGGTCGAGGCCACCAGCGACACCGGCGCGTTCATGTCGTTCTCCGGCTCCCTCAAACGCAACGCGATGAAGCTGTCGAAGATCTGCAACGACCTGCGCCTGCTGTCCTCGGGCCCCCAGTCCGGGTTCGGGGAGATCAACCTCCCACCCCGCCAGGCCGGATCCAGCATCATGCCCGGCAAGGTCAACCCCGTCATCCCCGAGGTGGTCAACCAGGTCGCGTTCGCCGTCGCCGGCGCCGACACCACCGTCACCATGGCCGCCGAGGCCGGGCAACTCCAGCTCAACGCGTTCGAACCGGTCATCGCCCACTCGCTGCTGCAGTCCATCACCTGGATGCGTCAGGCCATCCACACCCTCCGCGTGAACTGCGTCACCGGCATCACCGCCAACCGCGACCGCCTCGGCACCATGGTCGGCTCCTCCGTCGGCGTCGTCACCGCCCTGACCCCCTTCATCGGCTACTCCGCCGCCGCCGCCCTGGCCAAGACCGCGCTCCTGACCGGCCGCAACGTCGCCGACCTCGTCATCGAAGCCGGACTCATGACCCGCACCGAGATCGACAAGCAACTCACCCCCGCACGCCTGTCCGGCACCGAAGCCATCACCGCCGCCCTCCCCGTCGTCAGGCCCGACGACCATGGTGGGCGCGAGTGAGCACTCCCCGTTGAGTGCGCCCGGCGCAGCGGTCGCGGTCAGTCGACGACGCGGCAGTGGGTGCTGAGGGCGCCGATGCCGTCGATGCCGACCGTGACGGTCGAGCGGTCGCGCAGCAGGACCTGGGGGGTACGGGAGTAGCCGGATCCGCCGGGGCTGCCCGTCGAGATGAGCGTCCCGGGCAGCAGCGTGATGCCGTGTGAGAGGTGGGAGATGAGCTTCGCGACCGAACGCACCATCTGGCCCGTCGAGGCATCCTGCATCATGTGCCCGTCGAGCTCGGTCCAGATGTGCAGGTCCTGCGGGTCGGGCACCTCGTCGGCCGTGACGACGTACGGGCCGACCGGCGTGAAGCCGTCGAAGGACTTGCACCGGCACCACTGCGCCTCGGAGTACTGGATGTCGCGCGCCGAGATGTCGTTGACCACCGTGTAGCCGAAGACGTAGTCGAGCGCCTCGTCTTCTGTGACGTCGCGCGCGGCGCGACCGATGATCACGCCGAGCTCGGCCTCGTAGTCGACGGCATTCGTGAGCGAGCGCGACCACGTCGTGGTGCCCTCGTGCGGCGCGAGCGAGTTGGGCCACAGCGTGAAGACGGTCGGAGTGTCGTCCGTCTTCAGGTTCAGCTCTCCCGAGTGCGCGGCGTAGTTGAGGCCGACCGCCATGATCGACGGCGGCGCCAGCACCGCGGGCGCGAACGTCGCCTCGGCCAGCGCGACCCGCTCGCCCCCGCCCGCCGCGGCCGCGTCCCGGACGGCGGCCTGCAGCCCGTCGCCGCCCGCGATCAGGGCCTCGAGCGTACGCGGACCGTGGGGCACGAGGCCGGGGACCGGCAGGGCCTCGTCGCCGTCGATCAGCGCGAGGGTGGGGGCGTCGCCCCCGGGGAGGACGAGGTGGGCGAAGCGCATACGTCCAGGCTATCGGCCGGGACGTCCGGCGTGCTGTCAGCGGCCACCGAGGATCGCCCGCCCGGCTTGTGGCATGGCGATAGCGCCGCCGCCGCGGGATCGCGCGAATAGGATGGCCAGACGTGCGGCGGCCCACCGTGCCGGCGCATCCCGACGACGAGGATGGCAGATGACCTACGGCACCGGCCTGACCCCGCCTTCGCACCCGCGCTTCCCGACGCCGTTCGCGCAGCCCGAGCACGGCGTCGGCGCCCACATCGCGCCGGCTCCCGCGGTGCCGCCGCTGCCCGTCGCCTCCCGTCGGGGCCGGAGGGCGTGGGGATGGCTCTGGCCCGTGCTCGCGCTCATGCTGCTGGCGCTCGTGGCGTACTTCGTGACGTTCCTCGGGGCCGCCGCGTCCATCGTGGGGATGCTGGCGGCGCTCATCCCGTACGCCATCGTGATCGGCGCGGTCGTCCTGATCGACAGGTGGGAGCCCGAGCCGAAGGGCCTGCTGGCCTTCGCCGTGGCGTGGGGTGCGATCGCGTCCGTGGCGTTCACGCTGCTGTTCGACCTGGCGCTGCGGGTCGCCGCCCCGTTCCTGCGCGAGGCGGACTTCTTCGGCGCGGTCGTGCAGGCGCCGATCGTCGAGGAGGTCTTCAAGGGCCTCGGGCTGCTCCTAATCTTCTGGATGGGCCGGCGCGCGTTCGACGGGCCGGTGGACGGCGTCGTCTACGGGGCCATGGTCGGGGCGGGCTTCGCCTTCACCGAGAACATCCAGTACTTCGCGATCGCGGTGATCGAAGGCGGTGCGGCCCAGCTCGGCTTCACGTTCGTCCTGCGCGGGATCCTCTCGCCGTTCTGCCACGCCATGTTCACGGGCCTGACGGGTTTCGCCCTCGGCCTCGCCGCGCGGCGCGGGCTCGCCACCGGTCCGAGCCTGGCGTACTGGCTGGTAGGCCTCGTCGGCGCCGTCCTGCTGCACGCGCTCTGGAACGGCGCCGGCTACGTCGTCAGCGGCGGGATCGTCGGATGGCTCGGCTACTACGTCGTGCTGCAGGTGCCGATCTTCGCGCTCTTCGTCTTCGGTGTCGTGCTGCTGCGGCGCGAGGAGGCGCGCCTGACCCGGGAGCGGCTGGGCGAATACGCGACGGCCGGGTGGTTCACGCCCCAGGAGGTCGACATGCTCGCCACGCCCGTCGGGCGCCGCACGGGCATGGCGTGGGCCGCCACGCTCAGAGGGGATCGACGCAAGCTCATGAAGTCGTTCATCAGGGACTCCGCGTCGCTCGCGGCCGCGCGTCAGCGTGCGCTCTCGGGCCGCGATCCGCATGCCGCCGAGGACGAGCACGTGCTGCTCGCCCGTATCGCGGCGACCCGCCAGGCACTGCTGTCCTACTGACGCCAGGGGTGTTGACACGGGCGAAGGACGAGGCGCATCCTGGTGTCAGATCAACTCAGCGCCCGGAAGACTCGCAGGCATCGCCGCGGCCCGGGCGCTGAGTCTGTTCCGGGCGATCCCTCGCTCCGCTGTCGGCGTAATGCTGCGCCGTCCACCTCCCCGCACCGCGCTCGTCGTGGTGTGATGGAGGCATGAGCGCAGATCGCAGCAAGCCCGAGTTCGACGCACCCCAGGGTCCGGCACCGTCGGAGCTCGTCATCCGCGACGTCATCGTGGGGGACGGGGCCGAGGCCAAGCCGGGCGACACCGTCACGGTGCACTACGCGGGGGTCGAGTACGAGACCGGCGAGGAGTTCGACTCCTCGTGGAACCGCGGCGAGAGCATCCAGTTCCCGCTGCGTGGCCTGATCCAGGGATGGCAGGAGGGCATCCCCGGGATGAAGGTCGGCGGTCGGCGCGAGCTCGTCATCCCGCCCCACCTCGCGTACGGCCCGGCCGGCTCCGGGCACTTCCTCAGCGGTAAGACTCTGATCTTCATCATCGACCTCATCGACGTCGCCTGACCCGCCCGCATGCGAACGGTCCCGGTGCCCGCGAGGGTGCCGGGACCGTTCGCATGAAATTCATCCGCCATTCGGGAATATATGCAGGCGCATGGGTATTGTGATCCGTGTATCGCCGTACCGACACGGCTCAACGCGAGGAGAACAATGAGCATCGACATTCCCGGCTACCGTCCCGGCACCTACGTCCTCGACCCCTCCCACAGCGAGGTCGGCTTCAGCGTCCGCCACATGATGATCTCGAAGGTGAAGGGACACTTCCAGGTCATCGAGGGCACCATCGAGGCCCCGGAGAACCCGCTCGAGGCCAAGGTCACCGCGAAGGCGGACGTCGCGTCGATCAACACCAAGGACGAGGCGCGCGACCAGCACCTGCGCTCGGCCGACTTCTTCGACGCCGAGAACCACCCGACGATCACGTTCGTCTCCACGGGCGTGCGCGCGCAGGACGGCGACTTCTTCGTCGACGGCGACCTGACGATCCGCGGCGTGACCAAGCCCGTCACGTTCACCATCGAGTTCGGCGGGTTCGGCTCGGACCCCTGGGGCAACTACAAGGCCGGCGCGACCGGTACCGCGGTCATCGACCGCGAGGACTTCGGCCTCACGTGGAACGCCGCGCTCGAGACCGGCGGTGTGCTCGTCGGCAAGGACGTCACGATCACGCTCGACCTGCAGGGCGCGCTCAAGCAGGACTGAGTCCGACGTTTCGCCAGGAAGCGCCCGAAAGCCTCGTGCTTTCGGGCGTTTTCCGGTGACGCCGGCGTCAGGGCCGCGGATTCTCGGCGTCGTACGCGCGGAAGCCGACCGCGAAGCGCAGCACCGTGCCCACGATCGCGACGATGAGCATCCCGCCCAGCAGGGGCGGCAGCCACAGGGTCGTCAGCGTCGCGATCGTGCCGGCGTACAGGGCTCCGATGCGGGGTCCGCCGGCCACGACCACCATGAAGACCCCCTGCAGGCGTCCGCGGACCGCGTCGGGCACGGCGGACTGCAGCATCGTCTGCCGGAAGATCGCGCTGACGTTGTCCGTCGCCCCCGTCAGGGCGAGGCACACGCAGGCCAGCACGATGAGGACGAGATTGGGCGACGTCTCATCCGGCCCGCCGGCGGGCGCGAACGCGCCGAAGGCGGCGGCGAGCAGCACGAGCCCGAACAGGCCCGTCGCGATCCCGAAGGCCTGGATGGCCCGCGCGATCCCGACCCCCTGCCGCCGCACGGACCCGATCCTGCCGGAGAACAGGCTCGAGATCAGCACGCCCGCCGCGATCGCGGCCATGAGGACGCCCGCCGTCACCTCGCCGCCGCCCAGCAGCAGCGCGCCGATCGCGGGGAACAGCGCGATGGGGTGTCCGAACGTCATCGCGATGATGTCGAGGATGAACTGCATGCGGATGTTGGGCGCGACCCGAAGGAAGGCGAGCCCGTCGATCACGGACCGCAGGCCCGGCCGCGTCGTCTGCCCGTCGGGCACCAGGCGCGGGAGCGTGGCCAGCCCGAGGAACAGCGACAGCATCAGGACGACGTCGATCGTGTAGGTGATCGGGTACCCGAGGAAGGCCACGAGGATGCCGCCCGCCGCGGGCCCCACCATCACCATGACGCCCGTCGTGATGCCCGTGAGCGCCGCCGCCGCGGGGATGAGCGCCTTCCCGACGAGCCTCGGCGTCATGGCCGCCTTCGTCGCCGACGCCACGGAGCTCGCGCACGAGTTGACGATGGACAGCAGGTACAGCCACCACTCGGTGATGCCTCCCGTCCAGGCGAGCACCGCCAGCAGCAGGGTCGCCAGCCAGCCGAACGATGCCGCGACCAGGGCCACGGTGCGGCGATCGAAGTGGTCCGCGAGCATGCCGCCGTAGAGCCCCGCGATGACCATGGGGACGAGACCGGCGACCGCGATCATGGACACGGCGAACGTCGAGCCCGTCAGCGCGTACATGTGCAGCATGACGGCCGTGATGGTCAACTGGGTGCCCAGTCCGCTCAGCAGCGTCCCGACCCAGAGGCGCGCGAACGCCGGGCTCTCGGTCAGCGGGCGGACGTCGATGAGATGGCTGCCGGGCTTCCCCCGCTCGGTGTGCGTCACAGCACGAGGCTAGGGCATGCCGCGGGGGCGGCCCGGACGCTGGCGGTGCGCAGGCTCCCGCCGACTGGTAGACTCGTGCAGTTGCCGTTCGATCGGCCGCGGATAAAGAGAGCTCGCGCATCAGGCGTCGGGCGCCGCGCAACGAAGAGGAAGGGGATCGGTTCTATGGCACTGGATGCAGACGTCAAGAAGGCGATCATCGAAGAGTACGCGACGCACCCCGGTGACACCGGTTCCCCCGAGGTGCAGGTCGCGATGCTGACGCAGCGCATCAAGGACCTCACGGAGCACCTCAAGGAGCACAAGCACGACCACCACTCGCGTCGTGGCCTGTTCCTGCTCGTCGGTCAGCGCCGCCGTCTGCTCGGCTACCTCCAGGACATCGACATCGAGCGCTACCGCTCGCTGATCGAGCGTCTCGGACTGCGCCGCTGAGGCGCAGCCGAGCTGCAGCAGAGCGCACCAGCGTTCAATCGTCTTCCGAAGGCCCGTCCCACGGTGTGGGACGGGCCTTCTTTACTTTTTCTCTCCTTTCTTTCCTCCCGCTCGTCGGGCCCCGAGGGGCCGCTCCTCGGGGGAGGCGCTTCGCTTTGCTTCGCGCGCCGGCGCTGCGCGCCTGGTGGCGGGCGCACTCGCGCCCGCACGCTCGCGCTTCGCGCTCTGTTTCTTTTTTCCTCCCGCTCGTCGGGCCCCGAGGGGCCGCTCCTCGGGGGAGGCGCTTCGCTTTGCTTCGCGCGCCGGCGCTGCGCGCCTGGTGGCGGGCGCACTCGCGCCCGCACGCTCGCGCTTCGCGCTCGCACCGGGTTGAGGTGGGTCGGGTTGATGGGGGGCCTCTGTCCCGCTCGTTGAGCGGAGCGGCGCAGCCGCGGAGTCGAAACGGGTTGAGCGGAGCCGCGTAGCGGCGGAGTCGAAACCGGCTAGGTGGCGCGCGGGGGCCGGTAGCCGAGCTCTCGGTGGGATACCGATTCCAGGCCCGTGACGGTGGCCCAGCCCTCGGCGAGCAGCGCGGCGTCGCTGCCGGGGGAGGGGACCTTCGGGAGGTCCTCCACCGCGAGCCGGATGTGCTTGTCACCCTTCTCGCTCAGGGTGGTCTGCACGATGCCGAACGGGGCGAGCGGCGCCTCCCGGATGCCGCGATGCCGCTCCGTGTTCGGCACGTTGACGTTCACGACGGAGCCCTTCTCCTGATCCATGAGGAAGGGCAGCACCTCCAAGGCCGTCGCGGCGGCCGCATCCCAAGCGAACGTCTCGGGCCGCATCCCCACGTCGAGTGACACCGCCATGCCCCACGCACCGTTCAGGCCGCCCGTGAGCGCCGCCCCGACGGTCCCCGAGTGGAGGATCGCGCGTCCGACGTTCGCACCGTGATTGACGCCCGAGAGCACGACGTCGAACCGCTCGCCGAAGGCCCCGTGAGCCGCGATCAGGGCGATCAGGCCCGGTCCGCCGCGCACCGCGAACGCGGGCACGTCGTCGAGGCCCTCGAGCTCCCGCCGCTCGACCGCGATCCGGCCGCCCTCCTCGCCTGCCATGATCGAGGCGCTCGCGCCGCTCGACTGGCGCTCGGGCGCCGCGATCGTGACGTCGAAGCCGCGGGCGATCGCCGCCCGCGCGAGCGCGTGCAGCCCTGCCGCGTCGATGCCGTCGTCGTTCGTGACGAGAACGCGCGTCATGCGCCCTCCTCGCGGTGCCCGCGTACTTCTTCGGTCTCCTCGCCGGGCTGCGCGAGCGAGGCCAGCCCGTCGGGGCTGACGCGGCCCCTGCTGTCGTCCTCGGCGGCCGGACGATCGCCGTCGACGTCCTCGCCGCGCAGCACGCGTACGCGTACGCCGTCGCGCAGTCGGCGGATCGTCTCGGCGTCGCCCGTGCCCAGGCCGTGACGGGTCACGTTGAGGGCGCCGGCCGCGGCGCCCGTCACGATCGCATCCCGCAGTCGTTCTCCGGCCGCGAGGCCCGCGCAGACGCCGCCCGTGAGTGAGTCCCCGGCGCCCCGGGTCTCGGCCGCCTGAAGCTGGGGCTGGGTCACCTCCAGCACCCTGTCGCCGTCGAGCACGAGGAATGGTTCGCCCCCGCGCGTCACGATGACGTCGCCCGCGCCGCGCTCGCGCAGCTGCTCCATGGCGGCGATGATGGGCCCGGTGTCGTCCTCGTCCGCGTCTTCGGGAAGCAGGCCGTCCGCGCGCAGCTCCTCGTCGCTCACCTTGAGCAGATCCACGCCCCCCTCGAGCGCGGCGGTCATGCGCTCGCCCGCGAGGTCGACCACGACCCGGGCGCCGTTGCCGCGCAGGTCGGCGGCGAGCCGCCGGTAGGTGTCGTGGGGCAGCACGCCGTCGCCGTCGGGACCGCTCAGCAGCACGAGCCGCGAGTCGATTCCCTCGCGCAGCGTCGCGCCGTAGAGCTCGTCGAGCTCGTGACGCCCGAGTCTGTCTCCCTGCGTCTCGGCGATCGCGGCGCGCGCCCCGTCGCGCCGATCGTGCACGTACGCCGCACCCCGCCCCGCGCGCTCCACCGCGATCACGCGGAAGCCCTCGTCCGTGAGAAGGTTTCGCACGACGAGCCCGGTCTCGCCCGTCAGCACGCAGCACATCGTCACGTCCACCCCGAGGCGGCGCAGCATGCGCGCCTGCCACACGCCCTGGCCCCCCGCGTGGACGTGGATGTCGGGCCCGGACTCGTGGTCCTCGATCGTGACGGTCAGCGTGGGCGACGGCGCGAAGATCGTGGCGTCCATGCTCCGACGCTACGGCGCGGTCAGCTCCCGGGTCATCCCCCTTGCACGCGCGTGCCGCGACGGGTTATGCGGGCTTCGCGGCCTCGGCCAGCAGGTCCGCATGCCAGCGATCGGCGACGTCCGGGTGCGCGCGCAGCCGCGACTTCAGCGCGTTCTCCCCGTACAGGGCGTGGATCGGATTGGCCGGATCCTGCTCCACCCCGCGTGCCCGCGCGGCGAGCTCCGGCGGCAGGTCGATGACCGGCAACCGCGTGTCGAGAGCCGGATTGAAGAAGAACGGCACCGAGATGCGGTCCTCCGGGTGCCGCGGCGAGACGACACGGTGGTTGGTGGCGCGCAGGTAGCCGCCCGTCGCGTACTCCAGCATCTCGCCGATGTTGACGACGAACGTCCCCGGCACGGGCGGCGCGTCGACCCAGTACCGCTCGCCCGACGCGCCCTCGCGCTCGACCTGCAGACCCCCGCGGCCGGGCTCGATCCACAGCAGCGTGAGCACGCCCGAGTCCTTGTGCGCGCCCACGCCCTGCTGCGGCTCCGGCTCGCTCGTGCCCGGGTAGCGCACGATCTTGATCAGGGTCGCGGGGTCTCCGAAGTGACGGTCGAAGTAGTCCTCCTCGGCGCCGAGCGAGAGCGCCCAGGCGCGCAGCAGCCGCCGTGCCACGGTCGACAGACGCTCATGCCATTCGGCGACCACCTCGCGCAGCTCGGGCTGCGCGTCCGGCCACAGGTTCGGCCCGACGAGCCGGAAGAAGGCGGGCGCGTCCGGATCCGCGACGGCCTCTCGCTCCGGGCCGATGTCGAGCTGCTCGCGCCAGTCCACCGCGCCGCGGGTGCGCTCGCCGCCGACGCGCGTGTAGCCGCGGAAGTGCGGGCTCTTGACGTTCTCGATCGCGAGCTTGTCGGCCTCGGGCAGCGCGAAGAAGTCGCGCGCCGCGCGCAGCAGGCGCGCCTCCAGCTCTGGCTCGACGCCCGTGCCCGTGAGGTAGAAGAAGCCCACGTCGCGCGTGGCCGAGGCGAGGTCTTCGCGGAACCGCGCGGCGGCCTCCGGCCCCGCGTCGAGCTGAGAGAGGTCGAGGATCGGCAGGTTCAGGTCGCTCATGCGACGACCGTAAGAGCCGCACACGCCCGACGCGAGCATGTGACGGAAGATTGCCGCGCGCGCCGGCGCGCCGGCCCCGTCGCAGCGGCTAGGAGCGCGGCTCCTCGTGGGGGCGGCGCGAGCCGGTCGGGTCGTTGCGCCTGTCAGTGCGGGACGCGAGCGACGGGTCCGCGAAGAGCCAGCGCGGACGCGGCTCGATGAGCGGGCGGAACACGCGCCGCACGGGGCGCGTGGCGAGCAGCACGGCGATCGCGACGGAGAGCAGGCACACGAGCGGCAGCCACAGCCACGTGGGGTCAAGCCCGCGCAGCACGCCGGACTGGCGGAACGGGTACAGCACGAACGAGTGCAGCAGGTAGACGTACATCGTGTAGGCGCCCAGGCGCGTCCACGACCGCTCGCGCAGCGGCACGAGCGCGAAGAATGCCGCGCACAGGACGAGCGCGACCGCCATGATCGCCAGGCGCACGGCGCCCGCCCACCAGGGGGCCGCGCCC
This sequence comes from Microbacterium album, assembly GCF_014643695.1. GTDB lineage: Bacteria > Actinomycetota > Actinomycetes > Actinomycetales > Microbacteriaceae > Microbacterium > Microbacterium album. Next base: position 50,195 of record NZ_BMJY01000010.1, on the reverse strand, counting down.
GAGCCGATCATGTGCGCGTAGTCGTTGTCGTAGAAGAGCCAGTTGCGCAGATCCATCTCGTCCCAGCCCGCCAGCCCCGCCCACGCGGCCCATCCCGCGACGGCGAAGACCGCGAGCCCACCCGCCCGCGTCCACCAGGGACGCCGTTCGAGCAGGCGCAGGCGCTCGACGACATCGCGCTCGCGCAGCCACCAGCCCAGCGCGAAGAAGGGCAGGAAGCCGAGCGTGCGGGACAGCGAGAAGGTGCTGTCGACGTTGGGTAGGTAGCCAACGCCGACCGAGACCGCGACGGTCCAGGCGAGGGGCCAGCGCAGCAGCGCCAGGTACGGCAGCACCAGGCGGAAGATGCCGAGCGCGAGCAGGAACCACAGCGTCCAGGACGGCTGGGTGAGATTGGGGCCCGACGCTCCCTCGGTGAGGGTCTTGGTGAGCCACCACAGCATCTCGAAGATGACGTAGGGGACGAGGATGTCGGTCAGGATCCGCGCCATCTGGCGCCTCGAGGGGGCGTCCGACTTGGAGAAGTAGCCCGAGATGATCGCGAAGGCCGGCATGTGGAAGGCGTACACGACCAGGTAGAGGGCGTACGCGATGTCGGAGTCGTACGTGAGTCGCTGGATCGCGTGACCCAGGACGACCAGCACGATGCACGCGAAGCGGGCGCTGTCCCAGAAGGGCACGCGCGGCCGGGCGCGCGGGGTGGGACCCGTCGCCGGCGACGCCGGTGCAGAGCTCATTCGGTCCAGGCTAGCGTGATCGCATCGTTACCTCTCGGAGACGGGGACCGTCCGGGAATACTCCGGGCGCCGCCGCGTTGCATCAACTATATTCAGTCGCATAGAAATCGGATGCGGGACGACACACCAGCGAGCGCCGGACGTCCGGCGTGGATCGGAGCAGGCGACATGAGCGAGACCACCCAGCGAGCGATGCAGTTCGGCATCTTCTCCGTGAGCGACATCACGGCGGACCCGACCACGGGGCGTACGCCCAGCGAGGCGGAGCGCATCCGGGACATCGTGACGATCGCGAAGCACGCCGAGGAGGTCGGGCTCGACGTGTTCGCGCTCGGTGAGCACCACAACCCGCCGTTCTTCTCGTCCTCCCCGACGACGACGCTCGCGTACATCGGCGCTCAGACGAGCCGCCTGATCCTCTCGACGGCGACCACGCTGATCACCACGAACGACCCGGTGAAAATCGCCGAGGACTACGCCATGCTGCAGCACCTCACGGGCGGGCGTGTGGATCTGGTCATGGGACGCGGCAACACGGGGCCCGTCTACCCCTGGTTCGGCCAGGACATCCGCCAGGGCCTGCCGCTCGCGATCGAGAACTACGCGCTGCTGCGCCAGCTGTGGGAGAACGACGTCGTCGACTGGGAGGGCAAGTTCCGCTCGCCGCTGCAGGGCTTCACGTCGACGCCGCGGCCGCTGGACGGCGTCCCGCCGTTCGTGTGGCACGGATCCATCCGCACGCCGGAGATCGCGGAGCAGGCCGCCTACTACGGCGACGGCTTCTTCGCGAACAACATCTTCTGGCCCAAGGAGCACTACCAGCGGCTCATCGCGCTCTACCGGCAGCGCTACGCCCACTACGGACACGGCACCCCCGAGCAGGCGATCGTGGGGCTCGGCGGACAGGCGTTCATGGCGAAGAACTCCCAGGACGCCGTGCGGGCATTCCGGCCGTACTTCGACAACGCCCCGGTGTACGGGCACGGGCCGTCGATGGAGGACTTCACCGAGATGACGCCGCTGACGGTGGGATCGCCGCAGCAGGTGATCGACCGCTATGCCGCGATGCGCGACCACTACGGCGACTACCAGCGTCAGCTGTTCCTGATGGACCACGCCGGCCTGCCCGTCAAGACGGTGCTCGAGCAGCTCGACCTGCTCGGCGGCGAGGTCGTGCCGGTGCTGCGCAGGGAGCTCGCGCAGGACCGCCCCGCCGACGTCCCGGACGCCCCGACGCACGCCGCGCGGGTGAAGGCCGCCTACGGCGATGCCGAGCCGCGCCAGGCGCGCCCGACCGCGGCCGGTGGCAACAACCTCACGGTCGGCGGCCCGTATCAGGACACGCCCTCGGCGCCCCGGCCCGGTTCGGCATTCGGATCGGCCGCCACGCGCTGACCGACGAAACGACAACCGGAAGGACACGACATGACCGACACACGACGGATCGCGGTGGTCTCCGCGGGCCTGTCGACTCCCTCGTCGACCCGCATGCTCGCCGATCGGCTGGCCGCGACAGCGGTCGCCGAGCTGGCGGCGCGCGGGATCGAGGCGCACGCGGAGACGTTCGAGCTGCGCGACTACGCGCACGACATCACGAACAACCTCCTGGCCGGCTTCGCGCCGCCCGCACTGGAGAAGATGCTGACGCAGGTGGCGACCGCCGACGGGCTCATCGCGGTCACGCCCATCTTCTCCACGAGCTACTCGGGCCTGTTCAAGTCGTTCGTCGACGTCCTCGACCGGGAGGCGCTCGTGGGCACGCCGGTGCTCATCGGCGCGAACGCGGGCACCGCCCGGCACTCCCTCGCGATCGACTACGCCATCCGCCCACTGTTCGCATACCTGCACGCCGAGCCGGTCTCGACGGGCGTGTTCGCGGCGTCGAGCGACTGGGGCGGCCAGGAGGACGACGTCGCGCCCCTCGCCGCGCGCATCGAGCGCGGCGCGCGCGAGTTCGCCGACGCGCTCGCCGCCAAGCCCCCCGCAACGGCGGCCGACCCCTTCGACCCCGACAGCTACCTGGGCGCGGGCCGTTCCTTCAGCCACCTGCTGGGCGGTCTCGCCGGCCAGTAGCGCCTCCTCGCCCCGTTCGTCACGGCATCGGCCGGAACCGCCCGATGAGGAAGTCGACCGTCCACCCGGCGGCGATCGCGATCGCGATCGAGACCAGCACGGCGACGACCGTGCCGCCGGGGATGACGGACCCGATCGCGGCGCCCATGAGCGCCTGGAAGGCAGCCCATGCGAGCGCGGCGGCGCCGGCGATCGGCAGGTAGCGCGTCGCGGGGACGCGCGCCGCTCCCGCCGAGAGATTGACCGCCAGGCGGCCGAACGGGATGAAGCGAGCCGTGAAGACGGCCGTCGCCGCGCGCGTGCGCAGGCGCGAGGCCGCCCATTCGAAGGCGCGCTGCAGCCGCGGACGCTGCATCACGCGCCATCGCTGGGGGTGGAGGGTCCGGCCGATGGCGTAGCAGGCGGCGTCGCCGGCGAATGCCGCCACCCCGCTCGTCAGGATGACCGCCCACAGCGGCGGCGCACCGTGCAGGACGGCCATCGTGCCGAGCGCCGTGACGGCCGCCTCGCCGGGAATGACCACGAGGAAGGCGTCGGCGAACACCACGCCGGCGAGGAGCGCCAGCGCCCAGGGGCTGGCCGCGATCGCGGCGATCAGGGCGTCGGCCCCGGTCGCCGGCACGAAGCCGGAGGGGGAGGCCGCGGCCGTCACGAGCCATGCGCCGGAGAGGAAAACCGCGCCGAAGGGGAGCACAGCGACGGTCTATCCCATGTCGGTGAACGCGCGGGGAACGGGCCGCTGGGTGACAGGAAGGGGTGCGCCTCGGTGACGGATGCACAACAACGGGTGAACGCTCGGGGAACCGGCGTGCCGAGAGCGCCCGGAGCCGCCGTCCAGCCGCCACGCTGAGAACGTGAGAGTCGCGCTGGTCGCAGAGTCCTACCTGCCGCACATGAACGGGGTCACGCACTCCGTCCTGCAGATGGTCCGTCACCTCGAGGGGCGGGGCCATGAGGTCCTCGTCGTCGCCCCGCAGTCCGGCCCGGATGCGCACTCGGCCGGCAGGCCCGTCTCATCGGGTCGCCGCGACCGCACAGTGCTCATGCCGTCGGTGCCGATGCCGTCCTACCCCGACGTGCGGGTGGCCTACCCGACGACCGCCCGCCTGGCGCGCGTCCTGCGGGACTTCCATCCCGACGTCGTGCACCTGGCGTCGCCGTTCGCCCTGGGGTGGAAGGGGCAGAACGCCGCGGACGCGCTGAGACTGCCCACGGTGGCCGTCTACCAGACCGACGTCGTGGCGTACGCCGAGCGCTACGGCGTCCCCGGCGCGGCGCCGCTCGCGGCCGCCCACGTCGCGCGGCTGCACAAGCGCGCCACGCTGACCCTGGTGCCTTCCTCGTCCGCCGAGCACCAGCTCGCCGGCCTCGGCATCGACCGCCTTCGGCGCTGGGGACGCGGAGTCGACGCCGAGCGTTTCCGCCCGGAACGGCGAGATGAGGCGTGGCGCGCGGCGATCGCCCCGGGCGAGCTGCTCGTGGGGTACATGGGCCGGCTCGCGGCCGAGAAGCAGGTCGAGGATCTGCGTGTGCTGTGCGACATCCCCGGGGTCCGGCTGGTGATCGTCGGCGACGGCCCGGAGCGAGCGCGGCTCGAACGCGAACTGCCCCGTGCGGTGTTCACCGGCTTCCTCGGCGGGGAAGCGCTCGCCGTCGCGCTCGCGAGCTTCGACGTGTTCGTGCATCCGGGCGAGAGTGAGACCTTCTGCCAGACCGTGCAGGAGGCCCTCGCGAGCGGCGTTCCGGTCGTCGCCACCGGTCGAGGGGGCCCGGTCGACCTCGTCCGCTCGAGCGTCGACGGCTGGCTGTACCGCCCGGGAGACCTGGACGATCTCCGCGCGCGCGTGCTCGACCTCACCGGCGACGATGCCAAGCGGCGCTCATTCGGTGCCGCAGCGCGGGAGAGCGTCGCGTCCCGCACGTGGGAGTCGCTGGGGGAGCAGCTGGTGGACTACTACCGGGAGGCGCAGCGCCTGCGCCCCCGCGACGACGCGTCGCGCGAGCGCGGTCGCCCGCGCCCCGAGGCGGTCGAGCCGCCCTCGCCGCGGCCCTGGCGCCGTTACGTCGCGCTCGGGGACTCGCTCACCGAGGGACTGTGCGACACGTCTCGCATGGAGGCGGGGGAGTACCGCGGCTGGGCGGATCGCCTGGCGACGCTGCTCGCACAGAACCGCCGCGAGTTCCGGTACGCCAACCTCGCGGTGCGCAGCCGCCGCGTCCGCGACCTGGTGGACGAGCAGGCCCCCGCCGCGCTCGCGATGCGCCCCGACCTCGTCTCCATCTTCATGGGCGCGAACGACCTCGTCGGTCACGGTGCCGATCCGGTGGCGCTCGCCCGCGAGGTCGAGGGCGTCGTGCGGGAGATCCGCGCCACCGGCGCCGATGTGCTGCTCGTCACGCCGTTCCTGCCGCAGCGGGCCGCCGCCCGCATCTTCCTGCGCCGGTTCTCCGCCTACGCGCTCGAGCTGCGCCGCGTCGCCGCCGAGACCGACTCGTACCTGCTCGACGGCGCCGTGCTGCCCGCCCTGGGGGACCTCGGGATGTGGGCCGACGACAAGGTGCACCTGCGCTCGCGCGGCCACCGCTACCTCGCCTACCGTGCGGCGGAGGCCCTCGGGGTCCCCGATGCGGAGACGCTCGGCGGTCTCGACGACGCGCTCCACGCCGACGAGGACGATCCGCAGGGCGCGTGGCTCCGCCGACACGCCCTGCCGTGGGTATGGCGGCGCATGCGGGGTCGCACGGCGGGCGACGGGCTCGTGGCGAAGCACGACGACTACGTGGTCATCCCCGGGGGCAGGGCGCCCCGACGCAGCAAGCTGGCGTGAACGCAGCGGCGGTGCGCGGGGGCTACTCGTCCAGGTCGCCCAGGCCCCGAGCCTCGTCGCGGCCGTCATCGACCAGCGGGTCGGGCTCGGCCTCGACGATCTCGTCGGGATCGAGCGTCGGCGGAGGCAGCTCCAGGTCGGCGTCGTCGTCCAGCTCGACGGGACGCTCGCCGTCGGGATCGATCGGGCGCTCGACGTCGGGGATGTCTCGGAAGTCGCTCATGTCCGCGATCGTAGGCACGGACGCGGCGCGGCCGACAGGGCCTGACCCGTACGGCACGGCACTGATAAGGTGGGAGAGGCCCCCGTTCGGGTGGCCGACAATTCCATACGGCAGTGCCGGATCGTGAGCATCGACCCGGCGCCCCGGAGCAGGCTGGCAGGAAGCTGGTCCCCTGAAGTGGTCTCCCAGGCGAGGATCTCGGATCCTTCTCTGGTGGATTTCTCCTGGTGGCCAGCGCAGGCGAGCGCGACGCACACGACGTGCCCATGGACCGTGCGCCCATATCTGCCTGTTCCCTGCTCCTTACACAGGCCTGCGGCCCCGTCGCGGGCGCATGCACACCCCCGTGGCGTCTGATCGCCGCGGGCACACACAAAAGGAGACAGACCTCTTGGAAGGTCCTGAAATCACCGCCGCCGAGGCCGTTCTCGACAACGGCCGCTACGGCACCCGCACGATCCGCTTCGAGACCGGCCGTCTCGCGCAGCAGGCGCAGGGCGCCGTCGCCGCGTACCTCGACGAGGAGACGATGCTCCTCTCGGCCACGAGCGCGAGCAAGCACCCCCGCGAGGGCTTCGACTTCTTCCCCCTGACGGTGGACGTCGAGGAGCGCTCGTACGCCGCGGGCAAGATCCCCGGCTCGTTCTTCCGCCGCGAGGGTCGCCCCTCGACCGAGGCCATCCTCGTGTGCCGCCTGATCGACCGGCCGCTGCGCCCGTCGTTCGTCGACGGCCTGCGCAATGAGATCCAGATCGTCGTCACGGTCCTCTCGATCGCGCCCGGTGAGTTCTACGACGCCCTCGCGATCAACGCCGCGTCGGCGTCGACCCAGATCTCGGGCCTGCCGTTCTCCGGCCCGATCGCCGGCGTGCGCCTCGCGCTGATCCCGGGCCACGGCGAGCACTCCGACCAGTGGGTCGCGTTCCCGAACGCCGAGCTGCTCGAGTCGGCCGTGTTCGACCTCATCGTCGCGGGCCGCGTGGTCACCGACGCCGAGGGCAACGAGGACGTCGCGATCATGATGGTCGAGGCCGAGGCGACCGAGCACAGCTGGAACCTGATCAAGGCCGGCGCGACCAAGCCCAGCGAGGAGGTCGTCGCCGAGGGCCTCGAGGCGTCCAAGCCGTTCATCAAGCAGCTCGTGGCCGCGCAGGCGGAGATGGCGTCGAAGTCGTCGAAGGAGCCGCTGGAGTTCCCGGTGTTCCCGGCCTACAGCGACGAGACGTTCGCGTTCGTGAACGACCAGGCCTACGACGAGCTGGTGAAGGTCTACCAGATCGCCGACAAGCAGGAGCGCCAGGCCGCGGACGATGCCGTCAAGGACCGCGTCAAGGCCGCCCTGATCGAGAAGGTCGAGGCGGGCGAGCTTCCCGCCGCCGCGCCGCTCGAGTTCTCAGCTGCGTACAAGTCGGTCACGAAGAAGATCGTGCGCGGCCGCATCCTCACCGACGGCGTGCGCATCGACGGCCGCGGCCTGGCGGACATCCGTCCGCTCGACGCCGAGGTGCAGGTCATCCCGCGTGTGCACGGCTCCGCGATCTTCCAGCGCGGCGAGACGCAGATCCTCGGCGTCACCACGCTGAACATGCTCAAGATGGAGCAGCAGATCGACTCGCTGTCGCCCACGACGAGCAAGCGGTACATGCACCACTACAACTTCCCGCCCTACTCGACCGGCGAGACCGGTCGCGTCGGCAGCCCCAAGCGTCGCGAGATCGGGCACGGCTTCCTGGCCGAGCGCGCGCTCGTGCCGGTGCTGCCGAGCCGCGAGGAGTTCCCGTACGCGATCCGCCAGGTCTCGGAGGCGCTGGGCTCGAACGGCTCGACGTCGATGGGCTCCGTGTGCGCCTCGACCCTGTCGCTGCTGAACGCGGGCGTGCCGCTGCGCGCGCCCGTCGCGGGCATCGCCATGGGCCTGGTGTCCGACGAGGTCGACGGCCAGACGCGCTACGCCGCGCTGACCGACATCCTCGGTGCCGAGGACGCCCTCGGCGACATGGACTTCAAGGTCGCGGGCACCAGCGAGTTCGTCACGGCGATCCAGCTCGACACCAAGCTCGACGGCATCCCCTCCTCGGTCCTGACCGGCGCGCTCGCGCAGGCCAAGGACGCGCGCCTGACGATCCTCAACGTCCTGAACGCCGCGATCGACGCCCCCGACGAGATGGCGCCGACGGCGCCGCGCGTCATCAGCGTGCAGATCCCGGTCGACAAGATCGGCGAGCTGATCGGCCCCAAGGGCAAGACGATCAACGGCATCCAGGACGAGACCGGCGCCCAGATCTCGATCGAGGACGACGGCACCGTGTACATCGGCGCGACCGACGGCCCCTCGGCCGAGGCGGCGCGCGCGCAGGTGAACGCGATCGCCAACCCCACCAACCCGGAGGTCGGCGAGCAGTTCCTCGGCACGGTCGTGAAGATCATCCCGTCGGGCGCGTTCATCTCGCTGCTGCCCGGCAAGGACGGTCGCATGCACGTGACGCAGATCCGCAAGCTCAACGGCGGCAAGCGCGTCGAGAACATCGAGGACGTCGTGTCCGTGGGTCAGAAGATCCTCGTGCGCATCGCCGAGATCGACGACCGCGGCAAGATGGCCCTCGAGCCCGTCGTCGACGAGTCCGAGGCACAGGAAGAGGCCCAGGAGGCCCCCGTCGAGGCGTGACGCGCCAGACGCGAACGGCCCGGTCATCCACGCGATGGCCGGGCCGTTCGGCGTCGTGTGGCGTGTGTGTCCCGGCGTGTCGCGCGGGCCTGGTGGGGCTGGTGTGGAGACATCCCACAACGGTGTGACGAAAGCGTTATGGAAGTGCCGGGGCGTCGCCCCGCCACGCTGCAATACGCTCGAAGGCACACATCCCGATCCGGGATGTGAGCACGGATGTTCCCCGCTCGCTGGGGGCCCGTGAGGGGGTGGGGGCTCATGGACGAAGCGGGCACCGGCACGCAGCTGCCGCAGACCGGAATCGCAGCAGGCGCGGACGCGCCGCATCCGTCTGCACCCATCCCGATCCAGGGTCCGAGCGTGGGTTCGCTCGTCCGGGAGCCGCTCGGCGAGACCGGGCTGCAGATCTTCCCGCTCATGCTGGGTGGCGCCGAGTTCGGCTGGACGATCGACCAGCCGCGGGCGGTCGCGCTGCTCGACCACTTCGTCGCCTACGGCGGCAACGCGCTGCACACGGCAGGCAGCTACGCCGCCGGCCGCAGCGAGCACATCATCGGACACTGGATGCGCACACGCGGTGTGCGCGACGATGTCGTCTTGGCCGTGCGCGTGGGGGACCACCCCGACAATCCCGGCATCGGCTCGGTCAATCTGGTGCGCGCCGTCGAGGCGTCGCTCACGCGTCTCGCGACGGACCGGATCGATGTGCTCTACCTGGACGCGTCCACCGAGCCGGCCGGCCCGGTGGAGGACGCGCTCGCGACCGCCGAGTGGCTCGTGGAGTCGGGCAAGGTCCGGCACATCGGCGCGTACGGCCTCGCGGCCGAGCAGCTGGTCGAGGCCCGCATCCTCGCCTCGGCGGGGTATCCGCGCATCGACGTCCTCGACGTGCCGTACAACCTGATGCGCCGGGAGGCGTTCGAGGGCGACATCCGCCTCGTCGCGAGCGCCCAGCGCCTCGCTGTGACCCCCTCGCACGCGCTCGAGCACGGGTTCCTGTCGGGGCGGCACCGCTCGCGCACCCAGCTCGCCGCATCGACCCGTGGACAGCAGCTCGCAGGCAGCCTCAACCGCCGTGGAACCCGCGTCCTCAAGGCGCTCGACGGCATCGCCGCGGAGCTCGCCGTGCCCCCCGCCGCCATCGCCGTGGCGTGGCTGCTGGCGCAGCGCGGGATCGCCGCTCCGATCGTCAACGCGTACTCGCCGGAGCACGTGGACGAGCTCGTGCAGGGCGTCGGCGTGCGGCTGACGCGCGCGCATCTGGCGGAGCTCTCGCGCGCGACGAGCTGATGGGCGTCCGGCCGGTTAACGCATGATGACGGTCTCGGCGCGGGAGTGCTCACGCCCCTCGTCGGTCACGTAGGGTGGTCGAGGATCGACGATGATCCCGTCGGTGCCGAGGCGCGATAGCCCGGCGCGACAGACGACGGATATGAGGGCAGCGGATGGACGAGGTGGCGTGATGTCCCACTACATCTATCTCGTTCGGCACGGCGAGCATCAGGACGCGGAGCACGGTCTCGAGGACGGCCCGCTGTCGTCCCGCGGGCGCCGGCAGGCGGAGCTGATCGCGGACCGGCTCTCCGGGCTTCCCCTCGACAACGTCTGGCACTCGCCGCTCGTGCGCGCGGCCGAGACGGCGCGCATCATCGCCGAGCGCATGCCCGCGATCACGCCCGAGCCGCACGCCCTCCTGTTCGACTGCGTGCCGAGCGGCATGTCGGAGGACACCCCGACCGTGTTCGAGCCGTTCTTCGGCAGCGTCACGGAGGCCGAGCTCGAGGCGGGGAAGGCGCAGATGGCGGATGCCGTGGGCGAGTTCCTCGTGCGCAAGCCCGGCGACGTCCACGAGCTGCTCATCACCCACAACTTCGTCATCTCGTGGTTCGTGCGCGAGGTGCTGGGCGCCCCCGACTGGCGCTGGATGACCCTGAACCAGGCCAACTGCGGCCTGACGGTCATCGGTCAGCGGCAGGGTCGCCCGTGGACGCTCCTGACCCACAACGACCTGGCCCACCTCCCGGTCGAGCTGCGCACGGGCCTCCCCGAGGCCCTCCCGTTCTGATGGGGGCGCACTCGCGTCAGGCGAGGGCCTTGCCGTACCAGCGCGTCGCGTTGGGGTTGTCGTTGTAGGGCTCGATGGGGAAGAAGCCCCGGCCGGCGTAGAGGGCGGCGGCGGCCTCGAGCGTGTGGTGGGTGTCGAGCACGAGCTCGCGGGCGCCCCAGTCCCGGGCGCGCCGCTCGAGCTCCTCCAGCAACAGCCGCGCGGTCCCCAGGCCCCGCGCGGAGGGGCGGGTGTAGACGTGCTTGAGCTCGAAGCGGGTGCCGAGCGGACCGTCCGCGATGCGGCGGATCGCCCCGCAGCCGATCAGCCCGCGCTCGGCGTGCTCGACGAGCAGCAGCACGCCCTCGGGCGGGGTGAAGGCATCCGGTGCGGGGAGGGTCGGGCGGTACTCCCCGGGAAACCCGGCGGCCCGCTCCCCGAAGTACTCGCGGATCAGCTCTGCGGCATCCGGATCGCCCGGCGATGCGGGGCGGAACGTGATCATCCCTCGAGCCTAAGGCTGCGCAGCGTCCCGAGCCCCTCGTTCGAGCGGCGAATAGGATGGGACGCATGACGACACGGATCGCCCTGGTCGGCGGCACCGGCAAGCTCGGCGGGATCATCCACGCGGTGATCGACGAGCTCGACGGCTTCGAGGTCGTGTCGGTGCTGACCTCGCGCAGCGACATGTCGGAGCTCGACGGCGCCGAGCTGGTGGTCGACGCGTCCACGCCCGCCGTCAGCATCGACGTCGTGCGCGCCGCGATCGAGCGCGGACTGAACGTGCTCGTCGGCACCAGCGGCTGGTCCGCGGAGCGGATCGCGCTCGTCCGGCCCCTCGTGGAGGCGGCGCAGACCGGTGCCGTGTTCATCCCGAACTTCTCGCTCGGCTCCGTCATCGGCAGCGCGATCGCGGCCGCGGCGGCCCCGTTCTTCCCGTTCGCCGAGATCGTCGAGGCGCACCGCGACAGCAAGGTGGACTCGCCGAGCGGCACGGCCGTCCGCACGGCCGAGCTCATCGCCGCGGCGCGCCGCACGCCCGTCGAGGCGCCGCACGTGGATCAGCGCGCGCGGGGGCAGCAGGTCGCGAGCGTCCCGGTCCACTCGCTGCGGCGCCCGGGTGTCGTCGCGCGTCAGGAGACGATCCTCTCGGGGCCCGGCGAGTCCCTGGCGATCGTGCACGACACGGCGGACCCGGCTGCGGCCTACGGCCCGGGCATCCGGATCGCCCTGGAGCGCGCCGTCGACGCGCGCGGCGTGATCGTGGGACTCGAGAGCTTCATCGACATCGGCATCGGCATGCCGCGCGCCGCATCCGGCCGCCCCGTCGATGCGGGCACGGCGCCCGGCCAGGTCGCCCAGGCGACGAGCTCATGAGCGTCCGCCTCGGCGTGGCCGTGATGGCCGTGCTCCTGGCGCTGTACATCGTGCTCGTGGGCTTCCGCGCGGTGCAGCTGGTCGCGACCGGGGAGCCGGTCGCGGTCGCCATGGGCGCCGCCCTGATCGTGCTGCCGATGATCGCGACGTGGGCGCTCTGCCGCGAGCTGTGGTTCGGCGTGCGCGCCGAGCAGCTCGCGCGTCGGCTCGAGACGGAGGGGGGCGTGCCGGACGAGGTCGTCGCAACGACGCCGAGCGGCCGCATCTCGCGCGCGGACGGGGACGCGGTCTTCCCCCGGTATCGCGCGGAGGTCGAGGCGCAGCCCGAGGACTGGCGTGCCTGGTTCCGCCTCAGCCTCGCCTACGACGCGGCGGGAGACCGGCGCCGGGCCCGCGCCGCCGTGCGCGAGGCGATCCGGCGCGAGCGCTCCGCCTGACCGGCGGCGCCTCGCGTCTGGTCAGGAGTTCGGGGACGGCACGGCGTGCGCGACGGCCTGCTCGACCGTCGGGTGCCGGAACGTGAAGCCGGACGACAGCAGGGCCTGCGGAACGACATGCGCGTCACCGAGCAGCACGCCGTCCGCGAAGGGGCGTCCCAGCACGGCGCGCAGCGCCGGGGCGGGCGCCCGCAGCAGGTACGGCCGGTTGAGACGGACGGCCAGCGCGAATCCCAGGTCGTTGGCGGCCGCGCGCACCGGACCGGCCAGGTTCACCGGCCCCGTGAGCCCCTTGTCGATCACGTGCAGGATCGCCGAGACCGCGTCGTCGAGCGAGATCCACGGCCACGCCTGGGTCCCGCTGCCCAGCGGACCGGCCAGGCCCGCCCTGGTCAGCGCGATGAGCGGCCGGAGCACGCCCTCGGGATGGACGACCGGGGCCGTGCGCAGGAGCGCGACGCGGTCTCCCGCGATGCGCGCCGCGTGTTCCCATTCAACGCACAGCGCGGCCAGGAACGACTCGCCGGCGGGGGATGACTCGTCCAGCACCGCGCCGGGTGCCGAGCCGTAGAACCCCACGGCGCTCGCCGACACGAACAGCGGCCGCTCGTGGGGCTCGAGCCGCTCGATCGCGCGCGCCACGGCGCGCGTCGGAGTCAGGCGCGACCACAGGAGCCTGCTGCGATAGCGCCGGCTCCACGGCAGCCGGCCGATGCTCTCGCCGCCGAGGCCGACGACGGCGTCCGCTTCCGCGAGGAGGCGCGGATCGAGCGGAGCGCCGTCCAGCCAGCGCATCTCGTCGGGGCTGGCCGGGTCGCGGCGGACCAGCCGCGTGACGCGGTCGCCGGACGCCCGCAGCCGCGAGACCAGCGCCTGACCGATCAGCCCCGACGATCCGGCGACGACGATATGCCGGCCGCTGCGGCCCTCGCGCGCCGGCCGGGCGGCCGGCCGGCGCGCGCCTTCCCCGGCGAGCATGGGCTCGCTTACGCGAGCGCCGCTTCGAGCGTGATCTCGATCCCGGCGAGCGCCTGCGAGACGGGGCAGCCGCTCTTCGCGCCCTCGGCGATCTCGCGGAACTTCTCGGCGTCGAGACCCGGCACGACGGCGTTGACGTTGAGGTGGCTGCCCGTGATGCCGGTGCCGGGCTTGAACGTCACCGACGCGGTCGTGTTGACCTTCTCGGGCGGGGTGCCGTTCTCGGCGAGCGCGTGCGAGAGCGCCATGCTGAAGCACGAGGCGTGAGCGGCCGCGATCAGCTCCTCCGGCGTCGTGGTCGAGTCGGAGCCCTCGCTGCGGGCCTTCCAGTTGACGGGGAAGTCCCCGATACCGGAGGCGAACGAGACGGTGCCGGAGCCCTCCATCAGGCTTCCGGTCCAGGCTGTGGTGGCTTCGCTGGTGACAGTCATGGCGTCCTCCGAGTCGACGTTGGTGGGTGACGCGGCCAGCCTATCCGCCGGGCCCCGCCACGTCACCAGTGCTTGCGTCGCCGGCCGTCGCGCGACACGCGGGTCAGGCGGAGCGCGCGCGGCCGACGACGCCGGCGCGCTGCAGGACGAGGTACAGCTGACATCCGAGACACAGCCCGAATGCCGCGTTGAGGAAGGCGGCGACCAGGGCCGCCGCGGCGGCGATCGGCAGCGCCCACGGTACGCCGGCGAGGTGCAGCACCAGTCCCACGCCCGTGACGAACAGGCCGACGCCCTGCGCGAAGCGGGGCGGGCGCGGGTCCTCCAGCTCCGCGGGCGGCGCGAGGCGCGGGCGCACCACGGCGCGGAAGAGTGCGCCCCACGGCGCGGTGCGCGGCGAGACGACGCCCCACAGGAACAGGGCGGCGATGATCGCGGTGAGCACGAAGCCGGGGTCCGCGGCGCGCTCGGCGACGGTCAGAGTCGGAAGCGTGCCGGGGAAGAACGTCTGATCAGCCAGAGGCTGGTATGCGAACCAGCTGAAGGTCGCGCCGATGCGGGTGCCGGTGCCGGTGAGGGCGAGGTACGTCGCCACCGCGAGCAGCACGGTCGTCACGGCCGCCGCGAAGCGCGGTCCGCGCGGGTCGATGCCGGCGGGGACGCCGGCCGGAGCGTCAGACACGGGAGTCCTCCAGGATGCGGTCGAGCTCGCGGACGACGTCCTCGGAGCGCGGCGCCCCGCCGATGCGGGCGCGGGCGATGCGGTCGCCGTCGAGCACGAGCGTGGTGGGGGTCTGCAGCACGCCGAAGCGGCGCGCCACGTCGGGCCTATGGGTCAGGTCGACATCGACGTGCGCAACGCCGGGGCGCGCCGTCGCGACCTCGCGCAGCACGCGGCGCGTGGCGGGGCAGCGCGCGCAGTACTCGGTGCTGAACTGCACCAGCGTCGCGCGCTCGCCGAAGCCCGCGGTCGCCGCGTCGAGCCCGAGCGTGCTCGGTGCGACGGGGTCGTCCCCGCGCACCGCGCCGACGCGGCCGTCGCGGCGCCGGACGAGCACGCCCACCGCCGTGGCGACCAGCAGCGCCGCGGCGAGCGCGACAAGGGCGGTGCCGGGTTCCATGGCGGCAGAGTAACCGCCGCGGGGTGCGACGAGGGCCGATCCGCGACATCCGGGGTAATGCGTGCCGCGCATCCCGTGTCGGCGGGGCGGGCGTAGCATCGGTCGCGTGAGCGACCCCATCCCCACTCCCTACGAGGACCTCCTGCGCGACGTCCTGGCCCACGGTGTCCACAAGGACGACCGCACGGGAACCGGCACGACGAGTGCGTTCGGCCGGCAGCTGCGCTACGACCTGTCCGCGAGCTTCCCGCTCATCACCACCAAGCGCGTCCACTTCAAGTCGGTCGCGCTCGAGCTGCTGTGGTTCCTGCGCGGCGAGTCGAACGTTCGGTGGCTGCAGGAGCGCGGCGTGACGATCTGGGACGAGTGGGCCGACGCGGACGGCGAGCTCGGGCCGGTCTACGGCGTGCAGTGGCGCTCGTGGCCGACTCCGAGCGGCGAGCAGATCGATCAGATCCAGCAGGCCGTGGACCTGCTCAAGACCAATCCCGACTCGCGCCGGATCATCGTCTCGGCGTGGAACCCCGCCGAGATCCCGAACATGGCGCTGCCGCCATGCCACGCGTTCTTCCAGTTCTACGTCGCCGACGGCAAGCTCTCGTGCCAGCTCTACCAGCGCAGCGCCGATCTGTTCCTCGGCGTGCCCTTCAACATCGCCTCCTACGCGCTGCTGACGCTCATGATGGCCCAGCAGACGGGCCTCGAGCCGGGGGAGTTCGTCTGGACGGGCGGCGACTGCCACATCTACGACAACCACCGCGATCAGGTCGCCGAGCAGCTCACACGGGACCCGTACCCGTACCCGACGCTCGAGATCCTGCGGCGCCCGGCGTCGATCTTCGACTACGAGTTCGAGGACTTCGCGGTGCACGACTACCGGCACCACCCGTCGATCCGGGGCGCGGTGGCCGTCTGATGCCGATCCGAGCCATCTGGGCGCAGGCCTCCGACGGCGCGATCGGAGCCGACGGCGGCATGCCGTGGGACCTTCCGGAGGACCTGGCGTTCTTCAAGCGCGCCACCACGGGCTCGCCCGTCGTCATGGGGCGCCGCACGTGGCAGTCGTTCCCCGAGCGCTTCCGACCGCTGCCCGACCGCCCCAACATCGTGGTGACGCGCGATGAGTCGTTCGCCGCGCCCGGCGCCGAGATCGTCCATACCCTCGAGACGGCGCTCGAGCGCGCGGCGCAGCTCGACGACGAGATCTGGGTGATCGGCGGTGCGGAAATCTACCGCCAGGCCCTGCCGCGCCTCGACGAGCTGTGGGTCACCCGCATCGAGCTGGACGTCGAGGGCGACGCGTTCGCTCCGGAGATCGACGACGCGTGGACGCTCGTCCGCTCCGACCCGTCCGATCCCGACGTGTGGCACACCAGCCGCACCGGGCTGCGCTACCGCTTCGAGGTCTACGGCCGCGCCTGAGCCGGATCAGGCGCTTAGGCGAAGCGAGACGGTCGCGTAGCAGTGCGGCGGCAGGGCGACCTCGAGGCCGCGCGCGTGACGGCGGACTCCGTCGAAGCGCTCGGGGGCGACGGCGGACGGGTCCTGCGGCGTGTTGTGGGCGTTGGTCGCCGCGGCCGTCAGCACGGTCGCCTCGTAGTCGGCGATCTCCGCGCCCCGCAGGTCCAGCACCACCGTGCGCCCTTCCGTGGCGTGCAGGTTCGTCAGTGAGATCAGTGCCGTCGCGCCCGTGGTCGAGGCGGAGACCGACACGAGCGGAACCTCGCGCCCGTCGACGACGGCGGACTCGCCGTCGACCACGTGCGCCTCGAGCGCGTGCGCGTCGTGGTGGCCGGCGTTCATCGCGAACACGTGGAAGGTCGGAGTACGCACGAGCGCGCCGGTCTCGGGATCCGTCAGGAGCACGGCCTGCAGCACGTTCACCGTCTGCGCGATGTTCGCCATCGCGAGTCGGTCGGCGTGCCGGTGGAACGCGTCGAAGTGGATGCTCGCCACCAGCGCGTCCCGGAGCGTGTTCTGCTGGTACAGGAAGCCCGGGTGGGTGCCCGGCTCGACGTTCCACCACGTGCCCCACTCGTCGAGCACCAGCCCGACGCGCCGCTCGGGGTCGTAGCGGTCCATCACCGTGGAGTGCCGGGTCAGCAGCTCCTCGATCTTGTACGCGCGCGACAGCGCGCGGTACCACTCCTCCTCGGTGAAGTCCGTGGCGTCGCCCTTGTCCTCCCACGGCCCCGTCATCGTGTAGTAGTGCAGTGACAACGCCTGGAACGGCGCCGCGCCCTGCGCCTCGACGCGCGTGAGCGCCCGCATCAGCGTGTCGGTCCAGTCGTAGTCGTCGTCGTTCGCCCCCGCCGCGATGCGGTACACGCTGTTGCCCGCGTGCTCGCGCACGTACGTCGCGTACTGGCGGGCGAGGCCCGCATAGGTCTCCGCGCGCATGTGACCCCCGCAGCCCCACGCCTCGTTCCCGATGCCGAAGAACGGCACGCGCCACGGCTCGTCGCGGCCGTTCCTTCGCCGCAGGTCGGCCATCGGCGAGTCGTCCGCCCTGGTGAGGTACTCGACCCACTCGCTCATCTCGCGTACGGTGCCAGAGCCCACGTTTCCGCTGATGTACGGCTCGGCGCCCAGCAGCTCGCACAGGTGCATGAACTCGTGCGTGCCGAACGAGTTGTCCTCCACCACGTCGCCCCAGTGGGAGTTGACCTGGCGCGGACGGGACCCCTTCGGGCCGACTCCGTCGCGCCAGTGGTAGTCGTCGGCGAAGCACCCGCCCGGCCAGCGCAGGTTCGGGATGCGCAGTTCGCGCAGCGCCTCGACCACGTCGAGCCGGATCCCGCCCGCGTGCGGCACGTCGGGGTCCTCTCCCACGAAGAAGCCGCCGTAGATGCACCGCCCGAGGTGCTCGGCGAAGTGGCCGTAGACGTGCCGGCTGATGATCGGGCCCGGCAGATCGAGGTTGACGACGACGCGTGTCATGGGGTCCTTCCGGCAGCGGCGCTGAGAGGCATCGCTTCATCCTGGCCGGAAACGGGTGCTGTGCGCGACGCGGATTCCCCACCGCGTGTGAGGCGCGCAGCCGGGGGCGATAGCCTGGTGGCATGACGCACTCGGGCAACCCCTTCGGACAGGTGCTCGTCGCGCTCGTCACCCCGATGACGGCCGACGGCGAGGTGGACTGGCCCGCCGTCGAGAAGCACATCGACGACGTCATCGTCTCGGGCGCCGACGGCATCGTCGTCACGGGCACGACGGGCGAGACCTCCACGCTCACCGACCCCGAGAAGCTCCGTCTGGTCGAGGTGGGTAAGGACGTCGCCGCGGGCCGCGCGAAGATCATCACCGGCGGCGGCTCCAACGAGACCGCCCACGCGATCGAGCTCTACCAGAAGAGCGAGAAGGCCGGCGCGGACGGCATCATGATCGTCACCCCGTACTACAACAAGCCGACGCAGGCGGGCATCCTGACCCACTTCCGGCTCGTCGCCGACGCGACGGACCTGCCGGTGATCCTCTACGACATCCCGGGCCGCACGGGCGTGCCGATCACGTACGAGACGATCCTGCGCCTCGCCAAGCACCCGAACATCCTCGCGGTGAAGGACGCCAAGGGCGACTTCAGCGAGGTCAGCCGCGTGCTGAACCAGACCGACCTCATGTACTTCTCGGGCGACGACGCGAACGTGCTGCCGCACCTCGCGATCGGCGCGACGGGCCTGATCGGCGTGACGGCGAACATCGCCGCGGCGCCGTACCGCGTGATCGTCGACGCGGTCAACCGCGGCGACCTGGCGGCCGCCACGGCTCAGCACAAGAAGCTCGAGCCGCTCGTCCGCGCGGTCATGACGCACGTGCCCGGCACCGTGTCGGCGAAGTACATCCTGCACGGCCTCGGCCGCATCTCCAGCCCGCGCGTGCGCCTGCCGCTCGTGGGGCCGGAGGAGTGGGAGGCCGCGATCATCGAGGACGAGCTCGC
The DNA here is from genome assembly GCF_014643695.1 of Microbacterium album. GTDB lineage: Bacteria > Actinomycetota > Actinomycetes > Actinomycetales > Microbacteriaceae > Microbacterium > Microbacterium album. The sequence goes on along the minus strand of NZ_BMJY01000010.1, from coordinate 31,344 downwards.
ACTCGTGAAGGACGTCGAGGGCGTGGACTTCTCGAACTTCCGCCCCGACCGCAACGCCGCCGCCGGCGGCGCTCTGCCCAAGGTGCCCGGCACCACGCGCTGACGCGCCCCAGACCTCCGCGGCCGCGAAGGCCGCACCGCACAACCACACAACGAACTCGGTGCCCACGAGGCGCCCGGACGGATCCCGGGCGCCCGGCCGCGGCACCCGCGAAAGGCGGACGATGTCCTCTCCGGTCTACGATCCCCCCGCTCTCGAACAGGGCACCCTGCGCGTCACCCCCCTGGGAGGCCTCGGCGAGGTCGGCCGCAACATGACGGTCTACGAGTTCGACGGCAAGCTCCTCATCGTCGACTGCGGGGTGTTGTTCCCCGAGGAGCACCAGCCCGGCGTCGATCTGATCCTGCCCGACTTCGAGCCGATCAAGGGTCGCCTGGGCGACGTGCTCGGCGTCGTCCTGACGCACGGCCACGAGGACCACATCGGGGCCGTGCCGTACCTGCTCAAGCTGCGCCAGGACGTCCCGATCATCGGCTCCGCGCTGACGCTGGCGCTCACCGAGGCGAAGCTGAAGGAGCACCGGGTCAAGGCCACCTCGACGGTCGTCAAGGAGGGGCAGCGGATGCCGCTCGGGCCGTTCGAGCTCGAGTTCGTCGCGGTCAACCACTCCATCCCGGACGCGCTCGCGGTCGCGATCCGCACGCCCGCAGGACTCGTGCTGCACACGGGCGACTTCAAGATGGACCAGCTGCCGCTCGACGGGCGCATCACGGACCTGCGGGCCTTCGCCCGGCTGGGGGAGGAGGGCGTCGACCTGTTCCTGCCCGATTCCACGAACGCGGACGTGCCGGGCTTCACGCCCACCGAGCGGGCGATCGGGCCGGTCATCGACCAGGTGATCTCGAAGACGCCCGGTCGCGTGATCGTCGCGAGCTTCTCGAGCCACGTCCACCGCGTCCAGCAGGTGCTCGACGCCGCCGCGGCGAACGGCCGGCGGGTCGCGCTCCTGGGACGCAGCATGGTGCGAAACATGACGATCGCGGCCGAGCTCGGATACCTGAACGTCCCGGCGAACGTGCTGATCGACTACAAGAAGGCGCGCGACCTGCCGGACGACCGCATCGTCTACATGTCGACCGGATCGCAGGGTGAGCCCATGGCGGTCCTCAGCCGCATGGCGAACCTCGACCACGCGATCGAGCCCGGCGAGGGCGACACGGTCATCCTCGCCTCCAGCCTGATCCCCGGGAACGAGAACGCGGTCTACCGCGTGATCGACGGGCTCACCAAGCTCGGCGCGAACGTCGTGCACAAGGCCAACGCCCGCGTCCACGTGTCGGGGCACGCCGCCGCGGGGGAGCTGCTCTACTGCTACAACATCCTCAAGCCCCGCAACGTGCTGCCGGTGCACGGCGAGTACCGCCACCTGATGGCGAACGCGAAGCTCGCGCAGGACACGGGCATCCCCGAGGCGCGCACGATCCTCGGCGAGAACGGCACGGTGGTCGACCTCAGGGACGGCGTCGCGCGCGTCGCCGGCCAGATCGACCTGGGCTTCGTCTACGTCGACGGTTCCACCGTGGGCGAGATCACCGACGCCGACCTCAAGGATCGCCGCGTGCTCGGCGAGGAGGGCTTCGTGTCGGTCATCGTGGTCGTGGACGCCGCCACGGGCCGGATCATCACGGGGCCGGAGATCCACGCCCGTGGCATCGCGGAGGACGACGCGGTCTTCGAGGCCGTCAAGCCCAAGATCGCCAAGGCGCTCACCGAGGCCGCGCAGCAGGGTGTCCGGGACAACCACGCGCTGTCGCAGGTCGTGCGCCGCACGATCGGCCGCTGGGTGAACCAGTCGCTGCGCCGCCGCCCCATGATCGTCCCGCTCGTCATCGAGGCCTGAGCAGCGGCACCGACAGGCGCTGCGCGCCGACGCCGGGGATCCGATCGATCCCCGGCGTCGCTCCACGCGATGTCGGCAGCCGCGCGTACCGTGGAGGCATGGCCCGCACGTCCACCAAGAGCTCCGGCACGAGCAGCCGCGCCTCCAAGGGTGAGGCCGCGAACGGCTCGCGTGCGCGCAAGAAGGCCGATCCGGCCCCCCAGCCGTACTTCTCAGAGGACCGGCCGCCGATCGCGGTGCGCGCCTGGAACGGCCTCGGCCACGCCGTCGGCGGTCTCTTCCGCGCGTTCGGACCCGAGACGCTCGAGAAGGACCAGCGCCGAGACGGCTTCCCGCTCCTGCTCGTGCTCCTCGCGATCGCGGGGGCGGTCACCGAGTGGTTCTTCATCGGCAACGAGATCGCCTCGAACATCAGCGCCTACACGTTCGGCATGCTGATCGGCCGCACGGCGTTCATCTTCCCGGTCGCGCTGCTGCTGCTGGCCGGGTGGCTGTTCCGGCACCCCTCCTCCGTGCACGACAACGGGCGCATCGGCATCGGGTTCGCCCTGCTCACGGTCACGGTGGCCGGGTTCTGCCACGTCGCGGGGGGCCGGCCCGCGCCGGCGGACGGCATGCCGGCGCTCAGCCAGGCGGGCGGCGTGTCCGGCTGGCTGCTCGGCGAGCCGCTCGCGCTCGTCATCACCGAGATCGGCGCCTACGTGGTGCTGTCCGTGCTCGCCGCGCTGAGCGTGCTGATCATCACCAAGACGCCGCCGAACCGCATCGGGCAGCGGCTGGGCGACCTGTACGCGTGGATGTTCGGAGCCGAGCGTCCGGAGACCCCCGCGGGGGGCGAGACCGCGCCGACGCGCGTGCTGGGCGAGGACGACGCGAGCTCCGACGGGGCGGAGGCGAGCGTCCCGTGGTGGCGCCGCAACAAGTCCGGCCGCGAGGAGGATCCAGACGTCGCGTCCTCGCCCGACGACCTCACCGAGCTGCTGTCCGCGCCCGCGGAGGGCGGTTACGACCAGGCGTACGTCGTCGATGCCGAGCCGGATCCGGGCGAATCCGCGACCGAGGTGCTCAGCTCCGTCAGCGCCGTCACGGGTGGGCTCGCCGAGCGCGGCTCGACGGCGCTGGTGGGCGACGACGACGCCGACACGGGCGAGCTCCCGGGGCTGACGGGTTTCGGCACCGACGGACCCGGCGCGCGCGGACCGCAGCCACCGGCGGCCCCGTACGTGCTGCCGTCGCCTTCGTCCCTGGCCTCCGGCCCGCCGTCGGTGGCGCGCAGCGAGGCCAACGACCGCGTGGTGGAGCAGCTGACGCGCGTGCTCGCGGAGTTCAAGGTCGACGCGAAGGTCACGGGCTTCTCCCGAGGGCCGACCGTCACGCAGTACGAGATCGAGCTGGCTCCGGGCGTCCGCGTCGAGCGGATCACGCAGCTCCAGAGCAACATCTCGTACGCCGTCGCGTCCAACGACGTCCGCATCCTCGCCCCGATCCCCGGCAAGAGCGCGATCGGCATCGAGATCCCCAACGCCGACCGCGAGACCGTCGCGCTCGGAGACGTGCTGCGTTCCGCCGCGGCGCAGAAGTCGACCCACCCCCTCACGATCGGCGTGGGCAAGGACGTCGGTGGCGGGTTCGTCGTCGCGAACCTCGCGAAGATGCCCCACCTGCTCGTGGCGGGCTCGACGGGCTCCGGAAAGTCGAGCTTCATCAACTCGATGATCACGAGCCTGCTCATGCGCGCCAAGCCCAGCGAGGTGCGCATGGTGCTGATCGACCCGAAGCGCGTCGAGCTCACCAGCTACGCGGGCGTCCCGCACCTGATCACGCCCATCATCACGAACCCCAAGAAGGCGGCCGAGGCGCTGCAGTGGGTCGTGAAGGAGATGGACATGCGGTACGACGACCTCGCGTCGTTCGGCTTCCGCCACGTGGACGACTTCAACGCCGCCCTCCAGCGCGGCGAGGTGGAGGTGCCGGCGGGCAGTGAGCGCGTACTCAAGCCGTACCCGTACCTGCTGGTGGTCGTCGACGAGCTCGCGGACCTGATGATGGTCGCTCCGCGCGACGTCGAGGACTCGATCGTCCGCATCACGCAGCTGGCCCGTGCCGCGGGCATCCACCTGGTGCTCGCCACCCAGCGCCCCTCCGTCAACGTCGTCACGGGCCTCATCAAGGCCAACGTGCCCTCCCGCCTGGCGTTCGCGGTGACGAGCGTGACCGACAGCCGCGTCATCCTCGACGAGGGCGGGGCCGACAAGCTCATCGGTCAGGGCGACGCGCTGTTCTCCCCGATGGGCTCGTCGAAGGCGCTGCGTGTGCAGGGCGCGTGGGTCACCGAGGAGGAGATCGACCGCGTCGTCCGCCACGTCACCGGCCAGGCGCGTCCGGAGTACCGCTCGGACGTCGCAGAGGCGGTCGACGGGAAGAAGAAGGAGATCGACGAGGACATCGGCGACGATCTCGAGGTGCTGCTCGCCGCGGCCGAGCTCGTCGTGACGAGCCAGTTCGGATCGACGTCGATGCTGCAGCGCAAGCTGCGCGTTGGGTTCGCCAAGGCCGGCCGACTGATGGACCTGCTCGAGTCCCGCGAGGTCGTCGGACCCTCGGAGGGCTCCAAGGCCCGCGACGTGCTGGTCACACCCGAGCAGCTGCCCGAGGTGCTCGCGCGCATCAAGGGCGAGGAGCCGCCGGCGTCCGTCGCCGCACCGGACGCCGACGAGGCTGACGACGACCGGTATGGCTCCGACCCCATCGAGGCGCAGTTCCAGGGCCGCCCCGTGCACGATGACGAGGGCGACGAGGACGCCTGGCAGCTCACCGGACGCGACTGACATGGGCATCCCACGGCAGCTCCCGAACGCGATCACGATCGCCCGCATCCCGCTGGCGATCGTGTTCTTCGTCCTGCTGCTCGCGGCCGGCTCGCTCGGCGATCCGCGCCTCGGGATGCGGTGGGCTGCGGCGGCGCTGTTCATCCTCGCGATCTCCACGGACTGGGTGGACGGCTACCTCGCCCGGCGCTACGACATCGTGAGCGACTTCGGCAAGCTGTGGGACCCGATCGCCGACAAGCTGCTCACGGGTGCCGCGTTCGTCGGACTGGCGATCCTCGGTGAGCTGTGGTGGTGGATGGTCGCGATCATCCTCGTCCGCGAGTGGGGCATCACCGTTCACCGCCTGATCGTCGCGAAGCAGCACGTGGTCGCCGCGGCGTGGATGGGCAAGGCCAAGACGGTCGTGCAGGGGGTGGCCCTCTCGTGGGCGCTGCTGCCGCTCCACACCGTGATCGGTGTGGACGCCTGGGCGACGGTCACGTCCGTGCTGATGTGGGCGGTGCTCCTGCTCACGGTCGCGAGCGGCATCGACTACGTCGCCGCCCAGGTGCGCGGAGCGCGTTCCGCCCGATGAGCGAGGTCCGGTGAGCGACCGTCCGATGAGCGACATCGGGCCCGCACGTGTCCTCGAGCTGCTCCGACGGCGGGGATGGACGATCGCGGTCGCGGAGTCGCTCACGGGCGGTCTCGTCGTATCGTCCCTCGTCACCGTCCCCGGGGCGTCCGCGAGCCTGCGCGGGGGCGTCGTCGCGTACGACTCGGCCGTCAAGCGGACGCTGCTCGGTGTGGACGCGGGCCTCCTCGCGGCCCAGGGCGCTGTGCATCCCGAGGTCGCGCGACAGATGGCCGCGGGCGTGCGCGCCGCGATGACCGTGGACGGATGCCCGGCGGACGTGGGCGTGTCGACCACCGGGATCGCGGGCCCGGACTCGCCCGACGGGCAGCCCGTGGGCACCGTCCACGTCGCGGTGCTCACCCCGGAGACCGCGACGACATCGTCCTTCGTCCTCCCGGGCGACCGGGACGCCATCCGGCGCGGCGCTGCGACGCATGCGCTGCAGGCCGTCGCCGATGCGCTGAGCGTTCCGGGGGCACACCCCGTTACCGGCGTGTGAATCTTGAGGGATTCCTGGGCATCCCCGCGTCTACGGGATTAGATTGGCTTCATCGGTGTTGTACTGTTGTGCACCCGGTTGGGGTAGGTAGTGAGGAGGGGGCCGCGATGATCCTGGTTCGTCAAGAGATCGGCGATGTCCTGCGAGACATGCGTCAGCAGAAGGGCCAGACCCTCCGTCAGGTCGCCAGCAAGGCGAGCGTCGCGCTCGGATACCTCAGCGAGGTGGAACGCGGGCAGAAGGAGGCGTCGAGCGAGATCCTCGCCTCCGTGGCTGAGGCCCTCGACGTTCCGATCTCCTCGATCATGCGCGAGGTGGGCGACCGCATTGCGGTGCTCGAGGGCGTGCAGCCGTTCCCCGACGTGGTGCCCGACGACCTCATGGCCGAGGTCGGGCCCGAGCTATCGTTGCGCTGAGCATCGGATGAGGCGCAGCGAGTTCCTGCGCGCGGTCGAGGACGAGTTCGGTGCGCGCGCGTCATCGCTGCTGAGCGACCTGGTGCTGCCCGGGCTGGAGCGGACGCCGTCCGAGGCGCTCGAGTCTGGCGTCCCGCCGCGCGAGATCTGGCTGGCGCTGTGCGACGAGATGGACGTGCCGATGTCGCGTCGCCACGGCGCGGGGCGCCTCGAACCTCGCCGCTGATCGACCGCGCGACGCGCCGCGGCGTGTCATCGAAGATCCGTTCGAAGGCGGCGTAGTCTCGTCCACAGGTGGTGCATGCCGCCCATCTGCTCCCCGTGGGGGCGCTGCCGGCCGCAATGTCGGTGGCCCTCCGTAGCGTTGCAGACGGCACATGAGCCACGCGCCTTGTCGCAGATCCGGCCACCGGTCGGGTCGCGGCAGCCTACAGGCGGCGGACACACGGAGCAGAAGGAGCAGGCCATGCCAGCAGCAGCCGATCGCGAGAAGGCCCTCGACGCGGCGCTCGCCCAGATCGACAAGCAGTTCGGGAAGGGCTCGGTCATGCGGCTGGGCAGCGACGAGCGCGCGCCCGTCGAGGTGATCCCCACGGGGTCCATCGCGCTCGACGTCGCGCTCGGCGTGGGCGGGCTGCCCCGCGGACGCATCATCGAGATCTACGGCCCGGAGTCATCGGGTAAGACGACCCTCACGCTGCACGCGATCGCCAACGTGCAGCGCGCCGGAGGCATCGCGGCGTTCGTGGACGCCGAGCACGCGCTCGACCCCGAGTACGCGAAGAAGCTCGGCGTCGACATCGACCAGCTCCTCGTATCGCAGCCCGACACGGGTGAGCAGGCGCTCGAGATCGCCGACATGCTGATCCGTTCCGGCGCGATCGACCTCGTGGTGATCGACTCGGTCGCCGCGCTCGTGCCGCGCGCCGAGATCGAGGGCGAGATGGGCGACTCGCATGTCGGCCTCCAGGCGCGACTGATGTCCCAGGCGCTGCGAAAGCTCACGGGTGGGCTCAACCAGACCAAGACGACGGCGATCTTCATCAACCAGCTGCGCGAGAAGATCGGCGTGTTCTTCGGCTCTCCCGAGACCACCGCAGGCGGTAAGGCGCTGAAGTTCTATGCCTCGGTGCGCCTCGACATCCGTCGCATCGAGACGCTCAAGGACGGGGCGGAGGCGGTCGGAAACCGCACGCGCGTCAAGGTCGTCAAGAACAAGATGGCGCCGCCCTTCAAGCAGGCGGAGTTCGACATCCTGTACGGCACGGGCATCTCGCGTGAGGGCAGCCTGATCGACTTCGGCGTCGAGCACGGCATCGTCAAGAAGTCCGGCAGCTGGTACACGTACGACGGCGACCAGCTCGGCCAGGGCAAGGAGAACGCCCGCAACTTCCTGATCGAGAACGTCGACGTGGCGCTCGAGATCGAGAACCGGATCAAGGAGAAGCTCGGGGTGGGTCAGCGCGCCGCCGGTGCCGCACCGGCCGAGACCGCGACCGCCGACGTGACGGCGCGCCGCACCGCGTGAGCGAGGAGGAGCGGATCGCCCCCGTCATCCCCCTCTTCGGGGGCGAGCCCGTCGATCGCGATCCGGCGGGTGACGAGCCGGGGGCGACCCGCGGTGCCGAGGATTCCGACGGCACGTCCGCGGCGGCGCAGAACTGGCACACCACGTGGCGCGACCTGGGCTCGCGGGCCGAGGATCGCAGGCCCCGGCCGGTCGCGCCCCTGCAGGTGAAGCGCTCGGGCGGGGTGCGCTTCGTCGAGCTGCCGGAGGAGGACGACGAGCACGCGGGCGCGCCGGCACCGGACGAGGCGCGCGCCGAGGCGGAGGAGCGCCTGATCAAGAGCCTGCGCCGTCGTTCGCTGTCGGTGTCCGAGGCGCGCGCCGCGCTGCGCCAGGCAGACCTGGACGCCGAGGCGGTGGACGAGATCGTCGACCGCCTCACGCGGCTCGGCGCCCTGGACGACGTCGCGCTGGCGGCGCAGTTGGTGCGCGCAGGCGTCGAGCGCAAGAAGCAGGGCCGGCGCGCGATCGCACAGATGCTCGCCGCGCGAGGCGTGGACCGCGCCGTGATCGACGACGCGCTCGCGGAGCTGCCGGACGACGACCTCGAACGGGCGCTCGACTACGCGCGGACCAAGGCGCCGCAGCTCCTGCGCTTCGACGACGACACGGCCCTGCGGCGCCTCGCCGGGCAGCTGGCCCGCCGCGGATTCGGCGGCGGGCTGGCCATGTCCGCCGCGCGGACCGCGCTGTCGGAGGCACGTCGCCCCCGCGGCTCCGTCCGCTTCGACTGACGGCTCCCGGGCGCGCCGCGCGCGCGATGTGACGCTCTGCCGAGCCTCGGTCAGGACGGCGAACGTAGAATGAGCACGCCATGACTACGCCATCCAGCGCCCCCACGCTCATCGAGCCCTCGCCCGCCGCTCTCACGGCAGACGGTCGCCCGCGCTCGTACGAGGTGCGCACCTTCGGCTGCCAGATGAACGTGCACGACTCCGAGCGGCTCTCCGGATCCCTCGAGAGCGCGGGCTACGTCCGCGCGACCGGCGATATGGAACCGGACGTCGTCATCATCAACACGTGCGCCGTGCGTGAGAACGCCGCCGGTAAGCTGTACGGCACGCTCGGGCACCTCAAGTCGCGCAAGGACAAGCGCGCCGGTATGCAGATCGCCGTCGGCGGGTGCCTCGCGCAGATGGACAAGGAGGCCGTCCAGCAGAAGGCTCCCTGGGTCGACGTCGTCTTCGGCACTCACAACATGGGGTCACTGCCGAGCCTGTTGGAGCGCGCGCGCCACAACGGCGAGGCGGAGCTGGAGATCCTCGAGTCGCTCGAGACCTTCCCCTCGACGCTGCCCACCAAGCGCGACTCGGTCTACAGCGGCTGGGTCTCGATCTCCGTCGGCTGCAACAACACGTGCACGTTCTGCATCGTGCCCAGTCTCCGCGGCAAGGAGAAGGACCGGCGCCCCGGCGACATCCTGAACGAGATCCGCCTGCTCGTCGACGACGGCGCGATCGAGGTCACGCTGCTCGGGCAGAACGTCAACTCGTACGGCGTGGAGTTCGGTGACCGGCAGGCGTTCGGCAAGCTTCTGCGCGCGGCCGGCGAGATCGACGGCCTGGAGCGGATCCGCTTCACGAGCCCGCACCCCGCGGCGTTCACGGACGACGTCATCGACGCGATGGCAGAGACGCCGGCCGTCATGCCGCAGCTGCACATGCCACTGCAGTCGGGCAGCGACACGATCCTGCGGGCGATGCGCCGTTCGTACCGCAGTGCCAAGTTCCTGGGGATCCTCGACCGCGTCCGCGAGCGCATCCCGCACGCCGCGATCTCGACCGACATCATCGTCGGCTTCCCCGGCGAGACCGACGAGGACTTCGAGGACACCCTGCGGGTGGTGGAGCAGGCCCGGTTCGCGAGCGCGTTCACGTTCCAGTACTCGATCCGCGAGGGCACGCCCGCCGCCACGATGCCGAACCAGGTGCCGAAGGAGGTCGTGCAGGAGCGCTACGACCGCCTGATCGCCCTTCAGCAGCGCATCACGCTCGAGGAGAACGAGAAGCAGCTCGGTCGCGAGGTGCATCTGCTGGTCTCGACGGGGGAGGGCAAGAAGGACGCCGCGACCCGTCGTCTCACGGGACGTGCCGAGGACAACCGGCTCGTCCACTTCGAGGTGCCGGAGGGATCGCCCGTGCCGCGCCCGGGCGACGTGGTCACGGTGCGCGTGACGCACGCGGCGCCGTCCCACCTGCTCGCCGACTCGCTCGACGGAGCCCCGCTGCGCATCCGCCGCACGCGCGCGGGCGACGCCTGGGACCGCTCGCAGGCCGAGTCCTGCGGCGTGCCCTCAGACGGCTCCGCCGGCACCCCGGCCGGCCCCGTGAAGCTCGGCCTGCCGACGCTTCGTACGGGCGTGTGACGCCCGCTTCGTCCCCCGACGCGGGCGCCGTGTCGCGCCTGTTCGCCATCGTCGGCGCCACGGGCACGGGGAAGAGCGACCTGTCGCTCGACCTGGCCGAGGCGCTGGCGGAGCACGGCAGAGAGGCGGAGATCGTCAACGCCGATGCGATGCAGCTGTACCGCGGCATGGACATCGGTACCGCGAAGCTGCCGGTCGACGCGCGCCGCGGCATCCCGCATCACCTGCTGGACGTGCTCGATGTGACGGAGGAGGCCGCCGTCGCGCGGTATCAGCGCGATGCGCGCGCGGCGATCGAGGTCATCCACGGCCGTGGACGTCACGCGATCCTCGTCGGCGGTTCGGGGCTGTACGTGTCGAGCGTGCTGTTCGACTTCCGCTTCCCGCCGCGCGATCAGGCGCTGCGCGCCGAACTCGAGGCGGAGCTCGCGCGGAGCGGTGCGGGAGTGCTCTACGACCGGCTGCGTGCCCAGGACCCCGAGACGGCCGCGCGCGTGGACCCCCGGAACGGGCGCCGGATCGTGCGCGCGCTCGAGGTCATCGCCCAGGGGGAGAGCACGCACGGCGCCGCGCTTCCCGAGAAGCCCGTCCCATGGCGCGAGGCGACGATCGTCGGCCTGCGCATGGAGCGGGAGGCGCTCGTGGAGCGCCTCGATCGCCGTGTCGAGCGCATGTGGGCCGAGGGGATGCTCGAGGAGACCGCGCGGCTGCGGGAGCGCGGCCTCGAGCGCGGGAGCACGGCGCGCCGCGCCATCGGCTACGCGCAGGCGCTGGCGCAGCTCGCCGGCGCGCTGACGCAGGAGAAGGCGATCGCGGAGACCCAGGCCCTCACGCGGCGTTACGCGCGCCGACAGGTGTCCTGGTTCCGGCGATACCCGGGCGTGCACTGGCTCGAGGCAGGCTCGCCCTCCGCCTCGTCCGTGGCCGCGCTCCTGGACTGACGCGGCACATCCCACCCGCTCGGCGACCGACGCCGCACATCCCACCCGAAGCGTTGACTAGCGGCGGTGCGGTTTACTAGCGCTCCCCGCCCTAGTAAACGGGACGAACGCTAGTCAACGCCCTGGGGGTGGGGTGGGACGACGCCGGGCGAGCACGCCCAGCCCGACCCAGGCGACGGACGCCGCGGCGATCGAGATCGCGACGAAGACCGCCACCGCGCCCGCCCAGCCGGCCTCGTGCAGGACCGTCCCGATGACCCAGCCCAGCACTCCGGTCCCGACGAGCCACGACAGCTGGAACAGGGCGGAGGACTGGGCCCGCCCGAACTGCGCTCGCGCTCCCGACTGGCCGCTCGCGAGCGGGTGCACCAGGAAGCATCCGATCGTGAACAGGGCGAGCCCCGCGACCGTCGCGGGCAGCGAGGGCAGTAGCGTCAGCAGCGCGCCGGCGACCTCGAGTGCGAAGCCGAGCAGCATGGTGGGCACGACGCCGCGGCGAACCGACAGCAGCGCCGAGACCCGTGCGGATGCCGTCCCCAGCAGATAGATCACGAAGAGCAGGCCGGCGAGGGAGGTCGGGAGCGAGAACGGCGGCGCGGTGACGCGGTAGGCGACGTAGTTGTACAGCCCGGCGAAGCCGCCCATGTTCAGGAAGCCGATGAGATACAGCGACAGGGTCAGTGGGTCGCGCAGGTGGAAGCGGATCGCGCGCAGCGTCTCGGCGGCGCTCGTGCGGCGCGGTGAGTACCCGCGCGGCGCGGGGACGAGCACGAAGAACAGCGCCGACAGGGCGGCCGTGATCGCCGCCACCACGAGCAGGCCCACGTGCCAACCGCCGATGTCCGCCCCCGTCGCGGCCCCCACGCGTCCGATCACGCCCCCGACGGTGTTGCCGGCGACGTAGACCGCTGCGGCGCCGGCGACGTGCCGGGCGCTGACCTCCTCCGCGAGATACGCCATGGCCACCGCCGGCACCGCGCCGAGGGCGACGCCCATGGCACCGCGGGCGACGAGGAAGGCCTCGAAGGTGGGCATCAGCGGGCCCACGATCCCGAGCACGGCCGAGATCGCGAGCGACCACTTGATCGCGTTGACCCGGCCGATCCGGTCGGCGATCGAAGCCCACGGGAGCACCGACAGCGCCATGCCGAGGGTCGCCACCGAGAGGCTGAGGGACGCGTCGGCGGGGGACAGCCCGAACGCCTCCGAGAGGTCCGGGAGGACGGCCTGCACCGTGAACACCTGGCCGAACGTGGCGAAACCGGCGGCGAACAGCGCCAGCAGGAGGCGTCGATAGCCGAGCTCACCCCGGTCGTGCCCCGCCCAGGGCGCTTCTGCGTGCATCACCGCAGGCAACGTTAGCGACTGCGCGCGCCACCCGCGCCGGGGCGCGGCGTCGGTGCGCGCAATAGACTGGGGCGATGACCGAGATCGCCTTCACCAAGGGCCACGGGACGGGCAACGACTTCGTGATCGTCGCCGACCCCGAGGGCGAACTCGACCTTTCCGATGCCCAGGTCGCGGCGCTGTGCGACCGCCGCTTCGGCGTGGGCGCCGACGGTCTCCTGCGGGTCGTGCGCTCGGCACGGATCGCCGAGGGCGCGGCCGCGCTCGAGGAGGAGCCCGAGGCCGAGTGGTTCATGGACTACCGGAACGCCGACGGCTCGAAGGCGGAGATGTGTGGCAACGGCGTGCGCGTGTTCGTGCACTACCTTCTCGAGGCGGGCCTGGCGGCGATTCCGGCCGGATCGACGCTCCCGGTCGGGACGCGGGCGGGCGTGCGCGACGTGATGCGCAGCGAGAGCGGCTATCAGGTGGACCTGGGACGCTGGCGCATCGAGCCCGGCGAGCCGCTGGTCCGCGCACGGGGGCTCAGTGTGTCGCGCCCCGGGCTGGGCATCGACGTGGGCAATCCGCACGTCGTGGTGGCGATCGCCTCCGACGCCGAGCTCGACGAGCTCGACCTGGGCGGCAGGCCGGCGATCGACCCCGAGCCCGCGAACGGCGCGAACGTCGAGTTCGTCGTCCCCCGCGAGCCGCTCGTGAAGGACGGCGTCGGGCGCGTGCGCATGCGGGTGTTCGAGCGCGGCGTCGGCGAGACGCTCAGCTGCGGCACCGGCGTGGCCGCCACGGCGCTCGCCGTGCGGCACTGGGCGGGTGCGCAGGCACCCGACCACTGGCGCGTGGATGTGCCGGGCGGCACGCTGGGCGTGCGGATGTTCCCGGCCGAGGACGGCGAGCACGTCGCCCTCTCCGGCCCGGCGGTGCTCGTGTACACGGGCACGGTCGCCCTCGCCTGAGGTGGGAGAGAATGTCGGCCGCTCCGCGCCCCGTCCGAGGGATCGTGCTGGCCGGGGGGCGCTCCTCGCGCCTCGGCGGGCGGCACAAGCCGGCTCTGGAGGTCGGCGGCCGGCCGATCGTCGCGCGCGTGATCGAGGCGCTGCGAGGCGTCGGCGCGGATCCGCTCGTCGTCGGACTCCCCGAGGCCGTACCGGACGGCGTGCCGGTCGTCCGCGAGGATCCGCCCTACGCGGGCCCGCTGGCCGCCCTCGCGGCGGGCATGGGAGCGCTGCGGCCGCACGCCGAGGGCGTCATCGTCGTGCTGGGCGGCGACATGCCCTTCGTCACCGCGGGGCTGCTGCGCGGTCTCATAGACAGCGCCGGCCGCGGCGCCGCGTTCGCCGAGGACGAGTCCGGCCGCCTGCAGCCGCTGTGCGCCGCGTGGGACGAGGCCGTCCTGCGGCAGCGGTTGGCCCGTCTGGGGGAGACGGCAGACCGCCCCCTGCGGGCGCTGTTCGCCGACCTCGACCCCGTGCGCGTCGCCGCGCCGGGTCGCGAGCTGCGCGACATCGACACCCCGGAAGACCTGGCCGCGGCGGGGGAATGAACCCTCCGCCCGGGAGGACCGGGTCAGGCGCCCCGGAAGGCGTCGCGGATGTCGGTGTCCCCGTCGACGTACTCCAGCGTGCGGTGGATCGTGTGGGGGATTTCCAGCGCCGCGACGATCGTCCGCGCGACGTTGCCGCGCGATACGTGGCGGTCGTGGTCGCCGCGCGAGACGTCCGTACCGGGGGCGACCAGACGGATCCGGCCCGTGGGCTCGTCGAGTGTCAGCGAGCCGGGCCCCAGGATCGTCCAGTCCAGGTCCGAGGCGCGCAGGTGGGCGTCGGCGGCCGCCTTGGCCTCGGCGTAGGCGAAGAAGGAGTCGTCCTCGGGCACGCCGTGGTCCGGGCCGGCGCCGAGATACGACACCATCACGAACCGCGCGACCCCCGCCGCAACGGCCGCGTCGATCGCCCGGATGGCGGCGTCACGGTCGACCGCCCACGTCCGCGCGGGATTCCCGCCGCCGGCGCCGGCCGACCACACGATCGCGTCGCGGCCGCGGAAGGCGTCCGCGAGATCCTCGACCGACGCGCGCTCGACGTCCAGCACCAGCGGCGTGGCCCCGGACGTCTCGACGTCGGCGGCCTGCGCGGCGTCACGGATGACGGAGGTCACGGAGTGACCGGCCTCGCGCAGCAGGGGAGCGGCGCGGAGGGCGACGCGGCCGTGCCCGCCGATGACGATGATGTCGGCCATGAGGATCCTCTCGTCGGTCGTGCGTGGAGTGTCAGACGATTTCGACCGGCTCCGTGCGCGGCGTGCCGTGGCGGCGCACGCGCAGCACGCGGTAGCCCTTGCTCGTGGCCGCCCGGTAGACGCTGTAGCCCTCGTCGAATGTGGAGGCGAGCCACCGCTGCAGCGAGTCGGAGCCGAGATCGCGCTTCACCACGAGATGGGCGTCGCTGCGCTCGGCGAGCCGCGGGATCCACTGCTCGAGCAGCCCGTGCAGCACGGACTTGCCGACACGGATCGGCGGGTTCGACCGGATCGCGCGGAAGCGCACGTCCTCGGGAACATCCTCGGGGAGCACGGCGTTGACATTGTCGATGCCCAGGGAGGTGGCGTTGCGACGCACGAGGTCGAGGGCGCGTTCGTTGACATCGACGGCCCACACGCGGGCGCGCGGTGACATCAGCGCCATGCTCAGGGCGATGGGTCCCCAGCCGCAGCCGAGGTCGAGGAAGTCGCCTCCGGACGGCGGTTCGGGAGTGTTCGCGAGCAGCACCGAGGTGCCGACGTCCAGCCGTTCGGGGCTGAACACGCCGGCCGCCGTCGTGAGTTCCACGGTGCGTCCGACGAGGGTCACTCGGATGCGTCGCAGGTTCTCGGCACTGGTGGGACTCGCGGTGAAGTAGTGGTCCACCATAGGCCGCCAGCGTACCGGAGCGAGGGCTCCGCTGCGAGAGGGTCCGGGCCTGCCCGGACAGGGATTCCGCACCCGCGGGGGCGGGTAGCCGCGCGAGGCGCGGACGCATAAGCTGAAGAGCTCGGTACGCCACGGCGACCGGGGAATGAAAGGCATGGATGACTGACACCACCACACCCGATCCGGCGACGAACCCGGTTCCGTCCGATCCCGCCGTCCGCGACGCCGCGGACCGGATCCCGGCGGAGGGGCGAACAGGCGCGGCGGATCCGGTCGAGCGCGTGCTCCAGCGTGCCGAGGGGCGCTCGGGCGTGCGCGTCTTCGGCGGCGCCCAGGCGCTCCAGGACGCGGCGACGGCCGCGGACGGCACGAACGACGGCGAGCAGTGGGACCGCGAGGAGCGCGCCGCGCTGCGTCGCGTCGCGGGCCTGTCGACCGAGCTCGAAGACGTCACCGAGGTCGAGTACCGGCAGCTGCGCCTGGAGCGCGTCGTGCTGGTGGGCGTGTACGCGCAGGGCTCGCAGGCGGACGCGGAGAACTCGCTGCGCGAGCTCGCCGCCCTCGCCGAGACCGCGGGCGCGCAGGTCCTCGACGGCGTGCTGCAGCGGCGACCGCACCCCGATCCCGCCACCTACCTCGGGCGCGGCAAGGCGGATGAGCTGAAAGACCTCGTGGCCGCCGTCGGCGCGGACACCGTGATCGCGGACACCGAGCTGGCACCGAGCCAGAGACGGGCGCTCGAGGACGTCGTGAAGGTCAAGGTGATCGACCGCACGACGGTGATCCTGGACATCTTCAGCCAGCACGCCAAGAGCCGTGAGGGCAAGGCCCAGGTCGAGCTGGCGCAGCTGGAGTACCTGCTCCCGCGCCTGCGCGGCTGGGGTGAGTCGATGAGCCGTCAGGCCGGTGGCCAGGTGGGTGCCGGCGGCGCGGGCATGGGCTCGCGCGGTCCCGGTGAGACCAAGATCGAGCTGGACCGGCGCCGCATCCGCACCCGCATGGCCCAGCTGCGGCGCCAGATCCGCGACTTCGCGCCCGCGCGCGCGGCCAAGCGCGGGGAGCGCAAGCGCAACACGATCCCGTCGGTCGCGATCGCCGGGTACACCAACGCCGGCAAGTCGAGTCTGCTCAACCGCCTCACGAGCGCGGGCGTCCTCGTGGAGAACGCGCTGTTCGCGACGCTGGACGCGACCGTGCGCCGTTCCGAGACCTCCGACGGGCGTGTGTACACGATCGCCGACACGGTCGGCTTCGTGCGCAACCTGCCGCATCAGCTCGTCGAGGCGTTCCGCTCGACGCTCGAGGAGGTCGCCGACGCGGACGTCATCCTGCACGTCGTCGACGCGCACCACCCCGATCCCGCCGGTCAGCTGCAGACCGTTCGCGATGTGATGGGCGACGTCGGGGCGCGGGACATCCCCGAGATCGTCGTGTTCAACAAGAGCGACCTCGTCGACGACGACACGCGCCTCGTGCTGCGGGGCCTCGAGCCGCGCGCGGTGTTCGTCTCGTCGCGCACGGGCGAAGGCTTCGACGAGCTGCGCGCCGCGGTCGAGGCCGCGCTGCCGCTGCCGGAGATCGAGGTGCGCGCGCTCGTGCCCTACGACCGGGGCGACCTCGTGTCGGCGCTGCACGAGCAGGGCCACCTGCACGAGCGCAGGCACGAGGAGGGCGGCACGCTCGTGCACGCTCACGTCTCGGAGCGCCTTGCCGCGGCGCTCGAGCCGTACCGGACGGCCTAAAGCCGGCCGGTTCAGTCGAGTGGCAGCGGCGGGACGTCCGGCGTGTCGAAGCCGAGCACCTGGCCGAGGAAGGACAGCTCGGCCTCGAAGGCGCGCACGAGCGTTTCCGCGCGCCGGAAGCCGTGCGACTCGCCCTCGAACAGCAGATACGCGTGCGTCACGCCGTTCTCCGCCAGCGCGTCGCGCAGGGCCTCCGCCTGCGACGGCGGCACGACGGGGTCCTCCGCCCCCTGCAGGATCAGCAGAGGGGTGCGGAGCGTCTCGGGGCGCGACAGCGGCGTGCGGCTGACGTAGAGCGCCTCGGCCTGGGGCAGCGGGCCCACGAGACCGTCGAGGTACCGTGCCTCGAAGTCGTGCGTGTCCTCCACGAGGCGGCGCAGATCGGCCACGCCGTAGCGTGTGATGCCCGCGGCGAACACGTCCGTGTCGGCGACCGCGCACAGCACGGTCCACCCTCCCGCCGATCCGCCCTTGATCGCGATGCGGTCGGGATCGGCCAGCCCGGCGGCGGCGAGGCCCCGTGCGGCCGCCGCGACATCGGCCACGTCCGCGATGCCCCATCGGCCGCGGAGCCGTTCGCGATACGCGCGGCCGTAGCCGGTCGAGCCACCGTAGTTGACGTCGAGGACCCCGATGCCGCGGCTCGTGAAGAAGGCCACGGCGAGGGAGGGCTCGCCGGAGGAGTGCGCCGTCGGGCCGCCGTGCACGAGCACGAGGTACGGCGGTCGCTCGTTCTCGGGACCTGTCACGCCGGGGTTGGTGGGAGGGTACGCGAAGGCGTGGACGTCGCCGTCGGGACCGGGGAACGACATGGCCTGCGCGCGCGGCAGCCACTCGGGGTCGAGCGCCGACACGCCGCCGCGCAGCGCCTCGAGCGTGCGCGCGTCGACGTCGAGCAGCCACAGCCCGCCGGGCTCCTGCGCGCCGGCGCCCGTCAGAAGCACCCGCGAGCCGCGCACGTCCCGGACGAGCACGCCCGAGGTGAGCCGCGTCTCGAGCGCGGACAGCGCGCCGCACGTGGGGTCGATCAGCGCGAGCTCGTCCCGGCCGTGCGTGCGCACGGCGACGACGCGGCCGTCGTCCAGCGGGGTGTACCAGCGCGTCCCGAGGTTCCACAGCGGGCCGCCCGTGTCGGCATCGCCCGGCTGGATCGACTCGGGATCCGTCGCCGCGAGTCCGTCGAAGCGGACCCAGTGCAGATTCCAGCGGCCGGTCGGGTCGGCCGTGAACATCAGCTCGTCGTCGCCGGTCCATTCCGGCTGGAGCGCGGAGACGGGGCCGGCCGCGGTGCGGCCGCCGGCGACCGTGACGTGCTCCAGCACGGTCCCGTCGGCGGCGATCCGGCCCACGCGCAGCTCGGCCGCGTCCCACGGCATGTCGGGGTGGTTCCACGCGATCCACGCGAGGCGTCCCCCGCGCGGCGCGGGGTAGGCGAGGAAGTCGGAGCCGGCGACGGCGCTCACGATCCTCCCGGCGTCGTCGGCGGCGCTGCCGTCCAGAGGGATGACGGCGATGTCGCGCGCGGGCGTGCGGCCGGCTCCGTGGGTCTCGCGCACCGCCCACAGGCGCGCACCGCCTCCCGGGAGGGTCTCGAGCGTCAGATCGCCGAAGCACATGCCGCCGTCCGCGGGCGTCAGCGGCGCGGGCTCCTCGCCCGGGACGGTCCGCCAGATGCGCTGGTCCGCGGCGTTGACGAACAGGAGCACGCCCTCGTCGGTGGCGGTCCAGGCGCCCCCGCCGTACTCGTGCACGCGGGAGCGCACGCTCCACGGCGGCGGCAGCAGAGCCTCGGGTCCGTCGGGAGTGCGCCGGAAGACCGCCGTCCTCCCGGACTCGGACGGCACGCTCTCGCTCCACCAGACCTCGTACGCGGCGTCGCCGGAATCGCGCGGATGTCCGACGAAGCGGGCGCCGTCGAGCCGCGGCGCACCGCCGGCGACATCGGACGCGCCGATCGGGGACGGCCAGGATCCGTAAGGGAGCGTGATCGAGCGAGAGGTGTCGGGCATGCCTCCACGGTATAGCCCGGATCCGGGGATCCCCCCGGCGCTCAGACCGCGCGCATCACCGCCACGACCTTCCCGAGCACGACCGACTCGTCGCCCAGGATCGGCTCGAACGCGGAGTTGCGCGGCAGCAGCCAGGTGTGCCCGTCGCGCTGACGGAAGACCTTCACGGTCGCCTCGCCGTCGAGCATCGCCGCGACGATGTCCCCGTTCTCGGCCGTGTTCTGCACGCGGACGACGACCCAGTCGCCGTCGCAGATGGCGGCGTCGATCATCGAGTCGCCGCTCACCTTGAGCATGAACAGCTCGCCCCTGCCGACGAGCTGTCGGGGGAGGGGGAAGATCTCCTCCACCTGCTGGTCGGCGGTGATGGGGACGCCCGCCGCGATCCGGCCGACCAGCGGAACCATCGCGGCGTCTCCCACGGAGGGCACGCCCGCGTCGAGGTTCTCGGCGGCCTGGCCCGGCAGGTCGATCAGCACCTCCATGGCCCGCGTCTTGCCCGGGTCTCGACGCAGATACCCGCTCAGCTCGAGCTGCCCGAGCTGGTGCGTCACGCTCGAGAGCGACTTGAGGCCGACTGCGTCCCCGATCTCGCGCATCGTCGGCGGATAGCCCTTGGACTGGATGGACCGCTGGATCACCTCGAGGATCGCGAGCTGCTTCTCGCTGAGGTTCTTCCGCCGGCGCGTGCGCCGCTTGTCGTCGAGATCGGCAGGCGTCTGCGGCGCGCTCATGTCCGGTGCTCCTTCCCGCCGACTTCCAATGTCGGTGGCCCGTGGTGGGGTGGCTTCATCGAAACCGTATCCGAACAACGGGCCGGTACGGGAGATTCGTTCGAGCGTGTTGCGCGCGGTGTCCGATCCGGTTTCGAAGAAGACGTTGACAGATTCGAACATTCGAAGATAGATTCGGAACAGAGCTTCGCATCCGGCCCTCCCGGCCGAGGTCCGGATGCGAAGCCCTCTCGATCTTCTCGAGATACACGAAGGAGCACGCATGAGCACGGCGATCAGCACGGTTCAGGACGACGCGGCAGGCACGACCCCCGCGGCAGCGGTCGGTGGAGCGCGCAAGACGCGGCTGCGTCTCACGCGCCGCGGCCGGCGCGTGCTCGCAGGGCTGGTCTCGGTGCCGGTCGCGACGGCGCTCGCGTTCGCGATCATCAGCGGCGGCACGGCGCTCGCTTCGCGTGACGACGGCGTGCCCACCGGGTCGTTCGAGACGGTGACCGTCATGGCGGGGGAGTCGCTGTGGTCGATCGCGGAGGAGATGGCCCCGACCGAGGACCCTCGTGACGTCGTCGACGCGATCATCCGGCTGAACCAGCTGCCGAGCGCTTCGGTCGCAGCCGGCCAGCGCATCGCGATCCCGCTGCAGTACTCGTCGGCCGACTGAGGACGGCGCCGCGGATCCGGGGGCCGCGCCGCGCTCTAGCATGGACAGGGTGACGGTCTCCCTCGACGAACTGCCGATTCGCGACGATCTGCGCGGCCAGAAGCCCTACGGCGCCCCGCAGGCACCGCTTCCCGTGGCCCTGAACGTCAACGAGAACACGCATCCGGTGCCGCCGGAGGTCGCGGACGACATCGCCGACGCCGTGGCGCGTGCGCTTCGCGAGATCAACCGCTATCCCGACCGGGAGTTCCTCGCGCTGCGGGAGGGTTTCGCGCAGTACCTCGGGCACGGCCTGGACGCGTCGCAGATCTGGGCCGGGAACGGCTCGAACGAGGTGCTGCAGCACGTGCTCCAGGCGTTCGCCGGTCCCGGCCGTTCCGCGTTCGGGTTCGGACCGACCTACTCCATGTACCCGCTGCTCACCAGCGGCGTGGGAGCCGAGTGGATCGGCGGGACGCGCGGGCACGCCTACGAGCTGAGCCCCGAGGACGCCGCGGAGCAGGTGGAGCGGGCCCGCCCGGACGTGATCTTCCTGTGCGCCCCGAACAACCCGACGGGCACCCCGTTGCCGCTCGACGTGATCGAGGCCGTCTATGACGCGAGCCACGGCATCGTCGTCGTCGACGAGGCCTACCAGGAGTTCGCCCCGCGCGACTCCCCGTCGGCGCTGACGCTTCTCGGGGGCCGGCCCAGGCTCGCGGTGTCGCGCACGATGAGCAAGGCGTTCGCGTTCGCCGGCGCGCGCGTGGGCTATCTCGCCGCGGACCCCGCGCTGATCGACGCCCTGCGCCTCGTCCGACTGCCGTATCACCTGAGCGCGCTCACGCAGGCGGCGGCCGGCGCGGCGCTGCAGCACGCCACGACGATGCTCCGCATGGTCGACGAGATCGTGGTGCAGCGCGACCGCATGTCCGCCACGCTGGAAGCCCTGGGGTACCGGCCGTCCGAGTCCTGGACCAACTTCGTGCTCTTCGGCGGCGTCGCGGATCCCGCCGCGACGTGGCGGGCGCTGTACGACCGCGGTGTGCTGATCCGCGACATCGGGATCCCCGGGCACCTGCGCGTCACCGCGGGAACCGAGGAGGAGACCACGGCGTTCCTCGAGGCTCTCGCGGAGATCGGGGCCCGCTGAACCGGGTCCGCTCGCCGCTGGGAGGCGCCTGCGGGCGCGGCCCGGGCGATCCGGCGCCCGGCGCCCCCGGACTAGACTCGCGAGCATGACGAATGCCCGAATCGCGCGCCGCACCCGCTCCACGAGCGAGTCGAGCGTCGAGCTGGAGCTCAACCTGGACGGCACGGGACAGAGCTCGATCTCGACCAGCGTGCCGTTCTTCGACCACATGCTCACCGCGTTCGCGAAGCACTCGCTGACAGACCTCACCGTGACCGCGACGGGCGACACGCACATCGACGCGCACCACACGGTCGAGGACGTCGCGATCGTGCTGGGCCAGGCGATCCGCGAGGCGCTCGGCGACAAGTCGGGCATCGCCCGCTACGGCGACGCTCTCGTTCCCCTGGACGAGGCGCTCGCGCAGGCCGTGGTCGACATCTCGGGTCGCCCGTACCTGGTGCACGACGGCGAGCCCGCAGGCTTCGAGCAGCACCTCATCGGAGGGCACTTCACCGGCTCCCTCGTGCGTCACACCTTCGAGGCGCTCGCGTTCAACGCGGGGCTCACGGTGCACGTCCGCGTGCTGTCGGGTCGCGATCCGCACCACATCGCGGAGGCGGAGTACAAGGCTCTCGCGCGCGCGTTCCGGCAGGCCAAGGCCCTCGACCCGCTCGTCGAGGGCGTCCCGTCCACGAAGGGCGCGCTATGAGCGCACCCGCGAACGGGAAGGGCGCGCTATGAGCGCACCCGAGAACGGGGACGGCGGCCGTCCGGTCGTCGCGGTGCTCGAGTACGGCTCGGGCAACGTCCACTCGGCGGTCAAGGCGCTGCAGTCGGCCGGTGCCGAGGTGCACCTCACGCGCGACCGCGGCCGGATCATGGACGCGGACGGTCTGCTCGTGCCCGGGGTCGGCGCGTTCAGTGCGGTCATGGAGCAGCTGCGCGAGGTGCGCGGCGGCGAGCTGATCGAGCGGCGCCTGGCGGGCGGACGTCCGGTGCTCGGCATCTGTGTCGGCATGCAGGTGATGTTCGAGCGCGGCATCGAGCGCGGCACCGACACGGAGGGCCTCGGCGAATGGCCGGGCGTCGTGAAGGAGCTCGAGGCGCCCGTGGTGCCCCACATGGGATGGAACACCGTCGAGGCGGGCGAGGGGTCGCGCCTGTTCCGAGGCATCGAGCACGAGCGCTTCTACTTCGTGCACTCGTTCGCCGCTCAGGAGTGGACCCTGGAGGCGCACGGGCCGTTCCAGCGTCCGGTCGTGACCTGGGCGCGGCACGGCGGCCCGTTCCTCGCCGCGGTCGAGAACGGCCCCCTGTCGGCGACGCAGTTCCACCCCGAGAAGTCCGGCGAGGCCGGCATCCGGCTGCTGCGGAATTGGCTCGAGGGGCTGCGCCGCAGTAACGTCTGAATTCGTGCCCGCGACGGGAGAGGCCCGGCGCCGACGGACACGCCGTCTCGAGATGCACAGGGAGCCATGAACGATTTCGCGTCCACGCCCGGACTGATCCTGCTGCCCGCCGTCGACGTCGCCGACGGCAAGGCGGTGCGCCTGACCCAGGGGGAGGCGGGTACCGAGACCGACTACGGCGACCCGGTGGAGGCCGCCGAGGCCTGGGCGAAGCAGGGCGCCGAGTGGATCCACCTCGTCGACCTCGACGCGGCGTTCGGCCGCGGAAGCAACGCGGCTGTCCTCCGCAGGGTCATCAAGCACATGCGCGGCGTCAACGTCGAGCTCTCGGGCGGCATCCGCGACGACGCGTCGCTGGAGGCCGCGCTGGAGAGCGGGGCGCAGCGCATCAACCTCGGCACCGCAGCGCTCGAGAATCCCGAGTGGACCGCGTCGGTCATCGGTCGCTACGGCGACGCGATCGCCGTGGGACTGGACGTCCGCGGCACGACGCTCGCGGCCCGCGGCTGGACGCAGGAGGGCGGCGATCTCTGGGATGTCCTAGAGCGCCTTGAGGACGCCGGTTGCAGCCGGTACGTCGTGACGGACGTGACGAAGGACGGGACGCTGCGCGGCCCCAACCTCGAGCTGCTGCGCGAGATCACGGCCCGCACGCCGAAGCCCGTCGTCGCCTCGGGCGGCGTGTCGAGCCTCGACGACATCGCGGCGCTGCGCGACCTCGTGCCGAACGGCGTCGAGGGCGCCATCATCGGCAAGGCCCTCTACACGGGAGCGTTCACGCTCGCCGAGGCGCTGGATGTCGCGTCCGACTGACGACGCCGACTCCGCGGGCGGCCCCGAGGACGGACGCCGCGCCGATTCCGCGGGCGTCCCCTGGGAGGGGCGCCAGTTCGAGCCCAACCCGCACGCGGGGGACGACGGCTCGGCTGACCCCGCGCTGCACGCGGCGCTGACGGCGTTCCGCGACGGCGGCGGCGACCAGGTCGCCGTGGTCGACGCCCTGCGCCGGGCACGCGTGCTCATCCCGCTCGTCGCGGAGAAGGGCGACGAGGGGATCGGAGCCCACGGCCTGCCCGTCGACAAGACGCAGGAGCTGTCGATCGTCACCGTGGCGGCCCCCGACGGCCGCAAGGTGCTGCCGGTGTTCAGCTCGGTGGAGACCCTCGCCCGGTGGGACGCGAAGGCCCGCCCCATCCCGGTGGAGGGGCTCCGGGCCGCGCTGGCCGCGTCGGCCGAGCAGACCGACCTGATCGTGATCGACGCCACCTCGGACACGGAGTTCGTCGTCCGCAGGCCCGCGGTCTGGGCGATCGCTCAGGAGGAGCCCTGGCAGCCCAGCTTCGCCAATCCGGACGTCTTCCTCGGCCTGCAGGAGAGTGTCGCGGGCGAGCTGGCCGTGATCGACCTCACGATCGAGCAGGGCGACCCCCGGGCTCGGCTCCGCGGGCCGGAACTGATCGTGCGCCTCACCCTCATGTCCGGCCTGGACCGCGGCGAGCTCGACGCCGTGCTGGCCCGCCTCGCCCGCCGCTGGTCCGCGGATGACCGCGTGGCCACCCTGGTCGACTCCCTCTCGGTCAAGCTCGACCGCGCCTCCTGAACCGTTGAGCGGAGCGGCGGAGCCGCGCAGTCGAAACGGGCTGAGCGGAGCGGCGCAGCCGCGGAGTCGAAGCCGGGTCAGCCGAGCTTGCGGCGGTACACCGCGAGCGCGGCGGCGTAGGCCACCACGAGGATCCCGGCCATCCAGGCGAGGGCCGTCCAGATCTGCCCTCCGACCGGCTGCTGCGCCAACAGCGCGCGCAGCGTGTTCACGATGGGCGTCACTGGCTGGTGCTCGGCGAACCACGCGACTGGGCCGGGCATCGACGAGGTCGGCACGAACGCGGAGCTGATGAACGGCAGGAAGATCAGCGGGTAGCTGAACGCGCTGGCGCCGTCGATCGTGCGTGCGGCCAGTCCCGCGATCACGGCGATCCAGGTCAGCGCGAGAGTGAACAGCACCAGGATGCCCGCGACGGCGAGCCACGCGCCCACGGACGCCCCCGTGCGGAACCCGAGCAGCAGCGCGACGCCGATGACGAGCGCGACCGACACCAGGTTCGCGACGAGGGACGTGAGCACGTGCGCCCACAGCGCGGCCGACCGTGCGATCGGCATCGACTGGAACCGCGAGAAGATGCCGCCCTGCATGTCGAGGAACAGCCGATACGCGGTGTAGGCGATCCCGGACGCGATCGTGATCAGCAGGATGCCCGGCAGGAGGTAGTCGATGTACGACGTCTCGGCGCCGGTCTGAATGGCTCCGCCGAAGACGAAGGTGAACAGCAGCATCAGCGCGATCGGAGTGACGGCGGTCGTCATGATCGTGTCGGGGCTGCGGAGGATGTGACGCAGCGACCGTCCGGTGAGAACGCCGGTGTCGCTCAGGGCGTGGGAGGTCACGACTGTTTCCTTTCTGTGGGGGCGTCGTCGTCCGTCTCGCCGACGAGCGCCAGGAAGACGTCCTCGAGGGACGGCTGCTTCTCGACGTACTCGACCCGGGCCTGTGGCAGCAGGCTCTTGAGCTCGGCGAGCGTGCCCTGCTGGATGACGGTGCCGCGATGCAGGATCGCGATGCGATCGGCGAGCTGCTCGGCCTCGTCAAGGTATTGGGTGGTCAGCAGCACGGTGGTGCCGCCGCGGACGAGTTGCCTCACGGTGTCCCACACCTCGATGCGCGCCTGCGGATCGAGGCCGGTGGTCGGCTCGTCGAGGAAGACGATCGGCGGGTCGCCGATCAGGCTCATCGCGATGTCGAGTCGTCGCCGCATCCCGCCGGAGTAGGTGCCGGCCCTGCGTCCTCCGGCCTCCGTGAGGGAGAAGCGCGAGAGCAACTCGTCGGCGACCGCGCCCGGGTCCTTCACGTGCCGCAGCCGGGCCACCAGCACGAGGTTCTCGCGGCCCGTGAGCGCCTCGTCCACTGCGGCGAACTGGCCGGTCAGGCTGATCGACTCGCGCACTCGCTCCGCATCGGTGGCGACGTCGAACCCGTTGACCGTCGCGGATCCCGCATCGGCCTTCAGCAGGGTGGACAGGATGTGCACGAGCGTGGTCTTGCCGGCGCCGTTGGATCCGAGCAGCGCGAAGACGCTTCCGCGCGGCACCTCGAGGTCCACGCCGCGGAGCACGCGCAGCTCCCCGAAGGACTTCGTGACGCCCTGCAGCCGGATGGCGGGCGTCATGGCCGGCGCTCCTTCTCGACCGCGGCCTGGATCGCCGCGTTCAGGCGGGCGCGCTCCTTGTCGATCCAGCGCTCGCCGCCATAGGACTGCGCGAACGTCTCGGCGAACTCGACGGGGTCGTCGCCGACGATGTCGCGCACCGGTGTGCCGTCCACGGCGGCTCGGTCGAAGAGATCGACGAGGTCGCCGAACATCGTCGTCAGCGTCTCGCCGTCGGTGATGCCGCCCTGGTACAGGAGGTACCGGTGCAGGGCCTTCGCCGCCCCGGCGTAGGGTGCCGGCAGCGCCTCCATGCGGGTGACGTTCTGCTTGTATTGCTTCTTCTGCTCGAGCGAGCCCGTGAGGGCCTCGATCCACTTCGCGGCCATGTCAGTTCCTTCCGGGGTTCGTGCTGTCGTCGTCTGCTGCGGCGCGGAGCTCCTCGATGCGCTGGGCCAGCGCGCTCCACGTCGTCCAGAACTCGGCGAGCTGCCGCCGGCCCTGGTCGTTCAGCGAGTACACCTTGCGGGGAGGGCCCTTCTCGGACGGCACCTTCTCGACCTCCACGAGGCCCTTCTGCTCGATGCGTACGAGCAGCGCGTAGACGGTGCCCTCGGCGATGTCCGAGAACCCCCGCTCCCGCAGCTGCGCGGTGATCTCGTATCCGTAGGCCGACTGCTCGGCCAGGATCGCGAGGACGATGCCCTCGAGCGTGCCCTTCAGCAGCTCGGTCATCTGGTTGCCCACGGCCACCTCCTTTTGCTCAGTGTCGCTAGGTACCGGTACAAAGTAACACTGAGTACCGGTACTTGGCAACACCAAGTAGTGCTCTCTTCTTTTTCCTCCCGCTCGTCGGGCCCCGAGGGGCCTCTCCTCGGGGGAGGCGCTTCCGCTGCGCTTCAGCGCGCCGGCGCTTCGCGCCTGGTTGGCGGGCGCACTCGCGCCCGCACGCTCGCGCTGCGCGCTCGCACCGGGTTGAGGTCGGTGGGTAGAGGTAGGGGGTGGTGCTCAGGTTCCGGTCGTTGAGCGGAGCGGCGGAGCCGCGGAGTCGAAACGGGGTGAGCGGAGCCGCGCCAGCGGCGGAGTCGAAGCCGGGCCCGGCTGCGCCCCTGTCTGCGGCCCGGTGGCGTATGCGGCCTAGTCGGCCACCACGATCGTGCCGCTGCGCGGAAGAGAGCCCCGGAAGGTGAGCGGCACCGGCGTCGCCCGTGCGGCGTCGATGCCGGTCATCGCCTGGATGTGGAGGTGGGGCTCGGTGCTGTTGCCGGAGTTGCCGCAGCGACCGACCGGCTCACCGACGTCGACCCGCTCGCCGGGGCGGACGGTGACGCTCGCCTTCGCCAGGTGGCAGAGCACCACGACGACGCCGTCGCGCTCGATCATCACGTGGTTGCCCGCGAGCGCAGGCCAGCCCGCCGCCGCCCGGCGGACCTGGGTGAGGGCGTAGCCGATCGAGGGGAGCCCTCGGAAGGCGTCGTGGTCGGGCTCGGCATCGTGGGTGCGGACGACGGTGCCGGCGACCGGCGCGAGAATCGCGCGGCCGAATCCGGGGAACAGGGACGGGGACTCGGGCCTCACGAGCGAGGCGAGGCGGATCGGGGCGGTGCGCCCGGCGGCGTCCGTGGGGACGAAATCGATCGCGTGGGACGTCGCGAACCGGCCCGTGCCGTGACTCGGCACGCGGTCAGCGGGGCTGTTCTGCACGAGCCAGCGGCCAGCGAACGGGTACTCGAGGTCGATCCCGGCCGGCATGGTCTCAGTTGACCGGGCCGGTCCACTTCTCGCCCGGGCCCTTGCCCGGGGCGTCGGGGATCGTCGAGATCTCACGGAAACGCAGCTGCAGCGAGCGGAGGCCGTCGCGGATGGGGCGGGCATGCATGTCGCTGATCTCCGGCGCCGCGGCGGTGACGAGGCCGGCGAGGGCGTTGATCAGCTTGCGCGCCTCGTCCAGATCGATGTCGGCGTCCGCGTCCGGGCTGTCCGCGAGGCCCAGCTTGACGGCTGCCGCGCTCATCAGGTGCACGCACGCCGAGCCGATCACCTCGACCGCCGCGACATCCGCGATGTCGCGCACGGCCGACACGTCGGCCGCCGCACGCTCCTGCTCCTCCCAGCGGGCGGTCCGCTCTGGGTCGACGGGGGAGGGGTCGACAGGGGAGTGCTCGGGCGGGATGGTGCTCATCGACTGCTCTCTGGTAGACTTTTCCGGGCTCCGGGTAACTCCTCAGGGAGAAGTCCGGACGAAAGAGGACTCAGTTCCCACCCGCGCTTGCCGTTACAGGCTACCGGGTCACGCACTCCCCCGCGTTTCACGCGGGTGGTTCCGGATCGCTCGCTGCGAACCAGAACGTGGGTGAGGCCGACGTGTGACGTCTGCCGGGTGGACGCTGATCTCTTCTCCCGCCCGTGGCACGAACATCGCGTCACGGTGGCCCTCGACCACCACCCCAAGGAGTCCGCATCAGCGATCCCCGCACCAATGAGCGCATCCGCGTGCCCGAGGTCCGACTCGTCGGCCCGAACGGCGAGCAGATCGGCGTCGTCCGCATCGAGGCCGCGCTCCGTCTGGCCCAGGAGGCCGACCTCGACCTGGTCGAGGTGGCCCCCAACTCGAAGCCTCCCGTCGTCAAGATCATGGACTACGGGAAGTTCAAGTACGAGGCCGCTCAGAAGGCCAAGGAGGCGCGTCGCAACCAGGCGAACACGGTCCTCAAGGAGGTCCGGTTCCGCCTGAAGATCGACGAGCACGACTACGAGACCAAGCGCAAGCGCGCGGAGGGCTTCCTGAAGTCGGGCGACAAGGTGAAGGCGATGATCCTGTTCCGCGGCCGCGAGCAGTCACGGCCGGAGCAGGGCGTGCGCCTGCTGCGGAAGTTCGCAGACGACGTGGCCGAGTTCGGCACCGTCGAGTCGAACCCGAAGGTGGACGGCCGGAACATGGTGATGGTCATCGCGCCGCACAAGAACAAGTCAGAGGTCAAGACGGAGCAGAACGCTCAGCGCGCCGCGTCGAAGCAGGCCGCGCGCGAAGCCAAGGCCTCGACCGCGGAGTAATCCGCCCCGCAGACTCCCGCTCGAGCGGGTGCACACAACGTCGCCCGCTGGGCGCATACGAAGGAAGAGAAGATGCCGAAGCAGAAGACCCACTCGGGCAGCAAGAAGCGCTTCAAGATCACCGGCAGCGGCAAGATCAAGAAGCAGCAGGCCAATATGCGCCACAACCTCGAGCACAAGTCGAGCCGTCGCACGCGCCGCCTGAACCAGGACCAGATCATCTCGGGCAACGACCTGAAGGTCGTCAAGAAGCTCCTCGGTCGCTGACGCGCAGATCTCGTTAGGAAGAATGAAGAATGGCTAGAGTCAAGCGGGCGGTCAACGCCCAGAAGAAGCGTCGCGTCATCCTCGAGCGCGCCTCCGGTTACCGCGGCCAGCGGTCGCGCCTGTACCGCAAGGCGAAGGAGCAGGTCACCCACTCGCTCGTCTACGCGTACCGCGACCGTCGCAAGCGCAAGGGCGACTTCCGTCGTCTGTGGATCCAGCGCATCAACGCCGCCAGCCGCGCGAACGGCCTGACCTACAACCGCTTCATCCAGGGCCTCGGCCTCGCGGGTGTGCAGGTCGACCGTCGCATGCTGGCCGAGCTCGCCGTGAACGAGCCCGCCACGTTCGCGTCGCTCGTCCAGACCGCGAAGAGCGCGCTCCCGGCCGACACGAGCGCACCGAAGTCGGCGGCGTAAGACCCGCCTCTCCAGAAAGGGCGTCCCTCCGGGGGCGCCCTTTCTCGTGCGCTCGCGAGCGCGACCTCGCGGCGTCGCGTTCCAGTCGCGCGCGCTTTACCCGCGCGTCACGTCCGTATGCCACGCCCGTCATAGACTGGGCATCGTGCTGGAGAATCCCCGGTCCCCGCGCGTGCGGGCCGTCGCGAAGCTGGCCAAGCGCACGGCCCGGCGCGAGACGGGCCTGTTCCTGCTCGAGGGTCCGCAGGCGGTTCGCGAGGCCTTGGCCTTCCGGCCCGAGACGATCGTGGAGCTGTTCGCCACGCCCAGCGCGCTGGAGCGCCACCCGGACCTGCGCACCCTGCTGACGGACGAGCAGGTGGATGTGCAGTTCGTGTCGGAGGCCGTGCTGGACGTGATGGCGGACACGGTGGCGCCGCAGGGATTCGTCGCGGTGGCGCGTCAGACGCCGACCGCCGTGAAGGACATCTTCGCCGCCTCGCCCCGACTGATCGCGATCTGCGAAGAGGTCCGCGACCCCGGCAACCTGGGCACGATCATCCGCGCAGCCGACGCGGCGGGCGCCGACGCCGTCGTGCTCACCGGGCGCACAGTCGACCCGTACAACCCCAAGGTGGTCCGCTCCACGACGGGATCGCTGTTCCACCTCCCGATCGCCGTCGGCGGAGACCTCGAGGACGTCGTGGAGCGGGCGCACGGAGCCAGGATGGACGTCGTCGCCGCGGACGTGAAGGGCGACGACCTCCTCGCGGCGCGTGCCGAGGGCCTGCTGGCGCGGCCCACCGGCTGGCTGTTCGGCAACGAGGCGCACGGCCTGGAGGAGCGCGCCCTCGCCCTGGCGGACCGCACGCTGCGCGTTCCGATCTTCGGCCGCGCCGAGTCGCTCAACCTCGCCACCGCCGCGAGTGTCTGCCTGTACGAGACCGCGTTCGCCCAGCGCTCCTGAGGACCCACGAATCATGCGCTTTGAGTCGGGTCCTGAGGTATGGTCACGCGGTGGTGATGAACGCGGCTTCGGATACCTGAGGACGAGCTTTGCTGGCTCTTCGCAATCAAGGGTGTAGGTGTTGCCTGAAGCCGCCGGTCTCGAGCGGCGAACGGGCTATGTAGTTCGTGAGGTTGCGGAAGCCGAGGGCGGAGCCGCGGAGGTGTTCGAGGCGGCCGTTGATCGCCTCGGTCGGGCCGTTGCTGGTGCCGGGCCGGTCGAAGAACGCGAGGATGTCCGCGGCGCGTTGCGTGAGGGTGCGGCCGAGGCGGCGTAGCTCGATGAGCGCGGCGGGGACGCCGCTGGTGAGCGCGTCGATCACGGCCCGCATGGCCTTCTTCCCGAGGGCGCGGTCGGGTTCGCGG
>NZ_BMJY01000009.1:227-112451 GCF_014643695.1 Microbacterium album | reverse complement strand
TGTGGGAGAGTAGGACACCGCCGGACTTCCTTTAACAGAAGGGCCACCCAACGCTGGGTGGCCCTTCTGCATTTACCGGGCAGTATAGAGGAGTGGATATGGCTGCGGAGGACGGCGACCGCCCAGACCGTGGGCGACAGGATCGCGGTGATCGCCGCGACGCTTCTCAGCAGCGCCCGGGCGGCGGTCCGCGGGGCGGACGCGATGGCGCCCGCGGGGCCGGCGGTGCCCGCAGCGACGGGCGTCCCCAGCGCGATGGCGAAAAGCCGCGCTATGGCCGCGGTGAGGATCGCCCCCACCGGGATGGCGAACGGCGGCGCCATAGCTCGGCCGAGCGCCGTCCGCAGCGGGATGGTGAGCGGCGGGGCTTCGGCCGCGGTTCCTCCTCGGGGCGCCCGCAGCGCGACGACGACCGCTCCGGTTTTCCGCGCGGGGGCTCATCGGGTCGTCCCCAGCGCGACGGTGATCGTGCACGCCCTTCCCGCGACGGTGAGCGTGGGCGTCCGTTCCGTGACGGTGAGCGTGGGCGTCCGGCCCGTGATGGCGATCGGCCGCGTCCGTTCCGCGACGGCGACCGTCGTCCGGCGCGCGACGGCGACCGGCGCTTCGGTGATCGTCGTCCCGCCGCACGCCGCGACGGCGGCCGAGACGACGGCCGCACCGGCTCGCGTCCCCCGGAGTCTGTGCGCATCCCGGACCCGCCCCTTCCCGACGAGATCCAGGCACGTGACCTTCCCGGCTCCGCGCGCAACGAGCTGAAGACGCTGAGCAAGGAGAATGCGGAGCGCGTGGCGCGGCACCTCGCGATGGCCGCACGGAGCCTCGACGAGGCCCCCGAGCTCGCGCACGAGCACGCCCTCGCGGCGGTTCGCCATGCCGGCCGCGTGGCGGTCGCGCGCGAGACGCTCGCCATCACCGCCTACACGATCGGCGACTATGCGCTCGCGCTGCGCGAGCTGAGGACGCACCGTCGCATCACGGGACGAGACGACCTCATCGCGCTCATCGTCGACAGCGAGCGCGGCATGGGGCGTCCCGAGCGGGCGCTGGAGGAGGGCCGCGCGGTCGACCGCGACACGCTGTCCGCGTCCGTGCGCGTCGAGCTCGCGATCGCGATGTCCGGTGCGCGCCTCGACCTGGGACAGACGCAGCTCGCGCTCGTCGAGCTGGACATCCCCGAACTCGACCCCGATCGGGCGTTCGAGTGGAGTCCCGGCCTGTTCGCGGCCCGGGCGAACGTGCTCGAGGACCTCTGCCTGAAGGACGAGGCCGCGCAGTGGCGACGTCGCGCCGAGATCGCGGAGGAGGTGCTGGGCGGCGACCAGGACGAGTTCGACATCGTCGAGCTCGACGACGCCGACACCGAGCAGCTGCCCGTGGACCTCGATTCGTCCGACGACGGGGACGAGGTCGGCGAGGAGACGGAATCGGCCGAAGCGCCTGCCGAGATCGCGGGCGAGGACGTCACGGTCGAGGACGAGGACGAGTTGACGGTCGAGGACGAGGTCGCGGAGATCCTCGCCGAGGTCGATGGCGCCCCGGAAGCGGGCGCCGGCGAGGCGGATGGCTCGTCCGCCATCGAGACGGCGGCCGAACCGGGCAGCGGGGAGGGGACCGCCGCGGACAGCGAGGAGGGGGACCGACCCGATGGCGCTCTTTTCTAAGAAGACCGGCCCGGCGCCGATCGAGGGCGTCGATGTCGTGCTCGCCGACCTGGATGGCGTGGTCTACGCGGGGCCCGGGCCGATTCCGCATGCCGTGGAGAGCCTCCGTCGGGCCGCAGACGGCGGGCGTCGGCTCGGATACATCACCAACAACGCCTCCCGCACGGACGCAGCCGTCGCCGCGCACCTCGCCGAGCTGGGCCTGCCGACGCGGCCGGACGAGGTCGTCACGAGTCCCCAGGCAGCGATGCGCCTGCTCGCGGACCGGCTTCCGGCGGGATCGACGATCCTCGTCGTGGGCGGTGAGGGTCTCGTCGTCGAGGTCGAGAAGGCGGGCTTCGTGGTGACGCGCAGCGCCGACGACGACCCGGCGGCGGTCGTGCAGGGCTTCGCGCCCGAGGTCTCGTGGGTCGAGCTCGCGGAGGCCGCCTACGCGCTGCAGGTGCCCGAGGAGGACGGCGGCATCCCGTGGATCGCCACCAACACGGACTGGACGATCCCGCAGGCCCGCGGCGTGGCGCCGGGCAACGGCACGCTGGTGTCCGCCGTGCACACGGCCGTCGGGCGGCTCGCGACGGTCGCGGGGAAGCCCGAGGCGCCGATCTTCCACGAGGCCGTGGCCCGCTTCTCGGCGAAGTCGCCGCTGTTCCTCGGCGACCGGCTCGACACGGACATCCTGGGGGCGAACCGCGCCGGAGTGCCCTCCGCGCTCGTGCTCACGGGCATCGACCGCCCCAAGCACGTGCTCGCCGCGCCGAAGGACGGGCGCCCCACGTACATCCTGTCCGACCTGCGCGAGCTGTTCGAGCCGTACCCGGTTGCCCGCGTGAAGGGCGACACCGTGTGGGTGCGCGACGCGGCGGTTCGCATCGACGGACCCGACGTGCGCATCGTCTCCGAGGGCGCTCCGATCGACCTGCTGCGCGCGGCCGCGAAGGCCATCTGGGACACCGGCCGCCAGATCTTCGGGTTCCGCGTGCCCGAGCGCCTCACCGCCGACCCGTTCCTCTCGCCGCGGCGCTGACACACCACGCGCCGCGAAGCGCCGGCGTGAGCACCGGCGCCGGACCGCGTCGAAGCCGTACGCTGGAGGGGTGAGCGAGGCGACCGACGACGGACCCGGCGAGGGCCTGGTGAGCCGCGTGCGCATCATCGAGGCGCAGCCGCTGGCCGATCGGGCCGCCGCATACGCGAGCCTGCACGACGAGCTGGCGCGCCGTCTGGAGCAGGGGCCCGCGGATCCCGGCGGGTCGTCGCCGCGCGAATGAGCTCGCGCCTCGACTCCGCCCTCGCCGCCCGCGGACTGGCGCGCTCGCGGACACATGCCGCGGCGCTGATCGAGGCGGGCCGCGTCCTGGTCGGCGGCCGCGTCGCGGCCAAGGCGTCGCTGCGTGTCGACGCGGCTGCCGACATCACGGTCACCGCGCTCGACCACTACGTCAGCCGGGCCGCGCACAAGCTCGTCCGGGCGCTCGACGGATTCGGGATCGACCCGGCCGGCCGCGTCGCGCTCGACATGGGGGCGTCGACCGGCGGCTTCACGCAGGTGCTGCGCGAGCGCGACGCGGAGCCGGTGCTCGCCGTCGACGTCGGTCACGGCCAGCTCGCCCCGCAGGTCGCGCTCGACGCGGAGGTACGGGTGGTCGAGGGGTTCAACGTCCGCCACATGACCGCGGAGACGCTCGCCGCCGCCAGCGGGGTGACTGCCGCCCCGTCCGTCATCACGGGCGACCTGTCGTTCATCTCACTCACCCACGTGCTTCCCGCCGTCGCGCGGGTCGCCGCCCCGGATGCGGACGTCGTGCTGCTCGTGAAGCCGCAGTTCGAGGTCGGACGCACCCGCGTGCGCGGGGGAGTCGTGACGGATCCCGGCCTGCGCTCGGATGCCGTGACCGAGGTGCTGTTCAGCGCGCGGGATGCCGGCATGGGCACCCTGGGCGTCCTGGCGTCTCCCATCCAGGGGACGCACGGGAACGTCGAGGTGCTTGTGCACGTCGCCCCGGGGCGAGGCTCGGATCCGACAGAATGGAAGACCACGATCGACCGGTGCTGCGCCGGCGGTGCGGATGGAGGACGATGAGCGAGCGGAAGATCCTGGTGGTCGCGCACGCCCACCGTGACGACACGGTCGACGCCGCGGTGCGCGTCGTCGGACTGCTGCGCTCGTCCGGCGCCGTCCCCGTGCTCGCGTCGGAGGACCGCGCGGAGCTCGCCGCGATCGCGCCCGTGCTGGGCGAGGTCCCCGAGCTCGGCACCGACATCGCGCTGGCCGACATCGATCTGGCGATCGTGCTGGGCGGGGACGGCACGATCCTGCGCGCGGCCGAGCTGGTGCGCGCCGGCACCGCCCCCGTCCTCGGGATC
This sequence comes from Microbacterium album, assembly GCF_014643695.1. Classification (GTDB taxonomy): domain Bacteria; phylum Actinomycetota; class Actinomycetes; order Actinomycetales; family Microbacteriaceae; genus Microbacterium; species Microbacterium album. The sequence continues at coordinate 108,423 of NZ_BMJY01000009.1, read as the reverse complement.
AACATGGGCCATGTCGGCTTCCTCGCGGAGATCGAGCGCGACGCGATGGACGCGGCGGTGCATCGCGCGATCGAGGGCGACTACGTCGTGGAGGAGCGCCTGGCGCTGGACGTGCGGGTGAAGGACCGGTCGGGTCGCGTCGTCTACGAGACGTGGGCCCTCAACGAGGCCACGGTCGAGAAGGACAGCCGCGAGCGCATGATCGAGGTCGTGATGGAGATCGACGGGCGGCCGCTGTCGACGTTCGGCGCCGACGGCGTCGTGATCGCGACGCCGACCGGATCGACCGCCTACAACTTCTCCGCCGGCGGACCCGTCATCTGGCCGACCGTGCAGGCGATCGCGGTCGTACCACTGTCGGCGCACGCGCTGTTCGCGCGCCCGCTCGTGGTCGGCCCCGAGCACGCGGTCGCGGTGGAGGTGCTGGAGGGGACGGGTGCCTCCGCGGTGCTGTGGTGCGACGGTCGCCGCTCGCACCCGCTGCCGCCCGGCGCGCGCGTGTCGGTGCGGCGTTCGCTGCGCCCCGTGCGCCTGGCGCGCCTGCATCCGGCGGCGTTCACGGATCGGCTCGTGCGCAAGTTCAAGCTGTCGGTCACCGGCTGGCGAGGCCCCGTGGGACCGACGGCGACGGGCGTGATCGACTCGGTCGAGCCGCCGCTGCCGGAGGAGCCGGCGTGAGAGCCCGGTACTGCTCCGTGGGCTCCGGATCGCACGCGACGGATGGGCCCCCTGCGGCGGCATGCCGCTCCTACCGGGAGGTGAACGGATGATCGAAGAGGTGCGGCTGCGCGACCTCGGCGTCATCAGCGACGCGGTCCTGCCGCTCGGCCCGGGGTTCACGGCGATCACGGGGGAGACCGGCGCCGGAAAGACGATGGTCGTCACGGGGCTGGGCCTGCTGCTCGGGCAGCGCGCCGATTCGGGCGCCGTGCGCGCGGGCGCGGCCCAGGCGTCGGTCGAGGGCGTCTGGATCGTGCCCGAGCAGGGCGAGGTCGCCGATCGCGTGCGGGAGGCCGGTGGCGACCTCGAGCCGATCGGTGGCGGCCGCGCCGAGCTGTACCTGTCGCGCACGCTCGCCGAGGGACGCAGCCGCGCGAGCGTCGGTGGCCGGACCGCGCCCGCGGGAGTGCTCGCGGAGCTCGCGGATGCGCTCGTGGTCGTGCACGGCCAGTCCGACCAGCTGCGCCTGAGGTCGGCGGCCGCCCAGCGCGACGCCCTGGACCGCTTCGCCGGCGAACCGGTGCGCGAGGCGCTCGCCGCGTATCGCGAGGCGTACGACACGTGGCGGGGGCTGGATCGCGAGCTCGCGGGTCTGGTCGCCGATCGGGCCGCGCGCGCCGCGGAGGCGGAGACGCTGCGGGAGACGCTCGCGGAGATCGAGCAGGCGGCCCCGGAGCCCGGCGAGGACACGGCCCTCGCCGAGCGCGCCGAACGGCTCGCGAACGCCGAGGAACTGCGCGCGGCGGCCGCCCTGGCGCGGGAGGCGCTGTCGAGCGAGGAGGGCGGCATCGACGTGTCGACGCTGCTGGCCGATGCGCGGCGCGCGCTCGAGCGCGTCGACGACCCCGCGCTCACCCCGATCGCCGAGCAGCTCGCCGACATCGGCTACCGGGCCGCGGACGCCGCGGTCGAGCTGTCGGGCTTCCTCGCCGACCTCGACGAGACGGGCCCGCAGGAGCTCGCCGCGGTGGAGGAGCGCCGCGCGGTGCTGAACGGGCTGGTGCGCGCGCACGGCTCGCTGGACGCGGCGATCGCCCTGCTCGAGTCCGGCTCGGCGCGCCTGGCGGAACTCGACGACGACGGCGAGCGGATCGAGCGCCTGGGCACGCAGCTGGCGGACGCGCGCGCTCTCCTCGACGAGCGGGCCGCGACCCTGACCGCCGCGCGCACCGAGGCGGCGGCGCGCCTCGCCGACGCGGTGTCGGAGGAGCTGCGCGCCCTCGCCATGCCCGACGCGCGGCTGGTCGTCGAGGTGAGCGAGGGCGCCGAGTCGGCCCACGGGCGCGACGAGGTCGCGCTGCTGCTCGCGCCCCACCCGGGCGCGGAGCCCCGGCCCGTCGCGAAGGGAGCGTCCGGCGGAGAGCTGAGCCGAGTGATGCTCGCGATCGAGGTGGTGATCGCCGGAACCGATCCGGTGCCCACCTTCGTCTTCGACGAGGTCGACGCGGGCATCGGCGGGGCGGCCGCGATCGAGGTGGGCCGTCGCCTGGCGAGGCTCGCCGAGTCCTCGCAGGTGATCGCGGTCACGCACCTGGCGCAGGTGGCGGCGTTCGCCGGCAACCACCTCAGCGTCGTGAAGGCTCACGACGGGTCGGTGACGTCGTCGAGCGTGACGCGGCTGGAGGGCGCCGAACGCGAGGCGGAGATGGCGCGCCTGCTGTCCGGCCTGACCGACTCGGAGGCCGCCCTCACGCACGCCCGCGAGCTGCTGGACCTCGGCACCGTGCGCCGATGACCGGCACCGTGCGCCGATGACCGGCCGCGACGGCACGGGCGGATCTCCGGAGGACCCGCCCGGGGGTGCGATCCGTCTGGAGCAGCGCCGCCCGACGCCGCTGTATCGCCGGCTCTCGGCGTGGCTGCTGCGCACGGAGGCACGCGCCCGCGCGCGCGGCTCGCGACGCTCCCGGCTTCTCGCGGCCGCGACGTGGGCCGTCGTCGCCGCGATCGGCGTGCTGCTGCTGGTCGGTCCGGTCATCAACGAGCCCCGGGGGTTCGAGGACTACCTGGATGCCGCGCGGACGGGCGCCGAGACGTGGATCGCGCGCGACTTCCACGCGGACTACACCGTCGCGCAGGACGACGACGGCCGCCTTCGCGTCGACGTCGAGGAACGCATCGACGTGCACATCCCCGAGGGCGTCGAGGAACGGCGGATCGAGCGTGTCGTCCTCGGCCAGTACGAGGGGCACGACGTACGTCCCGAACTCGTCTCCGCCGAGCTCGACGGCACGGCCGTGCGAGCCGGCGTCGACCGCGGGGCGACGCGGGTGGAGTTCGCGGTCCAGAGCGACGACGCCCTCACGGGGGAGCACCGCGTCGTTCTCCGGTACGTCCTGCACGACCTCGCTTATGACGCGTTCGACGAATCCACGCGGCAGTGGACCCAGGCGCTCGACTGGGACGCGTTCGGCCCGGACTGGGCGCACGGGACCGCGTCCGCATCCGTCACCATCACGCTCCCGCGCGCGCTCGCGGACGCGTCTGCGCGGCAGCCGCGCGGAGGGATCGCCTGGCTGCTCGTATCCGACAGCACGGCGCTCACGCCCGACGACGAGACTGCGACCACCGTCACGTACGCGATGTCCAACGACCAGCGCCTGCCCCCGCACAGTCAGTTCTGGTTCCGGTTCCACTTCGAGCCGGGAACCATCGCGATGCCCGCGCCGTCGCCGCTGTACTGGGTGATGGTCGTGGGTCCGTTCGTGCCGCTGCTGCTCGCCGGAGTCGCGCTGCTCCTCGCGCTCGCTGCGCGCGCCGTCGCCTGGGGCGACGCTCGTGGGCGGGCGTGGTACGTGCCGCAGTCCGCACCGCAGCGCGATGTCGGCCCGGAGCTCGCCGCGCGCGTGTGGCGCGCGGTCGGCACGGCGCCGCTCGTGCGCGCGCTCGCCGCGTACCGCGGCGGAGCGGGCGCGGGCACGCGCGCCCGGCGAGACCTCGTGCGCGAGACTCACCGTGCCGGGCGGCTCGGCAACTGGCCCCGTGCCTGGACCGAGTACCTGCGGGCGCCCGCGTGGCGCGAGCAGTTCTCGCGCCGCCTGCGCCGCGTGCCGCGCGGCTACGTGCGCGACAACTTCATCGGCGCGTCCCTCGCCCTGCCGACCCTGCAGCTGGGCCTGGCCCGGCAGCTGTCGCACCAGTTCCCGCTCAGCGTGTACTGGTGGCCCGTCGCCGTCGTCGCGCTGGCCTTCCTGCTCGCCGGCGCGGTGCTCGTTCTGGCGCTGTCGGCGCGCCCGCTCACGCGCCCGGGCGCCTTCGTTCGCGAGCACCTGCTGGGTCTGCGGCTCTTCGTCGAGCAGACGAGCGTGGCCGACCGGGGAACGCTGCGGGACCCGCTGCTTCCGTACGCGGTGATGTTCTCGCGCCCCCGCCGCGCCGCGGCCATCGTGCGCCGCGCCCTGGACGACGCGGGGGTGCCCCGCGACGTCAGAGCCGATCCCGACTTCCTCGGCGGCGGCCGTCTCGCCGTGCGGACCGGTTCCGTGTTGCTCGTCGTCGCCGCCTTCCTCCTCGCGACCCTCGTGGCCTCGCCGACCGTCCGCCCGCCCGACGACGCCGTGTGGGGGGACCTCCCCGGCTCCTACGGGATGTTCGTCCGCGAGTTCGAGGCGGCCGCCGTGGTCGGCCGGGACGCCGACGGCGGCCTCGTGCTCGAGGTCGAGGAGCGCCTCGCGGTCGCTGTGGCCGACGGCACGCGCCATGTCCCGCAGGTGATGCGGCAGTGGACCGATCGCCCCACCGGGAAGGACCTCGCACTCACGGTCACGAGCGTGTCGATCGACGGCGCGGAGGTGCCGTTCCAGACCGAGCGCCTGCAGGGCAAGATGCTCCTGCGCACGACCCTGGCCGACGGGTGGGCCGGGGAGCACGACGTCGTGGTGTCGTACCGCCTCGAGGCGCCCGTCAGCACAGTGTGGGCCGACGGCGCCTGGCGCGACGAGCTCCGCTGGAGCGCGCTGGACCCCGGCTGGGGCTGGGGATGGGACGGGCTGCTCGATCTCGGCGGCGAGAGCGTGGAGGTCGAGCGCGTCGCGGCATCGCTCACCCTGCCGCGCGAGCTGGCCGAGGCCGCGGACGAGGCCGGGGCGCTGGACCACCGCCCCGGCGAGGAAGCGAGCGTGCGACCCGCCGACGCGGTCGATTCCGCAGGGGACACGGTGACGTACCGGATGGAGCCGGACCCGGGCGACGACCACCGCCACGTCGGCTTCCGCCTGCTGCTTCCCGAGGGCGCGGTCGCCGAGCCCGACCGTGTGCCCTGGCTGCTCTGGGCCGGCTGGCGGATCACCCCCTTCGTCCTGATGGGCGTCCTGGTGGCGGCCGTGCTCGCGCCCGCGGCCATCGGCATCGCGCGCGGGCGTCGTCTCCGCCGGGGGCTGGCGCGAGACCTGGCGCGCGGGCTCGCTCCGGCCGCCGCGGCGGCGCAGCTGCCGGTCTTCGTGTGGATGACCGCGGACTGGTCCGGGGACGAGCCCGCCTTTGCGGTGTTCGGCCTCCTGTTCCTCGGGAGCGTCGCCGCAGCGATCTGGTCGCTCGTGGCGACGCGCACTCGGGCGGAGGGCGCATCCGGCCGCCGCGCCGCTGGCCCGTGAGCCCCGGGCGTGACACGATATCGGGCAAGCGCCGAGCGAGGCGGACGTGGACACCGGACTGTTAGGATAGAAGCCCGTGATGCAGACACCTGACGCGGGACGCAAGAACGACACCACCAAGCACATCTTCGTGACGGGCGGTGTCGTTTCCTCGTTGGGCAAGGGGCTCACGGCGGCCAGTCTCGGCAACCTCCTGACCGCCCGCGGTCTGCACGTCGTGATGCAGAAGCTGGATCCGTACCTGAACGTCGATCCGGGCACGATGAACCCGTTCCAGCACGGCGAGGTGTTCGTCACGGACGACGGCGCCGAGACGGATCTCGACATCGGCCACTACGAGCGCTTCCTCGACATCAACCTCAGCGAGGCGGCCAACGTCACGACGGGCCAGATCTACTCGCAGGTGATCGCGCGCGAGCGCCGCGGCGAGTACCTCGGCGACACGGTGCAGGTGATCCCGCACATCACCGACGAGATCAAGCGCCGCATGCGCCTGCAGGCGCAGGACGAGCCCCGCCCGGACGTGATCATCACCGAGGTCGGCGGCACGGTGGGCGACATCGAGTCGCAGCCGTTCCTCGAGGCGGCGCGCCAGCTGCGCCACGAGCTCAGCCGCGACAACGTGTTCTTCGTGCACGTCTCGCTCGTGCCGTTCATGGGCGCGTCGGGGGAACAGAAGACCAAGCCCACGCAGCACTCCGTCGCGGCGCTGCGCCAGGTCGGCATCCAGCCCGACGCGCTCGTGCTGCGCAGCGACCGTCCCGTGAGCGCGGCCAACCGGAACAAGATCGCGCTCATGTGCGACGTCGACGTCGAGGGCGTCGTGAACACGGTCGACCTGCCCAGCATCTACGACATCCCCTCCACGCTCAACGAGCAGGGGCTGGACTCGTACATCGTGCGCCGGCTCGGCCTGACCGCGGGCGACGTCGACTGGACGCGCTGGAACACGGTGCTGCAGGCGGTGCACAACCCCAAGCACGAGGTCACGATCGGCCTGGTGGGCAAGTACATCGACCTGCCCGACGCCTACCTGTCGGTGACGGAGGCGCTCAAGGCCGGCGGCTTCGCCCACGACGTCAAGGTCAACATCCGCTGGGTGCCCTCCGACACGTGCGAGACGCCCGAGGGCGCCGCCAAGCAGCTCGGCGACCTCGACGCGATCTGCGTGCCCGGCGGCTTCGGCATCCGCGGCATCGAGGGGAAGCTGGGCGCGCTGCGCTTCGCGCGCGAGCAGGGGATCCCGGCGCTCGGCCTGTGCCTCGGCCTGCAGTGCATGGTGATCGAGTACGCACGCAACGTGGCCGGGATCGCCGACGCGTCGTCCACGGAGTTCGACCCCGATACGACGGCCCCCGTCATCGCCACGATGGCGGAGCAGGTCGACATCCTCGCGGGCGGCGACCTCGGCGGCACGATGCGGCTCGGGATGTACCCGGCTCGGCTGGCAGAGGGATCGCTCGTCGCGGAGGCGTACGGCGCGACCGAGGTGCAGGAGCGCCACCGCCACCGCTACGAGGTCAACAACGCCTACCGCGACCGGATCGCCGAGGCCGGGCTGTCGTTCTCGGGCCTGAACCCCGACCTCGACCTGGTCGAGTTCGTCGAGCTGCCGCGCGAGGTGCACCCGTACTATGTCGCCACCCAGGCGCACCCGGAGCTGCGCTCGCGGCCGACGAACCCGCACCCGCTGTTCCGCGGCCTCGTCGGCGCCGCGGTCGAGCGGCACCGGGCGAGCGAGCTCTTCGAGGTCGAGAGCGCCTGACGTGGGCGACGAGGCCGCCGCGTCCGCGCACGTGCGGGACGAGCCGTTCGAGGTCGAGGTGCGCGAGTCGCGCGCCGTGTACGAGGGCCGCGTGTGGGACGTGCGCGAGGACCGGTTCGCATACAACGGACACGAACTCGTGCGGCACTACGTCGACCACACGGGCGCCGTCGCGGTCGTCGCGGTCGATGACGCGGGCCGCGTGCTGCTGATCCAGCAGTACCGGCATCCGATCCGCATGCGCGACTGGGAGGTCCCGGCGGGTCTGCTCGACGTGGCGGGCGAGGACCCGCTCGAGACGGCGAAGCGGGAGCTCGCGGAGGAGGCGGATCTCCACGCGGCGCACTGGGAGAAGCTCGGCCGGATGGCGCCGACGCCCGGCGGCAGCGACGAGATCATCCACCTGTACCTCGCGACCGGCCTGACGTCGTCGGGCGAGACCTTCGCGCGCGACGCCGAGGAAGCCGACATCCGGATCGCGTGGGTGCCGCTCGACGAGGCGGTGGCGGCCGTGCGCAGCGGCCGTGTCGTCAACGGCGCCATGATGCTCGGCGTGCTGCTCGCGGCCGAGCGGCTGCGCGGGGGCGCCGCGCCGGGGGAGTGACGTGCGCGTCGAACGCGCCGTCGACGCCTACCTCCGGCACATCGCGCTGGAGCGGGGACTGTCGGACCACACCGTCGCCGCCTACCGGCGCGACCTGAGCGGATACGCCACGTGGCTGGCCGGGCGAGGAGTGTCCGACACGAGCGCGGTGACACCCGCCCTGGTGGCGGCGTTCGCGGCGGAGCGCGCCTCGGCCGATCCGCCGCCCGCGGCATCCTCTCTCGCGCGACTGCAGTCGTCCGTCCGGGGACTGCACCGCTTCCTCGCGCGGGAGGGCGTCGCCGACGCCGACCCGACGCAGCGCCTGCGACCGCCGCGGCAGCCTCGCCGGCTGCCCAAGGCGCTCACCGTGGACCAGGTCGAGCGCCTGCTGCAGGCACCCTCGCCGGAGGAGCCGCTCGGGATCCGGGACCGCGCCCTGCTCGAACTGCTCTACGCCACGGGAGCGCGCGTGTCCGAAGCGGTCCAGCTCGACGTGGACGACCTCGCGACGGGTGAGATCCTGCGGTTGCGCGGCAAGGGCTCCAAGGAGCGCATCGTTCCCGTCGGCTCGTACGCGCGCGCGGCGCTCGACGCCTACCTGACGCGCGTGCGCCCCGATCTCGCGTCGCGGGGGAAGGCGAGTCCGCGCCTGTTCCTGGGCGCGCGCGGCGGCCCGTTGTCGCGTCAGAGCGCGTGGCTCATCATCCGCGCGGCGGCCGAGGCGGCCCGGCTCTCCGCCCACGTGTCGCCCCACACCCTGCGGCACTCGTTCGCGACGCACCTGCTGCAGGGCGGCGCCGATGTGCGCGTCGTGCAGGAGCTGCTGGGCCACGCCTCGGTCGCGACCACACAGATCTACACGCATCTGACGGTCGACACTCTGCGAGACGTCTACGTCACGAGCCACCCGCGGGCGCTGTAGGGGACTGCTTCACCGGATCGCGTCGGCGACGCATGCCCGGTCGTTCAACCGCGTGCAGACGTCCACGAGCGCGCGGCGGGTCTCCTCCGAATCGGGGGCCAGGCGTGCGGCATCGCGCAGCGCGGCTCGGGCCTGCTCCAGATCTCCCGCGGCGAAGGACGCGAGACCCAGCGCGTGCGCGATGCGCGGATTGGTCGGCGACAGGGCCGCGGCGGACTCCAGGTGGGCGCGTGCGAGGTCGAACTCGGAACGTTCGAGTGCGATCGCCCCGGCGATCTCCTGCGCCGCCGCGGAGGCGGGCAGCCGCTCGGCCGCGCGTGCCGACCAGGCCCGAGCCGCGTCGGACGCGCCGCTCATGCCGTTGACCAGAGCGCCGCCGAGAGCCCGGGCGGCGGTCAGCGGGATGTCGGCATCCCACGGACGCAACGACGCGGCGACGCTGAACGCCGAATCGGCGTCGGAGGCCCGCCCGGACATCGCCGCACGGGTGCCGGCGAGAAGGTGGGCGTCGGCGATGGTCCACGACAGAAGCAGCGCCAGCCAGATCGAGACCAGGACCCGTGCGACCCAGCGTCGCGCCGGCGCGACGGCCGACGCCGCGGACGGGGCAACCAGCACACCGGCGAGCACAGCGAGCGGGAGCAGCGTCTTCGGCGACGTCGGGGTCGTCAGGAGGGCGATGCCGGCCGCCGGGAGCACCGTGAGCGCCCCGATCAGCAGATCGGACCGAACCCCGTCGGCGGAGCGGACGGCCCGGAGGCCTGCGATCCAGACCGCGAGGAACAGCCCCAGGGCGAGCAGCGCGATCGGAACGCCGCCTGCGACGGCGAGCTGCAGGAGGACGTTGTGCGGGGAGTCGAGCACATGGTCGGGCGCGGCGACGTGCCGGTACCAGTCCTCGTCGTAGACCGCGGTGACGGCGTCCATATAGCCGCTCGGCCCGAATCCGGTCCACGGCCGGGCGCCGATGAGCTCCAGCGCGTCCTGCCAGATCGTGAAGCGATCCTGCACCGTCTTCGACGCGAGGGCATCCGTGCCGAGGACGCGCGCGCGGACGGCCGGTATCGCCAGGACCGTGGCCGCGACCGCCCCGAGCAGCGCCGCACACAGCGCACCCGCACGCGCCCTGCGGCGGGCGGTCAGGACGATGCGGGCGACGAGCGAGCCCGCGATGAGGACAGCCATGACGAGGGCGGCTCGCGAGGCCGAGGTGGTCAGGGCGATCGTTCCGCCCAGGACCCCGCACACAGGCCACCAGGCGAGCCGGCCGACCCGGCGCCAGGTGCCGATGATCACGTGCGCGAGGACGCCCGCGAACAGGGCACCCAGGATCCCCTGGTCGGTCGCGTTGCCGGCGAGTGAACCCGGCCGTGCCAGATCCGTGTCGATCGGACGCAGCCCCATGGCTTCCAGCAGCGCGATCGCTCCGAGCGCGGCGGCGGCGAGCGACATGGCGGTCGTCGCCGACCGGTACGCGGACGAGTCCGCCTGAGGGCCCAGCAGGCGAGCGCCCAGCCAGGTCCCGCCGATGAGGACCGGGAGGGCGACGAGTCCCTCGTAGCGCGGAGCCCTTCCGAACAGGGACCCCCACGGATCCGCGCTGAGCGTTGCCGACACCAGCAGGCCGCCTGCGATGACGGCGAGGGAGACCAGGAGCCAGCGCGGAAGGCGGCCGGCGGGCGGTGCCCACAGCGCGATGAGGACGGCGACGACCGCGGCGACCAGGGTGGGCCATCCCCAGCGGTGGGCGAGGCCCGGCAGCAGAAGGACGGGCGCGACCCACACGAGGGCGAGCGCGACGTGCGCGGGACGGTGTCGCCCGCCGGTCCGCCCCGTGGCGGCCCGCCCCGTGGATGGACGGGCCGGGTGCGTGCGCTGGTCCGGCGGCACCGACGCCGGGAGTACGGCGCGGGCCGGTCGGGTGCGGGCACGGCCCGCACCCGACCGGCCACCGCTCATCGAGCGCGCTGCGATCTCGTGCGCGTCCCGATCACGCTCGCGCCGGCGATCAGGAACAGGATGCCGGCAACGGCGAGCGCGAGGGGAAGCGCCCCGCCCGTGGCCGCGAGCCGCGGCGGCGTCTCCGGTCCGCGCGCGGCGGGACCGGGGTCCGTCGTGCCAGGCGTGTCCGTGCCCGGCGTGTCCGTGCCCGGGACCGCCCCGACCGTGACCGGGATGCTCGCGGTGCGGCCGCTCTCGCCGATCGCGACGAGAGTGTGCGCCCCGGGCGCGGTCGCCACCGGGATCGTCACTCGTGCCGTGAAGGCGCCGTCGGGTCCGGCCTGCGTGGTGACGAGGAGCGTCGGCTGCGAGTGAAGCTCGATGCGCACCGTCTCCCCGGGAACGAATCCCTCGCCCTTCACCGTGACCTGTGCGCCCGGCGACGGCGCCGCGTGGTCGACGGAGATCGTGGGCTGCACCGCCGCGCTCGTCACCGAACGCGTCGCCGTGGCGTAACCGGTCTTCGAGCCGCTGATCTCGACGCGCAGCACCTTGCCGACGTCCGCCGTCCCAGGGACGTATGCGGGCCCGGTGCTGCCCTCGATCAGGACGTCGTCGGCGTACCAGGCGTAGCGGAGCTCGACGTCGCCCGGGGACCAGACGCCGGGGTCGACGCGCAGCTCGGCTCCCACGCGCGGATCGCCGGAGAGGCGCGGCGTTCCCGCGTCGATCACGCCCTCGGCCACCGGACCGACCTCCGACGAGGTCCGGCTCGCCCCGGTGTAGCCCGGCAGCGACCCGGAGACGGTCACGGACAGGCGTGCGCCGAGATCCGCCGCCGTCGGCTCGTACGTCGCGGACGTCGCCCCGGCGATCGCGGCGCCGTCGGCGAGCCACTGGTAGGTGAGCGCGACGCCCTGCGGACCCCACTCGCCCGGCTCGGCGGTCAGCGTGCTTCCGACGCGCGCGTCGCCGGTGATGCGCGGCGTGCCGGGGCTGAGGTCGGGCAGCCCCGCGGGGACGATCGGTCCGAACTCCGCGCTCGTTGCCGCGGCCGACCGATAGCCGGGCATGGTGCCGGTGACCGTGACGGTCAGGCGCTTGCCCACCTCGGACTCTCCGGGGATGAACGTGGTGCCGTTCGCGCCACCGATCGGCACGCCGTCCGCGGCCCACTGGTACGAGAGGGCGGCATCGAGAGGGGACCACGTGCCCGGCGTGGCGGTGAGCACACTCCCGGCGATCGGATCGCCGCTGATGGAGGGCGTCCCCGCCGTCAGCGACGGCTCGTCGACGGGTGCGGTCTCCGGGCTCGTCGCGGAGACCGGCGTATACCCGGGGCGGGAACCGGTCACCGTGACCGCGATGCGTGCGCCGGCGTGGGCCGGTGCCGGAGTGAACGTGCTGTCCGTCTCCCCGGCGATCGGCAGGCCGTCCGCGAGCCACTGGTACGCGAGCTCGACGGGGGCCGGCTCCCAGGTGCCGGGGTCGGCGGTCAGGGGCTGGCCCACCTCGGGGTGTCCGGAGATGGCCGGCTCGCCCGGCGTGATCGCGCCGACGTCGGCGCACCCCTCGCTCTTGAGCCTCAACTCAGCGTCGATGCCGGTTGTGGTGCGGCCGGGCTCCACGGCGAACCGATCCGCCGAGTCGAGTGTGCCCTTGCCGTTCCAGTACTGGGGGCAGTACGCGTATTCCCAGTCCGACGGGTGGACGCCGCGAGGGGGACCCGGGTCGGTGAAGGCCACGGTGTATTCGCCCTCGGACAGGGTGTGTCCGGAACCGAGAGAGTAGTTTCCCCACCCCGTCGTCGACAGCGTCTCGTCCCACGTCGCGCCGTTCCAGCGGTAAGCGGTCATGAGCGTTTGGGACACGGGCGAATCGGCCGCCGGCGCGCTGATCGTCCCCGAGATCGAGCCCCGGCCGAGCAGATGAATGTCGATCCCGGTCACGTCCGCGTCAGTGACGGACACGTGCGTACCGGGGTACAGGACGCTGCCGAAGTATCCGTGGTAGGAGATGCCGTCGTGTCGCCCGGATGCGCTGAGGACGTAGTCCGCCTCGTTGAGCCCCACGATGGTATAGCTCCCGTCGGCGTCGGCCGTCGCACTGCGGCTTCCCGCGCCGGACGTCGGAGTGGCCGTGACAGTCAAGTTACCGCTCATCGCGGCCTCCACGGGCGTCAGAGTGCCGCTGATGCTGTAGCCCTTGCGGAGGGTGATGTCGAGGCCTTCAAGGCGCTCGCCCTCTGCCACGGTGACGAGGGTCGCGGACGCGGCGTTCAGCGAGCTGGGGTAGTAGGTGTCGGCGAGCTCGCCTCCGGCCAGGTTGGAGGCGACGACGAAGTAGGATCCGGCGGGCACTCCGACGGCGAACGCGGCACCGCCCCAGAACCAGGAGCTCGTCGCCACTCGGCCGTCAACGGTGTAGAGATCGACGCGCACAGACGGCACGGGGTCGCCCTCAGGAGTCAGGGCCACGCCGGTCAGCGTCGCCTGGCGCTCGAGGACAACATCGAAATCGGTGTAACCGGAGTCCCTGATCCACACGTCGTGATGGGCCTCGTTCGTGTACCCGCTCCGGCTGAACGACACCGAGTAGTTGCCCGGCCGCAGTCCATCGACCTCGTAGCGGCCGTCGGATCCGGACTGCGTCGACGTGCTCTCCACGTGACCGCCTGCGTAGAACCCGGTCAGAATGATCCGCACGTCGGCGATCGGATCTCCGGCCCGGTCGGTCACACGACCGGAGAACCCGTAGGTGGGCACGGCGACGTCTGTGGAGGCGGCGCCAGGCTCCGCGGCCGCGGCGGAGCTGGGGTCGACCGGAGTGTCAGCGGCGCCATGCGGCGCGCGCGAGGCGGTGTGCGCCGCCTCGTCGTCTGAGGAGACGGGGTCGGCGGTGGAGGCGGGATCGCTGGGGCCTACGGCGGCCTCGGATGGCGTGGCGGCGGCCGTGACCGCGGAGAGGGTGAGGTCGACCTGGACGAGCGATTCGCCCGCGTCCACCGTCACCGCGGTCGACTGAGCGAGCGTCGGCACACCGGGGAAGAACCGCGCCTCGTATCCCGCGGCGGCGACCGAAACGATGTAGTCGCCCTGGACCAGTCCGGTTGCCGTGTACCCGCCGTCGGAGACGGTGAGGGCCTGAGCGGACTGCGAACCGTCTGCCGCGAGCACGGTGACCTCGGCGCCGGCGACAGGCGCGCCGGAGTCGTCCGTGACCGTGCCCGAGATCGACGCCGCGGGCGGGGCCGGCGGCGCCTCCGTCGACGCGAAGGCGGCCCCGCTCGTGCTGCTCAGCAGCAGCGCGGCGGCGACGAGCGATACCAGGGCGGTGCGGATGTTCCGCGCGCGGGGTCTGGACGGACGGGTATGCGCGAGCGCGGCAAGGTACACGTTCTTCCTCCTGGGTGTCGCGGGCGGGTCCCGCGAAGGCGGATCGCGACACGCGGCCGCTATGCCCTCCAAAGTGTCTATCGGTTTTCGATTTTCGAGACCACCTGACACCGACGAACCGAACCGCAATTTCTGCTCAAGATTTCCACGAGATGGCGGAATATCGATATAAGAAGGCGCGACGCGATTCGTCTCGATCCGCCCGCAACGTCTCAGCTTCGTCATTTCTGGACTGCGGCTTTATGGTGAGGGACCATGGGAAATGCGCGTCCGGTGCTCCGGCGACGAGAGAGCGGCGATCGTGCGGCATCGGGGCGGCAGGGCGCGATGCCCGGCCTGCGCGCACACCGGGTGCAGCTCGGCGCGGGCCTTGCCGGTGCGGGCGTGCTGGGGCTCGTGCTGGCCCTCGTGCTCGTTCTCGCACCGGCGCGCCCGGCGCTCGATGGCCGGGATCTGCCCTGGCCAACGAGGGGCGTGGCATCGGTGGCCGTCGGCGAGGCCGTGGTGGGCGGACCCGGATCCGAGGGGCCGCGTGCGATGGGAAGCATCGCGAAGCTCGTCGTGGCGCTCGTCGCGCTCGATCTCGTGCCCCCGGACGGCGGCGCCCTGCAAGGGTGGCACGTGTTCGACTCGACGGACGAGGTGATCGCGGCTCACGAGCGGGCGGCGGGCGGCGCTGTCATCGACGTCTCGGCCGGGTCCGCCCTTACGTATCGGGAGATGCTCGAGGCCGCCCTGGTCGCATCGTCGAACAACCACACGCGCTCGCTCGCGAGGTTCGTGTCGGGCGACGAAGGGCAGTTTCTCGACCATGCGCGGGAGTGGCTCCGCGACAACGGGCTGGACGGGATCGAGCTGGCGGATCTGACGGGAATGGCGCCGGAGACGAGAGCGACGGCGCGGGATCTCATCGCTCTGTCCCGGCTCGCGCTGGCCGATCCGCTCATCAGCGAGATCGTCGAGATGCCGGAGACCAGGATCGCGTCGGCGCAGGGTTCGCCGCCCCGGACCTACGTCAACACCAACGGGCTGCTCGGAAGATTCGGCGGCGTGGACGGCCTCAAGACCGGCATGACCGACGCCGCCGGCCATTCGATCGTGGTCACGGCGCCGGTGGCCGAGGGCTCAGACGAGCACATCATCGTGGTCATCCTCGGGGCGCCATCGGCGGCCGAGCGCGATACGGCGGCGGCGGCTCTCCTCGCCGCGGCGCGTTCCGCGCTGTGAGTCGCCGGGGAGCCGTGATCCCGCGCGCGAATCGCAGTCTGGGACACGCGCTTTTCTCGACGAGAGCCTGAACAGGCGAATAACAAATCGGTAACGTGTGCTGCCGCAGTGTCGCGAAACGGCGTTCTCGTGACACAAACAGAGTGAGGGGCAGTTGCTCCTCTCCGGTTCCCCGCCCATGGTCCCCCCGCCTGCGGTGCGCGCCGGATCGCGGCGATGGCACGATGCCGTCGCGAGAAAGAAAGAACCGCCATGCCTCGATCCCGCTCCCTCACGCTGCTCGCGGCCGTCGCGGCCCTCGGCCTGGGGCTGACCGCATGCTCGCCCCAGGACGGAGGCTCCGACTCCGACGCGGAGTCGCCGCTCAGCGAGTACCTGTCCGCCGTGTGGGGTTCGAACCTGTCGGACGAGGAGTGGCAGGAGCGCCACGAGCGCGAGGAGGCGGAGATCCAGAAGCTCATCGCCGAGTGCATGGCGGAGGAGGGCTTCGAGTACGTGCCGCAGTCCAGCTCGGTCAGCTACTCGTCCGGCGCGGAGTGGGATCCCGAGTCGGAGGAGTGGGTGTCCCAGTGGGGGTACGGCGCCGTCAACTGGCCGGGTCAGGACGACCCGCCGCTGGGGGACGACGAGGTGTGGGTGGACCCCAACCAGGACTACATCGAATCGCTGTCCGAGTCGGAGCAGGCGGCCTACTGGGAGACCCTGCACGGCCGCATGGAGGAGCCCCAGCCCGGCGACGAGGAGATGCACTACGAGTACAGGTGGGAGGACCACGGCTGCTACGGCTGGGCGGACCACCAGGTGCGCGGCACGGGGGAGGAGAGCCTCTACGAGTCGGAGGAGTTCGCGTCGCTGTTCGAGGCGATGGACGGGCTCTGGATGAACCTGGACACCGCCCCCGGGATGAGCGAGCTGAACGCCGCGTGGGCCGACTGCATGACCGAGGCGGGGTACTCCGGCTTCAGCGTGCAGGCCGACGCCTCGAACTCGATCTACGACGAGCTCAACAAGTTCTACGAGGAGCAGTCGTCCCAGTGGGAGAACATCGAGGACCCGGAGAACTTCGACTGGGAGTCCCTGCCGGATCCGCGGGACGACCCCGCGATGCAGGAGCTGGGGGAGCGCGAGGTGGAACTGGCCCTGGCTGACCTGGCGTGCCGGAAGCAGACCGACTACCGCGCGGAGAGCCAGCGCATCCAGTTCGCCCTCGAGGAGCAGTTCATCGAGGACCACCGCGCCGAGCTGGACGCCCTCAAGGCCGCGGCAGAGCAGCGCAGCTGACGCATGATCGGCAGGAGAAGGGGCGCAGACGACGCCCGAGCGGCCGGCGCCCCCGCAGAGTCGGGGTCCGCGGGCGCGCAGCCGGCCGACGGCGCCTTCGATGAGCTCGTCGCGGACCCGGGAGCGGACACGGCGACCGCGGTGCTGGCGACCCCCGACGAGGACGCGGGCGACGCGGCCGCGGATGCGTCGGCCGCCGGATCGACCGCGCGCGTCGCGGGCTGGGCGCGCGTGTTCCGCGGCAACCGGACCCTGTGGATCGTCGCGGGCGTCGCGGTGGTCAGCCTCGTGGCCGGACTCGCGCTCGGCAGGTTCGCGGTCGCGCCCGCGGAGGCCTCCGATGACGCACCCGCGCCGGGACTCGTGACCGTACCCGTCGAGTACGGCCGCCTCAGCAACGACGTGACCATCCGCGGCGAGATCGGGTACGTCGACGCGACGCAGCTCACGCTCGACACGTCGTCGATCGCCGGCGCCGCCGTGGTCACGGGACAGGTCCCGAGCCCGGGCGACGTCCTCGACACGCTCTCGGTCGCCCTGGAGATCGCGGGGCGGCCGGTGATCGTGCTGCCCGGGGAGCTGCCCGCGTACCGGGATCTTCGCCTGGGCGCGTCCGGCCCCGACGTGCTCCAGTTGAAGCAGTCGCTGGCCGAGGTCGGACTGAGCCCCGGCGACGTGACCTCCGACGTGTTCGACCAGGCCACGGCCGACGCACTCGGTCGCCTCTATTCCGAGGTCGGGTACACCCCGCCGTCGGCCGGGGAGGGCGCCGCCGACGCCGTGCGCGCCGCCGAGGACGGGGTGCGCTCCGCCGAGGAGGGCGTCGCCGCGGCGCGCCGCGACCTGGAGGAGGCAGGCAAGGGCCCGTCGCCGGTCGAGGTCAAGGAGTACGACAACGCCGTGGCCGCGGCCGCTCGGGCGCTCGCCGAGGCGCAGGCCAGCGGCGACGTCGTGATGATCGGGAACCTGCGCGACGAGCTGGACCTGGCGCGCCTGCGCCGCAGCCAGCTCGACGCGCCCCGCGACGTCGCGCCGCAGCGCGCGGCCCTCGCTGCGGCCGAGGAGCATCTCACCGCGGCGCGCGAGGCGCTCGCCGCGGCGCGCGCCGAGGTGCAGCCGTTCCTGCCGGCCGGCGAGGTGCTGTACCTCATGGAGCTGCCGCGCCGCGTCGACGAGGTCTCCGTGAGCCGGGGCTCGGTGCTCTCCGGTCCCGCGATGACCGTGTCGGGGGCGACGGTGAGCCTGACCGGGTCGGTCGCCGACGCCGATGCGAGCCTGCTGCAGGAGGGAGCCGAGGCGGTCTTCGAGCTGCCGGACGGCGGGGAGCATCCCGCCCGGATCGTCTCGCTCGACCGCGGATCGGGATCCAGCGGCCGGTGGACCGTGGTGCTCGAGCCAGCGCCGCTGTCGCCCGAGCAGATGCAGCAGGTGCAGGGCAGCAACGTGCGGGTGCAGATCCCGGTCGGGGCGACCGACGGCGAGGTGCTCTCCGTGCCGTACGCGGCGCTCACGGCGGGGCCCGGTGGCGAGTCGCGCGTCGAGGTCGTGGTCGGCGATCCGCGAGACGGACCGCGCGCCGAGACGCGCCTCGTGGTCGTGGAGACGGGTCTCGCGGCCGGCGGTTACGTGGAGGTCACCCCCGTGGAAGGCGAGCTGTCCGAGGGAGACCTCGTGGTGGTCGGGTCGTGACGGCCCCGCTCGTCGAGCTGCGCGACGTCACCCGCTCGTTCCCCGGGCCGCCCGAGGTACAGGCGCTCAAGGGCGTCAGTCTCGCGCTCGCGCCCGGGGACTACGTCTCGATCGTGGGCCCCAGCGGATCCGGCAAGTCGACGATGCTGAACATCCTGGGCCTCCTGGATCGCCCCAGCGTCGGGGAGTACCGGCTGGCGGGCACGCACACGGGCGCGCTGAACGAGGACGAGCGCGCAGCCGTGCGGGCGCGCTTCATCGGCTTCGTCTTCCAGGCCTTCCACCTGATGCCGCGCCGCACGGTGCTCGACAACGTGCTCGTCCCGATGCTCTACAGCGGCGTACCGCGCGCCGAGCGGGAGGAGCGCGCTCGGCGCGCCCTCGAGCGCGTGGGGCTCGGGCACCGACTGGAGTTCCGGCCCGGCTCGCTCTCGGGCGGTGAGCGGCAGCGCGTCGCGGTCGCGCGCGCCGTCGTGAGCGGGCCCCGCCTGCTGCTCGCCGACGAGCCGACCGGCAACCTGGACCAGGCGACGGGCCGGGAGGTCATGAACCTCTTCGAGGAGCTCAACGACGAGGGCCTCACGCTCGTCGTGATCACGCACGACCGAGCGGTCGCCGATCGCGCGCGACGGCGCATCCGCATCGCGGACGGCCGGCTGAGCGAGGTCGCATGAGCGCCCCGGCCCCCGAGGCTCCGAAGCGCCGTCGCCCGTGGGCCTGGATCGGCCGGAGACGTCGCGACCGCGAGGCCCCCGCCGAGGGCTTCGCGGGCGGGCTGGTGGAGGAGGTTCCGCGCGCGGACCGCTTCACATTCCAGGACCTGGTGGTCGAGGCGACCAACGACATCGGCTCGCGACCGGGTCGCCTCGTGATGACGGTGCTCGGCACGGTGCTGGGCATCGGCTCGCTCGTCGCGACGGTGGGGTTCGCGCAGACCGCCGCCGGCCAGATCGCGAACCAGTTCCAGGCGGCGGCGTCGACGCAGGTCGTCATCTCGCCCGCGGAGGCCCGCACCGGCGGCGGACGCACCGTTGCGACCGGCGCCCTGCCGTGGGACGCCCCCGCCCGCGTCGAGCGCCTGGCGGGGGTCGAACGCGCCGCGCTCGTGTCCGACGTGGTGCTCGCGGAGGGCGCGACCGTGACCGCCGTGCCGGTGAACGACCCGTCCGCTCCGGCCGCCGCGCCGCCGCCCGTCGTCGCGGCCTCCGAAGGCCTCGTCGACGTGGTCGAGGCGCGGATCATCGCGGGGCGCTTCTTCGACGCGGGGCACGACGCGCGCGGCGATCGCGTCGCGGTGCTCGGCGTGCGCGCCGCGGAGCGGCTCGCCGTGCAGCGCGTCGACCGGCAGCCGTCGATCTTCATCGACGGCGTGGCGTACGCCGTCATCGGCACGCTCGACAGCCCCGTCACGCGCGCCGATCTGCTGGACAGCATCATCATCCCGACGGGCAGCGCCCGCGCGGACTTCGGGCTGCCGGCTCCGGCCTCGGCGCAGGCGCGCATCGTCGTGGGCGCGGGCCCGCAGGTCGCGCAGCAGGCGGGGCTCGCGCTCGCGCCCGGATCGCCCGAGACCATCGACGTGCGGGCGCCCGCCGGGCGATCCGAGCTCAGCGACAGCGTGCGCGCCGACGTCAACCTCGTGTTCATCGCGCTCGGACTCGTGGCCCTCCTCGCGGGCGGCGTGGGGATCGCGAACGTCACGCTCATGTCGGTGATGGAGCGGGTGGGGGAGATCGGTCTGCGCCGTGCGCTGGGGGCGACGCGGCGGCAGATCTCGGCGCAGTTCGTGCTGGAGTCGGTCGTGATCGGCCTGCTCGGCGGTCTCATCGGCGCGTCCCTCGGGGTGCTCGCCGTGGTCGCCGTCGCGGTCGTGCAGCAGTGGGTGCCCGTGGTCGATCCGCTCGCCGCGGTGGGCGGCGCGCTGCTCGGTGCCCTCGTCGGCCTCGTCTCGGGCTGGTACCCCGCCCGCCGGGCCGCCCGCATCGAACCCGTCACGGCACTGCGCGGCTCCTGACGCCCGCGCCGACCCCGGCCGCGCCCGCTGTCAGACCCCGCATGCGTTGACTAGCCCCGGTGCCGTTTACTAGCGCTCCCTGCGCTAGTAAACGGCACGGACGCTAGTGACCGGTGGGGGTTGGGGCGCGGAGACCCGCAAATGCGCGGCGCGCGTCGCCGCTGTGGCGGGGGCGCACCCTTACAATCGAGCAAGCATGTCGAAGGCGGGAGAGACGGTGGCGGACAAGGCGGACACCCGGGCGCGAAAGCCGGCGAAGGGCGATGAGCCCGTGCTCGGCCCGACCGGCCGCCCGTACCAGGGCTTCCCGACCCCGAAGAAGCTCGACGGGCACGGGCCGGCGCGCATCATCGCGCTGTGCAACCAGAAGGGCGGCGTCGGCAAGACGACGACCACGATCAACCTGGCCGCGGCGCTGGCCGAGTACGGGCGCAAGGTGCTCGCGATCGACTTCGATCCACAGGGCGCCCTGTCGGCGGGCCTCGGGGTGCAGACCCACGACGCGCCGACGATCTACGATCTGCTGCTCGACACGAAGCGGGATCCGCACGACGCGATCGTGCAGACGAAGGTGCCCGGTCTCGACCTGATCCCGGCCAACATCGACCTGTCGGCGGCCGAGGTCCACCTGGTCAACGAGGTCGCGCGGGAGATGATCCTGTCGCACGTGCTGCGGCGCGTCGCCGCCGAGTACGACGTCATCCTGATCGACTGCCAGCCGTCGCTGGGGCTGCTGACCGTCAACGCCCTCACGGCAGCGCACGGCGTGGTGATCCCCCTCGAGTGCGAGTTCTTCGCGTTGCGCGGCGTTGCGCTGCTGATCGAGACGATCGACAAGGTGCGGGACCGGCTGAACCCGTCCATCACGCTCGACGGCCTGCTCGCGACGATGTACGACCCCCGCACGCTGCACTCGCGCGAGGTGCTGGAGCGCATCGTCGAGGCCTTCGGCGACGACGTGCTCGAGACCGTGATCGGCCGCACCGTGAAGTTCCCCGACGCCTCGGTGTCGGGCGTGCCGATCACCGAGTTCGCGCCCGAGCACCCCGCGGCGCAGGCGTACCTGCGACTGGCGCGCGAGCTGGTGGCGCGTGGCGCCGTCGCCTGAGCCGACGTCCGCGCCGACGGGGCCCGAGATCACCGGACCCCGGGCCACCGGGCCCCAGGACGCCGAGTCCGAGGGCGGGTTCCGCGTCTCGCTGGGGAACTTCGACGGGCCGTTCGACCTGCTGCTGACCCTGATCTCGCAGCACGAGCTCGACATCACCGAGGTGTCGCTGTCGAAGGTGACGGACGAGTTCATCTCGTATCTGCGCGAGCTCGGTCCGGACGAGGAGCTGGATCAGGCATCCGAATTCCTCGTCGTGGCGGCCACGCTCCTGGACATGAAGGTCGCCGGGCTGCTGCCCCAGGGCGAGCTGGTCGACGCCGAATCGGTCGCGCTGCTCGAGGCGCGGGATCTGCTGTTCGCCCGGCTGCTGCAGTACCGGGCCTTCAAGGAGGTCTCCGCGTGGTTCGCCGAGCGGCTGCAGGGGGAGGACCGCCGCCATCCCCGCAACGTCCCCCTCGAGCCGAAGTACCGGGCCAAGACACCGGAGCTGATCTGGACGCTCACACCCGAGGACTTCGCGGCCATCGCGACGCTCGCGTTCGCGCCCCGGGAGATCCCGCGCGTGGGCCTGGATCACCTGCACGCGCCGCTCGTGAGCATCCGGGAGCAGGCCGCGGTCGTCGTGTCGCTGCTGCGGAACGCGGAGCGGCTGACGTTCCGGGAGCTCGTCGCGGGCGTCGACCAGGCGGGCGTCGTGGTGGCGCGCTTCATCTCGGTGCTGGAGCTGTACCGGCACGCGGCCGTGTCGTTCGAGCAGCTGGAGCCGCTCGGCGAGCTGACCCTCACGTGGACGGCCGAGCACTGGTCCGACGAGACGCTGGCGACCCTGGGAGCCGACTATGACAGATGACCCGAAGACCGCCATGGCGGCGGACGCACCGGTGGGCGAGCCCGAGCTGGAACCCGTGGAGCAGGCGGCGGAAGAGCCCGCCGAGTACCCGGGCGGCGTCGCGCAGCGCCTCGAGGCGATCCTGATGATCGCGGACGAGCCGCTCAGTCTGGTTGCACTCGCGACGGCTGTCGGCGCACCCGTGCCGGCGGTGCGGCGCGCGCTCGCGGCGCTCGTGGACGACTACGACGGGCGCGGCGGCACGCCCGAGCGCGGGTTCGAGCTGCGCGAGGTCGGCGGCGGCTGGCGGTTCTATGCGCGCGCCGAGTACGACGACATGATCGCGGGCTTCGTGGGCGGGCAGGCGCCCGCGCGCCTGTCGCAGGCGGCGCTCGAGACGCTCGCCGTCATCGCGTACAAGCAGCCCGTGACCCGGTCGCAGGTGGCGTCGATCCGCGCGGTGAACGTCGACTCGGTCGTCCGCACGCTGCTCGCGCGGGGCCTCGTGACCGAGCAGGGCGCGCATCCGGAGACCGGCGCGATCCTGTACGGCACGACGGATCTGCTGCTGCAGCAGCTCGGCATCAACTCGCTCGACGAGCTTCCGCCGATCTCGCCCCTGCTCGACGACGGCTCCGACGGCTTCGACGACGTCGTCGGCTGAGCCCTCGTCGGCTGAGCCCTCGTCGGCTGAGACGATAATGATGTCCCACTTCCTGACGGAATGGGGCGGTATTCAGGCAGAAAGTGGGACATGGAACAGGGCGCTGAGGGAATCCGGCTGCAGAAGGTGCTGGCGAACGCCGGCGTGGCGTCGCGGCGCGTGTCCGAGCAGCTGATCGTCGAGGGGCGCGTGCGGGTCAACGGCACGGTGGTGACCGAGCTGGGGTCGCGCATCGATCCCGAGAAGGACCTCGTGGACGTCGACGGCACCGCCGTGCAGCTCGACACCACCAAGCGGTACGTCATGCTGAACAAGCCGACCGGCGTCGTCAGCTCCATGAAGGACGATCGGGGCCGCCCGGATCTGCGGCGCTACACCCAGGACTGGCCCGAGCGGCTCTACAACGTCGGACGGCTCGACGCCGACACGTCGGGCCTGCTGGTGCTCACCAACGACGGCGAGCTCGCGCACGTGCTGGCCCACCCGTCGTTCGGGGTGACCAAGGTCTACATCGCGAAGGTCGACGGTCGCGTCACGGCGCAGACGATCGCGACGCTCACGCGCGGCATCGAGCTGGAGGACGGCCCCATCCAGGCCGACAAGGCGCGCCTGCTGGACTCCTCGGGAGGCTCGAGCCTGGTCGAACTGACCCTGCACTCCGGCCGCAACCGCATCGTGCGCCGGATGATGGCGGCCGTCGGGCACCCCGTCACCGAGCTGGTGCGGCGCCAGTTCGGCCCGCTGCACCTGGGAACCCTCCCAGTGGGCAAGGTGCGCGAGTTGACTAAAGTGGAGCGAGGCGCGTTGCTGACTCTCTCGCGCCAGGGATCCGATCAGACCGACACGGGCGCGGATCCCTCGGGGGAGGACCGGGAGAACTCGTGACCGATACGACGAGCGCGCCGTCGCGCGATCCGCTGGTGCCGGGGCGCACCGCGCGCGTCAGCGGCACCGTGCGCGTGGTGGGCGCCGGACTGCTCGGGGCCAGCGTGGGGCACGCGCTGCGGGCCCTCGGCGTCGACGTCGTGCTGACCGACACTTCGCCCACGCAGCTGCGTCTCGCGATCGACTACGGCGCCGGGCGTGCCGAGACGCCGCAGGACGAGCCGTCGCTCATCGTGGTCGCCGTGCCGCCGGACGTCACGGCCGATGTCGTGCAGTCCGAGCTGGAGCGATACCCCGGCGCGGTCGTCACGGACGTCGCCTCCGTCAAGCTCGGCCCGCTCGAGGAGCTGCGCCGGCGCGGCGTGGATCTGACGCACTACATCGGATCGCACCCCATGGCGGGCCGCGAGCGGGGCGGCGCGATCTCGGCGCGCGCCGACATCTTCACGGGACGTCCGTGGGTCGTCTGCCGCGACGGCGAGACGCCCGCCGCCGACCTCGCGCTGGTCGAGGCGCTGGCGCTCGACGTCGGCGCGATGCCGATCGAGATGACGCCCGAGGAGCACGACCGCTCCGTGGCGCTCGTGTCGCACGTGCCGCAGGTGGTCGCGAGCCTGCTCGCGGGCCGCTTCGCCGACGCTCCCGAGGAATCCCTGCGCCTGGCCGGCCAGGGCGTGCGCGACACCACGCGCATCGCCCACTCCGCTCCCGAGCTGTGGGTGCAGATCCTGGATGCGAACGCGGCGCCCGTGGTGGACGTGCTGGACGCGCTCGCCGCGGACCTGTCGCGCATCGCGCAGGCCCTGCGTGAGCCGGACGCCGTGGGCGCGCGCCGCGCGCTGGCCGACGCGATCCGCCGCGGCAACGAGGGCGTCGAGCGACTGCCGGGCAAGCACGGCCAGAACCGCCGCTTCGACTCCTTCGTCGTCATGATCGACGACACCCCCGGGCAGCTGGGGCGCCTGTTCGGCGACCTGGGTGAGCTGGGCGTGAACATCGAGGACCTGCGGCTGGAGCACTCGCCGGGGGCGCAGTTCGGCCTGGCCGAGATCAGCGTCGTGCCGGGCGCCGTGCGCGGCGCCGTCGACGGGCTGGAGAGCCGCGGCTGGCGGATTGCGAGCACGACCCATGACTGACGCCCACGGCACGACCGACGGCTGGGCCGCCTCGGCGGGCGCGGCCGTGCAGACGCCCATCATCGCGATCGACGGGCCGGCCGGATCCGGCAAGTCGAGCGTCTCGAAGGAGATCGCGCGCCGCCGTGGCTACGGCTACCTGGACACCGGCGCCGGCTACCGGGCGCTGTCGTGGCACGTGCTCGACCTCGGGGCCGACACCACCGACCCCGACGCCGTGCTCGACGCCCTGACCTCGTTCGACCTGCGCCTCGGCCTGCAGCCGGACGACCGGACCGTGACGGTGCGCGGCGTGGACGTGACCGCCGAGATCCGCACGCCCGAGGTCACGGCGGCGATCGCCGGCTTCACCCGCGTGCCCGAGGTGCGGGCGTACCTCAACGGCGTCTTCCGCCGGCTGGCGGGGGAGTCGGGGCTCGCGGGCGTCGTGATCGAGGGACGCGACATCACGTCGGTCGTCGCCCCCGACGCGCCCGTGCGCATCCTGATGACCGCGTCGCCCGAGGTGCGCGCCGCGCGGCGCGGGCTGGAGCTCGGGTCCGACACGGGGACGGTGGCCGAGGCGATGCGGATCCGCGACGAATCGGACAGTCACGTGCTGGATCTCGCCCTGGCGGATCCGGGGGTCGATGTGATCGACTCCACCGAGCTCGACTTCGAGCAGACCATCGACGCCGTGCTCACGGTGATCGACCGCAAGATCAACCCGAAGCAGGGAGGCCGCAATGGCCGGTGACGACGAGTACGAGGGCGGCCCCGACCGCCTCGCCGAGCGCATGGCGGAGCTGGACGAGGAGCTCATCGAGCGCCGCGCCGCGACGCTGCGCCAGGGCCTGGAGGACTACGACCTCGACGAGGAGGACGCCGAGCTGCTGGCCGGCGTGCAGCGCGGCGAGGACGGGATCGAGTACCTGCCGGCGCTGCCGGTCGTGGCGATCGTGGGCCGGCCGAACGTCGGCAAGTCCGCGCTGGTGAACCGCATCCTCGGCCGCCGCGAGGCCGTCGTGGAGGACACCCCCGGCGTCACGCGCGACCGCGTGACCTACAAGGCCGAGTGGCTGGGGCGTCGCTTCTCGCTGGTCGACACCGGCGGCTGGGAGCCCGACGCGCGCGGCATCGACCGGTCGGTGGCCGCGCAGAGCGAGGTCGCGATCGACCTGGCCGACGTCATCCTGTTCGTGGTGGACGCGATGGTGGGCGCCACCGCGACCGACGAGCACGTCGTGCGCCTGCTGCGCAAGTCCGACAAGCCCGTGTTCCTCGTCGCCAACAAGGTCGACGACGCGCGTCACGAGCCCGAGGCCGCCGCGCTGTGGAACCTCGGCCTGGGCGAGCCGCACCCGATCTCGGCGATCCACGGGCGCGGCGTCGCCGACCTGCTGGACGAGGTCATGAAGGTGCTGCCGGAGGTGTCGGCGGTGGCCAAGCACGAGATCGGCGGGCCGCGTCGCGTCGCGATCCTCGGGCGTCCCAACGTCGGCAAGTCATCGCTGCTCAACAAGGCCGCGGGCGAGGAGCGGGTGGTCGTCAACGAGCTCGCCGGCACCACGCGCGACCCCGTCGACGAGATCGTCGAGCTGGGCGGCCGCCTGTGGACGCTGGTCGACACGGCGGGCATCCGTCGCCGTGTGCACCTGCAGCAGGGCGCGGACTTCTATGCGTCGCTGCGGACGTCCGCGGCCCTGGAGAAGGCCGAGGTCGCGATCGTCGTGATCGACGTGAGCCAGCCGATCAGCGAGCAGGACGTGCGCATCATCGACCTCGTGCTCGAGTCGGGACGCGCGCTCGTGCTCGCGTTCAACAAGTGGGACGAGCTGCTGGAGGACGACCGCCGCGGCGGCGACCGCCGGCGCATGCTGGAGCGCGAGATCGAGACCGATCTGGCCCACGTGGCGTGGGCGCCGCGCGTCAACATCTCGGCGAAGACCGGCCGCCACCTCGACAAGCTCGTGCCCGCGCTCGAGACCGCGCTGGACTCGTGGGATCAGCGCATCCCGACCGGCAAGTTCAACGCGTTCCTGTCCGAGCTCGTGGCCGAGCACCCGCACCCGCTGCGCGGCGGCAAGCAGCCGCGCATCCTGTTCGGCACGCAGGCGGGCACGCGTCCGCCGACGTTTGTGCTGTTCACGACCGGCTTCCTCGACCCCGGCTACCGCCGCTTCGTGCAGCGCCGCCTGCGCGAGCTGTACGGCTTCGAGGGCACGCCCATCGTGATCAACATGCGCGTGCGGGAGCGCCGCCAGCGCTGACCTTCCACCCAAGCTGGTTGAGCGAGCGGCCGTCACCCAAGCTCGTTGAGCGAGCGAAGCGAGTCGAAACGCCCCTCCACACGCCCCGGCATGACATGCGGCGTCGCCCTCCGCGTGCGTGCGCGGGACGCTGTGTCACCCTTGAGGGGTGACGATCGAGCCACCCCGCCCCGGCGAGCCACCCCGGTTCACCGGACCGCGCGATCCCGGTGACGCGTGGGTCATCACGGATTCCGGGGAGCGGTACTGGGGGCGCTTCGGCGCGGCCGGGCTCATGGCATTCGACGTCGAGCGCGGCGTCCTCCTGCAGCACCGCGTCGGCTGGAGCCACCACGGCGGCACGTGGGCGCTGCCGGGCGGGGCGCTGCACGAGGGCGAGTCGCCGATCTCGGGGGCCTTGCGCGAGGCGAGCGAGGAGGCGGGCGTCCCG
Source organism: Microbacterium album (assembly GCF_014643695.1). Taxonomy (GTDB): domain Bacteria; phylum Actinomycetota; class Actinomycetes; order Actinomycetales; family Microbacteriaceae; genus Microbacterium; species Microbacterium album. Next base: position 80,987 of record NZ_BMJY01000009.1, on the reverse strand, counting down.
GTCGCCTCGGTCCGGCCCCGATTCACGAACGTGCTGGATCTGGAGGTCTGGTCGTACACGACGGTGGTCGCGGACGTGGTGGAGCGGTTCGCGGCGGCCGTGACGGATCCGGAGAGCTTCGCGGTCGAGTGGGCGCCGGTCGAGGAGGTCGATCACCGTCCGCTGCATCCCGGTTTCGCGGGTGCCTGGACGGGGCTGCGCGAGCTGCTCCGTGTGCGCCCGGTCGTCGTCGTGGACGGCGCGAACGTCGTCGGATCCGTGCCGGACGGATGGTGGAAGGATCGCGCGGGCGCGGCCACGCGGTTGCTGACGCGCGTGAGCGCGCTGGCCGAGCGGGGCGTCCCGGCCGAGCGGCTCGGTCTGGGGGCGACGCACTGGTTCCCCGAGTTCGTCGTCGTGACCGAGGGTCAGGCGCGCGATGTCCCGGATGTCGACGGGGTGCGCGTCGTGCGCGCCGCGGGTGAGGGCGACGACACGATCGCGGCGGAGGCGGCGGCGCTCGTCGACGACGGGCGGGTGGTGACTGTCGTGACGAGCGACCGGGGCCTGCGGGCCCGCGCGGCGGAGGCCGGAGCGACCGTGCACGGCGCCGGCTGGCTCACTGACCTGCTCGACTGATCCGCGGACCGGCCTGCGTCAGGAGCGTCCGCGCAGTCTGTCGATGTCGCGGCGTTCGCGCTTGGTCGGGCGCCCCGCGCCGCGGTCGCGGATGGGGACGAACGCGACCTCCTCGCGCGGCGGCGGGGGAGGAGTGCGGTCCTCCATCGCGGTTGCGGCGACCGAGGCGCCGACGCGCTTGGCAATCGGCTGGCGCACCACGAGGATCCGGTCGAAGCCGTTGATGCGCACCCGCAGCTCGTCGCCGGGACGGACCGGCTGGGCCGCCTTGGCGCGTTCGCCGTTGACGCGCACGTGCCCGGCCCGGCAGGCCGTGGTGGCGGCGGAGCGGGTCTTGTACACGCGCACCGCCCACAGCCAGCTGTCGACGCGGACGGAGGCGGCTTCGGTCATCGTCGGATCATCCTATTCGGCCGATCCGTTCCGTCGGATCCTCAGCGGGGCGTGCCCGTCCCGGCGAGGTCGAGCGCGACGACGACCCGTCTCGCGGTCGGACGGGCGATCTCGCGGAACCCTGCGCCGAGGAACGTCGAGAGCGATCCGACGAACAGCTCGTTGGCGGTCGGCGTCACGGTGTCGGTGGCGATGGGGTACCCCTCAAGTACGCGGGCCCCCGCCTCCCTGGCGTACCCGACGGCCGCGTCGAGGAGCGCGGCGTTGAGGCCTTTGCGGCGGTGCTCCTTGCGCACCGAGAAGCACGTGACGGCCCAGACCGAGGGATCCTCCGGTGGCTCGACGGAACCGCCCTTCACGATCCTGCTGCGTGGGATCCGCGCTTGCGACGTCCGCGGCCCGACGCGTATCCACCCCGCCGCGCCGCCGTCGACATAGGCGACGACCCCCGGAGGTGGGCCGCCCGCGATCTCCGCGTGCAGCATCTCCTGGCGCTCCTCCAGCGAGCTGCTGCGCCACTGCGCGCTCGGCATGAGCGGCCACGCGCACTGACATGCCCGCCCGTCCCCGCCGCCGGTGAGCGCTGCCTGCACGTCGTCCCACTCGTCCAGGGTGGCGACCTTGGTGGTGATCTGCCCCATGCGGAAAGGCTACGCGGCACCCCGACACGCGTCAGGGGGCGAGTTCGCAGCACCCTCGGCGAGCGGCTAGACTAGTCGAGTTGTCCGCGCGTGCGCGGGCTACGGGATGTGGCGCAGCTTGGTAGCGCACTTGACTGGGGGTCAAGGGGTCGCAGGTTCAAATCCTGTCATCCCGACAGTGTGATGAGTCGGGACATGTGTCTCAGATGAGTCGCGACAGATGTCACAGACGAGAGCCCGGCCATCGGCCGGGCTCTCGTTGTTGGTTGCGCCAGTATCCGCGGGCCGGGTCGATGAGGTTGGTCGCGATGATTTCCCCGCTGTCGAGGTGGGTGATGGTGACGGTGGTGTCGTCGATGATCGCGAGGACGCGTTTGCCGCGGTGGTGGGCGCCGATGCCGAGGTGGTGCATGCGTCCGGCTCTGCGGAGGGTGATGCGGCCGGTCTTGTCGACTTTGTCGTAGCGGAGCCGGTAGTGGGCGTCGCGGCCGCCGGCGGGCAGTGCTTTCGGCGTGGCTTGGTAGGCGGCAGCTGGGGTGGATCGGTCGCGAGCGCGGTGTGGGCGGTGCTTGTTGTAGTGCTCTTGGAACGCGTCGAGCTGGGCCTGCAGCTGCGTGATCGTCTGGGCTGCGGGCTGGGCTGCGAGGAAGCGTTTGAGGGTCTGGTGGAAGCGTTCGATCTTGCCCTGGGTCTGGGGGTGCCCCGGGGAGCCGTTCTTCTGCCGGACTCCGAGGAGGGGCAGGAGGTATTCGAAGGCGTTGCGGCCGCCGCCGAAGCGGGCGGTGTAGACGCGGCCATTGTCGGTGAGTGTCGATGCCGGGGCGCCGTGTTCGTCGACGACGGTCAGGAAAGTGGTGACGACGTCGTCACCGGTGACGGGGGCATGGGCGGTGCAGGACAGCAAGAACCTCGAGTGGTCGTCGAGCCAGTTCAAGATCTCGACGTCGGTGCCGTCGGCGAGGCGCCAGTGGGTGAAGTCGGACTGCCAGGTTTCGTTCGGTTGAGCCGCCTCGAAGCGGATGTAGGAGCTGCGGGGGCGTTTTCGCGGTTCCGGGGTGATCAGGTTCGCTGCGTGCAGGATGCGGCGGATCGTGGAGGTCGACGGCGGGCGGTGGCCGTCCTGCTCGAGGTGCCAGGCGATCGTGACGGGACCTGCGTCATGCCCTCCCGCGGCCAGTTGTCGTCGCAGTGCGATGATCCGCTCGCGGATCTCCGCAGGCGTCGAGGCCGGGTTCGATCTCGGGCGTCGAGGGCGCGGTTCGACAGCGTCGATGCCGCCTTCCCGGTAACGGGCCAGCAGCCTGTGCAACTGCCGACGGGAGAGCCCGTACTCGGCGGCCGCTTCGGTGACGGTGAGCTGCTTGGCGATGATCTTCAGAACGACGACACGGTGCTTCGACACCCGCTCATTCGACTGTGACGCATGTCGCGACTCACCAGCGACACATCACCTGTGACACATGTCCTGAACTCAGACACTGTCATCCCGACAGTGTCCTGAGTCGCGACATCGTCTACGAGCGAGTCGCGGCTCAGGACTTTTTCGTGGGTTCGTGTCGTCGGGGGCTTATCGGGCTTATCGGCAGAAAAGAGTGGATGGGGTCGGGCGTGTCAGTGGTCGCCGATCCATCCTGAGCGGTGCCAGAGGCCTTCGTTGGGGTCCAGGCCGGTGCCGTAGAGCTCGGGTTCGGGGTGTTCTTCGATCGCTTGCAGTGGTGTCGGCTCGGGGATGTGTGGGTGCTCGTGGACGCGGTCGATGGGGACCTCGCGGAGCAGGAGGAACCATTCGACGGCGCGGCGGCGGTGTTCGATGCTCATGCCGCGATGGTGGCGTAGCAGGTGCCGGATTTGCGCGTTGATGCCGCCTTCCAGCGGTGAGGTGGTGCGCGGGTTGCCGTGCTGGAGGAACGTGAAGAGGTGCCCGGCTTTGGTGGCGCGGTGCAGGATGCCCCAGGCTTTGCGGAGCCGGTCGTGGGTGAATCCGAACTGGCCGTTGCTGTAGAGGGTGCGCTCCTTGGTGAGATGCCCGAACTTCTGCCACCATCCCTCGAGCGCGAGTCGCCATCGGATGGCTGCGTCGACGTCGGTGATGGTGCTGAGGTTCGTCGCCAGGGCGCGCAGCGCCCGTCCGGCCTTCAGCCTGGGGTTGCGCGTCAGTTCGCGGGTGACGTTCATTTGCAGGTGGAAGATGCAACGCTGAACCGCTGTGTCTGGCCAGGTGTTGGCCAGGGCGGAGCGGATCCCGGATCCGCCGTCGGTGACGACGACCTCCGGTGGCGGGACTTGGTCGAACAACGCCTCCCAGGCGGCGGTGGACTCGCGGGCGGCCCATTGCCAGGCGATGACGTGCCCGGTATCGGACAGGGCGATCAGCAGGCACCAGGACCCGATCCAGATCCCGTCGACAAGGACCGCGTCGTGAACCTCACCCGTGACGGGCATGCGGGGCTGTAAGGTCCCAGCACCATGCCGTCTGATCACGGAACGAGCGACCCGTCCCGCCACCGACTTCGGCTTGGGTGCGCTTCCCGGTCAGCCAGCTCAGGAACCTGCGCAGCTGCTCCCGACGGGCGACATCAGGGCGGCGGCGGACGGTCGAGGAGCCGCACTCCTTCCAACGCCAGCGTTGCGTCCCCGATGGATGTCGGCCGTTCTTCACCAACCGCGATGCGCATACCAGACAACTCGCCGAGTTCGACGGAAGATCCACGACTAAGGGTCGCGGACCATACCGGCCCCCGTTTCACCGCGTCATTCCGCCGCTAGATCAAGGATCCATTCACTCTTCTCTGCCCATAAGCCCTGCGCGATATGAAGAGGTCACGCGCTAACGCACCGGCACGACCGAGGCAGTCGTCGCATCCTCGCGGGACCGTCGCGGAGAAATTGAGCCGACAGTCTCTCTGACGACACGACTGGAGCCGGACTCGTTCGGTCGCCGGATTCTTCGCGCCGCGCGGGATACTCGATCTCAAGATCGAAGCGGTTCGGGGAGGGTATGCATGCTCTATCGGAATGCTGCGCGAGCCTTCATCGCTGAGCTTGCCGAGATTCGTTCGAGTGGGCAACCGGTGACAGTTCGCGGACTGCCGACTCATGAGCGTCTCGCACGTACTGTGACCTTGGCGCAGCCAACGGAACGTTTCATCACAGTACCGGGTCGTCGCAACGATGTGTTCGCGACCATCGCCGAGACGATGTGGGTGCTTGCTGGGCGCAATGACATGGAGTATCTAGCCCGCTACCTCGGCCGCGCGCTGCAGTTCTCGGACGACCAGGTGACATGGCGCGGTGGCTATGGGCCACGGTTGCGCGATTGGGGTGGAGTCGATCAAGTGGATGAGATCCGCAAGCTCCTCAGTTCGGACCCTGAGTCTCGCCGAGCGGTCGCTGTCCTGTTCGATCCGGCGTGCGACTTCGCGGACACGCTCGATGTGCCCTGCAACAACTGGCTGCATTTCCTCGTCAGGAATGGCAGCGTCCACCTCAACGTGACCGTGCGTTCCAACGACATCCTGTGGGGATTCTCCGGCATCAACACGTTCGAATGGAGTGTGCTGCACGAGATGATGGCCTTCTGGCTCGGTGCCCGAGTCGGTCACGCGTCGTTCTTCATCTCGTCCCTTCATCTCTACGACGAGCGGAATGAGCAAGCTGACCGTGCCCTCGGCGGGTTTGGCGGCGCCACCGGCTATGAGGAGGGGTGGGCGGGTGCTCAGTTCGGGACTCCGTGGGAGGACTTCGCGGGTGTGCTCGATCGCTGGTTCGACGTCGAAGCTCGACTGGCGTCCGGGGAAGACTGTCACGCGGAAATCGCTGGCTTCCCCGATCCCCTACTACGCCAGTTCCTGCAAGCGATCGCCATCAAGTGGGCGATCGCCGCGGGCGCCGACAATGCGCGGCAACGTGAACTCGTCGACGACCTCGGCCACAGCGACATCGCTTTCGCACTCCGGGAGCAACTGTTTCGAGACTCCGCCCAGCTACTGTCCCCGCCCGTCTCCACGGTGGATTGGACCGACCTGCGCGAGTTCGTTATCGATCTACATCGGTCGAAGGATGCCGCCTACGGCAACTCGTGGAAGAGGCGCGGGGAGCTGACCAGCATCGCCGCCAACCTCGCCCGTAAGATCGATCGCATCGATCAGGTGGTGGGCGGTGCGGCAGCGGGAAGTGAGGCACTTCTGGACACCGTGATCGATCTCCTCGTCTATGCAATCAAATATGAGACCTTCCTCGCGGACCAGTCGACCGACGTCGCCGAGAAGATCTTCACGAATGGCGGCGAGCGGTTCAGCGACGGCCCGGATGGCTTCGAGGAACTCATGCGGGCGCGTGAGGTCGTCGGCGAGGTCGGGACCGTTCAGGCGGAGGCCGCAGAGGCCTCCACGGCGTTCGACGAGCTGGACACCTTCCTTCAGTTCCACCCTCAGGCCGAGTGGATGGAGAAGCTCGTGCTGGCCGAGCGCCTGACAGCGACGGCGTTACGGCTGGTGTTCGCAGTCGCGCTGTCCGACCCGGATGGAGTCGACGCGCTACGCCGCGATGCGGGACGGCCGTGACGGCGGTTCTGGCGGGCTGCGACGCGTCCGGGGAGCGATGATGGAGCGAACCGTACACGACGCGTCGGACTTACATCTCGCTACGAGAAGCGGATGGCCCTAGGCAGCGCAAATCGGAGACAGGCACAGGTTATGCGAGCACCGACTCCCCGGGACGGGGTCTACGAGCTCTACTGGAAGTTCGCCGCTGAGCGGCAGCGTGTTTTTGAGGCGCGCGTCGCTGGAGCCCCGGGACCGTGGACGCAGGACCGGATTCTCCAGGAGTACAAGTTCTGCAACGTCTATCGAGCGGCTGACCGTGTCAGCCAGTACCTCATCCGCGACGTTGCTTACCGCGATGACGACTCAAGCCCTGCCGATCGTCTGTTCCAGATCGTCGCGTTCCGAAACTTCAGCAATGTCGGTACGTGGGAGACCGTCGTTGAGATACTTGGGCGGTCGCCTCGGATTGCAGATCTGGAGACCGGTGTGTTCGAGGCGGCGCTCACCGACGCGAAGGACCGCAACGGCGGCCTCTACACGGGGGCGTTCATCCTCTGCGCCACGGATGCTTACGGTCGAAAGACCAAGCATCTGAACCATGTGGAGCTGTTCCGGGACATGTTCGTGCGGTCGTGCCTTGCGGAGCGGGTTCTTGAGGCGGAGTCGCTGGAAGAGGTCTACGACCTGCTCCACACTTTCCCCTTGATGGGTGATTTCATGTCTTACCAGATGGCGATTGACCTGAACTACTCGGAGCACGTGAACTTCTCTGAGAACGACTTCACGAAGCCTGGTCCGGGCGCGCTGCGTGGCATTAAGAAGGTGTTCTCCGACCTCGGTGGTCTCACGCCGCAAGAGGTGATCATGTGGATGGTGGACAACCAGGAGGCTGAGTTCGCCCGCTTGGAACTTGACTTCAGCGGTCTCTGGGGCCGGCCGATCCAGGCGATCGACGCTCAGAATCTCTTCTGCGAGACGGACAAGTACTGCCGTGAGGCGGTTCCGGAGCTTGCCAGTGCGAGAAGCCGGATCAAATCTCGCTACGTCTCCACGCCGGAGCCGATGACGCTCTTCTTCCCGCCCAAGTGGGGGATCAACGGTCACCTTCCTCAGAACGAGGTGCTGGGTTCGCGCGTGCGCGCGTCCTCGAACCCATGTTCTAGGTGAGCGCGCTCACGCGGCTTCTGCTGTTGGCTGCCGGCGACGTGGCCAATCGTGCGGGCGTCCCTGCACGCCCGGCTCGAGCGATCGCACCCATTCGATGATGGCGGCGACGTGCTCGTTGGTGAAGTTGCTGCGGTATGCAGGTGTCGAGTGCACGAGGTCGAAGCCGTAGTCGTTGCGCAGTGATTCGGGAATGACTGGGCCGTCTCCGCCGAAGTACACGAACTCGTCTCCGAGCATCACTCGCTCGCTCTTCGTGTCGCGCAGCATGTGACCCGCCTCTAGAGAGCCGTCGTCTTTGCTGTGGCGGGAGTTCTCCTGGATCCATTCACCGGCCGGATCGCGGTGGTAGATGTTGTCGCCGAAGTGCTGCATGCGGCTGCCCCGAAGGTTTGGCCGTTTCTCGGCGAAGCGGTCATCGTCCCAGTACTCCTGGAAGCTCAAGATCTCTGAGACGCGCATGGCGTAGACGAGGTTGCCTGCTTTGCCGTTTGGTCTGGAGCCGGTGCCGACTATCCAGTCGTCGACCTGGGCGACCTTGCGGATGTCCTGCTTGCACGTGGCGAGAGAGCAGATCCCGTGAAAGGGGTTTGGTGCGAACCCGACGTCGTAGCGCACGATGTAGCTGAACACCTTCACGATCGCCCTCCCTATTCAGCAGGCAGCCCGCGGAATCGACTGCACAGGCGCGGGAGCACCACTGGGTTCTGTCCAGTTGTCCTTGCCGTCAAGAGCGTCGATGATCGCCTGGGCATCCCAGTTGACGATCGCGTTCGCGTAGTCTTCCAGCGGCTCGGGCATGTCGTCGTGCGTGGTGCCTGGTGCCCAGACCCCGACGATCCGCTTGTCGGGGAACTTGCGGGCGTACTCGATCTCCCAGTCGACCCACTCGTGGTTCTTCGTGTCGGGGGAGATGATGACGATGATCTTTCCGGCCCATCGGATCTGGTCAGCCAGGATCTGTCTGATGTAGTCGGGGCTCTTCGCGTTGTTCGGGGTCTCGCTCGTGATCGACGAGTCCCGGATCTCGGCTCCGCTGCCGGAGAGCATCTTCTTGAGATCTCCGACCAGCGCGTCGTCCTCGTGACGGTGGCTGATGAAGATGTTGTGCTGGTTGCTCATGTCGGGCTCCTCCCTTCCAGGGATAGTCTACTTTTGACCACCGACATCGCCCCGATGAGGCGGCGTTTCGAAAGGAGAGCGCGTGCCGATCCCGCCGATCCTTGACGTATTCGTCGTCTGGCACCCCGACGACGCGATCGGCGCCGAGCGATTCGCGGAGCTCCATGAGCACTTCCATAGCCCCGCATTCTCGGGCCTGGCTGGCGGTGCCGTTGAGGTGTATGCGCGCAGCGATCCCTGGGACGACGGAGGGCCGCCACGGCCCTTGGGCATTGCGACGCCGCTCGGCGAGGGACTCCCGACCGCACAGTTCAATGCAATCGTCCCGATCATCGACACGAACTTGCTCCGCGCAGCGGCCGAGGCGGCCAATCCATGGAACACGTATCTTCGCGAGATCGCCGAACTGAACCAGAGCGCTGGCGTAGGCGTCTACCCCGTCGTGGCGAAAGGCTTGCAATGGGGCACCAGCATCGTCAATCAGATCCTCGGCGGCATCCAGACCCTGCCCGCTGACGTGAACACGGATGCCGGCTTGTTCGGGCGCGAGCTGGCGCAGGCGATCACCCAGCAGCTCCAGCAGGAGGCGAACTTCCCCGCACGACTGACGGTGTTCGTGAGTCACACGAAGCACCGTTCTTCAGAGGAGGCTTCGCGTTCCGGTCCCGCGATGTTCGAGCGTGTGCGTGACCACATCCAGCAGTCTCACCTGTCGGCGTTCTTCGACGCGCAAGACATCCAACCGGGTGGCGACTGGGAGAGGACGCTTAAGGACGCCGCTGGCAGCAGCGCGTTGCTGATGATCCGCACCGACGTGTACGCCGCACGAGAGTGGACGCAACGTGAGGTCCACGCCGCAAAGCACAGCGGCATGTCGGTCGTTTGCATGTACGCGCTCACTGCCGGTGAGGAGCGGGGCTCCTTCCTGATGGACCACGTCCCCTCGGTGGTCTGTGACCTCGCCGATCCTGATCCCGGGGTTGCTCTTGCTCTCAACAGGCTCGTCGACGAGACGCTCAAGAACACTCTTTGGCAAGCGCAGACGTCCTATCTCTCGGAGGACGGGTTCGATTGGCTTCCTGCGCAATCGCCTGAGCCGACCACGCTCGCCCCCTGGCTCGCTTCACATCAAGAGACGCAGCCAGATGACAAGCACCTCTGGATCATTCACCCCGATCCGCCGCTCGGGCCCGCGGAACGAGAGGTGCTGCTGCAGTTGTGCGCGGTGGCAGGCCACGATGTCGACGTCGACATCTTGACGCCCCGAACGTTCGCTGCGCGCGGTGGAGCACTCAAGACATGAGCGAGCCCACCCTCATCTCGCGAGACGCTCTGTCGGGCCAGAAAGTCGCCTTATCAGTCTCTGAGAGCGCCGATCTCTCACGTCTTGGTCTCACTGAGCAACACTGCCGACTGGTCGTCGCCGAAGTAGGCAGAGCGATCATGCTCGCGGAAGGAACGGTCGTATACGGGGGTCACCTCAATCCCGGTGGCTACACCGAGATCCTGATCGAAGAGGCACAACGTTTCAGCAGCGGACGATCCGCGCTCGAGATCACACTCGCCGAATCTGAGTACCGGAAGCTCACGGCAGACGAGCTGATGGCGGCAGACAGGAATCTCGGTGACATCGGCAGGCTGACGTTGGTTTCCGAGTCGCGTAAGACGGTGCCGATCTCACGTGCCCTGGACGGCTCTTGGAGTCACGACGCGGGCAGCGCATTGACCGCGATGCGCGAGTATGTCGCGAGCGGAACAACAGCCCGTCTGATTGTTGGGGGGCGCCTCGCGGGCTACGTCGGCGCCGAACCCGGCGTGATCGAAGAGGCCCGTCTGACGATTCAGTCCGGATGCCTGCTCCTCGTCGCTGGAGGGTACGGTGGCGCAGCAGCGGCAGTCGCGCAGCGTCTATATCCACAGTATTTCGACGGTTGGGCGCCCCGAGCGTACCCCGCGGACAGTGAGGACGCACAGGTCCTAGTCGCGCTGGACGCGCTGCATGACGCATACGCTAGTGCCGCTATTGGTCCTCACCGTGACGAAGAACTGTTGCGGCTTCTTACTATCAGCCATAGGCCAGCCGACATCGCGCGTGCGACCGTGCGCCTGCTCACGGAAGCGGCGAACTAGGTTGACGGGTTGGCGTGATTACCAAGAACAGGCAGCAGGACTGTTCCAAGAGCTCGGCTTCGACGTGCGCACCGACCTGCGAGTTATTGGGGCGCGTGGGAGCCATGACGTAGATGTCTACGCGAGTTTCGAGCGTGCTGGATTGGCCGTGAACTGGGTCATCGAGTGCAAGCACTGGAAGCGACCAGTCGACAAGTCCCACGTGCTGACTCTGAGATCGATCGTCGAGGACGTCGGTGCAGATCGTGGGATCTTGCTGTCCGAGTCCGGGGCTCAGAGCGGCGCAGTTGCCGTGACCCACAAGAGCAACGTGCACGTCACATCGATCATGGATCTCAAGGCGATAGCGGCTGATGAGATCGTTCTTGAGCAGGTCCGAGCGCTACCAAAGAGAGCTGCCTCGGCCCACGCTCGATACTGGGCACTGCCCAAGCCGCATCGCGAAGAATACGGGCTTCGTCCGGAGGCGCCAACGTACGGCTATAGCGGCGCCGTCGTTCTAGCGCAGATTAAGGACGTCCTCTTTAGCGTCCTCGCAGGACAGTACCCCCCGAGGGGTGACATGTTGCCCGCCATCGATGTTCATAGCCCAGCCGAGGCGCTTTCGTGGGCTTACCCGCAGCTGGACGATCTAGAGCAGAAGCTCGGAGCAGCCGAGAAGGGTCTTTCAACCTTTCGGGATAGCGGTTGATATTGATGCCATATCGCTGTGGGCTTGGTCTTTCGGCACGTACATCGCGCGCCGGGTCGGCTCCGCTGGCCGTCAAAGGACGCAACGGCAAGCCCGTTCTCGTCGAACCGGATTGGCCGATCAGGATCCAGGATCACAGCGGTCAGGATGTCCTGGGCGCGACGTTCATGGCCTCCGTCGCTCGGCGCGAGGAGAAGGGCAGCGATGTGAATGTCGCCTCCCATCTGCTGATCGACGTGCTCACCCGCAAGGTCGATGCGGCTGTCGTCATCAGCAACGACAGCGATCTGGCCTACCCGATCAGCGTCGCGCGCGAGCACGTCCCGGTCGGGCTGATCAACCCGACGAAGGGCGTCCGCGCGGGGAAGCTCGCAGGAACGCCAAGCGAAGGCGCTGGCAGCCACTGGTGGTACCGCCTTGCGCCCGACGACCTCTCCTCGCATCAGCTCCCGAACGTCATCTCGTCGCGGATCACGAATCCGGCGCCGTGGTGACGAGTGCTACCATGGGGCCATACCACCCGGCGCCTCTGGCGCCGGGTCTTTTCTTTGCGCACCACGCACGATTCGAGGGGCGCTCGGTAGCCCGGGAACTGTGCACGTCCGGAGACCACCGCTGAAATAGATGCCGTGCGGTCGCGGATCACGAGACTGGAGCGGGAACTCCGGCGGGTCATCGCTGCTGTCGATCCTCGCCTACGAGTCTGGGCGCGGTCACGTCCGGGCTCTCCCACCTCAGACCGACGGTGTCAGCGGAAGTGTCAACTTTCGAGGACTAGCCCCGCTCCGCCCGGAGCGGCCATGTTGGTGAGGTTGCCCAGCTGACTTCGGAGGTCTGTATGCGTCGAGCCCCGCGCCCGGGACGGAACGCGTCCGCGCCAGCTCCCACCGCCGTGGGGAAGGTGAAGCGTGCCTGACATCGGGGATGGCTCCCGGCAGCGGCTCGCTCTTGTGACCGGCGCGAGTCGCGGTATCGGCGCTCACATCCTGGCGGGACTCGTGGCCGCCGGATTCGAGGTCCTCGCACCCACCAGAGCCGAACTCGACCTGTCGTCGTCTGCATCGGTGCGCCACTACACGTCAGAGCTGCTCGCGGACGGAAGAGCGATCGACGTGCTCGTCCTCAACGCTGGCATCTTCGCGCCGCGCACGCCGAGCTACACTCCGGACGGCTACGAGCTGCAGTGGCAGACCAACCTCCTGGGCCATGTCGCGCTCACCGCGCTCCTGTTCCCCCTCCTGCGAAACTCTCCTGTTCGTCAATCCGGCGCACGGGTGGTCGCTCAGACGAGCCTCTCCGCGCAGATCGGTCGGCTTCCGAGCCGGGTTCTGTCGCAGGCGGCCGCCGGCCCGTGGACGGAAGGCGCTCCGTATCGTCCGATCTCCCAGTACGCGAGGAGCAAGATCGGCCTCGGTCTGTTCGCGTGCGAGCTCGACCGGAGGTCGCGAGAGCACGGTTGGGGCATCAGCGCCGCGGTCGCGCACCCCGGGGCGGCGGCGACCGACATCGCCGCGGCTTCCGGGTTCGTCAAGAGCCAGCACCGATCGGACAACTGGATGATCAAGGCGGGTCTCATCCAGACCGCTCGCGACGGCGCCGGACCTGCGGTGCTCGCCGCCAGGGCCACGGACGCAGGCGGACGATTCTACGGTCCGGGCGGATTGATCGGGTCCACCGGCAGACCGGCCGAGCGACGCCTCTGGCGAGTGTTCCGCGATCGAAAGAAGGCGGCACGATTGTGGACCCTGCTCGAAGCTCAAGCCGGAGCCTGCTTTCCGCGGTGACGATCGCGGAGCGTCCGGGCGTCTCGCTCGGCTCGACCTCCTTCCGATTGCCACGTGCGGCACGGACAGACGTCGCGGCAGTGCCCGTCCTGCACGTCCCCAATACTTTCCCCTTGCGCTAAGTATCCGGGCCTGAAATACTTTTCCACATGGCTAAGCATCGTGCTTTGGACGGACTGTTCGTCGCGCTCGCCGACCCGACCAGGCGCGCTGTGATCCGGCGTCTCGGTGCGGGGTCGGCGAGCGTGGGTGAGCTGGCGGAGCCGTTTCCGATCACCCTGCCGTCGTTCGTGAAGCATGTGCGCATGCTCGAGTCCACGGGGCTCATCCGCACGCGCAAGTCCGGGCGGGTCCGCACCTGCACGCTCAACCGCGACCGCCTCTTGCTCGTCGAGGGCTGGCTCGCCGAGCAGCGCGAGCTCTGGGAGCAGCGCACCGACCGTCTCGAACAGTTCGTCACCGATCAGCAGGAGGACCAATGACCACGTTCGATCCCCGTCTCGACCTCACGATCGAGCGCGTGATCCGCGCACCACGTTCGGTCGTGTGGCGTGCCTGGACCGAGCCGGAGCGGTTGCAACAGTGGTGGGTTCCTGCGCCGACCATCGCGCGCATCGACAGTCTCGACGTCCAGCCAGGCGGAGCATTCGTCACCAGCATGAGCGACGACGGCGACACCTTCGTGCCTCACGCCGATGGTCTCTTCCTGATCGTGGAACCACAGGCCAGGCTCGTCTTCACCAACGCGATCAGCAGCACCTTGCGCCCTGCTGCTCCCGCCCCGGTCCCGATGGCCGCCGAGGTCAGCCTCGCCGAGCACCCCGACGGCACTCTCTATCGCGTGGTGGTGCGGCACGGGAACCCCGCGGACCGTGACCGACACGAGGAACTCGGTTTCTTCGACGGATGGAGCGCGGTGACCAGTGCCCTCGCGGCCCTTGCCGAGAACGACGCAGCATGAGACCACCGGCACGCTCCGCTCGCCGGCTGTGAAGGGGTTGCTCCGCTCGGCTCGTGACCCGGGCTTCACGCCCACGCGCCGCGAGGTGTGGACACGCTTCGACCGATCGTTCTAAAATCAGTCCGTGCGTTCTGAACCGACCCCCGCGCCGCCCCCGGCGGAGCCTCGGGAGGGCGCGCGCACGTTCATCGAGTTGGCCCGCCGTCGTCAGCTCGTCGATGCTGCCGTCGCGACGGTCAACGAGGTCGGGTATCACCGTGCGTCCTTGGCGGAGATCGCGCGCCGGGCGCAGATCGCCAAGAGCGCGGTGGTGTATTACTTCGCGTCCAAGGAAGGGCTGCTGCTCGAGCTCGTGGGCACGGTCTTCGCCGCTCTCGGCGAGAGCGTGCTGGCCGCGGTCGAGGTGATCGAGGAACCCGCCGCGCGGTTGCGCGCCTACGCCGAGGCATACGTCGCCCACGTCGACGCCCACCGGCACGCGATCTCCGCGGCGGTCGAGGTCGCGGTCTCGCACCGCACCGCCGAGGGCACTCCTCTGTACCTCATCAACGACGATGACGACACCGCACTGCTGCGCAGCATCCTGCGCGCCGGTATGGAACAGGGCGCATTCACGGAGATTCCGCTGGATGTGGCGACGGGGCTCGTCGAGAGCGTGCTGGATCGCGCGATCACTCTCGTGCAGCGCGACCCCGGCGTCGATCTCGGCGAGTTGCGCGCGCACGTCGTGCCGTACCTGTTCCGGGCGCTGGGAGTCGACGATGGCTGATCCTGTTCGCGGGATCGGGTACGACGCCGGTGTCATCTACGAGAAGGGCTTCGACAGCAACCCCTCTTTCACCGAGCAGGCAGCGCGACGCGACTTCCGGGCCATCCGCGAGGATCTCGGCTGCACCGCCGTGCTGGTCATGGCGAGCGATCCGCGGCGCCTCGGCACTGCGGCGGGTCTCGCCGCCGAGGAGGGCCTGGCGGTCTGGCTGCAACCGCGCCCGTTCGATCGTCCCGCGCACGAGCTGCGTGCGGCCGTGCGGTCCGCCGCCGACGACGCCGAGCGCCTTCGGAGGTCCGGGGCCACGGCCGGGCTGGTGGTGGGGTGCGAGCTCACGCTGTCGATCCCGGGCATGCTTCCCGGCCCGACGTTCTGGAGCCGAGGATCACTGCTGACGGTGACCTTCCCGCTGCTCCCGATCGCCAACCGACGGCTGCGGCGCCTGCTCGCCGAACTCGTCGAGGATGCGCGAGCGCGTTTCGCCGGGCCCATCTCGTACGGCGCGGGGGACTGGGAGCGACCGGATTGGTCCATCTTCGACGTCGTCGGCGCGGACCGCTACCGGGATGCACGCAACGCGTGGCGATTCGAGGACGACATCCGCGCGCTCGCCGATCAGGCCCACGCTCACGGCAAGCCCTGTTACGTGTTCGAGTTCGGCTCCTGCACCTACCGCGGCGCCGCCGACAAGGCCTCGACCGCCGCAGGAGTGCTCGGCGGACGCACGGAACTGACCGTTCCGACAAATCTCGTGCGCGACGAGCAGGAACAGGCCGACTACATCACCGGCGTGCTCGACACCTTCGATCGCGTCGGAGTGGACGGGACCTTCGTCTGGGGATTCAGCGAACCCGCCCTGACCACCTCCGACGAGCCCGGTCGGGACCTCGACCTGGCGAGCTACGGCATCGTCGCCGCCCACCCTGACGGCACGTGGACGCCGAAGCGCGCTTTCCACGCCCTCGCACAGAGATACCGAGGAACGAGATGACGCACGCGACTGCAGCACGATCCCGCCGAATCGGCTCCGCGGCCTGGAGGATCGCGCTCGCTGTGCTGCCGCTCGGTCTGGGCCTCACCCTCGCGACGACCCTGCTCCCCGCTGCGCAAGACCTCTCGGACCCGGCGACCCTGGCAATCCGGATCCTCGCCGGCCTGGTGATCAGCGCGCTCACCATCGCCGTGGTCGCGCTGCTCGTCCGCTACGTCGACCGCAAACGCCTGCGCGATGCCGGGTTGACGAACATCCGCACCGGATGGAGGCTCGCGATCTGGGGCGCCGTCGTCTGGACCGTCCCGGCCGCGCTGACGTTCGGGGTGCTCGCGCTCGTCGGTGCCCCGCTGACCGTCACCGTTCCCCTCCCGGATCTCGCGGGAACCGTCGTCCTTCTCCTCCTCGCGGTGCTGCTCGCGGAAGCGATTCCCGAGGAGGCGCTCTTCCGCGGCTACATCACGACCGTACTCGGAGCGCTCACGCGCGGGTGGGGCGTCATCATCGTTCAAGCGGTGCTGTTCACGCTCTTCGCGGGACTCCTGCGGCAGAACTGGAACCCGGTCGACCTCTCGCTCTTCCTCGCGATGGGGGTCGGATTCGGCTACCTGCGCATGATCACCGGCTCGGTGTGGATGCCGATCGGGTTCCACGCCGCCTTCCAGACCGGATCCCAGCTCATCCTGAGCCACGACGCCGTCGACTTCGCCGGCGACACCGGCGCCGCCATGCTCGCCCTCGGTGTCATCCCGTTCACCGTCGCCGCGATCCTCGTCAGCAGCACCGGCATCCCGCGCATCGTCAATCCCGGTGGGCGCGCTCCGCGATGACCCTCGGCGCCGTGATGTCTTCGGGCGTGGCGTCCTGCGCCGCCAGCACGTCCTCGTAGTAGCCGATCTTGCGGTTGAGGGCCTCGAGGTGGTCCGCGTCGCGCGCCATGCGCTCCACGAGCGCCGCGCGGTAGGAGGTGAGCACCGCGACGCGCTGCCGGATGGTGTGGTCGCCGGCCCAGGTGAGCGTGACGAACTCCTTCACCTCCCGGATGGGCATGCCGGTGGCACGCAACAGCTGCAGGAAGCGGATCCAGCCGATGTCGTCCTCGGTGTAGCGGCGATGCCCGCTCGGCGCCTTGCCGATCGGCGGCAGGAGCCCTTCGCGCTCGTAGTACCGCAGCGTGTGCTTGCTCAGGGCCGTGCGCGCCGCCACCTCCTCGATCGTGTACCCGTCCATGCGGACACGATAGGCCTTCGACCGCGCTCTAAGTACAGGCCCGCGTGGTTCGACGCCGGGTGCTTGATTTCGAGCGCGCTCACATTCGTACGCTCGCCGCAGACGTCGAAATGTGCCTCTTTCGAACGTCGATCATTCGATCACCCACACGAGCTGACTGGGAGAAGACCATGCCCCACTTCGACATCCACCGCGATGTCTACCCCGAGCAACTGCTGGCCATCGTTCAGGATGAGATCCGGCGTACCGAGCGCGAGCAGGCGCGGCGGGATGCCGCGACTCGGCGGCGCTGCGAACGGCGGGCGGCTCGGCGCGACCGCATCGCGCGTTGGCTCGGGCGGTGATGACGCCCCGGCGTCGGTCAGCGCGTCATGATGAAGCCGGCGTGGTGCAGGACGTCGTCAGCGAGCACTCCGAACGCCCAGAATCCCGTGTCATCGAGGTAGGCGATGCGGTCGCCGCGAGTCCAGTACGCGCCGACCCACGCGTCGACGCGCCCGCTGCGGGTCTCGGTGTAGCGGCCATTCGGGAGCAGGTGCTGTTCGATGGCCTGGGAGCGGTCGATCCACGCCCCGATCCAGGCGTCCGGATCGCTGACCGCGGCGCGGGTGGTGGGCGCGCCGTTCCTGGCCAGGATCTCCCCGTCGACGACGATCGCGAGGAGGTCGGCGGGGCGGATGATGAGCGAGCCGCGCACCTGCGGTTCGGTGACGCGGGCGCGGGTGACGGCGAAGGTCGCAGGGTTCCCCGGCGCCAGGTCGTAGGCGTCCCGCTCGTGCGCGGGGCGGGCGCGCAGCGCGCTGTCGACCAGTATCGGCACGATCGTCGCACCGCCGGCGTGGATTGTCCGGGCATCGTCGGGCCGCTCGTTGGGTCCCACGGGGCCCGCGTGGGTGATGGTACGGCCGTCCGTCCACACGTCGCCGCGCACCGTGCGTGTGGGCGTGAGGTGCACGGTGGCGTCGGTGAACACGAGCGGTCCGGTGTGCTCGGCGGTCATGATCGGTCTCCCGGCGTCGTTCTGCGGCATCATCCCTGCGGGGCGGTGACCGACGCGAGCCGGTCGTCGTCGTTGACGGGGCGGCGCGACGCGCGTCTGCGGTCGACGATCCGGCGCCACTGGTCACCATAGGCGAGACCGATCATGTCCTCGCCCGCCATGACGTCGTGCGGGAAACCACGCCGCGGGGCGCTGATCTCGTCGAGCCGGTCCAGGATGTCGGCGTCCAGGAGGATGTCGGCGGCGGCGAGGTTCGTCCGCAGCTGCTGCTCGCTCGTGGCGCCGAGCAGCGGGATGACGGTGCCGGGGCGGGAGCGCAACCAGGCGAATGCGACCTGCGCGGGCGTCCACCCGCCGGCCTCGGCGATCGCGACGACCTCGCGGACGATGTGGTCGCCGCTCTCGCCGCTGAAGTCCCAGCCGCCGCGGGTGAGGCGCCCTTCACCACCGTCGAGGTACTTCCCGGTCAGGCGCCCTTCGGCCAGCGGACCCCAGGCGAGTACGGCGAGGTCGTGCGCCTTCGCCATCGGTATCAGTTCGGATTCCACGGAGCGGCTGAGCAGGTTGTAGCGCAGCTGCACGCCGATGAACGGTGACCATCCCCGGAGCTCGGCGAGGGTGGTGGCCTCGGCGATCTCCCACGCCGGCCAGTCCGAGACGCCGACGTGGAGAACCTTCCCGGCCCGGACCTGGTCGTCCAGCGCCCGCATCAGCTCCGGCAGCGGCGTCAGCGTGTCGCGGGCGTGCACCCACAGCACGTCGATGTGGTCGGTCTGCAGGCGACGCAGGCTTGCCTCGAGCGACCGGGTCAAATTCTTGCGGTGGTTGCCGGCGGCGTTGGGGTCTCCGGCCTCGGTCTGCAGCGTGAACTTAGTGCCGAGCACGAACCGGTCCCGGCGCCCCTTCAACGCGTCGCCGAGAATCGTCTCGGCCCTGCCGCCGGTGTAGAGGTTGGCGGTGTCGATGAAGTTGCCGCCCGCCTCGGCGTACGCGTCCAGGATCCTTGTGCTGGTTTCAGCCGGAGCGCCCCACCCCCAGTCGTCGCCGAAGGTCATGGTGCCGAGCGCGAACTCGGAGACGCGGATGCCGGAGCGGCCGAGCAAGGTGTAGCGCATGATGTCCTTCAGATCGGGAACGGAGTCGTGAACGCTCCCGCCCGCGCCTCGATCGGGGCGCGTCGCGGAGTGATTCCATGCTCGATCGCGCCGACGCCCGCAACCAGGCCGACCGTTTCCTGGGAGCAGCCCACGCAGGAACGTGGGGCGGAGGCGGCGTACCGTCGACATCATGGACGGCAATGACCGCAACGAGCTGGGGAGCTTCCTCCGCGCCCGCCGCGCCGCGCTGCGCCCGCAGCCCGAGGCGCTCAGCTCGTCCGGCCACCGGCGAGTCCCGGGCTTGCGCCGCGAGGAGGTCGCCGTGCTCGCCGGGCTCAGCGTGGACTACTACACCCGACTCGAGCAGGGCCGCGAGCGGCACCCCTCCACCCAGATCCTCGACGCACTCGCCCGCGCATTGGAGCTGGGCGCCGACGCCCGCGCGCACCTCCATCGGCTCGCCGGGCACGCCGCTCCCGAGCAGCGCCACGCCCCGGGTCAGATCGTCCGACCGGAGCTGGCCGCGCTGCTGGAGGCTTGGAGTGCGACCCCGGCGTACGTGATCGACCGGGCCCTGGACATCGTGGCCGCGAACGACCTCGCCCGCGTCCTGCACTCGGCGTTCGGCGAAGCGGACAACCTGGCCCGCATGACGTTCCTCGACCCCGCCGGACGCGACTTCTACGTGGACTGGGATCGCGCCGCCCACTCTGTCGCCGCGCACCTGCGCCTGGCCGTGGGACATGACCCGCAGGCGCCCCGCCTGGTCGCGCTCCTCGATGAGCTCACCGCCCACAGCAGCGCGTTCCGCGACCTGTGGAGCCGCCAGGATGTGCGCGGCAAGACCCGTGAAGCCAAACAGTTCCGCCATCCCGACGTCGGCTTGCTGACCCTCGACTACGACGCCTTCGATGTGCGCAGCACCCCGGGCCTGCAGCTCATCGTCCATCACGCCCCGCCCGGCAGCGCGAGCGCCGAGGCCCTCGGCCTGCTCGGCTCCCTCGCCGCCACCCGCGCCACCGAGTAGCCGCACCGCCGCGGCGCGCGATGCGCCCGCGGCGGTGCGCGATCGGTCGCGCGGGACATGGATCAACGCCCGCGGTGGAACGAGGCCGCCGCGGCAGCGAGGAGGGTGGCGACGGCGGCTCCGAGGAAGATCCAGGAGAAGCCGTTGGTGGCGGCCTCGGGGGCGGCTACGCCGGCCTCGATCAGCGAGTCGGTGCGGACCGCCGCGAGCGTGCCGAGGACGGCGAGGCCGAGGGCGCCGCCGATCTGCTGGCTGGTGTTGACGAGGCCGCCGGCGAGCCCGGCCTCCCCGCCGTCGACGCCGTCGACCGCCAGCTGCGTGGTCGTGACGAATGCGCCGCCCATTCCGATCCCGATCAGAAGGCTCGGCCCGAGGATGTGCGTGAGGAATCCGGCGTCGGAAGGGGCGAGCGACAGCCAGACCAGGCCCGCGGCGAGCACCGCGAGCGACCCGATGAGTGTCGTCCTCGTGCCGACGCGCTGGATGGCGACGGGTGCGAGGCCGGCGACGATCACGAGGGCGCCCGCGAGCGGCAGCTGTGTGAGTCCCGTCGTGAGCGCGTCGTAGCCGAGCACGGCCTGCATGAACACGGAGAGCGCGAAGAACAGGGCGACCATCGCCGCACCGATGAGCACCATGACGATGTTGCCCAGGCTGAGGCTGCGGTTGCCGAACACCGCGAGCGGCACGAGCGGCTCAGCGGTCCGACGCTCGATGAGGACGAACGCGACGCCCAGCACGAGCGCGGCTGCGGCGAGAGCGATCGTGAGCGGATGCGCGAGTCCGATCTGCTCGACGGCGCTCAGCGCCCCGACGGCCGCGACGAGCGCTCCGGTGATCGTGGCCGCGCCCGGCAGATCGAGCTTGCCGCGCACGATCGATGTGTCCCGGGCGATCAGCAGCGGAACCGCGACGAGCACGACGGCCCCGATGGGGATGTTGACGAAGAACACCGACTGCCACCCGAACGCGGCCGTCAGGACGCCGCCGAGCAGCACGCCCGCTGCCGACCCCACTCCCGCGACGCCGCCCCACACACCCAGCGCCTTGGTGCGCTCCGTCGGGTCGGGGAACAACCCGGTGAGCAGGGCGAGCGCCGCCGGCGCGAGCAGCGCCGCCGACGCCCCCTGGATGGCACGGGCTGCCAGGAGTATCTCGCTGGTGAGGGAAAGGCCGGCCAGAGCGGAGGCGGCCACGAACCCGGCGGTTCCGATGAGGAAGACCCGGCGGTGTCCGTAGCGGTCGGCGAGGCGTCCGCCGAGGAGGAGCAGGCCGCCGAAGGCGAGGACGTACGCCGTGATGACCCAGGCGAGCGCGGCGGTGCCCATTCCCAATTGGGATCCGAGGACGGGGAGGGCGATGTTGACGATGGAGGCGTCGAGCACCACGAGGAACTGTGCGAGGGCGAGGACGCTCAGGGCGAGCCAGCGCCGCGCGCTGTGCGTCGATCGCGGGGGTGCGGCGAGGGGAGCGGTGACAGTCATGAGGGACTCCTTTCGGTGGTGAGGTTCTGAGGAAACACGGGGGAGAGTGATTCATCACTCACTCTTTCGGGCATGCGTGGGCGCGCCCGGAGCGGGGGTCGCTAGTCGGGGTGGCGGATGCCCTGCGAGAGGATCTGCGCCCAGCGTGCGGGACTCTCGTCGATGCGCGCGGTGACGATCAGGTGGCAGAGCTGCCCGTAGGCCATGAATCGCTGCACGTCGTCATCGCTTCCTCCTGACCGGTCTCGGGCGAACTCGGTCACTCGCGCGAGTCCCGCGCGGAGCGCGGACCCGATCTCCTCGATCTCCGCCACCGATTGCGCATGGACCTGCAGCATGAGCAGGGTTCGGTCGCGGATGAGCGCGGCGTACGCGTCGCCCATCGCCTCCAGTACCGCGGCGGGCGAGGGGGAGGGGGCGGCGTCCGCTCCTTCGGACAGTGCGTCGAGGATGCGGTCGAAGCACGCCTCGAGTGCGGCGACGAAGAGGGCCTCCTTGCGCGGATAGAGCTTGAAGACGTAGGCGGGGGAGATCTTCGCCGCGCGGGCCACGTGAGCCACGGTGGTGCCGTGGTATCCGCCGCGCGCGAACTCGGAGAGTGCTGCCGCCGCGACCATCGGTCGGCGCGTGTCGGCTGTGGAAAGGATCGAGCTTCGCGTTGCCATGAGAGTGACTGTACACTCACCCGTAGTGAGTGGTCAATCACTCATTCGAAAGGGAGGTGCACCGTGGAGCACGTGCGCGTCGATGCGGTGGTCGTCGGAAGCGGATTCGGCGGCGCGGCCGCGGCGGCCCGCCTCGCGCAGGCGGGGCTGTCGGTGGTCGTGCTGGAACGAGGCCGTCGGTGGAAGCCGGGCGACTTTCCACGCGATGTCGGAAAGCTCGAGGACGACTGGCTCTGGGGCAAGGACCAGGGCCTCTACGACATCCGCTGGCTCGACCGGATGGCCAGCGTGCAGGCTGCGGGGTGGGGCGGCGGTTCTCTGGTGTATGCGAACGTGTTCGCCCGTCCGCCGAGGGAGGTCTTCGATTCCTGGCCCGACGGTTACGATCGCGATGCGCTCGACCCCTATTACGACGTGGCGGCGCACATGCTGCGCGTGCGTCCGGTCGGAACCGACCCGCTCACGGGCCAGGTCCCTGCCCGGACCGTTGCGATGGAGGGCGCGGCGTCCCGGCTCCATCGGCCAGCGGGGACGGTGCGCCCGCTTCTGGCCGTGACCTTCGCCGATCATCCGGGACCGCCGCGCGCGGGGGAGTGCACCTTCGTCGGCGAGTGCATGTTCGGGTGCAACGAAGGCGCGAAGAACAGCGTCGACCGCAACTACCTGAGCATCGCGGAAGAGCACGGAGCGGAGGCACGCACGCTCTGCGAAGTGGATCGCATCGCGCCGTCCGCACTCGGATACGAGGTGGGTTACCTGGATCGCGCCGCGGGGCGGCGTGGACTGGTGCAGGCCCGAGCGGTGTTCCTGGCCGCCGGTGCGGTGGGCACCACTGAGCTGCTGCTGCGCAATCGCGACGTGCTTCGGACGCTGCCTGACCTCTCGCCAGCGCTGGGGCGTGGGTTCTCGGGCAACGGCGACTTCCTCGCGTTTGTCTCCCGGCCGAGGAGCGAACTCAGCCCGCAGCGTGGCCCGACGATCACGACCACGACGATCGTCGACTGCCACATCGGCAAGGAGAAGGTCTGGTTCCAGGTGCAGGACGGGGCTTATCCGGCTCAGCTCAGCGAGCTCGTGCGCTCCCTCAACCCGCTGCGTCGTCCGGCCAGGGCGAGGAATCCGCGCGCTCGGCGCCGGCCCGAGGGCTCCCGCAGCCGAGGCACGATGGCGCTGCTGATGATGGGCCGGGACACCGCCGATGGTGTGCTCACTCTCGACCACAACGGCGAGGCCCGCGTCGCCTGGCGAAACCGGCCCAACGCCCCCCTGTACCGAGCCGAGATGCGCGCCGCCAGACAAGCGGCCCGTCAGCTCGGCGGGCGCGTGAGGTTCCTGCCGTCGTGGGTGTTCCTGCGCACCGGCGTGACCGTGCACAATCTCGGCGGCGCGCCGATGGGCGACGATCCGTGTTCCAGCGTCATCGACCGTTCGGGCCAGGTGCACGGGTATCCCCGGCTGTACGTCGTCGATGGCGCCGGCATCCCCGCGTCCACCGGAGTGAACCCCTCGGCGACGATCACCGCGGTCGCCGAGCGTCGCGTCGAGGCCGCCATCCGCGAGCTGACGGGGGATGAGACGTGGCGTGCCCCCGAGCGAGCGCACGCGGCTCGAGCCGCCGTGCCGGAGGACGAGGCCATGCTCGCCGTGCAGCAGTGGCGGCACGTCCACCGGCACTCGTACGACCCCTCGCCGCGGCCAGTGGTCTTCCGCGAGGTGCTGTCGGGCGAGGTCGAGTTGGTCGAGTCGGGCTCGACGAGCGCGAGAGCCCTGCGCCTGCGCCTCGCGGTCGAGCTGCCCGACAGCGGCGTGCCGGTCGGCGAGCCGGCTCCGGTCGCGTCCGTGACCGGTGTCCTCGATCTCGGCGATGCCCGTGCCGAGGTGCGCGGCGATCTCACGCTGTTCCCTCGCGCGCGCGGCGACGGCCTGTACATGCGCTACGACCTGAGCTACACGGACGGCCGGCGCTGCCATGGCCGCATCACGGGCACGAAAGCCGCTACGAGAGGCCGCCGCTCATTGCTCCGAGACCTGACGACGCTGAGCGTGTCGATCGAACACTCGGAGGGCGGGGCGTCCGCCACCGGAACGGGCGCCGTCCGGATCTCGCTCCCGGGCGTCGTCGCGCTCGCCTGCTCGGTGCGCGGCGGCGGGCGCGACCACCTGGCGGCCGCCATGGCCGTCGCCCGGTTCGGCAGCTACTTCGTGCTGACCGCCCTGCGTCGAGCGAGGTCCTTCGAAGACCGCGGTCCTAAGCGGCAGCGGTCGCGGTGTCCTTGCTCTGGCTGCGCAGGGTCTGCGCGATCATGCGGTCGAGCACACGGTCCGGCGTGAACCGGACGAGTCGGGACAGGAACGCGGCCTCGCGGCCGATCGTGTAGCGCGTCCGCGGTCGCGGCGTCGTGATCGCGGACGCCACGGTGCGGGCGGCCTTGTCGGCAGTCAGCCCCGTGTGGTCGAGGGCGGCGGCGTAGCCGAGGAACGCGCGCATCGTGCCGCTGTAGGCCTCGCGCTGCTGCGGAGTCATCCGCTCGAGCTGCGCTTTGGCGGCGGCGGTACCGCGTGCGCCCATCTCCGTGCGCATACCACCCGGCTCAACAATCACGACCTGCACTCCGTGAGGGGCGACCTCCTGTCGCAGGGCGTCGCTGATCGCCTCGAGGGCGAACTTGCTGCCGGAGTAGGCACCGAACGCGGGCATCGCGACTTTGCCGCCGATCGAGCTGATGTTCACCACTCGCCCCCTGTCGCGACGCAGCGCGGGCAGTAGCGCCTGCGTGAGCGCGACGGCGCCGAAGACGTTCACGTCGAACACGGCTCGCCAGTCGTCCAGCGGCAGCGTCTCCACCGGCGCATTGGCGGCCATGCCCGCGTTGTTGACGATCGCGTGCAGCCGCTTCCCGGAGGAGTCGACGCGCGCCGCGAGGCGAGCGATGTCCTCGCCGCGGTTGATGTCGAGGATGACGGGCTCGATCCGAGCCTGGTCGAGCCGCTCGCCGTCCTGTTCGCGCCGCACCCCAGCGAGGACGTGGAAGCCCCGTGCCGCCAGCGCTCGGCTGGTGGCCGCACCGAGTCCGGTGGAGGCGCCGCTGACAACGACGAGGTCTGCTTTTTCATGTGACAATGTCATATGGGCAGAGTACGGAGTTCATATGACGTTGTCAACTATGATTGTCGTTATGGCGACGAGAGCCGAGACTGCCGCTGCCACGAAGCGCGCGCTACTGGAGGCCGCCGGAGCCCTGCTGGACCAGGGAGGGCCGGATGCCGTCACCCTTCGGGCGGTCGGCGGTGCGGCCGGGGTCTCGCGCGGCGCGCCCTATGGTCATTTCCCCACGAAAAACGACCTCCTCACTGCGCTGGCGGCGGAGCAATGGACCCGCACCGCGGAGCGACTGGCGGTGCTTCGGGCTGACCAGAGCCACACCGCGAAGGAGCGCTTGGCGCAGGCCCTGGCGAGCTGGCTGCAACTCGCCCGTAGCCGCCCGCACCTGTACGCGCTGATGTTCGCGCCGCCGTCCCGGAACCCGGAGGTGCTGATCGCGGCAGCGGGGGAGGCGCAGGACGAGTTCCTGGTTCTCGTCTCGGACGCCACGCAGGTCGAGGACCCGCGCCAGGGCGCCGCGCTCTTGCTCGCCACCGCCCACGGCATCGCGGCCCTGGAGCGGGCGGGGCAGCTCGGCACCCCCAAGTGGGGCATGACGGGCGACGAGCTCCTCAGTGTCGCGGTCGACCAGCTCGCGGCCTGATCGCGTCTCTGCAGGCCTGATAAGGTCGCGCGCGTGGGTGCTTCCTCCCTCGCTTTCACCAGGCACGTCCTCGGCGAAGTCGGATCCGCCGCGGTGTTCTTCGCAGGCCGGGCTCCTCTCGAGATGGTGGGGATATACATTCTCGAGTTCGCGAACGGGGAACGGTATGTCGGCAAGACGACCAACATCGTCCGGCGCCTGGCTGCCCATCGTCGATTACACGGCGACGTTCGCGCCTTCGCCTTCGCCGCGGCGCCTGCGGACGAGCTGGATTCGCTCGAACGGGCGGTGATCGCAGAGCAAGAGAGGTTCGTCAGCCTACGCAACATCGCCCTGACGGAGCTTCCCGGCGGCAACGAGCCCCTCGAGGTCGTGATCCAGGAGGTTGAGCAGGTCATCCTGCCCTGGGAGCGCGGCCAGCGGAGGACGGCGCTCGACCAGGCGTCGAGTGCGCGTCGTCGCCACTGGGGGCTGGTAAGGCGTCCTGACTACGATGCGCTCCTCGACGTCCTCGCGAGGTATGTGCACGAAACGGTCCCGGATCCGATCGCCACGGCGCAGCATCTGTGGAACGTCACTGCGCTTCCATCGACGGGTCGCAGCCGCGAAGCACGGCGGCTCGCGACCCTGAACTGTGGAGGACTTGAGACGCTGTACCTGATCGAGTGGCGGGAGGGCGGGCAGCGCGGCGTACAGGTGCAGCTGAACATCAAGGACGATGCAGCGCTGGGGTCCATCGGCGACGAGCTTCTCGAAGACGGCACCCTGATCGACGCGCATGATCCCGCGTACCGCCAGGCCTCCGGCGTCGTCTCGCTATGCGCACCGGGTCTCGCGGAGGCAACGCGGCTGCTGAAGAGCGAGCCGATCCTCGACGCGGCGTACCGACTGAACGTCGAACTCATGCGCCGCGGCACGAGCATCTTCCGCAGGCATCACAATGCAGGGTTTGCGGAGGCGATCCTGAATCGGATCGGGCGGCTATTGAGCCGGTGAGGTCGCCAGACTTCATCCCGAGGAACACACGTCTCGGTGTGGCCGCACCGCCAGTAAGCCCCCTGAGCGAGGCTGCCACTCACCCCTGGGTATAGGCGTCGGCGTACTCCGCGCTCGGGGGGATGGGCTGGATGACGTCCAGGAGGACGTCGTCGGGGGCGAGGACGATGAAGTGCCGCTGGCCGAAGTCCTCGTCGCGCAGCGTGAGGACGGGCTCGAGGCCCGCCTCGCCGGTGAGCCGGTCGTGCACGGCGTCGACGTCGTCCACTTCGAGGTTGAGGATCACCCCCTTCGGAAGAGCGCGGTGGCCCGGCGGGATGGTCTCGTGCTGGTGGGAGAGGATCGCCAGTTCGAACGCGCCGAGGCGCATGCTGACGTACCAGTCGGACTCGTAGGTGACCTCGAACCCGAGGGTCTCGCGGTAGAACGAGGCTGCGGCGGCGACGTCCTGCGAGGTGATGACGGGATAGAAGCTGGTGACGGACATCGTGTTCCCCTTTACGTACACTGGGTATGTAAGAGCAGGATACATACACAACGCACGTAAAGGAAGAGGTCATGCCACGTGCTTCCGCCGCTGCTGCTGCGCTGACTGCCCAGCAGGTGCTCGATGCCGCGACCGCGCTCTTCGCCGCCGAGGGATTCGCCGCGGTGTCCCTCGACGATGTCGCCCGGGCGGCGGGGGTGACCCGAGGCGCGGTCTATCACCACTACCGCAGCAAGCCGGGGCTGTTCCGCGCGGTCGCCGCGAGGCTTCAAGAACAGGTCGCCGCGGCGGTGGTCGCCGCCGCCGAGGGGGAGGAGCAGCCTGCCGAGCGGCTCCGAGCGGGCTTCCACGCGTTCCTCGACGCGATCACGGCCGCCCCCGTCGTGCGGATCCTGCTGATCGATGCCCCCTCGGTGATCGGATGGGACGAGTGGCGGCGCCTGGACGCGGAGAACTCCGCGGTCCACCTCCGCGAGGCGCTCCAGGACGCCGGCGCGACCGAGGGGCTGCTGGACCCACTGACGGCTCAGCTGTCCGGGGCCATGAACGAGGCCGCACTGTGGATCGCGCAGCACGAGGCGCCCGAATCCGCGCGGCCGCAGGCACACGCCGCGCTCGACCGACTCATCGCCGCCGCGATCGCCTGACCTCAGCCGGGCGGATCCTCCCGTTCGAAGAGCCCCGGATAGTCGATGACCAGACCGTCGTCATCCACGGTGATCGTTCTCTCGAAGTCGGAGTCGCGGGACTGGTAGAGGTAGGCCCGCTCGCCCACGCGCGTGTACCGCTGCGGATCGGCGCTCACGGCGAGATCGGGCAGGGTGACATACGCGGTGACGATGTCCGCGCTCTCGCCGAGGGCGAGACCGAGGCGGCGGATCGGCAGAGTGTTGCTCAGGGGCGACACGGAGATGTCGACATCGACCGCCTCCTCGAGGTCGGCACGTGGCTCGCCGTCCACGGCCCACCCGCGATCGGATCGAGTCACCTCCAGGACCTGGCTGTCGACCCGGGCGGTCAGAGCGCGGAACACCCATCCCGTCGTGGCGCGCAGCTCGTACTCGCACTCCTGGTCCGCTCCGTGGATGACGCTGCGAACGTGCACGCCCCCGTCGTCTTCGATGACGACGCAGCGTTCCGTGCTCGGGGCAGCGAGACCCCGCCACCGGACTACTTCCATGCGATCTCTCCCGGAGGGGCTGCCCGCCCCCGCGCCCAGTGTCCCAAAGCGCGTCGGTGAGACGGAACACGCCCAGCTTCCTTACAGACACCGAGCGCGCAAGCTTCTAGACTTCCGATGTCTAAGGGGAGTACTCCGGTACGGTCGGCTCGTCATTACGGATGCATCGCATCCCGGGTCACCGGTCCTCATATGAGGATGGAGAAGACCTTGGTGCCGCTCAACCATGCGCCATGTCTGGAGACTCCTTGAACATCACTCCGCTCGTCTGGATCATCACGATCGCGGTCACGATCGCGTTCTTCGTCTACGAGTTCTTCGCTCACATCCGCAAGCCGCATGAGCCGACGATCGGCGAGTCGGCGCGCTGGTCGGCGTTCTACATCAGCCTCGCGCTGCTCTTCGGCGTCGGGGTGGGCGTGGTGTCCGGATGGACGTACGGCGGGGAGTATTTCGCCGGTTACCTCACCGAGAAGGCGTTGTCGATCGACAACCTGTTCGTCTTCCTGATCGTGATGACCGGCTTCGCAGTGCCGAAGATCTACCAGCAGAAGGTGCTGATGATCGGCATCGTGATCGCGCTCATCCTGCGCGGCATCTTCATCGCCGTGGGCGCGGCGCTGATCGAGAACTTCTCGTGGATCTTCTACGTGTTCGGAGCGCTGCTGCTCGTGCTCGCGTACCGACAGGCGTTCAGCGGGCACGACAGCAATCCCGCGGACGGCAGGTTCATGCGGTTCGTGCGCCGGAAGCTGCCCGTGACGGACGAGTACCACGAGGACAAGTTCACCGTCCTCAAGGACGGCAAGCGCTTCGTCACCCCCATGCTCTTGGTGATCATCGCGATCGGCTTCGTCGACCTCGTCTTCGCGGTCGACTCGATCCCGGCCATCTACGGCCTCACGGAAGAGGCGTACATCGTGTTCACGGCGAACGCCTTCGCGCTCATGGGCCTGCGCCAGCTGTACTTCCTCATCGGCGGCCTTCTCGAGCGGCTGGTGTACCTCTCGCAGGGGCTGGCGGTCATCCTCGCCTTCATCGGCGTCAAGCTCGTGCTGCACGCCATGCACGTCAACGAGCTGCCGTTCATCAACGACGGGGAGCCGATGCTGTGGGCGCCGGAGATCCCCATCTGGTTCTCCCTGCTGTTCATCGCGGCCACGATCGCCGTCGCGACGATCGCGAGCCTCATGCGCACGCGAGGGGATCGCCGCCGCGCTTCGCTCCCTACAGACGAACGGTGACCACCGCCACGCCGGGGCCTCCGCAGCGGTCGCTGCCTCCCACCTGAGCCCACTCCGCGGTGACGGGCGTGTCGGTCAGCACGGCGCCGTCGCCGTCCTCGACCCGTACGGAGAACTGCTCGGGGCTGCTCATCCCGGTCGTGAAGAGCCACGACTCTCCCGCGCCCGTGTCGGGCCCGGGTGTGACCGATTCCAGTTGCGGCGGGGGCGTGCTGGCCGGCGCGTCACTCGGCACGCAGCCGTCCTCGACGCACAGCCGCACGGCCGCGACATCGGACACGTCGCCCTCCAGCACGACCGTGAGCTCGTTCACCCAGCCGACCGTGGTGCAGGCGGCGAACGGCGGCGCGCACGCGGTGACACCGAGCACGACCGCCCCGAGGGTCGCCAGGGCCGCGCCCCGGTGCGCGCGTCGCGTCGTGTCCACGGCGCGGTCCTCAGCCACCTGCCGCGACGATCCGCGCGACCACGACGGTGATCGGGATGTCGGGTCTGTCGAGATCGGTGCCGATGTCCTGTGCGATCTGCTCGAGCGTCCGCCCGTGCGGGAGCTCCCAGACCCCGAATTGCAGTCCGGATCCGTCGTTCAGGGGGCCGCCGAAAGTGAGGCGGATGCCGGGGACCGCGTCCCTCGCGAGTGCGTCCTGTGCAAGCGCCTCGAGCTCGCCCAGCGGAAACGCCGGCGCAGCGACGGGGATCTCGACCTGCGCGCTCCCCGTTCCGCTCGTGACCGGATCCGCGGGCAGAGCCGGCAGAAGCGTGGCTTGCGCCCGGAACGGAGCA
Organism: Microbacterium album; assembly: GCF_014643695.1. GTDB lineage: Bacteria > Actinomycetota > Actinomycetes > Actinomycetales > Microbacteriaceae > Microbacterium > Microbacterium album. The sequence continues at coordinate 50,240 of NZ_BMJY01000009.1, read as the reverse complement.
ACGCCACTGGCGGATGTCGCGGTGGCGACCATTCCCGCAGCGGTCAAGCCGGCGACACCGGCGCCTGTGAGTACGACCACAGCGACCGACCGCGCATGACGGGAAACGCGCCGAGGCGCCGTCCGGTCCGGGGTCGACGCGCTCACGCGGTCATTGTGCCGGAAGTCCGCCTCTCGCGCGAGGGTTGGTTGCCAGCGGGCGGAGGAGTGAATTGCCGCACGGGGCCGGGGAAGGCGCAAGGAGGCCGCGTGTCTCACCTCGCGACATCTGCCCGAAACGCTCGGGATATGGAGGGGAAATCCCACACCGCTCGAATAGCGCCAGGCGCCGTGCCCGCGGCGCCGGTGAAGAAGGGAACCCCTTGTCCATCCAGACCCCCCGGCCCCTGTGGCGCCGCCGTGGCGCCGCCTGCTCCGCCGCGCTCCTGCTCGCAGGGGCGATCGCGGTGGCACCGTCGCTCGCCTCCGCGAGCCCCACGACGCCGCCCCTCACGATCGACCTTGCGACTGCCGGCGTGCCCGAGGTGCGCACCGCGCTCGAGAACGGCGAGCTGACCTCCGTGCAGCTCGTGCAGGCATACCTCGACCGCATCCGCGACCTCAGCATCGGCGGGCCGCACCTCAATGCGGTCCGCTCCATCAACCCCGACGTTTATGAGGAGGCCGCTCAGCTCGATGCCGAGCGCGCCGCCGGCACCGTGCGCGGGCCGCTGCACGGTGTACCCGTCCTCCTCAAGGACAACATCGACGCCGTGGGCATGCCGACGACCGCAGGTTCGATCGCGCTCGCCGACTCCTTCCCCGCCGAGGACGCCCCGCTCACGGCCCAGCTGCGCGAGGCCGGCGCCATCATCCTCGGCAAGGTCAACCTCTCGGAGTTCGCCAACTTCATCACGTCCGGCATGCCGTCGGGCTACAGCTCGCTCGGCGGCCAGGTGCTCAACCCGTATGACGCCAGCCAGACGCCCAGCGGCTCCAGTTCGGGCTCCGGCGCGGCAGCGGCCGCGGGGCTGGCGACGCTCACGGTCGGCACCGAGACGTCCGGCTCGATCCTCAGCCCCGCGCAGGCGAACTCCGTGGTCGGCGTCAAGCCCACGGTCGGCCTGTCCAGCCGCACCGGGATCATCCCCATCTCCAGCTCGCAGGACACCGCCGGACCCATGGTGAAGACCGTCTATGACGCCGCCGCTCTCTTGACCGCCATGACGGGCATCGACCCGGAGGATCCGGCAACGGCGGACAACCCGCTCGTCGACGTGGACTTCACGGAGGGACTGTCCGAGACGGCGCTCGAGGGGGCCCGCATCGGGTTCGTCTCCAGCAACAATGCGCTGTATCAGGCCGCACTCGGGGAACTGGAGGCGCAGGGAGCGACGCTCGTTCCCGTGTCCGTCGGCAACACGTCGGCGCCGAGCATCCTCGTCCAGGAGTTCAAGCGCGACATGAACGCGTATCTGTCGCGGCTGCCGGATGATGCGCCGATCAAGACGTTCGACGAGATCCGCCAGTTCAACATCGACCACCCGGAGGGCAGGAAGTTCGGGCAGGTCTATTTCGACCAGGGCGCACAGGTGGACCTGGACGACCCGGATCAGCTCGCGGCGTACGAGGCGAACCGTGACCGCGGCATCACCGAGACGCGCGCCGCGATCGACTCTGTGCTCGAGTCGCACGACCTCGACGCGATCGTGTCGAACTCCGGCACGACGGGCGTGGGGGCCCGCGCCGGCTACCCGTCCGTGAGCGTGCCGATCGGTTATGCCGCCAACAACCAGCGGCCCTCGTCCATGGTGTTCCTCGGCACCGCGTGGAGCGAGCCGGCCCTGCTCTCGCTCGCGTACGACTACGAGCAGGCGGCACAGGTATGGCGCTCCCCCGAGCAGATCAACCCGTCGCTGTTCCGCTGCGCCACGGTCGAGGACGCGTGGAGCGACGCAGCCTGCCTGACGATCCCCGTCCCCGGGTCGGGAACTCCGACGGATCCCGTGGACCCGGAGCCCAGCGACCCCGGCACGAGCGACCCCGAGCCCAGCGAGTCGCCGGAGCCCACCCAGCCGCCCGCGCCCAGCGAGCCCGGCCCCAGCGCGCCTCCCGCGCCCGGCCCGGGCACGCCGGTCGCGCCCTCGACCGGCGCGCTGACGGACGGCGCCCGCGGGGGCATCAGCGTCCCCGACATCGTGATCGCGGGCAGCGCGGTTCTCGTCGAGGTCGGCGAGCGGTACGCGGGCACGACCGTGAACGGTTGGCTCTACTCCACCCCGATCTCGCTCGGTGCCGCCACTGTGAACGCCGGTGGTGTGGTGAGCTTCGTGATTCCGGCCGACGTCGAGCCCGGCGCGCACCGGCTCGCCGTCACGGAGGCCGACGGCACGCTCATCGGCTGGGCGGCGATCGAGGTGCTCGCGCCGGGCACGCCCAACACGGCAGGCCTCGCCGCCACGGGCGGGGAGGTGCTCGTCGGCGTCGGCGTCGGCGCGGTCGCCCTGGGCGCCGGCGGCGCGCTCGCCCTGATGGCTCTGCGCAAGCGCCGCGTCACGGCCTGATCCGCCCGCGCGCGGGGTCGCGGTTTCCTCACGGACCGCGGCCCCGCGCGCATGGAGACTCGCTAGCTGGCGAGGAAGACCAGGTCCTGGCGGTCGACGTGGAAGGCCGTGCGCTCTCCGGCGGGCACGGTGACGGACGCCGGGACCCGCGCGACGATGTCCGTGTCGTGCTCGGTCCGCAGGTGCAGCACGGTCTCCTCGCCGATGTACACCTCGCGGGTGGGCACGGCCTCGAACGTCAGCGCCGCGGCCGGCCCGCCGGTGCCGAGCTGAACCTTCGAGCTGCGGAAGGCGACGCCGCTGTCCTTGTCGGCCGAGTCCGCGCCCGAGATCCGCAGCCCGCCGGCCTGGACGGTACCGCTCGCCGCGTCGACGCTGTCGACGTTGAGGATGTTCTCGTAGCCCATGAAGTCCGCGACGTACCGGGTCTGGGGAGCGTGGAAGATCTCGCGCGGCGTGCCGGCCTGCTCGATCCGTCCACCGTTCATGATCACGATCCGGTCCGAGATCGCGAACGCCTCCTCCTGATCGTGCGTCACGTAGATCGACGTGTGCCCGAACTCGTCGTGAAGGCGGCGCACCTCGTCGCGCATCTGCACGCGCAGCTTCGCGTCGAGGTTCGACAGCGGCTCGTCGTACAGCATGACCTCGCCCGCGGCGACCAGCCCGCGTGCCAGCGCGATGCGCTGCTGCTGCCCGCCGGAGAGCTCGTGCGGATAGCGGTTGGCGTACGCGCTCATGCCGACGGCGCTCAGCGCACGCTCCGCCGCGGCGCGCTGCTCGGTGCGGCTTCCCTGCTTGCGGCGCTTCAGCGGGAACTCCACGTTCGCGAGCGCCGACATGTGGGGCCAGATGGCGTAGCTCTGGAAGACCATGCCGACGCGTCGCTTGTGCGGCGGCACGAAGTCGGCGCGGCGGCTGTCGACGACGGTCTGCTTCCCGATGCTGATGCGTCCGGACGTCGGCGTCTCGAGCCCCGCCACGCAGCGGAGCGTCGTGGTCTTGCCGCACCCGCTCGGGCCGAGCAGCGTCACGAACTCGCCCTGCGTGATCTGCAGGTCGAGAGCGTGGAGCACTCTGGTGGAGTTGAAGGTCTTGTCGAGACCTTCGATGAGGATGTCGCCCACGCGAGTTCCTTTCCGATGGGAGGGCCGGGCGCTACAGTGCGCCGCCCTGCTGGTCGATCATGCTCTTGGCTGCCTGCGTGAAGTTCATCGCTTCCCCGGGATCACGTGTTGACGACCCGGCCCGGGCCGTACTCGCTCGCGCGCGGACTGGACATGATCTTGCCCAGCAGGCCCATCAGGATGAGCTTCTCGGGGTCGGACAACGGCGAGAGCCACTCCTCGGTGAGCTCGAGGTGTCGTCGGTAGACGCCCTCGATGTGGGAGGCGCCCTCGGGCGTCAGCGACATCACGACCGAGCGCAGGTCCGCTTCGCTCGACACGGTCGCGACGTAGCCGAGGGCTTCGAGGGCCTTGCGTGCGGCGGAGACGGCGGCGCGGCTCATCGACGCCATCATCGCGACGCGGTGCGGCTCCTGAGGGCCGGCGACCCACAGCGCGAAGCCGACGCGGAACGCCGTCCAGGTCAATCCCATCTCCCGCTCCGCGTCCACGCCCATGAGCGTGTTCACGCGGCGCATGAACAACCCGATGGTCACGGCGTGCTGGCGTTCCGCGGATCCGCCGAACGCCGTCCGCGCGCGCTCCTCGGCGAGGGCGACGAAATCCGAGAACCCGTTGACGGTGATGCGCTCCACACCGGTGCTCATGCCGCACCTCCCGAGGCGCCGATCACCTTGAGCTCGCAGAACGCGTCGAGGCCGGCGCTGCCGCCCTCGCGGCCGATGCCGCTCTCCTTCATGCCGCCGAAGGGGATCGTCGGGTCCGGGCGGGGCGTGCGGTTGATCCACGCCATTCCGACGTCGAGCCGGCGTGCAAGCGGCTCGGCTGCCGCCTCGTCCGCGGTCCAGATGGTGGCGCCCAGGCCGTAGGGGCCGGAGTTGACCGTGTCGATCACGGCGTCGACGTCGTCGTACCGGATGACCGGCAGCACGGGGCCGAACTGCTCCTCGTCGACCAGTTCCGCGCCGTCACCGAGCCCGGAGACGACCGTCGGCCGGATGAAGAACCCCTCGTCGGTGTCGACCACGCCCCCCGTGCGCACCTGACCGCCGTCGGCGCCGACGGTCTCGATCAGCGCGGCGACGCGGCGATACTGGTCGATGTTCGTCAGGGCGGGATGCGTGGCCTCCGCGTCGAAGGGCGTTCCGACGCGCGCGGCGTCGGCAAGCCGCACGAGCGCCGCCGTGACCTCCTCGGCCCGCTCGGCCGGCACGTAGACGCGCTTGGTGGCGACGCAGGCCTGGCCGCTCGACGCGAACGCCGAACGGAAGATCTCGGGGAGCACCTCGTCCAGCGGGGCGTCGGGCAGCACGATGGCCGGGTCGTTTCCGCCGAGCTCGAGCTGGACCCGCTTCAGCGTGCCCGCGGCCGCAGCCATCACGGCCTTGCCCGCGGCCCGCGATCCGGTGAGCGTGATCATGCCCGTGTCGGGGTGCTCGACGAGCGCGCGCCCGATCTCCGCGTCCCCGGGGACGACCTGGAACACACCCGGCGGAAGCACCGGGGCCGCCAGAGCGCCGAGCAGCAACGCCGACAGGGGCGTGTAGGGGGAGGGCTTCGCCACGACGGTGTTCCCCGTCAGCAGCGCAGTGGCGACCTTGTTGACGAGCATGAGGAGCGGCATGTTGGCCGGCGTGATCGCGACCACCACGCCGATCGGCTCGCGGACGAGCCGCAGCGTCTCGGTCTCCGTCCGGCGGAGCACCTCGACAGGGATCTCCGCATCGGCGAACAACCGGAGGGAGCCCACGGACGCACCGACCTCCATGGCCGCGGCGGGAGCGAGCTTGCCGTTCTCGAACGAGATCAGTCGCGTGAACACCTCGGAGTTGGCGGCGACCGCGTCGGCCAGCGCCCGCAGCGCCTCGCGGCGGGCACCCTCGTCGGCCCGCCACGCCTTCCCCGCCTCGCGCGCCGCCGCGACGGCGGCGTCGGCCTGCTCGGGCGTGGCGTCCAGGTGCCAGAATCCCCACTCCCGGCGCCAGGGCACGGTCACCCGGCGCGCCCGGGGCGTGTCCTCCGGCACCGTCACGCCGTGCGCGCCGAGCGTCTCGTGCAGGCGGTCGTACCACTCGCGGGCTGCGGTGTCGTCGTGCATCGCGTGCTCCTTACAGTCCGATCTCGGGGTTGCGCCGGACGAACCTGTCGGCGATCGCCAGCACCGTCAGCAGGGTATTCGCGGACGCGACCGTCGGCATCACCGACGCGTCGACGACGCGCAGGCCCTCGACGCCCTGGACTCGCAGGTCCGGGTCGAGCACGGCGTCGCGATCGCCCGGGGCACCCATTCGGACGGTCGACGTCAGGTGCATGGTGTCCTTGACGGTCTCCCGCAGCGCGGCGTCGTCGCGAGGGGCGGACACGGACCCCGTCGCCCGCGACGTGAACGCGTCGTGCTCCATCAGCGCGAGCGTGCGCTCGACGCCATCGCGGATGCGGTCCAGGTCGCGGTCGTCCGACAGCATCCTCAGCTCGAAGTGCGGATCGACGCGGGGATCCGCGGACGCGAGGGTCATGTAACCCGTCGAGAGCGGCTGCTCGATCGAGATCGCGACCCCCGCGGTGGGCTGGCCGAACCAGTAGTTGTGGTTCGTCGCCAGCAGCATCATGTCGTTCTCGCGTGCCCCGGCCATGCCCGAGGAGTAGCGCACGATGATGTTCGTGGGGCGATTGCCCACGCTGCGCTGCTCGCTCTCGGGGACCGTGATCTCGGCGAAGACCACGGCGTGGTCCTGTGCGCCGACGCCGACGGGGGCGTCGACGATCGTGTCCACGCCGATCCGGGCGAGATCCTCGCGGGGCCCGATCCCGGATCGCCACAGCATGGCGGGGGAGTGGGCCGCTCCGGCGCACAGCACCACCTCGCCTCGGGGCGAGAGGCGGTACTCGGTGCCGTCCGCGTCGACGACGCCGACGGCGCGCTCGCCCTCGATGAGCACCCGGTCGACGTGCGCGTCCCCGCGGATCTCGAGGTTGGCGCGCCCCCGCGCGGGGTCGAGCCACGCGTGGTTGGTCGACACGCGCAGGCCGTCGCGGATGTGCATCGCGAACGGGGAGACGCCCGTGCTCGCCGGATCGTTGTGGTCGGGTGCCCACGCGTACCCGGCGTCGAGCGCGGCGTCGCGCAGGGCGCGATCGATGCCGCCCCAGCCGGACTCGGGCTCCCGGTAGACGGGGAAGGGGCCGCCGGCCCCGTGCCACGGCGCCTCCGGGAAGTCGTGCTCGTCCTCGATCGCGATGTAGCTCTCGAGCATCTGCTCGGGCCCCCAGCCGTCGGCCCCGAGGGCCTCCCAGTGTGCGAAGTCGTCCGGCACGCCGCGGATGGCGTACAGCCCGTTGACCGTGGAGGAGCCCCCGAGGCCCCGTCCGCGGCGATAACCGAAGACCTCGTGCCCCTCGCCGCGGCGCGCCGTGACGCCCTGGAAGTAGAAGTGCGGGCTGCGCATGGTCGGCGGTGTGGCCAGCTGCATGCCGAGCCCGCGCGTGCGATCGCGGAACTCGTGCGGCGTGTCCCGGCCGACGTAGTCGAGCCCCGCCTCGAGCAGCAGGACGCGGCGGTCGGGCTGTTCGCTGAGTCGGCTGGCGACGACGGCTCCCGCCGACCCGCCTCCGACGACGATGAGGTCCCACATCTTTGTTGGCTCCCTGCTGTTGCCGGCGCACCTGCGCGCCGACCGTGAGCAGCACTGTAGCCGGAATCCCGCAACTAGTAAAGTTGTGAATCGGATGGTTCACACTGTGTCCCCATGTCAGAGACCGAACCGCGATTTATTGCGGATAGCTCGACGACACGCCCGCCAATCTGATTCAGGAGTTGACTGAATCCGGTACGAAACCCTAGTCTCGCTTCCACCTGAACACAGCCATCCCCGTCGCGTTTCAAGGATGCACGCGGCGCAGACAGGAGTGACCAACGATGAAGTTGACCAAGCGAATCCTGCCGATCGCGATCGCCGGCGCCGCGATCCCGGCCCTCGTGCTCACCGGCTGCTCCTCGGACGGCGGGGGCGGAGCGGCTGCCGGCTCGGGCCCCGACTTCGAGGGTCTCGGGCTCTCGGCCGAGGTCGAGGAGGAGCTCACGGCCCTGTACGACGAGGCCATCGAGTCCGGCCAGACGGACGTGATGATCTACGCGGGGCACCACGACGAGTTCGTCGCGATCTACGAAGGCTTCGAGGCCCGCTTCCCCGGGCTGACCGTCAGCACCGGCAGCTACTACGGCGCCGAGCTGCAGTCGCTCCTGGAGGCGGAGAACGAGACGGGCCGTCACGTCGCCTCCGTCATCTCCAACCCCAACGGCGACCGCTACGCCGAGCAGGGCTTCGTGCAGCCCTACGAGCTCGCCGTGTGGGAGGTCAACCCCGCGCTCGAGGGCCGTGTCGACCCGACCCAGCTCACCGACGGCGAGCACATGTACTACTCGCCGTGGACCCTCATGTTCAACATGTCGTACAACACCGAGCTGCTCGACGAGGCGGACCTTCCCGCGACGTGGGCGGAGCTGGGCGGGTCCGAGTGGAACGACAAGCTGACGTTCATGAACCCCGGGACGCCGGGTGGCACCATGACCACGCTCACGCAGCTCGTGAACGCGGGAATGCTCACCGAGGACGACCTGCGCGCTATCGGCGCCAACACCAAGATCGTGGCGACGGACCAGCTCGCGCTGCAGGGCATCTCCTCGGGCGAGTTCCCGCTGCAGCCGCTGTCGGCGACGACCTCCATCATCAACGCCGCGAACCAGGGCGCGCCCGTGGAGGTGCACTTCCTCGAGGAGGGCAACGTCATCGCGACCGAGAAGTGGATGCTCGCCAACGGCGCTCCCGCCGAGGCGGCCGCGAAGGTGTTCCTCAACTACCTGCACACGGTCGACGCGCAGGAGCAGGCGCTGAAGTCGGGGAACTTCCCGACGAACCAGGACCCGTCGCTCACCTCGCCGTACGGGTGGCCCGCGCTGGAGGACGTCGACTTCGTGACGCTCGAGCCGCAGGAGGTGCTGCGCCCGGCGATGGCGGAGTACACCCCGATGTTCCAGTCGATCTTCACGGAATAACAACAAACCGGAGGGGCGGCGTCGTGGCCGCCCCTCCCCACATCTGAAAGCGACAGAAATGACCACCCAGAACACCGAGGCTCAGATCGCGGAGCTCCTCGAGCGCATCGACCGGCTCGAGTCGATCCAGGCGATCACGAAGCTCCACAACGATTACGTCCGCAACCTCGCCGCGCGCAACTGGAGCGCCGTCGCCGCGGCTTACACCGAGGACGCGATCTGCGACATCCGTCACCACGGCGTGCACGTGGGACGGGAGGCGATCGACGGGATGTTCGCCGAGGAACTGCTGCCGGTCGTCCACTCCAAGGACGGGTACATCCTCTCCTCCCCGAACATCACGGTCGACGGCGACACCGCCCACGCGATCTGGACGTGGCACCGGCTGCAGGCCGACTTCAAGACCGCGCTGGGCGTCATGCGCATCTGGGGGCCGTGGTCCGAGGGGCAGTACGACGCCGAGTACCGCCGGGTCGACGGCGAGTGGAAGATCTCGAAGCTGTGGTTCCGCGTCCACGCGCCCGACCACGACGACGAGCTCGCCGCCGCGTCCGAGCAGAACCGCGTCGTGGGGGGCGGCTACGGCCGATCATGAGCGACACCCTCGTCCGCAGCCGGAACCGGATCCGCGCGGTCGTCACGAACCCGCAGATCACCGCAGTGATCGTGTGCGTGGTGTGCTTCGTCGCACCCGCGGTGATGGTCATCCGCGGCGCGTTCCGCACCGCAGCCGTGGGCCAGACGGACTGGACGACCGAGTCATTCCTCTCGGTCCTCACTCGCCCGCGGACGTGGGACGTGGTGTGGACGACCGTGGGCATGGGCCTGGTGACGGTCCTCGTCTCGACGCTGGTCGCGGCGACGTTCGCGGCGGTGTACACGCGCACCCGCACCCCGCTGCGCACGCTGATCCCGGTCATCATGGGCATCGTCGTCGCGACGCCGGGTCTGTTCTTCGCCATCTCGTGGGGCCTCCTCGGCAACCCGCGGATCGGCCTGATCAACGAGGGCCTGGCGGCCCTGTTCGGCGAGGCCGCGCGCGTGGTGAACATGGAGTCGTGGTGGGGCGTGGTGTTCGCCTCGGCCATCCGGCTCGTCGCGCTGCAGTTCTTCCTGTTGCTGGGACCGTTCCTCGCGATGGACAACTCGCTCGACGAGGCGGCTCGTATGAGCGGTGCGAGCCCGACGCGCGCCTTCTTCCAGATTCAGCTGCCCGTGCTGCTGCCGGCGATCTCGGGCGTGATGATCCTCGTGTTCATCCTCTTCCTGGAGTCGTTCGACGTCGCGCAGATCCTCGGCGTACCAGCCAACATCTACGTCATCCCGACCGAGATCTACGCGTACCTGTCGCAGTCCACCGGCCCCCAGTACGCCCACGCGAGCACGCTGTCGATCCTGCTGATGATCATCCTGTTCGCGCTGGTGCTCGTGCAGATCAGGATCCTCGGCCGGCGCTCCTTCACGACGGTCGGCGGCAAGGAGGCCCGGGGTCTCCTGCGCGACGTCGGCAAGTGGAAGTGGCTGTTCAGCGGCCTCATCGTGATCTACGCCCTCCTCGCGACGGTGCTGCCGAGCATCCAGCTCGTCATGGTCTCGCTCTCGCCCTTCCTGGGTGCGACGAGCGGGTATTCGCTGCGCAACTATGAGGCGGTCCTCGGCGACAGCCGCATGATCGAGGCGTACGGCAACACCGCCGCGATCGCCGCGATCGGCGGGCTCCTGGCGGTGACCGCCTCGATGATCCTCACCTGGACGGCGCGCTTCCGGGCCGGCCCGATGGCGCGCATCATCGAGTTCAGCCAGTGGATCGGCCTCGCCATGCCGGGGCTCGTGCTCGCGCTGGGCGTGCTGTGGCTCTTCCTCGGGCTGCCGTTCCTCCACCAGTTCTACGGGACGCCGATCATCCTGATGTTCGCGCTGTTCATCATCACGATGCCCATCGCGAGCCAGGCCACGCGAGGCGCGATGGCGCAGGTCCCTCGCTCCCTCGAGGAGGCGGCGTGGACCAGCGGCGCGTCCAAGGCCAAGGGACTGTTCATGATCGTCGGGCGCCTCATCCTGCCGAGCTTCGTCAGCGGGTGGGTCCTGTGCTTCGTCATCATCTGCGGCACGCTCTCGGCGCCGCTGCTGCTCGCGGGGCCGCAGGCGACGTTCCTCTCGGTCGAGGTCTACAAGCTGTACACCGAGGGCCGGGCACCGGTCGCCGCGGCGGCGTTCGTGCTGCTCATCCTCGGGTTCGCCGCGCTGTATCTGCTGGCGACCCTCCTGCGGCTCGTCATCCGGCGCCTCGCGCTCCCGCCGCGCGGCGCCGAGCCGCCCGTCCCCACGCTCGGGCCGACCCCGTCGACCCCCGTGGAGGCCAGCGCCACCCAGACGCTCGCGACCAGCCGCGCCGCGCTCAAGGGCTCGCGCCGATAGCGCGCATCCGCACGAAGCAACGAAGGAGTACGACATGAGACAGATGGCGTTGACGACGTTCGTCATGCCGCTGGGCTATCACCGCAACAGCTGGCGCCGTCCCGGCAGCCGCGCCGAGGAGGTGCCGGGTCTGGACTTCCTCACCGACATCGCGCGCACCGCCGAGGCCGCGAAGCTCGACGCGCTGTTCTTCGGGGACATCGTCCATGCGACGGCCACGATGCGCGGCGACACGATGATGAACGGGTTCTTCGAGCCCATGACCACGCTCGCGGCATTGGCGGCACGGACGGAGAACATCGGCCTCATCGGCACGCTGTCCACGTCGATGTACGAGCCGTACAACGCCGCGCGACTGCTGGCGTCGCTCGACCACCTCTCGGGCGGGCGCGCCGGATGGAACATCGTGACGTCGGCGGACGGCTATCGCAACTTCGGCATCCCGGCGGCCCCCGACCCCGAGCTGCGCTACCGCCGGGCGGCCGAGTTCGTGTCCGTCGTGCGCCAGCTGTGGGACAGCTGGTCGGATGACGCGGTCGTCGTCGACCGCGCCAGCGGCGCCTGGCTCGACACCGCGAAGCTGCGGAGGATCGATTTCGAGGGCGAGTTCTTCCAGGTCGAGGGACCGCTCAACATGCCCCGATCGCCGCAGGGGCGTCCGGTCCTCGTCCAGGCCGGCTCGTCCGGGCCCGGGATGGCGCTCGGCACGGCCGTCGCCGACGCGATCTACACGGCACAGCCCGACTACCGGCAGGCCGTGGAGTTCTATGCGTCGGTGAAGAAGATGATCGCGGACGCGGGCCGCAACCCCGACCAGGTGAAGGTCCTCCCCGGCATCGTTCCGGTGGTCGCCGACACCCAGGCCGAAGCGGACGAGATCGCCGCGGAGCTCAGCTCCTTCCTCGACGTCGAACAGGGGCGCACCCAGATCGCGGGCGACCTCGGCGTGGACCTGTCCGACCTCGAGCTCGACGAGCCCGTGCCGGTCGAGCGCTTCGACGGCATCGGCAAGCTCTCGAGCCGTCAGGGCATCTACCGGCGGAAGTCGGTGGAGCAGGGCCTGACGCTGCGTGAGCTGATCTTCGACCGCGCCCGCTCGACCGGGCATCAGTGGATCGCCGGCACCCCCGCGACGATCGCCGACCGGATGCAGGAGTGGTTCGAGACCCCGGCATGTGACGGGTTCAACCTCAACTCGCCGTACAACCCCGACGGGTTCGAGCGCATCTGCACCAAGCTCGTTCCGGAGCTGCAGAGCCGCGGCCTGTTCCGCAGCGAGTACGCCGGTCCGACGCTGCGCGATCAGCTCGGCCTTCCCCGCCCCGACGTGCGGTTCTGAGGAGGACCCGATGAGTACAGCAGAAGACGTGCCGCGCGAGATCATCACGCGGCCGGGCGTCGACCCCGCCACCGTGTTCGGCAAGCCGCCGCCCCCGCCGCTGGGCCATGAGCTCGTCCGGCACGACACCCTGGTGGTCGAGAAGGACGCCGCCGTGGAACTGCGCGACGGCACGACGATCTACCTCGACATCTATCGTCCCTCGTTCGAAGCGACGGATCTTCCCGTCCTCCTCGCATGGGGGCCGTACGGCAAGCACTGGGTGACGTCGCGGACCTTCAGCGGGTCGGGAGTCGACCCCGCATGGATCTCGGATTTCACGGGATTCGAGTCGCCGGACCCGGTCTACTGGACGCGGCACGGGTACGCCGTGGCGTTCGCCGACCCGCGCGGACTGTGGCACTCGGAGGGGGACTTCTCGCACAACGGGCCTCAGGAGCGCGAGGACCTGTACGACACGATCGAGTGGCTCGGGTCGCGGGCATGGTCCAACGGCAACGTCGGCATGCTCGGCGTCTCGTATCTCGCGGGAGCGCAGTACCAGGCCGCCTCCGTCCGTCCGCCGTCGCTCAAGGCCATCAGCCCGTGGGAGTGCTTCGCGGACTGGTACCGGGAGTTCGCGACACACGGCGGCATTCCCGAGACGGGTTTCAGGCCCCGGGTGTCGACGAACGTCTCCTACGGGCTGTCCCGCACGGAGAACACGGCGGCGAACCTCGAGGCCCACCCGTTCGACGACTGGTACTACGCCGACAAGTACGGCCCGTTCGAGGACATCGAGGTGCCTGCCTACGTCGTGGCGTCGTGGAGCGACCACGGGCTGCACTCGCGCGGCACCCTGAACGCCTTTGCGCTCATGGGATCCGAGCAGAAGTGGCTCGAGGTGCACGGCCAGAAGAAGTGGGCGTACTTCTACGAGCCCGAGAGCATGGAGCGGCAGCGCGCCTTCTTCGACACGTTCCTGAAGGGCCAGGAGCGCGGCATCGAGGACTGGCCTCGCGTGCGCGTGGAGGTGCGAGACACGGGCGATCCGGCCGACTCCTCCTGGCGTGTGCTGCCCGAATGGCCGGCGGCCGACGAGTTCACCTCGCTGCACCTGGACGCCGCGTCCGGCGCCCTCGCGGAACGCGCGCCGGCCGACGGGTCGGTCCGCACGTTCGACCCGATGACGGAGTCTGCGGATTTCGTGTACGAGTTCCCGGCCGAGACCGAGATCATCGGACCGGCCTCGCTCACGCTCTGGCTCAGTGCCGACCAGGCCACGGATGCCGACGTCTTCGTCGTGCTGCGCAAGCTGCGTGCCGACGGTTCCGAGGTTTACTTCCCGTTCAACGCGCTCTTCGCGGACGGGCCCGTCGCGCTGGGGTGGCTGCGTGCCAGCCACCGCGAGCTCGACGATGACGCCTCGACGAACCTGGTGCCGGTCCATCCGCATCGCCGGGAGGAGCCGCTCACGCCGGGAGAGCCGGTGCGGCTCGACATCGAGATCTGGGCGTCGGGCACCGTCTTCCACGCGGGGGAGAAGCTCGTCCTCACCGTCCAGGGTCGTGACTGGATCAAGCGGCCGCCGGCCGACGGCGTCCCGCCGCTCCAGATCCTGCACGAGAGCCTTCGCAACGAAGGGACCTGGACGGTGCGCACGGGCGGCGAGTACGCCAGCGTGCTCCGCCTGCCCCGGGCCTGAGCCGCCACGGGCGCCTCGGCGCGGCCTTCGGTCAGCGTGTCGGCTGGCCGAAGGCCGCGGCCACGCGATGCTGCAGCTCCTCCCACTGGCGCGCGGGGTGGAGCGCTTCGGCCAGCGTGTGCAGCTCCACCGTCGCGCCGTCGTCGACGACGCGCTGGACCATCGTGCCGGGCATGAGGTTCATCATCAGCAGCGCGAGCTGTCGTGTGTTCCCCTCGGAGAGCACGCACGGCGCGCGCACCACGGCGGGCTGGATGTCGACCGGTCGCTTCAGCGCGCGCCAGGCGACGTCGGCGCCGCCCACGATCGACTTGCCGAGGAACCACAGCGGCAGCTCCGCGATCGCCCGCGCGCGTCGCCACGGCGGCACGGTGCCCGGCGGCGGTGCCGTCACGGGGAACATCGCCAGACTGAGCGCGGTCGCGGCCCCGACGGACACCGCCCCGTACCCGGCGTAGGCGGCATCCCATCCCGCGAGCACGACCCAGACCAGCGCGAGCACGGCGCCGCGCAGCACCACCGCGCGCACGATCCGCAGCGCCCTGCCCGGGCCGGTGGGCGGGGACGGGGATGCGGACGGGGTTCTCACCACAGACCTCCGATCGCCAGGAAGGCGGCGGCCACGCCCAGCACGAGAAGCACCGCGGCCCCCGACACCTCCGCGGCCGACAGGCGGGCTTCCGCGCGGCCGGTTGCGCGGCGCGTGCGCGCCGCGACGGCGCGCCACATCCGCCCCCACTGCGCGGCCACATGCCCCGTGAACGCGTGCACGGCGGCCTGGCCGCCCTGCGCGCCCCGGGACAGACCCTGCAGCGCGCGCTCCTCGGGGACCAGCAGATCGCCCGGCGCGACGAGCGTGCCGTCGGCGGCCGCAAGCCGCCGTGGGATGAGCCCGCGCGCCGTCAGCCACCACGCGCCCGCGCCCAGCGCGATGCCGAGCAGGATCGGCCAGGTCGCGTCCCACACGGTTCCGAGGATCCAGGACGGCAGCGGAAGCGCGCCCTCGTCGAACCAGGCAACGCCGATGAACCAGGGCAGCGCCAGCGCCGCGACCGTGATGACCGCCCACGATGCGAACTCGCCGTCGACGGCGCGTGAGGGCCGGCGCTCGCTGTGCCACAGCACCCATCCGAAGCGCATCAGCAGCAGCGTGGACCCGGTCGCCACGAGCGGCAGGATGTACTGCAGCTCGACCGCCGCGAGGGCGATCCCCTCCACGGCGTCCTTGGACACGTACTTGCCGAGCGCGCCCGACGTCAGCGGTGCTCCTGCGATCACGAGGCCAGCCCCGATCATGCCGAGCATCGCCACGACGCTCGCGGCGCCGCTTCCGAAGTGCTTCATCACGGGGACCCCGAGGAACAGGGCGCCCTTCGCGAGACCGTGATGCACGGCATACAGGATGGCCGCCGTGGATGTGCCCGGCCACAGCTCGGGGACGATCATGCCCACCGCGATGACCGCGCTGATGAAGCCCATCTGCGAGATCGTGGAGTACGCGAGGATCACTTTGGGGTCGTTCTGGAGGACTCCGAAGAGGACCGCCAGGAATGCTCCGGCCAGCGCGAGGATCAGCAGCGTCCAGCCCGCGTTCGCGACGATCCCGGCGTCGTGGCCGGAGCCGAGGGCACCGGGTCCGTTCGCGCCGGGCACGGGCACGAAGCGCAGCCAGCCGATCAGGCCCGCGGTGACCATCGTGCCCGACAGCACCGCGGAGGCCGCCGGCGGCGCAGCCGGGTGGGCGAGGGGCAGCCAGATGTGCAGCGGCACCGTTCCGGCCTTGACCCCGAACCCGAACAGGAGCAGGCCCAGGACGAGCCCGGTGCGATCCGACTCCGCGACCGCGGCGGGGACGTCGGCGAGCAGCATGCCTCCCGCCGACACCGTCAGCAGCAGCGCGGCCAGGATGGCGCTCTCGCTCAGCACCGACAGCGTCAGGTACACGCGCGACGCGCGATGCGCCGTCGGCGTGCGATAGTGCACGACCAGGCCCGCGGCCGAGAAGCTCATCACGGCGAACGAGAGGTAGAACGTCACGGAGTCCGCGGCGAGATAGGTCCCGATGTTGCCGACGTAGGCGGTCAGCAGGAACCCGCACAGCGCGGCCCCGCGGCGCTCGGCGTCGCGCATCTTGATCCAGCCCGTGGCGCTCAGGGCCCCGCCGTACAGCACGGCGGCGATCATCAGCAGCGGCCGCCCCAGGTCGTCGACGGCGAAGTGCGTGCCGAGCAGCAGCCACGGGATCGTCAGAGAGGTCCCCGAGGCGCCCGCGGTGCCCCCGCCGGTGTCCGCCAGCAGCGCGAGTGCGACGCCGGGCACGATCGCCGCGGGGGACAGGAAGACGAGCGCGCGGCGCAACCGGTGCCGACGCTCGTCCGGGGCCCAGCCGGCGACGGCCAGGAGGGCGACGAGCGCGAGTGGCGCCGCGAGCGTCACGAGGACGAGCGCGCTGCCGAGCGCGGGCGCGGGCGTCATCCGAAGACCCTTTCCGCGATGTACGACGCGATGGCCAGGGGCGAGAACGGGACGGAGGCGGCCAGGCCCACGAGCAGTGTGAAGGCGGCCGTCATGGCGGCGGGGACGGACATCATCGCGGGCTCCGTCACGCGGGCGAGGCCCGGGGACGCGTCGGGATCCCGGAACCACAGCCGGTAGACGAGGGGGAGGAAGTAGGCCGCGTTGAGCAGGGAGGACGCGATCAGCACCCACAGGACCCAGGGGTGGTCCGACACCAGAGCGCCCTGGCCGAGCTCCCATTTCGAGATGAAGCCCGCCGTCGGGGGGAGCCCGATCATGCCGAGCGCGCCCACCGTGAACGCGGCGGAGGTCAGCGGCATCCGGTAGCCGAGGCCGTCGAGCTGGTCGATGCGATACACCTTGAGCTGCTCGGCGAACAGGCCGGCGCAGAAGAACAGCGTGATCTTCATGATGCCCTGGTGCACCAGGTGCACGACCCCGCCGGCCACGGCGAGCTGTGTCGCCAGCGCGATCCCGAGGGCCACATAGCTCACCTGCGACACGGTCGAGTACGCGAGGCGCTGCTTGAGATCGCGGGAGCGGAGCGCCTGGTAGGAGCCGTACAGGATCGTGAAGCACGCCACCACGACCAGGGGCGCGAGCACGCCGAGGCTCTGCGCCAGGTTCACGCCGTAGACGTCGTCGACCACGCGGACGATCCCGAAGACGCCGGCCTTGACGACCGCGACGGCGTGAAGCAGCGCCGACACCGGCGCCGGCGCGACCATGGCGCGCGGCAGCCAGCCGTGCAAGGGGAACAGCGCCGCCTTGACCCCGAGCCCGCCGACGAGGAGCGCGAAGATCGTGATCGCGACGGCGGGTGACTCCGCGGCCAGGTCGGCCACGCCCTGGGCACCGCCCTCGGCGAAGTCGACGGGTCCGGCGTAGATCGTCAGCGTTACGACGCCGATCAGCACGGCGAGGCCGCCCGTGATCGCGTAGCGCAGGTAGACGCGCGCGGCCCGCAGCGACGGGCGGTCGCCCCAGTGGGCGACCAGGGGATACGTGACGACCGTGAGCACCTCGTAGAAGACCAGGAACGTCAGGAGATTCCCCGAGAACGAGATCCCGACGGTGGCCATGACGCACAGCGAGAAGAACCCGAAGAACCGGCTCAGGTGCGGCTTGCCCCGCAGATAGCCGATCGCGTAGATCGTCGTCAGCAGCCACAGCAGCGCCGAGAGGCCGCCGAAGAACAGCGCGAGTGGGTCGACCCGGAGCACGAAATCGATGCCGGGCAGGAACGGCATGACGAACTCGGGCCGGGCTCCGCCCTCGACCACGGGCGGGATCAGCACGACGATGAGGCCGATCTTGGCGACCGCGGCGACCAGGTTCACGGCCGTGCGCGGGCGCACCTGGTCGTCGCGCAGCGCGAAGATCACCACGGCCGCGAGCAGTGACAGCAGCACCATGATCAGCGGGACGGACGCCACGAGCGCGTCGGGGAGAGCCGTCATCGCAGATCACCCACCGCGAGCAGGTCGTTGAGCCAGGCTCCCGCGAAGCCCGTGGCGATGACCAGGATCGCCAGGGCCAGCGGGATGGCCCGGGCGAGCGCCGGGTGATCCCCGGGCGCCGGGCTCGGAGCGGCGTCGCCGGGCAGGCCGTCCTGCGCCTCGATCAGGAGCGGAGCCAGGATCTTCAGCATGTAGGCACCCGAGAGGAGGGTCGCCACGACGAGCACGGCCAGGATCCAGTAGTGGCCGGCGGCCACGGCCGTGGTGGCCAGCTGCCATTTTCCGGCGAAGCTCAGCGACAGCGGGAGCCCGACGAGCCCGATCGCGGACAGACCCATCGAGAGCACCAGGGCGGGATGGTGACGTCCCACGCCGCGCAGGCGCGCGATCTCGTCCGTGCCGTACGCGTCCTTCAGGAACCCCGCGGCGAGGAACAGCGACGCCTTGGCGAGCCCATGCCCGAGCGCCAGGATGACCGTGGCCGCGACGGCCCCCGCGACGACCTCGGCCGTCTCCGGCGCGATCGCCGGCTGGTCGATGAGGTTCTCCGTGTCGGGTGCCACCAGCACGGGGAACAGCAGGAACCAGTACCCCACCTGGGCGACCGTCGAGTACGCGATGAGCGGCTTCAGGCGCGACTGCCGCAGCGCGAGAACCGAGCCGACGAGCAGCGCCGCGGCGCCCAGCACACCCAGCATCCAGCCGAGACCCACCAGGGGTGGCGTCGGCCGGCCGAGCAGGTCCAGCCAGATGCGCAGCACGACGAACAGCGCCGCCTTCACCACCAGCGCGGACATGAGGGGCGAGACCGCCCCGGGCGCACCGGCGTGCGCGGGGATGAGCCACCGGTGCATCGGCACGAGCGCGACCTTGAGCGCCATCCCGACCGTCATGAGCACGATCGCCAGACCCAGCGCGGGCTCGGCGCTCGCGGGGTCCGTCTTCCGCAGTGCGCGCAGCGCGTCCGCCGACTGCGGGATGTCGAGCGTGCCGGTGAGCGACACGACCATCGCGACGCCGATCAGCAGCAGGAGCGAGCCGATCACCGCGACGAACAGGTAGCGCAGCGCCGCAGCCCAGGAACCCGGTCCGCCGAGAGCGACCAGCGCGACCGCGGTGAGCCCCACCAGCTCCAGGCCGACGTAGGTGTTGAAGAGGTCGCCCGACACGAACACGGCGTTCAGGCCGGACCAGCACCCGAGCCACAGGGGCCAGAAGCCCGGATGGGAGGCCCGCCATGCGGCCGGCCGCGTGCCGTCGGAGACGAGCGCGACCCCGGTCGACGACGGCATCGCCGCGGCGTACACGGACACCGCCGCGCCCACCAGCGCGGTGAGCGCGAGGAACGCCGCCGACATCCCGTCGACCCGCACGGAGATCCCGAGCGGCGCGGCGAAGCCGCCGAGCGGCATCGCCACGACCGTGCCGCCCGACACGGCGACGAGCACGGGCACCGTGAGCGCGAGGACGAGCACGCCGACGACGCAGCCGAGGATCCGGCGGGGCACATCGCGGAGCGTGACGCTGACCGCGGAGGCCAGGAGGGGCAGCAGGACCAGCGCCGCGGGGGCGAGCTGTGTGAGGTGTGTCACGATCACTCACCTCCCGCCCGGTCGCCGGAGCGGCCGTCGTCGCCCGTGTCGTCCCCGTCGTCGTCCCCGTCCGCCGCCTCGGCGCCCTCGATCCGGCGGATCAGCACGGCGCCCAGCCCCGTGAACGCCACCGTGATGACGAGCCCGGTGATCACGAGCGCGGCGAGCACGGGGTCGAACTGCTCCGAGCGCGCGGCGAGGGCCAGCATGATCAGGAAGGCGCCCGCGCCCACGACGTTCATCGCGATCAGCCGGCCGACCGGGTCGCGCGACAGCAGCATGCGCGCGCACGCCGCGACGGCGATCGCGCTGCCGACGAGCAGATACCAGAGCGTGACGGTCATGCGCCGGAGTCCTCCCGCTCCCCGCGCCGCGCGGGCCGGGCGGGGGAGAGGCCGCGAGGGTTCTCGAGCGCGAGGTAGATCGCGAAGAGCCCCGCGGCGATCCCCGCCGTCAGCAGGGTCTCGACGGTCAGGATCGCCGCGAAGGCCCAGGCCGGGTGCCACGTCAGCCACGGATCACCCAGCACGGGGCCGGCGCCGCCCGCGACGATGAACGCGATCACGCCGACCACCAGGAGCGGGCGCATCCAGTGCCGCGCGAACCCGGCCATCGAGAAGCCCGCGGTGTGCATCAGGATCAGCAGCGCGCACAGCACCGCGCCGGACTGGAAGGCGCCGCCCGAGTCGGAGCTGCCGGCGAACAGCAGCCAGAGGCCGAACAGCAGCAGGAGCGGTGCGCTGATCCGCACGGCCCACACCAGCGTGGACGGCGGCGTCGGACGGCGGTGCGCCGCTTGCGTCAGGCCGTCGTCGCGGCCGAGCGCGAGGACGGCGACCGCGGCCAGCAGCAGCACGGCAGACTCGAGCAGGGTGTCGTACGCGCGGAACGCGAGCAGCACGCCCGTGACGTCGTGGGCGACGCCCGTGTCCGGCAGCCGCGCGCGCAGCGGCGAGTCCCACCGCGGCAGCGTGTCCGCGACGCGGACCCACGCGGTGGCGGCGACCAGCGTGACCAGCGCGCCCGTCACGGCACCGATCGCGACGCGCGCGGCTCGTCGGGGCGGGCGGGCGGGCGCGGAGGCGTCCGCGCGGCGGGGACCGGACACGGCGAGCCACACGAGGATCGCCCCGAGGATGCCGCTGCCGAGCGCCGCCTCCGCCAGCGCGACGTCCATGCTTCCGAGCGACAGCCACACGCCGGTGAGGAGGGCCCCGAGCACGAGGAACCCCAGGGCCTGCGTCGCGCGCGAGCGCACCGCGAGCGTCACGGCGGCGGCCGCGATCGCCGCGATCCCGAGCGCGATGTCGACCGCGGTGAGCGGGGCCGGCGTCACGCGCCGTCCCGGGGCGACGCGGCGCGTTCGCGCTCGCGGGGGTCGGCGCTCGCGTTCAGCGAGCCCAGGACGTGCGCCGAGACCGATGCCGCCATCAGCGCGCACAGCCACGCGATCAGCAGGAGAGCCGCCGTACGCCATTCGCCGAGCAGGAGCGCGACCCCGCCGAGGAGGAGGCCCAGTCCCAGGTTGTCGGCCTTCGTCAGCGCGTGCAGGCGGGTGCGGACGTCGGGGAACCGCATCAGGCCCAGCGTGCCGGCGGTGAAGAACGCCGTCCCGGCGACCACGAGCACGAGCCCCGCGACCTCGAGCACGACGGCCATCCTCACCGTCCTCCCGCGCTCGAGCCGGCGCCCGAGCCGGCGCGTCGGCGCTGCGCGGTCAGGCGGATGGCCGCGGTCACCGCAGCCGTCGCGGTGAACACGAGGGAGATCTCCACGAGCCGAGGAGCGTCGGTGATCACCGCGAGCACCGCCACGATCGCCGCAGCGGAGGTGCTCGCCAGGAGCAGCGTGAGGAGCCAGGAATCCGCCGAGCGCTGCCGGATGGAGGCGAGGAGCGCGCCCACGACATTGAGCAGGAGGACTCCCAGAACGGCGACGAGGACGAACTCAGCCATGATCGTGGATATCCCGGTTTCGTGGTGTGCGTTCCGTCATCCTACTTCCGCGCCCGCTCACGATCGCATGCACATCCCGCCGGCCTGTCGCGCCGCATCGCGTCACGCGGCGTCATATTTCGGGCGGCCCCGCCCGGGCGAGAGGAAGATGGATGGGATGTCCGCTTCGTCGTCGCGCCCCGCTCCCATCCGATTCGGCTACTGGACCCCCATCTTCGGCGGATGGCTGCGCAACGTGGAGGACGAGCAGACGCCCGTCGACTTCGCGCATCTGAAGGAGATCGCGCGCGTCGCGGAGGCCGGCGGATTCGAGCTGACGCTCATCCCCGAGCTCAATCTCAACGACATCAAGGGGCCCGGCGCGCCCTCGCTGGACGCGTGGACCGTCACCACGGCGCTCGCCGCCGTGACGGAGAAGCTCGAGCTGCTCGCAGCCGTCCGCCCCGGCTTCCACAACCCGGCGGTCGCGGCCAAGCAGGCGGCGACGATCGACGAGATCAGCGGCGGGCGCTTCACCCTCAACGTCGTCTCGGCGTGGTGGGCCGAGGAGGCGCGGCAGTACGGCGGCGTGTTCAGCGAACACGACGACCGGTACGCGCGCACGCGGGAGTTCGTCGAGGTGCTGCGCGGCCTGTGGAGCGAGACGCCGTTCAGCTACCGCGGCGACTACTACACGCTCGAGGGCACGCAGCTCGCGCCCAAGCCGCGCGTCACGCCGCGTATCTACGCGGGCGGCGAGAGCGAGGCGGGCCGCGCCGCCATCACCGCGTTCGCAGATGCCTACCTCACGCACGGGGGCACGGTCGAGGAGCTCAGCACCAAGGTGGCCGACATGCGCCGCCGCCGCGCGGAAGCAGGGCGGCCGCCGTTCGAGGCCTTCGGCATGGCGGCCTACGCGATCGTGCGCGACACGGAGGACGAGGCGCGCGCCGAGCTGGACCGCATCACGGACGTGCGCTCGGGCCCCGGATACGAGTCCTACCGCGACTTCGTCAGCAAGTCGAAGCTCGACACCGAGGTGGGCCTGCGCGACTACTCGGTGTCGAACCGCGGGCTGCGTCCCGAGCTCATCGGCACGCCGGACCAGGTCGCCGAGCGCTTCCTGCGCTACGCGGAGGTGGGAGTGTCGACGTTCCTGCTGCAGTTCTCCCCGCACCTGCCCGAGCTCGCCCGCTTCGCGGAGCAGGTGATCCCGCGGGTCCGGCGCCTCGAGGCGCTGCGCGACGCCTCCTGACGCGTCGTCCTCCGCCCCAGGGCGCGGGAACCGGCCCGCTCAGGCCCAGCGGTCGAGCACGCGCTTCTGGGCCAGCGCGAAGGCACTGTCGCACAGCTTGCCGAGGATGGCGAGCAGGATGATCGCCAGGATCATCCGGTCGGTGCGTCCGTTGTTCTGGGAGTCGATCAGCAGGAAGCCCAGCCCCATCGACGACGCGAGCAGCTCGGCGGCGACCAGGAACAGCCAGGACTGCGCCAGTGCCAGGCGCAGCCCGGCGACTACGGACGGCGTGGCGGCGGGCAGCTGCACGCTGAGCAGCAGCGACAGCCCGCCGCGGCCGAAGGCGCGCCCGGCCTCGACCAGGTTCGCGTCGACGTGCCGCAGCGACGCCGCGACGGTCGTGTACACCGGGAAGAACGCGCCGATCGCCACGAGCGTCACCTTCGAGTCCTCGCCGATGCCGACCCACAGCGCCAGCAGCGGCACCCACGCGAGTCCGGTCACCGCGCGGAACGCGCCGACCGTCGGGGCGAAGAGCGCCTCGCTGAGGCGCGAGAGCCCGACGATCGCGCCGACGACGATGCCCAGCGCCGCCCCGATGGCGTAGCCCAGCAGGACGCGTTGCGTGGAGATCCCGATGTGGGGGAGAAGCTGTCCTCGCTCGAGCAGGTCGACCGCGGCGCGGAACACGTCCTGCGGCGGCGGCAGCTGCACGGGTGTGAAGACGCCCGCCGACGTGCTCCACACCCACAGGCCGACGAGCAGCGCGGGCACCAGCACGCCCAGCAGCGCCACGGGCGCGCCGGTCCTGCGCCGCTCCTTGGTCGGCGGTGTCGGCGTGGCCACGGCCTACTCCGCGGCCGCTTGCGCGTACTTCGGCTCGAACAGGCTCTCGAGCGCGTCATCGAGCGACGCCTGATCGCGCACATCGCCCGACTCGACCATGAACCCTCCGATGGTCGTCAGCACGGGCGCCAGCTGGGCGGCGTCCGGCACGCCGTCGACGTCGTGGTTGAAGCGGCTGAAGGCGAGCTCGGCCACCTCCGGCTCCAGGCCGGCCTCTGCGGCGTAGATCTCGAGCGCCTCCTCGGGGTTGTCGAGGACCCACGCGCGGGCGCGCTCGTACACGTCGATGACGAGCTGCACGGTCTCGGGGTGACGCTGCTCGAACGACTCGGTGACGTTGAGGAAGATGGGGCTGATGAGCTCCGGGTTCGTGTAGATGACACGGGAGCCGGCGACCTCGGCGCCCGCGAGGATCGGGTCCAGGCCGGACCAGGCGTCGACCGTGCCGTTGTCGAGCGCCGCGCGGCCGTCGGCGTGCTGGAGGTTCTCGAGCGTGACGTCCTCGACCGGCACGTCGAACAGGTCCAGCGCCTGCAGGAGGAAGAAGTACGGGTCCGTGCCGCGCGTGACCGCGACCGACTCGCCGACGAGGTCCTCGACGTCCTGCAGGGGCGAGTCGGCGGGGACGGCGAGGCCGAAGCCCTCGCTGGCGTGCGTGATGTAGACCGTCTTGATCTCGGTTCCGTTGGCGCGCGCCTGGAGCGCGGGGCCGCCGCCCGTCGTGCCGAAGTCGATGGAGCCCGAGCGCAGGAACTCGTTCGCCTTGTTGGAACCCGCCGAGAAGACCCAGTTCACGGCGACCCCGTCGAGCTCCTCCTCGAGCCAGCCCTGATCCTTGATGACGAGGCTCAGGACGTTGTACGTCGCGTAGTCGACGTTCAGCTCGGTGAGATCGCCGTCGCCGGAGCCGGCCCGCGAGCCCTCCCCGGCGCAGCCGCTCAGCAGCACAGCGGCACCGGCGGTCAGTGCGAGCAACGACAGTCTCGTGGGGGTTCTCATCGGGGTCCTTTCGGGGGCGGACGGACGTCGGGTCCGGGGTCTCAGATCTCGGAGTGGAGGTGCACGCCGAGCGCGGCGAGGAGCTCGTGCCGCAGAGCCACGAACTCCGGGTGCGCGTGGTCGCGCGGTCGGGGCTGCTCGGGGGAGACCGTGCGGAGGATGGTGGCGCCGGGCTCGTCCGAGCTCTCGTCGTGTCCGAGTACCACGATCGTGTCGGCGAGCACGAGCGCCTCGTCGACGTCATGCGTCACGAAGACGACGGTGGTCGGTTCCGCGGCGTGCACGTCGAGCAGCAGGTCGTGCATGCGCAGCCGTGTCAGGGCGTCGAGCGCGCCGAACGGCTCGTCGAGGAGCAGCACGCGCGGCGTGCGCGCGAGCGCGCGGGCGAGGGAGGTGCGCTGCGCCATCCCGCCGGAGATCTGTCGGGGGCGGTGCCCGGCGAAGTCGGCCAGGCCCACGAGGCCCAGCAGCTCGCGGACGCGCCGGGCGCCGGCCTCGCGATCCTGGGAGCGGGGCAGGCCGTAGGCGACGTTCCGCTCGACGGTGCGCCAGGGCAGCAGGCGCGGCTCCTGGAACGCGAACGCGCAGCGGCGGTCATAGGCGACGACCGGCGTGCCGTCGATCGACACGGTCCCGTCGGACGGCTTGCCGAGACCCCCGATCAGGCGCAGGAGCGTGGATTTGCCCGAGCCGCTCGCGCCGATGATCGCGACGATGCTGCGCGCGGGGATGCGCAACGAGACATCCCGCAGGACGCGACGTCGCTGCCCTCGCGTCTCGAACGTCCGCCCGACCCCGCTGAGCTCCACAGCCGGCACCGTCGGCGCGTGCGGGGCGGCGCCAGGGGTGTCGGTCATCGCCCGGATCGCCTCGTCTCGTGTCGTCGTCCTGCTCCGCGGCGCGCGCCGGGGCACACAGCGACGGTAGTCAGCACCGCGGCCGATTCCCGCATCGTGACGACACACTTCGTAAACCGGCCGCGTCCCATACGCCTCATCGCGGCGTTTCGCAATGCCTTTGCCGGTCCTCGTTGCCGCGAATTGACTGGACGGACAGGCAACTGAGCTCGAAAGGACCACCGCCATGAGCACTCCCACGAACTCACCCGAACCGCGCCGCGAGGGCGGCGAGCCGAATCCGCCCGCCCCCGACTACATCCGCGACGAGAGCGGCAACACCTACGTGCGCGCGGATCGAGCCGGGGACGGAGTGCGCGACGGCGGCGACTCGCGCGCCGCCGAGCACGGCACCTACGTCGGCGGCGACGGCGACGCGGGGTACCGCAGCGACGAGCCGACGCGCGCCTATGCGACCGACGCGGACCGCGATCGCGACGGCCGCGACGACGGCCGCGAGCGACGCGACGATGTCCGCGATCGAGACCGCGACGCGGACCGCACGCGCGACGCCGAGCGGCGTCACGACGACGATCGGCCGCGGGACCGCGACGGAGACGGCGACCGCGACGGGGCTGCGACGGCGGGCGCCGCGGGCGCCGCTGGCGCGGGCATCACGCCCGGCGCGGGCCGCACCGTCCGCGAGGAGGTCGTCGCGCGGGAGAAGGACGAGTTCGGCGGCATGAAGTTCGGGTCGGCGTTCTTCGGCTGGCTCTGTGCCATGGGCATGACCGTGCTCCTGACGGCGCTCGTCGCGGGCGCGGGCGCCGCCCTCGGCCTGGGCGCGAACGTCGATCCCGGCCAGGCCGCCGACGACGCCATGCAGAATGCCGACACGATCGGCATCGTCGGGGCCATCGCCGTCCTCGTCATCCTCTTCATCTCCTACTACGCCGGCGGCTACGTCGCCGGACGCATGGCGCGGTTCAGCGGCGCCCTGCAGGGTGTCGCCGTGTGGCTGTGGGCGCTCATCATCGCCGTCGTCGTCGCGATCATCACCGCGATCGCCGGCGCCCAGTGGAACATCCTCGCCAACGTCAACACGTTCCCGCGCCTGCCGTTCAACGAGGGCGAGCTCACCACCGCCGGCATCATCACCGCGATCGGCGCGCTGCTGGTGAGCCTCGGCGGCGCCGTGCTCGGCGGGATCGGCGGAATGCGCTACCACCGCCGGGTGGATCGCGCCGGCCTGGGCCGCTGAATCGGTCGCTGCGCGAACGGGCGCGGCAGCCGCAGTGAAATTAAGTTTCAGCGAGTGCGGTGAATGAAACTTTCATTCTCCGTTCATCTCTGGAACGACGTGCGTTCACTGTGGCTGCCTAGCGTCGTTCGACGTGACGACCACTACTCCAGAGGCCCCGAGCAACCTCGGTGACGCGCCGCTCGTCGAGCGGCTGCGCGCCGCCCTCGCCGGACTCACGCCGGCCGAACGCCGGGTCGCCGGCGTCGTGCTGCGCGATCCGCTGGCGGTGATCCACAAGTCCGTTTCCCAGCTCGCGCAGGAAGCGGAGAGCTCCGCCGCCACCGTCGTGCGCCTGTGCACGACGCTGGGACTGCGCGGCTATCAGGAGCTGAAGATCACGCTCGCACGCGAGGCGCTCCCGGGCGCCCGCGCCGTGCACGACGCGGTCGCGGAAGGGGACGACGCCCACGCAGTGGCCCGCAAGGTCCTGGGCACGACATCCGACGCGCTCGCCCGCACCGCCGACTCCCTCGACGCGTCGGTGCTCGCGGCGATCGCGCGGCGGATCATGGGGGCTCGCCGCGTGCTGGTCGGGGCCGTGGGCACGTCCGCCCCGCTCGCCCAGGACATCGCCTATCGGCTCACCACCGTGGGCATCCCCGCCACGTTCGTGCCGGACGTGCACACCCAGCACGTCACCGCCCGCATGCTCGGCCCCGAGGACCTGTTCTTCGCGATCAGTCACACCGGCTCCACCTTCGAGACGCTCGCCGCCGCGCGCGCGGCCCAGGAATCCGGAGCGACGACGGTGGCTCTGACGAGCTTCGCGACCTCGCCGCTGACCGAGGTGGTCGATCTCAGCCTCATCGCGGGCAGCGCCGAGACGGCCTACCGCGTCGAGGCGATGGCGAGCCGCATCGTGCACCTCGCCGTGCTGGACGCGCTCTACGTGCTGATCGCGCTCGAGCAGCCCCACAGCCAGGACGCGCTCCTGATGACCCAGGACGTGCTCATCGAGCACCGCATCTAACCCGATCCCCGACCCGAGGAGCCCCCATGCTCGGACACGTCACCACCACCGACTCCCGGCCTCTGGAGGGCGTCGCCGTCACCAACGGCCGCGACGTCGTCCGCACGGACGAACACGGACGCTTCGAGCTGCCCGTCGTCACGTCCTTCATCTCCATCACGCGCCCCGCGGGCTACGACACCGACCGATGGTGGGTGCGGGTCGATCCCGGGGCGGAGCGCGACGAACCGCTCCGGTTCGAGCTGCGCGAGCACCCTCAGCAGCTGCCGTTCGAGTTCGTGCACCTCACCGACACCCACATGACCCACCCCGACCGTTCCGTGTACGGAGACGACGCCGGTTTCGGGCTCTACCGCGAGGGCAGCCTCCCGCACGAGCTCGTCGACTTCCTGCGCCGTCTTCCCGAGCGGGCTCCGGGCGCACAGGCGGTCTTCATCACGGGCGACCTGGTCGACCACGGCTTGGACGCCGAGTTCCGCGCCTACACCGAGGCGCTCTCCGCGAGCCCCGTTCCCGTGCACGTCATCCCCGGCAACCACGACCACATGAACGGAACGCACGGGTTCCGGATCAGCCGCAACAACTACCTGACGAATGAGGGAGACCCCGCCCTCTACGAGGCCCACCTCGGGCCGCGCTGGTACAGCTTCGACATCCCGGGCTGCCACGTCGTGGCCATGGACTGGCACAGCCACGAGCTCGGTCTCGACCACGAGCTGCAGAACGCGTGGGTGCGCAACGACCTCGCGCAGCTGCCGGAGGGCGCCCCGTGGATCCTGCTGTTCCACGACCAGCCGAACGACTCCCTCACGGCGCACCTGCCGTGGCAGCCGGTCGCCGCCTTCTCGGGGCACTGGCACACCTCGCGCGTCGTCGAGGTCGACGGCACGCTCCACGTGAACAGCCCGACGTCCTTCTTCGCGAGCCTCGACTACTCGCCCCCGGCGTACCGGAGGGTGACGTGGGACGGCGAGCGCGTCTCGATGCGGACCGAGACGCTGCCCGCAGCCCGGCCCGCTGCGCTCGCCGACGTCACGCGCGCCACGTTCTCGACGACCGCCGCACCGCGCGAGGAGCGCGCGCTGTGGCGCACGAGGACCGGGGGAGCGGGGCACCGCCAGCGCATCGCGGTCGACCGCGACCGGGTCTTCGCCGGAACCCAGGTGGAGGACGAGCCACGCGGCTGGGTCGAGGCGCTCGAGCTGGGGTCGGGCGCGCTCGTGTGGCGGACTCCACTGGGATCCGCCGTGAAGTCGACCCCTGCGATCGCGGGCGACAGGGTGATCGTCGGCGAGGTGTCCGGCGACGTGCACGCGCTGGACCGCGAGAGCGGCGAGGTGTTGTGGACGCTGCCCTCGAGCGATCCGCTGCGCCGCTTCGCGTGGGGCTCTCCCACCGTCGCCGACGGACTCGCCTTCCTCGGCGACCCCTCGGACCTGCGTGCGATCGACGTGCGCACCGGCGAGGTCCGCTGGCGCCGCACCGACCTCTCGCCGCACCACAACCTCGTCAACCACGGGGCGCCGCTGGTCATCGGGGACCTGCTGGTGATGGGATTCTGGCCCACGCCGCAGTACCCGGTCGGACTGGACGCGCGGACGGGCGAGACCGTGTGGGCGACCGCGTCCGTCGACCAGGGGGCGTCGTTCTTCGACCTGAAGGCTCTGCTCATCACCGGCACGGCCGTGCACGATCCGCGCGAGGACGCGGTCCTCCTTCCGGGATTCGGCGGCACCGCGTGCGTCGACCGCACGACGGGCACGGCGCGCTGGGCGACGTCCCACCCGGGCGGCTTCAGCCCGGCCAGCCCCGTGGTCACCCCCCGCGGCTATGTCGTCACGGTGGCCGGCCACGGCCTGCGGATGCTGGACCCGGCCACGGGCGCCACCATCTGGGACCTCCCGATCGACGGGGACGCGCCGTTCCCGATGGCGTCGTACACCAAGCGCGCCCATCCGGTCTTCGCCCCGCCCGTGCTCCACGGCGACGTGCTGCTGCTCGCGGGGCTGGACGGCACCGTCCGCACGATCGGCCTGGACGGGGCCGAGACCGGCCGGGTCCAGCTCGCGTCGCCCCTCGCCGGCGGCCTCGTCGTCGCCGGCGACGCAGCATCCGGTCGGGACGTCGTGCTCGCGCTGGGCACCGACGGCAACGTCGTCGCCCTCGCCGCGGAGACGCTCGTCGACACCGCTTCGGCGCGGGCCGAGGTGGGAGCATGACCCTCGCGGAGACGGCGCCGCCCCCCGCGCGCGCCACGGCGGAGGTCTCGGCGACGCGTGCGGCGGCGGGTCGTGCGCGCCGAGGCAGGCTCGTGCCGTTCCTGCTCGTGCTGCCGGCGGCGGCGGGCATCGTCCTCTTCGTCCTGGTGCCGGCCCTGCTCTCCTTCGTGGGCAGCTTCTTCCGCATCCCCATCGCCGGCGGGCCGTGGACGTTCGTGGGGCTCGCGAACTACCAGCGCGTGCTCACGGATCCCATCGTCCTGCAGGCCATCGGCAACACGCTGGTCTACTCCGCCCTCACGATCGTGCCGAGCCTCGCGCTCGGCCTGGCACTCGCGCTTCTCGCCAACCGGGCGGGGCGGGCGCGTCCGCTCGTGCGGACGCTGCTGTTCCTGCCGATGACCGCGAACCTCGTGGCCATGGCCGTGGTGTTCCGCTGGATCTTCAACGCGCAGGACGGATTCGCGAACCAGTTGCTGGCCGTGCTGGGGCTGGCCCCGGTCAACTGGCTGGGGGACCCCTCCACCTCGCTGCTGACGGTCGCGCTCGTGGGCGTCTGGCGCACGGCCTCCCTCACGATGATGATCTTCTTCGCGGGACTCGCGACGATCCCCGTGGCGATCGATGAGGCGGCCCGCGCCGAGGGCATCCGCGGGTGGGCCAAGCTCACCCGCGTCACCCTCCCGATCATGCGGCCGACGGTCGTGTTCGCGACCGTGCTGTCGGTGCTGGCGTCCGTTCAGGTGTTCGACACCGTCAACGTGATGACGCAGGGAGGCCCGCAGGGCTCGAGCGAGACGATCCTGACCATGATCTGGAAGCTCGGCTTCAGCTACTTCGATCTCGGCGCGGCATCCGCGCTGTCCCTGCTGCTGCTCCTCGCGCTCATCACCGTGGGCATCCTGCAGCGGCGCACCCTGACGGGAGGAGCGCGATGAGCGCCACCACGACCAGTCCGAGCACGGCGGGCGCGAGCTCGACGACCTCCCCCACGCGGGGCTCGTCCGCCGCCCGGGCGAGGCTGCTGCGGACGCTGGCACAGCTCGGCACCGGGATCGTGCTCGCGGGTGCGGTGCTGGTGTCGATCTTCCCCTTCTACTGGATGCTGCGCACGGCGGTCTCGCCCGCGGACGAGATCTTCTTCCAGGGCATCTCGTTGGTGCCCTCGCAGATCGATCTGTCCGGGTTCGCCCGAGCCTGGGAACGCGGCGGACTCGGGGATGCGATCGTCACGGGAGTGATCGTCACGGGCGGCATCCTCCTGCTGCAACTGCTGACCTGCGTCCCCGCCGCCTACGTCCTGACCAAGGTGCGATTCCCGGGGCGGGGCATCGCGCTCTCGCTGGTGCTCGCCTGCCTCCTCATCCCCTCGCAGGCCACCCTGATCCCGACCTTCATCGGGATCAACGCGGTGGGTCTGGCGGACTCGATGGCGGCGCTCATCCTGCCGTTCATGACGAGCGCGTTCGGCATCTACCTGCTCCGGCAGCAGATGACGGCCATCCCGGACGCGCTGCTCGAGGCGGCGCGCGCCGACGGCCTGGGACACGGCCGCATCCTGGTGACCGTCGTGGCCCCGCTCGCCGCCCCCGGCATCGCCGCCTTCAGCGTGTTCTCGGTGTTCGTCCACTGGAACGAGTACCTCTGGCCGCTGCTGGTCGCCCGCAGCCCCGAGCTGCGCACCCCTCCGCTCGCGCTCGCCGTGTTCCAGCAGATGGACATCGGCTTCGACTACGCAGCGCTCGCCGCAGGGGCCGCGATCGTCACAGCTCCCGTGGTGCTGCTGTTCCTGTTCGCGCAGAAGCGCTTCGTACAGGGCATGAGCGGCACCGAGATCCCCGGCTGACCCGCCGCCCCCCTCCCCAGAGCCCCTCCCCACCCACCCGAAGAAACTGGAGCCCCCCATGAAGAAGCACGCCCCGTTCACCCTGTCGGCGCTCGCCGCCGGCTCCCTCGTCCTCGCCGGATGCGGCGGCGGGACCGCCGGCCCGGGCGCCGCCGTCGCCGAGGCGGCGAGCATCGACGCCTGCGAGCCGAGCGAGGTCTCGCTCACGGTCACGTTCGGCCAGCAGGCCGAGGAGGCGATGGAGGTCGCCGTGGCCAAGCTGCGGGAGGACTACCCCGGCGTGGAGGTGAGCGCCGTCGCGTCGCCCACCTCCAGCTACGACGACCTCACGCAGACCATCGTCGCCGACATCGCCGTGGGCAAGCGCCCCGACCTCATCATGGCCGGGCTCGGACAGCTGCGGTTCTGGGTGGACACCTACGACCCGGCGCCGATCGATGTCGACGCCCTGCCCGACACCTACCAGCGGCAGTTCCTGCCCGCCGGGACGATCGACGGCACGGTCTACCTCGCGCCCGCCCAGATCTCGGCCCCCGTGCTGATGGTCAACCAGGACGCGCTCGAGGCGGCCGGCGCCGGCGCGGCGGCGGACATCTCCGACTACGACGCGTGGATGGCGGCCGCCGAGAAGGTCACCGCTCACACGGGCAAGCCGTCGGTGTCGATCCCCACGCTGGGGCTCGCGGACTGGTTCGCGCAGGCGTTCGTGCAGGGCGCGGGCGGCACGTTCGTGGCGCCGGACGGCAGCGCCGGGTTCGCCGACGAGCGCGGGATCGACGCGCTGTCGATCTGGACGCGCATGCACGAGGCGGGCCTCGAGCTCGGCGTGGTCGACGACCAGGACGCGTGGGGCCAGTTCATGAGCGGCAATGTGCCGTTCCTCGTGAGCACCACCTCGGTGGTCGCCATGCTGCAGGACGCGATCGGCGACTCGTTCCAGTGGCTCCCGATCGACCTGCCGACGGTCGAGGGTGTGCAGGGTCCCCTCCCGGCGGGCGGCAACGGCTGGATCGTGCTGAGCGACGACGCCTGCCACGCGGCGTTCGCGAACGAGCTCGTCGGCAACCTGCTCTCCGAAGAGGGCGTGCTCGCGGCCAGCGGTGAGGGCTTCAGCTACATCCCCGTCGACACCGCCGCGGCCGAGAAGCTGCTGGCCAGCCCCTCGGCCACGCCGCAGCTGACCTACGCGTGGACCTACGACTACGAGCTGACGCCCTGGGGCGGCTTCGACGGCGACGTGACCGCGCAGATCAATGACTCGTTCCGGACCATGGCCCAGCAGCTCCAGACCGGTGCGGACCCCGAGGCCACCGTCAGCGGCGCGGCCGCCACGGTCGACAGCATCCTGGGGCAGTGACGTGGGCGCGGTCGACATCCAGGGCGTGCGCAAGTCGTTCGGCGATGTCGTGGCGCTCGACGGCGTCGAGCTCTCGGTAGCCGACGGCGAGAACGTCGCGATCCTCGGCCCGTCCGGGTCGGGGAAGTCCACCCTGCTGCGCGTGATCGCCGGCCTCGAGCCGGCCGACGGCGGCGAGATCCTCATCGACGGCGCGCCGCAGCGCGATGTCCCGCCCCACCGGCGGGATGTGGCGATCGTCTTCCAGCACTTCGCCCTCTATCCGCATCTGACGGCGCGCTCCAACATCACGCTCGGCCTGCGCCACGGGCTCGGGCTGTCGAAGGCGGAGGCGGAGTCGCGGGCGGTGGAGCTGGCGACGCGGATGCAGGTCGAGCACCTGCTCGACCGCAAGCCGCGTGAGATGTCGGGCGGGCAGCGGCAGCGCATCGCGCTCGCCCGCGCGCTCGCCCGGCGCAGCGGCGTGGTCCTGCTCGACGAGCCGCTGTCGGGCCTCGACGCGCAGCTGCACGCCGTGCTCCGACTCGAGATCGCCTCGATGCTGCGCGCGGCGGGAGCCACGGGGATCAACGTCACGCACGACCAGCTCGACGCGATGGCGATGGCCGACCGGATCGCCGTCATCCACAACGGCAGGCTCGAGCAGGTCGGCACGCCGGACGAGCTCTACGCCCGGCCCGCCACGCTGTTCGTCGCGGGATTCATCGGCAGCCCGCCGATGAACCTCCTGGCGGTCACGGCGGCCGGCGACTCGTCTCTCGAAGGCCCGGTGCCGCGCGAGGCGGGCGTGACCCTCGGAGTGCGGGCAGAGGACCTCGGACTCGTCGGCGCCGCGGACGCGCCGTGGCGCGTCTCCGGCGTCGTGGGGCTGGTCGAGGCGACCGGCATGGATCGCGTCGTCCAGATGATCAGCGACCGGGGCGAGGCCGTCTCGTTCCGGTGCGGCATCGCTGAGGCGCCGCGGCCCGGTCAGCGCGTGACCGTCGGCACGAGCGCCGACCGGGTGCATGTGTACAGCTCGGAAACGGGCCTCCGCGTCGGTTCGGCCGCCGAGCTGGGCGCGGCGGTCGGGCAGGCCGCGTGAGCGGCCCCGTCGCCTCCGCGGATCGCACGCCCGCCGCCGTCGAGTTCGGCGACCTGCTGGTGCTGTTCGACTGGAACGGGACCGTCGTGCTCGATCACGACCGTGCCCGCGGCGCGTTGAACAGCGTGCTGGAGCCGCGGGGCCTCGGCCGGCTGGACCCCGCGGCGTTCGGCGAGCGCTTCCACCTGCCGTTCGACGACATGTTCCGCGCCCTCGGGGTGGCGCCGGCGGACCTGGCGCGAGCCGAGGCGGAGTGGAACGAGGCCATGATCGGTGGAAGCGCCGCTGCCCGGCCGGGTGCCCGCGAATCGCTCGCGGCACTCGCGGCCGGGGGCGCTCACGTGGGCGTCGTGTCCGCGGCGTCCCACGCGAGCGTCGCGGCCGATGCCGCCCGCTTCGGCCTTCGCGAGCTGCTCGCTTCCGTGCACACGTCCACCTCGGACAAGCTCGCGATCCTGCGGGCCCACCGCCCCCTGCGGCGCCGGGCGGTGTACGTCGGCGACACCGAGTACGACATGAGGTGCGCACGGCAGGCGGGCTTCCAGCCGGTCGGCGTCGCGGGCGGCTACGCGGGCCCGGAGCGGCTGCGCGACGCCGGCGCCGCCTGGATCGTCAGCGACCTGCGCGAGCTGCTCGAGCTGTCAGAGCTCGGCGATCCGCCCGGCTGACCCGCGAGTCCCGGGAGGGACGTCCCTGACGGGATGCCCCTCCCGGGGCGCGTCAGCGCTCGATCACCACGTGCTCGTTCGGAACGACGTGGGTCATCTTCAGACCCGTGACGTCGCGCGGGCCGTTGTTGCCGAGGTTTGCGAGGCGCTGCAGCTCCTCGTCGTTGAGCGTCTGGCTCTGCAGCGGCTCCAGGTGCTTCACATCGTCGACCGAGATGCCCAGCCCCTCGCCCACGCGCAGACCCAGCTCGTCGTCGACCATGAGGAAATGCCACACCATGCGCTCCTGCACGGGACGGGCGGCCTGGCCGATGAGGTCGACGAAGTTGGCGACGAGGTCGTCCTTCTCCCACTGCTCCATGAGCTGGTAGCGCTGGCCCGCCTGCGTGTAGTCGTTCGTGCGGGGGATCCGCTTGCGCGTGAGGCGCCCGCGGATCTCCGGCCCTTGCTCGTCGTGGGTGGGGTACTCGGCCTCGCGCAGGCCGCCGGTGATCGACGGCTCGTAGTTGACGTGCGGGTTCTGGCCTTCCCCGAGGTCCACGCCGTACGACATCTGCCCGCCGCGCTGGTTGGTCGCGACGCGTGCGTTCTTGGGGCTGTTCACCGGGAGCTGCAGGTAGTTCGGCCCCACCCGATAGCGCTGCGTGTCGGAGTACGAGAAGGTGCGGCCGACGAGCATCTTGTCGTCCGAGAAGTCGAGGCCGTCCACGAGCACGCCCGTGCCGAACGCGATCTGCTCGTTCTCGTTGTGGTGGTCCGAGACGTTGCTCGTGAGCGTCATGGTGCCGACGAGCTTCGGCTCGAACTCGTTCTCCGGCCACACCTTGGTGTCGTCGAGCGGATCGAAGTCGAGCTCGGGGTGCTCGTCGTCGCTCATGAGCTGCACGTACAGGTCCCACTGGGGGTGATCGCCGCGCTCGATGGCCTCGTACAGGTCCTTCGACGCGTGCCCGAGGTCGGTGGCCTGGATGTTCGCGGCGTCCTTCTCGGTGAGGCTCTTGACGCCGGCGCGCGGGATCCAGTGGTACTTCACCAGGTGCGTCTCGCCCTCGGCGTTCACCCACTTGTACGTGTTCACGCCGAAGCCCTGCATCGTGCGGTAGTTGGCCGGGATGCCGCGCGGGCTGAACAGGTTCACGAGCATGTGCATCGCCTCGGGCGTCTGCGACATGAAGTCGAAGATGCGCGCCGGCTCCTGCCGGAACGTCACGGGATCGGGCTTGAGCGCGTGGATTACGTCCGGGAACTTGATCGCGTCGCGGATGAAGAACACCGCGAGGTTGTTGCCCACGAGGTCCCAGTTGCCGTCCTCGGTGTAGAACTTCACGGCGAACCCGCGCGGGTCGCGCGCCGCCTCCGAGGAGTCGCGGCCGCCGATCACGGTCGAGAAGCGGATCGCGAGGTCGGTCTTCTTGCCCGGCTCGGCGAAGAGCTTGGCACGCGTGTACTTCGCGATCGGCTCGTCGCCCCACGTGCCGGTCGCCTCGAAGTGCCCGAAGGCCACCGCACCGCGCGCGTGCACCACACGCTCGGGGATCCGCTCGCGATCGAAGTGGCTGATCTTCTCGAGGAACTGGTAGTTCTCCAGCGTGGCGGGCCCGCGGTCGCCCACGGTCCGGGAGTTCTGGTTGTCGTAGACGGGATGCCCCTGACGGTTGGTCAGGATCGGGCGGTTCTCCTCGCTCGGAGCCGGTCCCTGGGAGGCGACGTCGGTCATGGAAGCCCCTTTCGTGGCGTCGTTTCGGGGTGCTGTCATCGCAGGTTAGACCGCGCTCGCGCGCGCGTCGAGAATGGCCGTCGCCCTGGCCTGAGCACCGGGTCGGCGACTACGCTTCTCCTCTTGGGACGGGCACGCCGAGCGCCTCGCGCAGGAAGCGGATCATGTGCTCGACGAGGGTCCTGCGTGACTCGGCACGGCGGAACTCGTGGCCCTCGCCCTCCAGCAGCAGGAGGTCGACGGGGCGGTCACGCTCACGCAACGCCTCGACCATCTGCAGCGACTCGCCCAGCGGCACGTTGGTGTCGAGCTCTCCGTGTACGACCAGCAGCGGAACCTCGATCCGGTCCGCCGCGCGCAGCGGGGAGATGTCCTTCAGCAGGGGCCGGTCGCTCACCGGATGCCCGTACTTGCTGTAGGCCGCCGAGGCGATCCACGGCTCGGTGTCCCGATAGAACGTCAGCATGTCGGACATCCCGCAGATCGCGACCCCGGCCGCGAACTCGCCGGGGGAGAAGGCCAGTGACGCGAAGGTGAGATAGCCCCCGTACGATCGGCCGGTCACGGCGATGCGGTCGGCATCGGCGATACCCGCCTCGACGAGGTGGCGCCGCGCGTCGAGCACGTCGCGGAAGGCGTCGTAGCGGCGCCCGACGTCGTCGGCCTGGACGAAGGCCCGCCCGAAACCGGAGGAACCCCGGATGTTGGGCGCGAATACCGTGATCCCCGCCGCCGCGAGCGCCTGGTGCTGGGGGTGGAACACGGGCCGTTCCTGCGCCTCGGGCCCGCCGTGCAGGCTGAGCATGGCAGGGCCGGGCCCCTCGTCGCCGCCGCGCGCGCGGTAGAGCCACCCGGTGAGCTCCAGCCCGTCGCTGGCGGTGAAGGTCTCGAGCGTGGGCTCGATCAGTTCCTGCGTGGGCAGGCGCGGGCTCTCGCTGATCCGGCTCCAGCGGCGCGTGCCGGTGTCCAGGTGCCAGAGCGAGCGCGGCTGCGCCGGTCCCTCCACAGCGAGGATCACCGCGTGCCCGTCGCGGCTGAGCACGGGCGTCGCCGCCACCGCGCCCGGCAGCTCGGGCACGGGGATCCGCTCGCCGGTCGACGTCACGAGCAGCTCGAGCTCGCTGCGTCCGGCGACGTTCCAGACCAGCAGGAGCAGCCGCCCGGCGTCGTCGGCGTCCAACGCCTCCAGCTCGGCGTCCTCGCGCGCGGCGAGCACGCGCTTCTGGCCGCGCCAGCCCTCCACGTGCAGGGGCATCGAGACCAGTTGCCGGCGGGGCAGCCCGACGTCGGTGACGACGTAGGCGACGAGCGGGGCGGGTACGTCGTCGGGCGCCCGGCGCAGCAGCGCGACGTCGGTCGACCCGGTGCTCTCGCCGGGCAGCAGCGGATGGCTCTCGTCCGAGAGACGGTCGACGACCACGCAGAACTGCTGACCCCGGCGCCCGTCGAGCAGGACCACGAGGCGCTCCTCGAGCGAGAGGTCCAGCACGTGCACGAGATCGCCGACGGCGAGCAGGCGCGACTCGCCCGTGACCGGGTTGACCAGGAAGGACCGCGTCGGCTCCTCGGGCTCCTCGCCCGGGAAGGTCACCACGACGTGGTGGCCGCTGCGGGTCCACGGGCCGAGCTCGGCGTGGACCGACGGGGGGCCGGAGATGCGGCGGGCGTCGGAGCCGTCGGGTCGCACGACCCACACCTGGGTGCGCACGCCGCCGTCGGTCGCGATCGCGACCGAGAGCCAGGACGCGTCCGCCGACCACTGCACGGCCACCACCGGGTCCTCGGTGAGCGGGATCCGCCGAGCAGGCGCCGGGGGACGGTCCGGGTCGACGTCCTGCACCCAGAGCTCGGGGCGGCCGGAGCGGTCGCTGATGAAGGCGACGCGGCCGGCGTCGGGCGTCATGGTCGGACCCCAGCTGCCCCATGCCTCCGCGAGGGCGTCGCCCAGCGCGACCGCGTCGGTCGGCTCGGCGCCGTCCCGCGTCGCGGGGATGTCGGCGGTGGTGTCGGTGGTGTCGGTCATGTCGGTCATGTCGGTCGCCTCGATCCTGTCGCGGTCGTAGCCGGGGCGGTCGTCAGCGGATCCCGTGCTCGTGCAGCCACAGCTCGAGCAGCGCGAGCTGCCAGAGCGCGTTGGAGCCCAGCGTGGTCCGGGTGTCGTTGGGGGAGGCGAGCATCCGGTCGACCGCGGCACGGTCGAACAGGCCGCGCTCGAGGGTCGCGGGGTCCGTGAGGACGTCGCGCACGCGGTCCAGGTACGGCCCCTCCAGCTGTCGGATCGCGGGCACGGGGAAGTAGCCCTTCCTCCGGTCGATCACCTCGTCGGGCACGATGCCGCGCGCGGCCCGCTTCAGCACGCCCTTGCCGCCGTCGGCGAGCTTGAGCGCGGGCGGGATGCGCGCGGCCAGCTCGACGAGCTCGTGGTCGAGGAACGGCACGCGGGCCTCGAGCCCCCACGCCATGGTCATGTTGTCGACGCGTTTGACGGGATCGTCCACCAGCATGATCGTGGTGTCGTTCCGCAGCGCGGCGTCCACGGACGTCTCGGCGCCGGGGCGCCCGAAACGCTCCGCGATGAAGGCCGACGGCGCGTCCTCGTCCGGCAGCCACTCCGGCGCGAGCAGTCCGTCGAGCTCGGCGAACCTGCGGTCGAAGAAGACCCGCGCGTACGCCTCGGCGGCCTGGTCCCGCGGCACGTTCGCGAGCGGCGGGTACCAGTCGTAACCACCGAGCACCTCGTCCGCGCCCTGCCCGGACTGGACGACCTTGACCGAGCGGGACACGTCCTCGCTCAGCAGATAGAACGCCACGCAGTCGTGGCTGACCATGGGCTCGCTCATCGCCCGCACGGCACCGTCGATGCCGGGAAGGAGCCGCGAGGCGTCGATCCGGATGCGGTGGTGATCCGTGCCGAACCGCCGGGCCACGAGCGTCGAGTACTCGAACTCGTCGCCCGATTCGCCGCCGGCGGAGTCGAAGCCGATGCTGAAGGTCGCGAGGCCCGTCTGCCCGGCCTCCGCCAGCAGGGCGACGACGAGGCTGGAGTCGATGCCGCCCGACAGCAGCACCCCGACCGGGACATCGGCGACCATGCGGCGGTCCACCGCCGTCCGCAGCGCCTCCAGCAGCGCGTCCTGCCAGTCGCGCTCGGTCCAGTCGGCGCGCGCAGGATCGCGCGTGAACTCGGGCTCCCAGTACACGTGGTCGCGCTGCGTGCCGTCGGGCTCGACGATCCGGACCGTCGCCGGCGGCAGCTTGCGCACGCCGGTCAGGATCGTGCGCGGCGCGGGCACCACCGAATGGAAGGTCATGTAGTGGGCGAGGGCGGTGCGGTCGATCGACGTGTCGACGCCGCCGCCGGCGAGCAGCGCCGGCAGCGTCGATGCGAAGCGCAGCCGTCCGGGCCGGGCGTCGAGGTAGAGGGGCTTGATGCCGAGCCGGTCGCGCGCGAGCATGACGCGGCCCGACGCGTGCTCCACGATCGCGAAGGCGAACATGCCCAGGAAGCGTTCCACGCACTGCCTGCCCCACTGCGCGTAGGCCTTCGCGACGACCTCCGTGTCCGAGGTCGAGAAGAAGCGGTGCCCCGCCGCCTCCAGCTCCGCGCGCAGCTCGCGATAGTTGTAGACGCAGCCGTTGAACGCGATCGTGAGCCCCAGGTGCGCGTCGACCATCGGCTGCCCGCCCGCCGGGCTGAGGTCGATGATCGACAGGCGGCGGTGTCCGAGCGCGACGGGACCGTTACCCCACACTCCCGTCCCGTCCGGGCCGCGATGCACGAGGCATCGGGTCATCTCCGCGAGCGCGTCGAGGTCGGCCGGGCGTCCGTCGAAGCGCACTTCGCCGGCGAGTCCGCACATGGGTCTCCTCCTGTCGTCAGTCCTCTGGTCCCAGGATCCAGGTGTCCTTCGCGCCCCCGCCCTGGGAGGAGTTCACGATCATGCTCCCGGCGGCGGCGACGCGTGTGAGGCCCAGGTCGGCGAGCTCCACGTCGTCCGGGCCTGTCCCGCGCACGAACACGAAGGCGCGCAGGTCGATGTGCCGGGGCTCCAGCACGGTCCCCGCGAAGGTCGGATGCGAGGACAGGGTGACGACCTCCTGCGCGACCCAGCGGTCGGGCTCGCGCGCGATCTGCGCGCGCCGCTCCGCGACCTCCGTCGCGGTCGCCGTCGGACCGATCAGCACTCCGTGACCCCCGAGACCGTCGACGGGCTTGGTCACGAGCTCTCCTACCCGCTCGAGGACGATGCGTCGCTCGGCCTCGTCGCCCGGCCGATAGGTCGGCACGGACTCGATGAGCGGCCGCTCGCCCAGGTAATACGAGATCAGCTGGGGCACGAGGCAGTACACGGCCTTGTCGTCGGCGATGCCGTTGCCAGGCGCGTTGGCGAGCACCACCCGCCCCTCGGCCGCGACGTCGAGGATCGCGCGTCCCAGCTCGGGATGCGCCACCGACCGGAGGTCGGCGAGCTCTCCGTCCAGCCGCAGGTAGAGCGCATCGATCGGCGCGCCCGTCGGCAGGTGCACGACGCGCCCGTCCGCGACCGTCACGTCGTCGGGCGTGGCGAGCAGCATACCGGCGCCCGCCGCGAGCCGGCGGTGCTCGTACCATGCGGAGCTGTCGCCGCCCAAGGACAGCAGCACGATCGTCCCGCCCGGGGCATGGGCCGCGAGCGTCCGCCTCAGGGCGGGCAGCGCGGCGCGGGGATCGAGCAGGCGCGGCGGGCGCACGAGCTCGGCGGCGGCGCCGTCCATGATCTCGCGGGCCGCGATCGCGAAGGCCATGCCGCTGGGAGTGCGCACGTTGTCCTCCAGCACGCGCCAGCCGCCGAACTCGTTGCGCACCACGTCGAATCCCATGACCGGCGCGCGCACGGCCGTGGGAGGCAGACGCAGGGCCTCGGGACGCCATCCGGGCCCGTCCTTGATCTCGGCGGCCGTCACGACGCCGTCGCGGAAGATCCGCCCCTCGCCGTAGGCGTCCTGCAGGAACGCCTCGATCGCGCGCGCCCGCTGCTCGAGCCCGGCCCGCAGCTCGGACCACTGGTACGAGTTGACCAGGCGCGGCACGAGGTCCACGTGGAACCCGCGCGTCTGTCCGTCGACCGTGAACGACAGCTCGGCCTCGGCCGCCAGCCGGTCGCGAAGCTCCTGGCGCTCCTCGATCGCGGCGGGCTTGAGCCGGCGGTAGAAGTCGACGATCCGGCGGTACTGCGGCCGGGGGCGCGCGCCCGGACCGACGGCCTCGTCGCCGGCGCGCGAGGCGTAGGTGCGCAGCGCCGGCACCTCGGGCACGATGCCCTCGGCGGGCCCCTGGGTCTCGGCCACGACGAGGTCCACCACGTCGTCGAGGTCTCCGCGCTCGGCGAAGCCCGCCCGCTGGCGATCGGCGGAGTTGCCGCGCACGAGCAGCGTCTCGGCCAGTCGCTGCACCTCGTCCCAGTCGCCGAGCTCCTCGAGCTGGGGACGCAGGCCCGCGATCATGCCGCGCACGGCCGCCGCGGCGGGCACGGGACGCGGATGCGCGTCGAGCGACAGGAGGTTGCCGCTGAGGCCCCCGCGCGCCGCCTGCCAGATGGCCGCGCGGTGCAGCGGCGGGGCGACGGGCGTGAACGGGACGCCCGCCTCGACGTCGCGCGCCGTCGCGAGGACGAGGGCTCGGAACAGCCCGGCGAGCAGCACCGCGTCGTCGACGACCGGGCATGCGTCGCACACGCGCAGCTCGAGCGTCGGAGCGTGCGAGGACGGGCGCACGTCGAAGTACGCCATCTTCTCGTCGGCGATGACGCCCGTGCGGATGAGGTCGGCCACGAGCTGGTCGTACTCGGCGGCGGACGCGAGGGGGCCCGTCGCTCCGGTCGTGGGCCAGCGCTGCCAGATGATCGTGCGGATGCTCGCGTAACCGGTGTCGTGACCGTTCCAGTACGGCGAGCTCGCAGACAGCGCCAGCAGGGTGGGCAGGTGGCGCTGCACGCGCTGCGCGATCTCGACGGCCAGGTCCCGGTCGTCGACCCCGACGTGGATGTGCGCGCCGCAGATGAGCTGCTCGTCGACGAGCAGCCGGTACTGCTCCTGCATCCGCCCGAACCTTCCGTTGGCCGTCAGCTCGAAGTCGGCGAACTCCGAGCGCGGAGCCGTGCCGGCCGCCGCGATCGCGAGGCCGGCGTCGGCCGCGACCGTCGCGAGCCCGCGTCGGAGGCCCAGGATGTCCTGCCGCAGGTCGTCGAGCGTCCGCGCGATCCCGGAGTTCGTCTCGACCGTCGTGCGCTGCAGCTCCGCGGAGTAGCTGCGCGCGGGGAGGCGGGCGAGCAGCTGCGGCGCACGCGCCGACAGCTTGCGGCTACCGGCGTCGATCAGATGGAACTCCTCCTCCACGCCCAGAGTTCCCGCCACCGTCAT
The DNA here is from genome assembly GCF_014643695.1 of Microbacterium album. Lineage (GTDB taxonomy): Bacteria > Actinomycetota > Actinomycetes > Actinomycetales > Microbacteriaceae > Microbacterium > Microbacterium album. Next base: position 7,093 of record NZ_BMJY01000009.1, on the reverse strand, counting down.
CTCGCCAGCGTAGGGGCAGGCTGTTTCGAGCGCATGAACCTTGCGAGGCGCTCGGTTTCATGGCATAGGCACCGTCTGGCGGTCGCGGAACCGACGGCGGATGTCCCTGGTCGGACGAGGACGGCCGTCCCTGTCCGCCCGGGACACACGTGCGTCACCATGCCCTTGGGCGCAGGTCGCGCCCGCGCGGCCCCCGCCTGCGCCGAACCCGAGACCGTGTGCCCATGACCGCCTCCCTCCTGCGTCCGTCCTCCCTCCGATCTCCGCTCCGTCGGCTCGTCGCCTCCCTGGGTGCGGTGATCCTGCTCGTGTCCCTGATGGTGGCCGCTCCGGCGAGCCCCGCGGGGGCGGCCGGCGGCGACCTGCTGTACTTCGGCGACGGCGAACCGCGCATGACGGCGGGCGCGAACGGCGTCATCCGCGCCCACGGCGCGCTGCGCTCCGTGGTGACCTGCCTGCCCGGCGGCACCAACGACTTCGCCTTTCCGGCGTCCGACATCTTCATCGTCGCCGCGGGCTCGGCGCGGCCGTTCCAGAAGCTCGCGCAGGCGGACGGCACGAAACCCGCCACGGTCATCGGCTTCGGCAGCTCGGGGGCGTTCCTGGAGGAGATCCTCGCGATCACCGGACCACAGGGCGCGCTGGGGGAGGGCACCTATGACGTCGTGATCAACAACTGCCAGGACGGCGTCTACAACCCGGTCTACGACAGCGTCTTCCCGGGCGCGATCACGGTGCAGTACCCCGCGGTGCTGCCGCCGTACCGGGACTCGATCGGACAGCTGAAGCGGCAGGCCGCGGAGTCGGCAGCACTATGGATCACCACCAGCATCCTCGTCCAGGCGCTCAAGGGCGCGTACGAGGGCAAGGACCCCAAGTCGCTCGTGGACGCCATCATCACGTCGCCCGGGTGGTTCATCACCCTCATCGACGAGATGGTCGCGCTGAAGAAGAAGCTCACGCCCGCCTCCGGCGGACCTGCCGCGGTCATCCAGGGCACCGTGGACCTCGCCGCCTCCCAGGCCAACCGCTGGCTCGCGATCGCGGAGGACCCGCCCGACCACGACTACCGCCAGCCCACGGTCATCGAGCCGATCGAGACCCTGCCGGCCGCGTCCGCGTTCGGGCCGAAGGCCGCGCTCGAGGGCCTCGCCGCGCCCTCGGCCACCGAGACCGCGCTCGCCGACGCGTTCCTGCACGCGCTCGAGCGCTATCAGGGGGCGACGTACGCGTCGGACGGCGAGTGGGCGCTCATCCACGCGCGGGAGCTGCGGCAGCTGGCCCTGGCGCTCGCGGTGGCGAGCGAGTCGACGGGCGAGGCCGTCGCGGAGCTGCGCGAGAGCGTCGGCGAGCTGACCCGCTGGGACGAGACCGTGTACGGGATGGTGGTGGAGGCAGGTCGGCTCCGGACGGGCACGTGGACGCCCGCGCAGCGCCAGACGCTGCTGAACCTGGGTCTGACGCCGGAGGAGATGACCGAGGCGCACCGGGTGGCGAGCGATGCCGGCCCGTTCGCGAACGCCGCGGGCCGGACGGTCGCGGCCATGCAGGAGAACCTCGGGCGGCTCGAGACCGGCCAGGGGGCCATGGCCGCCGAGCTGCGCGCCTACGCCGAACGGCTGGAGGGCGTCATCGCCGGGCTCGAGGCGCAGTCGGCCGTGCCCCGCACCGCGCCGGTCGCGGATGCCGGCGGCCCGTACACGGCGGCGGTCGGGCAAGAGCTCGCCGTGGACGCGCGTGCCTCGGTGGCCGGGACGGGCGGCGCGATCTCCGCGTATGAGTGGGACCTCGACGGCGACGGCGCGTTCGACGACGCGGCCGGGGAGTCGGCGTCATTCGTGCCGACCGTGACCACGCCGGGCGTGATCGGCGTGCGCGTGACCGCGGAGGACGGCGCAGTGTCGGTGGCGTACGCGCCGCTGACGCTGGATCGCGGGGACCGCCCCACGATCGACAACGACGGCAGCGTGTTCCTCACGGCCAAGGCGGGGGAGCAGTTCACGCTCTCGGTGCCGTTCTCGGGGGGCACGGCCCAGTGGCTGCTCGACGGCGAGCCCGCGGGCAGCGGGGACACCTTCGTCTTCACGCCGACGCGCGACGACCTCGGCGTCTTCCACCTGGACCTCGTGGTCACCGCGCCGCACGGCGGCAGTGCCGTCGAGAACTGGTACCTCAGCGTCGTGGACGTGGACGACGACGCCGACGGCTGGGTCGCCACCGCCGACTGCGACGACACCGATGCGCTCGTCCACCCGGGGCGCACGGAGATCCCGGGCAACGGGGTCGACGACGACTGCAACCCGGGCACGTCCGACGTGCCGGGCGACGGGATGGCCGGCACCGTCTCGTCCTGGGGTGAGCTTCCGGAGGTCAACTCGCTCGTGCTCGGGCGCTCGGCGGGCAACGTCGAGCTGTCCCGGACGCCCGCCGACATCCGCGGCCTCGACGGCGTGCGGCGCGTGGCGGCCGGACATCGCATGGGCCTCGCACTCACCGACACGGGGGCCCTGTGGGCGTGGGGATACGGCACCGACGGCCAGCTCGGCCGCGGCAGCAACGCCGAGGCAGGTACACCGGTGGCCGTCACAGGGCTGTCGGGCACGGGACAGCTGGGGGTCGAAGGACCCGCGGTGACCGAGATGGACAGCAACCGCATCGGGATCGCGCTCCTCGCCGACGGCACCGCCGCCGCCTGGGGGCCGAACGCCCGCGGGGCGCTCGGCACCGGCAGTGCCGCGACGTCGCGCAACGTGCCCGAGCTCGTCCGAGGCCCCGACGGTGTGCTGACAGACGCCACGGCCGTCGCCGCGGCGGGGACCTTCGCCGCGGTCGTGAGCGACGGCGACGTCTACGTCACGGGAGGAGCGTGCGGCACCGAGGCCGGTCGCACCGCGGCGCGCGTGCCCGGGCTTCCGGGGCCGGCTGTGGCGCTCGCCGGCGGCGCCGGGCACCTCCTCATCGCGCTCGCCGACGGCACGCTGCACGGCTGCGGCGCCAATGACCGCGGCCAGCTCGGGGAGGGGCCGGCCGAGATCGGCGCTCCCGTGGCGATCGAGCTCGGGGAGGACGGCGCGCGACCGGCGCGCCTGGCCGCCGGAGACGGGTTCTCGCTCGTCTTGGACGCCGCGGGAACCGCGTGGGCGTGGGGACGCGACGACGTCGGTCAGCTCGGCGGCGGCGCGCCCGGTGCGGACCGCTCGGTCCCGCGGGCGGTGGCTCTCCCGGAGGGCGCGGCGGTGACCGGGCTCTCGGCCGGCGGCGCGCGGGCGGCGGTGACGCGCGCCGACGGGACGCTCGTGACGTGGGGAGGCGGCACGGCCACGCCGACCGAGGCGGAGCAGGTCGCCGGGGGCAGTGCGGTCTACTCGGCGGCGGTCGGGGACGCGGGCGAGGTGACCTACGCGGTGCTCAGCCGCAGCCGGCCGCTCGTGGTGTGGGGCACGGCCTCCTACGGCACGGCGGGAATCGGCGTGCTCGGCGACAACCTCGCCCCGACCGTCTCGACGCTGCCGTCCTTCCGCGACATCCGCTTCAACGGCGTCGCCGGGGCGGGGATCGACCGGGAGGGGCTCGTCTGGTCGTGGGGCTCGGCCTCGCACCTCGGTGCCGGGCACACGGGGCCGGGTGGACCGACGCGGCTCGTCCCGGGTCCCGTGCTCGGAGTGGGCGGAGCAGAGGGGTCCCAGCTTCGTGCGCGCGCCTTCGGCTCCCATGTGGGGCACGGCGGCAAGTTCGCCGCGATCCTCGACGGCGGGCAGGTCGCGATCTGGGGGAGCAGCGGCGGCCATGCGGGCGACGGCGTGCCGCAGGGATACCGACCGCATCCCACCCTCGTGCTCGACCCGACCGGCACGGAACCGCTGACGGGTGTCGCGCAGATCGCCGTCGCGACGCACGGCAACCTCGCCGTGCTGGAGGACGGGCGCGTGCTCGGTTTCGGCAGCGGCTCTATCGACCCGTGCAAGGCACCCGGCGGCGGCAACGTCGGCAACCTCCCCGTCGTCATCGAGAGCGTGGGAGACGACATCCGCCAGGCCGTCGTTCAACAGACCGCGGGCAGCGCGTTCTTCCTCACCCGCGACGGGGAGCTGCTCTCGTGTGGCGTGAACGGCTACATCGGCCGCACCCTGCCGCCGAACACGCACGGGTGGATCGTCGGCCAGGTGCAGGGCATGGGTCCCGGCGAGGTCGCCCAGGTCGTGGCGGGCCTGCAGAGCACGCTCGTGCTGAAGACGGACGGCACGGTCTGGGGTTGGGGCCAGGACTACGACTGCGCGCTCGGCTGCACCGAGGGACAGTCCGCGCCGGACCGCGTCCGCCCGCTGCCCGAGCAGATCCACCTGCCCGAGGGACCCCGCGTGGTGGCGATCGAGCACTGGACGGTCGGCAGCTTCGCGATCCGCGAGGACGGCAGCGTGCTGGGCTGGGGCTGGAACCGCAACGGCCAGATCGGGTTGCCGGCCGGCACGCGTGTCGACGTGCCCACCCTGATTCCGATGCCCGGTGACCGTCCGGTGGCGGCCATCGACGCCGCGATCAGCGGCGCGTTCCACCAGAGTCTCGCGCTCGCGCAGGTCGGCGATCCGCTCGAGCGGCTGGCGGAGGTGCGGGGCCCCGGGATCGAGGCCTCCGTCGCGGATGCGTCAGTCGCCGAGGGGGATGTCGCGCGGATCGACGTGACGATCACGCATCCCGCGCGCGTCGACCTGGAGGTCGCGTACGAGACGCGGGACGGGTCCGCCGCGGCAGGCCGTGACTATGTCGCGACGAGCGGCAGCGTCGTCGTGCCCGCGGGCGAGACGACGGCGGTGATCGAGGTGCCGACGCTCGACGACGACATCGCCCAGGACGGTCTCGAGCGCGCCTTCGAGGTGGTCCTGTCGTCGCCGCCGGCGTGGGCGTCGCTGGGCGACGACGTCGCGACCGTGTCCATCTCCGACGACGATCCCGCGCCCGCCGTCTCCGTCTCGTCACCCGCGCCGGTGACGGAGGGACACACCGGCAGCCGCGACGTCGTCTTCGAGGTCACGCTCGACCGTCCCAGCCACGCGGAGACGTCCGTGTCGTGGCGCACGGTCGACGGCACCGCGCACTCGACCGGCGACTACATCGGCGCCGACGGCACCCTGACGTTCGCGCCGGGGCAGACGAGCGCGACGGTCCCGGTCGGGGTCAACGGCGACACCGTGCTGGAGCCGGACGAGACGTTCACCGTCGAGCTGTTCGACCCGCGGGGAGTCACAATCGGCACCGGGACGGCGGAGGCGACGATCGTCGACGACGAGCCCGTGTTGGTGGAGGCGAGCGACCAGATCGTCCCGGCCCCGGCGGAGACCGTGGTCGTGCCCTTCACGATCTCGGCCCCCCAACTGGTGCCCGGCGACACCGTCACGGTGCCCTGGTCGGTGACGGCGCCCTGGCAGGAGGGCGACCCGACCCCGGACGGCGTGGCGGGGTCCGGAGTCGTACAGCTGACGGCCGAGAACCCGTCCGCGGTCGTCGAGGTGACGGTCGAGGCGGGCGAGCGGGAGGCGCCGCAGCGCTTCCTGCTCGACGTCTCGGCCGCGAGCGCGTCCTCCGGGCGGGACGTGATCGCGACCCGGGGGACCGGCACCATCACGCCTGGCGAGCTCCCGCCGCCGGTCGCGGCGATCGCCGGTCCGACCGAGGTCGCCGAGGGCACGACCGCGACGTACAGCGCCGCCGCCTCGACCGGCGAGGGCGACCTGGAGTTCGCGTGGGACCTCGACGGCGACGGCGAGTTCGACGACGCCGCGACCGCGGAGGTCGACGTGGAGCTGCGCTCCTTCGGCACGCGGGACGTCGCCGTGCGCGTCACGGACGAACGTGGCCTGGCCGACACCGCTCGCCGCACGATCACCGTCACGAACGTGGCCCCGGCGCTGTCGCCGATCGACGACGCCGAGCTCGCCCCGGGCGGAACCCTGCGCGCCGAGGGCACCTTCGCCGATCCCGGTGACAACACCTGGACGGCCACGGTCGACTTCGGCGGCGGGCCGGAGCCCCTGGCGCTCGATGGATCACGGTTCGCGATCGAGCACCGGTTCGACCGGCCCGGCGTGTTCAGCGTCACCGTCCGCGTGTGCGACGACGGCGGCGCCTGCGGGGCGACGAGCTTCACCGTCACGGTGGCTGCAGCCCCGCCGGCGATCACCCGCGTCTCTCCCGACCGCGGGCCCGAAAGCGGGGGCACGCGCGTGAGCATCGCGGGCACCGACCTGTTCCCGCCCCCCGCTCTCCTGCAGCGGGCGGCGGGGCAACCCTCCGTCGCGTTCGGCGGCGTGGCCGGCACGGACGTGACGTGCGGTCGCGTCGGGGGAGAGGACGTCTGCGAGGTCACGACGCCGCGGCACGCGCCGGGCGAGGTCGACGTAACCGTCACCACGCCGGCCGGCACCGCCACGGCGCCGCGGGCCTTCGCCTACGAAGCGCTCCCGGCCCCCGATCCGGACCCGCAGCCCGGCCCGGACCCGCAGCCGGACCCCGAGCCGGACCCGACGCCGGACCCCGATCCCGACCCGACGGAGCCGGCCCCCGATCCGACGGAGCCCGTCGGTCCCGCCCGGCCCGACGGCGGCCCCATCGCCGCCACGGGCGGCACCGCCTCCACGTGGCTGATCGCCGCGGCGCTCCTCGCGTTGCTGGCGGGCTCGGTGCTCCTGGGTCGCCGCCGGGCCCGGTGACGGGTGGGTTCTTTTGCTCCTTTTCTTTTTCTCCCGCGTGTTTTCTTTTTCTCCCACGCTCTTCTTTTTTCCTCCCGCTCGTCGGGCCCCGAGGGGCCGCTCCTCGGGGGAGGCGCTTCGCTTTGCTTCGCGCGCCGGGCGCTGCGCGCCTGGTTGGCGGGC